>NZ_CP034683.1:2587500-3787500 GCF_003990335.1 Rheinheimera mangrovi | reverse complement strand
TTTGGTGCGCCTGTCGCTGAAAAAACCGCCCGTGAACTGCGCACTAAAGCCATATCAGGCGGTGATTTAATTTCAGCACGCCAAGGTGTATGGGCCAAAGACGGCGATCACTTTATTAATATTAAACAGGTCGATGACTTCGGTAATTTAACCGATTTAACCATTTATGAGTTTGATACAGACTTAAAACTTCAGGCTATTGTCAGTGCTAAAACCGCAGTTTTTGTCAGCAATTCCTGGCGTTTAAGCGACGTCAGCCGCTTGCATTTTCGCGATGACAGAGTGGAAAAACATCAGTGGCAGGAACAACGTTGGCGCTCTACCTTAACACCAGACAAATTGGGTGTGGTGTCGGTGAAGCCCGAGTTGTTATCCCTCAAAGGTTTAACCGACTACATTGATTATCTGGAGAGTAACCAGCAAGACAGCAGTAAATTCGAGTTGGCATTCTGGCGCAAGGCGACGCAGCCTTTAACCATTATTGCTATGTTGCTGGTGGCATTGTCCTTTATTTTCGGACCACTGCGCAGCGTCACTATGGCGGCCCGTATTCTGATGGGTATTCTGACTGGCTTCGCGTTTTATATGAGCGACCAGGTGTTTGGTCCTGTGGCTTTGGTCTACCAGCTACCGCCTGTGTTTGGTGCAGTTTTACCTTCGGCCTTGTTTATAGGGCTGGCGATGTATTTATTGCAGAAGAAATAGCGAAGCTTGTTGCTCTGGATATAAAAAGGCAGAACTGAATTCTGCCTTTTTATATCTGATTGTGCGGTGCTGCTTTAGCCCGCTTTATGATGTAAATTCAACGCTTTGCTTTCATCTTTGGTCAGCTTTACCACTATGGTGTCTGTGACCTGATCCTGCAGCGCTAAGCCTTTGCCCCAGCGGATCCACAACCAGAAGTTACCCAGGCCCAACAAAGACACCGGTAAACGCAGCGCTGCTTGTTTTAGCGTGATGGGAGAGCCATCGGGTTGGATCAACAAAATACGCCAGGCGCGCATGCCAAGGGTTTGTCCGGCTTTGACCCAGAAGTAGAGGTAAAACCACAAAAACACTAACAGCGAATACAGCTGAAACCAAATCGCATGTTTTTGAATAAAATCAGCCTGATCCTGATAAGCCGCCAGTGAAACTAAACCCAGCTTATCCAGAATAGTCACCAGCAACAGCGCCAGACCCATAGCCAGCATCCAGAGCGCTGCTAAAATCAGCACGTCATAAACAATAGCCGCTAAACGGCGGAACAAACCCGCCTTCGGAGATTCGTGATACATCAGTGTGTCCTGACTTTTATTGATTCTGTAATTGGCGCTAAGTGTATCACGCAGCTTTGTTTTTTCGAAACTGCTGCAAAAATGCGCAACCAGACAGCCAGCTGAAACTTTTGCTTGCGCCACGCCATTCGCTTTGTATAATGCAAGCGTTTACTTCTGTACGACCCCTCAATGCCTGGGTGGCGAAATCGGTAGACGCAGCGGATTCAAAATGCAAAGCGTCTGAGAAAGTGGTAGACATAACTCATTGAAACGTCTACAGTTCATGAGTTATTAAAAATGCGAATCTGATGCAAAGATTTGCAAAGTTTTAGAGCATGTCCCCTATGCCTAGGTGGCGAAATCGGTAGACGCAGCGGATTCAAAATCCGCCGTTAGAAATAACGTGTCGGTTCGAGTCCGACCCTAGGCACCAATCACTGCTGCTCAAATAAAAATTTCTCTTTCATACAATCAGTTACTAACAGTATTTTGAATTCCCTAATTAATTCCTGTATTTATATACAGTACTCTGCTATTTTAATTCTTGAATAATCGTAAATCCAAGAGTTACATTAGTTTGGTTTTGCCAAGTATAGCGTTGAATTAGAGACTCAAAAAATGACTACAAAATACAGATTACTCGACTTGTTCTGTGGTGCCGGTGGCATGACTCTGGGATTTGTCGGGCAACAGTTTTCAGGGCATTTTGAGAGTGTATTTGCCATCGATAATGACAAGGCAGCAGTTAATACATACAACGCCAATTTTAGTTCAACCAATCACTGTGTTAATGCAAGCATCGAGGATTGGTTAGCTGAGTCAAAAGTACCTCAAGCTGATGTAATTATCGGTGGTCCTCCATGCCAAGGATTTAGCTTACTTAATAAAAATCGAGACGGAGATCATCGACGAGCCCTGTGGGAGCCCTACATGGATATTGTCGAACAATCAGGTGCTTCAATTTTTGTTATGGAGAATGTGCCTGGGTTGCTCAAAAGTCCCGAGTTTGTAGATATTGAAAAACGTGCGGATGAGCTAGGTTTTGACATTATTACACCTGCGGTATTGAATACTGCAGACTACGGTGTGCCACAAACCAGAAAAAGAGCCATTGCTATAGGGATCAAGCGAAGTGATTTTGTGGGCGCAGCTTTGCCATCATTTCCTCCAAAACCTTTATTTGCCTCTCCTTCTACTGAATCAAGCTTGCCTGCTTGGCGTACAGTTAAAGATGCAATCGCTGATTTGCCAAAAAAACCACATGGAACAGACATCAGGCATGATCAAAATCCACCTTTGAATCTTCATTTTGGTCGGACCCCAACTGATGTAAGTCTTGAACGCTATAAAGCGGTTCCTGTCGGTGGGAATCGTTTCGATTTGCAGAGAAATAGGCTCGATCTGACGCCAAATTGTTGGATTAAGAAAACGTCTGGCGGTACTGATCTATTCGGTCGGTTATGGTGGGATCGGCCTTCAGTTACAATAAGAACAGAATTTTTCAAACCAGAAAAAGGGCGCTATTTACACCCTGATCAACATCGCCCAATTACCCATCGTGAAGCTGCAAGATTGATGTCTTTCCCTGATGATTTTATTTTTACAGGGACAAAGATTGAAATTGCACGCCAAATTGGTAATGCTGTTCCTCCAGTATTTGCGGCTAAGTTAGCCGATTATGTTTCTGAATTACTCTTGAATAGGGTGAGAAAAGCAAAGGCAGCTTAATGGCTAGACGTTCTAAACGAATGGATGCAGAAAAACTTAGATCAGAAGTTGTCCAACTGCTCACCAATTTTCAGAGTGTTCTTGAAGGGGGGTCTCTACGCCAACAAGTTTTGGCATTGATTCCAGCCAGCGAAAAATTTCGAGACTTGGGTAGTTCTCTTGTCAAAGATGAGGATGCTAACTCGGCAAGAGATCGCATTTTGGCTTACATCCGCCGTTATCCTCAAACGTTGATTGCAGGTACCGAGCTTGCTATCGTTGCTGGTATTAGTGAATATCCACGCCGAATTCGTGAGCTTCGTGTCGAGGCTGGTTGGCCTATCATCAGTGGGAAGTCTCTTAAAAGTATAATTGCCGATGATGATCAGTTTTGGGATCTGGATGTTTCCAAGATAAAGCCTGATACCTACTTTTTGTTGGAAGATGAGCAGGACCGTGATGCAGCCTTTCGCTGGAACACTGCGAATCAGATTAGAAAGCAAAAGATATCGGTTAAAGACAAATTGCTTACGTACTTCAAAGCAAACGTCGGTAAGCACGTTACGGGAGAGGAGCTTCAGTACTTAGCCTCTGATAAATCAGAGTGGGCTAGAAGGGTTAGAGAGTTGCGTACTGAAGAAGGATGGCAGATTTTAACTAAGGCTTCTGGAGCGTCGGAGCTCCCAGTCGGCGTATACATTCTTGCAACTGAGGTTCAGGCAGAGATTCATGACCGCCGGATACCCGATCCAGTTAGGATTGCAGTGTTGGAGAGGGATCATTTTGCCTGTAAATCTTGCGGTTGGACTATATCTAAACGTCACCCATCGGATAAGAGAAGCATGTTGGAGCTACATCATCTAAAACATCATGTCGAAGGTGGCGAAAATACTGCGGATAACCTAATCACTCTTTGTAACATCTGCCATGACGATGTTCATAGAGGAGGGATAACTGAACCGGCCTTGCAGAAAATGATGGGCTCTTAGCCCACTCGGTACTGAGCGATTTTATTCTGTTGGCAAGTTATCGATAGCCTGTTTTGCTTCTTCCAATGCCGCTTCAGTTGTAAATGCAAGGCTCGATGTAAATGGTGAAGCCTTTGTATTCCTCTTCAAACGATTCCATCATTTTTAAAATCCAATAAAATTCACATATTTAAGTTCGGCATTAAGGTATCTGCTAAGCAGACACCTGACAAGTGTAAACGTCAAACTCGCTTCGGTAACAACAAAAATTCTGCTCCCACACCGGATAGATGTCTAATGCCTCTTCTATCCGGTAATACCCGTACAGGGTCTGAAACACGCCCGCCCCAAAATCAAAATCCAAGTCTTTGACCAGTTCAGCATAGGGACCGATATCCGCATAACAAAAGTCGGTGATGTACAGCATGTGCCATTCATCGCCTTTGCGCTTTAGCATGATCTCAACCGGATGGTAGCCACCCTTTTCTGCACTGTAGTCTGGGTCCCTGAAATTAAGGGTAACGCTGGTTTTATTGGTGAGGTCTTTGCCCTTCAACGCCTCTTTGATGAGGTCTGTCAGTTTATCGCTTACTGCTAATGGCAGGTTGGTGGTGTTGATGTTCATTGTGGTACTCCTAAAAAGCACAAGGCCCGCAGTGAGTGCAGGCCTTGTTGGTTGATCATGGGTTAAACGGTTTTCTTGGTTCTGTTGCGGACCTTCGGCGCTTTGGGCGGTGACAGCGCCAGAATGTGCGTGTCCAGCTCGCCTTTCTCCACGGCTTTGATGATGGTGCCAATCACATCCAGCAGTTTGTCTTTGGGGCCAACAGCAATCGCAGTTTTGCCTTTTTCCAGCTCCATGGATTTCAGGCCAACCTTGATCTCAAAGTAGTAGTGTTCGTTGGCTTCGTAGTATCAAGGCCGGACAGCCTTGCGTTTACGGATGGTTTGGCGCTCTCAGGTTTAGGGATGTTTTACCACCTTTTCTTTAAAGGCTTCGAAGGGCTCCCCAGCTAACATGCACTGCACCATGGCCAGCTGTTCGTCCAGCCGTTCTATCAGCTTCATGCGTTTGCCTAAAATTGGTGGCTTAGGCTCGATTTTTGGACGGTCGATCACCTTGAGAGAACTCAATAATGTAGTCATAACATTCACCTTGTAATGTGGGTGTCAGTGCTTAGCGGATAAAGCCAATGCCTGACGAGGGGTGCTTGCGTTGGTTTTCGTCTTTCAGCAGCAGAAGTGCCGATTGGCGAGGGTTTGAATTGGTATCGAAGTTGAGGCGTCTTGCGAGAATTGCAAAATCGCCTGGGGTTAAGTACTTGAGCGCAGTCAGTCTTTCGCGCTCGTCCGTAGACAGTGTTTTGACGCTCAGAACACGCTTGTAGAGCGTGATTGCTTGCTCAGCTGTCAGGTAGTCACACTCAAGCTTAAAGTCAAAGCGGCGAAGTACAGCTGTGTCGAGCGACTGGTCGATTCAATCTGCTATGTTGCTGATCGATACTTGCACTGGATTTTAAATTGCGAAGTGCGTGATATGCGCATAATATGCATCTATGACGTTATTGTCTGGAGGCTGAAATGAACATCACATTAGGCACTGAGTTTGAAAAACGTATTCAGGAAAAGGTTGCGTCTGGCATGTATACCTCAGCCAGCGAAGTGATACGAGACGGCCTTCGTTTACTGTTTGAAAAAGACATGCTGAAGCAGCAACAGCTGGACGTTCTGCGGCAGGAAGTGGCGAAAGGTTTTGAGCAGTTATCAGCAGGTGAGCAATCGTCAAAGAGTGTGTTGGATATTTTTGATGAAGTGAATCGAAGCCTGCATGGCTAGTTACCGGCTCACACGGTTGGCCGAAGCAGACATTCGTGAAATCTCCGCAACAACGATCACCAATTGGGGCAGCTTACGGGCCAGAGCATATTTAGAAAGCCTGGACAAAACGTGCTTACGCTTGCCCAAAATCCTGAGTTAGGTCGAGAGCGGAGTGAGGTTTATGCCGGTGCACGTAGCTTTCCATCCGGCAAGCACGTCATTTTCTACCGTGCAGCTGCCCAAGGTGTCATTGAAATAGCTCGGGTACTGCATCAGCGTATGGATCTGCTGAGTCAGTTCAGCGACGGGTTCTGAGTTATCCTAATCTATTGAAAAGTTTGAGATAAAGCATGGCATTTAGCGAATTTGAGCAATTCCGCATTGAAAAAGCGATTGACGCTTTTATGAAGCAGCGTCGGCCACGGCCAGACATCCGGCATGAATTTGATTTATCGGCCAAGATAGAACGGCAGAGTCTGGTGCTTTATGAGGTTCGTCCTGACTGGCAGAACAAAACAGAGATCCACGAATATCCCTTTGCTAAGTTGACCTATGTGCGGACTCGGAATAGCTGGAACATCTTCTGGATGCGCGCCAACCTGAAATGGTACGGCTACGAGCCGGAGCCATCAGTGCGAACCATAGATGAAGCACTAAGAATCGTTGCAGAAGACAAGTTCGCTTGTTTCTTCGGTTAATACCGCTCGATCAGCCAATTGCAGTTTTGGGGCTTAGGTAGTAGTAATTTGCATGTTACTTTCAGCAGCATTGCGAATCGCCACCAATTAACTAAACACTCATTAATCTCGTTGACATGAGTTACTTCACTTTCTTAGCCGGATAAGTATTCACCCCCTTAATCAAAGCAAACCCCTTCACCGCATTTTTAGCATCTGTTTCAAAGCGGATTGTGGCATCCGGGGCTGTCAGGAAGAAGCTGGATTGTGCTTCGCGGTGTAGTTCGAGGCGCTTGGCGCTGATTAAATTACTTTGGAAATACAGGCGGTTGCCTTCGGCTGTGATAGAAGCGGGTTTATCTAACAGCAGGTATTCGCCTACTAATTGTTGGTTCAGTGTTGCGTCTGAGGCTATGGCTGATTTTTCTGTCACCTTAAAGTCAGGCCAGTTGTATTCGGCAGCAATACTGGCAAATATTTCCTCAATTAATGCCATGCCATTGTCGCTGTTGGTCAGTACTACTGCGCCCTGGCCGGTTTTTGTGTAGCCGAACAACAAGGAGCGGAAGCCGTCATTTCCACCACTGTGGCTAAAGCTGGTTCTGTCTGGTTGTTGTTCAACAAAGAAGCCAAGGCCGGTTTCACCTAAGCCGCGGGTTAACATGGTTTTGGTCATTGGGCTGGAGAGTATTTTGTTAGACGTTCCAGCCTCTGACTTTTGCACTTCCATAATGATTTTTGCCAAATCCGATGCTGTGCTCCACAGGCCAGCCGCTGCCAGTTCAGGGTTTTGGTGCCACAAGCCGGGAATGGCTGCACCGCTGCCGTTATGTCCTGCAGCCGCATTATTACGCTGCTCTTTCGGTAAGCGTGCTGTAAAGCGGCTGTGCTGCATATCTAAAGGCGTGAAGACGATGTCTTGTAATAGCTGCGGAAATTCCTGTTGGCTGGCTTCCATCATCTGCAACTGGATGATGCTGTAGCCCCCACCTGAATAGCTCCACTTTGTGCCTGGTATGGCTTCAACACGCACTGGCTCCGTATTGGCCGGGGCTTCCCCCTTCAGCACTGCCAGCAGGCTTGGCACTGTTTGAGTCATTTCATAGCCATGAAAACCATGCACATTGACGCCACCACTGTGGTTTAGCAACTGTCGCAGGCTGACTTTATGCTCTTTAGTGAATTCATTGTCAGGCAGCTTCCAGCTTTTCAGTTGGTTATTTATATCGCCATCCAGTTTGAGTTTTCCTTGCTCAACCAGATGTAATGCCGCCATGGCGCTGACTGCTTTGCTGATGGACGCAGTTTGAAATAAGGTGGTTGGCGTGGTGTGTTCAGTGCTTCCTGTGACATTCACTCCATAAGCACGAGCCCACTCCAGTTGACCATGGTTTACAACTGCAATGCTTACGGCAGGTACTTGATGATAGTGCATCCGATCTGTAAGCCGCATTTTTTGCGCTGATGCGCCTTTGACAACCACTGAAGTCGAAAGCCCTTGTTCTACACGGCTGATTTTCTCATTCAGCGCGGTCGAATCCGAACCGGCTGCAAAGGCTGCCGCTGCATAGGCGCTACATAGCACAAGGAAGATCTGAGTTTTACGCAGTAACTTAGGTGCAGGCATAACGTGGTCGTCCTTGAGTTAGCGGCCAGGAGGGGGGGGCTAACAAGTTAATTTTCTTCACCTTATTGAAAAGCCGCTTTAGTTGCAATGCTCAAGCTGTAAGCAATGATTTCTTAAATAGGTAAAACCAAAGTAGCTCAAGCCACTTGCTCATCCTGGCCTGTGGCTTTAGTCTGTACCCGTATCTTGATTTTCGACCCACCTAAGTTGAAGTGACTTAACAATGATGTTGCAGTTGCAGAGCATGGAGTGCTGATGGCTCGCAGAAAGAAAACTAACTTTTTGGAAGACTTATTTAATCTGGCTGCCGCTTTGCCTTGGTGGGTTGGAGTTACGCTGGCTGTTATTGTGTTCTGGTTTCTCGATTCGCTTGCCGCCCAGCCTGTTCCCGTTGTCACAAAGGGGTTAGAGATGCGACCGCAGAGCTGTCCCTGAATACATAAAGCCGTGCAAATATACTGCGCTAGTGCTCTGGCGGCTTTACCCATGATGGAGATTACCCCCATGAGCTTTATTTGCGCATAACAGTCATATGCTTTACTCTTCAGGACAGGTGAAGCTTAACCAGTTAGTGCTTTGAATTTTATCTAAAAACGGTTTTTTCCATAAAAACAACGAGCTTAAGGATAAATAAATATGAATAAATTTTTAAAAGCCAGCATCCTGTGTCCGCTGTTCATTCTGGGTATGAGCCAGGCGAGCGCCGCTGTAGTAAGTTCAGAACAAGTGATTGCTCATCAGCAGTTCAACTTCAATAAAGCGCAGGTATTGTCTTTTGTTGACAGCACCGAAGTGCAGAACAAACTTGTTGAACTGGGTGTCAGCCCAGCTGATGCCAAACAACGTATCGCTAACATGACTGCCGAAGAGCTGAATGCGCTGAATACGCAGATGAACGACATGCCAGCTGGTGGTGTGGTTGGTGCCATAGTCACTGTCTTAGCCATCATTGCATTGCTGGATTTATTGGGTGTCACAGACGTTTACCCTTTTATCAATCCAATTAACCGTTGAGTTTGCTGGTTTTACTACGACAAGTCTGCCTTCTGGCGGGCTTGTTGATTTTACTGACAGGCTGCCAAACGCCGCCACAAACTAAGTTGTTGCTGGCACAGCCTCCTGCTATTGCCCGTCAGCATTTGATCCCGCAGGTCCCTTTTTATCCGCAGCAAGAGTATTTTTGCGGCCCAACAACCTTAGCTGAAGTGGCTGGTTTTTATGGGCTAAACAAAGACCCTGTCACTATAGCGCCCGCTACTTTTATTCCCGGTTTACAAGGCACGTTGCAAATTGAAATGGCCGCAGCAACACGACAACTGGGGCTACTTGCTTACGCACAGCGCGGCACTATGAGGCAATTGTTAAGTCTGGTGGCAGAAAACATTCCTGTGATAGTGCTGCAAAACAACTCTATCGCCTGGTATCCACAGTGGCATTATGCGGTGGTGATTGGCTATGACCTGCACAGCCAGGAAGTTATATTGCATACAGGGGTGACTGAAGCCTATCGGCTGGACTTCTCTACCTTTGAACGCACCTGGGCGAGGGGGAGTTATTGGTTGTTAGCCATGTTACCCCCAGGCAAAAGTAGCTCGCAGCTTGAGCCTTTTATTTACACCAAAGCCAGTCAGGATTTACTCACTACACAACAGGTCCTTAGCGGTATTGCTGCGCTAAAAACAGCGACCACTCAGTGGCCAGATTATTGGCTCCCTTATTTTTTATTGGGTAATTATTATTTTTCCAGCAAGCCTGCAGAAGCGGCCCGCTGGTTTGAACAAGGTCTGCCTTTTGCACAGCAGGAAATAGCCTATCTGAACAATTACGCTGTGTTGTTAAGCGAGCAAGGCTGCAAGGCAAAAGCAACCACACTGATAGAAGCAGCGCTGCAGCTGTCGCCCCGTGACAGCAATCTGCTGGATAGCCAGCAACAAATTAACAGCTCGAACAAGGCAGAACCTGCTGCTGGTTTTCAATGTCAGTGACGGACAGAGAGGCGTGAGTCAGCCTGAACCTCTTTCATCTGAGCGTTCAGGGTGGGTATGACTTGCCTGGCCTCTAGCGTTTGAACCGTACTACCAGTTCGTGTAATTCATCTGCAGTGGTTTTTAGCACAGTAATAGAATCAGACGTGTTATTTGCACTGCCCGAGCTGGTTCCTGCCAAATCAGAAATATTCACGACTTGCCTGTTTATATCATCGGCTACATTAGCCTGTTCCTCCACTGCCGCAGCCATTTGAGTCGACATATGAGTTATTTGTTCGACAGCCTCTGATATGCCATTAAGCATCTTGCCACTCTCCAGCACTTTTAACAGGCCTTCGTCTGCGGCCACAGTACCCAGTTTGGCAGTGGTGACAGCATTTTCAGCCTTAGAGGTTAACTGCTGCACAATAGAGTAAATCTCACGGGTTGAATCCTGAGTGCGTTTGGCCAGGTGACGAACTTCGTCGGCGACCACAGCAAAACCTCGTCCTTGGTCGCCGGCTCGTGCCGCCTCTATGGCCGCATTCAAAGCCAGTAAGTTGGTTTGATCGGCAATTTGTTCAATGATTTGAGCAGCCTGAGCTATGAGTTTGGTTTGCTCGGACACCTCTGCTACTGAGGTACTGATATCCGACACTGTATCTCTGAGGTTTTGGATCGATTGTCGGGTGACCTCGGCCACCTGATTGCCTTTGATGGCTAAACCATTGGCGACATCGGCGTGAGACGCTGTATCAGACACATGCTTAGAGACTTCCGCTATGGTTGTGGTCATCTCATTCATCGCTGTTGCCACCTGAAACGTTTCAGCTTGCTGCCTTTCTATGGCGCTGCAGGTTTGTAACGTGAGTCGATGGCCTTGTTCTGATTCTTTGGCAACATGAAGTGCCGCATTTTCGATACGGGTAATTACAGCCCCCAAATGGGCAGCCTGACTTAACATCGCCACTTTGAGCATGCCAAGAGTGCCATGAGAATCTGTATAGGTTTGTGCCGCCAGCTCATGCGAAAAACTACTTGCCAGCATATTATTGAGCGATTGGAGAGTGCGTTGGTTTTTCAGGGAAACCAAAACGGCATAAATTAATACAGAAGGCACAATTAGTAGTTCAGACAAGGTCTGAAAGCCAGCAAGAAAGAGAGTTGTACACAACAGCAGTGCAGCTGCCAGTACCCAGTTTGTTTTCGATATTAGAGGGGCTTTGGTTAAGGCTTTGCCGGCATTAATTTTTGCATACGCAGCTTCCGCTCTGGCTACATCCTCTCGCTTAGGACTGGAGCGCACAGATTCATAGCCAATAATTTTGCCTTTCTCAGTGATTGGCGTGACATAGGCATCGACCCAATAATAATCGCCATTCTTGCAGCGATTCTTGACCAGCCCCATCCACGCTTTTCCTGCTTTCAGATGCTCCCACATAACCTTAAATGCTGCCGTGGGCATTTCAGGGTGCCTGACAATATTATGTGGTTGTCCAATCAGCTCGTTTTTTTCAAAACCGCTGATTGCAACGAATGCGTCGTTGCATTCCATAATAGTGCCTTGGGTATCTGTCACAGAAATCAGTTTGGTGGTATCAGGAAAGGTTTTTTCGTTTCTTGTTATTGGTTGGTTGTTTCGCATTAGTCCTACTCTTTACAACATTAGTTTGAGCTAAATCAAGGCAGTCTAATAGTGGATGAAATGATAGTGCTAATTAAATTTATGTATTTTGAAAAAAAAGATCAGCAGTAATAAAGTCTGTAATCAATAAAGGTAATATGTTGTTTTTTATGTACTTAAAGCGTTGCATTCGTGTTTTTGGAAAGTGATTTTTAAGTTTTTTGTCGGTGATAGCGAATTCTATGCAATAGACTTGTGTTACCGGATAAATGTCAGGATAGCTGATTGCGCCGCTGGCACAGGCAAATGCCGATCCTGTGGGGTACTGCTAATTCGTTCCTTCTCTGTTTCATTTTCTGCGGCGGTAACAGGGATTCTTGCAGCTTATTACCCTGGTTAATATTCAGTCCCGGTGACATCGCTGTACCTCCTCAATAGTGGCCTTGGCCAGAGGTGAGCTGCTGTTGCTTTTTGACGTGATTAGCACCACCGGAATTTGGTAGTTGTATTTTTCCGGCTGAATGGCGCGAAACAGGCCTTTTTCTACCCAGTAGCTGGCGTAATGTTCAGGCAAATAACCAATAAACTTACCGGATAAAATCAGGTGGGCTATACCTTCGTCATGGTAAGCGCTGGCACTGTTCTGATAGTTCAGGCCGTCGTTGCGGATCTCTTTATCCCTCATGTAGTTACTGGTCACCACTTCGGCCTGGGCCAACAATCTGCTGCTGTCCTTGGCAACGCAGTCAAACAGAGCATGGCCGGCTGCGCAATACAGATAGTTGGTTTCCGGATGCAGCGGCTGGTAATGCAGGCCACGGATATGATGACGGCTGACGCCAATGCCGACTAAAGAGCGGCCATTGGCAACTGCTGTTTCTACTTCACGCGCTTCACACACATGAATATCAAACTGCAGATTGCTGCTTTTGTTTTTCAGCGCAGCTATGGCTTTGGCGACACCACAACGTGGATCGCTGATCAGCGTATCAACAATGGCAATAGTGACACGGCCCGACAAGGTGTGTCTGGAGCCTGCCACTGTAGCTGCGAAGGATTCACATTGCTGCAGCAGTTGCAGAGACGCCTGATAGGTTACCCGGCCAGCATCAGTCAGCTCAAAACCGCTGCGGCCGCGTTTACACAAGGTCACACCTAAACGAATTTCCAGATCGGACAAATGGGCGCTGATGGTGGATCGGCCAATATTTAGCCTGGATTCGGCTGCCGACAAACCGCCGGATTCCACTATGGTGACAAAAATTCGCAGTAAGCGTAAATCAACGTCCTGGACTTGCATAAGGACTCACTCTTTAGTTCGATAATTCCGGAATAAGATACGGTTATTATGTATTTATAAAACATCAACAGCAAGCTAGCATTAGCTTATCTCTGGCCTTTAAGGCTCAAGCACAGCAACAGATAGAGGAGTAGAAGATGGTGTTTAATTATGGCATTGACCGTCTTGACCTGGACACAGTACAAGCTATTGCAGAAGGCCGTATTCAAGCGCAGTTAAATGCTGAAGCTATAGCAAAAATTAATCACAGCCGCAGCTGTGTCGACCAAATGGCGGCTTCAGATAAAGCCATTTACGGCATCAACACGGGCTTTGGTCCTTTATGCGACACCCAGATTTCACCGGCTGAAACCGCGCTGCTGCAGAAAAACCTGCTGATCACTCATGCGGTTGGTGTAGGTGAGCCTATTGCCAAAGCTATTTCTAAGCTGATGCTGATCACTAAAGTGCATGCACTGAGCCAGGGCTATTCTGGTGTGCGGCTGGAAGTGGTTGAGCGTATGCTGAAATTTATTGAGCTGGACCTGATTCCTGTGGTGCCAGAACAAGGTTCGGTTGGCGCTTCAGGTGACTTAGCGCCGCTGTCGCATTTATTCCTGCCACTGATAGGTGAAGGCGAGTTCTGGCAAGGTAAAGAAAGTATTCAGGCCGCTGAAGCTTTACGTCAGCATGGTTTAGAACCACTGGAACTGCAGGCCAAAGAAGGTTTGGGTCTGATTAACGGCACTCAGTTTATTCTGTCGCACGGTATCACTGCATTGTCCAAAATGCGTTACCTGCTGGACTTAGCTGATGTGGCGGGCGCTATGAGCATTGAAGGTATGCAGGGCAGTGGTTCACCTTTCCGTGCTGAATTGCATCAAATCCGTCCTTTTGCCGGTAATATCGAAGTAGCAGCGCGGATGCGCCGGCTGTTTAAAGACTCAGAAAATATGGCGTCGCATTTTGGTTGTGCCAGAGTGCAGGACCCTTATTCACTGCGTTGTATACCGCAAGTGCATGGCGCGTCACGCAATGCCTATTACCATTTAAAAGAACTGGTTGAGATTGAGATGAACTCAGTCACAGACAACCCAATCGTCATCAGCGCTGAAGAAGCCTTGTCCGGTGGTGGTTTCCATGGTCAGCCTCTGGCGATGGCACTGGATTACACTTCGATAGCAGCAGCTGAGCTTGGCAATATTTCTGACCGCCGTTGTTATTTGTTACTGGAAGGTCTACATGGTTTACCACGTTTGCTGACCAAAGCCGGTGGTTTAAATTCCGGCCTGATGATCCCGCAGTACACTACGGCAGCATTGGTGACAGAAAACAAATCTCTGTGTTTCCCACCATCTGCTGACAGTGTGCCGACTTCTATGGGCCAGGAAGACCATGTGTCTATGGGCAGTATCTCGGGTCGTAAGCTGAATCAGATTTTGGGCAATCTGGAGAAAATCCTCGCCATTGAACTGATGTATGCGGCACAGGCTATTGAGTTCCGTCGTCCTCATACCTGTTCAGATTTAATCGAAGAAAATCATGCCATTATCCGCGCCAAAGTGGCCAAGCTGGAAGAGGATCGTCTGTTAAAGCCGGACATTGATGCGATGATCCAGCTGGTTCGCAACCAGGCTTTTCATGTCGCTTTTGCAGTGAACTAACAGGGAGTGCCATGATGATGACGTTTCAGGATCAGATTAAACAAGGTATTCCGGCTGTATTGCCTGCGGCTAAAGCTTATCCGTTGGATGCCAACCGTGCGCCAAAACGCAAAGACATTTTAACCAAAGCAGAAAAACAGCTGGCGGTACGTAATGCGTTGCGTTATTTCCCAAAAGAATGGCATGCCGAACTGGCGGCTGAATTTGCGCAGGAACTGAATAACTTTGGCCGTATTTACATGTATCGCTTTAAGCCGGAGTACGCCATTAAAGCCCGTGCTATCAGCGACTACCCGGCCCGGTGCCAGCAAGCTGCCGCTATTATGCTGATGATCGACAATAACTTAGATCCAGCCGTGGCACAGCACCCGGAAGAGCTGATCACCTACGGTGGTAATGGCGCTGTATTTCAGAACTGGGCGCAGTATCGCTTAACCATGAAGTACTTAAGCGAAATGGCTGAAGACCAGACGCTGCATATGTACTCTGGCCACCCTATGGGGTTATTCCCTTCATCCGTTGAAGCACCGCGGGTGGTGGTGACCAACGGCATGATGATCCCGAACTATTCCAAGCCGGATGACTGGGAACGTTTTAATGCCCTGGGTGTGACCCAATATGGCCAGATGACGGCCGGTTCCTTTATGTACATTGGCCCGCAGGGCATAGTGCACGGCACTACCATTACAGTGATGAACGCCTTCCGTAAAGTGCTGCAAAAAGGTGATACACCCAAAGGTAAAATTTTCTTAACCGCAGGTTTAGGTGGCATGAGTGGTGCGCAGCCTAAGGCGGGTAACATAGCTAACTGCATTACGGTTTGTGCTGAAGTTAATCCAAAAGCTGCCATCAAACGCCATCAGCAAGGTTGGGTGGATGAGCTGATTGATAACATGGACGCTCTGATTGCCAGGGTGAAACAAGCTCAGGCTGGCAACGAAGTAGTATCTATTGCTTATATCGGCAACGTAGTGGATGTATGGGAAGCCTTTGATCAGCAGGGTATTTTTGTGCATTTGGGCTCAGACCAGACCTCGTTACACAACCCGTGGTCAGGTGGTTATTACCCTGTTGGCATCAGTTATGACGAAGCCAACAGGTTAATCCGCGAAGAACCGGAGCTGTTTAAAGCCAAGGTGCAGGACAGCTTAAAACGTCACGCTGCTACAGTGAATAAACACACAGCCAAAGGCACTTACTTTTTTGACTATGGCAATGCCTTTTTACTGGAAGCGTCCCGCGCTGGTGGTGATGTAATGGCGGCCAACGGCATCGACTTTAAATATCCGTCTTATGTGCAGGATATTTTGGGCCCTATGTGTTTTGACTATGGTTTTGGCCCTTTCCGTTGGGTCTGTACTTCAGGCAAAGCGGACGATCTGGATAAAACCGACGCCATAGCTGCAGAAGTGCTGAAAAAAATCATGGCAGAATCGCCGGAAGAAATTCAGCAGCAGATGCAGGACAATATCAGCTGGATCCTGGATGCCAAACAAAACAAATTAGTGGTAGGTTCACAGGCGCGCATTTTATATGCCGACGCTCAGGGCCGCGCTGAAATTGCTGCAGCCTTTAACCAGGCCATAGCCCGTGGCGAGATAGGCCCAGTAGTATTAGGCCGCGATCACCATGATGTCAGTGGTACAGATTCACCTTTCCGTGAAACCTCGAACATTTATGACGGTAGCCGTTTTACTGCGGATATGGCTATTCATAACGTCATAGGTGACGGCTTCCGCGGCGCCACCTGGGTGTCTATTCACAACGGCGGCGGTGTTGGCTGGGGTGAAGTGATTAACGGTGGTTTTGGTATGTTGCTGGATGGTTCAGGTGAAGCGGAACGCCGGTTAAAATCCATGTTGTTTTTTGATGTCAATAACGGCATAGCTCGTCGTAGCTGGGCGCGTAACAAAGAAGCCGATTTTGCCATCCGCCGTGAAATGGCGCGCTCTCCTAAGTTGCAGGTGACGCTGGCCAATACCGTCGATGACGAGCTGTTAAATCAACTGCCGTTTTAACTAAGTGTGACAATACGAAACAACAGCAGCAGGGGTATGCCTGCTGCCGTTGTTTAATCCAGAGTCCTTTGTTTTTCCCGCATCAGGCCGGAATTCGGGCTATCACTTTAATCTCAAAATCAAAGCCGGATAACCAGGTCACCCCAACAGCTGTCCAGTTTGGATAAGGGGGAGCACCAAAGATCTTCTGTTTAACTTTCATAATGCTGCCGAACTGATGTTGTGGATCGGTATGAAAAGTCGTGACATCGACAATATCCTCAAAACCACAGCCCGCAGCAGCCAGCGTTGCTTGCAGATTGTCAAAGGCTAATTCTACCTGGCGCTCAAAATCTGGCTCCGGGCTGCCGTCCGCATGACTGCCAACCTGGCCTGATACAAACAATAAATCGCCTGAACGTATAGCGGCCGAATACCCATGCTCTTCATAGAGTGCATGTCTGTTGGCAGGAAAAATGCTTTCTCTTTTGATCATGATAGAGCTCTCTTCGTTGGATGGACTGCATGGCTGCAGATCGCAGTGTGGGCACTGTACAATCCGCATAGTTTTAATAGTCCTGTATGTTGAATTGGTTTAACATACGAGGCGTATGTAGAATATCTCGCATACGCTTCGTATGTCAAGTGGCATACATGGCGTATGTGAAAGGAGTTTCAGATGAGCATCCGATTAACCAAAATGGCGGAAAACCGCGAAAAGCTGATTGCAGCGGCACGAAAGGCCTTTGCTGAGCAGGGGTATGCGGCGGCCTCTATGGATCATTTAACCGCTGAAGCTGGCTTAACCCGCGGCGCGTTGTACCATAATTTTGGTGATAAACGTGGTTTGCTTGCTGCTGTGGTGGACCAGATAGATTCTGAAATGGCGGACTATGCACAGTCTGTTGGAGCCAAAGCAGCAGACATCTGGTCAGGTTTATTGGCAGAAGGTGCGGCTTATATAGAAAAAGCTTTGGACCCTGAAGTGCAGCGCATTGTATTGCTGGATGGCCCTGCAGTGTTGGGTGACCCGTCGCAGTGGCCAAGTCAAAATCGTTGCCTGCAGGCGACCAGAGCTAAGCTTGAGCAGTTGATCGAGCAAGGTATTGTCAAAGCAGTAGATCCGGAAGCCGCTGCTATGTTGTTAAACGGTGCGGCATTAAATGCGGCGCTTTGGCTGGCATCCAGTAAAGATCCTCAGACCATGCTGCCAAAAACACTGGACGCTTTTAATATGCTGGCTTCAGGTTTTCTGAGCAAAGGTTAAAACAAAGGTTAACACCAAGAATCAAAAGGGCGGAATACAAGGCTATACATTTTTCCAGTCTTGCTGTTCCACCCTTGCTGTTCGCCACAGTTAGCGACTGAGCACCAGCTCTTCACCATTGTAGACCACGGTCTGGCTGCTTGGGTCGGTCAGAGACTTTGCCATGCCTTGGGTGCTGCCAATCCAGCGGATCTGAAAGCTGATGTTTTTCTGCATCCCTTTATACTCACCCTGACGTTTACCCAGGGTCAGTTGGCCTTTGGCGTCGTCGTAATGCAGTTCTATGGTGCTGTAGTGGCCTTTTTCATAGTCGTAGCTGCGGCCATCGTCGTTATACAGGCTGTAGTGACCATCAGCGCCTGTGTAAATATTCAATGTGATGGGGGCATCGGCTTTGTCGTTAACAAACTGAATGTCCTCGCCTGTTGGCACTATGGAGCCTGCTTTGACGTACAAAGGCATTTTGTCTAAAGGTGCTGCGGCTTGAATATGCTGGCCGCCACTGAGTTTTTCCCCGCTATAAAAATCATACCAGTCGGCACCCTGTGGCAGATACAGAGCGCGGCTTCTGGCCTGATATTCGTGCACAGGGCTGACTAAAAAGGCCGGGCCAAACATGTATTGATCGTTCAGGTGAATGGCGGTTTTGTCGGTTGGAAAATCCATCACTAAACCACGCATCAGGGTATTGTCGTTCAGGTACATTTTACCTGCTTCGCTATAGATATAAGGCATCAATTGGTAACGCAGTTTGGTGTAATACACCAGACTGTTGTACACCTCGCTGCCTTCATCGGCCAGATTATAAATTTCGCGGTACGGGTTTTGGCCGTGCGAGCGGAAGATAGGCGCAAAAGCACCAAACTGGAACCAGCGTAAGTTCAGCTCCTGCCATGGCGCCTGATCTTCTGGCTGTAAACCAGAGAAATGCCCTATAGCGCTGCCGTCTTTTTTCCAGCGGTATTTATCTTCAGGCGTAAAGCCTCCGATATCAAAGGTCCAGTTCGGCATACCTGCTAAACCTACGCCTATGCCTGCGGCTATTTGTTCTTTTAAATTGGACCAGCGTGGCACTGTGTCGCCACTCCAGATGGCGGCACCGGCGCGTTGTTGTCCGGCAAAACCTGAGCGGGTTAAGATAAAAGCGCGTTTATCCGGGTCAGTCTGGCGCTCGCCTACATACACCCCTTCGGCATTGGCCAGGCCGTACGAGTTAAAGTATTCAGTGCCTGAGCCAATGGACAGCGGCGTCATATTTTCTTTGCGTTTTTTGATGCTTAAGTTGGAATGCATATCGGGTTCTGACGCATCCAGCCACCAGGCATCTATACCTAATACATTTAAATTCTCTGCGATCTGACGCCAGAAGATTTGTTGTGACTCTTCAGGGTAGGGGTCGTAGAAACCGTTCAGGTAACCCTGGCCTATCCAGTCCAGGTTCTTCTCTTTTTCCACGTTGTTACTCAGCATATAGCCTTTGGCGTCCAGCTCTTTGTAGTGGTCTGTGCTGGCATAAAATTTTGGCCAGACCGAAATCATGATATTGGCGTTGAGGGCGTGCACTTCATCGACCATTTTTTTCGGATCAGGAAAATGCTTCGGATCAAATTTATGACTGCCCCAGGCATCCTCTGGCCAGTAGGACCAATCCAGCACTATGTTATCTAGAGGAATTTTGCGTTTGCGGTATTCTTTGACCACATCCAGCAACTGCTGCTGATTGGTGTAGCGCTCGCGGCTTTGCCAAAAGCCATACACCCATTTCGGCAATAACACAGCTTTGCCTGTTAAGCTGCGGTAACCGCTGATAATGTCGTCGGCTTTGTCACCGGCAATGTAGTAGTAATCAATGGCTTTGCCGCTTTCAGAGGCAAAGCTCAGTGAATACTGATCCTCTTTTGGCTGCGGCTTGTTGTGTTCTAGAAAGATATAACCGCCTTGCGAATCCCATTCCAGTTCAATGTTTTGCGCTACACCTGGGCTAAATTCGGCTTGAGTCGTGTGGTACCAGGGGTTCCAGTTCATCCGCCAGCGATCGAGCAATAGCTTGCCGCCAATACTGAGTTTGGCATAGCCACTGTTGTACAGTCTGAACTTATGCATGCCAGCCTGATCTGTGCGAATAGCGCCTTTCCAGATCACACGAGGTTGTTTCAGCTCACCCAGCTCTTTCGGGAAAGGGAATTCGCGCACATTGTTGTTGGCCAAATACTGGTAATTGGGGCCTTGTTCGATGCGACTGAAGATCAGCTTGTCGCCATCATAATACTCTGCCGTCAGCCCACCCGGATTTCCGTTGGCGTCAAACAGCTGAAAGTGATCAAAAAATGGCTGAGCCCCTTTGGCATCACCAAACTGGGTAATAGAAGCGTTGTCCCAAAGCACGCCGTAGTTGCGGGTCGAGACCACCAGCGGTATCGAAATTACCAGGTTATGAGTGGTGAGTTCAACATGTTCGCCCGCGTAGTTCACCTGACCATTCTGGTGTTGGCCCAGACCAAAAAAGCCTTCATCTGTGTTTTTGTTCCATTGTTGCTGCAGTGCATAGGAGTCGGCAGCCGCTTGCACCGGGTCTTGCGTCACAGGGCCAAATTCACGTTTGGTTTCAGCTAAAGTGATCTGGCCCTTTTTATCGATAAAATGCACAGCACCATCCAGCAAAGATGCCACGGCCGTCAGTTGGTTGGTTTTCAGCAGTAGCTGCTCTCCTTGTTGCTCAACTGTAAATTGGCCCTGGGGTTGGGCTGTGACCACTAAGCTTTTGCCTACTGCAGACAATTGGTTATGGGGCAGAGCTGTCACCCGGATAATACGCTCGCTCATCACCTCCAGCCGCAGCAATTGCGTGTGCTGCTGTGGCAGTTGGATCAGCACGCCGTGTTCAGTAGGTTGAAAACTGCCCAGTTGTTTTACAGCAACCTCTGAGGCTGTTGTAGTGGCAGGCTCGCTGCATGCTGTCAGCCAGGTCAAAGGCAAAGCCATAAGTGCAAGCCGCAACGCTAATCCTTTGTGTAGTCGCATTCAGGTCTCCAGTTTTAACGGTTCAGCAAAGACTTCATCACCAGGCCTCACCAAAGCGGGTTGTGAAGCTCAGGTTTTTTGGTGAGTAAAACTGCAAAATAGCTTCAGAGACAAAGCCTTAAACGCCGGGTTGAACTGTCAGACTAGCAGTGCACTGCAGCATCAGGTTTTTATAAAATATGGTAGCGGACTTCAGTTTTTTGTTAATGGTTGCGGAAAAACGACAACAGGAGCTGCAGTGCTAAGTTCCCGGTCAGCAGACCGGGACACTTAAACAACAGATTGCAAGGGTCTAAAAGGCGACAAGAAAGTGAAGGCTGGAAACTGAATTAACGTCCAACCACCTCGCCATCTTTTCGATTGATCACCACCACAGCAGGGCGTGGTGGCAGACTGGTATCGAAGTCTGGCCAGCGGGTGGATGGCGCTTCAAAACTGCTGCCTTCAGCCGGATGCTGTACCGAGCAGAACAAGTGTTTATCGTCCGGGCTAAAAAATGGACCACAAATTTCAGAACCAAGAGGGGCCCTTAAAAAACGTTTCATTAAAGCGCGCGACGCGCCGCTGACATCACAGGCCCAAATGCCTTCGGCTATACCAAAATCTTCGGCACCATCAGAGGTGACCCATAACCTGCCTTTACTATCAAAAGCGCAGTTATCAGGACAAGCCAGCCAGCTGTTTGCCGCTGTAGCCGGATGGTAGCTGGTGCTGGGATCGTCACGCCGGCCTGCCAGTAAAAACATATCCCAGGCAAAACTGGACAAGCTGTGATCGCCTTTTGGTGGCACCAGTTCAACAATCTGACCTGCTTTGTTTTCAGCGCGTGGATTGGCCGGGTTGCGTTGCTTTTTGCTGCGGTCGGCATTTTTGGTCAGCATCACATACACAGCGCCATTAGCCGGATTCACTTCCACATCCTCAGGCCTGTCCATAGGGGTAGCACCCAATAAATCAGCGGCTTTGCGCACATCGATGACCACATCGGCCTGACTGTGAAAACCATGGGCTGCGGTCAGTGGGCCCTGACCAAACACCAGCGGCAACCAGTCGACTGTGCCGTCGGCAGCAAAGCGGGCGCAATACAAAGTACCCTGGTCGAGTAAATCCAGATTGGCTGCTCTGTTGTCTGGCTGATAGCGGTTTGCTGAGACAAATTTGTACAGGTATTCAAACTTTTGGTCATCGCCCATATAAGCCACGACACGGCCATCCTGGTTGATATAAACATTGGCACCTTCATGTTTAAAGCGGCCAAGGGCTGTACGCTTTTTCGGCACTGAAGTGGGGTCGTAGGGGTCTATTTCCACTATCCAACCCATATGAAAACTTTCGTTGGGCTCTTTGGTTAAATCCCAACGTGCATAATGTGTAGCCCAACTTTTTTGCGCTTTTTTCGCCATGCCAAAGCGCTTCAGGCTGGCCTGTTCTTTGCTCTGACTAAAATCGCCGGCAAACATAGCATCAATATTTTCTTCGCCTGTCAGTACTGTGCCCCAGGGCGTGACACCTCCGGCACAATTGCCGTAAGTACCAAGGGTATGTACTCCATCTGCTGAAATGGCAGTTTTTAACCTGTCACTGCCTGCAGCCGGGCCATTCAGCGTCATTGGCGTCAGCGGGGTAATACGTCTGGTGTAGCTGGAGTCTTTTTTCTGCTGCCACTGGCCATTCGTAAGCTGAATTTCCACCACGGACAGGCCATGCGCGGCTATGTCGGTGTCCGTTTGGGCTTTGTTCAACGCTGTAGCTGCAGGAGAGCCTGGCCACATGATTTCCGGCACTGTGTACTCATGATTGACCACCAACAGGCCATGATCCGAATTTTTGCTGCCCAAAGGTAAAGACAAAAAGCCAATAAAGTCGTTATTAAAACCAAATTGTTGCTGCTGTTTTTCCGCTGTTTGTGTTGCTGGATCAAAAGCCGGGCCATTGGCAAACAAAGGTTCGCCCCATTTCAGCAGAACCTGGGCCTGATAACCTGGTGGTACTTCCAGTGTTGGTGTCATGTGATGACTTTGTTCGCTGAAAGTTAAGCTCGATTGCACCGCCTGTGTCTGGTTTTGTGCCGAAGCAAATGCAGGTAAACCCGAGCTTAAGGCTAAAGCGCTGCCTGCTTTTAAAAAATCACGCCTTGATAAAGCGCTTGCGACGACTTCGGAAAAATGTTTCGACATGATGAACTCCAGTGACAGCTTGTCCGCGGTATCAGGGGTGCTAGATAGCCCATGAAATGCTGCTGAGAGTAGCACAGTGAATAAGACAGAAATGTGACAGGGATTACAGCGCTAAAAAGGACAAGGGCTATGAATACTGAGGCGTTGCCCTGTGACTGGATGCTCAAACTCCAGTTCTGCTGCATGCAGCAACAGTCGTGGTGCCATAGCTTGTGTTTCGTTAGTGCCATATAAATCACAGCCCAGCATAGGATGGCCGATAAACTGGCTATGGATCCGTAGTTGATGAGTGCGGCCTGTGGTTGGCGTAAATAGCAGCCTGGTGCGGTCCGGCTTGGTCAGGCGTTCCAATACCTGAAAATGGCTAAGGGCTTTTTGGCCTTGTTCAAAACAAACTTTTAAGCGTGGAAACAAGGCTTTGTCTTTGCTGATAGGTGCTTCGATGATGCCGCTATCTTGTTTTATATGGCCAGCCACTATGCTTTGGTAGCGCTTGATCACAGTGCGGGACTGAAACTGTTGGCTTAACAAGGCGTTAGTGGTTTTGTCTAGGGCCAGCAGCATAATGCCTGAAGTGCCAAAGTCGAGTCGGTGTATTAAGCTGATAAGCGGATAAATTTGGGCTAAACGATAGTGCACTGAATCCAGATTCAGCGGGTTTTTACCGGATAAACTTAATAAACCGCTGGGTTTATTGATCAGCAGAATATGCTCGTCCTGATACAGAGTTTCAATAGACTGATGACAGGGCGGGGCAACAAAAGTATCTATCACTGTCATCTTGGCTGTCCTGGGGGAAACAAGGCGCAGAGTGTACTTGAAATCAAAGCTTGCTGCCTTGGATTAACTTAGTGAAAATAGCGCTTTTCAGCCAACAAGGGCCTTAGTGTATGGATTTGGATGAAGCAGAAGACTGGGCCTGGTGTGACGCACAGTTTGCCGCTATTGAAGCTTATGTCAAAGAGCAGAACATTCCGCATGGTGTGATTTGTGACTGGCCTGAATGGTATGCCGCTCCTTATGTAGGTTTATGGGCAGTGGAAGACCCAGCCGATCCGGGTTTCGTTGGGCACTGGATTTTAGCCGGTGATAGCACTGGTGCTCAGCCGCAACCTGTGGCTTTTGATTATTTAAGCGCAGAAGATGCTGCTGAACCTCGTGAAGCTTTAGCTGCTTTTGCCAAAAAATGGGCCGCATTAGCTGCAGCTGCGGCAAAAGGCACAGCCTGGACTGGCAGTCCGGTATTAACGGGTGACTTAGCTCAGCAGGCTGCCCAGTTAGCACGACAGGCAGAGCTGTTAAAGCTTTGGGCTGCTGACGATGAGATGTGGGAGCAGGATTAAAGTCCTGCCTCTTGTCGGAAAGTCGAAGGTGATACCCCGACCACTCTTAAGAACTCTTTGTTAAAGTTGAACTTACTGCTAAAGCCTGCCTGCTGCATCACTGCCAACTCAGGTTCAGCGCTGTGATATACCACGACATCACTCCGGACATTAGTAACGACATAAAAAGTGCAACTACATAGGGGCTAAAGTGGCTTGGGTTACATCGCCCTGGCATCAGATCCAATGCTCGCCATAATGAGACAACAGGGGGCAAGCTTGCTTTTTTGCGCGAAATGGCAAAACCTTTACTCCTTGGTTTAATAAGGCCGAAGTAGCGGCTAAATCTATATCTGAACAGCTTCCGGTAATAACAGCAAAACGGCAAGTGAGAACCCCGATGCTAGTGTTGACGCTGTTATCTGTGGAGTCATTGATTAAGGGACTAGACAGAAACTTAGCTATCTGAGAATACTCCTGTTTGATTACGGCCCTGAGCTTTAGCTTTGTAAAGCACCTGATCTGCCGCTTCGATCAATTGTTTTTTATCACTGAATTTTTCAGCGCTGGCCAAACCTATACTGACAGTGAGCTGGCGCAGTGGCCATTCATGATTGGCCACTGCGCCAGTCGCAATTTCTCCAGAGTTTTGTAAGCAGCAACTCTGTCAGTGCCGGGTAAAAGCAACACAAATTCTTCGCCGCCATAACGGGCAAAAAAATCATAATTTCTGCAGTGGCGTGCGAACAGTTTAGCGACTTCGGCAAGGGCCTGATCGCCTGCAGCATGGCCAAAACTGTCGTTAAAGCTTTTAAAATGATCAACGTCTATCAGTGCCAGCGTAAAAGGCTGACCTGTTCTTTGCCAGCGGGCAAATTCAGCTTCAAATCGTTGATCAAAAGCTCTCCTGTTATTTACCCCGGTCAACGCATCAGTCATGCTGGTCTGGTGTAATTGTTCGCTGAGTTTTTTTAGTTCCAGCATGGCGATAACTTGTCTGGAAAGTGCCTGCAAAGAATCAATTTGTCTCTGGTTCAATTGCTTAGGCTGATAATCGAATACGCAAATAGTACCTATGACATAGCCTTCGGGATCAACCAAAGGTGAGCCGGCATAGAATCTGTATTCCGGACCTTGAGTCACCATAGGGTGAGTTCTGAACCTGCTGTCTAAGGTGGTGTCAGGTATCACCATCACTGCATCAGGTACTTCCATGGCGTGGCCACAAAATGACTCTTTACGCAGAACAGAATTTCCTTCAAACCCAAGCTTAACGATTAAATTCAGCTCTGAATCATCCGCCTGTGTAACCATGGCCACTGGAGCGTCACAAATGTAGCTGGCCAACTGGATGATATCCCGCAGACTTTGTTCGGCTGGGCTTTGTTCTTTGATTGAGGTATTGCTTAAGGTTGTTGCAGCTAAACTAAAAGCCATATATTCCCCCAATGTCCAGGCCACTTTTCAGAATAGCTATAATTAAAAATGATTAAGCCGTTGATTTAACTCTAGCATAGCTCTGGCAGGTCGGGGGCAAGTTACTTTGAGGTCTGAAACGTCGCCAGCAAAGCGGCACTGGCCTCTGAGCTGCCTTACTGCTAGTCTGAGGCGGTAAAAAAATTTTGAACGGAGTCAAAATGAAACTAACCACAGTGCTGCTTGTTGTCTTGGTTTTTGCGGTGGGGTTAGTGCTTGGAGTTCAACTCAGCACTTTTGGCCTTCAGAGCGCTAACAAGGCCACTGAGCCACAGCAGCAAAGCGGTATTGAACAGCCGCAACAGCCAGACACTGTGCCAGCTGCGGCTCAGGTCACAGCTCAAGCAACAGCCAGTCCGCACCAGTTGACCTTACTGCAAAACAAAGTGCAGATGTTAGAGCAACAGCTGGTAACCAGTAACCAAAGGCTGGAGGATGCGGCACTTCGCTTAGAGCAGGCGTATCAGCCGGAATTTGCGGGGTCTGGCGAGAAAGGAGTACCAACCACTATCAGTCTGCAGCAGGCTCAGTCTTTTTTGCCTGAGCCTTTTGCCAGCCTGATGGCAAAGCAGCAGGGACAGGCCATTGATTACCTGAAGCTGCATCAGGCTGAAGAAATAGATAGCGAATGGGCCTATGATGTGGAACAAAAAGTCCGCGACTACTTTGCTGCACACGAGAACACAGCCAAAGTGAAACTAAGTTCTGTGTCCTGCAAAACCAGTATCTGTGAGATCCGCGGTTATCAGTATGAGCCTCATAGTTTCACAATGATTTACAACAGTATGTCAGCAGAAAGCTGGTGGCGTTATGGCAGTTCTTATTCCTTTCAAAGCGACAACAAACAAGAAGCTTATTTTTATCTGTTGGCTGAATTGACCCGTTAACAATACCTCAGCACTCCAACCCTTCAGCCCTGAGTTGCTGCAGCAAAGGGTCAAGTAAGGGCTGGTATTTTTGCCAGCGGCCAACTGAATTGGTATTGATAGGCTGGCGCACCTGTACTTTAGATGCAGTCGATACAGGGGCCTGATTCTGTTCGCTGTGCAGACAGGCTTCTTGCCAGCTCAAACCACAAAACTCAAGTAATTCAGTGATCTGTTGTTTAGGATCCTGCACCAGATCTTCATAACTTTGCAGCCGGAAATTGGCCAGCTTTTGCTGTTGCCAGAACATAGCCAGTCGGTGAAAACTGGCATAAAAAGCTGCGATGTGTTTGAGCTGAAAGGCATAACGGTAATAAGGACTGCCAAGGGAAAACAGCGCTCTGTAGTTACCAAGGCAAGTGTCCACCGGATGACGCATCATGCAGATGATTTTGGCATTCGGTAAAGCGCGGCGTATCAGGTCTATATAAAAAAAGTTAAAGGGTAATTTGTCGATAAAATGGGCTTTGCTGCCGGTAACCACTCTGCTGCGCTGCAGATAACGTTCCCCTAAGGCATTAAAATCCAAAGCATAAGCTGCATTTAAGGTTGCCGGATCCAGTACTTTCTCGCTGCTTGTTGCAGTCAGCTCTTTTACCGCTAAACCAAAGTCCTGCAACTCGCCTGCGGATAACACCTCGCTATGGCTGGTTAAAATTCGTTCCACTAAGGTGGTGCCTGAACGCGGCATACCCAGAATAAAGATGGGTTCACGGCTTTGACAGCCAGCAGCCTTATGCACTGGTTTGCTGGCATGTTGTACCGCAGCATCAAACAAAGCCCGGTCATCTTCAGGTTGATAGTTCAGGCTTTGAGATTTCACTTGTTTCGCCTGATGCAGTTCGGCCATAGCGGCTGGGTAGTTGTGGATGGCTTCGTATTCTTTGGCCAGCGCATGGCCTATATGCAGCATTGCATCGGCGGATCGGACACTGCTTTTTACTTCTGAAAGTTGGTTGATCCTGGCTTGAGGATCCGTGGTCATGGCCAGATCACTCATCGCATAGTGCGCCTGATAAAAAGCAGGTTCCAATTGCAATGCCTGCTCAAAAGCTGCTTTGGCGGCTGCAAAATCGCCGGTAAATTTCAGGGATACGCCAAGGTTGTAAAAATAGGGGGCTTTGTTGGTTTGAAGCTGTGTCGCCCGTTGAAAGTAACTTAAGGCCAGTTGGTGTAAACCAACCCGGCTTAAGGCCACCCCCAAGGTATCTAAAGTTAAAGCCTGTTGGATCTGGTCTGCAGGTAAAGACTCTGCTATGGCTTTGGCTTTATTTAAGTCGCCTATCAGGCTGTAGCCTTTGGCCAGATGCGCCAGATATTCATCTTTTGCATGCAGGCTAACCGCCTTTTCCATTAACCGGATGGACTTTTGCACCTGACCATAGTCAAGGTTAATTACACCCAATAAAAAATAGCTGTCTGCGTGGTCCGGCTGATGTTCGAGCAACTGAACAAGACAGGCATGCGCCTCTTTAAAGCGCCTTTGTTGGATAAGCTGCAAGGCCTGCTGGTGTTGTTTGGACAAAGCGGTCGGGAGCGTTGAAGTCATAAAATCCTGAATAAAAATAAGGGCACTGTCAGTGCCCTTGTAAACAACAGTACTAACCTGGCAAAGTTTAAATTTCGAATTGATAGTTAAACTTCATACCAACAGTCATAGGGGTCAGAATGTAATGACCGTAATTGCGCTGTAAGGCTGGGTCGTTCACATTCATTTCCGGATAGGTAGCCAGACCTATATCCCCTTTATCACGGCGAACCGAAGTAAAGGCATATTTATCAAACAGGTTGTCGACATAGAAGGTAACAGACCAGCTCTCTTCAGCCAGTTTGGCAGCCACATTACTTAAGGCGTAAGCAGGTAATGCTTCACCATCTGCGCGTAAACCTACTTTGGAAATCACGTCACTTTGGTAGGTTAAACCATAGGTCAGATCCAACTGTTTACCATCTAACACTTCGGTCTGATAGTTCACACCTAAAGAGAATTGATGCTCAGGTGAACCTGGCAAGCGATCACCATCTTTACCATCGTAAAAGTCCTGTAATTCAGTGCCCTGATCGTCCACTACTGCAAACAGGAAAGGCGCATCGCTGGTTAACTTAGCTCTGGTATAGGCATAAGTGGCATAGGTGCTGACGCCATTAGGTAAAATGGCCCGAGCTGATATTTCTACACCTTTGGAGTTGGCTGATGCAGCATTCGCAATAATAGGGATCTGACCATTTACAGTAGTACTTGAGATCTGCGCATCTTTCCAATCGACATTAAATACCGCGGCGTTAAAGTGCAGTTTGTTTTTAAACCAACTGGTTTTAAAACCTAACTCATAGTTAGTGGTGGTGTCTGGCGTGAACAAGCGCTCATTGGGAAGAGCACAGAGTTGAGGCGAATCCGTCGGTAATGGATCCTCACACAGCGCCACGCCATTGGTGCCACCAATGCGGAAGCCTTCACTCACTGTAAAGTAAGCCATCACATCAGAGGTGAATTTATAATTCGTATTAAACTTCAACAAGTTACCACTATCCTCAGCCATAACTGAAGAATCTGTAAAATCTAATGTAATCGCATCCGATGCGGCACCGCCAAACACTGTGTTATACAGCGGAGTGTCGTAAGCTGATTTAGAGTCCACTTTGTAGTCGTAAAAACGTGCACCTAGAGTAAAAGCCAGTTGCTCAGTCAACTGATAACCCAATTCACCAAAAATGGCTTTTTCTGTGACTTCGGTATCATCGACAGATATATATTCCAAAGCGTCAGGACGGGGATTTCCACCAGCCTCCCATTCGGTCAACGCATATTGGTCAAAGCCCGGAGTGTATTCTCTGCTATAGCCTTCAAATTCGGATTTATTGTAAAAAGCACCAACTATCCAGCTCAGGTCGCTGTCGCCAGTCGAAACTAAACGCAGCTCCTGAGTAAAGATTTCTTCTTCTTCATCTTCGCGGGTAAAAGCGGAAAAAGCCGGAAACTCTTCATAACCATAATCCAGACGCATTAATAAGTCGGTCTGGTCACGCTGGCCCTGCTCTTCTGTTTTAGCTAAACCTGTGGCAGAAACCAGTTCGGCAAATTCTAAATCAACGCTGACTTCCAGACTCAATAGCGAGTTGTCGATATCATTTGGCTCTTCATAACGGTAAGCCGATTCGTATTTTCCAACCAAAGGCTGCAGCGGGTTAGCTGCACCCAAAGCGTCGTAATGGGTAATACCACGGCCTTCAATTTCTTCATTTTGGAAGTAGTAGTTTAACGTGCTGTCTAACCAGTCGTTTGGAGTCCAGCGCAGAGCAATACGGCCTGTAGTGGTTTTTTCACCATTGGCATCGGCTTTACGAGAGATATTGTCGGCAACTTCAGCGCTGTCACTCCAGTCAGGGTCGGTCAGCGACACGCCAGGTTCACGCACCAGGTAGTTGTAATCTATATAACCCGGGTCGTTCAGATAATTTAGCGACGCACGTAAAGCCAAAGTGTCACTGATCAGGGGCAGGTTAAAAATAAAACCACCTTGTTTACCCAAACTATCACTTTCAGCTGTAGAGGATAAATCACCGAAGATACTGCCGCTGGTCACGTCAGTTTCTGGTTTATTCAGAATATAACGAATGGCGCCGCCTAAAGTGCCTGCACCATATAAAGTGCCTTGCGGGCCTATCAGTACTTCAACCCGTTCAACATCCACCAGTTTCAGATCCACTGCTGCTGGCAATTCACCAATGTAGGTGGACACTGTGCCACCGTCAGAGCCTGGACCTGACGAGTTGGTATTTAAACCTCGTACTATGATAGGTGAGGCTTCACGGCCACCTTGATCTGTAATGGTTAAACCTGGCACCCAACGCGCTATATCGGCCAGCTCGCTAATGTTTTGCTGCGCTATCACGTCATTGTCCAGAGCTGTGATATTCAGAGGTGCTTCCTGCACTGTTCCGCTGCGGCGGGTTGCGGTGACATTAATCACCTCAATTTGTTGTTCCTGGGCTGCCAGGTCTTCTGCGAGCACTGTACCTGCGGGTACAGCTAACACTGAAGCAATGGCCAGCGATAACAGGCTGGGCTGGAAATTCATGGAAATTACCTCTGTTGGTCGTGATTTTTTGGCGGTTCATCTGATGAAAGCATAGAGGAAATCATAAAACAATAGGCCCACAAATCGTCTGGTGAATTTTAATTCAACAATTAACAAATTAAATTCATTCGATTGTTTTTGTTTAACTTTTGCTACATCCCTTTATTTGTCTGGCCTTGTCGGTTGTTGTTGTAACAAACAGTAGAAGGCTTTAAATCATAATTATGCAATATTGGTGTGGTTGATTTTTTTTTATTCAACAGGTGAGTGATTTTTGCGCATGAAGGCCCGGTGCTTTGCTGTTGCTTGACACTATTGAGCTGGCGTTGGATAACAGTGCTTTGTAAGTGCTTTCATTGGGTGGAAATATGAGATCCAGAGGTTTTATAGCAGGCCTGTTGTTTGCTGTCGGAATGCTTTCTGACGCGGTGGCGCAACAACAAGCTGCTTCATGTCAGGTTGCAGCTGAGGAGCACCACAAACTGGATAAAAAGCTATACGCCGACAAAGTGCATGGTTTTTGGCTGGGGCTGAGTATTGCCAACTGGACCGGGTTGGTCACAGAAATGGATAAAATTGGTGGCGAGGGACCAGCAGGACAGTTTTATAGCCGCAAGGACTGGCAAAAAAAAGATCAGCCCAGTATCTGGGGCCAGGGTATTCCAAGTAATTTATCTGACACTATTGATTGGGTAGTGGCAGATAAAGATGAAGTCTGGGGTTCGGATGATGACAGCGATATTGAATACATTTATCTGAAACTGATGCACGACAGCAAACAACCACAGCTCAGCGCAGAACAAATACGCGATGGTTGGCTGGCTCATATTTACAAAGATTCAGAAACACCATTTAAAACCGCAGAAGGCAAACCAGAAAACTTCTTATGGGTGTCGAATCAGCAAGCTTTTGATTTAATGCAGCAAAATATTCTGCCGCCCTATACTGGTATGCCCGCGAATAACCCGCACTACGATATGATTGATGCCCAACTGACCACTGAGCTTTTTGGTATTCTGGCGCCGTTTCGTCCTGATATAGCGTCCAAACTGGCCTATTTACCTATACGTACTACGGCTTATGCTGAGGCTGCGGATATCGCTAATTTTTATGTCGTGATGCATGCGCTCTCAGCTGCAGTGGATCCTGCCAAAGTTATTCAACCGCAATTGCTGCGAATTGCTCATCAGGCTCGCGCTGAGCTGCCATCAAACCAGTATCCGGCCAAGATGTTTGATTATGTCTGGTCTTTGTATCAGTCCGGAATGCCTTGGGAAGAGGCCAGAGACAAGCTGTATCAGCGTTATCAGGTAGAGGCAAAAGACGGTTATGAAATTACCGGCAAAAAGTTGTATTGCAATGGCTGTTTTGCTGCTGGTATTAACTTTGCTGCCAGTTTGGTCAGCTTGTTTTATGGCGAAGGCGATATGCAGGAGACAATAAAAATAGCTGTATTGGCGGGGTGGGATTCAGATAATCCGGCTGCAACCTGGGGTGGTCTCTATGGTTTTATGCTGGGAAAATCTGGAGTGGAACAGGCTTTTGGCCGCAGCTTCTCTGACAAATTTAATATTCACCGCACCCGTAAAGGTTTTGCTAATAACGGCATAGATAACTTTGATCAGATGGCGGCTAAGGCGACAGCAATAGTGGATCAGGTGGTGATGCAACATATGACTTTGAACACTGCTATTGCGCCTGATGCCACCTGCTGGCAGATCCCGGCTTTTGAAGCGCTCAGTGTCAGTCCTTTATAAATACAAGGTACTAAGCACTGTGAATGTGCTGTAAATGCTGCCGGATATGCATGACATGAGCGGCCTGATAGTCCTGATGATTCAGCACTCCGTAGGCAAAATGTGGGGTAAGAGTGGTGCTTTGTGTAAATTGCTCTAAGGCCTGTAACAAGGACTGCAAGGCCTGTTGTGTTGGTATGGTTGCGTCAAGCTGCGGCATGCCTGGGATCACTTCATCCAGCGGATGATGCATAGCGCCGGCGGTTTTAAAGGCTTTAAGAGCAACAGGCCCAATACTGTGGGTAAACCAGGCTGCTTTATGTTCAGGGTAACCCTGAAATGAGCCCTGAACGCTTTGCGCCAGATGCTGAAATACCTGGCTTGGATTCCAGCTGCCGCTACTGGTCAGTTCTTTATTCTGCAGCCATTGCAGTTGCTCTATTAAGGCATCCCAATGGGCTTCAAAACCTCTGCTACCCAGTTCCAATCCTGCAGCTGCAGCCACAGTAATACCTGCACCTGCTATTAAAAATTGTCTTCTGTTCATCTGTTTTCCTGTTTTGGATTGAATGCTGAGCTGCTGTGCTTGCTGATTTTATCCGGATCTCCTACCTTGTGCACAGTTTGAATTATTCAGCTTGATAAGCTCAGGTTTAGTTATGTCCGACCATTTTGCATTACAGCTTCGGGAGCACAGCCACTGGTTTGCGGCTTTGTCAGCCAGCCAACAGCAGCAGTTGTTAACTCATGCCAGACTTGTGCAACTGGGGGCAGGGCAACGTTTATTCAATCGCGGTGATGAGTTTGATGGTATCTATGTGTTGTTATCCGGTGCTTTGCTGATAGCTGGTGTGCACAGTTCAGGCCGCGAAGCTTTGCTGACCATAGTGGAAGCCGGTGACTGGATAGGTGAAATAGCCTTATTTGACCGCAAAGCCCGCACTCATGACGCTACCGCCAGTGTGGCTTGTCAGTTGCTGCAGTTGAACAATTCAGCTTTGCAGCAATTAGTGCAGCAAGACCCGCTTTGGTGGCAACGCTTTGGCCAGTTATTGACTGAAAAAATGCGTTTGGTGTTTCAAGCGCTGGAAGATATGAGTTTGTTACCCGCTTCAGTGCGTTTGGCCAGACGTTTATTAATGTTATGTCGTTTGCATCAGCAAGATGAGCGTTACCTGATCCCTGTGCAGCAAGAGCAGCTAGGGCAATTATTGTCGTTATCACGCCAGACTATTAATCAGTTACTTCAGCAACTGGTAGCAAATGGAGTGATCCGAACCAGTTATGGCGAAATTGAAGTACTGGATCCGAAGCTGTTAAAACAAGCTGCAGAAATGCCATTGAATTAAAGTGGCCTGATTGTCAGTTATCCGACAGAGCTTAGATTAACTTCTGCCTTAGAGTGTTGTTTTCACTAAGGAGAATCCTATGAAAACCTTATCAGAACATTTAATTCAGTACGCTCATTACCACAGAGACCAGCGCAATATTTACACCCATTTTGCCGGTATCCCGCTGATTGTTATTGCGTTGTTTAGCTTATTATCGTTTGAGATAGCAGCGGGTATTACAGCCACTCATCTGCTGCTGGTTGGCTCTTTGCTGTTTTATTTCCGTTTAAGTTTCATTATGGGGCTGGTGATGTTGGGCTTTAGCGCTAGCTGTTATGCGCTGGCGTTGCAATTGGTCGCACTTAACAGCACCGCTGCCTGGTTAGGTAGTTCTGTTGCTGTATTTGTGTTGGGTTGGGTTTTGCAGTTTATCGGGCATTATTTCGAAGGCAAAAAACCGGCTTTTGTCGATGATTTGGTGGGTTTATTGATAGGGCCTTTGTTTGTGATGGCGGAGCTGCTGTTTTTGTTGGGTTTTGCCAAATCGCTGCAACAGCAAATTGATCAAAGCGCCGGACCTGTGCATTAAGCATCTATGCGATCTTTATTGTTAGGCTACCTTTATCGCCAGGCTGCTTTATTACTAGGCTGACTGGGCCAATCAGCTTACACTAGCCGTATTGTGAATAATGGTTGTGAAAAGCGCAGGAAGTTGTGATTGTGGATTTAATACCGGGCCGCGCTGATTTGTGGTTTTTACCTTTAGGTGGCACAGGCGAAATTGGCATGAACCTGAATTTATATGGTCATGCCGGTTACTGGCTGATGGTGGATTGTGGTGTGACTTTTAACAGCCCACTGCAGCCTGATGACCTGACTAAGGCTGACGTGGTGGCGGCCGATCCGGCTTTTATTGCCAAACAACCTGAATATCTGGCCGGTATTGTTATTACTCATGCCCATGAAGATCATATAGGTGCTTTGCCCGCACTGTGGCCCCGTTTTAAATGCCCTGTGTATGCCACTGCTTTTACGGCTGAAATTTTGCGTCGTAAGCTTGCCGAAGTTGGGCTTTTAGATAAAGTACCTATCATTGAAGTCAAAACCGGTGACACCAAACATATAGGCCCTTTTGCGGTGCAGTTTCTCTCTATTACCCATTCCATCCCTGAGCCTCATTGCCTGATGATACGCACTGACGCAGGTTCGGTGTTTCATACAGCCGACTGGAAAATAGATGCAACACCTATGACAGGGAAAGCCTTTAAACCTCGTGTGTTTCAGCGTTTAGCTCAGGAAAATGTCACAGCTATGGTCTGTGACTCCACCAATGCATTGCGTGAAGGTTTTTCTGTATCAGAACACGACTGTTATCAAGCCTTGTTGCAGGTGATAAGCGAGGCAAAGGGCCGTGTGGTAGTCAGTGGTTTTAGCAGCAATGTCGGGCGTCTAATAGCGCTTGGCCGGGTGGCGAATAAAACCGGCCGATATATGGCGCTTTTGGGCCGCTCTTTACAAAATATGGTGGGTGCTGCTCGTGCTACAGGGCACTGGCCTGACGATATTCATCTGATAGACGCCAATGATTTAGGTTATTTACCCAAAGAAGAAGTCTTAGTGGTCGCGACCGGCAGTCAGGGTGAACCTAAAGCAACTTTAAGCCGGTTAGCCGCTGATATGCAGCGCGAGTTGTCGCTCGAAGGCGGTGATTTAGTCATCTTCAGCTCCATTATCATTCCGGGCAATGAAGCTTTTATTGAAAAGCTGGTGCAGCAATTTCAGCAACGTGACATTCAAACCTTACAAAGCCATAACACTGACTTACCTATTCACGTTTCAGGGCATCCGTGCCGCGGTGAGCTGGAATTATTGTACAGCTGGGTCAAACCTCAAATCGCTGTGCCAGTGCATGGCGAAGCCGCTCATATTGAGGCCAATGCCGATGTGGCTCGACAAAGTCTGGTGCCAATCCAACTGACAGGCCTCAATGGAGATTTGTATGTGCTCTCCCCGGAGCCTCGTATTTATAAACAAGTGGTCAAAACTGGCCGCATTGCATTGTTAAGGTCCTGATATGCAGCTGCAGTGGCTTGATTCCATCAGTAAAGTCAAAGCAGCGGACTGGAATGCTTTATTCCCGGTAGATTACCCTTTTACCCGCCATGAGTTTTTACAGGCGCTGGAATTAGGTGCTAGTGTTGGCAGCAGTTTAGGCCGGCACACCGGCTGGCTGGTGCGGCACTTTGTGGTCTGGCAAGACGATCAACTGATCGCCGCTGTGCCTGCTTATCTCAAATTGCATTCCTATGGCGAATACTTGTTCGACTGGTCTTTTGCCGAAGCTTATCAAAACTACGGTTTGGACTATTACCCTAAGTTATTGCTGGCTATTCCTTTTACCCCTGCTGAAGGGCCACGTTTGGGGCTGGCCGCTGGTGTCGATAAAGCGCAATTGCTGCAATGGTTACAGCTGGGGGTCAGTCAGCTCAATCAGGTACTGCCTTTAAGCCATCTGCAATGCCTGTATGCCGAACCTGGTGATCAGCAGGTTTTTCGTGACGCTGGTTTTATTGAACGTTTTGATGTGCAGTTTTTATGGGCCAATCAGAGCTTTCAGCATTTTGAGGAGTTTCTGGCGATACTGACAGCGCGCAAACGTAAACAAATCCGGAAGGAAAGAGCTGCAGTGACAGAGCAGGGCATTGTGCTTAAAACCTTAACAGGCGCCGATTTAACGCCGCAGTTCTGGCAGCAGTTTTATGGCTTTTATTGCGACACCTACCAAAAACGTTCCCGTCACAATGGCTATTTAACAGCGGACACCTTCAGGTTGTGGGGCCAGACTATGGCAAAGCAAATGGTGGTCTTTGCTGCTTTTTCCGATGAAAAAATGCTGGCCGCTTCTTTGTGTTTCCAGTCAGAGACTAGCTTGTATGGCCGTTATTGGGGCTGTGCAGAAGATTTTAATTTCCTGCATTTTGAATGCTGTTATTACAGCGGCATAGAGTATTGCATCACACAGGGACTGCAGTTTTTTGATGCCGGAGCTCAGGGCGAACATAAACTGCAACGTGGTTTTGCACCAGTACTTCGACGTGGCTTTTATCACTTTACTGAAAAAGCTCAGCACAAGGCTATCAATGAAGCTATAGCCCGTTACTGCCTGCAGGAGCAACGGGCTATAGTGCAGTATCAGCAGGAGGCACAAGACAGCCTGCCTTTTGCCAACCGGACTGATTAAGCTTCAGGCATTTAGGCTTTAGGAATGCTGTCAAAATCTGCAGCGCTATGGCGCTCTGGCAGCTGCTCGTGGGCTTCACCCCAGTTGCGATTCACCTTCACAGCCCTTTGTACTGCAGGGCGTGCATCAATTTGTTTGGCCCAGCGTTGCAGATGTTGGTAACTTTGTACATCCAGAAATTCGGCTGCATTGTAGGCCCGGCCCAACACCAAAGCGCCATACCAGGACCAAATCGCCATATCGGCAATGCTGTACTCATCGCCTGCGACAAATGGATGTTTCGCCAGTTGTCGATCCAGCACATCCAGCTGACGTTTTGTTTCCATCGCATATCTGTTGATGGGGTATTCGTATTTTTCCGGCGCATAGGCGTAAAAATGACCAAAGCCACCACCAACAAAAGGGGCGCTGCCCATTTGCCAGAACAACCAATTCATTACTTCAGTGCGTTTGGCCAGATCTTTTGGCAAAAAAGCGCCAAATTTTTCTGCCAGATACAACAAAATTGACCCTGACTCAAAGAGCCGGATCCCTGTACTGCGATCAAACAAAGCCGGAATTTTACTGTTTGGGTTGACGGCAACAAAACCACTGCCAAACTGGTCGCCATCACGAATGTTGATCAGCCAGGCGTCGTAATCAGCAGCCTGATGGCCAGCTTCCAGTAGCTCTTCCAGCAGCATTGTTACTTTGACACCGTTTGGCGTTGCCATTGAATAAAGCTGTAAATCATGTTCGCCAACAGGCAAAGTTTTGTCATGGGTTGCACCAGAGACAGGCCTGTTTATATTGGCAAAGGCGCCGCCGTTTTGACTGTCCCATGTCCAGACTTTTGGTGGGGTATAAGTGTTGCTCATAAAGCTCTCCTGTTGTGCCTGATTTGTAAAAGCTTAAATTGATATTGGTTTAGTCTGGACAGATCTCAAGGGAGACTGAGTCTGTTTTGCCGAATTGGGTTCTGCACTGTACAATCCGGCTTTTTCAGCGGGTTGGAATAAGATGTTTAACCTTGAAACTTTAGCACAGACCACAGCGCCATTAAGCCGTATTAATCTTTCTGCGGGCTTGAACGAATTTCCAGCCGGGTTATACCGTTTTGCCGATAGCCTGGAAATTCTGGATTTATCCGGCAATCAGCTCACGGATTTACCTGCTGATTTGCACCGTTTTAAAAAGCTGAAACGTTTGTTTTTAACCTCTAACAAGTTCAGCCATATTCCTGCAGTGTTAAGCCTTTGTCCTGCGCTGGTGATGGTTAGTTTTAAAGGCAATAAGCTGACAGACTTTGCCGAAGCTTGCTTACCTGAACAATTGGAGTGGCTGATCCTGACAGACAATCAGCTGACAGCATTACCTAATGACTTTGGACGCTACAAAAAACTGCGTAAAGTGGCGATGGCCGGTAATCAATTGGCTTCGTTACCGGATTCGATGCAGCAATGCCGAGAGCTGGGCTTATTACGCTTATCGCTGAATCAGTTTGAGTCTTTTCCTGACTGGTTATTTGAATTGCCCAAATTAGCCTGGCTGGCGCTGGGGGCAAACCCTGCTTGTCCTGTGCCTGAGGCTGTGGCTATTACTGCTCATAGTTTGTCGGATTATCAGTTGTTCGAAAAACTAGGTGAAGGCGCATCCGGTGTGATTTATCAGGCGCGTTTTGCGCAAGAGCCAGAGCTGGTGGCGTTAAAGCAATTTAAAGGCTGGATCACCAGTGATGGTTGTCCAAAAGATGAGATGAATAACTACCTGAATGCAGGTCAGCATCCGAATTTAATAGCCGTCAAAGCAAAATTAAAGGACTGCGATTTACCTGGCTTAGTGATGGATCTGGTACCAGCGTCATTTTCTGTGTTAGGGCAACCGCCTTCTTTTGATACCTGCACCCGCGATACGTTTACGCAAGGCCAAAACCTGACGCTGTTGCAGCTGAAACAGCTGGCTGAGCAGGTGGTGAGCGTGATGGCGCATTTGCATCAGCAGCAGATCACACATGGCGACTTGTATGCGCACAATATGCTGGTGAATGAAGAGCAACAGCTGTATCTGGGCGACTTTGGCGCTGCTACTGCGTTACATGCCCTGCCACAAAAACAACAGCAGCTGTTTTGTGCGCTGGAAGTTCGTGCTTTTGGTTATTGGTTACTGGATATGCAAAGTTTGCTGTCAGCCAGAGAGTCCGAAGAATTTGAACAAATATTTACAGCTGTAGTGCAGTTATGTATACAACAGAAGGTCAGTAGTCGCCCGGAGTTTCGACAGTTACAGGCTTTGCTTCACGGGCTCTAAGCTCTTTAGCTCCGGCCCCTGAACCGAGCCTGCCCATGCTTTCTCAAAAGACATCATCTTGTTGCATAACTGGAGTAATGGAAAAGTTATAGCTACAGTAAAAGACCATGGAGTTTTACTGTTTGTGTAACATGGAAGAGGTTGAAACAGACTTATGCCTTTTAAAATCTTGATAGTAGATGATAGTCAGGTGTGCTTAATGTTGACCAGAGGCTATGTGCAGTCGTTCAGACCGGACTGGAGTTGTTCGACGGCAGGCAGTGCCGAAGAAGCTATGGCATTGATAGAACTGCACCACTTTGATGCGTATTCGCTGGACTACAATCTACCGGGGCGTAATGGGCTGGAATTGGCCCGTTGGATCCGCAGTCGTGATAAACAATGTTTCATAGGTTTACTGACATCCAATATTATGAATTATGTCGAAGATCAGGCAATCAGTGACAAGATTAATTACTATAGAAAGCCAGCCAAATCTGAAGTCATTCAGCAGTTTGTAGCTGATGTTGAAGGTTATTTGCGCACCTGATTTTCAAGATGCAGTCTAGTTCTCATCTGGAGGCTATTTGGGAATAAAACTGCTTATTTTAATAACGTAGTGAAATAAGCTTTGACACTGCTCTGAAAACCTATACACTGGCCTTGCTTTGTTAGTCTGTTCATTATTTATGCACCACAACGAATGTTACTGTTGTTTTAGTACGTCCTGTATTCATAAGTTAAAACATCTCTTACAGCACCATCGCCTGAAACCAGGCACAATTAATTTTATTAAATACAGGTAAATACCATGTCTAATACAACTACCGGCACAGTAAAATGGTTCAACGAAACTAAAGGTTTCGGTTTCATCGAACAGGCTTCAGGTCCAGACGTTTTCGCTCACTTCAGCGAAATTTCTAGCACGGGTTTCAAAACTCTGCAAGAAGGCCAACGTGTACAGTTCACTGTAACACAAGGTCAAAAAGGCCCACAGGCTGAGAAAATCGTTGTTCTGTAATTTCTAATTACAGTTACCGGAGTTAATAGATTTAATCTGATTTCACCGGTCACAACACAAAAAAAGGCAACTGCATCGCAGCTGCCTTTTTTATGGCCCATCAGTTAGGGAGCTCAGCTTAAAGTACGGCGATTTATGGCTTTGTTGCATGGTCCAGCGAACAGCAGATACTCCTGCAGTGAGGACCAGTAGGTCACCTTAGGTTCTATTCTTGTAAGGCATATACCTTAGGTAAATAGATCTCTTCTCCGGCTTTAAATTTCATCTCTGCAAAATCGAAAAAATTCTGGACAGTTACGCCAAATACTTTTTGCGTATTAAACTGTGGCACTAAACGTTCGACAAATTCCTCCGCTATATTGTGCGCGCAGCGAATCAGCTGTAAGTCGGCTTCGTCACCATGTTCAAAATACATCTTGATAAAAGTATGCAAACCGGCCAGACGGAATACGGTTTTCATCGAGTTAGGGCGCCAGAACTTAAAGTCCATCTGCGGATGATTGGCCAGCTCAAAATCAAACTCCCGCCCAGATTTCCAGGGCAGGCAATGAATTTCAAAACCATGAGGGGTAAATACTTTATACACGGATAAACGAGGCTTGTTCGGGCAAATAATTTGTCCTGCAGCATCTTCGCTGCCGCCAAGATATTTTAAGTTCCAGTTTCGTTGGTCGGTCAGAATATCCAGGGAGTTTTCAAAACCATATTTAAGCATGCCCTCCGCCATACCTAAGGAGGTGGCTACCGCATGATAAAAAGGTGGAACATTGCCAAAGGTCAGTTTTAATTTAAGGCGATTAATTTCTCTGAGCCGATGCTCAATTTTTTCAATTTCTTGCATGGTATCCATTCCAATACTGTTTTAGGATAGGCTGCACCATAACATAACATAAATCAGCTTATGAGCAGATTTATACAAAAACAGAGCGATCAGTGGCTCAGAGAATGCTTCTGTAGCAACAATAAGGTACTGGCTGCGTTTTCAGCTTTACCAAACCAATATCCCTGACCAAACTTACAGCCAGCGGTCAGCAAAAACTCTTGCTGGGCCTGTGTTTCCACCCCCTCAGCAATGACATCCAGCCCCATGGCATTGGCCATCGCAATAATAGCACTGGTGATTTGGCGATCGCTGGTATTCTCTGGTAAGGATTTAATAAAGCTACGATCTATTTTCAGGCTATTGATCGGTAAATGCCGTAAATAAGACAGAGATGAATAGCCTGTGCCAAAGTCGTCAATCGCCAGACGTATGCCTAATTGTCTCAGCTGTTGCAACACTTGCCGGGTTTGGGTTTCACGATCGGGCAGCAGACAGCTTTCGGTAATTTCCAGCTCCAGCAACTGTGGGTTAATTGCTGTCTCGGTTAAGATCTGGGTTAGCTGTGTTAAAAAACCAGGATCTGCCAGTTCCATTACGGAAATATTCACTGCCACAGGAACTGCCTGTTCACCCCATAACTGCAACTGGTAACAAACTTGCCGCAGCACCTGTTGGCCTAATTGCTGGATCAGTCCTAAGGTTTCAGCCATGGCAATAAAACGTTGTGGTGGCACTTGCCCCAGCTCTTTGTCCTGCCAGCGTGCCAGCGCCTCAAGGCTATGTAACTGACCTGTCTGCAGCGCAACTTTGGGTTGGTAATACACTTCTAATTGTTGCTGCGACAATGCCTTACGTAATGCCTGCTCAAGTTGCAACGCCTCGTCATTACGTTGACCAACACTGTTGGTGTAAAGGCTGTATTTGTTGCGGCCAGACTCTTTTGCCTGGTACATAGCTGCATCTGCAAATTTCAGCAGTTCACTGATCGTGCCGCCATGTTGTGGGTAAATACTGATGCCTACGCTGGTGGTGAGGACCAGTTCGTTATGCTGAATTTGAAAGGGCAGCTCAAATTGAGCCACTATACGTTGTGCCAGCTTTTCGATTTCTTCAATGCCGTCGCACTCAGGGACCAGCATGGTAAATTCATCGCCGCCTAAGCGGGCGACAGATTCGCCTGCTCTGCTGGCTTTTTGCAGCCGTCGGGCAACCTGACGTAAGGCTTCATCACCGGCCTGATGACCTAAAGTATCATTGATGCGCTTAAACAAATCTAAATCGAGAAACAGCACCGCCAACTGGTGATCGTGGCGTTTGGCATTCGCCAGTGCCTGCTCCAGCCTGTCCTGAAATAAACGGCGGTTGGCAAGGCCGGTCAGTTCATCAAAATAAGCCAGTTCGTGAATTTTTTTCTCACGCTTTTTACGTTCTGTAATATCAGAAAAAATGGCAGCATATTGATTAACAATGCCATTTTCACCGCGCACAGCGCTGATGGACAGCCATTCAGGGTAAATTTCGCCATTTTTACGTTTATTCCAGATTTCACCTTGCCAGTAGCCTTGCTGCTGCAGTCGTTGCCACATTTGCTGATAAAAGTTCTCGTCATGCTGTCCTGAACTTAACAGGTTGGGGGTCTGGCCTAAGGCTTCTTCTACACTGTAGCCTGTCAACTTACAAAAGCTGGGATTAACTGACTGAATGAAACCCGATGCATCAGTAATCATTACAGCATCGTGCGATGCTTCTATCACTTTGTAGGCTAACCGCAAACTGCTTTCCGACGACCGCAGCGCCTTATCCCGAGCTTGCAGTGCAGCTTTTAGCTCGTTGATGTACAAATGTTCCATATTCAGCAGTATGTGATTGTGGGATAACAATCCTATAGGTTTACCCAAGGAGTCCGTTACGCCAAGATGCCGAAAACCATGTTCGCGTAGTAAGCGCACCGCCTGCAATAAACTGCTATGCAGCGGCAGCGTCAATAAAGGCCGGGTTGCAACTTCAGCCAGAGTGCAAAGGGTACGGTTTGTGGCTACAAAGTGCACCAGATCCCGTTCAGTCACTATGCCGTATTCTGCAAGGCCAGACTCTGTGTTTTCAAACTTAACTATGGCGGCGTCACGTTGGGTTTGCTGCATCAACGCAGCAGAGTGAGCGACGCTAAGTTCGGCCTGAAGCAATAAAGGCAGTTCTACCAGAATGGAGCTGATATCGCGCAGCATTAAATAATGCTCCAGCGGTTGTTGATGGATAAGGTCGGTTTGCGTCACTATGCCTATGGCCTTTTGCGACTTGTCTGTTACCAGCAAACGCCTGATCCCTTGTTTTTTCATGAGTGCTGCTGCATCAACGGCACTAAAATGATCGGCGACGGAAAGCACCGGGCTACTCATCACGGCCGACACTGCTTGCTGCAACACTGCGTGATCCGCCAAATCCAACTTTTTGCAGTCAGATTCAGTCCAGATCCCCAGGATATTCTGTTCTTGTTTAATCAGGATGCAGCTGATGTTGTGTTGCTGCATTAACTGCGCTGCTTGCTGCACGCTGGTGTCGGCGGAACAACAAATCAGGTTTTTTTGTAGTACCTGCGCCACGGTCTGATCTGATGATAAAGATGTTACGGCTGTGCTCGGCGGATAATTCATGTTCAGGGCAGTTCCATTGTCAACAAAACGAGCTCTATGCTAATTCTTGTCTCTTTTTTGGATCTTGATCTGAAACAACAGCGAGCAAGCTTTGTCATTTATTGAGACTGAAAATAGCGAGTTTTCCTATTTTTAAGAAATCGATTACCTGATTATATATTCAATAAATTCAATGTTTTGTGATCTGAATGCCAATGTGTTGCGAAAAAGTTTTGGTAAACGTTTACCTTGAGTGTTATAAATGCACTGTGCACTGCTGATCCCGCACAGAAAAATCAGCCCAGCGCATAAAAAAATAACAATTGATACCGACAGGGGTAGGAAATGACAGGCAAATTCAACTTGACCGTTGTAGCTTTAGCTATGACGCAAATTTTTGCTATGCAGCATGCACAGGCGCAAAGCGAAGAAAATACCACTCAACAAAAAGCAAAAGAAGCTGAACAGCAAATCGAAACCATTGTCGTCAAAGGTTTTGGTGCCACGCTGAGCAAGTCTTTAATGCAGAAAAAGTTTTCAGAATCAACGGTCGAAATTATCTCTACCGATGACTTAGGTCAATTACCTGACGTGACTATCGCTGATTCCTTAGGCCGCTTGCCTGGTGTAACGGCAGAGCGTGATCGGGGTAACGCCAGCAGTATTTCTATCCGTGGTCTAGGTGCACGTTTAAACGCTGCCACCATGAATGGCCGCGAAATTGTCAGTGCTGAACCAAGCCGTGACGTGCGTTACGAGCAATTCCCTGCTGAACTGATTAACTCAGTTGAAGTTTATAAAAGCCCGATGGCGAACAATCTCGAAGGTGGTATTGCCGGTCTGGTGAATATGAATTTTGTCAGCCCGCTGGCAAAAGACAAGCGCATGATTAACATCAGTGGCCATTTGATGGACTATCAGATGGGCGATGATTTAGCTGGGGCTGACAGTTCAGGCGAAAAAGCCAGTTTCTCTTATGTCGATCAGTGGGCTGATAACTTTGGTGTGGTTTTTGGTTTAACTTATCAGGACCAGCCGTCAGTGCAGCGTGAAACTGCCTCCTATTCGTACAACAAAACTGAAGCCGATCAAGGTGACGTCAATGGCGACGGCATTAAAGAAGCTGCGCCATGGGGCGGTAAAGCCGGCACTAAAGTGGGTAACACAGAGCGTGTAGGCAGCCTGATGATTCTGGAATGGGAACCTGTTGACACAGTGAACCTGAAATACGATCTGTTTTATTCCAAATTTGATATTGAAGAACGTGAAGACCAGTTTTGGTTTGATGGCTGGGGTAACTGGCAGGACAGCACGAATTGGGGCTACAACAACTCCGCGACTGCGCCTCAGATAGTGACCCGCCCTGATGGCTCGCAGCAACTCGTGGGCGGTGGTGTGTTATGGGGCGCGCATTCAGCCAATAATGCCACTTGGTTCCAGCAAAACCATCTGTTAAGCACTGGCTTAAAAACTACAGTGACTGGTGATGTCTGGACGTCAACTTACGATGTTGGTTACTCAGAAGCTGGTATCGAATCACGTTGGGTCAATATTACTTCGGCTTATGGTGGTCCAACTCCACTGGATATCAGCTGGAACAATGCCGGTGGTCGTTTAGCTATTCAAACCAATGAAGACATTGGCAATCCTGATTACTACAGCATTACCGGTATGAACGTCGATACTGACCGCGATCTGACCGATGAAATGGTGAGTCTGCGAGCCGATTTTGAACGCAATGTGGACTGGGGTGTATTCGAAACGCTGGTGGTCGGTGGCCGTTACAGCGACCGCGACAAAGACAACGACGTGCAAAGCTGGTGGCAGGCTCCTGTTACTACAGGTCTGACCGATTACGGATACAGCTATCAGCTGGGTGGCGATTTTATCGCGCCAAATCTGTATGGCTTTAAAGACTGGAATGCCACTATGAATCAGGCCTTTGGTGGCATTGATGATCGTAGCCAGCACGCCAAAACCGATCAGGACAGAGTCAACAGCTGGTACGTGGGTGAAACCAACACTGCGGCTTATTTTATGCTGAAAATGTCCGGTGAATTGGGTGATTTACCTTACACAGGTAACTTTGGCGTGCGTTATGTCAAAACAGAATCTACTTCTTCTGGTTATCAGTTCAAAGACAGCCTGTATTCGCCTATTTCAGTTGACCATGAATACGACGAAATTTTACCTGCCCTGAATATGATCTTTACTGTCAGTGAAGAATCTCAGGTGCGTTTTGGTTTATCCCGAGCGCTTTCCCGTCCGCCTCTGGTTGAAATGCGCACAGGTTTCCAATTGGATTCGCAAAGCCCGGTGAAAACAGGTTCAGGCGGTAATCCGACTCTGGATCCATTTGTGGCTGATCAAATTGATTTGGGCTACGAATACTACTGGTCCAGCGACCGCGCTATGACAGTATCTACTTTCTTTAAAGACTTAAAAACTCATGTTGGTAGTTCTACCGATGTGATGATAGTGGATGGTATAGCCTATAACTTCACTGGCCCTATTAATGGTGACGGTGGTCAGATCAAAGGTTTAGAGCTGATGTATCAACAGGCTCTGACTATGTTGCCAGCACCTTTTGATGGTTTAGGTTTCTACGCCAACTATTCATTAACAGACAGCAATGTGCATGAGTTTGTGCCGGAAGATAATCCATTGCCATTAGGCGGCTTGTCCCGTCATGTCGGCAACCTGACCTTGTGGTACTACAAAGCTGGTTTTGACGCCAAGGTGTCTTACAACTACCGCAGTGCAAACACCCGTGTTGGCAGCTGGACTCCAACGGAAATCACCAGAGCCAAAGCTGAACGTACTGTAGATGCAAGCTTGTCATACGAAGTGACAGAAGCCTTTAAGGTGATGCTGCAGGCGCAAAACCTGACGAATGAAGAAGCAGTGACTTATTTTGATAACGATCCAAGCCGTCCGGCTAGTTATCAGGAATGGGGCCGTCGTTTCCTGTTAGGTTTCTCTTACTCTATGTAAGTGGCTTGTTATTCAGCATATAAAACCCGGCCTTTGGGCCGGGTTTTTATACGGAACTACCACCTATGCTTATATCTCCCTCTCATATTCTGCTGACCGGTGCTTCTTCGGGCATTGGCCGGGCTTTGGCTATAGCTTTAGCGGCGCAAGGCCATAAGTTGAGTTTATGTGGTCGTGATCCGGCCAAACTAGCTCAGACCTTAGCTTTATTACCTCAGGACGCAATGGTGTTCAGCCAGCATTTTTCAGTCACAAAACCAGCCGCCATTCATCAGTTTTGCCAACAGGCGAAACAGCAATGGGGCGACGTGGATGTACTGATTAACTGCGCTGGAGGCAATAGCAGCCGTAGCGCAGCGACAGAGCCGGATTGGTCTGCGATAGAGCAGATGATGCAACTGAATTTTTATGCGCCGCTGCATTTTATCCAGAAATTGGTGCCAGCGATGAAAGAGCAGGGTAAAGGTGTAGTGCTGAATGTACTCTCGACCGTTTGTTTATTTTCCAACCCTGGTATTTCTGCTTACAGCGCCAGCAAAGCAGCTCTTGATAGCTACAGCAAAGTGCTGCGTAAAGAGCTAAATGGCACTGGTGTGAAAGTGTTATCTGTGTATCCGGGCGGGGTAGATACCGAATTTCGCGCAGCCAGCAGACCAGATTATTTGTCTGCAGAAGAAGTGGCTGATGCCGTTTTGCTGATGCTGGCAAGTTCAGCCAAAGCTCATATTCACGAGCTGGTGCTAAGGCCAGCCGTTGAAACAAATTTTTGCTAAGTCCCGCTGCAGCGGGCCTATTAAAAGGAATTCTCCAGTGTTGAAGTACTTAATACAATCTCTGGCTGTGTTGGCGTTGCTGCTGCAGTTTGGATGCAGCCCAGTCGCCCTCTCATCAAAAGACGAGCAGTCACCGAAAGTTGCAGTAGCCACAGAGCAGAATTTAAATGCCGACTGGCAGTTTTATAAAAGTCAGTCCGCTGACTTAACGGCAAAACCAGAAGACTGGCAGCAAGTCAATTTACCTCACACACCACAAATTGAACCTTTGCTGGTGAATAACCAATGGCAGGGTTTTGCCTGGTATCAAAAGTCTCTGAGCATAGCGCCAGAGTGGCAAGGCAAACAGCTGCTGATCCGCTTTGAAGCGGCGATGAATCATGCACAAGTCTGGTTAGGCGATAAGCTGATTGGCGAGCATCTGGGTGGCTATTTACCTTTTACTATTGATTTAACACCTTATGTCGCTGCAGGTCAGACTTATCAGCTGACCGTCAAACTGGATAACAGAGACAATGAAGTCACAGGGCCTAAACCTTTGGCTCAGCTGGATTTTAATACCTACGGTGGTTTGTACCGTGATGTGCGCTTATTGATCAAAAACCCTGTGCATATCACAGATGAAATGCTGGCCAATGAAGTGGCTGGTGGCGGTATTTTTGTGACTTATCCAAAAGTGGATAAAGCAGAGTCTGTGGTTGCGGTAAAAACTCAGCTGGCCAATACATCTGCGACAGGCGCAGAGCTGGAATTAGTACAGCAGCTTTATGCGGGTGAGCTATTAGTGACTGAAGTTAGCTCAGGCTCCATTCAGCTGGCCGCTGGTGCAAAACTAGATCAACAGCAACAGCTGACTGTGACCACACCAAATCTGTGGAGCCCTGCCAGTCCGTTTTTATACAGCCTGCATACTGTGCTGAAACAAAATGGCACTGTGATTGAACATCAGCAGCAAAATATAGGGATCCGCAGTTTTGCCTTTAACGACAAACACCAGTTGCTGATCAATGGCGAGCTGACTTTTTTACGCGGCGTAAACCGCCATCAGGAATACCCTCATGTCGGCTATGCTACTTCGCCTCAGGCCGATTACCGTGACGCGGTAAAAATTAAATCAGCGGGTTTTGATTACGTGCGTTTATCACATTACCCACATTCTAAAGCTTTTATGCAGGCAGCGGATGAGCTGGGTTTAGTGCTGATGAATGCTATTTTAGGCTGGCAGTATTATCAGCCAACCGAAGCCTTCCGTACTCAGACTATTCAGAGTTGCCGTGATTTAATCCGCCGTGATCGCAACCATGCCAGTGTGCTGGCCTGGGAATGTTCTCTGAATGAATCTGCGATGCCGGATGAGTTTGTTGCGACTTTGCACAACACGGTGAAACAAGAGTTTCCTGGAGCCTATTCTGCCGGCTGGCAACATGGTTACGATATGTACCTGCAAGCGCGTCAGCACCGTCAAATGCACTACGAAACACCAACAGTGCCTTACAATGTGTCTGAATACGGCGACTGGGAATACTATGCACAAAATGCCGGCTTTAATCAGGACAGCTGGGGTGACTTAAAAGAAGAAGCCCGCACCAGTCGTCAGTTATTAAGCCATGGCGAAGCCCGTTTATTACAGCAAGCCCGTAACTTACAGGAAGCGCATAACGACAACCTAACCACTCCTGCTTATGCCGATGGTTACTGGGTAATGTTTGATTACAACAGAGGTTATGCCAATGATCTGGAAGCATCAGGTATCATGAGCATTTACCGCTTACCTAAATACAGTTACTACTTTTACCAAAGTCAGCGTGATGCTGCTGAACAGTCAGAAAAATATCAGTCTGGCCCTATGGTATTTATTGCCAGTGAGTGGCAACTGGGTTCCAGCTCACAGGTGCGGGTATTTAGCAATGCTGAAGAAGTGGAACTCTATTTAAACGGCGTTTTAGTCAGCCGGAATAAGCCGTCTACAGATAAATTCTCTACCCATTTGCCACATCCACCTTTTGAATTTGATGTTAAAGCCTTCAAAGCTGGTCAGTTAGTGGCAAAAGCTTATATTGCCGGTAAAGAAGTGGCGACTCATCAGGTGACTACTCCTGACGTCGCTGCCAGCTTAAAATTGACAGTCGACACCAGTGGCGTGGCGCCTGTGGCAGGAGATCTGGTGTTTGTCTATGCCGAAGTGCTGGATAAAAACGGCCAGCTTGTGCCTTTAAACAATCAAACCATTGAATTTAAAACCAGTGGTGATATTGAAATTATTAATCCTGAACCTGCTTTTACTGAACAAGGCAAAGCTGCAGTGTTAGTGAAATTAGGTGCTGAATTTAACAAAGCTAAGCTTGAAGCTCATTCCAAAGCCTTGGCTATTCAAAGTGAAGCCTTAGTTTTTAACCTCAAGGAGTAACAGTATGCGTATTTTAGTCACGGGCGGCGCTGGTTATATAGGCTCTCATACTTGTCTGGAGTTGCTTAATTCTGGCCATCAGGTGGTGGTGGTCGACAACCTGAGCAACAGTAGTGTTGAGGCTTTAAAACGGGTTGAGCAACTGACAGGCCAGAGCATCCAGTTTTATCAAGCCGATATCCGTGATGAAAAAGCGCTTTCTGCTATTTTTGCTGCTGATAAAGTAGATGCAGTCATTCACTTTGCCGGTTCCAAAGCTGTGGGCGAATCTGTCGCTAAACCGCTGTTTTATTATGAAAACAATGTCAGTGCCTCTGGCTTGCTGATGCAGGTGATGTTGGCACATCAGGTTAAAACGCTAGTGTTCAGCTCTTCTGCCACAGTCTATGGTGAGCCGGTTTCTTCGCCAATACGGGAAGATTTTGCTGTCCATCCTGAAAGTCCTTATGGACGCTCTAAGCTGATGGTAGAGCAGATCATGTCAGATCTGGTGGTGGCGCAATCTGATTTCAGCGCCATAGTGCTGCGTTATTTTAACCCTGTAGGTGCGCATGAGTCTGGCCAGATTGGTGAAGATCCAAATGGTATTCCAAATAACCTGATGCCTTTTATTAATCAGGTGGCTATAGGCCGCCGACCACATTTATCTGTGTTTGGTGATGATTACGATACACCGGACGGCACTGGTGTGCGGGACTATATCCATGTCTGTGATTTAGCTTCAGGTCATGTCAAAGCCTTAGAAACTCTGCATCAGAACGCTGGTTTTCATGTATTTAACTTAGGCACTGGCCAGGGCGTTTCTGTGCTGGAAATGGTTGACGCTTACCGTCGTATTTCTGGTCAGCTTATTGCCTATCAGGTGGCACCGCGTCGTCCCGGCGACATCGCCTGTTATTTTGGTGACCCATCTTTAGCGGCTGAAAAACTCGGCTGGAAAGCAGAGCGGGGCTTGGATCAGATGGTAGCAGATAGCTGGAAGTGGCAGAAATTAAACCCTCACGGTTATACCCGTCGTTCTTGACGCTGCAGCTTTGTTGACTGCTTGTTCGCTGAAACGGCAATTACTTAGGGTATGTATGAACCAGTGCGGGCTGGGATAAACCCAGCCCCTACGGGGTATGTAAAAAAGATTAAGTGAAAGGTTGGAATAGTAAATGTCTGAATTTAATGCAAAAGATCATCCGCATCGCAGATACAACCCTTTGACGGGGGATTGGGTGCTGGTGTCGCCACACAGAGCTAAAAGACCCTGGCAGGGCCAGATTGAAACTGCAGCGACAGAGCAGAATCCATCGTATGACCACAGCTGTTTTTTATGTCCAACCAATACCCGTATTTCCGGGGACCTGAATCCTGACTATAAAAAACCTTATGTTTTTACCAATGACTTCGCCGCTTTAACCGCGGATACGCCTTTTTATCAGCGCTCAGATGACGATTTATTTGTATTAAAAGCCGAGCGTGGTACCAGCAGGGTGATTTGTTATTCACCTGATCACAGCCTGACGATGCCAGAACTGAGTGTTGCTGATATTCAGAACATAGTCGAAGAATGGATCCGTCAGTATCAGGACTTATCCAAAACCTACAGCTGGGTGCAGGTGTTTGAAAACAAAGGCGCTATTAACGGCTGCTCGAATCCGCATCCTCATGGTCAGATTTGGGCCAACAGCACTGTGCCGACTTTACCAGCCAAAGCCGATGCGGCTCAGCGTGAGTATTTAGCTAAACATGGCAAAAACCTGTTATTAAATTATGCCGAGCTGGAACAACAAAGTGGCGAGCGCACTGTGGTTGAAAACGAGCATTGGCTTGTTGTGGTGCCATTCTGGGCCAGCTGGCCTTTTGAAACACTAGTGTTGCCAAAAGCTCATGTTCGCCGGATGGAAGATTTAACCAAAGAGCAGCAAGCTGCTTTGGCCGATATTCTTAAGCAAATCACCATTGCCTACGACAACCTGTTCCAGTGTTCTTTCCCTTATTCCATGGGCTGGCATAGTGCGCCTTATCAGAATGAAAACGCGGATGCTGTTGAAAGCATCGACCACTGGCAGCTGCATGGCCATTTTTATCCGCCGTTATTACGCTCAGCCACCATCAAAAAGTTTATGGTGGGCTACGAAATGCTGGCTGAAACTCAACGTGATATGACCCCTGAACAGGCCGCTGAACGCTTAAAACAGCAAAGCCCTGTGCATTACAAACAGCAGAGCAAGGTTTAATACAGATGGAATTAGTGCAACAAGTACAGCAGGCATTTGCCGAACATTATCAACAGCAGGGCGAATTTGCGTTCAGAGCGCCGGGCCGGGTTAATCTGATTGGCGAGCATACAGATTACAACGACGGTTTTGTATTGCCATGCGCTATTAACTACGACACTGTGGTTGTGGCAACACCACGCAACGACAAGAAGGTGCGGGTGCTGGCGCTGGATTATCAGCAGCAAGTGGATGAGTTTGAACTGACCTTTCCGCTTGCTAAACATTCAGAGTACCAGTGGGCCAACTATGTGCGTGGTGTGGCCAACAGCCTGATGCAAAAAGGTTTTAACCTGGTCGGTTGTGACTTAGCCATCAGCGGCAATGTGCCGCAAGGTGTAGGTTTAAGCTCTTCAGCTTCTTTGGAAGTTGCATTGGGCCTGACTTATAGCACCTTGGCGGGCATCGAGCTTTCCAGCCGCGATAATGCACTGAATGGTCAGCATGCAGAAAACCACTTTGTCGGTTGCAACTGCGGCATTATGGACCAGCTAATTTCTGCTCAGGGCAAAGTCGCTCATGCCTTATTGATCGACTGCCGCAGCCTCGACAGCATGCCTGTATCTGTGCCCACAGATATGGCTGTGATGATTATCAACTCCAATGTAAAACGTGGCCTGGTCGACAGCGAATACAATACCCGCCGTCGTCAGTGTGAAGAAGCTGCAGCCATTTTTGGCGTCAAAGCCTTACGGGATGTCAGCTGGGATACTTTTGTCGCCAGGCAGGATCAACTGGATCCGGTTGTGGCTAAACGCGCCCGTCATGTGATCTCTGAAAACGATCGCACTGAGCTGGCCGCTAAAGCTTTAGCCGATCATGACATTAAGCTGTTAAGCCGTTTAATGGCGGAATCTCATTTGTCGATGAAAAACGACTTTGAAATCACTGTACCTGCTATAGATGCGCTGGTCGAAATGATTGGCAACAGGCTAGGTGATACAGGTGGTGTCCGTATGACAGGTGGTGGTTTTGGTGGTTGTGTGGTGGCTTTAGTGCCGCAAGGCCGGGTGGATGAGATTCGTGCTTTGGTGGAACGCGAGTACCCGGCTCAAACAGGTTTAACTGCTGGCATTTTTGTCTGTACAGCCAGTCAGGGCGCAGAGCAGATTTTGGCATGAGCGCTGCTGGAACTGGTGACTCAGTGATACGGCTGGGTGGCAATAAGGGGTTGGAAGTGGAGTTGTTGCCTTTTGGGGCAACAATCCGCTCTATCCGCTTGTTTGGTCAGGAGCTGACGCTGAACTATCCGCAAGCGGCAGATTATCAAACAGATGAGTTTTACCTGGGAGCTACCGCAGGCCGGGTTGCCAATCGTATTGCCAAAGGCAGCTTTGAACTCAATGGCCAGAGTTATCAGCTTGATTGCAACAATGGCCCCAATCATTTGCATGGTGGTGTGGCAGGTTTTAACCGTCAATCCTGGCAAGTGCTGAAACAGCAATCTGATACGGTGCAATTGTATTTGCGCTCTGCTGATGGTGATCAGGGGTATCCAGGTGCTGTCCAAGTGTGGCAACAATTCCGTATCGTTGATAAACAGCTTGAGTTATCTTTTTTGGCTTTATCTACTAAAGATACGCTGCTGAATTTAACCAACCATTGTTATTTCAATCTGAACAACGACAACAGTTCAATTGAAAACCATCAGTTACAGCTGACAGCCACTGACTATTTGCCGACAGATGAGCATGCTATACCAACAGGAGAGCGCCGCGCTGTAGCTGGCACCGCCTTTGACTTTAGCAAGGCTAAATTAGTGGGGCCGGCGCTTCGTCAACAGGATCAGCAGCTTGCGCTTGCTAATGGTTTTGACCACTGCTTTATCTGGCAAGGTGCTGATGCTGCAGAGTTAAAATTGATGGCGGTGTTAAGTTCCAGTCAAAGTGGTCGTCAGCTTGAAGTACTCAGTACTCAGCCGGGTTTGCAGCTTTATACAGGCAACTTTCTGGCTGCACCTTTTACGCCACGGCAGGGCATTTGTCTGGAAGCTCAGGGCTGGCCTGATGCGATAAATCAGCTTGGCTTTCCCAGCACTCAGCTCAAAGCAGGTGAGTTGTATCAGCAACTAATAGTGTATAAATTCAGTTAGCTAAAAACTGGTAACCATAATAAAGACCCAAAGTCTCTGGTGTTGCAATGCGGCGGCCAGAACTAAGGGATAACAGGGTAAGGATAAAAATGACTTTAAGTAATTTAGATTTGGCGATCCTCGCCATTTACGTGCTGGGGCTGGTCGGTCTGGCCTATTACATCTCCCGGGAAGAAAAGGGACATAACAAAGACACCAATGACTACTTTCTGGCAGGTAATACCTTACCCTGGTGGGCTATTGGTGCTTCACTGATTGCAGCCAATATTTCGGCTGAACAAATTATTGGTATGTCTGGTTCTGGTTATGCCATAGGTATGGCCATCGCAGCTTACGAGTGGATGGCAGCGATCACGCTGTTACTGGTGGGAAAGTTTTTCCTGCCGATTTTCCTGAAACGTAAAATTTATACCATGCCGCAATTCCTGCAGCAGCGTTTTGACAACAGAGTGCGCACTACTATGGCGCTGTTCTGGATGGCGGTGTATGTGTTTGTTAACTTAACTGCTGTGTTGTGGTTAGGTGCCTTGGCTATTAATACAGTCACAGGTGTGGATATGACCACCAGCATGTTCATATTAGCAACTTTATCAGTGGCTTATTCCTTATACGGTGGCTTAAAAGCTGTGGCCTATACCGACATTATCCAGGTGGTCTTACTGGTCGGCGGTGGTTTATTCCTGTCCTTTATGTCGCTGGATATGTTAGGCGCAGGCAACGGTTTATGGGCTGGTTTTGACCGTTTATTAACTGAAGTGCCGGAAAAGTTCGATATGATTTTAACGCCGGACAGCCCGCATTATGTCAGCTTACCTGGTATTTCTGTGCTGATTGGTGGTATGTGGATTATGAACCTGAGTTACTGGGGTTTTAACCAATACATTATTCAACGTACTTTGGCAGCAAAAGACTTAGCCGAAGCACAAAAAGGTATTGTATTTGCTGCCTTCCTGAAAGTGTTAATGCCTGTGATAGTGGTACTGCCAGGTATAGCAGCAGTGTTGCTGTTACCAGATTTAAGCAAACCGGATCAGGCTTACCCTCAGCTGCTGAGCATGATGCCTTCTGGTATTAAAGGCTTAATTTTTGCTGCATTAGTGGCTGCTATTTTATCGAGCCTGGCGTCTATGACGAACAGCGTCGCGACCATTTTCACTATGGATATTTACTCTCAGTTTAAGAAAGAACAAAGCCAGCAGCACTACGTCAAAGTAGGCCGTATTGTCAGCCTGGTGGCTTTAGTGATTGCAGTCTTTACTGCTAAGCCATTGCTGGGCGAATTCGACCAGGCCTTCCAGTATATTCAGGAATTTACCGGTTTCTTCACGCCAGGTATTGTGGTGCTGTTCTTGTTAGGTATGTTCTGGGCCCGTACTACAGCCACAGCTGCATTAGTGGCGGCTATCAGCTCAGCTGTACTGAGCTGGATTTTCAAAGTGGCTCTGCCAGAAATGCCATTTATGGACCGTGTTGGTTTAGTTTTCCTCTGCTGTTTAGCTTTAGCTGTGCTGGTGACTTTATTCCAGCGTCAGGGCAAACATCCACAGGCGGTGGAACTGCGGGACATCAGCTTTGAAACCCGTCCAAGCTTTAACTTGTATGCAGTGTTGATCAGCCTGATTGTTGCTGCCTTTTATATTACCTGGTGGTAACAATGAAGCAGACATTTCTTTGTACAGCTTTAGCAGCAGCGCTTTTTAGCGCCGCTGCCAGTGCTAACCCTGTATCGGTAAAAGACGGTGTAATGCAGTGGCAAGACGGTTCTGAAGTTGCACTTTTTGGTGTGAATTACAGTGCGCCTTTTGCTTACGGTTATCGCTCTATTGAACGTGTGGGTGTTGATCACCGCACTGCCATCGACATGGATGTGGACCATATTGCCCGCTTAGGGCTGGACGCTTACCGTGTGCATTTATGGGACAGATTACTGGCCGATAAAGACGGCAATTTACAGAACAATATTCACCTGCAATTATTTGATTACCTGTTGCTGCGGTTAAAAGAAAAAGGCATCAAGGTGATTATTACCCCTATCGGCTGGTGGGGCAGTGGTTACCCTGAGCCGGACCCGGTGGAATATGGTTTCTCTACTTTTTTCAGCAAAAGTCAGATGAACCAGTCACCAGATGCCATTGCAGCGCAGAAAAACTATCTGACGCAGCTGTTTAAACACGTTAACCCGCTGACCGGCAAAAGTTATCAGCAGGACGACAACATTATTGCTTTTGAGATCTTTAACGAACCTAAACACGAGATCAAACCAGAACAAAGTGCCGCTTATATTGAAGACTTAATCAGTACCATTCGTGCAGCTGGCGTCACTAAACCTTTGTTTTACAACACCAGTGAGCAGGGGGACGATCAGCCTTTTGCCAAAGCTTTATGCAATACCAGCATAGATGGTGTGTCTTATCAGTGGTATCCAACAGGCTTGATCAAAGGCAGTACTATTCTGGCGAATATGTTGCCAGCGGTCGCGCATTACACCAATCCTTTTGCCGGTATCAGCCAGTGTGCTACGAAAGCCAAAATGGTGTATGAGTTTGATGCAGCCGATGTGGCAAGTTCTGTGATGTATCCGGCTATGGCGCGAAGCTTTCGTGAAGCTGGATTTCAGTGGGCCACTCAGTTTGCCTATGATGCTGCGGCTGTAGCTCATACCAACTCCGAATACAACACTCACCATCTGAACCTGTTGTATACACCTTCAAAAGCTATCAGCTTAAAAATTGCTGCTGAAGTGTTCCGTACGCAAAAACGGGCTGAAAAAGTAGCGGATTATCCGGCCAGCAACAGTTTTGGCGCTGTGACTCTGGATTATCAGCAGAATTTATCTGTGCTGAACACTCCTACGCAGTTCTTCTACAGCAATAGCACTCAAACAGAGCCAAAAGCTGCAGCTAAACTAAGCAGCATTGCAGGTGTTGGCTCGTCTTCTGTGGCGAAATACAGCGGTTCTGGTGCTTATTTCCTTGATAAAGTAGCAGATGGTGTCTGGCGACTGGAGGTGTATCCTGACTTGCTGACCTTGCAAGACCCTTATCAGAACTCCAGTTTAAGCCGTGAAGTAGGGCGTTTATATCCTGCTGCTCAGCAATTGAAGCTGACGCTGGCTGATTTAGGTAAAAACTACCAGCTCAAGGGCGTAAATAGCGGTAATACAGCAACTGCATCTGCCGTTGATGGCGAAGTGACAGTACGCCCCGGTGTGTACTTACTGACCGCCAAAGCGGCATTGGCACAGCGGTATGCCAATAAAGTCGAGACAGATTTTTATCTGCCAAAACCACAATCGACAGAACTGGCTTTAGTGCATCAGAATCAGCGTCAAAGCCATTTGGGCGACCCCTTTAGCTTTAATGTTGAGATTGGCGCTTTGGTTAAGCCTGCAAAAGTGCAGTTGATGTTGCGTTATCTGGGCGAGAGCAAGTTTACTGCTTTTGATATGCAACCAAGCCTTGATGTCAGCAGTCGTTACCAGCTCGCTATGCCAAAGGACTGGACTCAGACAGGTCTGCTGGAATATGCCTTTGTGGTGACAACTAACGGCAAAGCAGTGACTTTCCCTGGTGCAGCTGCTGGTTCTCCACAGGATTGGGATTTTGTCAGCAAAGCACCGTTTTGGACTGTGGCTTTGAAACCACAAGGCCAGCCTGTGGCCTTATTTGATGCAACTCTGGACAGACAAAACAGCTTGTATCCAAAAGATGCGACTGTGACGCAACGTTTTGTTGCTGATAGTTCAGGTGCTGGTTTAGCTTTGCAATTGGGTGTGGATTCTTTAGAAACGCCTAAAGCGGCGGCTATCCTTAAAACCACTTTGTCTGCCGATAACAGTCTGCTAAATCGTAACCTGAAAGGTTATGACACAGTGGCGCTGAAAATTCGTGCGGTCAAACAACCGGAACAGTTGATGTTCGCATTGCTGGATAAAGACGGTATAGCTTATGGCACAGAGCTGAACGTGGGCACTGACTGGCAGTATCTGTTAGTTCCGCTGCATAAGTTAAAACAAAGCGACACTTTGTTGACTCAGGCTTATCCTATGTTTATGCCTTTGTTTGCACCCAAGGTTGCAGCTGGGGATAAGCTGAAGCTGAATGAACTGTCAAAGTTACAAGGCCTGCAACTGATGTTTAATCAGAGTGCTTACAGTGCTGCTGATGCCAAAGGTTGGCATGGAGTGGAGCTGGCGGAAGTGAGTTTGATCCAAAAGCCATGATGGTTCGGGCATTGGATTAAATCATAGACGGGCGGGGATAAACTCCGCCCCTTGTTTTGTGTATATAATCTTTTGCATTTCATCCTCAGCACAGGAGTGCTATGGCAAAGCCACTGCACCAAAACACAACAATATCTGCATCGGCATCAGGATCGATACGGGTTTCAGGCACTCAAAAGCTGGCGCTTGGCGCCGGCTTTTTTGCGATGTTTTTTGCTCAGCAAAGTGTCAGCGTACTGGCTATTCCTTTTTACCAGATGACCTTAGGGGTAGACCCGTTTTTATTGGGGTTGGCCCTTACTTTACCTCTGTTACTTGGTACTTTATTAGGCCCCTGGGTTGGGCATTTATCTGATCATCATCACAGCCGTTTTGGCCGTAGACGACCTTTTATTCTGGTCGCCAGTTGGGCCTGTTGTCTGTTTTTTGGTTTGATCTGGATGGTACCCACAGGCTGGGGCGAGCTGGCTCATCTATTGTATTTTGTTATTTTTTCCCTGCTGTTTTATGTCGCCGTTACATTTATGTCTGTGCCTATGACCTGTTTATCTTATGAGATGAGCCCGGATTATCATCAACGCACCGATATTATGGGTTTTACCACCTATTTTCTGAAGTTAGGTTCTTTGTTGTATCAGTGGTTATTTCCACTGGCGCAGCTGGCGATATTCAGTTCGGTTTTTGTTGGGATACGTTATGTTGGCTGGGGTGTGGCATTATTTATTTTTGGCCTGCTGGGCACTTTAGCCGCCTGTTACAGCAAAGAAGTTATACAACGCTCTTCTGTGGCTTTTCCACCTGTGACTTTAAGGCAAAGCTTAAAAACGTTGAAAGCTAACAAAGGCTTGCGGGTGTTGCTGCTGCTCACTGTCATCCAAATGGCAGGTGGCGCTTTTACCGCCAGTATGGATTATTACCTGTTGGTGTATTTTATTGCCGATGGCGACATAGCTCAGGGCGCAATTTTTAAGGGCTGGTTGTCGATGGCTTATGCTGCCTTTGGTTTTCTGACTGTGCCTTTGATCAGTGCGTTATCCTCCCGCATCGGCAAAATTAAAGCAGTACAGTTGATTTATGTCGTGACCTTAGTGGGCGGCCTCTGTAAGTGGTTTATTTTCACACCCCAAGGTTACGGTTGGATTTGGCTGGATGCATTATTGTGTACTGCAGCCTGGACAGCTATGACCATGTTAATTCCCTCTATGATGGCGGATTTATGTGATGAAGACGAATTAAAACATGGTCAGCGGCGCGAAGGGGTCTTTGTTGCTATTCATAGCTGGGTTACCAGTATAAGCGCTGCGCTGGCGTTGTTACTGGCCGGTTTATCGCTGAATTTGATTGGTTTTGATGCTCAGCTCTCTGCAGCTCAAGACCCAGACAGTATTCTGGCGATGCGGGTTATTTTAGCTGTAGGGACTATGCTGTTTGCCTTGTGCTCTTTGTTGATAGTACGGGGCTATCATTTGGATGTTCAGGCGAGCCAGCGGATCAGTCAGGCCTTAGCTAAAACAAAAGATCAACATCAGGGTTCGGAATCCATTTAATTCATTGTTAAGTAAATAATAAAAAAGAAAAAATTATGGTCACAATTAAAGATGTAGCAAAAGTAGCTGGAGTGTCGATAGCTACAGTGTCCCGGGTGATCCACGATGGTCATCAGGTGGGCGAAGCCTGCCGTGCGCGGGTGAAAAAGGTCATTGCCGAGTTAGGCTACAGACCCAACAGTAATGCACGGGCTCTGGTCAGTAAAACCACTAATACGCTGGGAGTGGTTACGCCTAAACTGTCGATGCCATTTTTTGGCAGCTTAGCCAGTGGTGTCGAAAAAGGCGCACGGGAAAATAACTATAAACTGCTGATGAGTAACTCGTTATACGAGACTAAGTCGGAGCAGGAAGCTATAGACTCACTGCGGGATCACAACTGCCAGGCCATTATTCTGCATAGTGAATATTCAGATGAAAAAACTTTACTGAAACTGGCCAATGAGATTCCAGGGCTGGTGCTGATCAACCGCTATATGCCTGCCATTGCCAACCGCTGTGTCTGGCTGGATAACGTGGCGGGCGCGCGTCAGGCTACGGATTACTTAATCAATAGAGGCCATAAAGACTTTGCCGTGATCACCAGTATTTACCAAAACGGCGACCCGGGTTTTCGGCTGCAGGGTATCAGGGAATCGCTCAAGCTGGCCGGCTTGCAGCTTGCTGAAGCTGCTATTGAAGAGTCCACCGCCAATATGGAAGGTGGCGAGCAAGCGGTGCAGGCCTTGCTGAATAAAGGCATTAAATTCACTGCATTATTGGCCTACAACGACTTAATGGCGATAGGCGCTATTCATGCCTTATTTGCTGCAGGCCTGCGTGTACCGGAAGATGTATCAGTAATAGGTTTTGACGATTTAATAGTAAGCCGAGCCTGCCGTCCCCGTTTAACCACTATGCATTATCCGGTCGAAGAAATGGCTAGCTACGCCACCAAACTGGCGATACAGCTCAGCGACATCAGCATAGAACCAGAACACCGTACGCATTTATTTATCCCGCAGTTGGTGGAACGTGATTCAGTGGCAGATGCACCTCAGGGGTAAAGTACACAAAGCACTTTAAATGTCATTCAGCCGGTATCCAGTTTTGTTGGCTATGCTAAAGCACAACTGGATAGCGAGGCTAAACAATATGAATGCACGAACTAGATTGTGGGTGGCTTTAATTGCCCCCTTATTAACGCAGCACGTGATGGCGGCTGACGATGACAAAGGCCATGAACATAAAAGCAAAGCGGCGGAAAAGCATGTAAAACATCAGGGCAAACAGAAGGTCACTGAACTAAATCCTGCTCATATAACCGTCAGTGCAGGTATTAGTGTGACGGATGCACGCGCCCTGGCAAAACGATATAAGCTGACTGGCCAGAGTGCGTTGCCACCAGGTATCCGTAAAAATCTGGTCAGGGGTAAAGCATTGCCACCAGGTATTGTGAACAAATCTGTGCCTGCGGCTATGCTGGCTGAATTACCGCAACATCAGGGGTATGAATGGCAAGTGGTTGGCACTGATGTGGTATTAGTGTCTATCGCTACAGCAGTGATCACTGACGTACTGATTGATGTATTAAACTGATTTAAACCAAAGCCCGGTATCACAACCGGGCTTTTGACTTTATGCACTCAACTCACTATGCACTCAGCCCAATCCCCCCAAACACAGATACTTTAATTCAGTAAAATCATCCAAACCATAACTGGATCCTTCGCGGCCCAAACCTGATTCTTTCACACCACCAAAAGGTGCGGCTGCATTAGAGATTAAACCTTCGTTGATACCTACCATGCCGTAGTCCAGGGCTTTGGCGACACGAAAAATCCGGCCTATATCGCGACTGTAAAAATAGCTGGCAAGGCCTGTTGGCGTATTGTTGGAGAGCTCTATCGCTTCCTGCTCGGTATCAAACAGACTAATACAAAGCACAGGGCCAAAAATTTCGGTCTGACTGATTTGCATATCGGCAGTGACGTCCGTGACTATGGTTGGCTGGAAAAACAACGGCCCTAAGTCGGCATCTATCGCGCCACCTAACAGCAGTTCAGCGCCTTGATCCAGCGCTTGATCCAGCAAGCGGGTAATTTTATCGACGGCGGCCTGATTAATCAGCGGGCCTATCTGGCAACCTGCTTCCAAACCAGAAGCCAGCTTTAGTGGCGCAGTGGCTTTAATTAACTGGGCTAAAAAGGCATCGTACACAGGGCGCTGCACAAACACCCTATTGACACACACACAAGTTTGACCGGCATTACGGAATTTGGCGGCCAGTAAACCCTGCACAGCAGCAGGCAGATCGGCATCATCAAACACAATAAAGGGCGCGTTTCCTCCCAGTTCCATTGAGACTTTTTTTACGGTAGACGCACACTGCGCCAACAAGGTTTTGCCGACAGGGGTGGAGCCGGTAAAACTGAATTTTGCCACACGGCTGTCTTTGGTCAGTACCTGACCTATAGCTTTGGCATCTGTACCTGTAACTACATTAAACACACCTGCCGGAATACCAGAACGGGTCGCGAGTTCTGCCAAGGCCAAAGCCGATAAAGGCGTCAGCTCCGAAGGTTTAACCACAAAAGTACAACCAGCGGCCAAAGCCGCAGCGGCTTTACGTAAAATCATCGCATTCGGGAAATTCCATGGCGTAATAGCGGCTACTACTCCAATGGCTTGTTTTAGCACCAGTATTTGCTGATTTGCTTTAGCTGCAGGAATAATATCGCCATTCATACGCTTGGCTTCTTCAGCAAACCAACTGACATAAGAGGCGCCGTAGGCTATTTCACCTGCTGCTTCGTCTAAGGGTTTACCTTGCTCCAAAGTTAAAATACGGGCTAAGTCTTGCTGATGCTCCAGCATCAACTGACTCCAGCGCATAAGTTTGGCAGCACGTTCAGCCGCAGTAAGACCAGACCAGCCTGGAAAAGCCGCAGCAGCCGCTGTGATTGCTTGTTCAGCTTCTGTGCTTCCTGCTTCAGCCACTAACGCCAGCAAGCTGCCATCAGCAGGGTTATGCACAGCAAAATGACCACTGCGGCCACTTTGGAATTGTCCGGCTATATAACTGCTGTGATGCACCAAAGCGCTGTCTTTAAGCAGAGCGAAAACACTATTTGTTTGGTTTGTCATGGGCTTAGCTCCGGAGTTTGTCTGATTTTGCCAGTGTAGCCTGAATTAACAGTTAACCCAATGTTCCTAACTGCTTTTGCAAAAACCGCTGCTCGGCCTGTTGGCTGGTCTTACTTAATGCGTTTTGATAATAGAGCTTTGCCTGTTGGTTGTGGCCGAGTTTTTGGTGCAGGTCTGCTAAAGCTGCGTCGAGCAGGTGGTACTGCGCCAGTTCGCCACTTTGTTGCAGTGCCAGTAAGAGCGGTAATGCCGCCGCCGGGCCTTGTGCCATGCTGATGGCTACAGCGCGGTTTAACAGCACCACAGGCGAGGCTTCAAAGCGATACAACAGATCATACAAAGCCACAATTTGTGGCCAGTCGGTGCTTGCTGCATCTGGGCTTTCGGCGTGAAGCGCGGCAATAGCTGCCTGCAGGCCATAAGGGCCAATACGGCGGCCTGTTAAAGAGCGTTCGACCAGTTGAACCCCTTGTTGGATCAACGCCTGATCCCACAAGCTTCTGTCCTGATCGGCCAGTAAAATCAGGTCGCCCTGTTGATCGATGCGGGCAAAACGCCTTGATTCCTGCAATAACAACAAGGCCAGTAAACCCATAGTTTCAGTGTCGGGTTGTAATTCCAGCAATAAATAACCAAGCCGTATCGCCTGAGCACAAAGCTCAGCGCATAGCAGCTGGTCACCTGAACTTTGGCTGTACCCTTCGTTAAACAGCAGGTAAATGACCTTAAGCACAGCATCCAGCCGCTCTGGTAATTGTTCTGCAGTGGGAATTTCATAAGGAATGGCTGCGTCACGGATTTTGTTTTTTGCCCTGACTATCCGCTGGGCTATGGTGACTGGGCTGGTTAAAAAAGCTTTGGCAATTTGTTCTGTGGTTAAACCGCAAATTTCCCGCAGGGTTAAGGCAATTTGAGCTTCGGTAGACAAAGCCGGGTGACAGCAGGTAAATATCAGTCGCAGCTCATCGTCCTGCCAGCTTTGATCATTTGCTGCATCGGCCTGAAAAGCTTCGCTGTCTTCATCTTGTTCTGACGCCACTGCTGCTGATATTTACGCTGGGTTTGCTGCTGACGCATTTTATCTATGGCTTTAAAGCGTCCTGTCGAGACCAGCCAGGCTCTGGGTTGTTCAGGTAACCCGTCGACTGGCCATTGCTGTAAAGCACAGGCAAAGGCATCCTGCAGGGCTTCTTCGGCCAGTTCAAAATCACCCAATAGTCGGATCAGGGTGGCCAGCACCCTGCGGCTTTGTTGTTGATATAAGGCCGAAATAGTTTCGGCTGTAACTTGACTATTCAACAGCTTACGAACTTTGCATACTGGCGAAGTCAGCAGCAATTTGCTGAATATCTTCAGGAAAATCTTCCATGTCCTGAATTTGCCTTACTTCAATCACTTCGTTATCACCGGCTGGACATAAACTGGCCCAGTGAATAGCTTCGGCTTTGGAATTCACTTTAATCATCCAAAAACCACCTAATACTTCTTTGGTTTCAGTAAAAGGCCCGTCTGTGACCAGCGGCTTGCCTGCGCTGAAACTGACACGAGCTCCCATAGAAGGTGGATGCAACCCTTCACAGCTCATCAAAATACCTGCTTCCTGTAGTTTTCTGTTGTACTCCATCATCACTTCTACAGCAGCGGCTTCAGGCATAGCGCCAGGGGCTGCGCTTTCATAGCCTTTAGGGATCATCAGTAACATAAAGCGCATCTTATATCTCCAGTTGTCGTATAGGGCGAACTTCAACAGAACCAACACGAGCAGCCGGAATACCAGCGGCCAGTTGAATGGCTTCGTTTAAATCTTTGGCTTCCACCAGATAAAAACCTGCCAGCTGCTCTTTGGTTTCGGCAAAAGGGCCATCGGTTAATAAGGTTTTACCGGCACGAACCCGCACTGTGGTGGCTGTATCTATGGGTTGCAGCGCTTCAGCGGCCAGCATGCGGCCACTGTTTTGTACGCTGGCGGCGTAAGCAAAACATTCTTCATCTTTAGGGCTGTCTGGCAAGGAATGCAGCAGTTTTTCATCGCTGTAGACTAAACATAAATATTTCATGGCCGCTCCTTACGCCTCTGGTGTCAGTTCAAATAATACGGCACCGGATACCATATCAAAAGGCACAGAAAAATGGTCATGAATAATACGCCACTGGCCTTGTTGTTTTTGCCAGCCCTGGGTTAACCGCATCCAGCAGCCCTGAGTTTCGCCTTTTTCATTGCAGCCTTCGCAGTACAGCAACGCATGGCTAAAGGCTATCGGGTCGTTTTGCTGAATGTTTAAATTGTGAAGTTCAAACTTCGAATGACCACCGGCGCAAAATTCCATGCATTTTTGCCAGTGCCTTTGGTAGGCCGCTTTACCGCTAAACTGCAGTTGAGCAACAGCATCATAGGCAATGAGCTCATCGGCGTAAAACGCCATGATCTGCGCCATATTCTGACTGGCCACTGCACTAGCCCATTGGGTTGCTAACTGTTGAATGGATTGAGTCATGTTGTGTTCTCCTTAGGTTGCAATCACTAAGTAGTCGGGTTGGTCTGCTTGCATTCGACACCCTTGCTAAAATATTTGGTATTTATTTGCTCTGACTGGCCAAAAGCTACGTATAAAATAAACATCATGGAAGAAACAGTGCTAAAAGGGATGTTTAATCCTGCAGCAAATAAGAGCCGCTATGCCACAACGTCAAAGTTATTCCAGTGTAGCTCTTGAACAGGCTGCCCGACCTCTGCTGCAATTAGTGCAGCATTTAACAGGCCTTGATACCACGTTTTTAACCCGCATTGACTGGAAGGCTCTGACTCAGCAAGTCGTTCTGGTAGAAGGGCAGCATGGTGTGCCGCTACAAGAAGGTAGTGTGGTGAACTGGTCAGATTCGATGTGCCGTTTGTTGTTTGATACACAACGTAGCCAATCGGATGCTGTGCCAGTATTGTTCCCTGGTTCTTCTGGTGCGGCTTTGGGCATGCAGAGTTTTTTTGCCATTCCGGTTTTATCTGAAGGAAAAACCTTGGGCACTTTGTGTGGGGCCAGTACCGAAGCTGTGTTGATCACAGAGCATACGCTGAGCAGCTTAAAGCTGATTGCGGATGCCCTTGCTTATCAGATGGCGCTGGACCAACAAATGCAGTTGCAACAAAGGAAGGTTAAAGTTGCAGAAAAAACGATAGACAAGCTGTACCTGCAAGCCCAGCAAATGGAAAACTTAGCCCACACCGATGAGTTAACAGGGCTGGATAACCGCAGAGCTTTTCAAACTAAATTTGAACAATACCAGCTTCATTCAGAAGTTCAGGGCACTGCTTTAGCCTTGATGATGATTGATATCGACGAGTTTAAGCAGCTGAATGACCAGTATGGGCATGAAACCGGAGACTTAGCTTTGCAGCAACTGGGGACTGTGTTGGCAGCAGTGGCAAGGCAAAGTGATATCGCCTGTCGTTTAGGCGGTGATGAATTTGTGCTGGCTGCTGCTGATACCACAGCAGAAGGCTTACTGCATCTGGCACACCGAGTGCAGCAGCAGTTTAAACAGCAGATGCAGCAATCAGGTTTAGAAAGCAGTTTAAGTATAGGTATCGCAAGTTCAGTGGAAAGCCCGTTGGATCAGCTGTTGCAACGCGCGGATCAGGCCTTGTATAAAGCCAAAGAGCTTGGGCGGGACAGAGTCGAGATTGCTGGTTAAGGTGCTGCGACAGGTTTTTGGCTGTTGTATTGGTGCTGACGAAACCAGTGCAGCATAGCCTCACGTTCCTGCTCTTTGTAGTCTGTTAACAGGTGATCGGCATAGGTAAATTCAATCAGCTTTACCGGCCGCTTCAGCTCTGTCAGCTTAGCCGCCAGTCGTTTTGAATTATCCGGGTGCACTCTTTGATCTTCACCACCATACATTAACAGTATAGGTAAGTTGGCTGGTAACTCTTCTGCCCAATACAAGACTGAGCGTTGTTGCAATGCTTGTTGTTTGTTTTGATCATAATTGGGGATCAGGCTGCGGAAAATAATCTCCATTTCTGGCAAGCGTGGTAGTTCTGTGACTAAATCTGTTGGGGCGCCGGTAATGGCCATGGCGCGAATATCTCCACGTTGCTGTGCCGTCAGATAGCTCATCATGCCACCCCGGCTTATGCCGTATAAAAACACATTATCTGCATCTGCCTCAGGCAGATTTTTCGCCAGTTCAATCAACTGATGAATGTCATTCACATCAGCGCCGCCAAACTGATCTTTGCCATAGGTTTTTTGATCCTGCGGCACTGACCCCCGGTACTGGCTGGCCAGCACAATAAACCCTTGTTGAGCTAAAGGGCTTAGCTGACGTAATACCGAGACAAAATCCAACCGCCCTAAAGCTGAATTACCGCCTCTGTTGTAAATAATCACTGGCCATTTTTTTGATTGAGTCGCCTTAGGCTGTAGACCCCAGGCTTGCACTAAGAAATTATCGGAGTGGTATTCCAACTGAGCGCAATCCAGCTGTTGTTGAGTGTTTTCGAACTGCTGTTCTGGCAACAACCAGGGGGCAAGCCAGTGATCCAGACTGTACCAAGGCGTCTGCTGGCGGATGTCAGCGACCAGTTGTGGATAAGTGGGGTAAAGTTCAAGACAAGACTGTTGTTTGGCAAAACCAGGCCAGCTGTGGGCCATAGTCTGGCCTTGATAAGAAAACAGCAGCACTAACCAGAACAGTCTCATAGCCAACCCCGTGAACATTCGCGGTCTGAGTGTAACGCTTTAGCGGATAAATTTGTGCTTGGGATTGTAACAAAAGTTGATTGGGTTCAGAGTAAAATTAAGCTTTTAGGCTTAATTTTACTCTGAACCTTAATTTTAAGACTGTGGCCAATCCCATGCACCAACATGCACCTGACCTTGCCAGTCTTCAATGAGTAACCAGACTTTATCGCCTGCTTTAGGCATAGCTGTGGCTTTGGCGTGCACATGCTGGGCAAAAGAGCTGCCGTGCAGGATACTCAGATCGGCTTCGGCGAAGTCTTCAAGAGCAGGTTGTTCTGCCGCTATCGCCATGTAAGCCTGACGAATGTTAGCTACACAACCTTCACAAAATTGCAGGCTGAAATCTTTCACCCACTCGCCATGATGCTGGTAAGGCGCATCATTGGTCAGAGGGGTTGGAGTCACTTCAAAAGTACCAATTTTCTGAGTCGACCACGAAGGTGGAAACACCGGGCTTAAGGAGTCGTATAAAAACCAGAATGGTAAAATAAGCACTAAAGCATTGAGTTTAAACTTGTTACGTTGCCACCAATTATCTGAACGTTGTGCCATCAGGAGTTTACCTCTGAAGTTGTGTAGCTAGTTGCAGATTCTGTGCGGGCCGCTTTAATAGTGCGGCTACCCCAAATCATAAAACCTGTAATGGACATACCGGATAACAGCAAGCCAAACAGGAACCAGATTATTTTGGTCCAAATACCACCTAAAGTGCCGTAATGCAGCGGATCAGCAATATGGCTCAGTACTTCAAGCTTGCCCATTTTATCCGGGGTATGTACGTCCGTGACCTGACCTGTCCAGGGATTTACTGCGACAGAGTAGGAGTACTGATCAAAAAATATCGAATCGCCTGAACCTGAAATACGATACAAATCCCTGTTATGCTCTGGCATCATAATGTAAGCCGGCTGTAACTCAGGCAAGGTCTGTTTGGCGATGACCAGCGCATCTTCCAATGAATAAGGCGGTGTATGTTTTTGCCCTGCAGCAGGCACTTCGGCTGCCGTCAGAATTGGCGTCTCATGATAAAACTCAATATCGTTGTGCCATAAAATGGCCTGCAGCAGATACCACAATCCGGTCAGACTCATCACCACTAAAAACCAAATCGACCAGACACCAGCTAAACGGTGCAGGTCGGTCAGCAGGGTTTTCCGGCCTTGGTGCAGCCTTACTTTGGGTTGTGTAAAAGAACGCCAGAAGTTTTTATAAATAACTAAACCTGTAATTAAAGACACCAGCATCAGTATGGCCATGCCACTGACCAGGTAATAGCCAACACTGTAACTACTGTGCCAGGGGAACAATAACCAACCATGCAAGGAACGCATAAAAGTAATGAAGTTCAGGCCGTAATTTAGCTCCTGCACCTGAGCTGTGTACTGGTTCACATAAGCTATGCCAAAAGGCGCTTTGGCGGTAGAAAATACAATGGCGTTGACCAGATAAGGTTCCATCACCAGTACTGTGCCAATTTCAGCATCTGGCACTTCAGCCTTTACCGCAGCAATCAAGTCTGTGGCAGGTTTGACTGGCAGATTTTGCGGATTTTCTGCTCTGGAGTTTGGGTTAGTTAACCAGGTCAATTCATGACTGAACACCGCTATGGTGCCCGTTAAACACACAGCGCAAAAGATTAACCAGACAGGTAAACCCACCCAGCCGTGTAATAAAAACCAGAAGCGTTGTTTGAGTTTAAACACCGGAAATTCAGCCTTAAAAATAAGTTATCAAAACGGTGCCAATAATAATGCGGATAAGAATAGTTATCAATAGGAACTTAAAGTGCCTCTGTCGAAGCAGGCACAAACTCAGCCTCTAGCGAGCTGAGTTTTCGTCAGACAGACGTTTCTCCAGCGTCTTACTGGCGTTGGATGAATAGTCACGACAGCCATTGCGATTGACTAAAGGCTGGCTTGGCTCCGCACCAAGTCGTTGCCACGTCGCGCTTGCACCAGGATGAGGCGTCAGCAAAATGTCACAGGGTAACAGGCTGATTTGTTCTAGTGCAGTGCGAAACGATGCCAGATAACCCGGATGACTGTTATCGTCGCTGTAGCGGTATTCGTTGTCTGAAATAGCGGTCAGGCTGTCAATGTAGGCCATATTAAGGCATTGCTTTTCATCGCATGAAATCCAGCTCCAGCTGGTGCTGCCCGGCGTATGACCTGGTGTAGCTATTGACTGTATCTCCAGTGAGCCTGTAGTCACTTTTTGGTTATCCTGAATTGTGGTCACTTTGCTGACCGCAGCCATGGCTGGCGATTCTAAAAATTGTGGGTCGCTCCTGCTGCTTTTCCCTGTACGCATCACCAAATCGGCAGGGGCCCTGGCAAAAAGAGGGGCTTTGGTCACCTGTTGTAAATAGGCCATACCACCACTGTGGTCATGATGCTCATGCGTCATTAATAACACACGTACATCCTGCAGCTTAAAGCCAAGTGCTTCGATATTGGCTGCTACCTGAGGGGCTGCTTTTTCTGTACCACTGTCAATCAGCACATGGCCTTGTGGTGAGGTAATTAAAATAGCGCTGATGCCACAAGTGCCAACGTACCAGCTATTACCAAAAATCTGCCGTGGTGTTGCAGGATCATCCCAACCTGAATTGTCTGCACAAACAATAGGATCAATGGGCTGAGGCACAGTGGCTGTGGCGATAGGTGCGCTGAGTTGTGGTGCAGAGCACGCTGATAATGCGGAAAGAAGTGAGAGTGCCACCAGATGTTGTTTCATGGAAGTCTCCAGAATGAAGCCGTCAGGCAAGAGGCATGCCTTTGATTGCAATCAGCTTATAGCAAAGCAAATTGGAGTGACACAGCTATTTTGCTGGAGGGTAAATTGGCGAGACCTGCAATAAGGATTGTGGTCGCTGGTGAAAAAAAAGGGCGTCCGTTGGGAAATGGGACTAACCGGACGCCCAAAAGTTACTCGTTCACACAGGCAGGGAGTCTGCCTTCCACGGCTTTAGTTTTGCACTAAGGCCACTTGCTGAGCGTCTTGCTGCAGTTCTATGCCACCCGCAAAAGCCCGGTAAATAGAGACTAAACGCTGGAAGCTTTGCGCAGACAACACGGCTTGCTGATCGCGGGCTGCTAACCACTCACGTTCGGCGTCCAGCAAGTCCAGAAACTCAGTGGTGCCAGCTTCATATTGAGCGCGAGTCAGTTGCACTGCCTGTTCAGTGGCCGCCACTTGTTGTTGCGCGCTTAGCTGTTGCTCGCGGCTGGTTCTGTAACCTTGCAATGAGGTCTGCATTTGCGCCAGCGCATCAAACACCGTTTGCTGAAAGCGGGCGAAGGCCATTTGCTGCTCTGCTTCAGCGCCACGAATACGGGCCTGAATAGAGCTCAGCTCTGTCGCTTGCCAGCGTAAACTAGGCGCTATACTCCAGGCTTCATTTTGGGAACCAAGACTCAGGCCAGGGCTTGAGATAAAACCTAAAAACCCACTGACAGACACTTCCGGGTATAACTCGGCTGTAGCCACACCTATATCTGCGGTACTGGCTGCCAGTTCGCGCTCTGCTACAGCGACATCAGTTCTGAACTTTAAATAGTTATGCTGATTGGCAAAAGACAAAGGTTTGTTCAGTTCAGGCAAAGCCTCTGCTTTAGTCGCAACTACAAATTGCTCTGCAGGCTGCGCTACTAAAGCCGCTATGGTGGCGTTGGCCTGAGCTTTGGCAAACTGAAACTGCGGCAGCGAGCTTTGCAACTGATAAATCTGCGCGTCTATGCGGCTGATTTCCAGATCAGAGGCAAAACCTGCATCACGGCGCGCCAGAATAATCTGCTTGGTGCGGCGTAAATTGCCGAGGTTTTGTTCAGCCACGGCCAGGCGCAGTTCAGCGCCGCGGTAGTCGCCATAACTGGCGGCTACCTGGGCTAACAATTGCACTTTGGCTTCCTGCCATGCCAGTTCAGCACCTTGTGCTCTGGCATTGGCAGCTTCCGCAGCGCGTCGCAGTTTGCCAAACAAATCTAAATCCCAGCTCAAAGCTCCACCTAAGTTAGCCTGACGTTGAATTTGTCCTGCGTTTACTGCTGCGCTGTCTGGTACCTGATTGTTTTGCTGACTGGCGGTGATATCCACACGCGGCAGATAATCATTGTCGCTGTCTTCAAAAGCGGCATAAGCACGTTTTACGTTGGCTTCTGCTGCAGCTAATGTCTGGTTATTCTGCAGTGCTTTTTCTATCAGTTGGCTCAGCACCAGGTCATTAAATTGCTGCCACCAGCTTTGGGCTTTATCAGCTGCTTTGTATTCAGCAGGCAGTTGCACCAGGTTTGCTGTTACAGGCGCTGCATAACTTGGCCCTACCGAAGCACAACCAAATAACAGCGATGCTAAAGCCATACTGATAGCGGTTAAGCGAATAGTTTTACGCATGATGAGTGTCCTCAATTGCTGCGACAGGGGCCTGCGCCAGTTGGCGGTCACGGCGTTTAGCCAGAACGTAATAAAACAGTGGTGTTAAAATCAGTCCGAAGATTGTGACGCCAATCATACCGGCGAATACAGCTACCCCCATGGCCTGACGCATTTCCGAACCAGCTCCGCTGGAGAACACCATAGGCACCACACCCATAATAAAGGCGATGGAGGTCATTAAAATTGGACGCAGACGTAAGCGGGCTGCTTCCAGAATGGCATCCATAGTTTTCATGCCGTGGTCTTGTAGCTCTTTGGCAAATTCGACTATTAAGATGGCGTTTTTCGTCGCGAGCCCCACCAGTACTATCAAGCCTATCTGAGTGAAGATGTTGTTATCACCACCGTAGATCCAGACACCTGTCATGGCCGACAACAAGGTCATAGGCACAATCAGGATAATAGCCAGCGGTAAAGTTAAGCTTTCGTACTGAGCAGCCAGCACCATAAATACCAACAGTATTACCAGCGGGAACACTAAGAGTTCGGAATTGCCAGCCAGAATTTGCTGATAAGTCAGTTCTGTCCACTCGTAGGTCATGCCAACAGGTAAGGTTTCAGCCAGAATTTTTTCAATGGCAGCCTGAGCTTCACCAGTGCTGTAACCTGCAGCAGGGCCACCGTTAATTTCAGCTGTGGTGTAACCGTTGTAGTGCATAACGCGGTCAGGGCCAGCTGAATGTTTCACGTTGATAAAGGAACCCAACGGGATCATTTCACCGGCGTTATTGCGCACTTTCAACTGACGGATTTGTTCAGGATCCTGACGGAATTGCTCGTCCGCCTGCACATTTACCTGATAAGTCCGGCCAAACTGGTTGAAGTCGTTGACATAAGCCGAGCCCATATAGACCTGCAATGTTTGAAAAATCTCGTCCAGGTTCACGCCTTGTTGTTTGGCTTTGGTACGGTCGACCTCAAGGTCAAGCTGCGGTACGTTCACCTGATAACTGGAGAACACACCGGCCAGTTCAGGCGTTGCCCAGGCTTTTTGCATTACTTGCATAGACACAGCAGCCAGCTCTTCATAACCCAGATTAGCTCTGTCCTGAATTTGCAGACGGAAACCGCCTATTGTGCCTAAACCTTGTACTGGTGGCGGCGGGAATATAGCGATAAAAGCGTCCTGAATACCGGCAAATTTCTGGTTTAAGGCAGCAGCTATGGCATTGCCTGATAATTCTGGGGATGATCTTTTATCGAAGTCATCCAGACCCACAAAGACTATGCCTGCGCTTGGGCTGTTGGTAAAACCGTTGATCGACAAGCCAGGGAAGGAGATAGAGTTCGCCACACCCGGATGTTCAGCCGCAATACGGGACATTTCTTTAATCACAGCTTCGGTACGATCTAAAGACGATGCGTCCGGTAACTGAGCAAAGGCCACTAAATACTGCTTGTCCTGACCAGGCACATAACCTGTAGGTGTTTGCTGGAACTGCACTGCTGTTAAGCCAACTAAGCCAATGTACAGAATGCCGATAATGCCGCCAAAACGAATGACTTTACGCACCATCAGACCATAACCTTTAGAGGCTTTGCTAAACAGGCGGTTAAAAGGATCAAATAACCAGCTGCCAAAAGCTTTGTTCAGCACACGGGTTAAGCCGTCTGGTTTAGCGCCATGAGGTTTTAACAACAAAGCCGATAAAGCCGGACTTAAAGTTAAGGAGTTCAGCGCTGAGATAAAGGTAGAAATAGTGATAGTTAAGGCAAATTGCTTATAAAACTGACCTGTTAAACCTGACATAAAAGCGGTAGGAATAAATACAGCAGCCAACACCAAGGTAGTGGCAACAATTGGGCCTGTTACTTCTTTCATGGCTTTTTGAGTGGCGGCTACTGGAGATAAGCCATCTGCAATATTCCGCTCGACGTTTTCGACTACCACTATGGCGTCATCGACCACTATACCTATGGCCAAAACCAGACCGAATAAGGATAAAGCGTTCAGCGAGAAGCCCAGCATATGCATAAAGGCAAAAGTACCGACCAAAGACACAGGCACTGCCACTAAAGGAATAATAGAAGCACGCCAGGTTTGCAGGAACAGCACCACCACCAGTACTACCAGCAATATAGCTTCCAGCAGAGTTTTGACTACAGCTTCAATAGAACCGCGCACGAATACAGTCGGGTCGTAGACGATGTCGTAAGTTAATCCTTCAGGGAAACCTTTCGACAGCTCTGCCATAGTGGCACGGACATCATCAGAAATCTGGATAGCGTTTGAACCTGAAGCCTGGAAAATTGGAATAGCCACAGCATCTTTGTTATTCAGTAATGAGCGCAGCGCATAAGACTGAGCACCTAACTCCACCCGGCCTATATCACGGACACGGGTCACTTCGCCGTCTTCACCCACTTTCACTATGATGTCGGCAAATTCCTGTTCTGTGGTTAAACGGCCTTTGACGTTAATCAGGATTTGGAAATCGCTGTCACCTGCAGGCTGAGCACCTAAAGAACCGGCTGCAGCCTGTTGGTTTTGTTCACGGATAGCCGCCAATACCTGGGCTGGTGATAAACCTACGGCAGAAACTTTATTCGGGTCCAGCCAGATACGTAAGCTGTATTCACTGGCACCAAATAAACGTACTGCACCCACACCATCAATACGGGCTAATTCGTCTTTGACGTTCAGCGCCGCATAGTTCGACAAATACAACATATCGTATCTGTCATCCGGTGAGGTTAAATGCACCACCATGGTTAAATCCGGTGATGATTTTTCAGTCACTACGCCTAAACGTTGCACTTCCTGCGGCAGACGAGGTTTTGCTCTGTCGACACGACTTTGCACTTGTGTCTGAGCGCGATCAACGTCAGTACCTATAGCGAAAGTAATGGTTAAGGTCATACGGCCATCTGAAGTCGCTTGTGAAGACATATACAACATGTCTTCAACACCGTTAATTTCCTGCTCTAAAGGGGATGCGACTGTGTCCGCTATAACTTTAGGGTTAGCACCCGGATAGTTAGCTGTGACGACCACTGTAGGAGGTACCACTTCAGGATATTCAGTGATAGGCAATTGCCAGACGGCTATGGCGCCGCCGATAAAAATCAGCAGCGACAGCACAGCGGCAAAAATAGGTCTTTTGATAAAAAATTGCGATAACATATCCGTTCCTTAACCCTGGTTAGCTGCTTGTTGCACAGAAGCAGCTTGTTCTGCAGCAGCTGTCAGCTCCTGCTTACTGTCCTGCTCTAACTGCTGTTGTTCTGCTTTTAAACTGGTTAACTGCTCTGTTGTTGCCATCTCTACCAATTTAGGCTGAATGGTCATGGATGGACGAACACGTTGCAGGCCGTTTACCACGATCCGATCTGAGGCATTTAAACCAGAACTTATAATGCGTAGGCCGTTGACCTTTTCACCTAAAGTGACAGGGCGGTACTCCAGTTGGTTTTCGTTATTCACCACCAGAACAAACTTGTTATTTAAGTCTGTGCCTATGGCTTTGTCGTCGATCAAAATGCCCTGATAAGCACTGCTGCCAACCAGCTTTAAGCGGGCGAATAAACCTGGAATTAATTTGTTATCGACGTTTTCAAAGGTCGCACGGGCACGGATAGTACCGGTTTGGGCATTGATGCTGTTGTCGATAAAGTCGATGCTGCCGACATAACCAAAGTCGCTGTCACCAGCCAAAGCCATATAAACCGTGTTGTGTGCAGTGCGCTGTTCTGCTCTGTTGCCTTCAGCCGCCAGTTGCACATATTTCAGATAAGTTTGTTCGTCAGCATCAAAGTAAGCGTACATTTTGCTGGTGCTGACTAAGGTCGTCAGTTGACTGCTACCGGCCTGAACAAAGTTACCTGCTGTGATTTGTGCATAAGAAACCCGGCCTGAAATAGGGGCTTTCACCTGAGTAAAAGACAAGTCCAGTTCAGCACGTTGCAAGGCTGCTTTTACAGAAGCTACTGTGGCAGCAGATTGCAGCTTGCGGCTTAAACGGGTATCTAATACTTCTTCAGAGATAGCACGTTGTTTTTTCAATGCTGCGGCACGACGGTAATCGTTATCCGCCAGCTTTTGTGCGGTTTCAGCATTGGTTAACTCAGCTTTTAAGCGCGCGACTTCAGCAGCAAAAGGGCGTGCATCAATCTGGAACAGCAAGTCGCCTTGTTTGACTAAAGCGCCTTCAGTGAAATAGACCTGCTCGATATAACCTGACACCCTTGGTACTAAAGTGACAGTTTCCGGCGCCTGTAAACGGCCAGTGAACTCATCCCATTCAGTGATTTTTTCATGTACTACTGTTGCCACATTAATTTCAGGTGCTGCCATAGCGCCCGGTGCCGCAGCTTCCGGAGTGCCACAAGCGGATAACACTAAGGCGGCGATGCTTCCCAATACAAAGGTACGAATAGTGCTGTTGCTGCTCATGACATGTTCCTCGTTCAGTTCGATCAATAAAGAAATTTGGTTTCAACTTTTGTTGTACAAACTAGTTTCATCTGTTAGTTTTGTACTGGTCGGTAAATATATAGAAGTCCAGTTCAGAGTCAATCATTATTTTGTACCGTTCGGTAAATAATTTAGAGTCTTTTGAACTTAACAAAAAAACTTTGGTTATAAGCCGAAGTTTTATGGGCTAGCAGGAGCTACTGCGGGAAGGGCTGTTAACCTGGATACAGGATAAATCGAGCCTTGTTTTTGCTTAATATCTAAAAACCGCTTTGGATTGCCTAAAACTATTTCACAATGACAGAGTCAAAAGCAGGCCTGGCAACTGGTCTGTCAAGATAAGTTGCTATTATATACAATAATGTACCGCTTGGTAAGTATTCCTTTCTGGACATGTGCTGCCAAGCAGTTTAAGCTAGCGCATCGTTTTTAATCCGGAGTCTGAAATGTCAGCATCAGCGGTTACACCAGCGCCAACAGTGGGACGCCCGCGCGCTTTTGACATGGAAAAAGCCTTACAAAAGGCATTAGAGGTCTTCTGGCGTAAAGGTTACGAAGGTGCATCCTTACCTGATTTATGTGAAGCCATGGGCATTAACAAACCCAGCTTGTATGCCGCCTTTGGTAATAAAGAACAGTTATTTTTAAAAGCCATTGAGCTCTATGAAAACCGCCCTTGTGCGTTTTTTTATCCTGCATTGGAGCATGCAACTTCCTATGAAGTGGTGAAACATATGCTCTGTGGTGCAGCCAGTGCCAATGCTGATCCGGATAACCCGCCAGGTTGTGTCATAGTGCAGGGGGCTTTGGCTTGTAGTGAGTCTGCGGCTTTTGTGAAAGAAGCATTGATTATTAAACGCAGAGCCGGAGAAACAGCTTTGTGCGAGCGTCTGCAACGAGCTAAAAACGAGGGCGATTTACCTGAAGACTCTGATCCTGCCGCTTTAGCACGCTATATAGGTGCAGTGTTACAAGGGATGGCGATACAAGCCACCAGTGGTGCAAACTGTGCTGAATTAAAGCAGGTTGCAGAAACCGTACTTAGTGCCTGGCCTGGTAAGCGTGCTGAACTTTGATGGATGTTCGCAGATAAAAAGGACACTTGGTTGTCCTTTTTTTATTTAAACCTCTGATCAAGCTTAAGTTTACAATCTTCTCTGGCACTCTTAATTCCCTCTGCTAGTGTTTAAACACAGATGTTGCAGCAGAGGTTGGTATGTCATTCTCTCAGCTGATGTTTCAGCAAAAACTACTTGAATTTATAGCTGTCTGTAACGATGGTTACGCGATTTTAAGTGCCAACGATGAGATGCTTGGCTGCAATCAGGCTTTTGCTGATATTTTTTATCAGGACCAGCGGAATATACTGGGGATCTCCTTCGATAATCTGATGCGCTTGTCTTTTCGCGAAGGCAAAGGTGTGCGGTTTGAGGCTGACAATATTGAAGAGTGGCTGGCGCAAGCTCAGCAAAAAAGGCGACAAAACCCGTTTCGATTGTTTGAAGTGGATTTAACCGACGGCCGCTGGTTTTTAATGTCAGAGCAAATTCTTCCTTCCGGCGAAATGCTGATCCAGGCTAAAGAAATTACCAAGCAGAAGGTGTTGGAGCATCAGCTGTACAGCAAGGTTGAAAGTTTAAGTGAGTTAGCGCTGACAGACGAGCTGACCAAAGTAGCCAATCGTCGCTGTTTTGTTGATTCTGTTGAAGCTGAACTGGCGCGTTGTCAACGTACGGATCAGCCAGCGGCTTTATTACTGCTGGATTTGGACTTTTTTAAATCAGTGAATGACACCTACGGCCATCAGGCCGGCGATGAAGTGTTAAAAGCTACCGCTAACCGAATCAAAAAAGCTCTGCGTGAATACGATATTTTTGGCCGTATTGGTGGTGAAGAGTTTGCCGTGTTTTTATCTGAAACCGATCCGTCCACTGCTTTACATGTCGCGGAGCGGGTACGGGTGATTCTGGCTGATTATCCAATTAAAGCCGGCATGGCCGAGTTATGTGTGACTACATCTATCGGCATTGCCCTGACGCAGGGCGAAAGTAACTTCGAGGAGTTGTATTTACAGGCTGATTCAGCGCTGTATATGGCCAAACGTAATGGTCGCAACAGAGCCGAGTTATTTGCACTATTAACTGAGGAGTAATATTCGGACATCACTGTGCCCATGAGATTCTGTTAACAGGTCTGGTAAAAGTTACAAAATGCGCTCAGAATCCCAATTTTTCAGACCAGCTGAGTTTTGAGCCCGGAGGCTTTTTGGTGAACCAGTCGTTATTGCATTCGTTGTGTCGTGCTGTTGGGTTAGTGATCTTTGCTCTGCTGTTGTTATCTCCTGTGCTGGTGCAATGGCCAGAACAGGAGCTGGTGCCTTATCTGCAATGGAAGCTTATTGCCGCGGTTTGGTGTTACTTGCTGGTGCTTTCGCTATTCCGTTCCTTATGGCCAGGTTTGGTGTTGCTACTCCCTGCGGCTTTGCTGGTGCCGCAAGAAGTGTTTTATCTGCTGACGTATCAGAAAAATACGGATGCTCATGCCATAGCTATAGTGGCGGAAACTGATCTGAACGAAGCTTTGGGCTATTTGACTGGCATAGGTGTATTTTTAGCTTTGGCTGTTGTGGTGATTGTGGCGCTCTGGTGGTATCTGGTGCGTAATGCCTGGCAGCGAAACTGGCGCTGGGAAGGTGGAGTAAGGCCAGTGATTTGGCTGATTTGCATCGGTGTGCTGGCGAGCCTGAGCTGGAACGAATGGCAGTATCAGCAAATTAATAAAGCGAAACAGCGTGCCAACCCGGAAGAGAATATTTTTGTACAGCGGCCTTTGCCGTACAGCTATGAGAAGTTTCATGCGACTTATCCGCTGAATATGCTGCTGGCCATCAATGAATTTGTTAAGCAAAAACAAGCTGTGGCTGATGTGGCTGAAAGTACGGCTCTGTTTAAGTTTTCTGCCCGTCAGACTGATGTACCGGCGCAACGACAAATTTATGTGCTGGTGATAGGGGAAACCTTAAGACCGGACCATTTGCAGCTCAATGGTTACAACAGAGCCACTACACCCCGTTTGGCTGGTACTGAAAATGTAGTTAGTTTTACCGACATGATCAGCCCATGGGCCTGGACCCGTATGTCGGTGCCTGTGATCCTATCGCGTAAAGCGGCTACAGATCAGCGATATTTTCCGACAGAAACATCTTTGGTTGCCGCCTTTAAAGAAGCGGGATTCAGCACCAGTTGGCTTTCCACACAAAGCCCGCTCGGCGTGCATGATTCCTCTATCGCTTTGCATGCCAGTGAAGCTGATCAGGTGCAGTATTTAAACCCGGTAGGCTATAAAAAAGAGGGCTTTTACGACGACATATTATTACCTGCCTTTGAACGTGTACTGCAACAAAACCAGCAGAAGCAATTTATTGTCGTACACACTCTTGGTAGTCATTTTAGTTATGCCGATCGCTATCCGGAGGCATTTGATTTATTTACTCCGTCTGGCAAAGGCCAGCTCATCAGCATGCATGATCAAAAATCCAGAGCTTTACTGAATAATGCCTATGACAATAGCGTGGCCTACACTGACTTTGTTTTATTTAACCTGATTAAGCAGCTGGAAAAAAGTCAGAGTGTCAGCAGTTTGTTTTTTGTGTCGGATCATGGTGAGAATATTTTTGACGGCCAGTGTGCTAAGAGTGGCCACGGTCATAACACCGAGCGTGACTACAGAGTGGCTTCTATTCTCTGGACCTCCGATGCATATAATTTGCTCTACCCTCAGAAAAAAGCGCTGGCTGAACAGCGTCGTCAGCAACCTCTGATGACCAGCAGTGTGTTTCATAGTTTGCTTGACCTGGCAGGTATTCAGTATCCGGATCAAAAACTTAGTAAAAGCTGGGTGAATCCAGAGTGGCGTCCTGCCTCGAGGATACTGCAACAAGGGCTGGATTTTGATAAAGCCAGCAGAGTAGGCGAATGTCTGGAGCTTAAGGCTCCTTAATTCATGTCATAAATCTGTCATCATAAAGTCATAAAATAGACTCCGAAACGTCATGTGTCGGAAGCTTTATTGTCATATTCAATAGCTCAGCGGCAGACGATTACACAATTGATGCTGAAGCTGAGCTTTTGCATCCACCGATTATTATCCAGCTAAAAAGTAATTTTTAGCCCAAACCTCTTCATCGAGAAGGACAATCATGTTTGCAAAAGCTTTATTAAGTAGTGCATTGGCTTTAAGTTGTGTGACTACCGCCCAGGCTAAAGACTGGGAAATCTACGGAAAAATAAATGTTTCAGCGCAACAGTCTGATGAGGGCGAAGGATCGTTCGGCGAATTAAAAAGTAATGCCTCCCGCTTTGGCATCAAGGGTGACTACGGATTGGAGGAGGGGTTGACACTGATTTACCAACTGGAGTGGGAAGTTGATCCTTCGGATGAGGCTAACGAGAAAAATATTAAATCCCGTAACCAGTTTATTGGTTTGCAGGGGGTCTTTGGTACTGTAACTGCGGGCCGTCATGATACAGCGTTGAAAATGTCACAAGGCAAATTGGATTTATTTGGTGACTATGAAGCTGATATTAAAACCTTATGGAAAGGCGAAAACCGTATGAGCAATTCTATCGCTTATACCTCCCCATCTTTTCAGGGTTTTAAGCTGCTGCTGAGTCATGTGATGGAAGATGAAGCTGATGCTAAAGATGCACAGAGTTATGCTGTAGTCTACGGTGATGAAAATTTAAAAGACTCTACCTGGTATGCGTCCATTGCGATGGACAGCGAAATGAATGGCTTTGATGCCAGCCGCGCTACCGTGCAGGTGAAATTGGCAGACTTTAAATTAGGCGCCATGTTACAGCAGCAGGAAAAAGTTGATAGCGGCGAAAAGTTTGATGGTTATCTGGCCAATATTGCTTACACGCTACATCAGTGGGAACTGAAAGCTCAGTACCAGACTTTGGAAGATGACAAGGGCGTCTCGGTTGGCGCAGATTATAAATTAGGTAAAAATACCAAGTTGTTTGGCTGGTACAGTAGTTTTGATTTTGATAGTAAAGTGGACAGCGACTACCTTGCCGTGGGTATAGAGCATAAGTTCTGACTCTGATCCTCTGGCAATACAGGCAACTGGCCTTTCTTCTCCCTTTGTTTGACAAGTCACTGACAAACAAAGGGAGATAAAAAGATTCACCAAGTGGCTGACCCGAGCTGATGAAACAACACAAGCTCATTAAAAAGGTTCTGCAGCGTTTATCGATTAAAGTGTATTACCAGCGCAAATCCGCCACTGTCGTCCTTGCCGTGTCACCACATAAAGCGGAGTGCTGCACAGGCCCACTTTATGTTGTAGTCCTCTGTGTTGCCACTGCTGCTCCGCATTGATTAAAAAGGTATCCAAATCCAGTTGTTGCAGATGCAGTAACTGATATATCCAGACCCTGTCCTGATGCATATCAATCAGTTGCTGCTGATAACGTACCAGTTCTGCGTGTCCTGCCAGGCGTTGCCCCAATAAATTGACCAGTACGACCTGCTCGGTAAAACAGGACCTGAATAATGGCCAGTTACGTTGATTGATGGCGCGTTGCAAACGACTTAATAATTGCTGTGCACAGCCTTGATCAGACTGGCACCCCGATCCTATTGGATAAACCGCATGCTCCAGCATAAAAACTTCCCCTGTGAATGAAATTGCGGTTATGCTAAAACCTCAAGTTAGGTTAAGGTCAATAGTTTTTTTATGGCAGCTACAAACGAAGTCAGAGAGCAGCAAAAAAAGCCGCTGAAAACTGTGTTATCTGTTGGGGAAGTGGCGAAACGTAGTGGAGTGTCCGTGGCTACTTTGCATTTTTATGAGCAAAAAGGCCTGATCCACAGTCAACGTAATGCAGGGAATCAGCGTCGTTATTCGCGCGATGTATTACGCAGAGTTGCGATTATTAAGGTTGCGCAGCGCACCGGTATTCCGCTGGAACAAATTGGCAAAGCCTTGTCGGTTTTGCCACCAGGTCAACATGCCGACCAACAGCACTGGCAACAGATGTCGGAACAATGGAAAGCCGAGCTGGATTTGCGCATAGCTCAACTGACTGATTTAAGAGACCAATTGAGCATGTGTATCGGCTGTGGTTGTTTATCGATGACGCATTGCCCATTGCGTAATCCACAAGACAAGCTGGCAGAAAAAGGGGCAGGTGCGCATTTTTATCCACTGCCTGATGAGGTTTTACCTGAGCAACTGCCCTGACAAAAAATCCTTGCCCGGAAGATTAAGGTTCCAGCTATAAGGCTTTTGGGCTAGAATATAGCCGTTTTTTCCAGCCTCTGGCCTGCTTAGCGTAAGGAACTTTGTCGCCGATGTAGTGCTTAAACTGTTTTTCTATCGATAAAAGTGAAAACGCATTCTGGAGCGTTATAACTTTTATGCCCGAAAAAATGCGTTTATAAAGACTCGACTACAAAGGAATTCCTGATGTTTCAATCCATACGGCAGCACTGGCTGTCTAATGTTCGTGGCGATGTATTATCTGCCATAGTGGTTGCTCTGGCGCTTATTCCAGAAGCTATCGCCTTCTCTATCATTGCCGGTGTCGATCCTAAAGTTGGTTTATACGCTTCCTTTGCTATCGCTGTGATCACCGCTTTTGCCGGTGGCCGTCCTGCGATGATTTCCGCCGCTACTGGCGCTATGGCGCTGTTGATGATTACCTTGGTGAAAGAACATGGTTTGCAGTATTTACTGCTGGCTACTTTGTTAACCGGTGTGCTGCAAATTTTGTTTGGTTTATGCAAACTGGGTGAGCTGATGAGGTTTGTTTCGCGTTCAGTGGTGACAGGTTTTGTCAATGCGCTGGCTATTCTGATCTTTATGGCGCAACTGCCTGAGCTAACTAATGTCACCTGGCATGTCTACGCCATGACAGCTGCGGGCTTAGCTATTATTTATCTGTTTCCTTATGTTACAAAAACAGTGCCTTCACCTCTGGTCTGCATTGTAGTTTTAACCTCCATTGCGCTGTATTTCCAGATTGATGTTCGTACTGTGTCGGATATGGGGGCTTTGCCTGATAGCCTGCCAATCTTCTTATGGCCAGATGTGCCTCTGACGATGGATACTCTGCAAATTATTTTCCCTTATGCTTTAGGTCTGGCCTTAGTAGGTATATTAGAGTCGTTAATGACGGCCACTATTGTCGATGATATGACCGATACCAACAGCAATAAAAACCGCGAATGTATAGGGCAGGGCATTGCCAATATAGGTTCAGGTTTATTAGGCGGTATGGCGGGTTGTGCCATGATTGGCCAGTCAGTAATTAACGTCAAATCCGGTGGTCGCACCCGTTTGTCTACCTTATTGGCGGGCATCTTGCTGCTTATTTTTGCTGTGTTTCTAGGTGAATGGGTCGGCATGATCCCTATGGCTGCTTTGGTTGCGGTGATGATTATGGTATCCATTGGCACCTTTAACTGGCAGTCAGTACGGGATTTGACCACTAATCCTAAAAGCTCCAGCCTGGTGATGATTATTACTGTGCTTGTGGTAGTTTTTACTCACAATCTGGCTTATGGCGTCTTTGTGGGTGTACTGATGAGTGCGTTATTTTTTGCCAATAAAGTAGGTCAGTTACTGGCAATTCAATCTGAACTCTCTGCCGATGGCAGCAGTCGTCGTTATCTGGTGACAGGGCAGGTATTTTTTACCTCTGCTGAACCTTTTGTCGCTGCTTTTGATTTTAAGGAGCCACTTCGTGTGGTGCAGATTGATTTAACTCATGCACATTTTTGGGATATCACAGCCATAAGCTCGCTGGATAAGGTGATACTGAAATTCCGCAAAGCAGGAATAGAAGCAGAAGTGATAGGGCTGAATCAGGCCAGTGCCACTTTAGTCGACAAGTTCGCCATTCATAATAAGCCAGAAGCTATAGAACAGCTGATGCACTAATCATAGTTCATAAAAAAAGGGCCAGAACTTCAGTTCTGACCCTCTGTATAAAAACACTAACTTAGTATTTGTAGCTGAAGCTTAAACCGTAGCTTTGGCCTTCAACACGGCGTTGTAACAACTCACCTTGCTGCATAATTTCAACATCTTCATCCAGTATGTTTTTCATCGACAGCTTGACTGAAGTCGATTCAAACGGCGTGTATGAGTAGACAAAATCTAATGAGTTAAATGGCTGCTCGTAGGCATCGTCTTTGTCGTTTACACCAGCAAAGGCAATACGTTTACCGAAGACGTTGTAAGTCAGAGTCGCATTATGTTCGTCGTTATCTGAGTCAAAACCTAACTGGAAGTTGACCACATGTTTAGAGTGACCATTTAGAGGACGCTTTAAATTTGTCAGATCAGTACCAGCAAAAGGCTGAATAGTGATTTCAGATTCGCTATAGGTAAAGTTACCGGCGACAAAGAAGTTATCCAGCCAGTTATCGCCTTGCAGCACATTCAACTGTTGCAGGAACTCTGCTTCTAAACCATAAACTTCGCCTGTGTCGCCATTACGGAACGACATCAATAAGTTACCGTCTGAACCACTTAGCTCAATGGATTCAATTGGTTTGTCCAGATCTTTATAAAACACACCTACGCTGTAGTTACTTTCGTCGTAATACCACTCTAAACGAGCATCGTAACTGGTGACATCTGTACTTTGCAGACCAGAGAAACCCGTGACTTTAAAGTCGGTCAAAGGGTCGATAAAGAGCACTGGGGTGACTTCACGTAAGTCTGGGCGAACTACAGTGCTGCTGTAACCAAAACGGGCTTGCAGCTCTTCACTGACAAACCAGGTTAAAGACAACGAAGGATAGTAACCATCTTCCTGTAATGGGAATTCTTCGATATTGCCGCTGATTTCACCGTCTGCATTAAGCGGAATTGAAATCTGGCGGAAGTCTTCATAACGGACACCGAAGTTTAAACGTAGCAAATAGTCGTAGTTCATTTCCATACCAACATAAGCGGCATCAATCATTTGTGCTGCTATGTAGTCGTCGGCTTGTGTGGTGACGTTAGAGATCTGGAAACCATTGGCTGTATTCAGAATGCTTTCATCTGAAAAAATATCTGAAAACTTCTGACTCAACTGCTCCAGACTATAACCCACAGTGTTGAAGTTAAACAGGTTGGTTTCAGACTCACGGGTCCGCTCAAAATAGGAGTAACCGCCGTTCAGGCTCATCTCTGCTTTACCCAGGGTAAAAGGCAGTTTGGCATTCCAGCTACCGTTTTCAGTATCATCTTCCATTTTGCCGAAGCTGTAGTTCACAGCATTCTGGTTACGGCGCAGGAAAGAACTGTAAGAACCATCAGCCTGACGTTCGTTGACATAACGGTATTCGATTTCACCCGGTGCGTCACGTTCAGCTTTTGCATCTGTATATTGCCAGTCGATGCTGATGTCATACAACCATGGCAACATATGGCGGCCACGAATTTGGTTGCTGAACATAGAGCGCTCTTCGTAACGTAAAGAGGTATCAGTGTTGAAACGATCCTCTTCGTTGACTGTTTCTATACTGTCGCCATTTTTTACTTTGACTTCGTCTTTAGTATCCCGCAGATAAATAGACGCAGTTTCAAACCTATGATTTTCATCTAGCTCTAAACCGAAGTTCAGCATACCGGACAGTTTTACCTGGTGTTCAGTACCTTTAATATCGTCATAGATATTCAGGGGAACTAAATCGTCACCGGATACTGAAAAATAACGTTCCTGTTCTTCGATATTTTGTGTGGATCTGTCATAGCTGACACCGGCCATTACGCCAAATACCGAAGAACCAATATCAAACTTATCACCAAAAGAAACGCTGCCATCAAAATCTGGTTTGATATTTTCGCGCTGTACATCAACATCACGGTTAAAGTTTAAACCTAATTCACGCACTATAGTGGCAGCCTGAGCCAGGTTGCTCTGATTGATACCACCCAGAGCTTCAGCGATATTAATCTGGTTAATAGTACCGTACTGATCCAAGGCAGCACGCAATTCTGGTGACATGGATCTGGTACCGTCGTCGCTGCCCTTCCAGTCATCACCACCGCCGTTGTATGTGTAGGCGTCGTCGCTGTTCAGGCTGTTGTAGCCTGTGCCTACTGAGAGGTTAAAGCTGCGTTGTAACGGAATAGACGCTGTACGGATATTGACACTACCACCACCAAAAGCGGCTGGTAGTTCAGGTGAATAAGCTTTTTGTACCACTAAACTTTCAATAATACCGGCTGGGAACATATCCAAAGGGATAACGTTCCGGGTTGGATCCGGGCTTGGTACCATAGCGCCGTTTAATAAGGTACTGGAATAACGTTCCCCTAAACCACGCACATAAATAAATTTGTCTTTCACTAAAGTTAAACCTGTCACACGGCGCAGTGCTGTTGCCGCGTTACTGTCGCCAGCTCTGGAGATTTGCTCCATGCCTAATAATTCAGCGACGTAAGGCTGTTCGCGGCGTTCTGCTGCAGCGGAGGCTGCTGAGCTCATCAGGCGGCCAGAGACTTCAATACGCTCTACTTCTTTGCTGTCTTCAGTCGTAGTTTCCTGGGCTAATGCAGGCATCATGCTGGCTGTTGCGGCTAAAGCCAGCAGTACACTGCGGCCAACCTGACTGATTTTAAAACTTTGCTTGCTGCTCATTTGAACTTGGTCCTATCAGCTAATTCGTACATCAATGTGCCGGGCTTATCCAAGGGAGGCCCGGCACTAAGTGAATTCAAAACTGCCGGCGAGCCGGCAGTTTATGGTTGCTTTAGTCGTTCAGACCTACAGTCCAACCAGCAGTCCAGTTGTTGCTTTGTGAAACAGCACCTGTGAAGGTTACAGTGTCAAAGAAAGCATTCACTGGTTTCATGTCTTTTGCAGCACCTGTGTCTATGGTGAAGATACCGTTTAACACTGCTGACTGATCAGCCGCTAACTTGTTACCTGTTTGGCCAAGGAACCATGCAGAAGTAGTCACACCAGAAGCCACGTTACCTTTGACTGCTTCAGTAGGGCACGCAATTACAGAGTTAGTCATGGTTAAGGTGCCTGCAGCAGCCATTGCCTGAGATTCTGCAGACTCAATCTCCAGACATTCGCCCATACCTGCAGGACCTGTAATAACGAAGTTTGCTAATTGAGCGTTAGTACCGGCACGCAGTAATACGCCTTCAGAATCGTCAGTACCATCGAAGGTGTTACCTATGATCGTCATGTTGGCGATGATTGGGTTTGAGATTGGCAGGGCAGTGAAGTTACCTGATTGGTTGTCGCCTTCGATACCACGGTTTGCTTTTGCACCGTCAGCAGCATGTTTAACCAGTACGAACTGCATTTTGCCGTTCCAGCCGTCAGCCCAGTCGACTGAGTCGTCGCCGTTTGCAGTCAGAACTACGTTTTTACAGTTCACACTACCACCGAAGAATTCCACACCGTCATCGACGTTCTGGTGAACCTGGATATTGGAGCACTCAGTACCTGAACCTACGCCAGCAAAAGTAATACCGTTTAATTCGTTGTCTGGAATAACTTCAAAACCAGCATGTTTGACTACGACGTAGTTCAGTTTACCGCTACTGTCAGCTGCGTTAGGGCCACCATATGGGCCTGCATCACCCTCAGCCTGCACTAAACAGTTGGCTAAATCAGCCTGGTTACATTTATTGGTTGGAGCTTTACCCAATAAGACTAAGCCACCCCATTGACCAGCTGCTGTAGGTGAACCAATCACGTCTTGTACCGAAGTCATAGTAATAGGGTTTGCCGCAGTGCCGTCTGCCATGATTTTTGAACCACGGGTGATCACCAGGAAGTCAGCACCTGATTTACCGTAAATGGTTACGCCAGGTTGTACTGTTAAGGTGGCGCTGGTGGTGTTGTCCACACCAATACGCACACGGCCACTTAATACATAATCAGCACCAGCAGCTAAAGTGACGTTTGAAGTGATATCGCCTGTTAACTGGCAGTTTAAACGCCCTGTTAAGCTGGCAACTTCAGTAGTACCTGTAGGACAAGCTTTTAAGTTAACGCCATCTTCAACATGTAAAGAAGTAGTCCAGCCTTTGGTCCAGTCTGTTGTGCCGTTAAAGGCACCAATGTAGTTCACATTATCAAACCAACCATCGACGTTATTTGAAACGTTGTAACCATTGGCTAAAGCTGGAGAGTTAGGTGCCGGGATATAACCACCTAATAATGCATCACCTACCAGGTTGTTCGGCTGAGATTCAAACCAGGTCTTTGCATTAAATGTCACGTTGCCAGCAGAATCTTTGATGTTAGCAAAAGGTTCTGCACAGTCGATGATAGAGTTACGGAATACTAAGTCACCGCTATTGGCAAAGTTAGCGGTTTCTGTGGTGTTCACTTCGAAACACTCGCCCATTTTTTCCGGGCCAGTCACAATCACGTTATACAGTTCAGCAGAAGTACCAGCGCGTAATAAAATACCCTCTGAGTCTTCGTCACCGTCAAAGTTATTACCAATAATGGTCAGGTTAGAAATCTTTGGCTTACTGACTGGTGTAGCTGTGAAGTTAGATGATTGGTTGTCCGCTTCAATACCGCGGTTAGCCTTAGTATTGTTTGGGTTGTGGCGAATTAAAACGTGCTGCATACGACCAGTCCAGCCATCAGCCCAGTCTAAAGAGTCGTCGCGGTTTCCTGTGAGCACTACATATTTAGCATCCACTGTACCGCCGAAAAACTCTACGCCATCATCCAGGTTGTTATGCACCTGAATGTATTCCACAGTAGTGCCACGGCCTACGCCAGCAAAAGTAATACCGTTTAACTCGTTATCAGGGATAACTTCAAAACCAGCGTAACGTACCTGAACGTATTTTAAAGCACCGCTGTTGTCGTCTGGGTTAGAACCACCGTATGGACCAGCTTCACCTTCAGCTTCAACTTTACAGTTGGCTAAATCAGCCTGATTACATTTGTTGGTTGGCGCTTTACCTAATAAAACTAAACCTCCCCATTCAGCTGCAGATTCGTTATCAGATAAACCTAACATGTCGTTGACTGACGTCATGATGATAGGGCTAGTGGCTGTACCTACAGCCTGAATTTTTGAACCACGGGCAACTACTAAATAGTCCGCACCACTTTTACCAAAAATTTTAGTACCTGGCTGAATAGTTAAAGTAGCGCTGTTGGCGTTATCGTTACCTACAGTCACTTTGCCCGCTAAAGCCCAGGCGATATCAGCTGTTAATGTGGTGTCGCTGGTAATGGTGCCTTTAATTTCACAAACTGGAGTAGTAACGCCAGCTAAAGCGGCGGCCTGAGTAGCAAAGGCTGGACAAGCGCTGGTTGGAGGAGGGGTAACACCACCGCCATTATTACCGCCATTGCCTGTATCGATGTTGATATCTCCACCGCCACAACCAGCTAACACTAAAGCTGAGGCAATTGCGCTCAATTTTAAAAAGTTACGTAAAGCCATTACTCAATCTCCAATAAGTACGAACAGGAATACTGTTGTTATAAAAAGCTGGAGCCAACCATACTCAGGCTTAATGACTGTTTTATTACAGTGACGGATGAATAGATTGAACTAAAAATGCAGGCCGCGTCTGACGTGGTGTAGCGCTGATGCTGTCAAAAAACCTTCACTAAAGTGTCATCTGAAAGACTTTTATATTTATTAGAAAAATGTAAGCAAATTGGTTGTTTTTTATCTCGGGTCAGTCAAAGTGGCAAAATACTGCTGTAGCTGTGTTCCTGAACCTGTTATCTGGTCATTACAGAGCAGTTTGCTTGTTTTGCTTTCATAAAACTGTCATAAACTAACGCCATACTGGCCACAATTAATAAATCAGCTTGAATTGGTAGAGGGTTATGTCTAGAAAAATCCTGGTCGTAGAAGACGAAGCGCCGATCCGTGACATGTTGTGTTTTGTGCTTGAACAAAATGGCTATCAGGCCAGCACCGCAGAAGATTTTGATTCGGCCGTAAATATGTTGGTAGAACCTTATCCTGATTTAGTCTTACTGGATTGGATGTTGCCAGGGGGCAGCGGTATTCAGTTTGCCAAAAAAATGAAAGGGCATGAGCTGACCCGCACTATTCCAATCATTATGATTACGGCGCGCGGTGAAGAAGAAGACAAAGTCCGTGGGCTGGAAGTAGGGGCTGATGATTACGTCACTAAGCCATTTTCACCTAAAGAGCTGATGGCTCGTATTAAAGCTGTGATCCGTCGTGTGGCGCCAACCAGCCTGGATGATGTGATTGAAGTGCAAGGCTTAAAACTGGATCCGGTATCTCACCGTGTGACTGCAGCTGAACAGGCTGTCGATATGGGGCCGACCGAATTCCGCTTATTACATTTTTTTATGACGCATCCGGAGCGGGTGTATAGCCGTGAGCAGTTGCTGGATCATGTCTGGGGCACTAATGTGTACGTCGAGGACAGAACAGTCGATGTGCATATCCGCCGTTTACGTAAAGCCATTTCATTGGCTGGACATGACCGTTTAGTGCAAACTGTACGGGGGTCGGGTTATCGTTTCTCAGCCAAGTGAGCGAGACCCAATGATTGTTGCTATTTACCCTAAGTAATTGGAGTTGCAGCACGGCCGCAACGAGACCCCATGAACATAGTTGTTCTATGTGATCGGGGCGAAAGAGAGCAGCCAATAAGGCTGCGGCTTCAAGTGCGACGGGTAATAAGTAGGTGCTATGCGTTTGTTACTATCTAAAAGGAAGATTTTCGGAAAAATCTTCCTTTTGTTCTTTATTGTGGCTTTAGCTGGCTGGTTGTTTGACCTGCTGTTTCCTGCTTTATTTGCCACCTCTTTAGTGTTGCTGGGCTGGAATTACCAGCATATTTTTATCCTGGATAAATGGCTGTGGCGCGATAAAAAGCTGACGCCTCCAGCCGGTGATGGCAGCTGGCAACAAGTGTTTGATGGTATTTATTATCGTCTGCGCAAAGCCCGTAAAAAAAATAAAGAACTACGATCACTGATCCGACGCTTTCGCGATGGTGCCGAAGCCTTGCCTGATGCGATAGTGGTTTTAAACAGCGACTGGACCATTATCTGGTGCAATAAACTGGCACAGCAACTGGTGGGTTTACGTTGGCCACAGGATGAGCGTCAGCGTATTGATAACCTTATTCGCAATCCAGAATTTCAAACTTATATTCAGCAGAAGCAATTTGACCAGTCTCTGGAGTTATCCTCGCCGGTGAACGAAGATCTGGTGCTGGAATACCGCATGCTGCAATACGGTGATGATCAGCATTTGCTGATCGTGCGTGATGTCACTCAGTTGAAACTGTTGGAACAGGTTCGCAAAGACTTTGTGGCTAATGTGTCACATGAACTGCGTACGCCGTTAACTGTATTACAGGGCTATCTGGAAGTGATGGATGCAGATAACCTGCCCAACGCCGGTATCTGGCTGAAAGCTCACACTGTGATGCTGGAGCAAACCAAACGTATGGACGCTCTGGTACAGCAACTGTTAACGCTGTCCCGTATTGAAGCCGCGGCTAAAGTACAGTTTGAAGATCATATCGATGTGCCCGCAATGCTGGCGATGCTGGAGCAGGAATCTCAGACGTTAAATCGCGATAAGCATCATCAGATCAGCTTTTCAGTTGAACCTGATCTTGTGGTGTCAGGTATTCGCGAAGAGCTGCGTAGCGCCTTTTCTAACCTGATCACTAACGCTATTAAATACACGCCAAATGGTGGCGAAATTCAGGTGAGCTGGGTAAGGCAGCATCAGAAGGCAGTATTTAGTGTCAGCGATAATGGTGAAGGTATAGCGCCACAGCATGTGAAACGGCTGACCGAAAGGTTTTACCGTGTTGACCAGGCCAGAGCCCGAGCCACAGGCGGCACGGGTTTAGGCTTAGCTATAGTCAAACATGTATTGCAGCGCCATAACAGCAAGCTGATGATTTTCAGCGAGCCGAAAAAAGGCAGCAGCTTTTCTTTTAGTTTACCTGCAGAGTTATTACCAAAACGTAAAGCTATTAAAGCGCGTTAATGACGCTGCTTTGCTGCAGAAAATGCAAAAATTTTTGCAGCAGAGCAGGTTGATAGTTTTTATGCTGTACTAGTCTGAAATGACGTTGCAGCTGCAAAGGACTTTGCAGTAATAGCAACTGCCCGGCATTAATTTCGTCCTGCACCGCCAGTAAAGGTAAACAGCCTATACCTAAACCTTGTTTTATCGCTTGCTTAATGGCCTCAGGCCGCTCCAACTCCAGCAACTGGTTGGGCGTCCAGTGCAGTCGTGCCAATTCATGCTCCAGTACAGCGCGGGTGCCAGATCCTTGCTCCCTCACTATCCAGCGTTGTGCCAATAGCTGTTCTGTTGACAGATTCTGGTGTAGCAGTGGGTGACCTATCAATACCGTCAAATCCTGACGCCAGTGCCTGATGTCAAACTCAGCACTTAATACTGGTCCTTCAACAAAACCCAACTGAGCTTGCTGCTGGTGCATCAATTGCAGTACTTCGCTGCTATTGCACAGCCGTAGTTTAAAGTCTATGTGTGGGTGCAAAGCCGTAAACTGTGCCAGCAAGCCGGGTAATAAATAACATCCTACAGTTTCACTGGCGACTAACCTTAACTGTCCTTTGTCAGGATCGGCACTGACTAAATCCTGCTGCAACTCCAGAAACAGCTGTAATCTGGGCAATAAATCCAGCGTGTGTTGAGTGGGAATTAACTGTCGGCCCTGACGTAAAAACAGTGCATGACCCAAGCGTTGCTCCAGTTCTTTTAAAGCCTGGCTGGCGGCGGACTGACTTAATGCCAATTGATCAGCTGCTTTGGTCAGGCTGTGCTGGCGGCAAATCGCATCTAATAACAACCAGTGGCGTGGGCTGGGGTAATTCATTTGATTATCTAATCTGAGTGATAAGATAAATCCATTATTCTTATTTTATTCACGCATTACAATAGCGCTGTTTATACATCAAAGATGAAATCACTATGTGGGTATTACTTCTGCTTAGCCTGTTATTGCAACTCTGTTATCTGGCAGAACCTGTCTTGCATCAGTGGGTTAGTCCTGTTTTTGTGGCTTTGATCCTGGGATTATCTGCCGCTTTTGTGTTGCCCTTGTGTTCGGTGCAACCCCGCCAACTGTTGGCGTCACAATTAGACACACTGGCTTTATGGCAACAAAAAGCCCTGCGTTTTGGCATAGTTCTGTTTGCTTTTAGTGTTGACCCACAGCTGGTTTTGCAAACCAGTCCGCTGGCTTTAGTACAGCTGATTGTTTTAGTGCTGCTGGTGTTAACCGCTGCACTGTGGTTGGGGATCAAAGTGTTTAAGTTACCTAAAGATCTGGTGCTATTAGTCAGCTGTGGTTTAAGTTTCTGCGGAACTTCGGCCATTTTTGCCACCTGGTCGGTGCGCAAAAGTGACGACGCCACTTTAACTCAAAGTCTGGCTATGGTGCTGTTGATGGGCTTGTTGGCGTTATTGAGTTATTCCGTGTTGATGCAAACTGGCGTTTTACCCGAAGCCCAGCTGGCCTGGCTGATAGGCAGTACTGCACCTGAAGTATCACAAGCTGTTGCGGCAGGCAGTCAATTGGGCGATGTGGCGCCACAAGCTGTGATTGCCAAACTATTCCGGGTTTGTTTACTGGTACCGTTTTTACTTTGGTTGAGTTTTAACAGCAAAAATAACCAGGGCTTTGTGTTTCCATGGTTTGTGTTGGCTTTTATTGTGGTATTGCTGATAAACATAGCTTTTGCTGTGCCTGTCTGGTTTAGTCAGGCTGCGCTTGTATTGTCACAAAGTTGTCTGATTTTCGCCATGGTAGTGACAGGGCTTTTAACCTGTTGGCAGGATCTGAAACAATGCAGCGGCAAAGCAGTTGGCTTCGCCGCTGTGGTGATGGTTTTACTCTTTAGCCTTTCTTGGTTACTGTTGCCGGGTTAGCCAAATAATCCAGCGCCAGACCGGTGAAAGCCCGCACACCATTTTCCAGTGCTTGTTCGTTGACCTGAAAAAATGGCGAGTGATTAGGTGCGGTTTTTTCGACAGGGGTATTGTCCGCTGCTATGCCCAAAAAGAAAAATACGCCTGGTACGTCTTGTTGGAAAAATGAAAAGTCTTCAGAAGCGGTAATAGGCTTAATTGGTGCCACACCAGCTTTGCCTGCGGCCCATTCTAAGCTCGGCATAGCCCATTCGGTGAGTGCAGCGTCATTCCAGGTGACTGCGGCAAAGCTGTGGTTATGAAATTCTGCAGTAGCGCCGCTTGCCGCTGCTATATGCTCGGATGTGTGCTGCATTTTTTGCAATAATTGCTCGCGCATACCAGGATCAAAAGTTCGTATTGTGCCTTCAAGTTTCACGTCATCCGGAATAATATTCCAGCGCACGCCACCATGCACTTGACCTACAGATAACACTGCCGGAGCTTGAGTTACATCCAACTGCCTGGCAGGAATTTGATGTAAGGCGGTGATGAGCTGGCCTGTGACCGCTATAGGATCAACACCACGCCATGGGCTGGAGCCATGCACCTGTTTACCTTTGACGGTAATATTAAAACTGTCGGCCGCAGCCATGATGCCTTCGCTTTTTACCTGTAACTGGCCTGCAGGGCCAGGCCATACATGCAAACCAAAAATGGCATCAGGTTTGTATTTGGCAAACACACCTTCTTTGAGCATCAGTTTAGCTCCCCCTTCTTCACCAGCTGGAGGGCCTTCTTCTGCAGGCTGAAACACAAACAAAATAGTACCGGCAAGATCTGCTTTTAGCGTCGTCAGAACTGAAGCTGTGGCCATTAGCATCGCTGTATGGGCATCATGACCGCAGGCGTGCATTACACCCACATCCTGGCCATTAAAGGTACTGCGGACTTTAGAAGCAAAAGGTAAGTCGACCTGCTCTGTCACAGGTAAAGCGTCCATATCAGCCCTTAATGCGACTGTTGGGCCTGGCTTTGCGCCTTTTAATACGCCCAGTACACCATGGTGGGCAATGCCGGTTTGCACTTCCAGACCTAGGGATTTTAAATGTTGTGCAACTTTTTTGGCTGTATTGATTTCACGGTTCGACAGTTCAGGGTATTGATGGAAATGACGGCGCCATTCCAACATTTGTGGCTGTATGTTTTTGATGGCAGTTTCTGTCAGCGGTTTTAAATCAGTGCTGGCCTGTGCTGAAAAAGCACTGAACACTGCAATTGAAAGTAAAGTACGTAACATGGTTATTCCTTTTGATTGGCCATAAACTCAGTGACTAAAATAAAACACAAAAGCGAGCAGAAACATACCTAAAGCTAAGCGGTAAATAACAAAAGGCAGCATGCCCATTTTTTCTATCACTTTGAGGAAAAAATGAATACAGACATAGGCCGAGATAAAACTTAGTACAGTACCTAAGCCTAAGGCTGTCCAATCGACAGCTTGTTCGCTTTGCAGCAGTTTCAGGCTTTGATAGCCACCTGCCAGCAGAATGATAGGAATAGAGATTAAAAACGAAAAACGGGCAGCTGCCTGACGGGTTAATCCAAGCATCAGGCCAGCTGTCATGGTGATGCCTGAACGGGAAGTGCCGGGGATCAGTGCGATGGCCTGAGCCAGGCCAATAATAATCACATCTTTTACAGTTAACTGATCCGTTTGTTTAGTTTGTTTTGCTTTCACATCGGCGTACCACAGCAACAAGCCAAAGATAATGGTTGTGCTTGCGATCACTAAGGCAGAACGGGCATAGATTTCAATAAAATCTTTGATCAACAAACCAAACAGGGCTGCAGGTATAGTCGCGAGAATAATTAGCCAACCCATGCGGCTATGCTGGTCGTGTTGGCCTTTGAAACTGCCAAACCAGCTGCAACTAATCAGGCCTACATCGCGGCGAAAATAATGCAATACAGCAGCCAGAGTACCCAGATGGACGGCAACATCAAAAGCCAGTCCCTGATCAGTCCAGCCCAGTAATTGTGAAGGTAAGATCAGATGTGCTGAACTTGAGATAGGTAAAAACTCGGTAAAGCCTTGCAGTAAAGCCAGAACAATAATTTCCAGTGTGGTCATAACAATCCATAAAACGAGAGATTAATTTTATCAGCAGAGCCACATACCAGCCCTGTTTATGAAAAAGCCTCCTGCTAATTGGAGGCTCAGAGTCAAACCATTACTTTAGCCTGTCTTGTGGTCGGGATCTGATTCATCCTGGTCTTGTGGCAGCAGACTGGCAAGCACTTTATCAATACGTTTGCCGTCCATATCAACAATTTCCAGTTTCCAGCCTGCAACCTCTATAGTGTCAGCCGTTTGCGGTATTTTACCCAGCTGATACATCACCATACCGTTCAGAGTTTGAAAGCGGCCTTCGACTTCATCTGGTATTTCACGGATATTCAGTGCATCTTTAAAGTCGATAATAGGGATCAGGCCGTCGATTAAAAAACTGCCATCTGCTCTTCGCACTATCATCTGATCGTCTTCGTCATCATCTTGCGCAATTTCGCCAGTCAGCGCATCCATCATATCCTGCAGTGTGACCAGGCCTTTTAAATCGCCATATTCATCCACCACAAACACCATCTGGGTGCCTGAGGTTTTAAAGTGATCCAGCAGTTCCATACCGGATAAGCTATCAGGTACATAATTACAAGGCTTGGCAAGGGAGGCGATGTGGATCTCTTTTGCCGCAATAGACTGCGCCAGCAGTTGTTTGGCAGAAACAATACCTACCAAATCGTCAATGCTGTTACGACAGACCGGGAAACGGGAGTGGGGGGCCTGCATCACTAGCTTCAGGTTGTCTTCAATCGGCTTGTTAACATCCAAATAGACGATGTCTGAACGTGGCACCATCAAAGAAGAAATACTCCGTTCATCTAAACGGAATACGTTTTTCACCATGGCATGTTCAGAATGTTCAATGATGCCTGCAGATGAACCTTCCTGCAGCATGGCTTGTATATCTTCGTGAGTAACATTGTCTTCAATAATATGGCTAAAGCCCAAAAATTTCATAATGGCGTGGGTTGAACCTGACAACATCCAGACAAAAGGTTTAGTCGCTACAGCAAGCAATGCCATAGGCCGTGCAACTATACAGGCGATACGCTCGGCGCTGACTTGCCCCACCCGTTTGGGGACCAGTTCACCGACAACAATAGAGACATAAGTGACGATGATGACCACCAGTATGGTTGAGACTATGCTGGTGATTTCCGGTGCAAAACCAAAACTTTGCAGCCAGAGTGATAAAGGTTCTGCCAAAATAGACTCACCAAAGATACCGTTCAGGATACCTATAGAAGTAATACCTATCTGGACAGTGGATAAAAACTGTGTTGGATCTTCAGAGAGTTTTAATGCGGCTTTCGCTGAGCTGCTGCCGCTTTGTGCCAAAGCAGTTAATCTCGACTTTCTCGCTGTGACTATTGCAATTTCTGACATGGCAAACAGACCATTTAAAATGATCAGACCCACAAGAATAAAGATTTCCATAGCTTGCTATTAAGACTCCGGTGAGTTTAGTGTTGAATTAACAGATAAGAGGTGGGTAACTGATAGCTGTATTCAATCAGTTGCCCTGAATCTGACAGGATCAGATATAAATTTTGTTCGTTGAGCTTTCTGGCTTGTGGGTCGACAAAGCGGACTAACCACAGGTCTTTCTGGGACGTCGAAGAGGCCTTTTGCGCATATTGTGGCGAGACAGAAGACCAATGAGCCGCAATGACATGCCGCTGCTGTAGCTCAGAGATAGTGAGTTCTGCATGTTTAATGGCTGTGGAATGTGTCGAATACACATCAGCCAGAGTCGAAAAGTGTGTCAACGCTGCAATCAAAAAGACTACAGCGCGCCTTCGGAGAGGGTTCATAAGGTGGTCTGTATAATTCTTAAATTGAAAAAATTAATCTTACTGATCATTTTAAACTAGTAAAGTAATTTATCTCAGTTTCAGCTGATACTAGGCTGGTGTATCGTCAATCTTTTTTATGGTCCGGGCTTTGATTGCCTGTCTTGTCAGGGGCCGGTTCCTTGAGTTCTTCGCCAGACAGTTGTGGTGCTAACAGCCACTCTCTCCAGATAGCGACCAGCAGCGCCATTAACACAGGGCCAACAAATAAACCCACCATGCCCATGGTTTTCACACCGCCTATTAAACCAAAAAAGGTCGGTAAAAAGGGTAGTTTTACCGGGCCGCCAACCAGATTAGGCCTAATAGTTTTATCGACAATAAAAAGCTCAATGCTGCCCCATAAAAACAAGCCAACCCCAGCGGTTAAATCGCCAGTGCCAATCAGATAAATCGAAATCAGGCTAAATGACAAAGGTGCACCGCCCGGAATAAGAGCCATAAAACCAGTTAACACGCCAAAAGCCACAGGGGAAGGGACGCCTGCAATCCAGTAGGCAACACCTAACACAACTCCTTCGCCTATAGCGATAATGGTCATGCCTATAACTGTTGAGCTGACGGTGGCCGGCACAACGCGGGAAAAACGGTTCCAGCGATCGGGTAAAATGCGTTCACCTACAGTATCCAGTTGCCAGGCTAAACGTTCGCCATCTTTATACAGAAAAAACAAAGTGATCAGCATAAACAACAAAGTCAGCATAAAGCCTGCTGTAGTCCAGCCGAAATTCAGCACCCACTTGGAGATCCCACTGATTTGTTCGCCACTGACTAAACTGACTACTTGCCCAAGCTGATGCGGTTCGGCTAAATAAGTTTGCCAATAGGCTGCTAAAGTTTCACCGACACCAGGCAAAGCTTTAAGCCAGTCAGGTACAACTGCGCCATGTTCATTGGCGTATTTTAGCCATTCAATCCAGGCGCGTATTTCTTCCATTGCATAACTGAACACCATGGCAAGCGGGATCACCAAGCCTAGCAAAATAGCAATAATGGCCACACTGGCTGCTAAAGCGGAGTTATGGCGGCAATAACTAAGCAGGTGGCGATACAAAGGCCAACTGGCAAAACAGATAATCAGAGCTGCTAATACCGGTACCAGAAAGCCGATAAAAAAGAATACACCGGCACAGAGGATCACCAGCAATAAAGCTCTGCTGATGGCATCGTTACTAAAAATCTGTGGCATCTGTGACTTTTCCTTTTCGCTTGTAAGGCGTGAAGTGATTACTCCTCATCCAGACTGGATGGATCAAACCCCGGACTTTGCAAACTGCACTCTACTAAATAGGGGCAGTCGAGCACAAAGGCAATCTTTTTCAGATGCAATTGCTCTTGCTGGAGGTCAGCAACTAATAAGGGTTGTTGTTCCAGCCACTCTTTTGGCAGCTGCAAAGACAATTGCTGATTCTGGCCTTTGGCTTGCAGTAGTGGCAAAAAGTCATCGCGGCGTTTCTGATTCAACAGGACTGCCAGACGCAACAGTACCAGTAAAGACACTACTGTACTTGCGCTGTATAAATAAAACTGCGACAAATCTTCGCTTTTTATTTTGCGGCGGTGTGAGCGCACCAGCGTGGCGATGAGCTGTTGTTGTTCCTGATTAAATCCAGGCAAATTGGCATTTTTCAAAATATAGGACGAATGCCGTTGTACGCTGGAGGAATTGATATGCAGGCCAATCTCATACACAGTGGCAGCCCAGCTCAATAAATCGGCCATTTCATCATTCAGTTGCCAGCTAGTCCGCAACTGAGCAAAAAGCTCCAGCGCTGTGCTGCGCACTCTGTCAGCCTGAGCTGTGTCTATGCTGTATCTTTTAATCAGACTTTGAATGGTATGTTCGCGAATATCGTGATGGTGCAGACGGTCGCTCATTTCATACAGCACACCTTCACGCAAAGCTGCATCGACATAATACATTTGCGAAATGCCAAGCATATTAAAAGCCGCAATCAGAATAGCTAATCCGGAACAAATCAGGAGTTTGCGGTCATCAGCCAGGCCTGGTAAATCCAGTTGAACACTGTTCTCCTGCGACACCAGCAAGTCCTTCAACTGCAGCAGATGTTCGTATTCAATACAAGCCGGATGCCAGCCTAAACCAAGGATAATGTCGCGGATGGTTTTAATGGTACCCGAGGTTCCAACAGCTTGTTGCCAGCCGGTTTCGCGGTACGCTGAGACTATAGGTTCAAGTTCCTGTTCGGCTTGTAAAATGGCCCGTTCAAACTTCTTGGCACTGATTCGGCCAGTGGGGAAATGAAACTGGGCGTAGCTGACACAGCCCATATTGCGACTGGCCAGTTTTAGCGGCTGAAAACCTTCACCTATGGCAAATTCGGTGCTGCCTCCGCCAATATCCATCACCAGACGACGGCCCTGATAATGTTCAAAATGGGCCACACCCTGATAAATAAAACGCGCTTCTTCCTGTCCTGAAATCACTTCAATAGGGAAAGGGAATACAGCCTGGGCACGGCGTAAAAACATAGCGCTGTTTTTGGCCCTTCTTAAGGTGTAGGTGGCAATCACCCGCACCGATTCAGTTGGTACTGGTTGTAAGGTGTCAGCAAACTGAGCAAGTACAGCCAGACCACGTAACATGGCTTCTTCGGTGAGCAGTAAATCTTCTGTTAAACCTTCGGCCAACTGGACCTTTTGTTTTTCACGGTGCAGTAGCTGTAAAGCACCATCAACCACACGGGCTATCACCATATGAAAGCTGTTGGAGCCTAAATCAACAGCTGCCATATAAGCGGCTTTTTGTGTATCGCTAGTCGTGTCTGCGTTGGTCCAGTGGGTCATGTTCCGGCCTGAGTGGATTGCTGCAACTGAGCAAAATAATCGTAGATTTCCTGTTGGGAGCGAATGCTACGCTTATTGCCTCTTTTTACATAGTGGTTGCTTTGATCTTTATCGATAATCCGAGCTTTGACGTTGTCATGCCACTGGATGTCCAGAGTGGTCATAATTTGTTGTTTAATAGCTGCATCGTAAATGGGCACGCCCACTTCTACGCGTTGATCCAGATTGCGGGTCATCCAGTCCGCTGACGAGAGATATAGATCCGTTTCACCGCCATTGTTAAATACATAGACCCTGGCGTGCTCAAGAAATCTGTCCAGTACACTCACCACATGAATATTGTGGCTCAGGCCTTTTACACCCGGGATCAAAGAGCACATGCCGCGCACTATAATGCGAACTTTTACCCCGGCCATACTGGCTTTATAGAGTAAATCAACAATCTGATTATCTACCAGGTTATTAATTTTTAATATAATTTCGGCTTTACGGCCTGAAATAGCGAAGTTGGTTTCCCGCTCAATTAACGCGCAGAGTTTAGGTCGGCTCCAGGTGGGGGATACCACCAAATGGTTAAACTGGAAGGGTTTGTAGCTGTACTGAATAAATTCAAACACCTGATCCACTTCATCACAAATTTCAGCGTGGCAGGTGAATAAGCTCATGTCTGTATAAACGCGGGCGGTTTTTTCGTTAAAGTTGCCAGTGCCTATATGGGCAAACTTCACGGTTTTACCTTTTTCCAGCCTTGTGATTAAACATAGCTTGGAGTGAATTTTTAACGTTTGCAGGCCAAAAATAACTTCAATACCAGCTTCAGTCATGCGCCTTGCCCAGTTGATATTGTTTTCTTCATCAAAACGGGCTTTGAGCTCGACGACTACTGTCACCTGTTTACCGTTACGCACAGCATCAAGCAAGGAATGGATCACCCGTGAGTTTTTAGCCACCCGGTACATGGTCATTTTGATGGCGGTGACTTTAGGATCAAAAGAGGCCTGACGCACCCACTCGGTAAAATAACCAAAGCTATGGTAGGGGTAATACAACAAAATATCTGAAGTGCGAATAGCCTCAAAACTGGTGGTATGACGCTCAAACTCCGGACTTTTTAGTACCGGCATCGCAGGGAATTCTAAAGACGGATGGCCTATGTTCGGAAAACCAATAAAGTCTTTGAAGTTCCGGTACTTACCCCCTGGGATTAAAGAGTCATAGGAGCTGTAGCCAAGTAATTTTTTCAGCATTTTTAACATATGCTCAGGCATATGGCTGTCATATACCATACGCACAGGTTCTGATTTCAGTCGCTGTTTAATGCCTTTCGACATTTTGTCAATGAGCGACTGGTCCAGCGTATCGCTGATGTTGTATTCGGCATCGCGGGTTAATTTCAGGGAAAACGCCTGAATTTCACAGAATTCAAAAAAGCCGTCGAACAAGTCTTTTAAGCAGTGCACTATGATGTCGTCGAGTAAAATAATCTGCCGACGGAAGCGGCCTCTCTTTTTACTTTTATTCAGATGCAGTGGTAATTCAACAAAACGCGACATGGCATCTGTAGGTACCTGCACTATAGCGTATTCCGCTTTGTTCGATCCTGTCATTTCCACCATTAGATAGGTGGCATTGTCCTGTAAATGTTTCGCCAGCTTAACTTCTTCAGCTGACAAAATAATAGGCGATAAATGCCGTTGTACTTCAGTACGGTAGAATCGTTTGACCCACTGAGCCTGCGCATCAGTCAGCTTAAAGTTGTCAATCAGCTCAATATTGTGTTTGCGCAGTTCCTGCTGTAAGTCGTCATAAATTTTATTAAAACGCTCACCCAGTTTCAGCACTATATGTTGAATATCGTGCAGCAGTTGTTCCGCGTCTTCCTGCTCGTTGGCATGGTATTTTTTCAACAGAATACGACGTTTAACGTCAGCCACCCTAACCCGGAAAAACTCATCCATGTTGTTGGAATAAATACCTAAAAAACGTAAACGCTCGATCAAAGGATTACGTTCGTCAGCCGCTTCCTGCAGCACTCGGCCATTAAAAGACAGCCAGCTTAATTCGCGGGGAAAATAATTCGTATCGCTCACAGTATGTATTAGCTCTGTAAAGACCATAACGCGCTCCATATCGGGTTCTGGAGCTACTCTATGGCAGTTTTATGACAGACTGATGAAAGGATCAAGCGCTTGATCCTCTGTTACAGGAATATTTTTTTCTTCAACCGGCTTAATGTTCTATATCTACTACAACGTCAGAGGCTATAGCCTCCAGAGCTTTCACCACTTCGTCCTTGTTCAGACCTGCAGGCAGTTCTACTGTGGCTATCGCATGAAACAAGGGGACACCCCAGTTGGGAGCGCTTTGTTTGGAGCTTTCAAAATGAATAATATTCGCGCCTTTGTGTTTCATCACGCTGGACAACTCGCGCACTATGCCAGGCCTATCATTACCAGTGATGACAAACTGCAGTTGTTTATCCGGATGAATGACAGAGTCTAAGCCTTGTTGAATTTTAATATCCAGATCCGACATGCGTTCCAGCTCTGTGGTTAACGCAAATACATGTTCTTCAGAGACTTCCAGTTGCAATATACCAGCGAAATAGCCACCTAAATGGCTTAAGTTACTAGCCATCCAATTGCCCTGATGACTGGCAATTACTGTGGCGAGTTGTTCTACTAAACCCGCTTTATCCTGACCTATAACAGTTAAAATCAACTGCTTCATTTCACATCTCCTGGAAAGTCAAATCTGATAAAAATTGAAAAGAACTTCGAAAAACAGTGAGTTAGCTAACTTTAGCTTCACCCATTGTAGACCTCTGGCTAATTTTTGACAGTCTAGTCGTCGCAATTCTCCCGGCTAATAGCAAAAAAACTGACATAGCTCAAAAGACGTTCTTTCCTTTCGTCATATTAGTGTCATATTTCTTTCTTATGATGAGCCTCAGAAAACAACCTGAACCACGAACAGGCATTGGTCTGTTGTGAGGAGAGCAACGTGAAAGTAGCAAAGTTATTAACTTCATTAAGTCTGATTGCAGCCACTTTAGGTCTGACAGCTCAGGCTGCCATTATCGAAGCTGACCCTAAATTACCAGCTTATGTAAAAGCCACTGGTGTTTCAGGCAATATTTCCAGCATTGGTTCTGATACGCTGAACAACCTGATGACCAAATGGGCTGAAGAATTCCGTAAGCAATACCCGAACGTGAATATTCAAATCCAGGGCGCAGGTTCTTCTACTGCTCCTACCGCTTTAACTGAAGGCACATCAAACTTTGGCCCTATGAGCCGTGCGATGAAGCCATCTGAAGTTCAGGATTTCGAAGCCAAATACGGTTACAAGCCAATGGCTATTCCTGTGGCTATCGACTTGTTAGCTGTATACGTGAACAAAGACAACCCGTTAAAAGGTTTAACTATTGCTCAGGTGGACGCAATTTTCTCTGCAACCCGTAAATGTGGTTACAAAGAAGACGTGACTCGTTGGGGTCAGTTAGGTATGGAAGGCGCTTGGGCAAACCGTGATTTCACTGTCTACAGCCGTAACGCCGTTTCTGGTACCTATGGTTACTTCAAAGATGTTGCTTTATGTGGCGGTGATTTTAAGTCAAGCATCAACGAGCAGCCTGGTTCTGCTTCAGTAGTGCAGGGTATCAGTGAATCCATCAACGGTATTGGTTATTCAGGTATCGGCTATATCACATCAAGCGTAAAAGCTTTACCTTTAGCGAAAAAAGAAGGTGAGCCGTTTTATGCACCAAATGCAGACCACGCCTTAGATGGTAAATACCCGTTGTCGCGTTTCCTGTATGTTTATGTCAACAAGCACCCAAACAAAGAAATGCTGCCTTTAGAGCGTGAGTTTGTTCGTTTCGTATTGTCGAAAAATGGTCAGGACGTCGTAGCTCATGACGGCTATGTGCCAGTACCTGCTTCAGTAGCAGCTAAGGCTCTGACTGACTTAGGTATTAAATAAACTAGTATGTCAAAAACAAGGCACCCTAAGGTGCCTTGTTTGTTTCTGAGAGCCACAACTAAGGCTGTTTTATTGATTCCAGATGATGGAATTTTTTGCATTTTAAATATGTCATTTATATGACAAAAAGCCGCTCTGTAATATTTCCGTCATAAAACTCTACTATAGTTGCCAGCATCTTAAAGTAACTGGTGGTATCGCAACTATGCACTCAACCCATCCAAGTCAGCAGTCAGCCGGCGATTCGCCGCGTTCTTTGCTGCCAACTGGTGAACGTCGGGCCCGATTACGGCGCTGGCGTGCTATTAAAGATAAAATCTCCAAATATGGCATCAGCTTTGCCGGCATCAGTGTGGTGCTGGCTTTTGCCACTATATTTGTTTATCTGTTTTCTGAAGTTGGGCCTTTATTTTCCTCAGCTTCAGTCGAGCAGGAAACCAGCTATCAAAGCCCTGCAGCACAACCACTACACAGCAATATTGAGCGTTACGGTGAAGTGGGTTTAACCATTACATCAGATGCAAAGCTGCAATTTTTTAATGCCAATACAGGTGAGTTGAAGCAGCAGGTCCAGCTGGCTTTGCCTGCTGGCGCTACAGTGACCGCTTTTGGTAAAGCTGACCCTCGTACCGGTACCATTATTTTGGGTTTATCCAACGGTCAGGCTTTAATTGCCAAACATGAATACCTGCTGAGTTATCCAAATGACCAGCGTCAGGTCAATCCTAAGGTCAGCTTTCCGTTAGGTGAGGCGCCTGTGCAGGTGGATGCTCAGGGCCAGGCTTTACTGGCTGTTGCGATTCAGGAAAAAGACGAAAACCGGATGCTAAGTGCCTATACAGCTGACGGTCGCTTAGTGTTGTCGAATATGGTGGCTGAAACTGTGTTTCTGACTGGCGAAACCACAGTAGTCCGCACCGATTACACCTTGCCAGATGCTCCAGCTTCTGCCAGAAAAATTCTAATCGACAATACCTTTCAGAATTTGTTTGTCGCGGATAACGCAGGACATATTCACTATTACGCCATTAATAACCCTGAACAGGCGCGTTTAGTACAAAGTGTCAATGCGGTGGCTTCTGGTGACCAAATCACGGCGATGGAGTTTCTGGTTGGTACTGTGTCTTTGGTGGTCGGTTCTTCTAGCGGTGACTTAAGTCAGTGGTTTTTAGTGCGCGATAAGCACAACAACTTCGACTTAAAACAAATTCGTGATTTTGAACAGCACCCTGGTGCTATCACTCAAATTGAATCTGAATACTCCCGTAAAGGTTTTATGGCCATAGATGATAAAGGTCATTTAGGCATTCATTACGGTACTTCAGCCCGCACTTTGTTTTTAGAAAGCTTTGATGATGGCTTGGTGGCAAAACAAATTGCTATATCGCCCATCAATACCAATTTCCTGATGCTGGATGACAAAGGTCAGATGCATAAGTTTGAGCTGGAAAATGCCCATCCTGATGTGTCTTACAAAGCACTGTGGAACGAGGTATGGTACGAAGGCCGCGATGAAGCTCGTTATATTTGGCAGGCTTCTGCTGGTTCTGATGAATTTGAAGCGAAAATGAGCATGGTGCCATTGGCTATAGGTACTTTAAAAGCAGCCTTCTTTGCCATGTTGTTTGCCACTCCGCTGGCTATTATGAGCGCGATTTACGTCGCTTATTTTATGACGCCGGTGCTGCGCGGCAAGGTAAAACCTACCATCGAAATTATGGCGGCTTTACCTACAGTTATTTTGGGTTTCCTGGCGGGCTTATGGTTAGCGCCTTTTATTGAAGAGTATTTAAGCGCCGTATTTGCCATACTGTTCCTGATGCCATTTATGATGCTTGCTGCGGCCTACTTATGGCGTTATATGCCGGAATCCATCCGTAACCGTTTCGGTTTAGGCTGGGAAGCCGCGTTTTTAGTGCCTGTGATTATTCTGTTTGGTTATCTGGCTATTAGTGCCAGCCCAATGATTGACAACACCTTTTTTGATGGCAGCTTACGTCAGTGGTTTACTGACAATGGCATTAACTACGACCAGCGTAATGCGCTGATTGTGGGGATCGCTATGGGCTTTGCTGTTATTCCAAATATCTTCTCTATTGCTGAAGATGCCATTTTTAACGTGCCTCGCCACTTAACCCAGGGCTCTTTAGCTTTGGGCGCCACGCCATGGCAAACCATGGTGGGTGTGGTTCTGCCAACAGCAAGTCCAGGTGTTTTTGCTGCGGTAATGGTGGGTTTTGGCCGTGCTGTGGGTGAAACCATGATAGTGCTGATGGCCACAGGTAATAGCCCAGTGGTGAACTTTAATATCTTCGAAGGTATGCGTACTTTATCCGCCAATATAGCGGTTGAGCTTCCTGAAACTGCAGTTGGTAGCACTCACTTCCGTGTGTTGTTCCTGGCAGCGCTGGTGCTCTTTGTATTTACCTTTGTATTTAATACCCTCGCCGAAGTAATACGGCAGCGTTTACGTCAACGCTTCAGCAATCTGTAATTAAGGGGCACTTTGATGAAATCTTTATTTGGCGTAAGAGCCTGGTTCAGATCAGGGACTCCCTGGATTTGGTTAAACGCTGGTGCCATCGCCTTATGTCTGGTGATGGTCGTGGGTGTGTTAGGTTTGATTGTGGTGCGTGGTGGCAGTCATTTCTGGCCTGCTGATTTACAGCAAACAGAATGGACACCTGAATCCGGCCAGAAAAAAGTCATTATGGGTGAGCTGGTTCGTTCTGAAACAGTATCAGCTGTGATGGCTGCGTGAATCAGGTGCTACAGTGCCAGCAGAGCTGGAAGCTGTGACCCGTTATCTGGTGAAAGTAGGTAACCGCGATGTGTATGGTCGTGATTTCTCCTGGTATATGGATTATGAAATCAGTGGCTGGACTGTGCCTGAAGGTGCTATTGCATTGGAACGCCGTGAACGTGGTAACTTTTATGGTTTCCCGCTGAAACTCAATGAAGGCGAGACGTTGATTGCTGAAGGTGTGGCCATGTGGCCTGAGCTGCTCAAACGTGTAGAGCGTGCCAACCTTATCTTCCAGCAAATGAAAGATATCGAAAAAAATGACATCAGCCGCATCAACAACCAGATTGAAAAGTTGCGTTTAACTGAACGCCGTCTGGTATTGGATAAAGTGTCTGACGCTGAAATGGCAGAGTTTAAAGCTCAGGCTGCTGCAGAAAATAAAGTGCTGAGTGACGAATACGAAGTGATCCAACAAAAACTGGATCAACTTCGTGCAGAATCCAACCGTGACAGTTTATTGGTTCGCTCTGCGGAAGGCCGTGAAGTGACAGTGTCACTGGCTAATATTGTGCATGCTTATGCACCTAACGATATGTCGGTCTGGCAAAAAACTAAACACTATGTCAAAGGCATTGGTAACTTCCTGACGGAAGAGCCACGTGAAGCCAATACCGAAGGCGGTATTTTCCCTGCCATTTTTGGTACTGTCACTATGGTTATCTTAATGGCCATTATCGTTACACCTTTTGGTGTACTGGCAGCCATTTACCTGCGTGAATATGCCAAACAAGGTCCGCTGCTGAAGATCATCCGGATTTCGGTTTACAACCTGGCTGGCGTACCTTCAATCGTTTATGGTGTCTTTGGTTTAGGTTTCTTTGTGTACATTATGGGGGGCAGCATCGATCAGCTGTTTTACCCTGAAGCGTTACCAAGTCCGACTTTTGGTACTCCGGGTTTATTCTGGGCTTCATTAACGCTGGCGCTGCTTACGCTTCCAGTGGTGATTGTATCGACTGAAGAAGGTTTATCCCGTATTCCAAGTACTATTCGTATGGGTAGCCTGGCCTTGGGCGCGACTAAATCTGAGACTTTATGGAAGGTCGTAGTGCCACTGGCTACTCCGGCTATGATGACAGGTTTAATTTTGGCTGTAGCTCGTGCTGCAGGTGAAGTAGCGCCGCTGATGTTGGTGGGGGTAGTGAAGTTAGCTCCAACTTTACCTATAGATGGCAACTTCCCATTCATTCATTTAGATCAGAAAATTATGCACTTAGGTTTCCATGTGTTTGATGTGGGTTTCCAGAGTCCAAACGTCGAAGCATCGCGCCCTCTGCTCTATGCGACAGCGCTGGTGTTGGTGTTATTGATTGTGGTGCTGAATATGGCGGCTATTTATATGCGTAACAGATTACGTGAAAAATACCGCAGTGACACAGATTAGAAAGCATCCGGCCTGCGCAGGCAGGCCTTAAAACACAGAATTTCACAGAATGGTAATGAAGATGAATCAAGATAAATTAACAGCTCCACCAGTAGAGACCGAATTGAAACTGTCGGATGAAAAAATCAAGCTTCAGGTCAATGATCTGAAACTGTACTACGGTGATTCGCTGGCGTTAAAAAGCATCAATATGACAATCCCGGAAAAACGTGTGACGGCTTTTATCGGCCCTTCAGGCTGTGGTAAATCCACATTGCTGCGCTGTTTTAATCGGATGAACGATTTAGTAGATATCTGCCGTATTGAAGGCCAAATTTTAATGGACGGCCAGAATATTTATGATCCGAAAATTGACGTGGCAGAGCTGCGCCGTCAGGTCGGTATGGTATTTCAGAAGCCTAACCCATTTCCAAAAAGCATTTATGAAAACGTAGCCTATGGCCTGCGCTTACAAGGCGTGAAAGACAAACGCATTCTGGATGAAGTGGTCGAGACTTCATTAAAAGGTGCTGCCTTATGGAACGAAGTCAAAGATCGTTTGCATGACAATGCTTTTGGTTTGTCTGGTGGTCAGCAGCAACGTTTGGTCATTGCCCGCGCTATAGCAATAGAACCAGAAGTGTTATTGCTTGATGAACCAGCCTCAGCTTTGGACCCAATTTCCACGCTGAAAATTGAAGAGCTGATTTATGAGCTCAAAGATAAATACACTATTGTGATTGTTACCCACAATATGCAACAGGCCGCCCGTGTATCCGACTATACTGCCTTTATGTATATGGGTGATTTAATTGAGTTTGATGCCACCAATAAGATGTTTACCAATCCATCGCAGCAACAAACTGAAGATTACATCACAGGCCGTTTTGGTTAATTAATTAAACTAATACCCAAAGTAATTGTAGTTGCAGCAAGACATTAGGGTATTGGAGGAGAGTGCGATGGACAAAATGAATTTAACAAAACACATTTCCAGCCAGTTTAACGAAGAAATTGAACAGGTTCGCAACCATGTGATGGCAATGGGTGGCTTAATCGAGCAGCAACTGGCGGATGCACTGAACGCTATTGCTAGCAGTGATGCTGATTTAGCTCGCCAGGTGATTGCCAACGATTTAAAGGTAAACGACTGGGAAATTAAAATTGACCACGAGTGCACCCGTATTATTGCTAAGCGTCAGCCTGCTGCCAGCGATTTGCGTCTGATTATGGCCATTATCAAAACCATTTCTGACCTAGAGCGTATTGGTGACGAAGCAGAGCGTATCGCTAAAGTGGCGTTGGAGTCCTTTAACAGTGCGCAGCAGGATTTGCTGGTTAATCTGGACAATATGGGCCGCCACGTCGCTCAGATGCTGCACGATGTATTAGACGCTTTTGCCCGTATGGATGTGGAAGCGGCACTAGCTGTACACCGTGAAGATAAAAAAGTAGACCGTGAATACGAAGCTATCACTCGTCAACTGATGACTTATATGATGGAAGACCCACGTTCTATTCCTAAGATCATGAACGTATTATGGTCAGCTCGTTCGATGGAGCGTATCGGCGATCGGTGTAAAAACGTCGCTGAATACATTGTTTTCCTGGTGAAGGGGAAAGACGTGCGTCATGCGGATGATGAAAAGTTAGAGCAAGACGCCCGTAGTTAAAAAACTACCGGTAAAGCTGTCATAAAAGTCTGATAAAACCTATGGTTTATCAGGCTTTTTTTATTACTGCTGTATAAGACGTTTTTATTACATCTTGATTGCAGTACAATGCGCGCCGGTTTTCATTAACTCAACAGCAAGAGGCACACTTATGCCAAATCACTTTTTGGCGGTTTTTGCGAAATCACCAATCAAGCCTTTAGAAGAGCACATCAAAAAGGTATTTGATGCCAGCTTGTTATTACTGCCGTTTTTTGATGCAGTCTTTGTAAGGGATTGGGAAAAAGCAGCCGAAGTTCGTAAGGCGCTTGTAGCTTTAGAAAAAGATGCAGACAAATTAAAACGTGATATCCGTGTGCATTTACCACGTGGCCTGTTTTTACCTGTCGATAGAACGGACTTGTTAGAACTGGTATCGCAGCAGGATAAAATTGCCAACAAAGCCAAAGATATTACCGGTCGTGTTTTAGGCCGCGAGTTAGAAATTCCTGCGCCTATTCAGGTCGAATTTAAAGCCTATTTACAGCGTTGCATCGACGCCGTTGAATTAGCCTGTGAAGCCATCAACGAGTTGGACGAGCTGCTGGAAACTGGGTTCCGCGGACGTGAAGTTGATTTGGTGATCAAAATGGTTGAGCGTATCGATGAAATCGAGCACGACACCGATCAACTGCAAATCAGTCTGCGCAAATTTGTTCGTAAAGCAGAAGCCGAAATGAATCCGGTTGATGTGATGTTCCTGTACCGCACTTTGGAGTGGGTTGGCGATTTAGCTGATTCAGCTTTAAAAGTAGGTTCAAGACTCGAAATCATGTTGGCCCGTTAATTCTTAAGGTAATTCAACGATGGATATTATTTCTCAATACGGCTTATTGCTGATTATTACTGCCGCTGTGTTTGGCTTTATTATGGCCTACGGCGTGGGTGCGAATGACGTTGCCAATGCTATGGGAACGTCTGTAGGCTCTAAAGCCTTAACTCTGAAACAAGCGTTAATTATCGCCGCCATTTTTGAAGCTGCCGGTGCCTGGTTAGCAGGTGGTGAAGTAACCTCTACGATCCGCAGCGGCATAGTAGACGCTGAAGCCTTTAAAGCAGTACCTGAGTTGTTGGTGTACGGCATGATTGCTTCCTTGCTCGCAGCTGGTACCTGGTTATTAGTAGCTACTCATTTTGGCTGGCCTGTCTCTACCACTCACTCTATTGTAGGTGCCATCATTGGTTTCGCCTCTGTTGGCGTCGGCATGGAATATGTGCACTGGGATGAAGTCAGCAGCATAGTAGGCAGCTGGGTTGTCACTCCTGTTTTGTCCGGTATTTTGGCTTATCTTATATTTATGAGTGCTCAGCGCCTGATTTTTGATACAGATAATCCACTGCAAGCTGCAAAAAAATACGTGCCTTTTTATATGGTATTTGCCGCGTTCATCATGGCTTTTGTGACTGTAACCAAAGGGTTAAAACACGTAGGTCTAAAACTGAGCACAGGCGAAGGTTTACTTTTATGTCTGGCTATTGCACTGCTGGTTGGTCTGATTGGTAAAATTGCCATCAGCCGTCTGAAAATCGATCCGGAAGCTGACAAAGAAATGCACTTTAATAACGTTGAGCGCATTTTTGGTATTCTGATGGTGTTTACCGCTTGTTGTATGGCCTTTGCACACGGTTCAAACGATGTGGCGAATGCAATTGGGCCTTTGGCTGCCGTTGTTGGTATTATTCAGTCTGGTGGTCAGATCCTGGATAAAGTCGCGTTGGACTGGTGGATTTTACCTTTAGGTGCTGTGGGTATCGTATTAGGTCTGGCGACCTTGGGTGCCAAAGTGATCCGTACTATAGGTGAAAACATTACTCACCTGACGCCAAGCCGTGGTTTTGCTGCTGAAATCGCTGCAGCCAGCACAGTAGTAATTGCCTCAGGTATTGGTTTACCTATCTCTACCACTCAAACCTTAGTGGGTGCGGTTTTAGGTGTAGGTATGGCCCGTGGTATAGCGGCTCTGAACCTTGGCGTTATTCGTAACATCTTTATTTCATGGGTTGTTACTTTGCCTGTTGGTGCTGCGTTAGCTATCGCATTTTTCTACATTATTAAGGCTTTGTTTGGCGCCTGATGCCATCCTTAGTTTGATAAAAATCCCGGCCTGGCGCCGGGATTTTTTTATGTCCATGGCAGGACTGTCTATCGCAACTGTCGGGCCATAGTCACTGCACTCTGATTTTAAACACTGTCTTTTGTCGCAAGATCTGGTGTTGTAGCTTTGCTTTTTGGTTTTATTCGATTAAATTGGTTTTAACCAAGTTTAATCATCGGAATAAAAGATGAAGCGTGTCCCTAGCATTAAACAGCTGCAGTATCTGTTGGCTCTGCATGAACATCAGCATTTTGGTCGTGCTGCAGAAGCTTGTTATATAGGCCAGTCCACTTTAAGTGCTGCTATTGCCAATTTAGAAGAAACTATGAACGCTCAATTGTTAGAGCGTGATCACAAGACTTTTATTTTTACCCCACTGGGCGAAGATGTAGTGCGTCAGGCCCGCTATATTGTCGAGCAATGTGAAGAATTAACGGAATTTGCCAAATGCCAGGGCAAACCTATGGCTGGACCTTTACGTTTAGGTTGTATCCCTACCATAGCTCCCTTTGTGCTGAGTGAAGTGATGGCTCTGGCCCGCGAGCGTTTTCCTGAACTGCAACTGTTGCTGCGCGAGGACACCACCGAAAACTCGTTACAGTCCTTAACCGAAGGCCGACTGGATTTAGTGTTGTTAGCCTTGCCCTATGACACAGGCACTTTGCATACTGAAGTGCTGGCACAAGACCCCTTTAAGCTGGTGCTCCATAAAGACTGGCTGGAACGTGGGTTTCAGCAAGATATCAGCCAATGGCCGGATGAAAGCATTTTCCTGCTGGAACGTGAGCATTGCATGACAGGTCATGCGGTCAAAGCCTGTGAGCTGGATGATAACCGCAAAGTGAACCCATTTTTTGCCACCAGTCTGCATACCTTAAGTCAGATGGTGAATAACAAACTGGGGGTGACTTTTATGCCGCAAATGGCGATTAACAGCGGTTTGCTGCGCGGCACTGAATTAGTGGCACAAAAACCTGGCTCAGGCCAGGCTTATCGGGATATAGGTGTAGCCTGGCGTCCAACCTCCAGCAAACTTCGTAGTTACCGTCAGATGGCGCAGTTAATCACCGAAGTGCTGCAACAAAAATGCAGTGACTAAAGATTAATCTAGTTTAGGTAAGGTCAGTTGAGGGTAATTGCGATAAAAAGTCTTTAACTGACCTGATTTATATAAGTCGATAAATCTTTGGTCCCATAACCTTTTGAATTTCCGGCCTTCGTCATTATCCGCGAAGCCAAGATAAATAGGATCACGTAGCAATTCTCTGTAGATAAGAGGTTGTAGTTTGACCGGGCTTTCTCCCTGCAGATACTGTAGCAACTCACTTTTTTCTGCCAGATAGATATCGACGCGGCGGTTTTTTACTAATTCAAGCCCTTGTTTGATATCTGGTACTTCATAGCCTTTTTCCTTCAGACCTAAAACCAAATGTAAATCGTAAGCCAGATCCCAGGCTAGTTTGTACTGCTGCAGTTGCGAAAGCTCTGGAGTGGCGGTGTGGGATGGATTGTAAATAGCCACTATAAGATCTGAATCAAAAGGGTAGGCGGACAGCAGCAAAGCTTTATGCTGCTGGGGGGACACTGGCGCGGACAAACCTGGAACCAAGTGGTGTTTGCCTTGCTGAACCAGTGCTATGGCTCTGCTGTAATTGGTGAGATGCCATGTCAGCTCAATCTGGTCTTTTGGATAGATAAAACGGAATAAATCCACGTAAGCACCAGTGCTGTCGGCATTGGTAAATCCGGGCCAGACTGGCGCACTGATATGAAGTTCAACCGGTTGTTTTGGCTCAGCAAAAATAGTCTGGGTCACAAAAAAACAAAACAGCATAAAAGGCAGGTGATAATTCATACCGCGACGTCTCTGGCTTTTTCCAAAGCTTAGCTGAAAATTCAGGCTTCAGTGCGGGCAGGGAAAAAGAGCTTGTGTTGAAAAAAACATCTTTGTAGACTGCGCGCCGCGCTGCAAAGCGCCTTCGGTATCGGTGTGAACACCGGTTGGATTGGTTTGTCGGTAAAGCGGACTACAACTATGCAAGTAAAAGATTTCTCCTTCGAGCTGCCAGAGCAGCTGATCGCTCGTTTCCCTAAAGCTGAACGTTCCAGCAGTCGTCTATTAAAAATGCAGCGCCAGACCGGTGAGTTATCCCATCTGGTGTTTACTGATTTATTGGCACAACTTAATAGTGGCGATTTATTGGTATTTAACAATACCCGCGTGATACCGGCCCGTTTGTTTGGGCAAAAAGAGTCAGGTGGCAAAGTTGAAATTCTGGTAGAGCGTGTGCTGGATGCTCAGCGTTTTTTAGCCCATGTGCGAGCCAGCAAAGCGCCAAAACCAGATACTATTATTCTGGTCGATGACAACACAAAGCTGAAAATGCTGCAGCGTCACGATACTTTATTTGAGTTAGAACTATTGGGTGAAGAACCTTTGCTGGTAATGCTAGACAGGCTTGGCCATATGCCTTTGCCGCCATACATAGACAGACCAGACAGCGACGAGGATAAACAAAGGTATCAGACTGTCTATAACCAGAAGCCGGGTGCTGTTGCGGCACCTACAGCGGGCTTACATTTTGACGAGCCTTTACTGGCTGCGCTGAAAGCCAAAGGCGTTGAGTTTGCTTATGTCACTTTGCATGTAGGCGCTGGTACCTTTCAGCCCGTACGGGTAGACAATGTGCTGGAACACCAAATGCACGCTGAATACATTGAAGTGGAGCAGGCCGTGGTGGATGCCATTCATGCCTGTAAAGCCCGCGGTAACAGAGTGATCGCGGTGGGGACTACGTCGGTGCGTTCACTGGAGTCTGCCGCTCAAATTGCATTACAGCAAGGCAAAAAACTACAGCCTTACAGCGGCGATACCAAAATCTTTATCTACCCTGGTTACCAGTTCCAGGTCATTGATGGTTTAGTCACTAACTTCCATTTACCTGAGTCTACTCTGATTATGCTAGTCAGCGCTTTTAGCCAAAAAGACTATGTAATGCAGGCTTATCAGACCGCCATAGAACAGGAGTATCGCTTTTATTCCTATGGCGATGCGATGCTTATTCTCTAAGCTTTCCTATCGTGACCGTAGGGGCGGGTCTTGTACCCGCCCGTCTATTGATACTGCGATTTCCATCGACGGGCCGGGACAAGCCACGGCCCCTATAAACTCTCTCGCCTCAAACTGTAATTCAATCTCGTACGGCTTATCCGCGGCAGCTTTGCTGCCATCTCAATCACTAAGGTTAAGGGTGGGGTTTGGCCTTATCTTCTGCTACAATCGGGCGCGAAAAAAGCCGGACTGTTTTTCTGGCAGAGACTGAGGTAGAACGTGAAATTTGAATTGTTAAAAACCGACGGCAAAGCCCGTCGTGGCCGTCTTGTATTCGAGCGCGGCATTGTTGAAACTCCTGCATTTATGCCTGTGGGTACTTATGGCACAGTCAAAGGTATGACACCTGAAGAACTGGACGCTACGGGAGCTCAAATCTGCTTAGGCAATACCTTCCATTTAATGCTGCGTCCAGGCACTGAGATCATCAAAAAACATGGTGATTTGCATGACTTTATGAACTGGCACAAGCCTATCCTGACCGACTCTGGTGGTTTTCAGGTGTTTAGTTTAGGTGAGCTGCGTAAAATTAAAGAAGAAGGTGTGACTTTCCGCTCGCCGTTGAACGGCGAAAAAATCATGTTAACTCCTGAGCGTTCTATGGAAGTGCAACGTGATTTAGGCTCAGACATAGTGATGATTTTTGACGAATGTACGCCGTACCCAGCCACTGAGCAGCAAGCGAAAAAGTCGATGGAAATGTCGTTACGCTGGGCGAAACGCAGTAAAGATGCGCACGGAGATAATCCATCAGCGCTGTTCGGTATTATCCAGGGCGGCATGTATCCTAATTTGCGTGATGTTTCGCTGCAAGGCCTGGAAGAGATTGGTTTTGATGGTTATGCCATAGGTGGTTTGTCTGTCGGTGAGCCGAAAGAGGATATGATTAAAATCCTTAATCACACTACAGGTCAGATGCCGCAGCACAAGCCACGTTATTTAATGGGTGTCGGCAAGCCTGAAGACATAGTTGAAGCGGTGCGCCGTGGTATTGATATGTTTGACTGTGTGATGCCAACCCGTAATGCCCGTAATGGTCATTTGTTTGTCAGCACTGGTGTGATTAAGATCCGCAACGCCAAACACAAGGACGATCCATCTGCCTTAGATGCAGAATGTGATTGCTACACTTGTAAAAACTATTCTCGGTCATATCTACACCATCTGGACAGATGCAATGAGATTTTGGGCGCTCGCTTGAATACCATGCACAATTTGCATCATTATCAGAAGTTAATGCAGGGCTTGCGTGCAGCTATTGCTGAACAAAAACTGGAAGAATTTGTGGCTGAGTTTTACCAGAAACGTGGTATGGAAGTACCGCCACTGGAAGCAAGCCTTACAGAACAATAAGATTTCATTTTTCAATTTTAAAACTTTTAATTTAAAACTTTAGGGGACATGTGATGAGTTTATTTATATCCAATGCGTATGCTAATACTCCTGCTGCAGCACCTGCTGGCGGTGGTTGGGACTTGCTGATAATGCTGGTTGCCTTTGGTCTGATCTTCTATTTCCTGATCTACCGTCCACAAGCTAAACGCGTCAAAGAGCATAAAAACCTGATGTCTGCATTAGGCAAAGGTGATGAAGTATTAACACAAGGTGGCTTAGTAGGCCGTATCGCCAAAATTGCTGATGATAAAGACTTTGTTGCTATCGCATTAAACGATACCACTGAAGTGACAGTGCAAAAATCAGCTATCGCCGCCGTATTGCCGAAAGGCACGATGAAATCACTGTAAAAGGATTTTAATGTGTTAAACCAGAACTCCATCTGGCGGTACTTATTGGTGATCATCGTCATGGGCGTCAGCATGCTGTACGCCCTGCCGAATTTATATCCCAATGATCCGTCCTTACAAATTAATGCAACCCGGGGTGCTGATGTTACTCAGCAAACCGTGGATCAACTGCAAAAAGCTTTTACTGAACAAGGTTTAACACCTAAGTCAGCTGTGTTGGAAAAAGGCCAGGTGTTGGTTCGTTTTTTAAACACTGAAGATCAGTTAAAAGCGCGCGAAGTGGCCAATGATACTTTGGGCGACAATTTCGTCACCGCATTAAATCTGGCTCCGGCAACTCCAGCCTGGCTGGATGCAATAGGCGCCGCTCCAATGAAGTTGGGTCTGGACTTACGTGGTGGTGTGCATTTCCTGATGGAAGTGGACATGAAAACGGCGATGGAAAAAAACGTCAACGATTTAGTGCTGGTATATCGCACTGATTTGCGTGAAGCCAAGGTTCGTTACCGTGCTGTGACTGCTGATGTAGCCAATTTACGGGTGAATCTGAGTTTCCGCACGGCTGAAGATCTAACTGCTGCGAAATCCCTGTTAAGCAGTAAAGACCGTGATATGACTTTTACTGAAACAGACGACCTGACTCTGGTTGCTGGTTTTAGTGAAATCAAAATAAAAGCATTACGTGAAGATGCGGTAGCACAAAACATTACGATCATCCGTAACCGAGTGAATGCCATTGGTGTGGCTGAGCCTTTAGTACAGCGCCAGGGCGCAGAACGTATTGTGGTTCAGTTACCAGGTGTACAGGATACAGCCCGCGCTAAAGAGATTTTAGGTGCTACCGCTACTCTTGAATTCCGTATGGTGGATGAAGCCGGTGATTTACAAAGTGCGATAGATGGCCGTGTGCCGCCTAACGCTCAGTTATACACTGACCGTGCAGGGCGTCCTGTGTTACTGCAAAAACGTGTGATGCTGACAGGTAACCATATTATTGGTGCCAATAGCAGCTTCGACGAATACAGTCGGCCTCAGGTGAATATCGATCTGGATGCCAAAGGCGGTAATACCTTCTCGCAAGCCACTAAAGAAGCTATTGGTAAATCGATGGCGACTGTGTTTATTGAATACAAGCCAACAGATAAAAAAGACGCTCAGGGCCGTACAATTCTTGAGAAAAAAGAAGAAGTGATTAACGTCGCCACTATTCAGGCGCGTTTAGGTCGCAGCTTCCGTATCACAGGTGTCGACAGTCCGGCAGAAGCCCAAAACCTGGCGCTGTTATTACGGGCTGGTGCTTTGATTGCTCCGATCCAGATCGTAGAAGAACGTACCATAGGCCCAAGTCTGGGTCAGGAAAACATTGAGCTGGGTACCAACGCTATTATGGTGGGTATGCTGCTGACTGTGATCTTTATGGGGATTTACTACAAAGGCGTAGGTATGGTCGCGAATTTGGCATTGGCCAGCAACGTAGTCTTGCTGATAGGCGTGTTGTCTATGGTGCCTGGCGCTACTCTGACTTTACCAGGTATGGCGGGCATACTGCTGACCATAGGTATGGCCATTGATGCGAACGTACTGATTAACGAGCGTATCCGTGAAGAACTGGCAAATGGTCGTTCAGTACAACAAGCCATTCATGAAGGTTATAACAGAGCTTTTGCCACTATTACCGACTCCAACATCACTACCTTTTTGGTCGCGATCATATTGTTTGGTTTAGGTTCTGGCCCAGTGAAAGGTTTTGCCGTGACTTTAGCCATAGGTATTATCACCTCCATCTTTACCGCTGTGACCGTATCAAGATTGTTTGTCAATCTGATCTGGGGTGGCCGTAAAGTTGAAAAGTTACCTATATAAGGAATTATGATGAAGTTTCTTGATTTTAAAGAACCGCTTAATTTTATGCGTTTCAAATCGCCGGCCATCATATTTTCTTTGTTGCTGGTGCTTGGGTCTTTATTCAGTATCTTTACCAAGGGCGTCAACTTTGGTCTGGATTTTACTGGCGGTATAGTGGTAGAGGCAGGTTTTGAACAACAAGCCGATTTGCCAAAAATCCGCACAGCTTTAGCTGCTGATGGTTTTCCTGATGCGATAGTGCAATATTTTGGTACCTCAACTGAAGTGATGATCCGCATTGCGCCACGCGCTGATGTTGAACAGGCTGTGGTGGGTGAGCAGATTATTGAGTCTATTCAAAAAGTGGAAAAGGGTGAAGTCACTAAGCGTCGCGTTGAACAGGTGAGTGCTTCAGTAGGTGACGAGCTGAAAGATGACGGTATGTTGGCTTTATTGGCCTCTTTTATCGGCATCATGATGTATGTAGCCTTCCGCTTTGAATGGCGTTATTCAGTCGGTTCTGTGGTTGCGTTAATTCACGACGTAATTATTACTATAGGTATGTTCTCTATCACAGGGATGGAGTTTGATTTAACTGTATTGGCAGCCTTGCTGGCGCTAGTGGGTTACTCTATCAACGACACCATAGTGGTATTTGACCGTATCCGCGAGATGTTCCGTAAACTGCGTGAAGCCACAGTTGAAGAGACAGTAAACGATGCTATCACATCTACACTAAGCCGGACTACTATTACCTCAGGCACTACCGCCTTGTCATTAGTAGCGCTGTTTTATTTAGGCGGCCCATTGTTACACGGTTTTGCGGCAGCTCTGTTATTTGGTATTGCCATTGGTACTTATTCTTCAATTTACGTAGCAAGCTCTGTTGCTGTGTTGTTAGGCGCAAGCCGCGAAGATTTGTTACCTGAAGTGATTGAAAAAGAAGGCGAGAATACGCCGTCTCTTTAATTGTTTAAATGGTAGCTGAAGCTAAAGGCCGGTTTCCGGCCTTTAGTTTTTCGAAGAATAAAAATTTATTCTGCATAAACTCTTTGATTGTTATCTAGCCATCTGTTTGTTCATCTATTTGATATTACTCATTTTATTAAGTGAGTTTTTTTCCTCAATTGCATCGCTAAGCAATTTTTTGTCAAAACTATCCGGCTAATGATGGCGTAAAACTGCATACTTTATCATTTTGTATTATCTGGTCTGATCAGTTTCGTTTTAGCGCTTGGCGCACCTCATAAAACTTGTTATAACAGACGTACAGAGCTCCGCTGTTGAAGTATTCGGCGGTCTGTTCCTGACAGGTTTACCCTACAAAAATACCTGACGGAACAGAGAAAACAGCAGAGTGAGTTCTGCTAAACACTGACTTGTTACTGGTACGATCTGAAAATTAGTGGTTCTAAAGGACGGTGTTGCTCTTTAGAATGAGCCACCTTTTGGGTTGCACCACAACTCTTAGCAAGTAAAAAAATAGCCCACTGGGCATACTTACCTACTCATGGAACCTCTACCTATGTCAGATTTTCGAGAACAGGCGCTGAAGTATCACGCCGAGCCTAAACCGGGCAAAATCAGTATTGAAATCAGTAAACCCGCTGAAACGGTCAGAGACCTCGCTTTAGCTTATAGTCCTGGTGTAGCTGAACCAGTACGTGAAATCGCTAATAATATTGACGATGTCTACAAGTACACAGGCAAAGGCAATCTGGTGGCAGTGATCAGCAATGGCACGGCTATTTTGGGTTTAGGTAACTTAGGCCCTATGGCCTCTAAACCAGTGATGGAAGGCAAGGCCTTGTTGTTTAAACGTTTTGCTGGCCTCGATTCGATAGATATTGAAGTCACACACCGCACTACCGAAGAGTTTATCGATACCGTAGCCAATATTGCCGATACCTTTGGTGGTATTAACCTGGAAGATATTAAATCACCTGAGTGTTTTGAAATTGAAAAAGAGCTGATTAGACGCTGCAACATTCCGGTCTTTCATGACGATCAGCATGGCACAGCTATTGTGACAGCTGCAGGTTTACTCAATGCGTTGGAAATTCAGGGCAAAGACATCCGTAAAGTAGTAATTGTCTGCTTAGGTGCTGGCGCTGCCGCTATTGCCTGTATGGAACTGCTGATTAAATGTGGCGCGAAACGCGAACATATTTATATGCTCGACACCAAAGGTGTGATCCACACTCGCCGTAACGATTTGAATAAATACAAAGAGTTGTTTGCCAACAATACCGACAAACGCACGCTGGAAGATGCAATGGAGGGCGCTGATGTATTTGTGGGGGTGTCAGGTCCTGATGCCTTACCAGCCGAAGCCTTAAAGCTGATGGCGGATAAGCCGGTGATTTTTGCCTGCTCGAACCCGGATCCGGAAATTAAACCTGAACTGGCGCATGCCCAGCGTAGTGATTTAATTATGGCAACAGGACGTTCGGATTACCCAAATCAGGTCAACAACGTCTTGTGTTTCCCCTTTATTTTCCGTGGTGCCTTAGATGTACGTGCCAAGGTGATTAACGATGAAATGAAGTTGGCGGCAGTGCATGCGATTCGCGCTATAGCCAAAGAACCTGTATCTCAGGCGATATTAACTGCAGCTCAAGTAGATAAACTGGAGTTTGGTGCGGATTATATTATTCCAAAGCCAATGGACCCACGTTTATTATCCCGTGTTGCCCGTGCAGTGGCTGAAGCTGCTGTGGCATCAGGAGTGGCGCGTTTGCCAATGCCTGAAAACTATATGCAGTAAATATAAAGGGGTCAGAACTTTAGTTCTGACCCCTTTATCTGAGCCAATCAGCTGATTTGTGGGTCAGAGCCAAGGCTCTGACCCAGTATTACTCTTCGTCTGATTCCGCTTCCTGGATCACAGGAATTGGCTTACCCATACTGGTTAAAATATCACGCACTTCCACCGGGATTTGATGTGGATTGTCTTTGCGTAAATCTTCATCTGCCGGCAAAGGCTGGCCAGTGAACGCATGTAAAAAAGCTTCACATAATAATTCGCTGTTGGTGGCATGACGCAGGTTGTTGACCTGGCGGCGGGTTCTTTCATCTGTTAACACTTTCAAAACGTTCAACGGGATAGAGACTGTAATCTTTTTCACCTGTTCGGACTTCTTTCCGTGTTCCGCATAAGGGTGAACATACTCACCATTCCACTTTGCCATAGGGATACCTTGATTGAATTTAGTTATATGGTCTGCTGACCTTTGCTACGTTGCGCACGTAATTGGACGAAATTTTACTTCTTTATACTCCCGAGTACAAACTCTGCGCAAGATTTAATAGTACAGACGTCTAAATGTTTTGACTTCTTAGTTTTGCTGGGTATACTTTTAGACGTCTAAACATCTAAATTTGAGGTTTTTTATGAGCAAACCACACTCAGCCACAGTAGCTGCCCGCGCCGGAATAGCGCAGGACTCTGCATATGGTGCTGTGACGCCGCCTTTGTATTTAACCTCAACTTATGAACTGAAAGCTTTTAAGCAGCCGGGCAAATACGATTATTCACGCTCGAATAACCCAACGCGTGATTTATTAGGCGATGCGTTGGCAGAGCTCGAAGGTGGTGCCAAAGGTTTAATTACCGGCACTGGCATGTCCGCTTGTTTGCTGGCGCTGCAACTGATTGGCCCGGAAGATACCTTAGTGATCCCTCATGATTGTTACGGTGGTAGTTATCGTTTATTCCTGAATTTAGCCACTCGTAAAAAAGCTTTTGGGCTTGTGGTAGTGAATTTCCAGCAAGCCGACTGGGCAGAACAAATTAAAGCCGCGAAACCAAAAATGATTTGGGTGGAAACCCCCAGTAACCCATTGCTGCAAATTACTGATGTCAAAGCTACGGCTGAACTGGCGAAAACTCTGAATGCCATTCTGGTGGTGGACAACACCTTTTTATCACCGGCTTTGCAAAACCCAATCGCCTTGGGTGCTGACATAGTGGTTCATTCCACCACCAAATTTATTAATGGCCACAGCGATATAGTCGGCGGCGCCTTAATTGCCAAAGATGCTGCTGTGGGTGATGAGCTGAAATGGTGGGCGAATTGTTTAGGTGTGACCAGTGGCGCTTTTGATGCTTATCAGACCTTACGTGGCCTTCGTACTTTATTACCCCGTATTAAACAGCATCAGCACAACGCAGAGCTGGTGGTGGATTATCTGCAAAAACAGCCATTGGTTAGTCGGATTTATTACCCGGGTTTAAAAGATCATCCAGGTCATGCCATTGCCAAGGCGCAGCAACATGGTTTTGGTTCCATGCTGAGTTTTGATTTAGCTGCAGACGAAGCCTATTTACCGGTATTTTTCGAAGCACTGCAGTGTTTCACTTTGGCTCAGTCTTTAGGTGGCATCGAAAGCTTAATCTGCCACCCAGGTTCTATGACTCATGCCTCATTAGATGCTGCGACCCAAAAAGCCGCAGGCATAGGCCCGACTTTAATTCGTTTATCTGTAGGTATTGAAGAAGCACAGGATTTAATAGCCGATCTGGCACAGGCTTTTGCTGCTGTAGATGCAACAGTACAGCAAAACAACCCAACAAAAAAGGTTCAGTCAGAGCCAGCAACAGCAGCTACAACTGAACAGCAGCAATTCAGATTAAATCCGGCACTTAGTGTTTTATGGTGAATGTTATGAGCAGTACAGTGAAGAGTCAAAACACAGTGCATAAATTTGGCGGCAGCAGCCTAGCCAGTGCTGAGCGTTTTTCTGCGGTTGCCGCTATTGTGGCAAAAGAGCCACAAGCCTGGGTGGTGGTATCAGCTCCTGGCGACACCACTGATGAGTTATTGGCGTTAATCGACAGCCGCGAACAACCAGAGCTTTTTGCTGCATTGTTACAGCAACTGACTGAAAAGCTGAGTTTACTTATTCAGCGCACTTTAAATGAACAAAACTCAGCTGTGCTTATCAGCAAAGTACAAAGCTGGTTCGCTGAAGTACCGGGCTTTTTAGCTAGTACTCAGTTTAACGATGTATTGGCCATTGGTGAGCGCTTATCCAGCCAGTTATTAGCGGCTTTACTGAATCAGCAGGGCTTACAAGCCAGTGCTATTGATGCCCGTGATTTTTTACGTCTAGACGGCAGCGAAGTGCAATACGAAGTGTCGTCTTCATGGCTAGCACCTTTTGAAACCACAGGTATTAAAGTCGTGACTGGTTATATAGCCCGTGATTTACAAGGCAACAGCATCACTTTAGGCCGCAATGGCAGTGATTACTCCGCCACTATAGTGGGTCGTTTAGTCAAAGCTCAGGCAATTCATATCTGGACTGACGTGGATGCAATTTATAGTGCCGATCCACGTAAAGTGCCTTCAGCCAGAGCCTACCGTCAAGTGCCATGGCAACAGGCTTTAACTTTGGCTCAGTTGGGTAATCCGGTATTGCATGCTAAAACCTTGAGTCCTTTATTGGATGCACCGGCCGATTTGATAGTGCGCAGCAGTTTTGAACCGAATCACCCTGGCTGCAAAGTCAGCCAACAAGCTGCTATTGAAGTACAGTTTTTAACTGACCTAACACAAGCTGCCTTAGTGACAGTACCGGATAACTGCAAATTAACTGCTACTGCTGTGGCTTCCGCCTTACAAATTACCGTCTTTGCCGCACCTAATGCGTTAAACCAATGGATAGTGGCTAGCAATCAGGTCGACAGCTTATTAAGTTACCTGGCTGGTAAGCAGGTATTTGCCCGGGTGAATCCACAAGCCTTTCATGCTGTGGTTTGGGTAAAACCTGCGGCCCGTCAGCAAAAACAAGTGAATGCCGCAGCAGGGCGCTGGTTAGACCGTCAGCAAGCAGCTTTTCAGTTTGAAGACGAGCAACTGGCTTTATGGTTATTCCAAAGTGCATTAACCTCGTTGGAGCTGACTGAGCTGCATCAGTTATTACTGCCAACCCAAGTGCAACTGAATGTTGTAGTGGCAGGCACTGGTAACGTAGGCGCTGAGTTTTTAGCTTTATTAGCAAAGCAACAACAAGCTTTTGCTGGTCAAATCAATTTAAAGCTGGCCGGGTTATTTAATTCCCGTCAGGCGCTTTTTGCCGAAAAGATTGATATTCACCACTGGCAACAGGCACTGGCTTTAGCTCCTGCTTATACTGAAGAGCAGCTCGAGCTGGCATTACAACAACTGCCTGAACCAAAAGTACTGGTGGATTTAACACCAAGTCGCGCTTTTGCTGAACGTTATCCGCAGTTTATCAATGCTGGGTTAGATTTAATAAGTGCCAATAAACAAGGCGTGACCTTACCACTGGCGCAGTATCAGCAAATAAAACAAGCGGCTGAACAGCAGCAGGTGCAATGGCTGAGCAATACCACTGTAGGTGCTGGTTTACCTGTGCAACGTTTATTGCAGGAATTAAAAAGCAGTGGCGACACAGTGCATCGCATCAGTGGTATTTTTTCCGGTACTTTGTCCTGGTTACTGGCAAAGTTTGATGGCAGCAAAGCCTTTTCTGACTTTGTGCAGGAAGCTCAACAGTTAGGTTTAACAGAACCAGATCCAAGGGATGATTTATCGGGTAAAGATGTACAGCGTAAATTGCTGGTGCTGGCCCGTGAGCTGGATTTAGCCCTGGATATTGACCAGATTGAGCTGGAACCTTTGCTGCCAGCCTCGCTAAGCTCAGGCAGCATCGCAGACTTTTGGGCAGGTCGTGCCGTGTTAGACGAAGAGTTAGCTGCTTTGCAGCAACAAGCAGCTGCCGCTGGTAAAGTCTTACGTTATGTCGCCGATTTAAAGATTGAAGCAGGCAAAGCCAAAGCCCAGGTGTCTCTGGTGGCTGTCGAACAGACAGATCCGCTGGCGGCTATTTTGCCTTGTGACAATATTTTTGTTATTGAGTCCGACTGGTATCAACAGAATCCATTGGTGTTAAAAGGCCCAGGCGCTGGTCGTCAGGTCACGGCTGGCGGTGTGCATGCCGACTTAGCCATTTTAGCCAAACAAAAAATTGCCGCTGCCAAAGCAGCTAAACATAGTCAGGCTCAGGCCGCAGCCTGGGTGAAGTGAGAAATAATATGTCTTTTGTCAGCGCACAATATGTCGAATCCATGAACCGCAACCTGCAGGATGTGGCAGGCAAGGTGAACGTTAGTTTTGAGTTTTTTCCGCCAAAAACCGAACAGATGGAAAATACGCTATGGCAATCCATCGAGCGTTTAGCGCCTTTGGCGCCATCTTTTGTGTCTGTGACTTATGGCGCCAATTCGGGCGAACGTGACCGTACCCATGACATTATTAAGTCCATTAAACAGCGCACCGGCCTAATAGCGGCGCCGCATTTAACTTGCGTCGATGCCAGCCGTGCTGAACTTGAGCGTATTGCCAAAGACTACTGGGACAATGGTATTCGCCATATTGTCGCGCTGCGTGGTGACTTGCCGCCGGGCAATAAAGAGAAGCCAGCTTTGTATGCGGCCGATCTGGTAGAGATCCTGCGTTCAGTGGCTGACTTTGATATCTCTGTAGCAGCTTACCCTGAAGTACACCCGGAATCACCCAACGCTCAGTTTGATTTACTGAACTTAAAACGCAAAGTGGATGCCGGTGCTTCACGCGCTATTACCCAGTTCTTTTTTGACCCGGAAAAGTACTTACGTTACCGCGACCGCTGCGCTGCTGTAGGTATAGATGTGGAGATAGTACCAGGCATTTTACCTGTGACTAACTTCCAGCAATTGCAGAAATTCGCCACTATGACCAATGTGGCTATACCGGGTTGGATGAACAAGGCGTATGAAGGTTTAGAGCAGGACGCTACTACCCGTAACCTGGTGGCAGCCAATATAGCCATGGAAATGGTGAAAGTGTTAAGCCGTGAAGGCGTGAATCATTTCCACTTCTACACCTTAAACCGTAGTGAATTGACCTACGCTATTTGTCACTTATTAGGGGTACGGCCTCAGGCTGTGAGTGCCTGAAAACAGGGCAACGCTGGATGACAGATGTTTTTTAAGTCTGAAGTTCAGCCCGGCACAACAAAGGCTGCTGCATACTTATCAGCAGCCAGGGCTCTGGCCTGATGCCAAGTGGCATTCAGTCGACAACCTGCATCTGACCTTGGTGTTTTTAGGCCAGCAAGCTGTAACTGCACAACAAGAGTTATGGTCAAAAAGCCTGGAACTGCTTCACGAACATCCTCCAGTTGAACTCTGTTTTGATCAGTATCATCAGTTCAGCAAGGCAAAAATTTTGTATCTGGGGGTCTCAAATCCCGACTCTGCTTTGATGGCACTACAACAGCAGTTGCAGCAACTGGCTTTGCCATATCTGCATGCGCCAGTGCCAGAGCCAGAGCACTTTGTGCCTCATGTAACTTTGGCCCGTAAGTTTCAGTCAGCCGCTATGTTTCCCCAGCCTGCGCCGCCTCTGGAGTTACTTTGTACAGAAGTGGCTTTGTATCATTCCGTCAGCTCAGTGCTGGGCGTGAGCTATCAAAGTGTCTACTCCTATACTTTAGTCCCAAAGGGCTGAATCTTTACGTTACATCAATACCTTAGTCGCTAAACTTAGTTACACTCACCTTGTGTTTTGCTACCGGACGGATTCAGATGTCGCACCGCTCTTATTTATTTTCTTTGCGTATTGGTCATGCGCTGCGGGAATCTCTGGCTGAAGGGTACAGTTTTGGTACTTTTAAGCTGGACCTGATGGCCGGTATTACAGTGGGCATTATCGCCATTCCACTGGCGATGGCGCTGGCGATCGCCAGTGGTGTACCGCCACAATACGGGTTATATACCGCCATTATTGCTGGTTTTCTGATTGCCCTGACTGGCGGGTCGCGCTACAGCATCAGTGGGCCTACTGCAGCTTTTGTCGTGATTCTCTATCCTGTGGCGCAAAGTTATGGTCTGGCGGGTTTACTGCTGGCCACTATCTTGTCTGGTGTGATGCTGATCATCATGGCCGCTATGCGTTTTGGCCGCTTTATCGAATATATACCGGAAGCTGTTACTTTAGGTTTTACCAGCGGCATTGCAGTGGTGATCGCCACTTTGCAAATCAAAGATGTGTTGGGTTTACCGATAGACAAAATGTCAGAACATTATCTGGAAAAACTACAGCAATTGTCTTTGGCCTTGCCTGATCTGCATTGGCCATCCTTGCTGGTGGCTGCTGTTACTTTAGCTGTAATGCTAGTGTGGCCAAAACTCAAACTGCCTCTGCCGCCGCATTTACCCGCAATTTTGATAGCAACTGGCTTAGCCATGGCGTTGGCACAATTTGGGCTGGAGCTGGATAGCATTGGCAGTCGATTTAGTTATCTGTTGCCAGATGGCTCGTTAGGGCAGGGCATTCCCGCTGTGTTACCCGAATTCAGCTGGCCCTGGTTGCAGCCAGGCCCTGATGGTCACGCCTTAGAGTTCAGCACTCAGATGCTGAAGGATTTAATTGGGGCGGCCTTTGCGATGGCGATGTTAGGTGCTATTGAATCCTTATTGTGCGCTGTAGTTTTAGATGGCATGACAGGACGCAGACACAGCGCGAACAGCGAATTATTAGGTCAGGGCATAGGCAATATAGTGGCGCCTTTTTTAGGAGGTTTTACCTCCACTGCGGCTTTAGCCCGATCCGCTGCCAATGTGCGCTCTGGTGCTCAGTCGCCTATCGCCGCTATGGTTCATGCGTTAGTGGTGTTATTGGCTTTGCTGGTGCTGGCGCCTGTATTGGCTTATTTACCTATGGCCGCTATGGCTGCTTTGTTGTTGGTTGTGGCATGGAATATGAGTGAAGCGCCTAAAGCTGTGCATCTGTTAAAAACAGCGCCCCGTAACGACATTATTATTTTCCTGATTTGTTTTGGCTGTACTGTGCTGTTTGATATGGTCATTGCCATCAGCTGTGGCATGGTCATCGCTGCATTTTTCTTTGTGAAGCAAGTGGCGGATATGACCCGGGTCGCGGATATCAGCCATAACAGCAAATACCTGTCTGAGCCTTTGCCCGAGGGCTGGAAAGCATTTCGGATCAGCGGTCCTTTGTTTTTTGCCGCTGCAGACCGGGTCTTTGGTGAGCTGTCGGTCAAACTTAGGCAACAGCAAGGCGCTATTTTAGTGATGGATGCTGTGACTTTAATGGACGCTGGCGGGCTTTCTGCTTTTACCAAACTGGTGAGTCTGGCACAAAAGCAGGGCATTCATTTACTGGTAACGGACCTTACCTTTCAACCGCTAAAAACTCTGGCCAAAGCCAAAGTGCAACCTTTGCCTGGTATTTTGAGTTTTTATTCAAGCTTAGCTGATGCGCTGAATAGCCTGCCGGGTCAGAAAATCGATCCTCAGGGCGAAGCTGTGGGTCTTTGATAGGAGCCAATCTTTAACACAGTCTTCTGCCTTGGGTCATTTTGGTCTAAGCTGTGGTCTTTCTGCAGTGGATCTGATGCTTGTTTGGATTTATGAATTAAATAAAATAAAAATTCACTAATTCAGCATAATAATTCTTGAAACTGCATGGCGAAGCCACTACACTGGCCACTCTTTTTTGGCGTGGCCTTAATTTATTATTTTTGTTTTCGGAGACTCAGCGACCTATGTCCACTCAATCCACTTCCTCTACCACCAAACTGCGCAGCGCTGTGTTAGGTGCTGCCGGCTACAGCGGCGCTGAATTGGCCGTTATGTTGGCACGGAACCCGTATTTTGAGTTGAGTTACGCTTTTGCTTCCGCTGGCCGCGCTGCTGAGCCTTTTTCTAATTTATATCCACGTTATCAGGGCGTTGTAGATATCCAGGTACAGCCGTGGACAGACGATTTAGTGGAAGAACTGGCTGACAAACTGGATGTAGCCTTTTTAGCTTTACCGCACGAGGCCAGTGAAGCTGTTACGCCTTTATTATTGGCCAAAGGCATAGCTGTGTTTGATTTATCCGGCGCTTTCCGGTTAAAAGACCCGGCTTTGTATCCGAAATATTATGGCTATGAGCATCAGCATCCGGAACTGCTGGATCAAGCTGTGTATTCATTAATGGAATGGTTAGATAAGCCGTTGCCACAGCTGGTTTCCGTGCCAGGCTGTTACCCAACGGCCTGCTCACTGGCGTTATTGCCTTTATTAAAAGCAGGTTTGGTGGCCGACGGTTGTATTCCTGTGATCAATGCCACCAGCGGTGTGTCAGGTGCAGGCCGTAAAGCCGCATTAAACACCTCCTTTTGTGAAGTCGGCTTAAATGCTTATGGCTTCTTTAAGCACAGACACAGACCAGAGATTGAACAGAATTTAGGCCGAAAAGTGGTGTTTACTCCACATTTAGGCAACTTCAAGCGTGGCATTCTGGCCACCAGCGTAGTGACTTTAAAGTCAGGTGTCACAGCAGAGCAAGTTTCTGCTGCGTTCCAGCAGGCCTATGCAGCTAAACCATTAGTACGTTTAGTGAAACATTCACCTAATGTGGCTGATGTGGCTGGCACGCCATTTTGTGATATCCACTGGCAACAAGATGGTGAGCAACTGGTTATTGTGTCCGCTATTGATAACTTGCTCAAAGGTGCTGCAGCACAGGCGATGCAGGCTGCAAACATCAAATTTGGTGCACCTGAAACCGCGGGTTTATTTGCAGGAGCTGCAGAATGAGCCAGACACCTTTAGTACTTAAAATGGGTGGGCGTTTATTGCAGGATCAGGCCGCTTTAGATGCCTTATTAAAAGTCTGTGCAGAGCTGAAAACCCGGTATCCGATCGTGCTGGTGCATGGTGGTGGCGATCAGGTGGATCAGTGGCTGGCAAAATTTGGTTTCGCTACTCAGAAAATTGATGGCCAGCGTGTATCTCCAGCAGAACAAATGCCTGTGATCACCGGTGCTTTAGATGGCGCAGTCAACGCTGATATGGTGGCCCGTGCCACATTACAGGGCTTAAATCCTGTGGGGTTAAGCCTGGCTGCCGGCGGCAGCCTGGAGTTTGACATCAATCATAAATTGGGTGCTGTGGGTATAGCCAAAGCAGGTAACCCACTGTTATTGACTACTTTGTTAGCTCAGGGCTTTACTCCTGTATTCAGCTCCATTGGTTTAAGTGCCGAAGGTCAGCTGTTAAATGTAAACGCTGATATTGCAGCGGCTGCTATTTGTCAGCTGGTGCAGGGCCAACTGGTTTTACTGACCGACGTGCCTGGCATTTTGGATGCCAATATGCAGCTCATACCAACCTTAACTGCAGCAGAAGCGCAGCAGTTGGTCACAGATGGTGTGATTAAAGGTGGCATGAAAGTAAAACTGGATGCAGCGCTCGAAACAGCCCAGGCACTGAAACGTAATATTACAGTGGCAGGATGGCAGCATCCGGACGATTTATTAAAGTTGATGCAACAAGAAGCAGTAGGAACTTGCATCGTGTATTGATCCCGAAACAAAACAGCGCCTGATACCCTGTTGAGTCCAACAGAAGCTGAGCCTGTTGCAACGATAAGGATGCCGCCTAGCGGACATGCAGTGTGTTTTTATGAGTAAATTAACCCAGCTTTTATGTTTAGCTGAATTAGACCAGAAGCAATTATCAGACCTGCTGGAGCTTGCGCTTCAGATCAAACAAAACCCAGAGCAGTATAGCTCTGCACTCAAAGGCAAAAGCATTGCCTTATTGTTTGAAAAACCTTCTTTGCGAACCCGAGTCAGCTTTGATGTAGGGATCAATAAATTAGGTGGTCACAGTGTCTATCTGGATCAGCAAAACGGAGCTATGGGCGTACGCGAATCAGTGGAAGATTTTGGTAGTAACCTGGCCTGTTGGTGTGATGCCATAGTGGCTCGGGTTTATTCTCAGAAAACATTAGTGCAACTGGCACAAAGCAGCAAAAAACCAGTGATTAACGCACTGAGCGATTTGTACCATCCTTGTCAGGCGCTGGCGGATTTACTGACCTTAAAAGAGCATTATGGCGATTTAAGCAAAGTGCATCTGGCTTTTGTCGGCGACGGTAACAATGTCTGTCATTCGCTGATGTTAGGTGCCGCTATTATGGGCATGACACTGACTGTGGTCACACCACAAGGCTTTGGTCCTGATGCTCATGTATTGTTAAAAGCTCAGGCTATAGCAGAAAAAAGCGGCGCTAAACTGACCTTAAGTCAGCATGTGTCAGCTGCTGCTGGTGCGGACGCTATTTACACCGACACCTGGTTGTCGATGGGGGCTAAGGCCGACCCTAAACTGGTTGAGAACCTGTTTGCTCCTTACCAGATCAATACTGCAGTGATGCAGCGTTTAGCCGTCAAACATTTTATGCACTGCCTGCCTGCACATCGTGGGCATGAAGTGACCAGCGAAGTGCTGGACAGTGATAATTCGTTAGTGTTGCAGCAGGCGGAAAACCGTATGCACGCTCAGAATGCAGTATTAGTCAGTTTATTTAGTTGAGGTTGGACATGAGTATCAAAAAAGTAGTGTTAGCGTATTCAGGTGGTTTAGACACATCAGCCATTGTGCCTTGGTTAAAAGATAACTATGACTGTGAGGTTATAGCTTTTGTGGCTAACGTAGGTCAGGGTGAAGAAGAACTGGCAGGTGTGGAAGAAAAAGCCATTAAGTCAGGCGCAAGCTCGTGCTACGTGGTCGACCTGCGTGAAGAACTGATCAAAGAAGTGATTTATCCGACGTTAAAAACAGGTGCTGTGTATGAAGGCCAGTATTTACTGGGTACTTCTATGGCACGCCCTGTGATTGCCCGTGCTCAGGTTGAGCTGGCGCTGAAATTAGGTGCTGATGCCTTATGCCACGGCTGTACTGGTAAAGGTAACGATCAGGTGCGTTTTGAAGGTGCGTTTGCCGCCTTAGCGCCGCAGTTAAAAGTGATAGCGCCATGGCGTGAATGGCAATTTAACTCTCGTCAGTCACTGCTCAATTACCTGGCTGAGAAAAATGTACCAACCACAGCTTCAGCTACCAAAATTTATAGCCGTGATGCCAACTTATGGCACATCTCGCACGAAGGTGGCGAGATTGAAAACCCATGGAATGAGCCGTCCGATCAAATCTGGATGTGGACTAAATCTCCAGAGCAGGCGCCGGATAAAGCTGAACATATTCAATTGAGTTTTGAAAAAGGCGAGTTGACCAAAATAAACGGTGAATCCGTAGCTCCGGTCAAAGCTATTGAAGTACTGAACGCTATTGGTTCAGAGCACGGTGTAGGTCGTATCGACATCGTTGAAAACCGTTTAGTGGGCATGAAATCCCGTGGCTGTTACGAAACACCTGGCGGCACTATTTTAGTGGCGGCATTGCGTGCGTTGGAGTCTCTGGTCTATGACCGTACTTCACTGAAATACCGTGAAGAAGTGGGCTTAGAGTTTGCTCAGCTGGTTTATGATGGCCGTTGGTTCACGCCGCTAAAAGATGCCTTGTTAGCTGCTGCTACTTCTTTAGCCGACCAACTGACAGGTGACATTGTTGTTAAGCTGTACAAGGGCAACGTCACTGTGACGCAACGCCGTTCTACAAACAGCTTGTATTCTGAAGCCTTTGCGACTTTTGAAGGCGATGAAGTGTACAACCAAAAAGATGCGGCAGGTTTTATCCGCCTGTATAGCTTAGCCAGCCGTATTCGTGCTTTACATAGCAAAGGTTAATTGTTCTGAGCATTAAGACGGCTCAGCTATACCCGTCGTCCTTGAAGTTGCAGCTTTGTTGACTGCGCCATTTCGCCCCAGTCACATAGGTTAACTATGCTCCTGGGGTCTCACTGGCTTGTCGCCTCCCTGCATCTTCAAGTAACTCGGGTATATAAACCGTTTCTTTTTTCAAGTTTTGGGGTATCAATCATGGCGATGTGGGGTGGTCGGTTTACCGAAGCCAGTCTGGCCGAGTTCAGTGAATTTAATGACTCATTAAGTTTTGATTATCTGCTGGCGCAACAGGATATTCAGGCCTCCCGTGCCTGGACCATAGGTTTGCTCGAAGCTGGCATTATTACAGCAGCCGAAGCAGAGCAGCTGGATCATGCGTTGGCAGATTTAGCTTTAGCCTTGGAATCTAACCCTAAGCTGCCACTGCAGACTCAGGAAGAAGATATTCACAGCTGGGTGGAAGCTCAGTTACAGCAAAAAATTGGTGTAGTCGCCAAGAAGCTGCACACAGGCCGCAGCCGTAACGACTTAGTGGCTACAGATCTGCGTTTGTGGACCAAACTAAATGCCACTCAGGTGCGCAGTACTTTAATCAATGCCATTGGTGCCCTTGTCACTTTTGCTGATGCGCATTTTGGTGCTGTGATGCCGGGCTTTACCCACCTGCAGCGGGCTCAGCCTGTGCTGGTCAGTCACTGGGCTTTGGCTTACATCGAAATGTTTAAACGGGATTTAAGCCGTATTGATGATGCTTTAGCGCGGCTGGACGTTTGTCCTTTAGGCTGTGGTGCTTTAGCAGGCACTGGCATTCAAATTGACCGCACTGCGTTAGCCCAGCGTTTAGGCTTTAAATCAGCCGCGCTGAATAGCTTAGATGCAGTGTCGGATCGGGATTATGTAGTTGAGCTGTCAGCTACCGCCTCTTTGTGTATGACGCATTTATCGCGTTTATCTGAAGATGTGATCTTCTTCTGTTCAGGCGAAGCCGCTTTCTTTAAGCTGGGTGATGCGATTAGCAGTGGTTCATCGCTGATGCCACAGAAGAAAAACCCGGACGTCTTTGAGTTATTGCGTGGTAAAACTGGCCGGGTGCTGGGCCATTTAGTGGCTATTTTGCATGTACTTAAAGGTTTGCCTCTGGCCTACAACAAAGATATGCAAGAAGACAAGCAGGGCTTTTTTGATTTGATGGCGAGCTGGCAACAATGCCTGCTGGTGTTGGCGACTGTACTGCCGCATTTATCGGTCAATGTAGAACGTTGCCGTTTAGCTGCAGAGCTTGGTTACAGCAACGCTACCGATCTGGCCGATTATCTGGTCGGTAAGGGTATTGCTTTCCGTGACGCCCATGAGTTATCCGGTGAGCTGGTGCTGGTCGCTTCGAAACAGCAAAAACCACTGGAAGCTTTAGCTTTAGCCGAAATGCAGCAGGTCTCGCCTTTGATCAGCGAGGATGTTTTTGCAGCCCTGACCATTGAAGCAGGTCTGGCAAAACGTGCATCTTTGGCAGGCACCAGTCCTGATAGAGTCAAAGAAGCTTTAGACGCCACTAAAGTCTGGTTTGAAGCACTCTGAGTTGATTTGACCCAAATGAATAAGCCGGATTATCGATCCGGCTTTTTTGCTTTTTAGCGCCGCCAAAAGTTATGCGGCTAAAGCCTGCTTGGCCTGAAACTCCAGTTCAGCTTTAAGCTCAACCGGCAGTTTCAGCTGACGAGCCAGTTCCTGCAGATAAGCCCCTTCCATATAGTTTTGCTCGTTAATCACCAATAAGCTGGCCAGATACATCTCAGCCGCCATTTCTGGCGTGCTGGCTGCACTTGCGATATCGGCTGGATCTAAAGCTTTGGCCAATTCCTGATCAAACCAGCGCTGCAGGCTGAAGTCCGATGTCAGTTTGGCGATTTCACTGTCGATCAACTCGCGCTCTTGCTGATCAATATGACCATCTGCTTTGGCAGCTCCAATCAGCGCTTTTAATATGGCGTTACTGTGCTGCTCAGCCTCCGGAGCGGGCAAGCGATCCACTGTTTGTGGTTCGTGCTGATCAACTTTACCTTTGTTTTGCTGTTGCCAGTTGCCATAAGCTTTGTATGCAAGCAAGCCCAAAGCTGCCAAGCCCCCATAAGTGATAACTTTTCCGCCCAGGCTGCGGCCTTTTTTCGAGCCAAGCAACATAGCTAAAGCACCACCAGACAGCGCCCCTCCACCAAAACCTGACATTAATTTGCTGACAGAAGAGGTGGCAGATGATTGATGGGAACTCTGTGACGCTGATTTCTGCTGCATCAGATCAGAACCGGCCTTGAGCAACTGATCCAATAAACCTTTAGTATTCATTTATAGAAGTCCTTGAACTACGGTTAGTTCTTTTCAGACTTGTTTCAGCACAGAAAATTCAGTTGTAGTTGTAAGCAGATATAAATAGTTGCCAGAGCTGACATAAAAAAGGCCGCTTAAAAGCGGCCTTTCACTGCATCCAACAGACAGACTGTGATCAGAACAGCTCGATTTCTTCCTGTTGTTGCTGATTATTCTGCGTTGGCAGCTGCTGTACCGACGAATTGGTATAAGTTTTAGGTTCTGTACCCTGAATAAAAAACTCAAAACCACTGCTGTTATCAGTTGCCTGAGTTAATAAACCTGTTTTAAGGTCAATCCGCACAGAGGTAATACCTACAGGTGGTTGCACAAAAACTTGCGGTTTGTCTTTTAAGGCAAAACCGACAAAATCCTGCCAGGCCGGTAATGCGGTTTTCGCACCCGACTCACCGCCAGCGATCTGATCTTTACCCAGATTATTATTCCAGGCTGTTTTACCTAAGCGGCTTTCAGCATCATCAAAACCAACCCAGGATGTCACCACCAAATCAGGTGAAAAACCAGAGAACCAGGCGTCTTTCACATCGTTGGTAGTACCGGTTTTACCTGATAAATCCTGCCGCTTTAACTCTCGTAACCGATGCGCAGTACCAAGCCAGCCTGTGCCTGCTTTCCAGTCACCGCCACCCCAGATTGAGCTTTTCAGGGCGTCAGCAATTAAGAAGGAGTTTTGTGCTGATAAAACCCGCGGAGCATAAGCTGGGGCCTCTGCAGGCGCAGCTTGTTCAGTGGGTGCTGTTTGCTCTGCAAAGGTAGCTTCGAGCTGAGCTTCAGAATCGGCCGTTTCAGCCAAAGCTGCAGCTTCTTTTGCCGCTTGTTCCGCAGCAGCTTTGGCTGCTAAGTCTTGTTGTTCACAGTCGGAACAAACTGGCACAGGCACATGCTCGAAGATCAGGTTGTTCTGATCATCCAGAATTTTGGTAATGACATAAGGCTTCACCAAATAGCCGCCGTTCGCAAATACCGCGTAGCCTGTCGCCAGTTCAAGCGGAGTTAATGATGCTGAGCCTAAAGCCAGAGTTTCACTGTGAGGTAAATCTTTTTCTCTGAAACCAAACTTCGTCAGATGCTGGCGGGTTTTTTCTATACCTACGGCCCTTAATAAACGCACTGCCACCACGTTTTTCGATTTGGCCAAAGCTTCACGGATACGGATAGCTCCATCATAAACCTCTGGTGAGTTTTTAGGCCGCCATGCCTGATTTGAACCTTCATCCCATTCATGAATAGGCGCATCGTTCATTAAAGTTGCCAGCGTAAGATTGGATTCCAAAGCAGCTGAATAAATAAAAGGTTTAATGTTTGAACCGACCTGACGATTCGCCTGAGTGGCACGGTTAAACTGTGTCATAGCAAAACTGTAACCACCTACTAAGGCTTGTACAGCACCATCCTTTGGATTAATAGCCACAATAGCGCCACTGACTCCGGGGATTTGGCCTAAACGCCATTCGCCTGCTGCAGGACGCACCAGCACATGCATACCTGGCGCTAACACGTCAGCTGCTGCTTTAGGTGCATGGCTTTGTCTGTCGTGGCTGATAAAAGCCCGGGCCCAGTTTAAACCTTGCCATGGTAGGGTGATTTTACGGCCACCAGATAAAATAGCTTGTGCCTGTTGACCTGAAACTTCAGTGATCACGGCAGGAATTAAGTCTTCTAAACCATCTTGTGTATCCAGATAAGCCAGAATAGCCTCATCGCTCAGACGATCTTTTTCCACAAATTTAACTGAGCCATCTTGTTGTGGCTCTGGTGTGGCTTGCCACAAAGTTGCAACAGGACCGCGGTAGCCGTGACGCTCGTCATAGCCTACGACATTTTTTTGTACCGCAGCGACAGCTTTGCCCTGCAATTTAGAATCGACTGTAGTAAAGACCTGAAAACCTTTGGAGTAGGCTTCTTCTTCGCCGTATTTATCGACCACTTCCTGACGCACCATTTCAGCAATATAAGGGGCTGAGGCTGTGATTTGAGCACCGTGCAGCTTGGACAATATAGGTTCCTGCAGCGCTTCATCATACTGAGCCTGAGTGATGTAGCCTTCATTCAGCATCCGGCCCAGCACAATATTACGACGGGCACGGGCGCGGCTTGGTGAACGCACCGGGTTCAGTATTGAAGGGCCTTGTGGTAAACCTGCAATAATGGCGATTTCAGATAAAGTTAAATCCTGGATGTTTTTACCAAAATAGACCTGTGCTGCAGCACCGACACCAAAAGAGCGCTGGCCTAATTCGATTTTATTTAAATACAGTTCCAGAATTTCGTCCTTGGTCAGCTCTTGTTCAATACGCAAAGCCAGGAAGATTTCTTTGATTTTACGGATCAGCTTTTTTTCACGCGTCAGGAAAAATACCCTGGCCAATTGCTGAGTAATGGTACTGGCGCCTTGTTTGGCTTCACCGCTGAATGCCACTACGGTCGCCGCACGGAACATGCCAATGACATCAATACCAGGGTGTTCATAGAAGCGATTATCTTCAGTTGCTAACACCGCCTTGAGCAGTAAATCAGGCATTTCTTCCAGTTTTAATGGAATACGGCGCTTTTCACCAAATTGTGAAATAAGCTCACCGTCCTGACTAAAAACGCGCATAGGTGTTTGCAGCTTCACATCTTTTAGTGTCGCTACACTTGGCAGGTCATCTTTGACATACCAATAACTCGCAGCAATCAAAGCTACAACGGAAAAAGCACCTGCAATCACCAGAATGATTAGTTTTTTAAACCACGACACTGATTAACCTCAATGTATATTTTTGGATCTAGCGGGACTGCTAGTCTGTTTTTTTTAAAAAGCTGTTTGCCTACCCTACGCAATCTTGTATGAAACGACTAAGCTCTTGACAGAAGTTCAATATAAATCATTGACCTGTGCACGGGACGCTATGCTAAAGCAGCTGTTTCAAACAAAAAAAACCTTGATGTTAGGGGTCGATATCGGCTCACATGCTGTGAAAGCTGTGTTATTGAGCCAACACAACCAGCATTATAAAGTAGAAGCCTTTGCAATAGAACCTATGCTGAAAGGCACTATGGTCGATCGCGAAATTCAGGATATTGAAGCTGTCGCTCATGCTTTGTTGAATATCAGAAAAAAGATAGATAAATCAATTAAGTATGCGGCGGCTGCTGTGTCTGGTTCTTTGGTGATCAGTAAAGTGATTTTTATGGATGCCAGTTTAACAGACGCTGAATTAGCCCGTCAGATTGAATTGGAAGCCGATAGTTTAATACCTTACCCGCTGAACGAAGTCAGTTTAGACTTTGAACGGCTGGAAGCCAATGAAACGGACTCAAGTAAAGTCAATGTGTTACTCAGTGCAGCCCGCACCGAAAGTGTTCAGGCAAGAGTTACCGCGCTGGAGTCCGCCGGATTTACTGCCAAAGTGATAGATGTCGAAAGTTCAGCCTTAAGTCGCGCTGCACTTTTATGTCTGGATCAACTGCCAGAAGATGCGGCAGAAAAAGTTGTAGCAGTATTGGATATAGGCGCCACTATGACGCTGCTTAGCATAGTGGAAGGCGATAAAAACCTCTACACCAGAGACATAGCTTTTGGTGGTGAGCATTACAGTCGCAGCATTATGAATTATTACAATAAAACCTACGAAGAGGCCGAACAGGCGAAAATTCTGACGGATTTGCCTCCAAGCTATAGCTTTGAAGTGCTGGCTCCGTTTCAAACCATGTTGTTACAACAAATTCGCCGTTCTATTCAGATGTACCTGACCACCAGTGGTAAGGATCAAGTGGATTATTTACTGGTCAGTGGGGGGACCAGTTTGTTAGATGGTATAGACAAATTGATTAGTGACGAGCTGGCTATCCAAACTGTGGTTGCTAACCCTTTTCGTCATATGGAGTCAGCAACTAGCGTTAGCCGGCAGGAATTAACAGAAAAAGCCCCTTGCCTGATGATAGCAACCGGTCTGGCATTGCGGAGTTTTAACTCATGGCATCAATAAACCTGCTGCCATGGCGTGAAGCCGCGCGCAAACAACAGCAACTGAATTATCTAAGCGTTTTGGCGCAGGTTGCTGTTCTGACTTTTGTGCTGATGTTTTTTGTTTACTGGTTGTATCAGGCGCGGGTTGAGGGGCAAATCAGTCGCAATGCTTTGCTGGAGACCGAAATAAAACAACTGGACAAGCGTATTGCCAAGATCCGTGAGTTAGAAAAACAAAAAGCGGGTTTGCAGCAGCGTATGTCGCTGATCGAGCAGCTGCAGCGCAGCAGAAACCTTGGTACCCAAATTATGGATGAAGTGGCCAAAACCGTACCTGCCGGGGTGTACCTTGTCTCTATGGATAAAAAATTTAACAGGTTACTGGTCACAGGCAAAAGTGAGTCGAACAACAGATTATCCAGCTTGTTGCGGGTGATTGAGCAGTCTCCTTTACTTACTCAGCCTGTGCTGGAGTTTATTCAGGCCAGTAAAGAAGACAGTGGCTTATTGAGTGATTTCAAAATGCATTTACGTTTAATAGGAGCAGAACCGCCACTTCCACCACCTGAACCGGCAGGGCGTGCGGCCAAAAATGCAAAAAATACCGGAGCGAAAAAATGAGCCTGAAAATCAACTTAACCGATATCGATGTCTCAGAGATTGATTTTAACAACATGGGAGCCTGGCCCAGAGCCGGCAAAATCGCATTGGCTCTGTTGGTCGCTTTAGTTGTGATGGTGTTGAGTTATTTTTTCCTGATTGACGCTCAAGTGACGAACCTTGAAATTGCGCAGCAAAAAGAGCTGGAACTGAGAGTTGATTATCAAAACAAGTATGTGAAGGCAATCAATCTTGAGTTGTACCTGCAACAAATGCAGGAAATGGAAAAAACCTTTTCCACCTTATTAAAACAGTTGCCAGCAACCCATGAAACGCCGGGCATGCTGGACGATATCACCTTTGCCGGTACTTCAGTGGGCCTGACTTTTGTCCGTATAAACTGGATGCCTGAAATTGAAAAAGAGTTCTACACTGAACTGCCAATTCAGATTGAGGTGATAGGGGACTACCATCAGATTGGAAATTTTGTCAGTGAAATTGCCAAGTTACCCCGTATTGTCAGTTTGCACGATTTTGTGATCCAAAGCAGGGAAGAGGGCAACCAAAGCTTTAACGTGATAGCTAAGACTTACAGGTACAAGGAGCTGAAAAAATGAAACGAGCTCCTTTACCTCTGTTTATAGCTTTGATGATTTTGAGCGGATGCTTTGACGATACCGCAGATATTCAACAGTTTATGGCAGACGTCAAAGCCAATTCCAGTGCCAGAATTCCGCCTCTGCCTCCGGTCAAAGCTTTTGAGCACTTACCTTACACCAGCTCAGAATTGCGCAGCCCTTTTAGTTTGCCGTCACCTGAGGCTTATAACCAACTACCTGTGCATCAACCCGGCTGTATTCAACTGGACAATCAACGCGAAAAACAAGCTTTGGAGCAATACGCTGTTGATAACTTAAAAATGCGCGGCACTTTAGGCCATGCCGATCAGCTATGGGCGTTGATTGAGGCATCCGATCAAAGTATGCACAGAATCACTATCAACGACCGGTTGGGTTTATTTCATGGCAAGGTGATTGCTGTAAAGCCAGACTATATTGAAATAACAGAATTTATCCCTGATGGCAGCGGTTGCACTGTGCAGCGGAACAGTAAATTGCAATTGTTGGATGCATCCGCCGATGCAACCGAAACTAACTGAGCGACCTGAATGATGATAAAAAATAAAACAAGCTGCAGGCTCCTCCACTTTAGTAAAGCTATAGCTCTGTGTTGTATGGTGCTGATGGGAAATGTTGCAGCCCAACAAGGCAGCAAGGACTTTATTAATGAAATTGATTCAATAGATTTTCGCCGTGGTGAACAAGGTGAAGCTAAGGTATTGGTATTTCTGCAACAAAATTCAGCTGCTGTGGATGTCATTGAACAAAATGGCAAAATTCAGCTGGATTTTCATGACACGAAAATCAGCGATGAGTTGTTGTATCAACTGGATGTGCTGGATTTTGCCACTGTGGTTAAAGGTATAGAAACCTTCAGAGAAGGCAGTAAAGCAAGGCTGGTGATTGAAACTCTTGATACCTTCACCTATAGCTACCAGCAAATTGACGAGGTCTTTCATTTGGTGGTGCAGAAAAAATCTGCAGAACAAACCAAATCTGCTGCAACTGGCCAGTATGTTGGTAGGGCTATTTCTTTGAATTTTCAGGATATTCCGGTTCGGACTGTGTTGCAGATTATTGCTGATTACAATGGTTTTAATCTGGTGACCAGCGATTCAGTGACAGGCAATATCACCTTAAGGCTGGACGGTACGCCTTGGGATCAGGCGCTGGATATAGTGCTGAAAGTACGTGGGCTGGATAAACGTATGGACGGCAATATTCTGATGATAGCGCCATCCGACGAACTGGCAGCACGGGAAGCGAAAGAGCTGCAGGCTCTGCAGCAGGTTGAGCAGTTAGAACCTTTGATGTCCGAGTTTTTGCCTATTAACTACGCCAAAGCTGCGGATATTGCCGCTTTGCTCAATAACAAAGACGCGACCTTATTATCTGCCCGAGGCAATGTGGCAGTGGACGATAGAACCAACACTTTATTGGTAAAAGATACCGCGACCACGATCGAAAATGTACGGCGTTTGCTGCGTCGGCTGGATGTGCCGGTAAAACAAGTGCTGATTGAATCCCGTATGGTCACAGTCAAAGACAATGTGCGGGACGAGATTGGTTTACGTTGGGGCTTCAGTGACCAGCAAAATGACAGGGCCTGGTCTGGTACAGCGCCTGGTGCTAATAATCTGGCGGGCGGTACAGTACCTTCGTTAACTGACCGATGGAATGTGAACTTACCTGTCGCCAATCCGGCGGGTAGTATAGCTTTTCATGTCACTAAGTTTGCCGATGGCACTTTGCTGGATTTGGAACTGTCAGCGCTGGAGCAGGAAAACAAGGGTGAAATCATTGCCAGCCCACGTATTACCACGGCCAATCAGAAAAAAGCCCGGATAGAGCAGGGCACTGAAATTCCTTACCTGGAGGCTTCCAGCAGCGGTGCCACGACCGTTACTTTTAAAAAGGCGGTATTAAGCCTTGAAGTGACACCACAAATTACGCCGGACAATAAAATTATTCTGGATTTGGAGATCACTCAGGACACTCGCGGCGAAACTGTATCGACAGGCAATGGCCCAGCTCAGGCGATAGATACGCAACGTATCCAGACCCAGGTGCTGGTCGATAATGGCGCTACTGTGGTCTTGGGTGGCATCTACCAGCAACAGATGACCAACACCACCTCAAAAGTACCGGTTTTTGGCGACATTCCTTATTTAGGAAATTTGTTTAAACGCCGTAATGACTTTAATGAAAAAACTGAATTATTGATTTTCGTCACCCCAAAAATACTGACCGAAAGCTTGTAGCAGGATCCAAAGCAAGGCCGGAGCTGACGCAGGCTCCGGCAGAAAATTCGCTTGCCAAGCCAAGGCTATTACTGACATAATTCACCGCTTCAAATTTTCGTGGGAGCTTTCGGGTCCTGAAATTAACCTTCTAAGTTAGCGCAGCAGCATTACGAACTATGGCAGAAAAACGCAATATCTTCCTGGTAGGCCCAATGGGTGCAGGCAAAAGTACAATTGGCCGTCATTTAGCAGACATGCTTCATCTCGAATTCTACGACTCAGATCAGGAAATTGAACGCCGCACTGGTGCAGATATAGCCTGGGTATTTGATCTGGAAGGCGAAGAGGGATTCCGTGTTCGCGAAGAAAACGTGATCTCGGACTTAACAGAATTACAAGGCATAGTACTGGCGACTGGCGGTGGCTCAGTACTGAGCAAAGAAACCCGCAACCGTTTATCCGCGCGTGGCATAGTGGTTTATTTAGAAACCCCTATAGAGAAACAAGTGGCTCGTACTCAACGTGACAAAAGACGTCCGTTGTTACAAACCGAAGAAGCACCAAAAGAGGTGCTGGAACGTCTGGCGGCTGAGCGTAATCCTCTGTATGAAGAGATTGCAGACTTTACCGTGCGCACAGACGAGCAAAGTGCCCGTTCAGTGGCGAATCAAATCGTTGAACAACTTGGTTTCTAGTTTGAGATAACTTTTCAGGGATATAAGGAGAGCTGTTGATGCAAAAAGTTGCAGTACAACTTGGAGAGCGCAGCTACCCTATCCTGATCAGCCCCCATTTATTTACCCTGCCTCTGACGGACTACTTACCTCAAGCCCGTCAGGTGGTAATTATTTCTAATCCAGTGGTTTCAGGGTTATATTTGCCTGCTGTCACTGCATTATTTCCCGACTCTGTCGTTCATTCCTTTATTTTACCTGATGGCGAAGCCTACAAGACGCTGCAATCTTTTGAGCAGGTGATGTCCTTTTTGCTTGAGCAAAAGATTAACCGTGATGTGTTGCTGGTGGCTTTAGGTGGCGGAGTGATAGGCGATCTGACCGGCTTTGTTGCCGCTTGTTACCAGCGTGGCGTGCGTTTTATTCAAATTCCTACCACTTTGTTGTCTCAGGTGGATTCTTCGGTGGGTGGCAAAACCGCAGTGAACCATCCGCTGGGTAAAAATATGATTGGTGCTTTTAAGCAACCTGATCTGGTACTGATTAATACTGCTGTTTTAAGCTCTCTACCTGCCTCAGAATTCGCAGCTGGTATGGCGGAAGTCATCAAGTATGCACTAATCAGCGATCTGGCATTTTTCAATTGGCTGGAGCAAAATCAGCAGGCGATCCGTGAACTGCAACCTGCAGTCTTAGGTGAAATGATCCGCCATTGTTGCCAGATGAAAGCCGACATTGTCAGCCGCGATGAAACAGAGCAGGGCGAACGGGCTTTACTCAATTTAGGCCATACCTTTGGCCATGCTATTGAAGCCTTTCTGGGTTATGGCCACTGGTTACACGGTGAGGCTGTGGCCGTAGGTATGGTGATGGCCACACAACTAGCGGTGAGCCGTGGTGATGTCAGTTGCGACGAGTTACAACGTATCATTCGCTTATTGTCTGCTTTTAATTTGCCTGTAGCGCCTCCTGTGCAAATGAAGATCGCAGATTTTATGCCCTATATGAAAACCGATAAAAAAGTACAGGCAGGCAAAATGCGCTTTATCGTTCCGACCTCCTTAGGACAAAGTGCAATAGTCGATGATGTGACCGAACAAGAACTAATGGCTATCTTCAGCATATGAGTAAACAAGCTCTGCAACAGCGCTTAGCGCAACATTCAGGCCTTTTAGCCTCTCAGCGTCAGTTACTGCAACGGTTGTTGTTGCAACTGGAGTTTAACCAACCTGATCGCTTACAACTGATTGGATCAAGTGGTAGTGGCAAATCTACGCTGATCCTGACTTTAGCTGAAATTTGCTCTGAGCAGTTTAACGTAGCCTTGTTACAGGCAGATATAGGCCTGGCTCCTGTTGATGTGTTAAAAGTATTGCAGCAGCAATGGGTCGGTTCTGCATCTATGCCTCGTACTTTGACTGATTTTGTCGCTCAGTTGAGTAAATCAGAACAATACCTGTTGCTGGTTGATGACGCGGATCAACTCAATGAAGAGAGCTGGCAACTGCTACAGCAACTGCCTGTCAGTGTGTTTGTCAGCAGCTTAAAAGCTAAAAGTGATATTCGCCTTGCGATGAATATTCCGGCTTTTACTGAAGACGAAGCCGCCGAATTATTGGCGCCATACAATTTACAGGGCCGCGAACAGCGCGAGCGTATTGAAGATTGTGCTGGTGATCTGCATTTGTTACTGCATGGTCTGAATGCCAATCCACCCCGTAAAACAGCTGGTATTCCCAAACAAAAACCAGAAGTTGCCACTTCTCCACTGGCGTTTTCGGCACGGGAAGACAGAGAAGCTCCGGCTTTTGTTGTAAGCGCAGCAGACTCAGGTTTTGACTTAAGCGGCAGAGACGACCCATTAGGTCTGCGGGCTATAGATACGGCAGATGAGCAACCGTCGTTTTCGATTGAAACTGAGCAACGTACTGATTACCGCAGTGGCGCTACGGAAGAGCGAAAAGCAGCGAAACAGGCTTCAGGCCAGTTCTTTTCACCCTTTTTAGTGATGAGTATTGGTTTTGGCTTGATTGCAGCTGTAGTGATGTTCTGGTTGTGGACTGAACAGCAGTTCCGCCACCCTGTAGCTGACGATATAGTGCCTTATTATCCTGCCTCAACGGATACAAGTGCAGCTGCTCGTTTAGAAAAAGATCGGCAATTTGAGCCTACAGTCGAGATCAAACCTGAAGTTCCATCCTCTGCCAATACAACGGCAAAGACCTCGAATGCGACACAAGACTCTATTGTTGATCAGGGTTTACCTCAAATGGCGATGGAGAAGAATACAGATAGCGCCAGCATGACGATACAACAGGAAGTAGTAAAAGATGACAACGGTTTGCCACAACAGAAAATGATCTCTATGACTATTGAATCTGAGCCAATGCGCGAGCAGCCTGTGATCCCTGCGCTGCCTGCACCTGGTGAAGAAGCTCCAGTGGTTACTGAGCCAGAGCCTGCTGCAGAAGTGTCTGTAAAACCGACTCCGGCTGAGGCTGCATCTGAGCAAAATGATTTAGTGGCAGAAATGGCTGCGGATGCAGCAGATATTGTTCCGGAGACGCTTCCGGAATCAGCTCCAGCTGCTAGCCCGGCAACAAGTTCCGCAGGGCATGATTCTGCCGCTTTACTGGGGATGTTGCCTGATACAGTAGCTATTCAGCTTGGGGTGTTTTCACAGGAAGCTGCTGCGAAAAAGTTTCTGCAGCAATACTCTAGTTTAAACCTGCAGCTTTACAAACGTCAGCAGCAAGGCAAAACCCAGTTCGTGGTGGTGTCGGCCTCTTATGTCAATGGTGGTGCGGCGCGTCAACAGGTGAAGTCTTTACCGGAAGAGTTAAGACAACAAACTCCTTTTGTAAAACCATTAAGCGATATTCAGCGAGAGATCCGCTCAGCCAATGCGAACTAATTTCACACAGCTGCAGAGCTCACATATGGCTTGTGTATGCTAAAGAAGTCCAGAGCTTTCCTGAAATGGGCTGGCGGCAAATACAATTTAGTTGATGCTATCTCACAGCAGCTGCCAAAGGCACCTTTATTGGTGGAGCCTTTTGTTGGGGCTGGTTCAGTGTTTTTAAACACAGATTATCCAGAGTATCTGCTGAACGATATCAATGCTGATTTAATCCATTTGTACCAGTTATTGCAGAATCAGCCCGCTCGTTTTATCGCGGATGCCAGAAGTTTGTTTGTGCAAAGCAGTAACGAAAAAAGCAGCTATTTGTCTTTCAGAGAACAATTTAATCAGAGTACAGACAGCTATCAGCGCTCTTTGTTGTTTTTGTATTTAAACCGCCATGGTTATAACGGTTTATGCCGTTACAACAGCAGTGGTAAATTTAACGTGCCTTTTGGTAGCTATAAAAAGCCGTATTTTCCTGAAGCTGAGCTATGGTTTTTTGCCGAAAAGGCGCAAAAAGCCAAGTTTGTTTGTATGGATTACAATGCGTTGATGCAGCAAATCAGTTCACCAGCAGTGGTGTATTGTGATCCACCTTATGTACCACTGAGCCGTACAGCCAGTTTTACCTCTTATGCGAAAAACAGTTTTGATTTGGATGATCAGGCTGAACTGGCGAATCTGGCGGAAAACTGCCAAAGCCGCGGTATCAGTGTGGTGATCAGTAATCACGACACAACTTTAACCCGTAAGCTGTATGAAAAAGCACAACTGACGTCTATTCAGGTAGGGCGTTCTATTAGTCAGAAAGGCGCAACGCGTGGAAAAGTCGCAGAGCTGTTTGCGTTATACGCAACAAAGGATCAGCGTTCTACAACCCAGCTGACCAGCAGTAGTAATAGCACTACAAAAGCCACGACAGCAAAAATTCCGGCAACTAAATAAGGCCAGATGACTGTTGTCTGAAAGTCTTGTTGCCGTTGCTGTTCAGATTGAACTCCAACAATAGCGCCGAATACAGCTTTGAGTACTTGCTTAAAGCCAGGGGCTTTTGCCATTTTAACCTCTGTGGTCAAAACGATTCAGTAACTCCAGTAAATCGACGAAATGAAACTGAGTGGAGCGGCTGTTGCCTTGCAGCCAGCTAAACCAACTTTGCTGAGATGGTTTGCATAATGAAGTGATAACCAGGGGCTTAGATGGATCGGCTTGCACTGAAGCCTGACATAACTCAGTCGTTGCGCTCTTATGGTTATAAGCAAAAACACCAATACACAAACTAACGACCAAAACGGGCATTATTTTGCGGGATGCTAGCTGCTTCATATGAACCTCAACTGGTTGAATTATGTGCTGGATAATACTCAAGTTGACTACAAGTTACAAGTTTATAACTTCACAGAGTAGTGACAAAAGTCACTTTTTATACCAGCTTTTTACTACAGTGGGTTGAATAAACAGGGCAAAACTTAGATTTTGCCCTGTTTGCACGGTTTAGAAGGTTTTGCTTAAGGTCAGCACTGCACGACCGTCACATAAATTACATTCTGCTGAACCGTCGATATCCGTATCAGCATACTTCAGAGACACGCCTGCACCTAAGACTTCAGTACTGAAGCCGATGCTCCAGTCTATGTAAGTATCGCTACCAACAGGACCCGCGGCTAAAAAGGTTTCAAACTCGGCTTCGTCTTCAAAAGCGTTGTAGCCAAAGTGTAAATCTAATGCGATGTTTTCTACCAGGCTGTATTTGTAGTCTGCAGACAGGTAGTAATAGTCATCGACACCAGTACCAAAATAGTCAGGTGAATAAGCTACACCTAAAGTCCAGCTGTCATAGAAGAACTTGGCATAACCTTCGTAGAAGTTAAATTCATCAACCGCATTGTCGCCTTTTGGATAGCGGTATTGCATCACGCCAACGTCCACATTCCAGCTGTCGTTTAAGGCACCGGTCCAGCCAGCCAGAATATCCAGCTCCATGCTGCCTTCGCCAAATTTAATATTTGAACCCCAGGTTGACAAATAAAAGCCTGATTCACCGCTTAATGTAAAACCACCCTGCACAGCCGGGCCTTCATCCGTCTGAGAGATACCACGGAATAAATAATCAGAGGTCAAGGCTACGTTGCCTGTCAGGCTTGCCGCACCTACACCGAAACTGCTGCCTGCAATGAGTAATGCTACGAGGCTACGGCGAATTGTTTTACTTGTTGCTTTTGATCCCAGTGTTACTTTTTTTGTCATTTTATTTGCCCTTATCTATTAGTTCCCATCAATACAGTCCATTTTTTATGCCATTGCTTTATTTCTATGTAAATCAATTGGATAGTTAAAATGTGCCAGAGTGTTTTATTATTTATGTGCAAAAACGGTGCGTTGTTGCTTGATTTTCGTGCAGAACGCCTTGCCGACAAAGATGATTTTTTCTTAATGATTCAGTAAAGTCTGGGCCTTGCGTTATTACAACTGCCTTTTGGAGATCAGATGCGTCAACCAAACTGGATTGCTCCGTCAATTTTATCCGCAGATTTTGCTCGCCTGGGTGAAGACGTCGTTCGTGTGTTAAAAGCCGGAGCCGATGTTGTGCATTTTGATGTGATGGACAACCACTATGTGCCAAATTTAACTTTTGGTCCGATGATTTGCAGTGCGTTGCGTAACTATGGTGTAACAGCTCCTGTCGATGTGCATTTGATGGTGGAAAACGTCGATACTCTGGTACCTGCTTTTGCTGATGCTGGTGCTTCGATCATTAGTTTTCATCCTGAAGCGTCGAAACACATCGATCGTACTTTGCAGCTTATTCGTCAACACGGCTGTAAGGCGGGTCTGGTGTTTAATCCGGCCACTCCATTAAGTTACTTAGACTATGTACTGGATAAAGTGGACTTAGTGCTGTTGATGTCGGTCAACCCGGGGTTTGGCGGTCAGTCTTTTATTCCCGCAACCTTAAAGAAGCTGCAACAGGCCCGACAGATCATCGACCAAAGTGGGTTACCCATTCGGCTGGAAATAGATGGCGGTGTGAAGGTAGAAAATATCCGCGAGATAGCAGAAGCAGGCGCTGATACTTTTGTGGCCGGTTCTGCTATTTTCAGCCAGAGCGATTATCAAAAAGTAATTGATCAGATGAGAGCTGAACTGGCTGGAGTGAACTAGTGCAGCCTTTTCAGTTATTAGCCTTTGATTTAGATGGCACTTTAGTCGACAGCGCTCCTGACATTTTAGCCGCATTAAATCAGATGATGGCTAGGCTTGGCAAAGCGCAGGTTAGTCTGATGCAAGTGCAGCATTGGCTTGGCAACGGCATGGCGATGCTGATTAAAAGAGCACTAACAGGCAGGCTTGAACCCGGCAGTTGCGATGCAGCTGAATTTGAAACTGCACAGCAGTTGTTTATTGATTTTTACCAACAAAGCAACGGCTCTGCAACCCGCTTATTTGATCTGGTGCCTGAAGTATTAGCACAGCTAAGTGAGCGTTATCCCCTGGCTTTGGTCACCAATAAACCACGGCAGTTTACCGAACCTTTGTTAGAACATTTGCGGATCGGGCGCTTTTTTAAAGCTATCTGGTGTGCAGATGACGTGGCTAAAGCCAAACCTGATCCGCAGATGTTGCTGGCACTTGCAGAACAGCAGCAACTTCAGGTTACAGATATTTTGCTGGTGGGTGATTCGGAAAACGATATATTTGCTGCCCGTGCCGCTGGTATGCCTGTTATTGCGCTGAGCTATGGGTATAATCACGGCCAATCCATTGCGCATAGTCAGCCGGATCTGGTGTTGGAGTCTTTTTCCTCGCTGCCAGATGCCATTTGTAGTTTAGAACAGGAAAGATAGATGTCAGAGTCAAAATCCAATAGCCCAACAGCTAAACCTATAGTTTTAAGTGGTGCTCAGCCTTCAGGTCAGCTCACCATAGGCAATTATCTGGGGGCCTTGCGCCATTGGGACAGGATGCAGGACGACTACGACTGTTTGTACTGCATTGTGGATTTGCATGCCATCACAGTGCGTCAGGACCCTGTTGCGCTGCGTAATGCGTCGCTCGACAGTCTGGCTTTGTATCTGGCTTGTGGTATAGATCCAAACCGCTCCAGCGTCTTTATGCAGTCTCATGTGCCGGAGCACAGTCAACTGAACTGGATTTTAAATTGCTATACCCAGTTTGGCGAATTAAGCCGTATGACGCAGTTTAAAGATAAATCTGAACGCCATGCCAATAACATAAATGCTGGTTTGTTTACTTATCCTGTGCTGATGGCGGCTGATATTCTGATCTATAACGCCCACCAAATTCCGGTCGGCCATGATCAGAAGCAACATCTGGAACTGGCCCGTGACATCGCCACTCGTTTTAATGCTTTGCATGGCGACATTTTTACTGTGCCAGAACCTTATATTCCTGACGTTGCAGCGCGGGTAATGAGTTTGCAGGAGCCGACGAAAAAGATGTCGAAGTCGGATGAGAACCCATGGAATTTTGTTGGTTTGCTGGAAGATCCGAAGATGATCAGCAAAAAATTCAAAAAGGCCATGACAGACTCAGAGGATCCTCCTCGTGTCACTTACGATCTGGAAAACAAAGCCGGTGTTGCCAACCTGCTGAGCATCTTAAGTGGTGTGACTGGGAAGCCGATTGACAGTCTGGTTGCTGAGTATGAAGGCAAAATGTATGGCCATTTAAAAGGCGACGTGGCTGATGCCGTGATTGCGTTATTAGAACCAGTGCAGGCCAAATTCCATGAAATTCGTCAGGATCAGAGCCTGATGAATCAGGTATTAAAACAAGGTGCAGCAGAGGCAAGAGCCCGTGCTTCAGTCACACTTGAGAAAGTCTATGACGCTGTAGGTTTTGTCTTACCTGGCTAACTAACCTTGGGTTTGATTGATAATAGTGCTTTAAAAGCCGGATTGTTATGATTTTATTGATAGATAATTACGATTCTTTTACCTACAATTTAGTTCAGTATTTTGCTGAATTAGGTGAGCAGGTGCTGGTGCGTCGTAATGATGAAATCAGCCTGACGCAAATTGCGGCTATCCGGCCTTCTAGCCTGGTGATATCACCAGGTCCTTGTAGTCCTGATCAGGCCGGAATATCGCTGGCTGCCATTCAGCATTTTGCCGGACAAATTCCTATATTAGGGGTTTGCCTGGGGCATCAGGCAATAGCCCAGGCTTTTGGCGCTAAAGTGGTGCGGGCTAAAACTGTGATGCATGGCAAAAATTCGCTGATTAAGCACAGAGAAGAAGGCCTGTTTAAAGGCTTGAATAACCCCTTGAGTGTGACTCGCTATCACTCTTTGGTGGTTGAAAAAGATTCGGTGCCTGATGATTTTAGTATTGAAGCCTGGACTGAAGCAGATAGCCCGGAAATCATGGCTCTGTCGCATAAAAAGCTGGCTGTGCATGGGGTGCAATTTCATCCTGAGGCCATATTAACTGAGCAAGGTCATCAGTTATTACGGAACTTTCTGACATTGTGCAAAGGCCTGAACAATAATGATAAATATGATGTGTAAACACATAAAGTAAAGGGTAGTTATGTCTTTGTCTTCTTTCTCCTCCCTGGAGCAGCTGTTTATCGATAATCTGATTGGTGTTGACCCTAATCAGAAGCGGTTACGTTATTTAAAAAACCAGCAAACAACGAACGAGCAACGTCCTATGCTGGAAGTAGAACGTAAAGCTCAGGAGGCACGCCAGTCTGGCGAGAATGCAAAAAAAATCTTCCTCGACTTTACTCAGGCCCATTTGCACGATGAAGTTGCTCAGGAACTAATGCAACGCCTGAGCAGCATTGAAGTGGTCAGCAGTTCGTTGTTTGACCTGGGACCAAACTTTCCGGCATTAATCGATGCATTAAGCGCTAAAGCTGTGACCTTGAACCAATTGGACCCGTTGATCACTAACGTGCAATGGTTGAAAGAAGATGTACTGAGGTTAGTGAACCAGCCGCGTTATCGCAATAAAACCAGCTCTGGTAATCTGGTGAAAGATATTAAAACGGCATTGCGCTTTTTGGGTATTGAAGCTTTGCAGGCATTGGTACCCGTTTATGCATTTCGCCATTGTATTCCACACTCCACAGATCCTTTTGCCCAGTTTAAAGTCAAAATATGGGAGTATTCTTTAGCTACTGCTTTATCTGCCCGTGAAATTGCAAATTCACAGGGTCTGAATGGTTTTGTTGCCTTTTGCGCCGCTATGTTCCAGACCATGGGGCATATGGTGGTGATCCGAAATTACCTGCGAAGTTATGCTCAGGTGAAGCGCACCGAGTTGTTGCGAGCCCGTGATGCCCGCGATAATGAGCTGACAGACGCTTTAGAAGCTTTAGATGCAGATGCTGGTTTCTTATCCAGCAGCATTGAAGAATTTGCCGGCATCATCAGTGCTGATTTAATTGCCCGCTGGCAGTTAAAACGTATGCCGCTTGCTGCTATTTTGGATCAGATTGTTGATGAAACGCCTTTAAGCAGCTGCACAGATTTAACCCGTGTAGTTAAACAAGCCAATACTTATGTTCAGGTGAAATTTTTAGTTCAGGAACAACGGCTTGAAGTGGATGATGCCAATAAGTTATTAAATGACGCTGGCATTCATAATGAAATGCGAAAAATGTTATCTGGACTTGACCTGAAAAAACTGTCATTTGAATAATTTCAAAAAAATTACTCCATAAACATGCAGTTTTTTTCGACAAATCTTCTATCGTGCCAAATGGCAGAGCAGAGCAACAGGGACATTCGTTCGTCTGTGTTTTTCTGCTCTGTTTCCCTGTGAAAGCTAATAGCTAGTTATTCACATCCTATGCAAAACTATCTGGAAGCCTTATTTTTCAAGGCTTTTAGCGGTGTCGTCTGCAAGACTTTTTATTTTTTATCTGCAATAATGCGGTGAAGCATCTTTTTCCGTCCGTCGTTTTTTTGCTGAAAAAAACAGCCAGAGCAAACTACGGACCTTTATTGCAACAGAGGTAAAAAATGGCAGAACATATTCAGGTCACCCGTGCACTTTTTGATGAAGTGATGGTTCCAAATTATGCACCGGCACCTGTTATTCCGGTTCGTGGTCAGGGCTCTCGCGTTTGGGATCAGGCGGGTCGTGAATACGTTGATTTTGCAGGTGGTATAGCGGTGAATGCCTTAGGTCATTGCCATCCGGCTTTAGTCTCCGCTTTAAAAGAACAAGCTGACAAGTTGTGGCATCTAAGCAATGTGATGACTAATGAGCCTGCTTTGCGTTTGGCACAGAAGTTAGTCGACAGTACCTTTGCCGAAAAAGTCTATTTTGCCAACTCTGGCGCTGAAGCCAATGAAGCCGCTTTAAAGCTGGCACGCCGTTGGGCTCTGGATAAGTTTGGTGCACAAAAGCAACAAATTATTTCTTTTGGCAAAAGTTTCCACGGCCGTACTTTTTTTACTGTGACAGTAGGTGGTCAGGCTGCGTACTCAGATGGTTTTGGTCCTAAACCTGGTGGCATAGATCACGCTGAATACAATAACCTTGAAAGCTTAAAAGCGCTGATGTCGGATAACACTTGTGCCGTGATATTAGAGCCTTTGCAAGGCGAAGGCGGCATTATTCCCGGTGATCTGGCGTTCCTGCAAGGTGTGCGTGATTTATGTAACCAATTCAATGCACTGATGATTTACGATGAAGTGCAATCTGGTGTAGGTCGTACCGGTAAATTATATGCCTACATGCACAGCAATGTAGTGCCTGACATTCTGACCACAGCTAAATCTTTAGGCGGTGGTTTCCCGGTGGGCGCTATGTTAACTACGACTGAGATTGCCAGTCATTTAAAAGTGGGCACTCATGGTAGTACCTATGGCGGCAATCCACTGGCTTGTGCTGTAGCAGAAGCGGCGTTGGATACTATCAACCAGCCTGAAGTGTTAAATGGTGTGCTGGAGCGGGAAAAACTGTTCCGTCGTGAACTGGCAGCGATCAACGAAAAACACAATGTATTCAGTACCGTGCGTGGTCAGGGTATGTTGCTGGGGGCTGTACTCAATGAAGAGTTTAAAGGCCGTTCACGCGACTTTTTGCTGGCGTCTGCTGATCAGGGCTTATTTGCTTTAGTTGCAGGCCCGGATGTGATTCGTTTTGCCCCTTCGTTAGTGATCCCTGAAGCAGACATTATCGAAGGTTTTAAGCGATTTGAACAAGCTGTAGCTCAGGTAAAACAAGGCTGAACTTTGCCTCTGTACACTGTCTGATTACAAATACAATAAAGCAAAAAATGAAGCGCCCGCTACGATCGGGCGCTCTGAAGCAAACTAACTGGAGTAAGCGACTATGATGGTCATTCGCCCAATCCGAGCCGAAGATTATGCTGAACTGTACGACATTGCTGTCGAATCAGGTCATGGCTTTACTTCGTTGCCCGTCAATGATGAGTTGTTACAACGTAAGATCAGCCGGTCGGAAAGTTCCTTTGCCAAAAAGGTAACGAAGCCAGGTGATGAGGGGTATCTGTTTGTACTGGAAGACCCTGCAACAGGCGCTGTAGTAGGCACCAGTGCTATCGAAGCCGCAGTAGGGCTGGAAGATGCGTTTTATCATTACCATTTAGGTAAGGTAGTGCATACCTCCCGTGCTTTAGGGGTTTATAACCCGGTAGATATTCTGACGCTTTGTAATGATTACACCGGAGTGTCAGAGCTTTGTACCTTGTTTTTACGCGAGACGAGTCGCAAACAAAACAATGGTCGTTTGTTATCTAAGTTCCGTTTTTTATTTATTGCCGAATTCCGTTCGCGTTTTGCCGACAGGGTGATTGCTGAAATGCGAGGAGTGTCCGATGAAGATGGGCACTCACCGTTCTGGAAATGGCTGCAGGACAGCTTCTTTTCAGTGGATTTCCCAACAGCAGACTACCTGACAGGTATAGGCCAGAAGGTGTTTATTGCTGAGCTGATGCCGAAGTACCCAATTTACGTCACTTTATTAAGTAAAGAAGCTCAGGCTGTAATAGGCAAAGTGCACGAAAAAACCCGTCCGGCTTTAGCTTTGCTGCAATCAGAAGGTTTTTCTAATACTGGTTATGTCGATATTTTTGACGCAGGCCCAACGGTTGAAGCCAAAGTAGAGCATATCCGCAGTGTGCGCAGTAGCCGTAAGTTGCAAGTCCAGATTGGTGCTGTCACAGGTGGCCAATCCTACATGGTGTCAAACACCAAACTGGAGGACTTCAGAGCCACCTGGCTTTACCTGCAACTGGCAGAAGACAGCGAAGTGGTAATCTTACCTGCTGAATGCGCAGAACTATTGCAGGTAGGTAACGGCGATTGGGTGCGTTTAGCCCGGATTTAATCTTTAACGGACAACGATCATGACAGAACTTGCAGTGCAATTTATCAATGGCCAGTGGCAACAGGGTGCTGGCCTCTCATTTTCCTCGTTAAATCCGGCTAAACAACAGCTAATTTGGCAAGGTCAGAGCGCCGATTCCACACAGGTGAACAGCGCCATCGAAGCGGCAAGAGCCGCTTTTGAACACTGGAGCGAATTAAGTTTTGATGCTCGTTTACAGATAGCCCGCGCCTTTGCGGACCAACTGACCGAACACAAAGAACAGTTCGCTTTGTGCATTGCCGAAGAAACAGGTAAACCGCTGTGGGAAACCCGTACAGAAGTGGCTGCCATGATAGGCAAGATCGACATTTCTGCCCGGGCTTATCAGGAAAGAACAGGGGTGAAAGAAAATCCTATGCCACAAGGCAAGGCTTGGATCCGTCATAAACCTCATGGTGTAGTGGCTGTATTTGGTCCTTATAATTTTCCAGGGCATTTGCCCAATGGTCATATAGTGCCTGCTTTATTGGCAGGTAATACGGTGGTGTTTAAACCCAGTGAGCTGACGCCAAAAGTGGCAGAACTGACGGTGCAGTTATGGCAAAAAGCTGGTTTACCTGCTGGGGTGCTGAATTTGCTGCAGGGTGAAATTGATACGGGTAAAGCTATCGCCAGTCATCCCGGTATTGATGGTTTATTTTTTACCGGCAGTTCTGGCACAGGTCATTATTTGCATCAGCAGTTTGCTGGTCAGCCGCATAAAATTCTGGCGCTGGAAATGGGTGGCAATAACCCTCTGATCGTCCAGAAAGTCAAAGATGTTGACGCAGCTGTGCATGACATTATTCAGTCGGCTTTTATCTCAGCTGGCCAACGTTGTACCTGTGCCCGTCGTTTGTATTTGCCTGTAGGTGAAGAAGGCGATGCCATACTGGCCCGTGTACTTGAAGTCACTAAGGCTTTGAAAGTAGGGCTGTACGACGACGCAGAACAGCCATTTATGGGCACATTAATTTCTGAAAAAGCAGCTTTGGGTATGCTTAAAGCGCAGCAGGATTTAATAGAACGTGGTGCTAAGGTGTTGTTATCTATGCAGCAACAAGCTCAAAGTCCGGCCATGTTGAGCCCAGGTATTTTGGATTGCAGCCAGGTCAATGATATGCCAGATGAAGAGCATTTTGGACCATTGTTAAAAGTATTCCGTTTTACTGATTTCAGTGAAGCAATTAAAGCAGCTAATAACACCAGCTTTGGTTTGTCGGCAGGCTTGTTGTCGGATGATGAAGAGCTGTATCAGCTGTTTTTCCGTAAAATCCGTGCCGGCATAGTCAACTGGAACAGGCCTATCACTGGAGCAAGCTCGGCAGCTCCTTTTGGTGGCGTTGGCGGCAGTGGAAATCACAGAGCCAGTGCTTATTACGCCGCGGATTATTGTGCTTATCCGGTCGCCTCTGTCGAGCTGGATCAATTGCAGCTTCCTGCGCAGTTGTCACCAGGTTTGCGTTTCTGACGCAAGCGACGTGTGTTTTTTAGTTTTATTTCAATCGGGGCCTTGCCCCGATTTGTTTTATGAAAAAAAATTTGCTTAAATGACACTCACTTAACCACAACTTGTCTGGGCTTTTGTGTCATGCTCAGAAGGTTGAATTTCTGCGTTGTGCACTATAGGTGTCCTTTTTGTATGGTAACTGATAAACCCGGCTATGAGCATTTGATCCAGTTTCTCACGGAGCATTTGTCGCTGTTTGAACAACGCGGCCCTGTCGTCGCTGGTGCTAAAACTCTGGGTGAAGTGCTGGAAGAGTCCATCGCTGAGCAAATTATCCAGCTGTGTACTCAGCATACCGAACTGGAAATGAACCATCGCAGCATGATAGTGCGCGAAGTAGATGGTATTTTGTATGACTTCCAGGAGGTTTTAGCTTCTGTTTTGGAAGAACCGGCCACGGCGCAGCAGACAGAGCTCATTCAGGAAATATCATTGTTGATCAAAAACCTGTTTGACAATGCCATTGCGGCTTTGATGGATTAATCTTAACTAGCCTCATCTGACTGTTTTCCGTAAAATAGTCGTTCTTTTATACGGACAACAGGATCTTCTATGCAAGCCAGCGTAAAATGGGCCGGTGACCAGACTTTTATCGGTCGTTCTGATAGTGGCCACAATGTGGTGTTTGACGCTCATAAAGAAGGCAGTGCTGCACCCAGCCCTATGGAAATGGTGCTGATGTCAGCTGGTGCCTGTTCTTCGGTTGACGTTGTTAGTATTCTGCAAAAAGCCAGACAGCAAGTCACGGATTGTGAAGTGATTTTAACTGGAGAGCGTGTAGAAACCATTCCTCGTGTATTCAGTAAAATTCATCTGCATTTTGTCGTGACTGGTTTTAATGTCAGCGAAAAACATGTGGAAAAAGCAGTGAATTTGTCGGCTGAGAAATACTGTTCTGTTTCTATTATGTTGTCACAAAGTGTCGAAGTGACGCATTCTTTTAGTGTGAAACAATCCGAAGTACAGCCTGCGGCTGAATCTGAATAAGGATTGCATCAGAGCTGTTGTTCTATACTGGACCACAGTGCTGACTATTGAGGTAAAGAAGACGTGGTTAAACCTTTTGAAAAACTAAGACTGCATGGTTTTAATAACCTGACCAAGAGCCTGAGTTTCAGCATTTACGATATCTGCTATGCCCAGACTGAGCAACATCGTCAGGAGTATATCTCCTACATCGACGAGCAATACAATGCCGATCGTCTGACCGATATTCTGAGTGAAGTGGTGGATATTATCGGCGCCAATATTTTAAATATTGCCCGGCAGGATTATGACCCACAAGGCGCCAGCGTGACCATTTTGGTCTGTGAAGAACCTATTGAAGGTTCACCGGATAACTCAGAAAATCCAGGCCCATTGCCGGATTCTGTGGTGGCTCACCTGGATAAAAGCCATATTTGTGTGCATACCTATCCTGAAGTGCATCCACAGGATGGCATCTGTACTTTCCGCGCTGATATTGAAGTTTCGACTTGTGGTTTAATTTCACCCTTGAAGGCGCTGAACTTCCTGATCCACAGTTTTGAGTCAGACATAGTGACCATAGATTACCGGGTGCGTGGTTTTACCCGTGACGTGAAAGGTGTCAAACACTACATAGACCATCCTATTCATTCGATTCAGAATTTTATGGACGAGCAGACTAAAAATGCCTTCCAGATGGTGGATGTGAATGTGTACCAGGAAAACCTGTTTCACACCAAAATGATGCTCAAAGAGTATGACTTGAACAACTATCTGTTTGGTACAGGTGTTGGTGAGCTGGACGATGTTGAGCGTAAAACCATCAACAAAAAAGTAAAACGCGAAATGCGGGAAATCTTTTACGGCCGCAATTTACCGGAAATGGAATAACTTAGTTTCCCCGTTATACCCAAAGTAATTGGAGTTGCAGATCGGCGGCACGTAGGGGCGTGGTTTATCCGCGCCCGTCCCGACGCCAAACCAATGCCGGGAACAGGCAGGCAACAAAGCTGCAGCTTCAAGTACGAAGGCTAATTATTCCAGCCAGTTAATCTGCCCCCTGGCCTGACGCCTTTTAATAATCAGCTGCTCTACCAGCGGCGTTAAAATCAGTTCCATCGCCAGATTCATTTTTCCTCCCGGCACCACCAGTGTATTGACCCGTGACATAAAAGCGCCGTTGATCATTTGCAGGTAATAAGGGAAGTCGACATGTTTAATGCCACGGAAGCGGATCACCACAAAGCTTTCATCCAATGACGGAATATCTTTGGCACTGAATGGGTTGGAAGTATCGACCGTAGGCACGCGCTGAAAGTTGATATGAGTACGGGAAAACTGCGGAGTGATCTGATTCACGTAATCATCCATGCTGCGCACTATGCTCGACATCACGGCCTCGCGGCTATGGCCACGTTCAGAGGTGTCGCGGATGATTTTTTGGATCCACTCTAAGTTGACTATAGGTACCATGCCGATCAGCAAATCCACATGCTGAGCCACATTGTTTTGTTCAGTTACTACACCACCATGTAAGCCCTCATAAAACAACAAATCGGTGTTAGGGCGTAAATCTTGCCAGGGCGTAAAAGTGCCTGGCAGTTGGTTATAAGGCACAGCTTCATCAAAGGTATGTAAATACTGTCGTACTTTGCCAGTACCTGTTTCGGCATAACTTGAGAACAGCGATTCTAAAGCGGCAAAGTCGTTCGCTTCTGCGCCAAAGTAGCTGATATGTTTGCCATGTTCCTTAGCTTTACGTACTTCCAGATCCATTTCTGGTCTGCTGTATTTGTGAAAACAATCTCCTGCGACAAAACCTGCGTCTATACCAAGGCTGCGGAATATATGTGAGAAAGCGCTCATCGTGGTGGTAGTGCCAGCACCTGAAGAACCTGTGACCGCAATAATAGGGTTTTTGTGAGACATAAAAAGCCAGGTTGTGTTGATTGTCAGCCGACTACCATAAAGGATAAAGTAAGGTTACTGCAAGCACAGTAATGAAGCTGTTGCTCATTCACCCACAAGGACTATCAAGTGCGATTACTTTCTCTTGCTTTGGCTGCTATGGTTTTACCCGTGGCAGCAGCTTTACCACAATACAATTTATATCTGGCTGATTTATCAAAAGATTTGTCTGTTTCTAACAGCGTAAAAATTAACGAAGCTCCAACTTATATCAATCAGCCAACTTTTAGCATGGACGGGAAAAGCTTATTTTTTACGCTGGAGCAAGGTAAAGATACAGCAGCTCAAACTGATATAGGGCTTTATTCTGTAGTAGAGAGAAAGCAGCAACTGCTGAGCAAAACAGCGTTAAGTGAATATTCGCCCACCTTATTACCTGATGGTTCAGGTGTATCCGTAGTTGTAGTGGAAGCCGATCAAACACAACGATTATGGAAAGTGGACTGGCAGGGCAACAGCAGTTTGCTAAAAGCCGATCCGAAAGGGGTGGGTTATCATGCCTGGGGGCAGGATCAGGATCTGTTGTTGTTTATTCTGGGCGATAAAGAAGACAACCATACAGTGCGTTATCTGGATAAAAACGGCAAGCTGACGACGCTGGCGACAGGGGTAGGCCGGGCGTTAAGCTGGCAACCTGGTACTCAAAAAGCTTATTACACTGAGGCCAAACACGAGCAACTCTATTTAAGTTTTTACGATGTGAAAACCAGAACTACGACTGCGACTGAGCTGGCGCTGCCTGAGAAAGGTCAGGATTTAGTCTGGTGGTCAGCTGATACTTTACTGGTATCAGCTGGTACAAAAATTTATCAGTGGCAAGCCTCAGATAAACAAGGCTGGACTTTGTGGTTAGATTTATCGAAAGACTGTGGTACTGAAGTCAGCCGTTTTGCGCTCAATAAAGAGCGCAGTCAGCTGGCTTTTGTTTGTAAGCTTTAAAACTTAAAGTCGATCAACACCGGGTCATGATCCGACGAGCGGTAAGGATCCGGTGCATACCACATCTTTTGCTGTGCTTCTGATTTAAATTCTGTGTTGTAATCCAGTACGGCTGGCTCGTCGGCATTGATATTCCAGTGCTGGAATTGAGTCAGCTGTTTCGCCATGCTTTTGCTGGCAAGGGCGTGATCTAAAGACCCTGTACGACCTTGATACACATAAGAATAATGGCCGGTTTCAGCAACTGGCGCCAAATGCATCCAACCTGCTTGTTCCAGTGCATAAATTGGGTCTTCTTTACGGTAAGCATTTAAATCGCCAATCACCAGTTGATGTGGGGTATTGACGCCTGTAGGTTGGCTTTGCAGCCAGGCAGCTAAGGCTTTTGCCGCTTCTACACGAGACTGATTCCAGCAGCCTTGGCCATCTTTATTGTCATTGTTGCCATGGGTTGTTGTGTTGGATTGCTTATCCGGGCAACTGCCTTTGGATTTAAAGTGATTAATACTGACGGTAAAGGAGGTTGACGCTGTTTTGGCTTTGAAGCTCTGCGCTAAAGGGGCACGTGAACCATAAGCAAATGGTCCTTCGGCTGTCACTGCCGCTTTGCCTGTCTCAGTCACCTTTTGCTGGTTATAGATCATCGCAACTTTAATCGCATCATTGCCCTGAGAGCTCTCTGGTTTGACAAAAGCATAACGATTTTCGCCAAGCGCTTTATTCAGTTCGCGCACTATAGTGGCCAAAGCACTGCGCTCGTCAAAACCATTGTTTTCTACTTCCAGCAAACCTATCACATCAGCATCCATGCGGGATAAAGCCGCTATCATTTTGGCTTGCTGGCGCTCTAGCTCATTTGCATTTGTAGCACCACGGCGGGTAGGAAAAGGATTGGCTGCGGTTTCACCGGTAAAAAAGTTCAGCACGTTAAAACTGGCCACCCGGATTTGATCCGCCGCTTTGGCTTTTGGCGCTTCAGTTCTTGCATTGCTGGTTTCAAAATCAGGCACTTGTGCCGCAACTAAGCGGTAACCTTGTTTAGTTTCAATTAAATAACCCTGCAGGTTTTTCACTGTATCGCCAACCCGCACCGTATTGCTGGCTGATAAATTGCCGTCAGGGAAAATAACAGGGTCTGGATTCTGTTTAAAAATACCATCGTCCAGCCACAGTTGGCTTAAACGCTGTTGTTGCTCTAACTGCTGGGCTTCTTTACCTGGTCTGTGTAACTCTGTGGCAACCCAGAGTCTTTTATCGGCCAGTAAAATTTCACCGTAGCGTGCTAACGGATAAGTGTCGTTGACAATGAGAGGTTGGGAGAACGACAAATACTGACCTTCCAAAGCTTCCCAATCTTGTCTGGATTGAACAGGCAATTTTGCGGCTACAGGCTTTGGCGCTGTTTGTTGACCACAGACTGAACTGGTGACATCCACTAAAGCTGTCATGCCATTGAGCTCAGCCACTTTACCCTTCACTTGAACCTGCTGACCTGGCTTCGCTGTCTGCACCAGCTCTTTGCTGGCGATAAATAGAGCCTCACTGGTTTTTGGATTGTTATCAGGCGTCAAACTTTGGATCAAAATGCCTGCCGCTTTACTGCCCGGATACAACACTGCAGTGACTACACCTGATGTAGACACAGTGTTGTTTAACAGCGGGCTTTGTTTCGCATCGCCCTGAATTGCTGCAATAGCGGTTTCTGTCTGACAAGCGGCAGAAACAGCAAATGAACCAGTGGATAGCACCAGTAAAGTAAAAATGGATAATTTCATCAAAAGAGTCCTTTAATTCAGGAGCATAAGCACAGATCCGTACAGCCTAAGGCACCCAGAAAAATCTACAAGGGCAAATCGTTGAAATTCGTATGAAATTGCTGTGAACGGCGGTTAAATAAAAAATTGCCTGGAGCAATTTTTAACATTGGAGCGCAGCGACGATGGCCCCAAGGGGAGCGCCAAGGATGGCAGCGAATAAAAAATTGCCTGGAGCAATTTTTAACATTGGAGCGCAGCGACGATGGCCCCAAGGGTGAGCGCCAAGGATGGCAGCGAATAAAAAATTGCCTGGAGCAATTTTTAACATTGGAGCGCAGCGACGATGGCCCCAAGGGTGAGCGCCAAGGATGGCAGCGAATAACAAAGGCGCCATAAAGGCGCCCTTGTCTGATATCCATCTAATCAGCTGTTTTCACGTTTGATGGCGCGGTAACCTATATCACGTCTGCTGAAAACACCGTCCCACTGCACTTTATCAGTCAGCTCATAGGCTGCTTTTTGTGCCGCGGTCACATTGGCGCCTAAAGCTGTGGCACAAAGCACCCGACCACCTGCTGTCAGCACCTGACCGTCTTTTAATACAGTGCCAGCGTGGAATACTTTGGCTTCACGGCTGTCCTCTGTAGGTAAACCTGAAATCACATCACCTTTGCGATAATCATCCGGATAACCACCAGCAGCCAGCACTACACCTACAGCGGCGCGGCCGTCGAATTTAATCTCTTGCTGGGCTAATTTACCTTCCACAGCGGCCTGGCACAGCTCAACTAAGTCGGACTGTAAACGCATCATAATTGGCTGAGTTTCAGGGTCACCAAAACGACAGTTAAATTCCAGTACTTTACAGGTGCCATCTGGCGATACCATCAAACCTGCATAGAGGAAACCTGTGTAGATATGGCCTTCAGACGCCATCCCATTCACTGTTGGGTAAATTACATTCTGCATTACCCAATCGTGTACGGCAGGAGTCACTACTGGTGCTGGCGAATAAGCACCCATACCACCTGTGTTTGGACCTTTGTCACCATCATCACGGGCTTTATGATCCTGAGATGATGCAAAAGCTAAAGCGTGAGTACCATCGACCATCACGATAAAGGAAGCTTCTTCACCTGTTAAAAACTCTTCAATCACCACACGGCTGCCAGCTGAACCAAACTTGTTACCAGAGAGCATATCGTCAATGGCTGCAAAAGCTTCAGCTTCATTCTGGGCGATAATCACGCCTTTGCCGGCAGCTAAACCATCGGCCTTGATGACTATTGGAGTGCCATTGGCTTTCACATAAGCTTTAGCTGGCTCTATGTCCGTAAAGTTAGCGTAAGACGCAGTAGGGATTTTGTGACGGGCTAAAAAGTCTTTGGCAAAAGCTTTCGAGCTTTCTAACTGAGCAGAGGCCTGAGTTGGGCCAAAAATAGCTAAGCCTTGCTGACGGAAGGTATCAACCACACCTTTGGCCAGTGGTGCTTCAGGACCCACTATAGTCAAAGCTATGCCTTCTCTTTTGGCAAAAGCGGTCAGGGCAGGCACATCGTCTGCTGCAATAGCCACATTAGTCAGATTGGCTTCCAGCGCAGTACCTGCGTTACCCGGAGCTACAAAAACTTGTGTCACATGAGCAGATTGTGCTGCTTTCCATGCCAGAGCATGTTCACGACCACCACCACCTATTACTAATACTTTCATTGTCAGTCTCGCCCTAATCAAAAACTAAAAAATATTAAAAACTAAAAAATCAGTGTTGCTAAAACAAACAGCAGCCTATTTGGCTGCTGGTTTGCGGAATTTCAGAGTCATACGGTCACTTTCACCAATGGCCAGATACTTGTCTTTGTCCTGCTCTTTTTGTGACAGAGTAGGAGGTAAAGTCCAGACACCACCCGGATGGTCGGCTGTATCTTTTGGATTGGCGTTAATTTCGCTACTCTCTTCTAAGACAAAACCCGCTTTTTGCGCCAATTCAACCGCCAGACTTTGCGGGAAGTAGCCTGACTTTAACCAGTCGGCTGATTTTTTATCTTCGGGTAAACGGTGTTCCACTACACCTAACACAGCATCAGGTTTTAACGCTGCGTAAAAGGAAGCAAAAGCATCGAGCATACCTTGTTCACCTTTTTGCATATACCAGTTATGCAGGTTACGGAAGGTTAGTACCACATCGGCACTGTTAGCCGGAGCGACTTGTTGATTAGGTAACGGAGAGAATTCAGTGATAACAACCTGAGAGTAGGCGTCATCAGCAGCCAGCTTCTCTTTAAAGGCTTTCAGGTTGCGTGTCGCGTATTCGGAGGTGCTGTTGGCAGGGAAATGAGCCGCATAGTATTTGCCTTCTTTGGCCAGTAAGGGCGCCAGAATTTCGGTGTACCAGCCAGCACCAGGAGCTATTTCAACCACAGTGCTTTGTGGTGTAACCCCAAAAAAAGCTAAGGTTTCAACCGGATGTCTGTATTGGTCTCGTACTTTGTTGGCTTCAGTACGGGCTGGGTTTTGCACCGCTTGCTGTAAAGCTGTGGTTGCAGTATCTGCAAAAGAAAACTGGCTAAGCACTAAACTGGATACTAAAACGAATTGCGATAACGCCTTCATAACACGATCCTTCTGAGTTAAAAACCTGCGCTAGTGTAACAAAGCACAAGATCTTTTGCAGTCAGAAAAAACCAGCGGCCGTGTTTATGGGATAACGGGGCTGAATAAAAAGCTTTAGATGGCTGGACTGCTAAATTTCAATCAACAAAATTTTAATGCTGTGATAAAATGCCGCCCCTTGAATTTTTAAGTCTGCTGCTGTGCTGAAGACGACTTCAGCACAGCAGCAGACTTCTGTCCTAAGTATTGGTTGGAGTGGGCATGTTAGAGCAAATCCGTATTGTATTAGTGGGTACCTCTCATACCGGAAACATAGGTTCTGTTGCCCGCGCCATGAAAACTATGGGCCTGAGCAAGCTGGTGCTGGTGTCACCAAAAGAGTTACCAGACGGTCAGGCTTATGCATTGTCGGCGGGAGCCAGCGACATTCTGGCTAATGCTCAAGTCGTGGATAGGTTAGAGCAGGCTATTGCTGACTGTGGTTTGGTGGTTGGCAGCAGTGCCCGTTCCCGTACTTTATCCTGGCCTATGCTGGAACCGCGTGAATGTGGTGAAAAAGCTGTGCTGGAAGCCAACCAAAAACCTGTGGCATTGGTATTTGGCCGTGAAAACAATGGCTTGACCAATGAAGAGCTGCAAATGTGTAACTACCATGTTTGTATTCCCGCTAATCCTGAATACAGCTCCTTGAATTTAGCTATGGCAGTCCAAATTATCGCTTATGAAGTTCGGGTGGCCTTTTTAGCGCAGCAGGATAAAACCCCTGAAGCTGATTTAACTATTTATCCGGAAATTGACCAGATGGAGAAGTTTTATGTTCATCTGGAACAAACCCTGAGCGACACAGGTTTTATCATTAAGCAGCATCCAGGCATTGTGATGGCGCGTTTACGCCGCTTATTTGCCCGTTCCAGACCAGATGATCAAGAACTGAATATTTTACGTGGCATTTTGGCCTCGATTCAACGCACCACCAAGCAATAGGATTTGTACGATGTTTGCAGGTATCAAAGAAGACATTAAAAGTGTGTTCGAGCGGGACCCGGCGGCGCGCAGTGCTTTTGAAGTACTGACTAACTATCCAGGTTTGCATGCCATCTGGTGGCATAGAATGAATCATCGCCTGTGGAGAGCGAACTGGAAATGGCTGGCGCGTTTTTTAAGCACCATAGCCCGCTGGTTAACAGGAGTTGAAATTCACCCCGGCGCCAAAATAGGCCGTCGTTTTTTTATCGACCATGGCATGGGGGTGGTGATAGGTGAAACCGCCGAAATAGGTGATGACGTGACTTTGTACCACGGTGTGACTTTAGGTGGTACCAGTTGGAACCCGGGTAAACGTCACCCAACCTTAGGCAATGGCGTCGTCATAGGTGCAGGTGCCAAAGTTCTGGGGCCTTTGTATGTCGGCGAATCTGCCCGTATAGGTTCAAATGCTGTGGTGGTGAAAGATGTACCAGCTGGCGCAACAGTGGTGGGTATTCCCGGTCGTATTGTCGCCAAACAGGATATGGCACTGACGGAGCAACGTCAGCAAATGGCGAAAAAATTTGGCTTTGATGCGTACGCTGTCTCCAGCGATAACCCGGACCCTGTAGCCAATGCGATGGGGCGGATGCTGGATCATATGCACTTTCTGGATAACAAAGTGACGGAGCTGTGCCAAAGCGTCAACAAGCTTGGTGGCAACGTCTGCGACATAGTGCCGGAAATCACTATTGAGGATGAAACTTTTATCCAGGCCGAACGTGAAGCGGCTGAACATCGCAAAAAAGCAGTGGATGCTTTTGACCCAACTATTTAATAGATGCGATTGAATCATCGAAAAAAGAGTTGAACCTAAACGGATAATACCTGACTAAAATGGTAGGATTAATACTTGACTAAAACAGTCAAGAATGTACAATTTGCGCCATTCGTTTCAGGGAGTCCGTTATGCGTTTAACTTCAAAAGGCCGTTACGCAGTGACAGCTATGCTGGATGTTGCATTACATGCTGAATCCGGTCCGGTATCATTGGCGGATATCTCTGAACGTCAGGGTATTTCCCTGTCTTACCTTGAACAGCTGTTTGCCCGTTTACGCAAACAAGGTCTGGTCAGCAGTGTGCGTGGTCCTGGCGGTGGTTACCAGTTGGGCTTAGATCCAATGCAGATCTCGGTATCCGCGGTGATCAGTGCGGTTGATGAATCCGTAGATGCTACACGTTGTCAGGGTAAATCAGATTGTCAAAGCGGCGCTAAATGTTTAACCCATACCTTGTGGACTGATTTAAGCGAACGCATAGAAGACTTCCTTACTGGTATCACCTTAGGTGAACTGGTTCGCCAGAATGAAGTGAAAAAAGTGGCGAAACGGCAAGATGGCCGTGTGTTAAAAAATCCAGCAACTGAAATCGAAGTCAGTTGCCAGTTGTAGGCAAAAGCCGGAGCAGAAAATGAAGCTACCTATTTATCTAGATTATGCAGCCACAACCCCGGTTGATCCGCGGGTCGCTGAAAAACTGATGCAATTTTTGACTATGGATGGTTGTTTTGGTAATCCAGCGTCACGTTCGCACAAGTTCGGCTGGCAGGCAGAAGAAGCGGTAGAAATTGCCCGTGCGCAAATTGCCGAACTGGTTAACGCTGACCCACGTGAAATTGTATTCACTTCAGGTGCAACCGAATCAAACAATTTAGCTATTAAAGGTGCTGCGCAGTTTTACCATAAAAAGGGTAAGCACCTGATCACCGCTAAAACCGAACATAAAGCTGTACTGGACACTATGCGTGCTCTGGAACGTGAAGGTTTTGAAGTGACTTATCTGGATGTAGAAGCCAGTGGTTTAGTTGACTTAGACAAGTTAACTGCCGCTATCCGCCCAGATACCACTGTCATCAGCATCATGTTCGTGAACAACGAAATTGGTGTTATTCAGGATATCGCTGCTATTGGCGAGCTGTGCCGCAGCAAAGGTATTATTTTCCATGTCGATGCGGCTCAGGCCACAGGCAAAGTGGATATAGATTTAGAGACCTTAAAAGTCGATCTGATGTCGTTCTCAGGCCATAAAACTTATGGTCCAAAAGGCGTGGGCGCTTTGTATGTGCGCCGTAAGCCACGTATTCGTTTAGAAGCTCAGACGCACGGTGGTGGTCATGAGCGTGGTATGCGTTCAGGCACTTTAGCCACACACCAGATTGTGGCCATGGGTGAAGCTTTCCGTATTGCCAAAGAAGAAATGCACGCTGAGCGTGAACGTGTTGCTGTGTTACGTGATCGTCTGCTGGACGGTATTAAAGACATCGAACAGGTGTTTTTAAATGGTGATGCTGTGCAACGAGTGCCTGGCATTACCAACGTCAGCTTCAACTATGTCGAAGGTGAATCACTGATTATGGCGTTAAAAGACATCGCCGTATCTTCAGGTTCAGCTTGTACTTCAGCCAGTCTGGAACCTTCGTATGTATTACGTGCTTTAGGTTTAACCGACGAGCTGGCACACAGTTCTATTCGTTTCAGCATCGGCCGTTACACCACGGAAGAGCAAATTGATCACACCATTAAGATTGTGCATGACGCCATTGGTAAATTACGCGACATGTCACCTCTGTGGGAAATGTACAAAGACGGCGTGGATTTAGGCAGCGTAGCCTGGGTTGCACACTAAGTTATTTGCAGGATTAGAGGGTAAGTACCATGGCATACAGCACTAAAGTCATAGACCATTATGAAAATCCGCGTAACGTCGGTTCATTCGCTAAAGACGACCCAACTATAGCTACAGGTATGGTTGGCGCACCGGCTTGTGGTGACGTAATGAAGTTACAGTTAAAAATTAACGACCAGGGCATTATTGAAGATGCCAAGTTCAAGACTTATGGCTGTGGCAGCGCTATTGCGTCCAGCTCATTAGTGACTGAATGGGTGAAAGGCAAAAGCATCGACGAAGCTGCTTTAATCAAGAACACCGATATAGCGCAGGAGTTGGCTTTACCTCCGGTAAAAATTCACTGCTCTATTCTGGCGGAAGATGCAATCAAAGCAGCCATTGCTGATTACAAACAACGTCACGGGAACTAAGTTATGGCTATTTCAATGACACCAGCGGCAGCGGATCGCGTCAGAAGCTTCCTCGCCAACAGAGGCAAAGGCCTCGGCCTGCGTGTGGGGGTAAAAACCACTGGCTGTTCAGGTTTAGCTTATGTGCTGGAGTTTGTTGACGAGTTAAACGATGACGATCAGGTGTTTGAACAGAACGATCTGAAACTCATTGTTGATGGTAAAAGCCTGGTGTACATAGACGGCACCCAGCTTGATTTTGTCAAAGAAGGTTTAAACGAAGGGTTCCAGTTTAACAACCCCAACGTCAATGGCGAATGTGGTTGTGGCGAAAGCTTCACTGTTTAACTAAGGGCGCAGATGAATTACTTTCAGCTTTTTCATCTGCCAGCTCAATTTGAGCTGGATTTGACTGAATTAGGCACGCGTTATCTGGAACTGCAGCGTCAGTTTCACCCGGATAAACATGCAGCGGGCTCTGAGCGCGATAAGCTGATGGCGGTGCAACAAGCTGCCAATATCAATGATGCCTATCACAGCTTAAAGCAGCCCTTGTTGCGCGCCGAACATTTACTGGCGTTACGGGGTTTAAAAATCAGTAACGAGCAGCGTAGCTTTATGGAGCCTGCTTTTTTAATGCAGCAAATGGAATTACGTGAATTGCTGGCCGAGATCAGTGATGCAGCGGATCCTGATGCGTTAATTGATGAAGCCGATCAACAAATTCAGCAGCAGAAAAAAGCCTTATTACGACAGTTGCAATCGGCACTGGACGCCAACAACCCTGAGCACGATCATCAGGCGGCTGATATAATCCGCAAACTCAAATTTTTCTTTAAGCTGCAGCAAGAGCTGGAGCTGATTGAACAAACACAAGATTAAAGAGCAGCATGGCGTTATTACAAATTGCAGAGCCCGGTCAAAGCGCGGCTCCACATCAGCACAAGTTAGCCGCAGGTATTGATCTCGGTACCACTAATTCGCTTGTTGCTACTGTTCGCAGTGGCGAAGCCAAAACTCTGTTTAATAAAGCAGGCCAGGACATGGTGCCTTCTGTGGTGCGTTATACCGCGGACAAGGTCATAGTAGGTCATGCAGCAGCAGCGGATGCTGTGCTGGACCCACACAATACCATAGTGTCAGTAAAACGTCTGATGGGCCGTGGTTTTGCTGAAATCAACGCCGATGCCGAACATATTCCTTACGAGCTGGTAGACCAATCTGGCTTAGTGGCGATAAACACCATTCAGGGTATTAAAAACCCGGTTGAAGTCTCAGCTGAAATTCTGGCGACTTTGGCCGATACTGCCAGCCAAACCTTAGGTGGTGACCTGACTGGTGTGGTGATTACAGTACCTGCCTATTTTGATGACTCGCAGCGCCAGGCGACCAAAGATGCAGCCAAGCTTGCTGGTTTAACTGTATTACGTTTATTAAACGAACCGACAGCAGCAGCTTTAGCTTATGGCCTGGATTCAGGTCAGGAGGGTGTAGTTGCTGTCTATGATTTAGGTGGTGGTACTTTTGATATCTCCATCCTGCGCTTAAAGCGTGGTGTGTTTGAGGTACTAGCCACAGGTGGTGATTCGGCTTTAGGTGGTGATGATTTTGATCACGCTTTAGTCAACTGGTTACAACAGCAAACTGGTCAAAGCACACTTTCGCATTCAGAGCTGCGCCAGTATCTGGTCACAGCCCGTCAAATTAAAGAAAACTTAAGTGCCACAGAGCAGCTGGATTTTGTTCTGCCTTTAGCTTCCGGTGAATTTAAAGGCCAGATCAGCAGAGCTGATTTTGATGCCTTAATTCAGCCTTTAGTGCGCAAGACCATTCGAGCTTGCAAGCAAGTACTGCGAGATGCCGGTTTAGATACCGAAGAAATTCAGCAAGTGGTGATGGTCGGTGGGTCTACCCGCGTACCATTAGTGCGAAGCGCTGTGGCAGAGTTTTTCGACACAGAACCACTGACTTCGATAGACCCGGACAAAGTGGTTGCTATAGGTGCAGCTATTCAGGCCAACGTGCTGGTCGGCAATAAGTCCGATCACGATACCTTGCTGCTTGACGTGATACCTCTGTCTTTAGGTTTGGAGACCATGGGTGGTTTAGTGGAAAAAATTATTCCACGTAATACTGTTATCCCTGTGGCCCGTGCTCAGGAATTTACCACCTTTAAAGATGGCCAGACCGCTATGGCTATTCACGTGCTGCAAGGTGAACGTGAACTGGTCGATGCTTGTCGTTCACTCGCCCGTTTTAATCTGACTAATATTCCGGCTATGGCCGCTGGTGGCGCTCATATTCGGGTCACTTTCCAGGTCGATGCCGATGGTTTATTAAGTGTCACTGCTCAGGAAAAATCGACCGGAGTCAGCGCCAGTATTCAGGTCAAACCTTCGTACGGTTTAAGTGACGATCAGGTCGCAACCATGATCCAAAGCTCTATGTTGTATGCCAAGCAGGATATGCAGCTGCGTTTGTTAAAAGAGCAACAGGTAGAAGCTGAGCGGGTACTGGAAGCTGTCAGTGCGGCCTTAAATGCCGATGCTGCACTTTTAACTGCAGAAGAAAAATTAAGTGTAGAACAAGCCCTTGCTGAACTTGCCACAGTGAAACAAGGCGACAACACGGCCGCTATTAAAGCCGCCATTGAACATACCAATCACATAACGGATGAGTTTGCAGCACGCCGTATGGATATTTCTATCCGTAAGGCATTGCAAGGTCATAAGGTCGACGAGGTCTGATATGCCACAAATCATCTTTTTACCCCATGCAGAGTTATGCCCTGAAGGTGTCGCAGTCGAAGCCAAAACAGGTGAAACTGTGCTGGATGTGGCGCTTCGTTGTGGCATTTCGATTGAACATGCCTGCGAAAAATCCTGTGCCTGCACCACCTGTCACGTCATAGTGCGTGAAGGCTTCCGCTCTCTTGATCCTAGCGATGAGCTGGAAGACGATATGTTGGATAAAGCCTGGGGTTTAGAACCAGATTCACGTTTAGGCTGTCAGGCGCGCATTGCGGATGAAGACTTAGTGGTTGAAATTCCTAAGTACACAGTCAATATGGTCAGCGAAGGGCATTAAGCCTGGTCTGGCGAGACAAAAAAGCAGCTTCGTGCTGCTTTTTTACTAATTGCAGTACGGGTTCTGAGCACAAAATAAAAGCTTTATCCTCTCTATTTAGAAAAAATAGGTTTTTTATTTTGCTTAGCGTATAATTCGCGGCCTTAAATTTATTCACCCTTTTGATTACAGGAGTCTGTCATGGCTTTAGAACGTACTTTTTCAATCGTAAAACCAGATGCAGTAGCGAAGAACCACATCGGCGCTATCTACCACCGTTTTGAGTCTGCAGGTTTACGTATTGTTGCAGCAAAAATGTTGCACTTAAGCCAGGAACAGGCTGAAGGCTTCTACGGTGAGCACAAAGAGCGTCCATTTTTCAAAGCTTTAGTATCTTTCATGACCTCTGGTCCAGTAATGGTTCAGGTGTTAGAAGGCGAAGACGCTGTTCGTAAGAACCGTGAAATCATGGGTGCTACTAACCCTAAAGACGCTGCTGCCGGTACTTTACGTGCTGACTACGCTGCCAGCATTGACGAAAACGCTGTTCATGGTTCAGACGCTGCTGCTTCTGCTGCCCGTGAAATCGCGTTCTTCTTCACTGAAGCGGAACTGTGTGCCCGTACTCGTTAATTAAACCGTCGTTCTTGAAGCTGCAGCTTCGTTGACCGCGCGCTTTCGCCCCAGTCACATAGGACTACTATGCTCCTGGGGTCTCAAGCTCTTGTCGCCTCGCTGCAACTCCAATTACTTAGGTTTACGGAGATGTTTGATTTAACAAACGGATCCACAGGGACGATTTGTATAAAAGGGAGCTTAGCTCCCTTTCTATCTATTTAAACTGTCCTATTTTTTATCTTTCTATGTTGTGAGGAAAAGCCCAAATGAGCCAAACAGAAAACAAAGTCAATCTGCTTGATCTGACCCGTACCCAGATGAAGGAGTTTTTTGTCTCTATTGGTGAAGCAGGCTTCAGAGCCGATCAAGTGATGAAATGGATTTACCATTTCTGCATCGACGACTTTGATAAAATGACCAACATCAACAAGAAGTTGCGTGACAAATTAAAAGAAAAAGCCGTGATTGCAGCACCAGTTGTGGTGACGCGTCAGGACAGCGCCGATGGCACAATCAAGTTTGTGATGGGTTTGGCTGGTGGTCAGGAAGTGGAAACTGTCTGGATCCCGGAAAAAGACCGCCGCACTTTATGTGTGTCTTCGCAAGTTGGCTGTGCTTTAGAATGTACCTTTTGTTCCACAGCCCAGCAGGGTTTTAACCGCAATTTAAAAGTATCTGAAATCATTGGCCAGGTTTGGCGTGTAGCGCAGATCATCGGCAGCTACGGCGACACAGGCGAAAAACCAGTCACCAACGTGGTCATGATGGGCATGGGCGAACCTTTGCTGAATCTGAACAACGTAGTGCCTGCCATGGAGCTAATGCTGGAAGACTTTGGTTTTGGTTTATCCAAACGCCGCGTCACTTTAAGTACCTCAGGTGTAGTACCAGCTTTGGATATGCTGAAAGAGCGCATCGATGTGGCCTTGGCGATTTCTTTACACGCGCCGAATAACACCCTGCGTGATGAGTTAGTGCCGGTGAATAAAAAATACCCTATGGAAGAATTCCTGGCTGCGGCGAAGCGTTATGTCACAGATTCACGTGCCAACGATAAAGTCACAGTCGAATATGTGATGCTGGATGGGGTGAACGACAGCATGGAACAAGCCCACGAATTAGCGCATGCTCTTAAAGGCACGCCGTCAAAAGTGAACCTGATCCCATTTAATCCATACCCTGGTTCACCGTACAAACGCTCCAGCAATTCGCGCATCGACCGCTTTAATAAAGTGCTGCAGGAACACGGTTATACCGTGATGGTGCGCAAGACCCGCGGCGACGATATTGACGCTGCTTGTGGTCAATTAGTGGGTGATGTAATTGACCGTACTAAACGTTTAGAAAAAAAACAGATGAAAGGTCAGGAGATTTCAGTAAAAATGGTGTAACACTCCATTCAACTGGTACCCCTATGCAAAAACTCAGGCTTCTTGCTTGTGTTATTTTCAGTTTACAGTTGGCAGCTTGCGTCACTGAAACCACAGTAGTGGGCAGTGACCGGCAAATTCGTCCGAAGATGGATCAAAAGGAAGCTGCCCGTACCCGCATAGCGCTTGGTATTAACTACCTGCAACGGGGGGATAATGCACAGGCCAAGTTCAATCTGGAAAAAGCTAAAAGCTTAGCGCCTGAACTGGCTGAAGTGCATAACGCCATGGCTTATTATTATCAGCAGGTGGCAGAGTTTGAAGCCGCCGAAAACTCCTACAAAACAGCCATAGATCTTGAACCCAATAACGCTGACTCTTATAACAACTATGGTGCTTTTTTATGTCAGCGTGGTAAATATGATCAAGCCGAACAGTTACTGTTACAGGCGATAAGCCGCCCAGGTTATATCCGTGCAGCAGACAGCTATGAAAACATCGCCTTGTGCCGCTTAGAGCAAAAAGACTTTATTCAGGCCAAAACCTACCTCGATTTATCCATTAAACACAATGCCAGTCGCCCCAGTGCTTTATTTAACTTAGCTTCAGTGAATTATGCAATGGCCGATTTGCCAGCCGCTCAGGTGCTGTTGGAGCGCATGCAAAGTGCCTCACAAATTTCTCCCCGTTCTGTGTTATTGGGCTATTTAATAGCGCAGGAACAACAGGACTACAGCCGGATGCAAACGGCAGAGCAGTTACTGCTGACCACTTATCCGCAAAGTCAGGAAACCTTGTTATTCAGTCAGGGCAAGTTGAATGAATCTGAATTTAGCCAACTCCGACAGGACTATAAGCAGCAGTTACTGCAACATCCCACTGAACAAGTTAAAGCTGGCGTGGTTCAACCCAAAATCAAAATCACCCGTAAAAAGCCACCTGCAGCTGTGGCGACAGAACAAGCCCGGCCTAGCGCGGCAACAGTTACAGCCCCTTTACCTGAAGCACGAATGGTGTCTGAGGATCTAGCTGTCACAGAAAGCGCTGCAGTCGAAGAAAATCAGGCTGAAGTGACACAACCAGAGCCAGAAGGGCAGGTCCGGCAACACGAAGTGCAACAAGATGAAACCTTGTATGGCATAGCGCAGCGTTACAGTGTTACTATTAGCGATATAATCAGCTGGAACTCTTTGCGTGATAATCAGCCTATAGTCAAGGGCCAGATCCTTTGGATTGGACAACAAGCACCCCGGCAGATCGAACCACAAATTGAAGTACCAGAACGTTATCAAATCCAGTATGGCGACACCTTATTCCGGATTTCGATGCGTTACAGGGTGAAACTAACCAGCCTGCTGCAATGGAACAACTTAACTGAGCAAAGCCCGATAAGGGCTGGGCAATTTATCTACTTAAAAGATCCGGCACAATTGGAATTATGACGACTGAATTAACGCCGCCTAGCAGCGCACCAAAAGTATTGAGCGCAGGACAAACCTTACGCCAGGCCAGAGAGCAACAAAATCTGACCGTAGCGCAAGTGGCACAGCAACTGAATTTAGGTAAAAGCCTGATTGAGGATCTGGAAATGGATCAGGTGGATGCCAAGCTGTCTTCAACTTTCGTCCGGGGTTATTTACGCTCTTATGCTAAGTTACTGAAAATACCAGCTCAGCAAGTGCTGGAGGCTTACAGCAGTAACTCCAAAGGTTTACATCAGATCCCAAGCCTGACCCGGAGTTTCTCGAGGCGAACCGCTAAAGAAGCTACAGAAAACCGCTTTATGTGGGTGACTTATTTTGTCATTTTTGTGTTTGTGGTGTTGCTGGTAGTCGGATTCTGGCAAAGCCGTTTTGGTAGTTCAGCGTCGGGCACAGCTTTGCCAATGGCACAAACAGATGAAGCTATGTTGGCCAGCGAAGAGGTTAAGCCTGTTGAAACGCCACCGTATCAGCCAACCGAACAGACCCAGCAAAACAGCATTCCCGTGACACAGTTGGATCATTCGCCCACAGCGACTGATGCTCCAAGCCTTCCGGCTATGCCACAAAGCAGCTTAACCACAGATGTTCCGGCTGTGATGCCGCGACAATCACCTGCATTAGTCACAGAGTCCTCGGCAACAGCGCCTGCAGTTACAAATACTGTTCAGAGCGAACCTCTGACATCGGCTCCGGTAACAAATGACGCACCTGTTGTGACCACTACCGTTCAACCCGCAACGAGCGCCGCTGCAGAAACTCAGACTTCTGCTTTGGTTGATGCGTCAGCTAACGCCACCATCAACTTGTCACTGAATGCAGAATGTTGGGTCGATATAGTGGATGCTACAGGTAAACGACTGGTGTTTGGCAGTCGTCAGGCCGGTGAGCAGTTAAATTTGCGTGGTGTAGCGCCAGTCAAAGTGTTACTGGGCAACGCAGCCGCAGCCACTCTTAGCTTTAATGGCGAAGCCATTGACCTGTCAGGTTATCCAACAGGTCGGGTCGCCCGGTTAACCCTCGGACAGAACTGATGAGTTACGCAGAAAATCCTATTAAAAGACGCCAGTCGACCCAGATCAAAGTGGGTAATGTACTGATAGGCGGTGATGCGCCTATCGCAGTGCAGTCGATGACCAATACTAAAACCACAGATGTGGCCGCCACAGTGGCACAAATTCAGGCTATAGCGAGAGCTGGCGCTGATTTGGTGCGTGTGTCTGTGCCGACTATGGAAGCGGCGGAAGCCTTTAAGCTGATTAAACAGCAATCGCCTATTCCGCTGGTGGCCGATATTCATTTTGATTACCGTATCGCGCTGAAAGTGGCTGAATATGGCGTCGATTGTTTGCGTATCAACCCGGGTAATATAGGTCGTGAAGACCGGATCCGCTCTGTGGTTGAAGCTGCGCGCGATAAAAATATTCCTATCCGTATTGGTGTCAATGGCGGCTCGCTGGAGGCAGATTTACAGGAAAAATATGGCGAACCCACCCCAGAAGCATTGGTGGAATCGGCGATGCGTCATGTCGAAATTCTGGATCGCCTGAACTTCGACCAGTTTAAAGTCAGTGTCAAAGCATCAGACGTATTTTTAGCTGTAGGTGCTTACCGATTGCTGGCGAAACAAATTAAACAACCCTTGCATTTAGGTATTACTGAAGCAGGCGGCGCCCGTGCCGGTTCAGTGAAGTCTGCTATTGGCCTTGGCATGCTGTTATCCGAAGGCATAGGCGATACCTTGCGTATTTCACTTGCAGCCGATCCGGTGGAAGAAGTGAAAGTGGGTTTTGATATTTTAAAATCACTGCGTATTCGTTCCCGTGGTGTCAATTTTATTGCCTGCCCAAGCTGTTCCCGTCAGGAATTTGATGTGATCAAAACCATGAACGAGCTGGAACAACGACTGGAAGACGTGATAGACCCTGTCACTGTATCCGTCATCGGCTGTGTGGTGAATGGTCCTGGCGAAGCCTTGATCTCTGATTTAGGGGTAGCAGGGGCAAACCGTATGAGTGGTTTTTACCTCAAAGGCCAGCGCCAGAAATTACGTATTGATAACAACAGTGTCGCAGAACAGCTGGAAGCTCAGATACGACTGTATTTGGCAGAGCAAAAACGACTGATTGAAATTAAACAGCTGGATTGAGTAGCTTCGCTGCATCATCCGCTTAGGATAAAGAGATAAAACCCGTGTCAAAAGATATCCAGGCCATTCGTGGCATGAACGACTGCTTACCTGCGGATACCCCAGCATGGCAGTACGTGGAACAGATTTTACGTAAAACAGTGCGCAACTATGGTTACGAAGAAATTCGTTTTCCTATAGTCGAAATGACGGAACTGTTTAAACGTTCTATCGGCGAAGTGACCGATATAGTCGAAAAAGAAATGTATACCTTTGCCGATCGCAATGGTGACAGCCTGACCTTACGCCCTGAAGGCACAGCAGTTTGCGTGCGTGCAGCCAACCAAAATGGTTTGTTGTACAACCAGGAGCAACGCCTGTGGTACATGGGCCCAATGTTCCGCCATGAGCGTCCACAAAAAGGCCGTTACCGCCAGTTCCACCAGTTTGGTTTAGAAGCTTTTGGTATGGCAGGCCCGGACATAGATGCTGAAGTGATTTTACTCAGCGCCCGTTTGTGGAAAAGCTTAGGTTTATCTGCTCATGTCACGCTGGAGATGAACTCTCTAGGTTCGAATCAGGCCCGTGCTGATTACCGCGCTGCTTTAGTCGCCTATTTAGAGCAACATAAAGAACTGCTGGATGAAGACAGCTTACGCCGTATGTACAGCAATCCGCTGCGGGTACTGGATAGCAAAAATCCAGTGATGCAAGACATGCTGGGCAAAGCGCCACAGCTGTTAGATTATTTAGATGATGAATCCAAAGCTGATTTTGATGGCTTGCAAAAGCGTTTAAAAGCCGCTGGCGTAGACTTTGTGCTCAACCCACGTTTAGTGCGTGGGCTGGATTATTACAATAAAACTGTATTCGAATGGGTGACTAGCAGCCTGGGCTCACAAGGCACAGTCTGTGCTGGTGGTCGCTACGATGGTTTAGTTGAACAGCTGGGTGGCAAAGCCACTCCTGCAGTTGGTTTTGCCTTAGGTATGGAGCGACTGGTATTATTGCTGCAAACTTTAGACTTATTGCCACAAGCCCAGCCTCAAACTGATGTTTATCTGATGGCCTTAGGGGAGAGCGCGGAACTTGCAGCAGTTTCTATTGCCGAAGGCCTGCGGAATGATTTACCGGATATGCGTTTAATGACGCATTCCGGTGGTGGCAACTTAAAGAAACAACTGAAAAAAGCGGATAAGTCTGGCGCCAGCCTTGGTCTGTTATTAGGTGAAACTGAACTGGCTGCAGGCGAAATTACGCTGAAATGGCTCAGAGAAGAAAAGCCACAACAAAATATTAAATTGACTGAATTAAGCGGCTTCATAAAGCAGCTGGTTTAAAGGGATCGAAGATGGAAATTTACAACAGCGAAGAACAACAAGTCGAAGCAATTAAACGCTTTTGGAAAGAAAACGGCACCGCCATTATCGCTGGTGTAGTGTTAGGTTTAGGTGGTTTGTACGGCTGGCGCTATTTTCAGAATCAGCAACTTGAAGCCACTATGGCGGTTTCAAGTGCTTATACTAAGTTGCTGGAACAGCAAGAAAAAGCTGCAGATAACCCTGAATTACTGGCTCAGTTCCAGACTTTTGTCGATAAAAACAGCGACTCTTCTTATGCGTTGCTGGCTGCTTTTGTGGCAGCCAAAGAAGCTGTAGCTAAAGAAGACTACACCAGTGCAGCCAAACAGCTGAATTGGGTCGTGACTACAGCCAAACAACCTGAAATCAAAGCTTTAGCTCAACTGCGTCTGGCTCGTGTACAAAACGAACAAAAAGACTATCCTGCTGCTTTAGCAACCTTAGCCTTGGCTGTGCCGGAGTCATTTAAAGCCCAACAGCAAGAGCTGACAGGTGACGTGCTGCTGAACTCAGGTGAGCTGGCTAAGGCTAAAACAGCTTACCAGGCTGCGGCTGCAGCGAATAAAGATGCTCAGAATCCAATTCTGAAAGTGAAATTAGACGAACTGGCGCACGTAACTGCTGCTTAAGGTGTAAGAGTGAAGTTATTCAGGTCCCGTATCAGCTTAATGCTGGTGTTGTTGACGACTTTGGCGGCTTGTTCTTCCAAGGAAGAATTGGTGTATCCGGAAATTAACAACAAAATTGAACCCGAAGAAATTTGGAGTGCATCTGTTGGTGATGGTGTTGAACATTATGATTCAGCACTGCGTCCACTGATCTACAAAGATAAAGTTTTTGCAGCCAGCCGTGCTGGTTTAGTCATGGGGTTCGACAAAGAGTCTGGCAAACGTCTGTGGACTTTTGATGTGCGCAATGATGGCACAGGCAGCTTGTTAGATGGGCTTAAATTCTGGAATTCAGAAACTGCCCGTGTTTCTGGCGGCGTTAGTCAAGGCTACGATAAGATATTTGTCGGCACTGAAAATGGCGATGTAGTGGCTTTAAATCCTGAAACAGGCGAGCTGGTATGGCGCGTTAAAGTGAAAGGTGAAGTCATTGCCAGCCCTGCTGCAGGCGAAGGTTATGTGCTGGTGAATACCTCTGCTGGTAATTTGTTTGCTTTGCACCCTGACACAGGCGAGCAGCGCTGGATGCACGAGCAGGAAAGTGCATTATTAAGCTTACGTGGCACCAGTGAACCTGTTATTGCCAGTGGCGGCGTTATTTTTGGTAGCGGTGCAGGCAAAGTTTCAGTGTTGATCGCCGATAAAGGCGTAATGGCATGGGACGCTGCGATTGCAGTGCCAAAAGGAGCAACAGATTTATCCCGCATGGTCGACGTAGATGCAACCCCAATAGTGGTGGATGGTACAGTGTACGCCATTGCGTTTAATGGTGAGTTAGTTGCGCTTGAGCTGCGTACCGGCCGGGTTATATGGAAACGTGAGTATGCCAGTTTCCGCGATATGGTGGTTGAAGGTAATACCATTTATCTGGTCGACAGCGTAGGTAAGATCTTTGCCATTGACCGTCGTAATGGCCTAGAGCAGTGGGCTCAATTGGGTTTACATAAACATTTCCTGACAGGTCCTGCTGTGTATAAAGACTATCTGGCCATTGGTGATGTGGAAGGTAACCTGTTTTGGTTAGATAAAAACACCGGTGCTTTTGTTGCCAAGAATTCATATGGCTCAGGTTTTTATGTTCAGGGTGTAAGTAGCCCGGATGAATTAGTGATCCAAACCCGGGACGGTGAGCTAAGTTTAATACGCTTACCTTAAACCAGCTGAGTATGGAATAAGACAAGGTCGGAGCCGGTAAACCATCGCCTCCGGCCTTGTTGCTTAATAAAGTTTAACCAATTATACGTAGTTGCCATGGCTGAAAAGCCTGGTGTGACAAAGTAAGAAGGCCAGTTGGCCTGCGGTATCCACAAGGATACATAGTAATTTTATTTGAGGTAAAACCATGTTACCTGTAGTGGCTTTGGTTGGCAGAGCCAACGTTGGAAAATCAACATTATTTAACCGTTTGACCCGCACCCGTGACGCCTTAGTGGCGGATTATCCGGGCCTGACGCGTGACCGCAAATACGGTTCAGTCAAATACGAAGGTTACGAATTTATTGTGGTGGATACCGGTGGTATAGACGGCAATGAGCAAGGCATTGAAGTAGAAATGGCCGAGCAGTCACTTAAAGCCATAGATGAAGCCGATGTTGTGCTGTTTATGGTCGACGCCCGTGCCGGTGCCATGGTGGCAGATGATGCGATAGCGCAGCATTTACGCCGTATCAATAAAAAGGTGTTTTTAGTCGCCAATAAAACCGATGGTTTGGATGCAGACACAGCCACAGCAGATTTCTATAGTCTGGCTTTAGGCGAGGTCTACCCAATAGCTGCTGTGCATGGCCGTGGTGTGCTGTCTTTGCTGCAACATGCGTTATTGCCTATGTTGTCTGAACAGCAACAACAGCGTATTGCTGCCATTGAAAAGGGCGAAGAATTACCGGAAGAATTTGAGCCAGAGGACGAAAGCGAAGAAGACATCACCCAGGCGAAGGATCAGCATATCAAGCTGGCCATAGTGGGTCGTCCAAACGTTGGTAAATCGACTTTAACCAACAGAATTTTAGGTGAAGAGCGTGTCGTGGTATTCGACATGCCAGGCACCACAAGGGATTCGATTTATATCCCTATGACCCGTGGTGAGCGCGAATACACCCTGATTGATACAGCTGGTGTGCGTCGTCGTGGCAAAATTGACGATATGGTCGAAAAGTTCTCTGTAATTAAAACCCTGCAGGCAATAGAAGATGCCAACGTAGTGATTTTAGTGCTGGACGCCCGTTTAGGTATTTCGGATCAGGATTTAAGTATTTTAGGTTTTGTCTTAAATTCAGGCCGCTCTTTGGTGATCGCGGTCAATAAATGGGACGGATTGGACGATCGCATTAAAGATGATGTGAAACGTGAGCTAGATAGACGTTTAGGTTTTATCGACTTTGCCCGTTTGCATTTTATCTCTGCCTTACACGGCTCTGGTGTAGGTAACTTATTTGAATCGGTAGAAGAGGCCTTCGACTCGGCCACCCGTCGTGTCAGCACTGCGCTTTTAACCCGTATTATGAAAATGGCAGTGGAAGATCACCAGCCACCTATGGTGAAAGGTCGTCGCGTCAAGCTGAAATACGCTCACGCCGGTGGTTACAATCCACCTCTTATCGTGATCCACGGTAATCAGGTCGATGACTTGCCAGATTCGTACAAACGTTATCTGATGAACTATTTCCGTAAATCGCTGCAGATGATGGGTACTCCGGTACGGATTGAATTCCGCGAAGGCGAAAACCCATTTGCCGGTAAACGTAATACGCTGACACCTAATCAGCAGTACAAACGAGACCGTATCTTAAAAGCCAGAGCGAATCTGGTGAATAAGAAGTAAGTTTGATTCAGGGCCAGCGCAAGCTGGCCTTGTTGTTTTTGGGCTTTTCGTCGATTCGAAATTGTAGGGGCGGGTCTTGCACCCGCCCGTGGTATCAGAGGGATCAATGACCGTCTTTTAGCGCTGATTAGCTAAGTTCTTCATTGCTACATTTTTTGTTTTAAACCGTTTCGCCGCTGGCGAGATACTTTCTTTTGCTTCGCCAAAAGAAAGTATCCAAAGAAAAGGCGACCCCAGGTCGCAGCGAAATCCCGGCCCAAAATCGTGCGTCCAAGGCGGCTGGGCAACTCGCTCGTCGCTACCGCTCCTCACTCAGACACTCCCAGCCTTAAAACCTTGGCCACCCAATTTTGTCCGGCTCGCGCCCTAATGGGGGGTTGGTGCCAGTAGTTGGTAGCTTAGGTCTGAGAGCTGCGACGATATGCTGGGACAACAACATGATCTTCTCCACAAAACCCGCATACGAACTCACGATTTTTCATGATTTTCTGGTCATCAATTTGTAGCATCTCACCACAGCGACCACATTTAACGTCATGTACCGTATATGACAAGGTAAGTTTGTTACCACCTTTCGACTTTACTCGATAGCGAAATTTGCATGAGTCACACTCGACAACATCAGCTTCTTTAAGTTGGTTACGATCAAAAATAAGATCTTCGGAGCACTCTAGGCAAGCCTGAAGTTCAATACCAGACGCCCTAATCCAAATATCCGTGTTTACATATTGTTCTATGCCGTCAAGTACATCAATTACACACTTTTTTATCTTTTCAGTATTGAATGACTCGCTCTCATTAGGCTTAGGTAAGTGCAGAAAATTTCCAAGCTTGCTGTAATTTTTAGTCAGCCATTGTACGGATGGTATCTTTTGTTCTCCCAGAGCGATCCAACCATCTATCGGCGGAATATTTGACTGACAAAAATTTATTTCTACTTTACAGTATTTGTCTGCAAACTCATCAATCTTACTAAGCATTTTGATAGCTTTATGCGGTTGCCAAGTTTCAGTAATAGTGTTTGGAATATCACGAAAAGCAGATAACTTCTTGTATACAATTGCTTCAATACAGTAGCGAAGCTCTAAGCAACAATATCGAAGTTGGCTATCTTCTTTACTCTCAGAAAGAGCTCTAGCATTTTCAAAATGAACTTTCGGGAAATAACCCACTGTACCTCCAAACGAAGTTCAAGCCCTACTATCCGATAAATTGAGATCGCAGCGATTCAATTTAATCTACTTCCACTTAGCGATGGCATTGGCCTGGCAAGAGGTTATACCTGTTAACTCATTGCGGCCCATTGAAATGCGAATTCTTTGCTCGTTGACTGGTTCAATTTCACGCCCCTCGTTATCTGCATGTTCCCAAGCGATAGAGGTTAGCTGGCTCTTGCAAGCTGTTGCTAAAACATCACTTTCAGGTATGAATTGATAGCGTGAGTAGAAAACGGTAATTGCGAATCCATCGTCCCTTTTTTCTATACCATACTCGGTATCTTTGTCATAGGTTGAAAGCGGTATGTTTGTGTGACTCACGGGTGTTGCACATCCGGACAGCAAAAGCACCAACAGCAAAGCACTCCAAATTTGCATAGCTACTCCATGTAGTTGTAACAATGATTTTTCAAAGGCAGCCTGCTAACACGCAGAACTTTTCCAGCCTTATCTCCTGATTTTCACTCATACCAAACTAACGCTGACATACCTCTATTTCAACAACTTTTTCTAAAATGCCTAAAATGGGCCACACAAACTTTATACATGCCAGAATGGAGCCTTGAGGGACGCTAGGGTTAGGTCTTGTGATGTGCCCTAATGTCGCTTTTCGCTCTTAACTGCCAATCAGCAAAAACCATACCAACTACTGGCACCAAATCCCCATTGGGGCGCGAGCCGGACAAAATTGGGTGGCCAAGGTTTTAAGACGAGGAGTGTTTGAGCGAGGAGCGGTAGCGACGAACGAGTTGCCGAGTCGCCTTGGACGCACGGTTTTGGGCCGGGCTTTCGCTGCGACCTGGGGTCGCCTTTTCTTTGGATAGCTTTCTTTTGGCGAAGCAAAAGAAAGTATCTCGCCAAAGGCGATACGCTTTGAATTCAAAATCCTAAATTGTTTATTACCGCTAGTTTCATTGTTGTACTGCCGCTGCGCGACGAGTACAACCTACTGCTGTTCAACGCAAGCGTTGTCGCTGCGACTGACCTTTCCCCCAAATTTAAGACCATGACATTGATGTAACTTTCATAATTTGGCGACTTTTTAGTCACATTGGCTCTGCTAGCCTGCCTGCAGTTCTTCAAATAAACAGGGTTGATTTTTGGAGGTTAGCAAGATGAATAGACAGTTAAAACACCTATGCTGGATCACGTTGTGGGGAGGCCTTATTGGCATGCCAGTTTTTACCCATGCAGCAGAAGCGCCCGGTGCGCTGACTTTTATCGTCAAAGATCAGAATACTGATCGGCCACTGTCAAAGGTGCAGATCACTCTTAAGCAACGGGAAAGCTCTGCCACTCAAACCTTAGAAACTGACGAGCAAGGTCGTATCCTTGTTGAATCGCTCGAGCCAGGTCTGTACTCGGTGGACATCGCCAAAAGCGGCTTTGCTTCATTAAATGCGCCCAGTGTACGGGTGGTGACGCGCAAAACTATCAAAATAGAATTCGAACTTAAACAGCACTCCATCGAGGTCGTAGAGGTTCGGGGACGACAATCTGATGTTTTTGCATCAGGCTCCAGTACCTATCTCGACAGAGAAGCTCTGGCAAGTGCTGTAGGCGGAGGTGCAGATCCGCTGCTGTCGTTGGACGGCTTGCCTGGCCTGGCATCCGCCAGTGAATTCGCCAGCTTTAGTGTGCGTGGCCGTGGTCCAAGGGATAATTTGTTATTTGTTGATGACTTTCCCTTTGATAAAGCCGTGCACTTTGACGCCACTTTAGGTGAAGAGGAAGATGTGGGTGGTGGGGGGCGTTTCTCGATTTTTGCGCCGAACGTGATAGGCGGAGCAGAGTTCTCGCCCGGTGGTTGGGGGCCGGCTTATGGTGGCCGGGCAGCATCGCTACTCAAGTTAGACGTCGCTGATGGTAATCCAAGCCCTTCAGCCAGTTTTCGCTACGACCTTGCCGGTTATGAAGTAGGTTACGACGGCCCTGCCGGTATCACCGATGACTCTACTATGCTGTTTTCTGCCAGACGGCTGGACTTCGGCGCTTTGTTTGAAACTATTGAAGAACTGGACATCGGCAACCCTGTGCTCAGAGACGTCATTCTAAAGTCGGTTATTCCTGTCAATCAGGATCACAGCGTTGAAGTTTTATTGATGGATACTCACGAAGACTATGTTCGTGATGTCACTCACGTGTTTGCATCGCCTGATTTCGAAGATGTTGCGCTGCAGTCTGCCGAACAAGATAGTGATTTGTATGGCCTGACCTTGCGATCATTGCTAGGTGAAGATGCGGTCTGGACCAATAAAGTTTACTACCGCAAAAGCGACAAAATAAGCTCAGAGGGCGAAGCCTTTCCTGATCTGGTACCAGCAGGATCGCCAGCCGCTGATTTTCCGGTGCGGGAAGATATTATTACCATAGGTGAGCGCGAAACGGAGACGGGTTGGCGAAGTGATTTTGAGGTGACGAATCAATGGGGGTTGTTTAGTGCAGGTGGTCAGATCACGCAAATTGATCTGGACTACAACACAGTGTTAGATGGCGATTGGAACCGCTTTGTTTACGACGACGATGATTTCAGACCAGACCCACAGCAGCGCTTTATTGTGCTTGAGCCCGAGAACATTAATTCTGCAATAAAGCAAAAAGAAACCAGCTATGCTGGCTACGTTAATCAGGTATTTGAGCGGGGTGATTGGGATTTCGGCACTGGTCTGCGGCTCGAACGGGACGGTTTTGCCGACGAAAGCCTGGTGTCACCCAGGTTCAGCCTTAACTGGCAGCCAGCTGGTCTGGTCAGATATTTTGCAACCGCAGGACTTTTTCATCAGTCGCCACGCTTTCTCTACCTGGCGGCTAACGAGTCAAACGATTTGAAGAATGAAAAAATCAGCCATGCTAGTGTTGGTTTCAAATATTTCCCGAACACCCAGTGGTCGCTGTTAACTGAGGCTTATTATCAAAAGCTCGACGATCTGGTGGTCGACCTGGATAGAGCAAGTGGTACCTTTGCCAACATGGGGGACGGCAGATCGTACGGAGTCGACATAGTGCTTATGGGGACAATTCGCGAAGGCCTATACGCTAGCGCAACCTATTCTTACAATGATGCCGTGGTTGACCGCAAAGATGGTCGGGGTGAGGTCGCTGCCGAATTCAGTCGCGACCATGTGGCTACCCTTGGCCTGACCTGGGAAATTAATGATCGCTGGAAAGTCGCCGGGCGTTACAAATACCTTTCCGGCAGGCCAGACGACCAGTTTATTATTCATGCAGACGTATTGGGTGCCGGACAACCGTTACGCTATTCGAAAGAGATCACAGAGCGTAATGTAGGTCGTAAAAGCGGTTCAGCTTTGTTGAACCTTCGTGTGGACTATAGACGCGCATTTGGCCCTATAGATGTTACGGCCTTTCTGGATGTGATCAACGTCACCTCAGCCTCGTCCAGCGATGACACCGAGTTTGACTACCGCCGGGGCGTGGAAGTGAAAGACGATAGCGAAGCCGAGCCACTGATTGGTCTTCGATTTGACTATGCGTGGTAACAATAAGGGTGAGAGCGAGGCCCTGGTACGGGCTAGTGCAAGGGCGGGATGGGGTAAGGAGTAACAACAGATGGTCCACAAACTGGGTGCAGCGCCAATCCGAGTCTTGATTGTCGAAGATAATCGCGACATTTGTGCCAACATTGCCGCTTATCTCGAACAGCATAACTATATTCTGGATTTTGCTTATGACGGGATAAGCGCTATGCATCTGGCCTTAACTACCCCCTTCGACGTGATTGTACTGGACCTGATGCTGCCGGGAATGGATGGTCTGAGTTTCTGCAAAAAGTTGCGCGCTGATGCCACTCTGGATAAGCCTGTGCTTATGCTGACGGCGCGTGACACCCTTGAAGACAAACTCAAAGGCTTTGAGGCAGGAGCAGATGACTATCTGGTCAAGCCATTCGCTTTGCAGGAGCTGCATGCCCGGCTGCAGGCTCTGTACAAACGCAGTCATGGCAAAACCGATAATCTGCTTACTGTAGGTGAGCTGACATTCAATAAGTCCACACTGCAGGTGCACAGAGCGGGGTGCAGGGTTGATATTAACCCTGCGGGCCTGAAGCTATTGCAACGATTGATGGAAGAAGCTCCTGCAGTGGTGGATCGCGATGCACTTGAAACCTTGTTATGGGCAGACGAGGTGCCGGATGGTGACGCGCTTCGCTCCCATATGTATAAGCTGCGACAGGCGATAGACAGGCCCTTCGACAGGCCGCTGATCCATACCGTACATCGGATAGGCTACCGTATTGCAGAGGATACAGACTAAATGTACAGGCGCAGTTTACGTCAGCGTGTCGCTATTGCATTTGCGATTTGCGTCGCTGTACTCAGTATTGCCTGGGGGCTGGCTTTTTTTGCTGCCATCCGCTTGAGTGAAGACCGTGTGCTGATGCAACAACTGGAGGTTGCCGCCAAAAGCTATCCCAGATTGAGCATGAACCTTAGCGGATACGATAAGGTTGCCAGCTTGCCGGCATCGCTGCAGGACTGGGCTAAGACAAATCCGGCTGAAGGCTTGTACGAATTCGAAGCCGACGAATTACATGTAGCTGTTGTCACTGCTGACAATGACCAACAAAAGGCTTTTGTGGTGTTTGATGTGGCAGGTATTGAGGCTGCCTCGTCAGAGGATTGGTGGTTGCTGCTTGTGATCACTGGCGCAGTGGGAACCCTTGGCATGCTGGGATTCGGCTTGGGCATAGTGGTGATGCGACGAGCGGTAGCCCCAGTTGCTCAACTGGCCAAAGCTGTGGCGGACATCGACCTTGAACACTTGTCGGTTGAAGATTATAAACGCATCGGATCCAGCCGCTTTGGTGACGATGAAGTGGGGCTGCTGGCGGCGACTATTGAAAAGACCCTCGAGCGCATCAGCGCCTTTGTCGCCAGAGAGCGCTACTTTACCAGTTCAGCCAGCCATGAATTGCGCACTCCTATTACTGTGATTACAGGAGCACTTGAGCTGTTGGAACAAAGTAAGTTGTCAGAGGCTGATGTGAAGGCGCTGGACAGGGTAAGGCGAGCCACTCTTGAAATGAGAACCACCATTGAGATGTTCTTGTGTCTGGCCCGCGAAACGGATGATGCTTTGTATGATGAGCAGTTTCTGGTGGCGCCACTGGTCAGCAACGCCGTAGATCTGCAGCGCCACCTGCTATGCCATAAGAGGCTTGAGGTGGAAATCGAGCCGCTGGCTAACCCTTGTGTCAGTGGGCATCCGCAGGCTTTTGCCATAGCTGTGAATAATCTGGTGCGCAATGCCTTTGAGCACAGCCATAGCGGACAGGGGCCAATCTCTATTCATATTAAAGAGCGGGAGCTTTTTATCACCAATCAAGTGCATTCGGCTGCGACAGGGGATACAGCATCTGAGGCATCTTCGTCTCAGGGTTATGGTTTAGGGCTTGGCATAGTGCAAAGGCTGTGTGAGCGCAATGGCTGGTCCTTTTCGTTGCACGTTGATGAGAAGTCAGTCGTAGCCCGTCTTTCGTGGTGAGTTGGGCTGTTTAGTGCATAGCTCCGCTTTGTGCAAGTTTGTAGCTTCAGTTGCGGGCAAAACACAAAACCCCGGCGAACCGCAAAACTGCAGTTCGTCCGGGTTTTTTCTTGTGTTTAATGGCCTGGCAGTGCGTGCAAATACACTTGCGGTGCAGTGGAGAACGCCTGATGGATCATTTGAGTTGGCTCATCAGCCAGTACTTGATCGGCGCCAGCTTCTAAACCGTCAAAAGTACGGCTGACGACTTGCTCTGCGGACACTTTAGGCACTTCTAAACCTTTGGTTAAATCAGTGTCGATAAAACCTACGTGTAAACCTAATACTTGGGTCTGTTGTGCCGCCAGTTCCTGACGCACCGCATTGGTCATAGACCAGGCTGCCGATTTAGTCACAGAGTAAGTGGCCAGTAATGGGCCTGTGATCCAGCTGGCAATAGACAACACATTGATAATGCCACCGCCGCCGTTGTTCGCCAGCACTGGGGCAAAACCCTGAGTTAAACGCAGCGGGCCATACAGGTTAGTTTCCAGCTGACGACGCATCATAGTTTCAGCATCTTCGGTCAGCATAGCGCCAAGTTCAGCGACACCTGCGTTGTTGATTAACAAGGTCAGATCCGAACATTGTTCAACCAGCTTGGCGATATCGTCTTTATTGGTTACATCTAATTTCACCGGAATCACACCTTCCAGTGTGATGCTGTCCGGGTTACGCGCCGCGGCATAGACTTTACGGGCACCGCGGGCCAGTGCTGCTTTGGCAAAAGCTAAACCTAAACCACGGTTAGCGCCTGTGACCAGTACTACTGCATTTTCAAGTTTCATAGCTGTTACCTTTTGTTTATATGATGGTTATCATATTTTGATTTAAAAAAACGGTTGGACCTAACAAGAGTTTTATTCATGACCAGCATAACGTCGAACTAAATCTTCGCGACAGGCCGTTAAATACTGCATAGCCTGAGCTGTGCCTTTTAAACCACGCGCCAGTTGCAGTGCGCCAACTAAGGTACTGGTCAGTAAGAATGCACTTTCACGGCTTAAGCTTTGCTTACTGAGCCACTGCACTTTATCTACATAAGCTTCGATAGTTTTGGCAGCCACTGCCTTAGTGTCCGGATCCAGCCGAAAAAAATCTGAACCTAGCGCAGCTACAGGGCAGCCTGTGCCATCAGTGCAAGTATTCAGATGTTGCTCTGACAGATAAATCTCAATAAAAGCAGTAAGTGGCTGTACTCCCGCATTGATGCGCTCTGCCAGACTTTGTTCAAGCAAAGTGGCAGATTCTGCACCGGCATAGCCTAAAGCTTCCGCCAGTAATGCATCTCTGTTGGCAAAATGGGCGTAAAAACCACCGTGAGTTAAACCCGCTTGTTTCATGACGTCAGCCACGGCCAGAGCATCAAAACCATCTCTGCGGATAATCTTTGCAGCGGTCTGCAAAATGCGCTGATGGGTCATCTCTTTTTTGGTTAATGCTGTCATCAAAATGGCCTGCGGTTGATAATATGATGTGCATCATATTTTTATTGTCGTTTATTGGCAAGTACTTTTTTTGAACAAAAAGCCATTTTTGACAGTAGTTAAACTTAAGTGATTGAGTTGATATGATTTATAGCGGAAAAATAATGCATCAGTGCGTTGAGTGTAGATACTGTTGCAACTGCGCGACTCGCTGTGGGCGGTCAAATAGCTGATACAAAACCTGCCAGTCTGTTAATGCCATCAATGGCAAACCTTGTTGCCAACTGGTGCGTTCCGGCAAAAACTGAAACTGCCGCAGACTGTTGTTTGTGAGCACCTGAATGCCTGCCATCAATTCGATCATCAGACCATTTTTTTCAAAACGGGCAAAGCCAAGGCTGCAATAGCTGGGGTGGGGCGTCACAGGCACAGCTTGTGCGTACTGGCTGAGTAATGCTTTAAAATGCTCAAAGTGTTCGAGAGTACAGACCAGATCCAAATCTCTGGCCTGGGGTTCTATACCGTAACACTGAAGTAAAAAGCTGCCGCCTATAGCCCAGTCTGTATGACCAAGTAGCTGGACCAGTTCTTCGGCGACTTGTCTGATCTCAGTGACTTGCATCGGCGTCTGGAAAAACTTGCTCGACACGGGCGATAAACTGCCCCTTCGCCAGCCGGGTTTTGATCTGTTGACCAGGCTGTAGTGTCGATGCATCAGTGATCACTTGCTGCTGGTCATCAAAGCTGATGCTGTAACCGCGCTCTAAAGTGGCGAGGGGGCTGACGGTATGCAAACGGCTACTTTGCAGTAACCACTGCTGCTGTTTTTGTCTTAGGAGCTGCTGCATGGATTGATGCAACTGGTGCTGGTGCTGGTCCAGCTTTTGTTGCTGCTGTTTAATCCGCACCAGAGGTGTCAGTTGCTGCAATCTATGTTGTAAAAACTGCTGCTGTTGAGCCGCTTTGTCGATCCGTCTGAGCAGGGCATTTTGCAATCGCAGCTGTAATTCATCCAGATACTGCTGTTGCTGTTGTAAACGCCGTGCCGGATCTAGCAAGGTTAAACGATGCACTAAAGCCGTTAAACGGGGTTGTTGCTGCCGTAAATAACTGTGCATTGAACGTTTAAGACGCAGCTCTGCAGCCTGAACCATTTGCAGCTGTTGCTGCTGATCCGGTGACACCAGTTCTGCAGCTGCAGAAGGCGTAGCAGCGCGCACGTCAGCGACAAAGTCAGCTATGGTAAAGTCAATTTCATGACCTACGGCACTGACGGTTGGGATGGGGCAATGCGCTATTAAACGTGCCACCTGTTCGTCATTAAAACACCATAAATCTTCCAGCGATCCGCCACCACGGCCAATCAGCAATACATCCACTTCATTGCGGGAGATAGCTTTTTGGATGGCGTTATATATTTGCGCCGGCGCCTGAGTACCTTGCACTAAACAAGGATAAATAATAACTTCCAGCGCTGGAGCCCGGCGTTTCAGCACTGTGATGATATCGCGAATGGCAGCGCCGGTCGGGGAGGTGACCACCCCAACTTTTTGTACTTTTTTAGGCAGAGGTTTTTTGCGCTCAGGCGCCAATAACCCTTCAGCAGCTAATGTGGCTTTGATTTGTTCGTAGTGTTGCTTTAGTAAACCGTCACCGGCAGGTTCCAGCATATCGGCCAGTAACTGATATTCACCCCTGGGTTCGTACACACTGATACGGGCGCGGATCAGAATTTGTTGACCATTTTTTGGCTGTAGGCTGGCATATCTGTTGCTTTGTTTAAACATCGCCACTTTGACCTGTGCCGCCTGATCTTTTAATGAAAAGTACCAGTGGCCGGAGGAAGCAGCGATAAAATTGGACACTTCGCCCACTAACCACAGCTGACGAAATTGCAGCTCAAGGGTCAGGCGAACTTCAGAGTTTAAGCGGGAGACGGTATAAATATCAGCTTGCGACATAAGGCATTCCTCAACCCCCTTCGTACTTGAAGCCGCAGCTTTGTTGACTGCGTTCTCTCGCCCCAGTCACATAGGTTAACTATGCTCCTGGGGTCTCGAGTACTTGTCGTCGCGCTGCAACTCCAATTACTTTGGGGCTTACTTTGTGGCTAATGTAACACAAAAGCGAAAAATTGATTGTGGCAAGGCGCAAAAGCGGATAAAATTGCGCCGCAACATTCCCCCCTCTTTTTTTAACAGCGAGATTGTTGCAATGCTCAGGATCGTGAAAGAAGCCATTACATTTGACGACGTGTTACTTGTTCCGGCGCACTCCACTGTGTTACCCCATACCGCAGACCTGCGGACTCAATTGACCAGCAAAATTACGTTAAATATACCTATGGTATCAGCGTCTATGGACACTGTGACCGAGGCTCGTTTAGCTATTGCTTTAGCACAGGAAGGCGGTTTAGGTTTTATTCACAAAAATATGACCATCGAAGAGCAGGCAGCCAATGTTCGTAAAGTAAAAAAATACGAAAGTGGTGTCGTCTCTGACCCTGTCACTGTGCGTCCGGAGCAAAGCATCCGCGAAGTGCAGCAACTGGCGGCTCAGCATGGATTCTCTGGTTTCCCTGTAGTTGATGCTGACAATAACCTGGTTGGTATTGTGACAGGTCGTGACCTGAACGTTGAAACCAACCCACAACTGGCTATTTCTTCTGTGATGACGCCAAAAGAGCGTTTAGTCACAGTAAATGAAGCAGGCCCACGTGCTGAAGCTTTGGCTTTAATGCACAAACATCGTATCGAAAAAGTATTAGTGGTCGACAATGACTTTAAACTCAAAGGTCTGATCACAGTACAGGATTACAACAAAGCCGCCAGCAAACCAAACGCCTGTAAAGACGAATTTGGTCGCTTACGTGTTGGCGCAGCTGTGGGCGTAGGCCCAGGCACAGACGAACGTATTGCTGCTTTAGTAGAAGCCGGTGTGGATATTTTATTAATAGATACCTCACATGGCCACTCAGAAGGCGTGTTAGATCGCGTCCGTCAAACCCGTGCTATGTACCCTGACTTACAGATAGTGGCAGGTAACGTCGCCACTGCTGAAGGCGCCAAAGCGCTTGCTTTAGCTGGTGCCAACGCGGTGAAGGTAGGTATAGGCCCTGGTTCCATTTGTACCACCCGTATTGTCACAGGTTGTGGTGTACCACAACTGACAGCTATCTCTGATGCAGTAGATGGTGTACAGGGCATGGACGTTTGTATTATCGCTGACGGCGGTATCCGCTTCTCAGGTGATATCGCCAAAGCTTTAGTGGCTGGCGCACACTGTGTGATGGTGGGGTCTATGTTTGCTGGTACTGAAGAAGCACCGGGTGATGTTGAACTGTATCAGGGCCGTTACTACAAATCCTACCGTGGTATGGGGTCATTAGGTGCTATGGCACAACGTAATGGCTCTTCTGACCGTTACTTCCAGGGCAGCAACAATGCTGAGAAGTTAGTGCCTGAAGGTATCGAAGGCCGTGTGGCGTACAAAGGCCCAATCGGCACTATTATTCACCAGCAAATGGGTGGCCTGCGCTCTTCAATGGGCTTAACAGGTTGCTCAACTATTGCTGAAGTCCGCACCAAGCCGGTCTTTGTCAAAGTAACTTCTGCTGGTATGGGTGAATCGCACGTGCATGATGTGCAAATCACCAAAGAAGCACCAAACTACCGCTTAGGTTAACCGCTTAATCAGAGGCTGGCGTTTTGCCAGCCTCTGTGTTTTATCCATTCGACATTTGTTACTACAAGGTGATTATGAGCAAAAACATTCACTTCCATCGAATTCTGATCCTCGACTTCGGTTCGCAATACACTCAGCTGATCGCCCGTCGTGTGCGTGAAATTGGCGTTTATTGTGAGCTGTGGGCATGGGACGTTACTGCAGAACAAATCGCTGAATTTGCTCCAACCGGTATTATTTTATCTGGTGGTCCTGAAAGTGTGACTGAAGCTGGTTCACCTCGTGCGCCATCTTATGTATTTGAAGCCGGTGTGCCTGTGCTGGGTGTGTGCTACGGCATGCAGACCATGGCTGAACAACTGGGCGGTAAAGTGTCCAGTTCTGATCACCGTGAATTTGGTTATGCTCAGGTTGAACTGATTGCAGAGAATGCCATGTTCACCGGTATTGAAGATCATCTGAACGAACAAGGCCGTGGCTTATTGGATGTCTGGATGAGTCATGGCGATAAAGTAGTGCAAATCCCACAGGGTTTTGTCACTACAGCGCAAACGCCAACTTGCCCTCATGCTGCTATGGCTGATGAAGCCCGTCAGTTCTACGGCGTACAATTCCACCCTGAAGTGACTCACACCCGTCAGGGCCTGCGCATGTTAGAGCAGTTTGTGGTGGATATCTGTGGTTGTGAAAAACTCTGGACTCCGGCCACCATCATTGATGACGCTATTGCCAATATCAAAAAGCAAGTGGGCGATGATCAGGTGATTTTAGGTCTTTCCGGTGGTGTCGACTCTTCAGTGGTTGCGATGTTATTGCACCGTGCTATCGGCAAAAACCTGACCTGTGTCTTCGTCGATAACGGATTATTGCGTTTAAACGAAGGCGCACAAGTGATGGACATGTTCGGCGACCACTTTGGTCTGAACATTATTCATGTTAAAGCTGAAAACCGTTTCCTCGACGCCTTAAAAGGTGTTGCTGAGCCGGAAGCCAAGCGTAAAATCATCGGTCGTGTTTTCGTTGAAGTTTTTGATGAAGAAGCGAAAAAACTGACGAACGCTAAATGGTTAGCCCAGGGCACTATTTACCCTGACGTGATTGAATCTGCGGCTTCTAAAACCGGTAAAGCTCATGTAATTAAGTCGCATCACAATGTCGGCGGTTTACCTGCTGATATGAAAATGGGCTTGGTCGAGCCACTGCGTGAACTCTTTAAAGATGAAGTACGCAAAGTAGGTTTAGCTTTAGGTTTGCCATACGACATGCTGTACCGTCACCCTTTCCCAGGCCCGGGTTTAGGTGTGCGTGTATTAGGTGAAGTGAAAAAAGAATACTGCGATTTATTACGCAAAGCCGACGCGATTTTCATCGAAGAGCTGCGTAATTCAGGCTGGTATGACAAAGTTAGTCAGGCTTTTACCGTGTTCCTGCCAGTGAAATCTGTAGGCGTGATGGGCGACGGTCGTAAATACGACTGGGTGGTGTCTATTCGTGCTGTAGAGACGATCGACTTTATGACGGCACACTGGGCGCATCTGCCTTATGAGCTGTTAGGTACAATCTCGAACCGCATTATTAATGAAGTGAATGGTATTTCCCGCGTGGTGTACGACATTTCCGGTAAGCCACCAGCAACTATTGAGTGGGAATAATTTATCTTGCGCGTATGACTCTGGACGGGTGGGGACAAGCCCCACCCCTACATTACTTTGGATAGAAAAAAAGGGCAGATTTAATCTGCCCCTTTTGTTTTCTACAGCTTATTAATTTCGTGTTTCAGCTGATAGGACTTATCTGTCACTATAGTCTCTAAAGTGGCAACCCGTTGTTTCAGCTGTTCAATTTGCTGACGAAGCTCATCTCTGCTGGCTGAGGATTGTTGCAACTTAATTTTAGTTTTATTGTGGTTTTCATAAAACGCATAGGCAAAAGCGCCTAAGACTGCGATAAAGCCTACGTCAAATACACCCATGATCATCCCTCTGTATAGATTGAAAACTTTACTGGTTAAGCAATAGCTATACCATAACCACTATTTGATTCATTATCAAAGCGTTAGCTATTTTGTTGTCAGTTGATTTGTAACAAAATAACTAAAAGATAGTCAAAATCTTAACCAGAGCTGGTAAAATTAGCCAGATTCAGCAGCACTATAAGAGGCCAAGGTGACAGCAGCAGACGACGATTTACACTGGATGCAGTATGCCTTGCAACTGGCCGATAAAGCTGAACAAAGTGGCGAAATTCCGGTAGGTGCTGTGCTGATCAAAGACGGTATGGTGCTGGGGGAGGGCTGGAATCAGTCGATCCAACTGAACGACCCTTCTGCTCATGCTGAAATGATGGCTATCCGGCAGGCTGCGGCAAAAGTCGGCAATTACCGTCTGATAGACTGCACTTTATATGTCACTTTAGAGCCTTGTGCTATGTGCGCAGGTCTTTTAGTGCACAGCAGAGTAAAACGACTGGTATTTGGCGCTAAAGATGCAAAAACCGGTGCTGCTGGCTCTGTGCTGGATATAGTGCGGCATCCGGTGTTGAATCATCAGTTAGATGTACTGGATGGTCCTTTGGCGCAGCAATGCGCAGACAAACTCTCTGAATTTTTCCGCCGTCGCAGAGCAGAACAAAAGGCATTAAAACAGCAGGAAAAACAGCAGAGTGTTGAGGAAGGGCAGTTTAAGCGATAGCTTCGGTGGCGCTGGCTAAATCCTGAATAGACTGAAAAGAGCGGCGGCGTCTGTTTAACTTTAACATCGTCATATTGCGGCTGACCCGTCTTCTGCCGGATGCAACATCCATTAATCGCCGTTTGCGCAGCATTTTAGGTTTTTTACGTTTTAACATTCATTGACTCCAAATTATTTTCGCTAATATAAAAGCTTAGCTGCGCAGTTACAAGATTAAGACTGCTTATACCCGTCGCCCTTTAAGCTGCAACTTTGTTGACTGCGCCATCTCACCCCAGTCACATAGGTTTACTATGCTCCTGGGGGGGCACTGGCTTGTCGCCTCGCCGCAACTTCAAGTTACTTGGATAGAGGAGTGCTGATGTTCCCTGACTTTTCTGTTGAATTTACCGCTTTATCGCCGAATTGCTCGTTAAGCCTCTGTTTTTGCTGATCTAACCTTTGTTCGGTTTTTCTCTTTTCATCGACCCATAACAGCGTATCGTAGAAACGACGGACGTTTTCAACATAATAGACGGCCTGAGCGCCACGGGCGTAACCCAGCCTGGTATTCTGGTAGTAACGTTTTTGTTGCAGCAAAGGCAGGCGCTGTTTTACTTCATGCCATTTGTCCGGATTGGCACCATCCCGTTCAGTCAGCACACGAGCACTCTCAACATGACCCCAGCCAATGTTATAAGCAGCAATAGCAAACCAAAGCCGATCCGGCATCTGAATACGCTCAGGTATACGTTCAACCATGCGCTGCAGGTATTTTGCTCCACCTCTGATACTTTGGGCCGGGTCCAGCCTGCTGCTGACACCCATAGTCTGTGCTGTACTGACGGTCAGCATCATCATACCAACCACACCAGTGGAACTGCGGGCGTCAGGTCGCCAGTTTGATTCCTGATAACCAATAGCCGCCAGTAAACGCCAGTCAAAGTTACCGGCATATTTCTCAAATAACGGCTGATAACGGGGCAAATCTTTTTCAATCGCCTTGATGTAGTCCAGAGTCGCGACGTAATCGAAGCGGCGGATATGGCCAAAGTATTTATCTTCAAGGCTCAACAAATCTCCGGACTGATAATTCTGGCCAAAAAACTCGATTAACACAGCCCAAAATGAATCATCGGCTTTGTTATTAAGCAGCCAGGCCACTGGTTGTTGTTCTTTCACTTTAAAGGCGACTGTTAAGTTAGGAAAGAAGCGTTGATTCACCGCCAGTAAGTTTGAGTCAACCAGCGTATAAGGGATTTTGCCATCTTCGACTTGTTGCAGTAACTCATCCGCATCTTCAGATTCAGTTTCCTGCCACTGCAATTGTGGATAGTCTTTTTGCACCAGGCTTAAGGTTTCTGCCAGCGAACTGTCTTTTGGCACCAGCACAGGCTCTTTGATATCTTTAAAGCTATTGGGTTTTGCCTGACCTTTACGGTAGACCAATACTTCGTTACGCCATAAATAAGCTGGTGCTATACGGTATTTCTGTTTCCGGCTTTCAGTGACAGCTAAACCACCTGCTATGTAGTCAACCTGACCAGAATCTAATTTTTGTAATAGCTCTTCACGTTGATAACTGGGAAATAACTCCAGTTCAACGCCTAACTTTTCTGCTAATGCAACTGACAGTTCATAGTCGTAGCCTGTTGGGCCATCAGCGCCTACATAGTAGCTGGTAGGGCTGTTTAAAATGCCAACACGAATGCTATCTCTTTGATAAATTTCATGAAGCTGAACAGGCTCCTGTACCGGAGTACAAGAAACTACTGCTGTTAATACAGCTCCTAGAATTCCAAATCGAATCATTCGGTTGTGCCTTGAATATGCGAGAGCGCCATTTATACCAAAATTCCTGCTGGTCGTCAGATCTTATTCATACCATTGCAGACGTTTTTTCTTTATAATGCGGCGCCTGATTTTGGGTTCCATTGTCGCTCAACCAACGGAAAAAAAACCTATGTTGATCCTGCGTGGTGCACCTGCACTGTCCGAGTTTAGAGTTCAGAAGTTCATCGATCTTTGTGTTAAAGCTAATTTGCCTGTGAATGGTGTTTATGCCGAATTTATGCATTTTGCTGATTTAAGCAGCGAACTGTCGGCTGAACAACAGACCACCTTAAGCAAGTTGCTGACTTACGGACCTACTATCGTCAGCCACACTCCAGAAGGTTTATTGCTGGTGGTGACACCACGCCCTGGCACTATTTCTCCATGGTCGTCCAAAGCGACTGATATTGCCAAAAACTGTGGCCTGAGTCAGGTGAAACGTTTAGAACGTGGTGTGGCTTATTATATCCAGACTACTGCTACCTTGACTGAAGCACAGTTGCAGCAGTTAAAGGGCTTAGTACACGACCGCATGATGGAAGTGGTATTCAGCGAGTTTGAACAAGCTGCTGCCTTATTTCATAAAGCTGAGCCTGCGCCTTTAAGCTCGGTCGACATAATCTCCGGCGGCCGTGAAGCTTTAGTCAAAGCCAATATCGAGATGGGTCTGGCATTAGCTGAAGATGAAATAGATTATCTGGTAACGAATTTTAATCAGTTGGGCCGCAACCCAAATGATATTGAGCTTTATATGTTTGCGCAGGCCAACTCTGAGCACTGCCGTCATAAAATTTTTAACGCCGACTGGACTATAGACGGTGAACAACAGCCGAAGTCGCTGTTTAAAATGATCAAAAATACCTTTGAGAAAACGCCGGATCATGTGTTGTCGGCTTATAAAGACAATGCCGCTGTCATGACAGGTTCAAAAGCTGGTCGTTTTTTCCCGTCTGCTGATACCCAGGAATATGGCTACAACCATGAAGATATTCATGTGTTAATGAAAGTGGAAACTCACAACCACCCAACAGCTATTTCTCCATTCCCAGGTGCCGCTACTGGTTCAGGTGGTGAAATCCGCGACGAAGGTGCCACAGGTGTAGGTGCCAAGCCAAAAGCTGGCTTATCAGGTTTCTCTGTATCTAACTTACGGATCCCGGGTTTTGAACAGCCATGGGAAACTGACTTTGGTAAACCAGACCGTATAGTCACTGCTTTAGACATCATGACAGAAGGTCCATTAGGTGGTGCTGCCTTTAACAACGAATTTGGTCGCCCGAATATTCTGGGTTACTTCCGTACTTACGAAGAAAAAGTGCCAAGCCACAATGGCGAGGAAGTTCGTGGTTACCACAAACCTATTATGATTGCCGGTGGTATGGGCAATATCCGTGCTGAGCACGTACAAAAAGGCCAAATGCCTGTTGGCGCCAAGTTAGTGGTGCTGGGTGGCCCGGCGATGAACATAGGTTTAGGTGGTGGTGCTGCGTCTTCTATGGCTTCAGGCCAGTCGGCTGAAGATTTAGATTTTGCTTCGGTACAACGTGAAAACCCTGAAATTGAACGTCGTTGTCAGGAAGTGATAGACCGCTGCTGGCAGCTGGGCGATGCCAACCCTATTTGTTTTATCCATGACGTAGGTGCCGGTGGTTTATCTAACGCCTTCCCTGAGCTGGTCAACGATGGTGGTGTGGGTGGTAAGTTCGAATTACGTAACGTGCCTAACGACGAGCCAGGTATGTCGCCACTGGAAATCTGGTGTAACGAATCACAAGAACGTTATGTGATGGCGATCCCAGCTGACAAAATGGCTGTGTTTGAAGAGATTTGTAAGCGCGAACGTGCACCTTATGCTGTAGTGGGTGAAGCCACAGCTGAACACCACCTGACCCTGTCAGACCAGCATTTTGGTAATACGCCTATTGATTTGCCACTGAACGTGCTGCTGGGCAAAGCGCCTAAAATGCACCGTGATGTCAAATCTCAGGTGACAGAAGGTAAAGCCTTAGATCTGAATGGCGTGACAGTGGCCGATGCAGCTGAGCGTTTGTTACGTTTACCTACTATTGCTGAAAAAACCTTCCTGATCACCATAGGTGACCGCACAGTCACTGGTTTAGTGGCCCGTGATCAGATGGTGGGTCCATGGCAGGTGCCGGTAGCGAACTGTGGTGTGACCGCTGCATCCTACGATACCTATCATGGCGAAGCCATGTCGATGGGTGAACGTACCCCTGTTGCTTTATTAGACTTCGCCGCTTCTGCCCGTTTGGCTGTTGCTGAATCTATTACCAATATTGCAGCCACTCAGATTGGTGATATTAAACATATCAAACTGTCGGCTAACTGGATGTCGGCAGCTGGTCACCCAGGTGAAGATGCAGGTTTGTATCAGGCTGTTAAGGCCATAGGCGAAGAGTTATGTCCTGCTATGGGTTTAACTATCCCTGTAGGTAAAGACTCCATGTCGATGAAAACCAGCTGGCAACAGGATGGTGAACAGAAGACAGTGACCTCACCTTTATCCTTGATTATCACAGCTTTTGCCCGTGTTGAAGATGTTCGCCGCACTGTGACACCACAGCTGCGCACGGACAAAGGCGCAAGCAGCCTGATCCTGTTGGATTTAGGCCAGGGTGCCAACCGTTTAGGCGCCTCATGTTTAGCTCAGGTGTATAAGCAGTTAGGCCAAACAGCGCCAGATCTGGAAAGCCCGGAATTACTGATGAACTTCTATCAGGCTGTGCAGGCTTTAGTGGCCCAGCAGAAGTTACTGGCCTACCATGACCGTTCAGACGGTGGTTTATTTGTCACGCTGGCGGAAATGGCCTTTGCCGGTAAAGCCGGTATCAAAGTTGATATTGCGAGCTTAGGCGCAGATAACCTGGCCGTGCTGTTTAGCGAAGAGTTAGGTGCAGTACTGCAGGTCGCAAACAGTGATTTACCTGTAGTACAGGCGATTTTAGCTCAGCATAATTTATCTGCTGTGGCACATTTATTAGGTGAAGTGACGACGGACGATCAAATTCAGATCAGCCGCGGCGATCAGCTGGTGTACAGCAACAGCCGTACCACTTTACGTACCATTTGGGCTGAAACGACCTATCAGATGCAACTGATGCGTGATAACCCTGAAGGGGCTCGTCAGGAATTTGTAGCTAAAGCAGACGTCACAGATCCAGGCTTAAACGCAAAATTAAGCTTTGATTTGAACGAAGATGTAGCAGCGCCTTATATCCTTAAAGGTGTACAACCAAAAGTCGCTATTCTGCGTGAGCAGGGCGTAAACTCTCATGTTGAGATGGCTGCTGCCTACAACAGAGCAGGCTTTAATGCAGTTGACGTGCATATGAGCGACATTTTGTCTGGTCGTCGTTCTTTAGCTGAATTTAACGGCTTAGTGGCGTGCGGTGGTTTCTCTTACGGTGACGTGTTAGGTGCTGGTGAAGGCTGGGCGAAGTCTGTGCTGTTTAACGACAAAGCCCGTGCTGAATTTGCCGCGTTTTTTGAGCGTGAAAGCACTTTTAGCTTAGGGGTCTGTAACGGTTGTCAGATGATGTCGAATCTGAAGAGCCTGATCCCTGGTGCTGATTTATGGCCACGTTTCGTCCGCAACAAGTCTGAACGTTTCGAAGCCCGTTTCAGCCTGGTCGAAGTACAGGAAAGCGCCTCTTTATTCTTTAAAGGCATGGCAGGTTCCCGTATGCCTATCGCAGTGTCGCATGGCGAAGGTCATGCAGAGTTTGCTTCACAAGCAGCACTGCAAGCCGCGGATCAAAGTGGCACAGTGGCGTTACGTTTTGTCGACAACTACGGCAATGTGACGACTCAATACCCGTCGAATCCAAACGGATCACCACTGGGTATCACTTCGTTAACCACAACGGACGGTCGTGTCACTATCATGATGCCTCACCCAGAGCGTGTGTTCCGTACTGTGGCAAACAGCTGGTACCCGGATGAGTGGCAGGAAGACAGTCCGTGGATGCGGATGTTCCGCAACGCCAGGGTCTGGTTAGGCTAATAGTGAAAAAATGATAACAACAAGACCTGCTTCGGCAGGTCTTGTTTTTGCGGCCATCCTTGTCGCTCACCTTTCAGGCCACCACTTCGCATTGTTGTTTTATGTAACAGAAGGTTTAAATAAGTATTTCATTTTTACTGTATGTGCAATTTTTTTCATTTTGGCTCTTGATCCTACTCCTGTTTTTTTACACACTAGTTGTATCTCTTTTATCACCCGCACAAACGAGACTGCCGACATGAAGTCGGTGAAACCTGAAGGATAAGGTATGCAAGTAGCTGTGAGTTCTGTACATCCTGATAATAAAGAATGGTTGTCACATGTAAAAATTGGCCAGCGTTTTGATTTGGAGTTATTGGATCAACGCAAAAGCCGGTGTAACTGCGAACTTGTGGGTTATAAAGCGGGTAAATATGTGCTGTTCAGGGTTGATGATGATACCTTACCTGACCGCTTTTTCATTAATGGTTTGGCTGTGGTCTGTCGTTTTTTAGTTGAAGATTCAGTAGGTGAATGTTTCGCTTTTAAATCTGAACTACAGCAACTGATGCGTTTTCCTGACAAACTGGTAGTAGTCAGTTTCCCTGTGATGATACAGCGTCGGGCGTTGCGTAATGAACGCCGTAACAGTATTTTTATTCCTGCGTCGGTGAGGCTCAATCTGGAAGTTGTGCAGAGTGCCCGCAGTTTTCAAGGCTACGTGATTGACGTATCCAGTGGGGGCTGTCGTTTTTTATTTGACCCTTCTCCTCAGGGCAACAAAGTCAATATGGCTCCTATAGTTCTGCATATTCAATGTGAAAAAGTAGGAATTAATCAGCAAATTAAGGGCGAAGTACGTAACTCCAGGCTGGAAGAACGCGGGTTATCTATTGGTATTCAGTTTAACTTGCCGCAACTGTATTTAGAGAAACTGGCCGTTGCTTCCTGAACCAGTCCTTCAGGTTGCCACTGTCAGAAGGACTGGTTAGTTGCTGTTTGCTTTTAGAACGAATAACGGGCGCCAATCATCCAAACATAAGGATCGATACTGACATCAACAGACTGAATGCTGGTGTTATTCACCAGTACGCGGCCAGTGGTATCTATATCCATTTTACTTAGCATCAGATGTGCGCTCCAGCTATCCGCCAGCTTCACATTAACACCAGCCTGCATGGCCAATCCCCAGGAGTCTTTTAATTTAAGCTCTACCTTGTCATTTGCATCAGTCACATTCAGTGCCTGCAAGGTACTGATTAACTCGCCTGACACTTCTTCTTTAAAGAAGTTAGTGTAATTCAGACCTAAACCAATAAAAGGGTCAAATCTGCTGTCACCCAAATCAAAATGGTACTGAGCTAATAAAGTGGGAGGTAAATGTTTGGTACTGCCTAATGGCAAGCCGTCGATGGCTGAACCTTTTACCTGAACATCATGGCTAAAAGGTGTTGCCGCTATCAGCTCCAGGGTCCAGTTTTTATTCAATTGGTAGTCGATAGTAATGCCCAACTGGGTATTGTTATTAACAGACACTTCAGTGGAATTAGCAGGTAAACCAGCGACAGTCTCAACAACATTCAGGTGACCACTGGAGTCTTGTGGAGCTACAGAAATAGCACCGACATTTACAGACCAGTTAGCCAGAGCTGGAGCGGCAGAGGCGGCTAACAACAGAGAGAGGATTGTTTTATAACTTGTGTTCATCAGAATGATCCTTGGCTTAAGAAACTGGCGTCATTCTGCGCTTTTGGTGTAGTGAAACTTTGCCCCAGATCAATACTTGTTATAAGCCTGTACTGTCTTTAAGGTTTTTATTGATGTAAAACAAACATATGACAGAATCAAAAATGAAAAGAGAGCCTGAACACTCAGGCTCTATGGCGATATCAGGCAATATAGCGTGCTTTTTTATTGTCTTTCAGCATTGTCATATCAACCAGCACTAAACCGTCGACACAGTCGGCAAAGTCAGGGTCGACGCCAAAGGCCAAAAAGCGCACACCACCAGGTTCGGTCAGTTCACTGTATTGCTTATACAAAGTGGGAATACTAACGCCCATATTGGCCAGTAAGTGCTTTAGCTGCACAAAGTCCTGACTGTAGTTATCACCGCTAAAATGCTGCTGCAGCTGGCTTAAGGTATCCATAGGTAATTCATAAGGAATATTAGGCACAGCGCTTTGTTCCGGGCAGCGGAAATACAGGCTGTAGAAATACACCATCAGATCCCGTGCGGCCTTAGGGTAGCTGTTGGATAAACTGACACCACCAAATAAATAACGGATCTCCGGATTTTGTTTTAAGTATGCTCCTATGCCATACCATAAATAATCCAGACTACGTTTGCCCCAATAACGAGGTTGTACAAAGCTACGGCCAAGCTCCAGGCCTTGATCTAAATAAGGTGTCATCGCAAGGTTAAACTGGAATAAAGATGCTGTATACAAGCCTGAAAGGCCCTTGTCCGCCATCACTTTAGCTGTGTTGGCAAAACGGTATGCACCTACTATTTCTAAGTCGTCTTTGTCCCATAAAATCAGTTGTTCGTAGTAGCTGTCGTACTGATCAATATCACGGCGCTGACCGCTGCCTTCGCCTACAGCTCTAAAGGCGATTTCCCGTAAACGACCAATTTCACGCAGCACAGGTGAACTTTGCTGATACTGGTATAAATAAATCTGTTTGCCATCGCTGGTTTGGCCGAGCAAAGGGCAAGCTTCCACCGCTTTTTTTAATAAAATACGATCTTCAGGATGGGCTATAGCAGTTTGAGTTTTAAACAGCGGCGACTTATCTTTGGCAAGACGATACAGATGTTTTTTAAACAGCTTTACTTTCGCCTGCGTTTCCACAGCCAGATGAGCAAAGCTGTCGTAAGGAATTTGTTCACCAATCCGCATCGCGATGTTTTTATGCTTCTGATTAAACATTTCCTGCACCAGCAACATAGTGGCCAGTGGTTTGTAAATCATTGAGGCGCCATAAAACATCGCAGAGTTACGACCATCAATATAAATCGGCAGAATAGGTGCTTTAGCATTCATCGCAAAACGTAAAAAACCGCCATGCCATTTGCCGTCGCGAATACCATTTGGTTTTAAACGTGATACTTCACCGGCTGGAAACAAAATCAGCGCGCCTTCTGCGGCTAAATGGTCACTGATGCGATCGATACGGCTGCGCTCAGTGCCACCGCTCATATTATTCACTGGTAATAATAAGGAGTGCAGAGGTTCAACCGCCATTAGTAGTTGGTTAGCTATGACTTTCACGTCGGGTCGGATATCCCGCACAAGTTTAATTAAAGCTAAACCATCTAAAGAACCTATAGGGTGGTTGGCGATAATCACCACCCGGCCAGTGCTTGGGATCCGCTCCACTTCGTTGTCACGCACCGCATAGGCGAAGTTAAAGTAATCCAGTACTTGCTCAACGAATTCAATCCCTTGCAAGTGAGGGTAACGTTTGGCGAAGGCAACAAATTCTTGTTCATGCAGCAGATGGCGTAAGGCGCCTTTGACCGGTTTGGCTAACCAGGGTTTTTGTTCGAGTTTTGGCAGATGCGTTTGCATCATTTGGTCAACACTGATCATAGCTTTATCTCTGTAAGACCCATTATCTATTGCAGAGAGTAGGGGGTTAACATGACAAAAATGCGTCAGATTTATGGCTTTTTGTAGAAGTTTTAGCCTGCTCAGGCCACTTTGCTCTGAGCAGGTTGCTCTTCGCTAAGCACGGTCATCGGCATAGCAGCCAGCGTATGGCTTTGTTCTGTCCAATGGTACAGCGTTAGTGAACCGTCTTGTTGTTCTATCAGGGCTGTGCAGTTATCAATCCAGTCGCCATCGTTGCAGTAAATAATGCCATCCTGCAGGCTGATTTCCGGATGATGGATATGACCACAGACCACACCATCAAAACCTGAACGTTTGGCTTTTGCCACTGCCGCATCCCGGTAGCGGGCAATGGCCTGCTGAGCCCCTGGTACTTTGCTTTTGATAAAGGCAGCTAAACTGAAATAACGTCCACCTAAAGCTCGGCGGATGCGGTTGCTCCAGCGATTTAAAAACAACAATAAGTCATACAGATTGTCACCCAGCCAGGCGTGAAAACGGCCAAAATTCACTTCTTTATCAAATTCGTCGCCGTGTAACAGCAGCAGCTTTTTGCCTAAAGCTGTGGTATGGCAACCACGTAATTGCAATTTGATGGTACCAAACTGACGACCTGCCCAGTGGCGGAATTCTTCATCATGGTTTCCTGGAATATAAATCACTTCAGTACCCTGATCAGCTTTGGCCAGCAGGCTTTGGATCACGGCATTTTGTTCCGGGCTCCAGCACACTTGTTTTTGCATAGCCCATAAGTCGAGGATATCGCCCAGCAGGTAAATAGTGTCGGCTTTGGTTTGATTGAGGAAGTTCAGCAGATAGGTGGCCTGACAATCTTTATTTCCTAAATGAATGTCAGACAAGAAGATGGTTCGACAATGCAGCATACAAAGCTCCTGCGAATTGTTGGCCTTGGTTCTTCAGGCTCGGGTAGAATGAAGTTTGCCCATGTCAGAGATATGACGAAAACTTGAAACTTTGGTGAACTGATGTCTATAGCCCTGGTGATCCCCGATCGTAAGTTAGATACGTTAGTTGAAAAATTAAGTGCCTTATTGCCTGGAGTTTTAATCCAAGAATGGCCGGATTACAGCGCACCTGAACAGGTGCAGATGGCTGTGATCTGGAAACAACCCCATGGTTCGTTGTCGGCGTTAAGTAATTTAAAAAGCCTGCAGTCTTTTGGAGCTGGTGTGGATAGTATTGTGTCGGATCCTACTTTACCTGACTTGCCTTTAAGCCGCATTGTCGATCCGGCGCTAGCATCTTCTATGGTGAATTACCTGGCTGGTATAGTGCTGCATTACCAGCTGCGGCTGGATGTATTTCAGCGTCAGCAGCAACAGCAGTTGTGGAAACCAAAAAGTCCGCGCTCGATTCAACAGATTTGTGTGCTGGGTTTAGGTGAGCTGGGGCAGGCGGCGGCTCACTATTTTGTGAACCAGGGTTATCAGGTCAGTGGCTGGTCGCGCAGTTTAAAACAGCTGAAGGCAATGAAGTGCTACGCCGGTGAAGCTGGTTTTAAAGAGGCAGTCTCTACTGCAGATCTGGTGATTTGTTTATTGCCTCTGACACCTGATACCAACAACTTTTTAAATACTGAGCGTCTTAGTGCTTTTAAACAGGGCGCAATTCTCGTTAACGTAGCCCGTGGTGCCATAGTGGATGATCATGCTTTATTAGCGGCTTTAGACTCTGGCCAGTTACAGGCTGCTTGTCTGGATGTATTCCGTAAAGAGCCTTTGCCTGCCTCCGATCCTTATTGGCAGCATCCGGCTGTATTGGTGACTCCGCATTGCTCTGCGGTCACCAATGTAGATACTGCTATTCATCAGATTGTTGAAAACTATCAACGTACGTTAAATGGGCTACCTTTAAAGCATCTGGTCAACAGGGAAAGAGGCTACTGATGGATAGTTTTATTATTGAAAAGTACGGTCACGTTGCACTGTTACAACTGACAGCAGCAGAAAAACGTAATCTGCTAACACCTGATATTGCATTACAGATTGCGGCAGCAGTGCATCAACTAAGTCTGGATAATGAACTCAAAGTGTTGTGTGTGATGGGTACAGAGCGGGCTTTTTGTGCCGGTGCTGATCTGGAAGTATTACAACATGCGGCAGATGGCGATGGCACAGAACTCAAGCAGCTGTATCAGGCTTTTAGTCAGGTTGCAGATTCGCCACTGCTCACCATAGCTTTAGTCAATGGTCCTGCGGTCGGGGCAGGTATGAATCTGGCGATGGTCTGTGATATTCGTTTAGCCAGCAAAGAAGCTTGGTTTGACAGTCGTTTTTTCCAACTGGCTTTGCATCCGGGCGGAGGACATGGTTGGTTATTGCCACAATTGATCGGCTGGCAACAAGCCATGGCCATGTTGTTTTGTGGTGAAAAGTTGAGCGCTGATCAGGCCTGGCAATATGGTTTAGTCAAAGAAGTGTTGGCGGCGGATCAATTATTACCGCGAGCTTTGGCTATGACTGCAGATTTGGCTACAGTTCCTACCGCTTTGGTGCGGCAAACCAAAAGTTCTATGCGTCAATTATTGCATTGTAAAGAGCATAGTCAGGCTGTGGAATTTGAATACCAGCAACAATTTTATAGTCTGCAACAGGACGCTGCCCGTCAGGCTATTGCCGCTTTACAGCATAAACTCGCCACGAAAAGCTAAAGTTCACCACAAAAAACTTAAAAGCGGGGATTACTTTTCGTCTCTGCTTGTCTCTTTATCAGAAAATTGACTGTAAATGATTGTAAATCTTGTAACTAAACAACAAGTTGTCTACACTGGTTTTGGATTGTTCAAGATCCACAAAAAAGCAAGAACAATAACAATATTTTTTAGTCTGAGGTTTTTTGTATGCGTAAAGCGTCCAGTCGCGGTTTTGGCTTTACTGCAATCGCCATTTTGGTGTTATTAATGGCATTGTCGGCTTTTTTAACAAAGGCTGAAGCTACACAAGTGACTCATAGTTCACAAGGACAGCAGTCGATCGAAGGATTGAACTGATCAAAGGCCCCCACTTTGTGGGGGTTTTTGTTATTTCTTCTGATGCCGTTCGCGGTTTTCCCGTTTTTGTTCTGCATTTTTCTGCAATAACACATAACTGGCTGCATAACCGCCATGAGGTTTTAGCGCGGTATGGCAGGCTAATACTTCTGGTATTTGTGGTAACCATTTGAAACAGTAGCTTTTCAGAATAGCCGGATGAGGTTTGCTGTCACGCCCCATACCATGGTGGATCAGTAAAGTCCGGATACCACGTTGATGACAATCTGCTATAAAACCGTATAAAGCCGCACGGGCTTCAATCAGAGTTTTACCTAGCAGATTCAGGGTCGCATCCATTTGGTATTTACCCAGACGCAGATTCTTGTAGACACCGTCCTGTACACCATCTTTTTTATAAGCAATCACATCGTCAGGAGCAACCAGGTCAACGTATTCCATACTCAGATAGTTTGGATCGTATTCCATTTCCTGTTCTGCGGCCTTACGACGCGCCAGTTGGGCCAGACTCGGATTATGTTCGCCATTGGGGTCGGCCAGAGCATCGGCATTTAAGCGTTTTACTCCAGCCATTTCCTGTAAAAATAAGTCCAGATCTTCGTCATGCATTATTACTACTCCGCCTTAAGCTGACCGGGAATTGCCCTATTATATACCCGTCTTATTTGAAGTCGCAGCGCTTTGAGGAGCGTTTTTGACTCTGTCCAGCCAGTCGCTTTAGTTTTATCAAAGGTATTCAATTGCCTGGAACTAAAGTTAATATAAATGCACTTTTTGGCAACAAAAAATTAACCATGTACTATGCTTAAACTCACTTTCATTATTGCAAGGAAGGCTTCATGATCCCCGAACGGCTTTATGAAACTTTACCTTATCTCTATGTTGTCAGTGGCTCACAAACCCTGTTGTGGTTACCGCATTGGACTGCTGCTTTATCTGGCGTTGTATTGATTTTTGTCGGGGCTGTTGTGTGGGTGATCCGCACAGACAAGCGCCGCAGTCCCTATGGTATTAAATTTAAAGAGCAGGGCTCCTTGCCATTCTGGTGTTATGAATTGCAGCCTTTTATTTATTTGACCAGCGGAGCTTTGCTATTTAACTACGCCGACAGCTTTTTATTGTATCCGTCGGCGATGATTTTATTCGTGCTTGGCATACAGCTCTGGTTATGCAGGATTTGTTGGCGCAGCCATTCTTGAATGCAAAGCTCTGTATTAGGGTTGTGATGAGTACCAGAAGATCGCGGCAGCAATCAAGCCTTGTTGTTTACGTAGGCGGTATTTCGCACACTGCTCATTGCTTTGGCCTTCAAAGCACAAATATAAACTTTGCTCTTCTTCTGCCAACACTGCGCGTTGATTGGTATCGAGAATGACACCAGGCTTGCCAAACCAGCCCGGCATATAGACACTTTGAGTGGTCAATCCTGCGCTTTGGTATTCAATTAGCTGGGGTTTAGGAGCCAAAATAAAAGTAACTAACAGTATTATGCTGATACCAGCCCATACTTTGAAATTTTTGGCAGTTGAAGTATTCCTTTGTTCTTCAGTGGTGAGTCCTGTTGCTGATCGCGTAACGGCACGCACAGCCGGAGTTGCCGCGTTTATCGTCTGAGTTTGAGTGAGTGGCTTTTTGTTGCCTGCTTTTTTTAATAGTTTTTGTTTGTCGGCCTCGCTTAAAAGCGAGGCCTTTTTGATTTGTTTGGCCATTAGTGACGTAAGTTAACTGTACTGTTGGCAACAGTTTCGGTCATGATGAGCCAAGCTTGCAAGTTTTGTTTTAAGGAATCAGGGTCTATTTTGTCCAGCGTGTCGTTTGGAGTATGGTGATAATCAAAATAGTCTGTGCCATCCTGTGATAAAGCTACAACTGGTACACCTGCCTGAGCCAATACAGAAACATCTGGCCCGCCGTAGGTGGTATTGCCACCTAAAGCAATATTCAAATGCGCCAGTTTTTGTTGTAACTCTTTGGCAAAAGGCAAGGCGTTGTCACCAAACCGACTTTCAATTTGCCAGATCCGGCCAGCACCAAAATCAGATTCTGCTGCTAATACATGTTTGGCTAAATCTTGATGATGTTTGGCTGCGTAAGCCCGGGCTCCTAACAATCCACCTTCTTCATTGCCATAAAGCACAACACGAATAGTGCGTTTAGGTCTGGCTTTTTGCTTAATTAAGGCGCCTGTAGCCATAGCTAAAGCAACGCCTGCACCATCATCTAATGCACCAGTGCCCTGATCCCAGGAATCCAGGTGGCCACTGATCAACACAATTTCTTCTGGTTTCTCTGTACCTGTCATTTCTGCTATCACATTATGGCTGGTGGCAGTTTGCAGCTGGTTCTCCATCTGTAGTTTTAATTCTACTTTGGGCGATCGTTCCAGCATTTTCGCCAGATTTTGTGCATCAGGTACGGAAATGGCCACAGCAGGAATTTTCGTGATGCTATCGTCGTATTTCATAGTGCCGGTATGAGCAAATCTGTTATTGCTGGTGCCTACTGAACGAATCACTATAGCGACAGCGCCTAATTTAGCTGCCTCAACTGCACCGCGGGAACGGGCTGCGACCACCTGACCATAAAAAGAACCGGATTTATCTTTAGCCATGGGTTTGTTGATAAAAACAATTTTACCTTTGACTGAGGCTGCATCGGCTTTTTCTAAAGCTTCAATGCTGTCAAACATTACAACAGAGGCGGTAATGCCTGTTGCTGGTGTTCCAACAGAACCACCTAAGGAGGTTAATACAAAAGGCTGAGCGAAAGGAGAAACCACTGCCAGGCTTGCTTGACCGCGGGTCCAGCCTGGCATGTCAAATTCTTCAGTCCAGACTTTGTCATAACCAAGCTGCTTTAAATTAGTCACGGCCCATTGAACCGCACGGCGGTCTGCTTCGCTACCTGCAATGCGCGGACCCACTTCAACTGTTAAAGACTCCACCAGTTTATAGGCTAAATCCTGATCCAAAGTAACCGGAGTGGTAGCAGCCCATGCTGCCGGAGCGAATAAAGCGCCCGAAATGATTTTTTGCCAAAGCTTCATCTGTGATATGCACCCTGTATTGTAATAGTGCCGCCAATGTAGCACGCCACTATTGAGGCTCATCTTCAGATTGCGACAAAAAGCTAAAGCCGGGAGTCAGTTGCGAGTCTGGATCATGTTGTTCTTCACTTTTTGCAGCATAGCTCTGTCGTAGCGCTTCTATGAGTCAGGTACAGCCTGAAATACGACAGATGAGAATAGATCGTATTGTTTCAATCACCTGCCCAGCGGCATAATGCTTTTTTTTATCTGTAAGAAGCAACAAAATGAAATTGGAAGAAATGCTGAAGAATTCGGCGCAGGCAGCCAAGCTGCTGAAGGCGGTTTCCAATGAACGCCGCTTGCTGATTTTATGCTATTTGCTGGAGTCTGAGTTATCAGTCACAGAGATGAACGATAAGCTAGGTTTAAGCCAGTCGGCTTTGTCTCAGCACTTAGCTGTGCTCAGACGGCAAAAACTGGTAAAAACCCGCAAAGAAGCTCAAACCGTGTTTTATCGTATCCATAGTGAAGAAGCTGTAGCTTTGATTGGACTGCTGCATAAACTCTATTGTGAGAAGAAATAAAAAACTGGCTGAGGCTTTAGCTGGCCCGAAGGGGGAGCGTCAAGGACGACGGCGAATACAAAATTGTCAGGAGCAATTTTGAACAACGCAACGCGTTGGCCCGAAGGGGGAGCGTCAAGGACGACGGCGAATAAAAAAACCACCTTGCGGTGGTTTTTTTATTGCACTGTCACAATAAGCTGCTGCGAACAACAGCGTACTGAGATTAAGCAGCTTTAGTAGCTAAAGCTTTAACGTGTGCATTTAAGCGTGACTTATGACGGGCAGCTTTGTTCTTATGGATCAGACCTTTGTCTGCCATACGATCCAAAATTGGAACCATCTTTTTGAACGCTTCTTGTGAAGCAGCCAGATCAGCAGTTAACACTGCAGCGTATGTTTTCTTCATGAAAGTACGCATCATTGAGCGCTGACTTGCGTTTTGCTGACGACGCTTTTCTGATTGAATAGCGCGCTTCTTAGCAGACTTGATGTTAGCCAAGGTAACACTCCTAAAAACTAAACCGGGACCTTTAAAGGCCGCATAATATGCCTATTTTGTAGGCCCTTGTCAAATGGTTTCCTTGACAGATTACAGAATAAAATTAGCCCTTCGCTGGTAATCCACTCTGACTCGGGTGAAAATAGCAGAAATGTCGTTGCAGGAGCAGTCTGTGTCAGGAAAATTATTAAAATCGGGCATGATCGTAAGCTTTATGACCCTTATTTCACGGGTACTTGGCTTAGTCCGTGATGTGATTGTGGCCAATGTGCTTGGCGCTGGTGCTATGGCCGACGTATTTTTTATGGCCAATCGTATTCCTAATTTTTTACGACGTTTATTTGCTGAAGGGGCTTTTTCACAAGCTTTTGTGCCTGTACTGGCTGAAGTAAAAGAAAAACATGGCGACGATTCGGTGCGGGAGCTAATTGCCAAAGCTGCAGGGACTTTAGGTTTAATTGTCACTGGCGTCACTTTAGTGGCAGTGATTGGCTCGCCTGTGCTGATGATGTTATTTGGTGCCGGCTGGTTTAGTGCCTATTTAGACGGCGCACCAGAAGGCGATAAATACCTACAAGCCAGTTTCCTGCTAAAAATTACTTTTCCATATTTGTGGTTTATCACCTTTGTCGCTTTATCTGGTGCTGTGCTCAATACCTATAACAAGTTCGCAGTCGCGGCTTTTACGCCAGTATTTTTAAATATTGCCATGATAGGGGCTGCGATATATCTGGCACCGCAAATGCAAAATCCGGCTGAAGCCATTGCCTGGGGGGTATTTTTAGGTGGTTTAATTCAGTTTTTATTCCAGTTGCCTTTTTTAGCCAAAGCCGGATTGTTGGTGATGCCACGCTGGGGCTGGAATGATCCAAACGTGACAAAAATCCGCACTTTAATGATCCCTGCTTTATTTGGTGTGTCGGTTAGTCAGATTAACTTATTACTGGATGCCATTATCGCGTCCTTTTTGGTCACAGGTGCGGTGAGTTGGTTGTATTACTCTGACCGCCTGCTGGAGTTTCCTTTAGGTTTATTTGGTATCGCCATTGCAACCGTGATTTTGCCTGGCTTGTCACGTCATTACGCATCCGCCAGCGAAGAAGCCTTTAAATACACGCTGGATTGGGCTGTACGTTTTATTTGTTTATTCGGTATTCCGTCGATGATGGGTTTAATAGTGTTGGCAGAACCTATTATTGCGTCTGTCTTTATGCGTGGTGAATTCACTGCTGATGATGTGGTGAAAACCTCGTATAGCCTGATTGCTTACAACACAGGCCTGGTGGCACTGATGCTGATTAAAGTGCTGGCACCGGCCTTTTATGCACGACAGGACATTAAAACTCCGGTGCGTATCGCCATTATTGCTATGGTGGCCAATATGGGCTTTAACCTGATGCTGGCACCTTTTTTAAGTTATGTTGGCCTGGCCTTAGCCACAGCTTTATCCGGTACTTTAAATGCCTATTTGCTGTATCGCGGCTTGAAGCAACGCGATATCTATAGTTTCAGTAGTAAAACCTGTAGGTTTATTGCGAAGGCTTTTATCGCCGCAGCTGTGATGGCAGGCTGTATTTTTTATGTGATGCCAGATCTGACAGGTTGGATAGCCTTAGGTTTGTCAGGCCAGGTAGTGCATCTGTTGGCCTATTTTGCTTTTGCTATTGTGGCCTACTTTGTTTTACTTTTTGCCTTTGGTGTTCGTTTGAACGATTTTAAACGCCAGACAAATGCTGAAAGCAAATGATTATGCGGTTATAATCGGGCACTTTCGCAAGCAGCAGAGTAAGAATACCGAATGGAGTTAATTCGCGGCTTACATACAATACACCCCAGACATCAGGGCTGCGTCTTAACTATTGGCAATTTTGATGGTGTGCATCTGGGGCATCAGGCAGTACTTACGCAATTAAAAGCCATTGCGGCAGAGTTGAATTTACCTGCAGTGGTGATGGTGTTTGAACCCCAGCCACTGGAGTTATTTAACCCTGAAGGTGCTCCTGCGCGTTTATGCCGTTTTCGGGAAAAATACCATTGGTTGGCGCAACAAGGTGTGGACCGTATGCTCTGCGTGCCTTTTACCCGAGACTTTGCCAGTCAGCAGCCAGAGCAGTTTATTCAGGATTTATTGCTGAACAAGCTGGGTGTAAAGCATCTGATAGTCGGTGACGATTTTTGTTTTGGAAAAAATCGGGCCGGTAACTTTGCCTTGTTACAACAGGCCGCAGCGAAACATGGTTTTGGTTTGGGCAGCACCGCCAGCCTGAAGCAAAATGATCAACGGGTCAGCAGTACCCTGATCAGGCAAGCGCTGGAGCAGGATCGTTTAGATCTGGCGGCCCAAATGTTAGGCCGGCCATTTTCATTGATGGGGCGGGTACGGCATGGTCAGAAAGTAGGGCGCCAGTTGGGTTTTCCAACGGCCAATGTTTGGCTTTATCGCAAAAATTTACCTGTGCATGGTGTCTATGCTATTGAAGCTGTGACCCAAATGGGCCGTTATCATGGCGTTGCCAATATAGGTTCCAGGCCGACGCTGCAGGGTAAAAAAGAGCAGCTTGAAGCTCATTTTTTTGATTTTAACGGCGACTTATACGGCCAGCAGATTGAAGTGATTTTAAAAAAGAAAATCAGGCCGGAGCGTCGTTTTGATGGCCTTGCGCAATTACAGCAACAAATTGCATTAGATGCGCAGCAGGCGCGCGATTATTTTGCTTTGCCACCCGCTTAAGCTAGTTGCAAAGCGACACGAATTTAAACTTAAAGAAGACGGAACAACAACGGATGACTGACTACAAGCAGACTTTGAATTTACCGGACACGGCTTTTGCCATGCGCGCCAACCTTGCGCAGCGTGAGCCACAGATGCTAGCCAACTGGACAGAAAAAAATCTGTACCAGAAAATTCGTCAGGCCAAACAAGGTAAAAAAACCTTTATCCTGCACGATGGCCCTCCATACGCCAACGGTAACATTCACATTGGTCACGCGGTCAATAAAATCCTCAAGGATATGATTGTTAAAGCCAAGACCTTGTCTGACTTCGATGCCCCTTATGTGCCGGGTTGGGACTGCCATGGTTTGCCAATAGAGCTGGTGGTTGAAAAGAAATACGGCAAACCTGGCGTCAAGCTAAGTGCTGCTGAATTCCGTCAAAAATGCCGTGATTATGCGTTGACGCAAATCGAAGCTCAGAAAGTCGACTTTATCCGCTTAGGTGTGTTGGGCGATTGGGACAATCCATACCGCACTATGGATTTTAATACCGAAGCCAATATCATCCGTTCTTTAGGTCGTATCATCGACAATGGTCATTTGCAACAAGGCTTCAAGCCAGTGCACTGGTGTACTGACTGTGGTTCTGCTTTGGCTGAAGCTGAAGTGGAATACCAGGATAAAGTATCACCGGCTATTGATGTACGTTTCACCCTGGTGAACGACGCTGATGTGAATAAATTTGATCACCCTGAAGGCCATACAGGTTCAGGCCCTGTGTCTGTTGTGATCTGGACTACCACGCCCTGGACTATTCCGGCCAACCGCGCTGTGGCCCTGAATGCCAAAATAGATTACAGCCTGGTGCAGGTTGAACAAGGTCCAAATGGCCCTGAGCGTTTAATTCTGGCCACAGATTTAGTGACTGCTGTGATGGCTCGTGCTGGTGTGGAGCATTACCATAATTTAGGCTTCTGCAAAGGTCAGGCGCTAGAGTTGGTGAAGTTAAAGCACCCGCTGTATGACTTTGAAGTGCCGGTGATTTTAGGTGATCACGTCACGACCGATTCTGGTACTGGTGCTGTACATACGGCGCCTGGCCATGGCCCGGAAGACTTCACTGTAGGTAAGCTCTACAACTTAGAAGTGGCTAATCCTGTAGGTGCTAACGGTGTTTATTTACCTGATACGCCACTTTTTGCTGGTCAGCACGTGTTTAAAGCCAACGACTCTGTGGTTGAAGCATTAAAAGACGCAGGCAAGTTATTGGTGCATAAAGCCTTAACGCACAGCTATCCGCATTGCTGGCGTCATAAAACCCCTATTATTTTCCGTGCTACGCCGCAGTGGTTTGTCAGCATGGAACAGAAAGGCCTGCGCAGTACTTCTTTAGAAGAAATTGGCAAAACCCGCTGGATCCCGGATTGGGGTCAGCAGCGTATTGAAAATATGGTGGCAGGTCGTCCGGACTGGTGTATTTCCCGTCAGCGTACCTGGGGCGTGCCTATTGCACTTTTTGTTGATAAAGACACCAGTGCTTTGCATCCGAATACGCCAGCTTTGATGGAGCAAGTGGCTAAGTTAGTGGAGCAATCCGGTATTCAGGCCTGGTTTGACTTAGAGCCTGAAACGCTACTAGGTGCTGATGCAGCACAGTACGTTAAAGTCACAGATACGCTGGATGTGTGGTTTGACTCAGGTGTGACTCACGCTTGTGTGATTGAGCCGCGTGCTGAATTCCATGGTGCAACTCAGGCTGACCTGTATTTAGAGGGGTCGGATCAGCACCGTGGCTGGTTTATGTCGTCGCTGATGACAGGTGTGGCAATTAAACACCATGCACCTTACAAACAAGTACTGACCCATGGTTTTACCGTGGATGGTGAAGGCCGCAAAATGTCCAAGTCCCTGGGCAACGTGGTATCGCCGCAGGACGTGATGAACAAGTTAGGTGCAGATATTCTGCGCTTATGGGTAGCGACTACAGATTACACCTCAGAGATGACTGTCTCTGATGAAATCTTAAACCGCGCGGCTGACAAATACCGTCGTATCCGTAATACAGCCCGTTTCCTTTTAGCCAACTTAAAAGGTTTCGAGCCAGAGACGCAACTGGTGCCATTTGAAGACATGGTGCAGCTGGATTTATGGCTGGTGCAACGTGCTGCTAAATTGCAGCAGGAAATTGTCGATGCTTATGAGAACTACCAGTTCCATCAGGTCAGCCAGAAGTTAATGAATTTCTGTACTGTAGAGTTGGGTAGCTTCTACTTAGACGTGATTAAAGACCGTCAGTACACGGCAAAAACCGATGGTTTAGCCCGACGCTCCTGCCAGACTGCGTTATTCCATGTTGTACAGGCTATGGTGCGCTGGATGGCACCTATCATGAGCTTTACGGCACAGGAAATCTGGGAAGTGATGCCGGGTCAGCACAGTGAGTTTGTCTTTACTGAAGTCTGGTATCAGGGCTTAGATACAGTGCCTGCAGGTCAGTTTGATGATGCCTTCTGGCAACAACTGCTGGAAGTGCGTGATGCAGTCAACAAGGTGCTGGAAGTAGGCCGTCGTGATGGCAAAATTGGTGCTTCGTTACAAGCTGAAGTGACTTTATACGCTAAAGGCCAGCTGGCTTCAGACCTGACCTCTATTGGCGATGAGTTACGTTTTGCCTTGCTAACTTCTACCGCAGTGGTCTCCAGCGACGCTGCTCCTGCTGATGCAGTAGCCACTGAAATGGACAACCTGTTTGTGCTGCTGAACGCCTCCACTGCGCCTAAGTGTGACCGTTGCTGGCACCACAGACATGATGTGGGTCTGAATCCAGCGCATCCGCTGATTTGTATCCGCTGTGTCGACAACGTCGAAGGCGCTGGTGAAGTGAGGAAGTTTGCCTGATGCAGTTATTCAGAGAAACCGGTTGGCGCTGGTGGTGGCTGATAGTGCTGGTGCTGGTCGTTGACCAGCTTACTAAAATCTGGGTGATTCAGAACTTCAGCTTAGGCGAATCTGTGTCTTTGTTGCCAGTGTTTAATTTTACCTACGCCCGTAACTATGGCGCTGCGTTTTCGTTTTTAGGTGACGCAGGTGGCTGGCAACGCTGGTTTTTTACCCTGATCGCTGTAGTGGTCAGTCTCGTATTAGCTGTATGGTTAAGCCGTTTAGCGAAAAGCCAGCTGAAATTATCTTTAGCACTGAGCCTGATAATCAGCGGCGCTATTGGTAATTTAATCGACCGCAGCCTCTATGGCTATGTGGTGGATTTTTTGCACGTGTTTTACCAGAGCTGGCATTACCCTATTTTTAATATTGCCGATTGTGCTATCAGCATTGGCGCCGTTTTACTGATCTGGGATAGCTTCAGTAGCGAAACCCAGAAAGCCACTTCAGGAGACAAACAGTGATCATAGGTCCAGGCAGTACTGTGATATTTCACTTTGATATTAAATTATCCGATGGCAGCGCCGCCGAAAGCACCCGTGTGCATAACAAACCGGCCAAATTACAAATGGGTGATGGCAGCTTGTCGCCCGCTTTTGAAGCTCAGTTAGGTGGTATGGCGGCTGGCGATAAACGTACTTTTACGCTGGCACCTGAAGATGCCTACGGTATGCCAAACCCTGACAATATTTATTATGTCGACCGCAGTAAATTCTCGAGCGATGCTCCGGCCAAAGTCGGCATGATCGTGGGTTTTGCTATGCCAGACGGTTCTGAATTGCCGGGCCTCATTCGTGACGTGGTGGGCGAGTCTGTTACTGTGGATTTTAACCATCCACTGGCAGGTCAGACTCTGACCTTTAGTGTTGAAATCGTACAGGTTATCAATTAATTATGGATATCTTACTCGCCAATCCACGGGGTTTTTGTGCAGGTGTTGATCGTGCTATCAGCATAGTGTCGCGTGCGCTGGAAATTTACGAACCGCCTATTTATGTGCGCCATGAAGTGGTGCATAACAAATTTGTGGTTGATGGTTTACGTCGTGCCGGTGCAGTTTTTGTCGACGAGCTGGACGAAGTGCCGGACGATGCCATCGTTATTTTCAGTGCCCATGGTGTGTCACAGGCCGTACGTGAAAATGCGAAACAACGGGGTTTGAAAGTATTTGATGCGACCTGCCCTCTGGTGACTAAGGTACATATGGAAGTCACTCGTGCCAGTCGTAAAGGCATCGAATGCATTTTGATTGGCCATGCCGGACACCCTGAAGTCGAAGGCACTATGGGCCAATACGATAACGCCGAAGGTGGTATTTATCTGGTTGAGTCGGTCGAAGATGTCGAACAGTTGCAGGTGAAAAATCCGGCTGCTTTATGTTTCAGCAGCCAGACCACCTTATCCGTAGATGACACAGCGGATGTGATTGACGCACTGCGCCAACGTTTCCCAGATATTGAAGGGCCGCGTAAAGATGATATTTGTTATGCGACGCAAAACCGGCAGGACGCAGTACGTGAACTTTCCGCCAAAACAGAATTATTGCTGGTGGTCGGTGCGAAAAACAGCAGTAACTCAAATCGTTTGCGCGAACTGGCTGAAAAAATGGGGTGTCGCTCTTACCTGATTGATACCGCTGCGGATATTCAGCAGGACTGGCTAAAAGATGTCAAATCTGTCGGGGTTACAGCAGGTGCTTCTGCGCCTGAAGTACTGGTGCAGCAGGTTGTGCAGCGTTTGACTGAATGGGGTGGCAAACAAGTGATTGAACATCCTGGCCGTGAAGAAAACGTGATTTTTGCTGTGCCGGCAGAGCTTCGCTAATCCCCTCATTCTGTACTCCTTTTCTTTTTGTTTACCAGCTATCTCTAAAGTTCAGGCTTTAGGGATAGCTGCAGTATTGGCTTCCTAGCGCCCTTCAGATCTTTTGCTATGCTTAAACCCTTGGTCCATATCAGCAGATATAAGCAGGTGGCTATGGGAGTAGTAAACAAATGGATGATCGTCCTTTGTTGCAGCGACAAAACGCTTTTACCCTGATTGAACTAATGATCTCTATTCTGGTGCTAATGGTACTTGTAGCTGTTGCTGTGCCGTCATTTACTGATCTATTGGCTCGAAACCGCTTGTCGGGTCAGGCTAATGAACTACTTTCTGTGATCCAGCTGGCCCGATCTGAAGCCATTAAACAAAATCAAACCATACGTTTATGCAAGGCTAATGCAGAGCTGAGTGACTGTTCGGCAGCTTCAGGATCCTGGAGTGGCTGGCTGATCATAGATACAGCCTCACCAGCTACTGTGATCCGGGGGGGGCGTTTTGATGCTCGACTGATCATCAGCGCGGCTTTCACCGAACTGCGTTTCAGTGGACAAGGCCTGATCCGAGGTCAAAATAACCAACCGTTGAATTCAGCCTTTGAGTTATGTGCCGATGGTGCTGAATTTGACGACAATGGCAGGACCCTGACTTTCTTATCCGGTGGGCGCAGCAGTATTCAGCTGTCCCAGTGCGGCAGCTAAAAAGGAGCACTGATGCGTAGCCATTGCAACCGTTGCTATCTCCAGCGTTACCGCCAACAAGGCATTGCATTGATAGAAATTCTGATCTCTGTGCTGGTGCTGGGCATAGGTTTATTGGGTATAGCCGCGTTGCAAAGCAGTTCAGTGCGTTATAGCCAAAGTGCTCAGGAGCGCACTACAGCTTTGATACTGGCCGGCACTTTAACTGAGATCATGCGATCAAACCCTGATGTGGCACGCTCTGGCTCTTACGCCGGAGATTGTGAGTCTGAACTACTGGCTGAATGGGCATTGCAGTTACAAGCTGCTACAGGCACAACCACTTGCCCTGAAGTGGTGTGGGATGCAGGGGCCGGCGTTTATACCATCAGCATCAGTTGGCAAGATGAGAAGGTGACAGGGTCTACCAATTTTGCCATGCAGGTTCGGCCATGAAACAGCAACTGGGTTTTACTTTATCCGAACTGATGATCGCCATGGTGTTGGGCTTGTTGCTGACGGGGTCAGTGATTGGGGTTTACTTATCCAATAGCAAAACGGCCGAACTGAATGCCGTGCTTGGTGAGTTACAAAACTCCAGTCGTACCACCTTTGAGCTGATGGCAAATGATATCCGGCGCTCCGGCTACATAGGCTGTGGCAACGCATCCCGCGTTGTTAATGTGCTCAATGCCGCCAATGTGGCGGGTTCTGCCTGGGCTATCTGGAATGGTGGTATTGAAGGCTTTGAACAACCAGCTCCTGCTATCAACGGCGTTAGTCCGCTCTCTGATACGGATGCTATCCGACTGATGTTTGGCTCTGGTCGAAGCTACAGTGTGGAATCGCATGACGCGGCGCTGAGTCAGTTGGTTCTTAGCACTGAGCATCAGGTTCAAAACGGCGACTTACTCATGCTGTGTGATGAGGGGTTAAGCAGTATTTTCAGCGCCAGTGGCACAGATTTAACCAGCGTGTTCCATGAAGCTAACGCCGACAATTGCACCTCGGGCCTGGGATTTCCATTGTTGTGTGATGGCGCTGCCGGCACAGTAAAACAATATGCAGTGAATGCGATGCTGATGAATTTTGATTCTGTCAGCTGGTACATTGCAGCCAGTACCGATCAACAAAGTACATCCTTGTTTCGGGTCAGAAACAACAGTGCGGCGGAAGAAATTCTGTATGGTGTAAGCGATTTACAGCTGGAGTTTATGGACGAGCGCAGCAGAAGCTGGCGTGATGCTGATCTGGTCGTGGACTGGATGGACATTATTTCAGTGCGGATTTCTTTGCAGTTTATTGCTACCGGCGATTCGGATCTGCAGTTACCTGAAGAGATGAGCAGGATGAACTACCAGATCAGCATCAGGAACAGGATTTAGCTATGCAAACAGCCCAGCGCCTGCCACTTTGTCCTGTCTGTCAACAACAAGGAATCGCCTTGATTGTCAGCTTATTACTGTTGCTGGCCATTACGCTGGTTGCTGTCAGCAGTATGCAATCAAGTTTGTTGCAGGAGCGAATGAGTGCCAATTTATACGACCGGCAGTCCTCTTATCAACAGGTAGAAGCTGCGTTGCTTGAAGCTGAGGAGATGTTAAATGTCAACGATCCTGTGGCTCTGATTGATAGTGCCGGAGTCTATGATTTACCTGTAGCTGGGGCTGATGATCGCTGGAACGACAATGGTTTGCTGTGGTTATCCGCGACTGCGCTGAACGATAGCAATGAAACCGGTGCAGAGTTTCTGATTGAATACATGGGAGACTGGCCTTATCCACCGGAATGCGCTGATGTCGCCAGCAAAGATAAAATTTCGGTAGGGTGTTTATCACCTACTTTCCGTATTACGGCACGCACAGTGTCGGACAACGGCAGAGCTGCTGTCATGCTGCAAAGTTTGTTCAGACGTTAAACTGCAAAGGCTGATGTAATGAAAATAAATACATCCTGCACAAAATTTATGCTGGTGAGCCTGATGATCACCAGCTTCTGTAGTCTGGCGGCGCTGGATTTAACTTCCCCGCCACTGCAAACCGGCAGTTCAGTCGAGCCTAATATCATGTTTATGATTGATGACTCGGGTTCCATGCACTGGGAGATCACACCTGATTTATATGCGGACGATCCGCATTATGTCTATCCCAGAGTCACAGGGCTTTATGGTGATTCAGACGCAACGCATCAGGTGGTGTCGTTTCGGGATGAAAGTAATGCAACTAACCTCAATGCGGCCAATAACAATGAAGCGTTATTTGCAAGAGCGCTGCGCTCTTACGCACTGAACAAGTCTTACTATAATCCGTCAATTACCTATAAACCCTGGATTAAAGCTGACGGTACGTCTTTTCCAAACTCCAACCCGGCAGCCGCTTATCACCATCCGTTTCGAACCTTCAAAGGCAGCCGTAACCTGACAGTGAATGAAACCTCCAGCGCAGGCTGGCGCTATTGCACTATAACCTCAACAGCAAAAACGAATTGTCAGAACGTAACTGCCAGCCGGACTTTTTACCCTGCTGTGTATTACAACCATACAGGCGGCAGTTTATTTACCTACACCAATTATCAGCGTATAGAAATTAACGCTGCCACTTTAAGCTACAGTGGCGAAGGCCGGATCAATCGCACCGATTGCACTGCAGGGACCTGCAGTTATGCGCAGGAAATACAAAATTTTGCCAATTGGTATACTTATTACCGCTCCCGATTGTTGGCTTCACAAGCAGGCATAGGCCGCGCATTTTCGACCCAGACTGAAGCTTTACGGGTTGGTTTTGGGGCGATAAACAAAGGTAGCAGTACTGTTGATGGAGCTGCTGTCAGCACAGTGATCAACGGCGTGCGGCCTTTTACGGGCGCTGACAAACAGAGTTTTTATGATCAGCTGTATGAGCGGGTCTATGACTACAACGGCACACCTTTGCGCAAGGCACTCAATGATGCGGGTTTGTATTTCTCCAGAACAGACAATAAAGGACCCTGGGGGGGGACGCCAGGGACAGACGATGACTCCCAACATATTATGTGTCGCCAGAGTTACAGCATTTTGATGACAGATGGTTACTGGAGTGAAGACAGTGCCTCTCAAGCACAAACGGCTGCTGCGCGCTCTAATAACGATGGCAGTACCAGCAATAATCAAACGATCAGCAAACCAGGCGGTACCTCCTACGTGTATGCGGCAACCGGGCCTTTTTCTGACAATCGCAGCAATACGCTGGCCGATGTGGCTATGTACTATTGGAAACGGGATTTACGCACCGACCTGGATAATTTAGTTCCCACCAGCCCGATTAATCCGGCATTTTGGCAACATATGGTGACTTTTGGTGTTGGGCTTGGTGTGGAAGGCACCATAAGTTCAGCTACAGCTTTTAACGCGATAGGGGCAAGCAGCGCCATATCCTGGCCAGATCCTCTGGCAACACAACCTGCCAAAATTGATGATTTATTACATGCTGCAGTCAACAGCAGGGGCGGCTTTTTTAGTGCGGCGGATCCAGATGCCTTTGCCACAGGTTTGTCCAATACCTTATCCGCTATTATTGCCCGGGTCGCTTCTGGTTCAAATTTAGCCGGCACTACCACTTCTTTGCAGGCTGAACAAAGTGTGTATCAGGGCCGCTTTAACAGTGGTGACTGGAGTGGTGATCTGGTGAATTACAACATTGAAGACACCACTAGTTATGTCTGGAGTGCGGCTGAAGAAATGCCGGACTGGGACGACAGGGTCATTTACTTTGGTAAAACAGAAACCACAGCGGATCTATTTGTCTGGGCGAACTTAACCAGTGGCGTCGGGAGTCAGCAGGCCGCTTTAGGTAGCAGCAATGTGGTGGATTATATCCGCGGTAACACCGCGTTGGAGCAACAAAATGGTGGCAGTTATCGCAATAGATCCACTGCTTTAGGCGATATTGCCAACTCCTCTCCTGTTTACGTGGGCGCACCGGTTAATTTTAATTACCACTCTTACAATTGGCCCGAAGCCAGTAGCTATAAAGCTCATGTGGCTACTTACAAAAGCCGCCAGCCACTGATTTACGTTGGGGCCAATGACGGTATGCTGCATGCGTTTAATGCCACAACAGGTGCCGAAGCTTTTGCTTACGTGCCGCGACAAATGCTGACTGCTGCGACAAACCTTAAAGCTCTGAGCGAACCTAATGTCAGCGGGGTGATCCAAAAGGATTATTTTGTTGATGGCACAGCCGTTTCCGCCGATGTGTATTTTGATGGCGGTTGGCGCACAGTGTTGGTGGGCAGCACAGGGCGAGGTGGAAACAGTATGTTTGCTCTTGATATCACCGATCCCGGGCAAATCAGCGCAGCCAGTTTATTGTGGGATAAAAGTTTTCCGCAGTTAGGGATCACCACTGCCAAACCTATAATCACCCGTTTAAACAATGGTAAATGGGCCGTGGTTATTGGTTATGGTTACAACAACAGCACGGGCCGGCCAGGTTTGTTAGTGCTGGATATTGAAACTGGCGAATCCATGGTCAGCGGGGATGGTTTGGAAGTCACAACCGGTTCAGGCGATACAGGTTTAGGCCAGATTGAAGGCTGGGATTACAGCAAAAACGGCAACACCGACTGGTTTTTTGCCGGAGATTTACAAGGCAATGTCTGGAAGTTTGACTTGTCGTCGAATAACCCGAATAACTGGACTATAGCCTATGGCGGCGGTCCCTTGTATCAGGCAGAAGATGCTGCAGGTGATCCTCAATCTATTACGGGCGGCATAGCTCTTGGTTCAGAACCTAAAACCGGCAAGTTGTGGGTGTTTTTTGGCACAGGTCGCTATCTGGAAACTCCAGACCCTCAGCTGGATGATGAACAAAGCTGGTATGGTGTTATGGATGGTATAGCCCTGTCAGGCCGTACTTTACTTAAGGAGCGCATACTGAGCAATGTTAACCACAGCAATGGCACCGAAGGGCGCACTGTATCTTCTTCTGCCGCCAACGATATGGCGGGTTTTAAAGGCTGGTTTATCGACTTACCTGACGAGCGCGAGCGCATAGTGTCTTCGCCCCGTATAGTAGGCACTACCTTAGTGGTGAACAGTATTATTCCCGACAGTAACGTGTGTAACCCTGAAGGCGATGGCTATGTGATGGCGGTGGATCCTTACCATGGTGGTCGGCTGAAGTATCACTTTTTTGATATTTCCGGCGATGAAAGCTTTAATCAGGACGACGGCGTGACCGAAGATGATGAAATTTTAGAACTGTCCGGAGTGCGTTTTGACAGTATGCCGACTGAACCATTGTTTTTTGAAGATAAAATGGCGGTAGGTTTAGCCGACACCAATGTGGTGAATTTAGACGTAAACACTCAAATCAGACGTGGCCGCGTGTCATGGCGCGAGGTAGACAACTAATGCAAACAAGCAAAGAGCGTGGCTTTTCCCTGATTGAGCTGTTAATTGCTATCACCATAGTGGGCACTTTAACCGCTATAGCTGTGCCCTCTTATCAGGGCTATATGCTAAGCAGCGCCAGAGCAAGCGCCACCGCCTGCTTGTTGGAATACGCTCAGTTTATGGAAAGGGTGTATACCACCAATATGACCTACGCCACCAACAATGGTGAAACAACAGAGTTGCCAGAGCTGCAATGCAGCAACGACTTATCTGAGCGTTTCAGCTTTGATGTCGACGATTTGGACAGCCGCACTTTTACGCTGACCGCAACGGCCACAGGCGCTCAAAGTAATGACGATTGCTCGTCCTTAAGTTACAACCAGGCGGGGATAAAAGGCGCTAACGGTGGTACTGGTGCGACCATTGTGAAAAAGTGCTGGTAAAATTTGACCTTTTAAGGAACGGAGGTAAATTTAAGGTAAACGGATTTTGACAGGCGAATGGATATGCCAAATGCCTCAGGTTTTAGCTTAATCGAAGTTCTGATCAGTTTATTGTTGCTGTGTCTGACAGGGCTTGGTGCTTTAAGTGCATCCTTGTTTGCACGTCAGCAAGTTATTATGGCAACACAGCAAACCATAGCTTTGTCTCTGACCTCTGAACTGGCTGGCCGGATGGCAAGTCATAATAGTTCTGCTGAATTCTATGAAGGAACGCATCCGCTCTGGACCACAGAGCAGCCAGCTGATTGTACTGAAAACCAGCGTTGTGATGCAGAGCAGTTAAGTCAGTTTCATTTATACAGCACCTTAAGCGCCTCTGGTCATCCGGAAACTTTACAGCTATTGCAGCAACCCACACTTTGCATTCGTCAGCAGGCCACTCAGACACTGGTGCAGTTGAGCTGGCGTTCTCAGGCTAAAGTTCAGATACAGAGGCCGGCTTCTGTCTGTGAGCTATCACCCGATCGGCTGCAAGTCTCTGTGGTGGTGCCTTGAGATGCGCGGTTTCACTTTACTGGAGTTGCTGGTTAGCCTGACTTTAGGTCTGCTGTTGATGACCTTTTTGATTGGGACTTTATTTGCGACTCAGCAGTCCAACCGTCAGACTCAGCAATTGGTGCAATTGCAGCAAAATAGTCAGATGCTGGTCAGTTTATTTCAGGCTGAATTACCGAATCTGATGTTTTTTGCCGGACGTAGTCTGGCTGATGTCGCACATGCTTCGCATCAGTTACCGCCAGTATTAGGCGACTGTGTGGCTGAGTTTGATACAGGTAGTTTTCCCGTTAAAGGCCAACCTTATCTGAGCTTGTATGCGCAGCTGGTGCAGCGACACAAACATCTGAATTGTGTAAGCCAGCCTAAAGCCGGCTCTGAATTATTGCAGTTCAAACGTATTGTTGGCAACAGTGTACTGGCAACTCAGATGCGTGCAAATCGGTTTTATTTCGAAACCTCAGCAGCAAGCAGCCGTTTTGTAAATAGCTCCAGTGCTGAGTTAACCCCTGACTCAAGGTATTGGCCGCTCAGCCATCAGGTTTTTTATATCAGCGAGCAAAAACATGCAGGTGACACTATACCAGTACTGATGCGTAAACGATTAATCCGCAATGCTGCTGGCCAATCCATCATGGACACAGACTCTATTATGGACGGTGTTGAGAGGATGCATTTTGAATTCGGCTTAGATGCCAATTTAGACGGGCAAGTGGATTACTACCTGAGCACAGAACAGATGCAGCCAGAGCATTGGCAGCAACAAAAGCACCGTATCATCAATATTAAATTTTATCTGCTGTTACGTAGTTTAGACGAAGATTTTAGTTACCAAAATAACCAGCTTTATCAGATGGGACAACAGTGGTTCAAGGCCCCTTCTGACCCGTTTCGACGCCTGTTAGTCAGCAGTTCTGTGGCATTTAGCAACACACGCTTATAAAAGGAGGTCGTTATGATGTTCAGTTCTAAAGGTTTTATCCTGGTTACTACGTTGGTGTTGATGCTAATTTTAAGCTGCATCACCATACCTATGTTGGTTCAAACACAGTTGAGTCAGAAGTTGGCAGGCAGTGCCACTTTATCTGTGCAATTAAAACAGCAGACTCAAAGCAAGCATGCCCGGCAATTAGAGCAACTCAAACAAGGTATGTTTGAGTCTGGTGTTTTTGTGTTGGCACCTTGTCCGGCACTTTATGCCGCCTGGAGCAGTGTCTCGCTGCATTGCGAGTGGCATGAGCTGCGAACTACAGAACAGTCCGCCTACCAGCAGCACAGTATTACCAGCTTTTTAGTCAGGCAGTCTTTGCCTGAAGGGGACTGGGATGGGGTTCTATAAGTTTGGGCTCATTTTATTGCTTTGCAGTCATCAGCTGTTTGCAAGCAGCTACTGGAGCCATCTGCCGGGTTTTGGTTCTGTGCAACTGACAGAATTGGATCCGCAGCAGCACCGAATGTTGTCTGTACATTTGAAGTTGAGTGATGCCGACACCAATGAGTGGCTCAGTCGTCTTCCTGAGCTGCTGGACACCTTATCCTGCAGTACTGTTGATGTACAAAGTCAATCGTTGCCCGCTTATATTGACGCTGGTTACAGGGTCGTTAGTTACGCTGGGGTGTTGAAATTTAACACGGATGATAAAGACAAAAGTACGGTCTGGTGGTTACCCTGGTCGCAGTTACCCTCGCTATCAGAGCTGCAGATTAAACTGACTGATCCGGCTGTGCAGATCCATCAGCCTTTGTTGCTTACAGAACAGGAACTGAAACGCGAAGGCCAGTTTATTATTGTCAGCGGCAGTAGCAGCCTGACTTATTTTGCGTTAGAACTCAACACTATGCATTTACCTGAGCTCTTGTGGTCCATTAGTTCTGCAGATGTTGGTTTTGAAGCTTTAACCGGAGCTATGGCACAACCTGTATTACTGACCGAGCAAAGCTCCGGGTTTGAAAAGGCTGCTTTGTCGCTTTTATTACCAAATACAGCAGCAACAGAGCAGCGGTCTTTGGTATATAAAGTGGAAGCACTCACAGGAAGGCTGCAAAGCCAGTTAGTTGCACAACAGAAGATGACTGAACTCTCCGGTGCAGTCACTCTTTACGATCAAAATAGAGATTCTGTGCCGGAGACTTTGTTGTTCAGCACAAAATCTGGTCAGCTCTGGCAAACTCAGATTGATGGAAATCTGTTTTATAACATGCAGTTGATTGCCGATCTTTCCGGGCTTGAGCTTAGCGATGTGCAATTTATCCGCACCTTGTATGCTGCAGTTCCTGTCGGCGGTTCAGCCAGCGATTTTCATTCCAGACGCAGCCAGTGGCTGGTATTACTCAGCGCTTTGCAGCATGACCAAAGTGTTTTTGTAGTATTGAAACACCAAGCTGGATCAATTCTGCAAGCCTCAGATTTAGTTAGTCGAACTGTGCCAGCTGCGCCAGCTCTTGCCGTGTTAACTGATCAAGAGTGGCAACAGATCCAACAAAAAAACGGTTGGTACAGTCCGTTAGTTGGTCGGTTGAGTCATGCCCCCGTTGTGGTGGCCGGAGTCGTTTATATGAGGGCGCTTAATCCAGCTTCTGAGCAATTCTGCAGTATGGAAAATGCGACTTCAGTTTTATTGGCCTTACACTTACATCACGCTTCTGTCCTCTATAGACCAAAGGTTTTTCCGGCAGAGAAAGCAACGGGAACGCTGGCGGTAAAAGCAAATACTGAAGGTGGTTTTGCATTAATTGATCAGCATCACCAGCAGATTTTGATTGAAAATATAGTGGAGATCAGCCCTGATTGTACCCATTGCAGCAGCACTATGAAACAAAGCAGCTTCCCGCGCTGGCAGTTGATAGGCACTTATCATAGTGAAGAAGGAGCTTATGAATGAGGTGCAGACAACAAGGCATTGGCATGATTGAACTGCTAGTCGTGCTGGCTATTATGGGGATTCTGGCTTCGGTGTTATTACCTGGTTATCAGGACCATGTATTAAAAAGCTACAGAGCAGAAGCCATGCAGGAATTGTTAAAAGTGGCTGGTTTACAGGAGATGTTACTGGTGGATCAGCGCCGATACAGCGCAGATCTTACGGAGTTAGGTTTTGCAGCTAAGCAGTATGTCACCGAATCAGGCCGTTATAAAATCAGTGCTGTGGTGACTGAGCAAGGCTATCAGTTAAAAGCTCAGGCACAACAAGCGCAGGCGGAAGATAAGAGCTGTCAGATCTTCTTGTTGAACAGCTATGGTCAAAAAAGCAGTGAGCCAGAAACTGGTTGCTGGAGTTATTAAGGTGAATAAGGGCAAGGCGTATTTTCTTGCCATAACCGGCTACGCCCGGCCTGGCTAATGCTCAATCTGAAATGCCAGCGGTAGTTATCTTTACTGCAATACACAAAAGTACCGGACTCTAATAAATCCAGACTGCCGTCACCGCGAAATTGCAGTGACGGTCTGTTATAAAACAACTGATGACTGTTAACCGGATGTTTGAGTTCACGCAATAACAGGTCCTGCCAGTTTTTTAACGCTTTCTGATGCAGTTGAATAGGGGCTGCATTCCAGTCGGCACTGCATACCTGACCCACGCGCGGGCAAATCTGTACTGGATATTGTTGGGCTATTGCATGCACTCTGGCATACGCCAGATGCTGGCTGAGCTGGCGCATAAAGTGCTCTGCCTGCAGGCGCTGCCAGACTTCCCGCAGATTAGGCATGCCAATAGCGGACACTATGGCAAGAATAGCCAGTACCAATAAAACCTCAATCAGGCTAAAGGCATTTGATGATTTGGCGGGACTATATGCATTCATCTGCAAAAAACTCCCTGTGGATCTGTCTGACAGAGTTTAGTTGCATTTATGTTAAATATCTAAAATCGCAATGGGATCTTGCTTATCAAGATGCTTGATTGAGTCTGGCGTTAAAAATCGCTACCATAGCGGCAGTTTTTTCATCCTTTAGTGCAGGTTCAGATGTCCTCTGCTGTCTCTATTACCCTGGTACAGCAGCCCTTTATTGTGGCTGCTGTGGCGCAAAACACCGCAAAAGTGCTGGAGATTGCCACAAGCAGTCAAAGCGATTTGTTGTTATTTCCTGAGCTGACCTTAACAGGCTACCCGCCAGAAGATTTATTGCTGCGCGGCGACTTTCAGTTGCTGGTCGAGCAAAGCCTGCAGCAGATTTGTGCGGCTAAGCTGCCAAATACACTGGTTGTCGGTCACCCATGGCGCGATGGCGAAGCCTTATATAACGCAGCTTCTGTCATTCAAAACGGTGAAGTGATAGCCCGTTATTACAAACAGGCACTGCCCAATTACGGTGTCTTTGATGAAAAACGTTATTTTACTGAAGGCACAGAAGCTAGTTGTTTCGAGCTGAAGGGCCAACGTTTTTCAGTGCTGATTTGCGAAGATGTCTGGCAGGGCGCTCCGGCTGCTTTGGCCAAAGAGCAGGGCGCAGATTGGGCTTTGGTATTAAACGCTTCACCTTATGAAATAGGCAAAGCCCAGCAGCGTGAAGCCTTATTACAAACCTTAGCTAAACACCTGCATTTAGGTTTTGTCTATGTCAATAACGTCATAGGTCAGGACGAGCTGGTGTTTGATGGTCAATCGCTGGTCGTCAGCCCGGATGCGCAATTACTGTTTCGTGGTAAAGCCTGCGAGAGCGAACTTGCCACAGTCAATTTAGCGGCCCGTGGTCAGCAATATGGTCATGTAGAGCTTGCACCACGCTTATCGGTTGAAGCTGAAGTTTATGCAGCTTTAGTGATGGCCACCCGCGATTATATTCAGCACAACGGTTTCCCTGGCGCAGTGCTGGGGTTATCCGGTGGTATAGATTCGGCTTTAACGCTGGCGATAGCCGCAGATGCAATAGGCGCTGACAAAGTACAAGCCCTGATGCTGCCTTTTGCTTATACCTCCTCTATGAGTGTGGAAGATGCCAAAGCTCAGGCACAAATGATGGACGTTGAGTTTGATTCAGTCTCTATTGAGCCTATGTACAACAGCTTTATGGGTCAGCTGACGCCTTTGTTCAAAGGCAAAGGCAAAGATACGACAGAAGAAAACCTGCAAGCCCGTATTCGTGGTGTGTTGTTGATGGCGATGTCGAATAAAACTGGCCGTATGCTACTCACTACAGGCAATAAAAGTGAAAACGCTGTAGGCTACTGCACTTTGTATGGCGATATGTGTGGTGGTTTTGCGGTCATTAAAGATGTGCCAAAAACGCTGGTGTATCGTTTAGCAGAGTATCGCAACAGCATTTCTCCTGTGATCCCACAACGGGTGATAGACCGTCCACCATCGGCTGAGCTGGCGCCGGATCAAACCGATCAGGACAATCTGCCGCCTTACGATGATTTAGATGCAATGATTGAAGCTTATGTCGAGCACGACAAATCGCTGCCCGCCATAGTGGCGATGGGCTATGATGAAGCAACAGTTCGCAGGGTGTTAAACCTGATTGATATCAACGAATACAAAAGACGCCAGTCGGCCGTGGGTCCAAAAGTGACCAGCCGCAACTTTGGTAAAGACAGAAGATACCCCATCACATCGTGGATGCGGAAACAGCGCTGAGGAAGTCATGAAAAAAGTTGAAGCTATTATTAAGCCTTTTAAATTAGACGATGTACGCGAAGCTCTGGCCGAAATTAATATCACCGGCATGACAGTCACTGAAGTCAAAGGTTTTGGCCGCCAGAAAGGCCATACCGAACTGTACCGTGGTGCTGAGTATATGGTCGACTTTTTACCTAAGGTAAAAATTGAACTGGTACTGCCGGATGAACAAGTAGAGCGCTGCATTGATGTGATTATCAAAACAGCCCAAACAGGCCGCATTGGTGATGGCAAAATTTTTGTGTTTGATGTGGAGCGAGTGATCCGTATCCGCACAGGCGAAGAGAACGAAGACGCAGTGTAAAACCAAAGGTTAAAAAAAGGGGTAAAGCCATTGGCTTTACCCCTTTTTCGTTAGATCTCCGTTTACTCTTAGATCTTCTTGTATTTAATGCGGTGCGGTTGCATTGCATCTGAGCCGTAAGTGGCCTTCATCCAGGTCTCGTAGTCTGAATAGTTACCTTCGAAGAAGTTCACCTTCCCTTCGTCGCGGTAATCCAGAATATGAGTGGCAATACGGTCAAGGAACCAACGGTCGTGCGAGATCACCATGGCACAGCCAGGGAAGTCGAGTATGGCGTTTTCCAGAGCACGTAGGGTCTCAACGTCCAAATCGTTGGTCGGTTCGTCGAGTAACAGCATGTTGCCGCCCGCTTTTAACAGCGCCGCTAAATGCACACGGTTGCGCTCACCACCTGACAACTCGCCGATAAACTTCTGCTGATCGTTGCCTTTGAAGTTAAAACGACCGACATAAGCGCGGCTTGGAATTTGGAAGTTACCGATCTGCAAAATATCCTGACCGTTGGAGATTTCCTGCCATACGGTATTTTTTGGATCCATGCTGTCGCGGAACTGATCTACGCTGGCGATTTGTACTGTTTCACCGACTTCAATAGTACCGGCATCGGCTTGTTCAGAACCTGTGATCATCTTAAACAGAGTGGATTTACCCGCACCGTTCGGGCCGATGATACCCACTATGGCGCCTTTTGGAATGCTGAAGCTTAAATCGTCAATCAGGACGCGGTCGCCAAAAGTTTTACGCAGGTTCTTCACTTCCAGCACTTTGTCGCCTAAACGTGGTCCAGGCGGAATAAACAGCTCGTTGGTTTCATTACGTTTCTGGAAATCCTGGCTTTGCAGCTCTTCAAAACGGGCCATACGGGCTTTGGATTTGGCATGGCGGCCTTTTGGATTGGTACGTACCCATTCCAATTCCTGTTTGATAGAACGCTGGCGTGCGTTTTCACTGCGTTCTTCCTGCTCCAGACGGGCATCTTTTTGCTCTAACCATGAAGAGTAGTTACCTTCCCATGGAATACCTTCACCACGGTCCAGCTCTAAAATCCAGCCGGCGACGTTATCGAGGAAATAACGGTCGTGGGTAATGGCCACTACAGTGCCGGTGTAGTCGTGCAGGAAACGTTCTAACCAGGCGACAGATTCAGCATCCAAGTGGTTAGTAGGTTCGTCCAGCAGCAGCATGTCTGGTTTTTCTAACAGCAAACGACAGATCGCCACACGACGGCGTTCACCACCTGATAAGTGCTTCACTACAGCATCCCAGGCGGGCAGACGTAAGGCATCCGCTGCACGGTCCAGGATATTGTCGAGGTTATGACCATCTTTAGCCTGAATAATAGCTTCCAGCTCACCTTGTTCGCGGGCTAAAGCGTCAAAGTCTGCATCTTCTTCTGCGTAAGCTGCATACACCTGATCCAAACGGGTTAAGGCGTTTTTCACATCAGCAACGGCTTCTTCTACCACTTCACGCACAGTTTTTTCCGGATCAAGCTGAGGTTCCTGCGGTAGATAACCAATATTGATACCGGCTAAAGGACGGGCTTCACCGTCAAACTCTGTGTCCACGCCTGCCATAATGCGCAGCAAGCTGGATTTACCTGAACCGTTTAAACCCAAAACACCAATTTTTGCACCTGGGAAAAACGACAGCGAAATGTCTTTTAAAATAGTGCGTTTTGGCGGCACTACTTTCGACATGCGGTACATGCTGTAAATATACTGAGCCATAAGAGTCACTCATCTTGTTGGTTAGAATGCGGCAATTGTACGTTATTTTTAAAAAACAGGGGAACAGAGCACAACAGGAAAGGGGATTTTAATTCGTCTTTAATCTGGTTTTCTGCTCTAATAGTAGCAATTAAACTAACAGTTCAGATAAAGGTGGTTGCCATGGGCGAATATTCACATGATCCGGTGTTTCAAAATTTTATTGCTGAAGCCAAAACTCATGGTGTGGTTTGGACTTTAGCCAATGGCGAAGATTTATTGGTGGTTGAGTCTGTTGATTTTGAAGACACAGACGTGATGCCATTCTGGTCTAGCCAGGAAGCGGCTTTAGTACACTGCTCTGAAGAATGGTCTGACTACAAACCAGAAGCTATTCCACTGGATGTATTTTGTGAAGGCTGGTTGCAAGAAATGTACGATGACGGCGTACTGATCGGCACCAACTGGGATGAATCTTTAAATGGCCCTGAAGTAGAGCCGCGTGAAATTTTAGAAGCTTTGGCTTTAGTGCAATAAAGCCAGGTGAACGAAAAGGCGACTCAGGTCGCCTTTTTTGTCCTCGTCGTACTTGCAGCTACAGCGTTGTTGACTGCGCGCTCTCGCTCCAGTCACATAGCTGACTATGTTCCCGGAGACTCACGGGCTTGTCGCCTAGCTGCAACAGCAATTACTTTGAGGATAGATTACGTGAAATAACAGCCTCAGATAGCCGGTCTGTTGTTAAAGCTCAGATCCAGCATCTGACTTGGTCCGTATCAATTCATATCGTTTAATCACAGGAGCTAATAATGAAAACAATGAAGAAAATGCTGACTGCGGCACTGCTGCTCAGCGCAAGCGGCGTCGCTTTTGCCAATAGCTGTGGCGAAATTTTGGGCCATTCCCTGCCGCAGTTACGTAAAAAGGAAACGCTGGATTTATGTGAAACCTACAAAGGCAAAACCTTACTGATTGTAAATACCGCCAGTAAATGTGGTTTTACGCCTCAGTTTAAATCTCTGCAATCTTTATACGAAAAGTACAAAGATCAGGGGCTAGTGGTGCTGGGGTTCCCATCTGATGATTTTATGCAAGAACATGACGACGCGGAAAAAACGGCTGAAGTTTGTTACATCAACTACGGTGTAACTTTCCCCATGTTTGCCACCAGCGCTGTGCGTGGTGATGACGTGAACCCGGTATTTAAAGCCTTAATCGCCAAAACTGGTGAAAAGCCGTCCTGGAATTTCAACAAGTATCTGGTTAGTAAGGACGAGCAGCAGGTTAAGCACTTTGGCAGTAAGGTGTCACCAGATGATGCTGATTTTGTTAAAGAAGTGGAAGCTTTATTAAAAGCTGACTAAGCCGTTTAATATCGCATGCCAAAGGTCAGCTGATGCTGGCCTTTTTTTATTCTGTTTGTTCAAGATGAAGTCTGCTTGCTTATTCCTTTATTGGAGCTTAATATTTCTTTTAGTTATTAAAACGGTCTGGTTTTTTATGTCGGCTCTGGTACTGATTTCAGCCTTAATTATCGGCTTAAGTGTGGGATTATTAGGTTCAGGCGGTTCAATTCTGACCGTGCCTGTGCTGGTGCATTTAGTGCAGCTGCCGGAAAAAGTGGCCATAGTCTCGTCTTTGGGTGTGGTGGCTCAAATCAGCTTTATCGCTTTATTGCCTTATCTGTGGCGTCGTCATCTCGATTTTTCCTTATTTAAGCGTTTTGCGGTTCCGGCTTTTTTTGGCACTTTACTGGGTGTTGCTTTAGCTCAATGGCTGCATTCTTCTGTGCAACTGCTGATCCTGGCAGTTTTGATGTTAGGCAGTGCGGCTAATATGTGGCGTAAGACCATTTGGCAGTGGCAGATCCAGTCGCCCTGGCTATTGGCTGCTCTGGCGATGTCTTTAGGTATGTTAACTGGTTTGGTGGGGGTTGGCGGTGGCTTTTTAATAGTGCCGTTATTGCTGGCAGTCACTGTGATCCCGATGTCCGGAGCTATAGCCTGTAGCCTGGCGCTTATTTTTTTGCAAAGCAGCACAGGTTTTATCAGTCACTATTGGCTAATGTCGGTGCAAGGTCAGACTTTACCGCTGGAGCTGATTGGCTGGTTGGGCTTGATAGGTGCTTGTGGCAGTCTTTTTGGCATTATTTTGTCCGCTTACATTCCACAGCTCTGGGTGCGGAAAACCTTTTCCGCACTGTTGGTTGGTACAGCAGTTTCGCTGCTTTGGCCAATCATCCGCTGATAGTTCTGGGCCAGATCAAGCGGAAGGCTGAAAACCCTCGTCCACTGCTGTGGCCTGATGGGTTGCAGCAACGCGGGCCAGTTCATCACAACGTTCGTTCTCCGGATGTCCTGCATGGCCTTTGACCCAATGCCAATTCACTTTATGGCCCTGACAAGCAAGGTCTAAACGGCGCCATAAGTCCTGATTTTTCACAGGCTCTTTCTGACTAGTTTTCCAGTTGTTTTTTTTCCAGTTCGCTAGCCACTGGGTAATACCCAAACGCACATATTGGCTGTCTGTGGTTAAATCGACCTCACAAGGTTGTTTTAAACTTTCCAGACCTACAATAGCAGCCAGTAACTCCATCCGATTATTAGTGGTTTGTTTATAGCCTGCAGACATTTCTTTTTGGTGTTGCTGGTAGCGTAACACCACGCCATAACCGCCCGGACCGGGGTTTCCAAGACAAGAACCGTCTGTATAGATAGCTACTGTTTTACGCATCGATGCTTCCCACAACTGAAATCGGCGTATAATCTAACGTAAAAGCGCTAAGAACACGAATCAGAATGCTGAAAAGACAGATAGTACTCGACACCGAAACCACAGGTTTAAGCCCGCAGGAAGGCCATCGCATCATTGAAATTGGTTGCGTGGAGCTGATTAACCGCCGCCTGACCGGCAATAATTTCCATGTCTATTTGCAGCCTGACAGATTGATTGATCAGGAAGCCATAGCGGTTCATGGTATAACCAATGAATTTTTAATTGGTAAACCACGTTTTGCCGAAATAGCTCAGCAGTTTTGCCAGTACATAGCTGGTGCTGAACTAGTGATCCATAACGCCGTGTTCGACGTTGGTTTTATCAATCACGAGTTTAATCTGCTACGCCCTGCGCTCGCACCTGTCACAGACATCTGTGGGGTGCTGGATACGTTAAAAATGGCGCGTGAGGCGCACCCAGGGCAGAAAAATAACCTCGATGCCCTATGCCGTCGTTACGACATCAACAACAGCCACCGTACCTTACACGGCGCCTTGTTGGATGCTGAAATTCTGGCTGATGTCTATCTGGCGATGACAGGTGGCCAGGTCAGCTTAAATTTAGCCAATGACGAGCAAGCAGCTGCCCAACAAAATGTAGTGGTAGGGCAACTTAAACGCACCAGTCGTTTACCTGTGGTGTTTGCCTCTGAAACCGAATTGCAGTCGCACGAGCAACGTCTGGATCTGGTACAGAAAAAAGGAGGGAGCTGCTTGTGGCGAAATTAATTCATATCCTGTTGTTATGTTTTAGCCTGCAGTTGATGGCGCAGGAAGCCACTACTACAGAAGCTACGGCGACAGCAGAGTTGGAAGACCAAACAGGCTTAAGTCTGTTGCCTGATTTACCAGCAAAAAACCAAATTCCCTTGTTTGATAACAGATTCCGCATCGATTATGAAGTGGAAGAAATTACTATGGTGTTTTTCCGTAAACGCGGTTCGGCTTCGGTCATTTTAGTCAAACCTGATGGCAGCAAAGTGAATGTCATTAATGCCGATGATCAGGATATTCAATGGTATGACGATAAAACCTACGATTTGATCAAAATTAAAAAACCGACACCTGGTCCCTGGCAGGCGCTAGGACAAATTCTGCCAGAAAGCAAAATTATGGTGCTGACAGACATAGAGTTAAAAGTGGATCCTTTGCCTGATCACTTAATGACAGGCGAAACCATTAAAGTCACAGCGACCCTGACCAATGGCGGTAAGCCAATAGTTGCAAAAGACTTTCGGGATTTATTGCGCCTTGATGTGCTTTTTATCAGCAGCAATAATGCTGAGTATGAGAATTTTGGTGCTGGTGTGATCGAGCTCACTACTTTAGCGGATGACGGCCGTAATTTTGATGAAAAGCCACGAGATGGTATTTTTACCGGCGAATTCAGGCTGGATATGAAACCAGGGCAGTGGCAACCCAAGTTTGTTGTGAAGACGCCGCTATACACCCGGGAAGTAGTTCAGGAACCTGTAATTCTGCACAAAAGCCCTATCAGTTATGATATAGCTCAGGCAACCAAAGCTGAAGATTTGCATTGGCTGACTTTTAAAGTGACAGATCCGATGCTCAACCCAAATTCTGTCGCTTTACAAGGCAAAGTGCGCTTTCCAAATAACGAAGTGCAGAGTTTTACCTTGGGTGAAAGTGCTGAAGTGGATAAAAAGCTGAAAATTGTTAATTATGCCAGTGGCACTTATAAAGTAGACAGTACCTTGTTTGCTCAGACAGTTGCTGGGCGTGATGTCGTTATTACTTTGCCTCAGGCGTCTTTTGTTGCTGAAGTGGTTGAGCCAGAACCTGTGGCACCAGTTGCTACCGACGGAGGCGATGCTACCCCAGCTGCTCCTGTTGAACCTGTAGTGCAAGAAGAAACGTCTTTCCCTTGGGTTTTAGTGATCCTGAGTAACATTTTTATTTTGGGTGGTGGTGGTTTTGCGATCTGGATGGTGGCCACTGATCGTTCTTTTAAGACTTTGTTTGCGAGAAAGAACAACTCAATGGATTTGGATTCTCTTGCTATGCCTGGGGCTGCTGAAGCAAAAATGAACAACGCGGCACAAAAAAACGCCAAGAAGAACGACATTATGGAACTTTCTTTACCGGATGATTAAGGAATAAACAAAAGCGGCAAAAAAGTCGTTGACGGCCCTCCGGTGAATCCGTATTATTCCCGCCGCACCGCAGCATACCCAATTGAAAATGCTGCAGTGTATTGGCGCGGAGCGGTAGTTCAGTCGGTTAGAATACCGGCCTGTCACGCCGGGGGTCGCGGGTTCGAGTCCCGTCCGCTCCGCCAATTTAATAAATGCTTCTTCGGAGCGGTAGTTCAGTCGGTTAGAATACCGGCCTGTCACGCCGGGGGTCGCGGGTTCGAGTCCCGTCCGCTCCGCCACTTAAGCATTTATCGTTTGTCTGATTCCGGAGCGGTAGTTCAGTCGGTTAGAATACCGGCCTGTCACGCCGGGGGTCGCGGGTTCGAGTCCCGTCCGCTCCGCCAATTCAGCAAACAAGCCATTAGAGCCTAAGCTCACTCCAGCGCGGAGCGGTAGTTCAGTCGGTTAGAATACCGGCCTGTCACGCCGGGGGTCGCGGGTTCGAGTCCCGTCCGCTCCGCCATTTTACTGGTGTAAAGACCAGTAATAAAATCAACCAGCCTTGAGCTGGTTTTTTTATTAGCCGCCATCCTTGGCGCTCACTCTGTCTGAATCGACCAGAGTTTCCTAGACACAAAATAGCATTACAATGCAGTGTGTTAAGGGGGACAAATGACGACAAAACGGTTTCCAGAAGAATTTAAGATTGAAGCAGTCAAGCAAATTACGGAGCGCGGCCATTCTGTGGCGAGCGTTGCGAAGCGTTTAGACATCTCTACAAACAGTCTTTACCTGTGGCTTAAAAAATACGGCAGCAACAGCGAACATTATCAACAGGTTTCTGAGCAGGAAGCCAAGATCCGTGAGTTAGAGAAACAACTGAAACGGGTGACGATGGAACGCGATATATTAAAGGAGGCCGCCGTGTACTTTGCCGTGGAGTCAAAGAAAAGTACACGTTCATAAAATCCAGACTGGCTCACTATCCGGTGCAACTGATGTGTCAGGTGCTGAATATTCAGCGCAGCGGGTTGTATGCATGGTTAAAACAGCCACATTCTGGCCGGACCTTGGAAGACAACCGCTTGTTAGGGTTAATTAAGCATTCGTGGCTGGAAAGTGGCTGTGTTTATGGCTATCGCAAAGTCACCAGCGATTTGAAAGATTTAGGCGAACGATGCAGTAAAAACCGCGTGGCCAGGCTGATGAAGCAGGAAACGCTGAGTGCGCAAGTGGGATACCGCAGACGGAAAGGCCACTACCATGGCAAGCCTGCGGTGGTGGCGCAGAATGTGTTGCAACGCGAGTTTGATGTCACAGAACCGAATCGGGTTTGGGTCACCGATATAACTTACATCAAAACCCATGAAGGCTTTCTGTATCTGGCGGTCGTACTGGACTTGTTCTCGCGTCAGGTTGTTGGTTGGTCGATGCAGCCGAGAATGGATGCGGATGTGGTGCTCAAAGCGTTACTAATGGCGATCTGGCGCAGAAAACCCAAGCAGGAAGTCCTTGTTCATTCCGACCAAGGCAGCCAGTTTACTGGCTACGAATGGCAAGGCTTTTTAAAAGAACACAACCTCAAAGCCAGTATGAGTCGTCGCGGTAATTGCCATGACAATGCGTGTGCAGAAAGCTTTTTCCAGTTGTTAAAGCGAGAGCGGGTCAGGCGAAAAGTGTATGTAACCAGAGAAGAAGCGAAGTCGGATATCTTTAATTACATCGAAATGTTCTATAACATCAAACGCAAACATGGGTACAGTGGTGATCTGCCTCCTGCTGTATTTGAAAAGCAGTACTTTATGAGGCAACAAACTGTCTAAGAAAGTCTGGTCGATTCAGTCGGACCAACGCTAGGCGTTGTACATAATTCGGTCATCTGGCGACAGCAGTTCAGTCGGTTGCTCTCTGTTACAACTAGGCCGGCCTGTCACGCCGGGGGGCGCGGGTTCGAGTCCCGTCCGCTCCGCTATTTTATTTCTGATGTATCTATCTGATTTAATTGAAGTTTATGCTAAAAACACTGGGTTTCAAAACACGGTATTTCTGCCTTTTTGGACACAAAAAGTCACCAAAGTGTCCAAAACGTGCCCAAAGCCTAAATCGGCCGGGGATCAATTCTAAGTGGAAAAAACACCATTTAACGCCTGCTAATCCCTTCACATTTTGTTTACTAAAAGTCTCCGGCTTGCTGTATATAAATCAATAAGTTAGCAAATCCACTTTGTAAAAAATACGGTGTCCAACGGTGACCAAAAAAATCGCATAATGCTGAGTTCTGTTTTCATAAAAATGAATATAAACAAGAAGATAGATGGCTGGTTTGGTGACCAATCATGGTGACCAACTATGATGCTACGATTTTTAAATGGCATTTTTATTTGTTATTAAAATCACTTTTTCAAGGCGATGTGTCAGATCAAGTCGAGACTAATTCAGGTACTCTGAGCTGTCAGGACAAGCCGCTTTTGAAATTTTCGGTATCCCCATGACAGCAGGATTTAATCTGTTGCTTTGAAACCAGCCAGAGCCAATGCTTCAGGAGTACAAACTACTTCTTTCGCGATGCTAACAACAGGATTCCTCGTATGCAGCTTTTCGCTAGTTTGGTTGACTGACTAATTTGTGGAAACTACTTTTGCAATCTTAATTCAAAGCATGGCAGGGACGTGCTTCCCGATCTCTGGTTTCAAAGAAAGCAAAAAGATTAACTTTTTCACTTTCCTTTAACGCAGTGGCAATTGAACTAACAATAGTATCCAAGGCTGCTTGGTGTTTCTAAAAAATAGCGGCCTGAATTTGGAATGTGCTGTTGCATCAGATCCAAACGTTATTTGCCGCTGTCAGTTCATGACCAGTCTCACCTGTATTAATGATGCCTTTAGGTTCGATTAACATGACATGGCATTCTTGATCTGCATAAGGCCTGTGTTGCACTCCTTTCGGCACCACTAGTAACTCTCCTGCCTGCAACTCGATAGTTTGATCACTGAACTCAATGCACATAGATCCATGCAGCACCAAAAAGGTCTCGTCGGTATCCTCATGCTGATGCCAGACAAAACTGCCAAGAAATTTCACCAGTTTAAACTGATCATGGTTCATTTCTGCAATCACCCGTGGAGCCCAGTGATCAGAAAATAAACTCAGTTTGTCGGCAATCTGGACTTTTTGAATAGACATAACGGTCGCTCCGTATTTTGCTGTAAAAATGAATGCTCAGTGTAAGAACGCCCTTTTAATTAGTGAATCGAATAGTTATGATTCATGATATTAAAAATATTAATTGGTTGTCAGATGCGAGATCTGGAAATTAGTTTGCTTCGTTGCTTTTCGCTGGTTGCCCGCTTAGGAAATATGACGGAAGCATCGCGGTTATTACATCTGAGTCAGGGGGCTGTCAGCCTGCAAATTAAAAAGTTAGAACAGCAACTGGACACTCTGTTGTTTAACAGAAGTAAAAAAGGACTGGAACTAACTCGCCGAGGAGAACACTTATTTGCGCTGGCGCAAAACCTATTACAACAGCATGATCAACTTTGTGCCGAATTTAACGGGATACGACTGAGCGGTACTGTGCATATAGGTCTACCTCCTGATTTAGTCAGAGCTTGGTTACCCAAAATTTATCTGCTTCTGCAGCAGGAGTTTCCTCAACTTGATGTTCAGGTAAAGGCTGCTGGATCAATTGTATTGAAGCAGGAAGTCGATCGTGGTGTATTAGATCTGGCACTGGTGGAAATTGCCACCGATCAGGTGCTATCAGGAGCATTGCTCCGTGTTGAACCATTAGTTTGGATTGGTGCGCGTTTTGGTAAAGCCCGATTGATGGAGCCTTTACCGGTGTCATTTGTGCACGAGGACTGTGTATTTAAAGCCGCAATTCGACAGCAACTGGCTTTTCATCATCATGATTATAAAGTCGTGCTTGAAAACGGCCATCTTGAAACAACATTGACGGCAGTACGGGCAGATATGGCAGTAACGGCTCAACTGCGCTCTACAATCACGGACGAATTTCAAATAATTGATGAGCTTCCTCCCTTACCTGATTTTGCCATTCATCTCTACAGTGGCGATCGTCCGCTGCGCGCTGCAGCGTTAGTGTTGGCGGATACTCTGGTGAAATTGCTTGGCAAGAGTAGTCTGTACCAGAACTAAATAAGAAATAGCTTATAACTGACGTTAGCTCGCATGAATGGAATCGTGTCAAGGAGCATTTTCATTGTAGCATTGCTATGGTTTTGTATTATGAAGCATCTGAATACGGCTTTTGTCTTTGTCCTGTACCTCACAAAAAGCGTTTACAGGCCTAATGTGATGACTTGCATCCCGTCATGACTTAGGAAGATGTGACCAAACCAAAGAACCCGAATAATCATGTCTGTAAAAACATCAGCTGTAGATCTTGGAGAGCTCAACACAGGGCAGCCTGGTTGTCCCTGTTGGACAAGAGTCGGCTTCCCCTGATTGTGACCTTGAGTAGTCTGTGAGCTTTAGCTGCGGATTGCTGAGAAATGTTAAGTACCGCGCTTTGGTTGCAAAATACGAGTACGGTTATACATTCAGAAATAAGATTTTCGGGCATCGAGAGTTAACGCATGGATGATAACGAATTAGAAATTGAGGTGATTACGTCTCCGCACGATCCTATTGTAGGTGCTCACGTGGGCGTCAGAGTCTGGCATAAAGTATCAGGGCTAACAGACGAGAGTTCTTCAGAGGCAACGCAATATGCGAACAGGCTCAGAGCAATGGACCGGCTGAAAATGCAACTGATGCAAGTCAGTTCTGGAAATTGAAAAAACTGATCAAAATCACTTTTATAATTAGTAGATGCTTTATAGGTATTGACCTCAATATGGATTATGCGCTGTGAATAGCCTAGGTATCCAACAGGAATGCTCAAAAATGAAGCAAAGTGAGTTGAATTTGTGGATTTAATAAATAAATTCAAAACACTGGCTTGACATAAATTCTGTGGAGTGTAAGATGCGCCTCCTCGCTGAACGAGGTCTTAACCGGTTCAGCACAGCTCTTTAACAATAAGCAATCAATCATCTGTGTGGGCACTCACGGTTTAGATTCTGCAGCGAGCAATCGCACAAAGAATATATATCAGTGAAGTGACTTACATAGAAATATGTTTTAAGTCAGTGATACTGAGCAGCTACTTCGGTAGCAATTAAACTTTAATTGAAGAGTTTGATCATGGCTCAGATTGAACGCTGGCGGCAGGCCTAACACATGCAAGTCGAGCGGATGAGGGGAGCTTGCTCCCTGATTTAGCGGCGGACGGGTGAGTAATGCGTAGGAAGCTGCCCGATAGAGGGGGATACCAGTTGGAAACGACTGTTAATACCGCATAATGTCTACGGACCAAAGTGTGGGACCTTCGGGCCACATGCTATCGGATGCGCCTACGTGGGATTAGCTAGTTGGTGAGGTAACGGCTCACCAAGGCGACGATCTCTAGCTGGTTTGAGAGGATGATCAGCCACACTGGAACTGAGACACGGTCCAGACTCCTACGGGAGGCAGCAGTGGGGAATATTGGACAATGGGCGCAAGCCTGATCCAGCCATGCCGCGTGTGTGAAGAAGGCCTTCGGGTTGTAAAGCACTTTCAGCGAGGAGGAAGGGAGTTGTGTTAATAGCGCAGCTTTTTGACGTTACTCGCAGAAGAAGCACCGGCTAACTCTGTGCCAGCAGCCGCGGTAATACAGAGGGTGCAAGCGTTAATCGGAATTACTGGGCGTAAAGCGCACGTAGGCGGTTAGTTAAGTTGGATGTGAAAGCCCCGGGCTCAACCTGGGAATTGCATTCAAAACTGGCTAACTAGAGTATGTGAGAGGGGGGTAGAATTCCAAGTGTAGCGGTGAAATGCGTAGAGATTTGGAGGAATACCAGTGGCGAAGGCGGCCCCCTGGCACAATACTGACGCTGAGGTGCGAAAGCGTGGGGAGCAAACAGGATTAGATACCCTGGTAGTCCACGCCGTAAACGATGTCTACTAGCTGTTCGTGGTCTTGTACTGTGAGTAGCGCAGCTAACGCACTAAGTAGACCGCCTGGGGAGTACGGTCGCAAGATTAAAACTCAAATGAATTGACGGGGCCCGCACAAGCGGTGGAGCATGTGGTTTAATTCGACGCAACGCGAAGAACCTTACCTACTCTTGACATCTACGGAAGACTGCAGAGATGCGGTTGTGCCTTCGGGAACCGTAAGACAGGTGCTGCATGGCTGTCGTCAGCTCGTGTTGTGAAATGTTGGGTTAAGTCCCGCAACGAGCGCAACCCCTATCCTTAGTTGCCAGCGATTCGGTCGGGAACTCTAGGGAGACTGCCGGTGATAAACCGGAGGAAGGTGGGGACGACGTCAAGTCATCATGGCCCTTACGAGTAGGGCTACACACGTGCTACAATGGTACGTACAGAGGGAGGCAAGCTGGCGACAGTGAGCGGATCTCTTAAAGCGTATCGTAGTCCGGATCGCAGTCTGCAACTCGACTGCGTGAAGTCGGAATCGCTAGTAATCGCAAATCAGAATGTTGCGGTGAATACGTTCCCGGGCCTTGTACACACCGCCCGTCACACCATGGGAGTGGGTTGCAAAAGAAGTAGGTAGCTTAACCTTCGGGAGGGCGCTTACCACTTTGTGATTCATGACTGGGGTGAAGTCGTAACAAGGTAACCCTAGGGGAACCTGGGGTTGGATCACCTCCTTACCTAAAGCAGACTAGTTCGTGTAGTGTCCACACAGATGATTGATTGATACGTAGAGCAAACAGACAAGCTAGAGCGATCCCGCTTAACGCCACCATTCCTTGTGAATGAATACTGTTTGAAAACTCAAAAACAACCATTCTTTGAAAGAATTGTTCTTTTTGAGCTTTATGCTCGAAGTGCTCTTTAACAAATTGGCAAGCTGATAGAAAGAAAACAAGGTAAAACAATTTAGTTGTGAACCTTATCACACCTATAACTTCAGACATTTTGGGGTTGTATGGTTAAGTGACTAAGCGTACACGGTGGATGCCTTGGCAGTCAGAGGCGATGAAGGACGTGCTAACCTGCGAAAAGCTGTGAGAAGTCGGTAAGAGACGTTAGACTCACAGATGTCCGAATGGGGAAACCCACCTGATTTATCAGGTATCGTATGATGAATACATAGTCATACGAGGCGAACCGGGAGAACTGAAACATCTAAGTACCCCGAGGAAAAGAAATCAACCGAGATCCCCTTAGTAGCGGCGAGCGAACGGGGGCTAGCCCTTAAGTTGGTAAAGCGTTAGTGGAAGGCTCTGGAAAGTGCGGCGATACAGGGTGATAGCCCCGTACACGAAAAGGCTTTATCAATGAAAACGAGTAGGACGGGACACGTGGTATCCTGTTTGAACATGGGGGACCATCCTCCAAGGCTAAATACTCCTGACTGACCGATAGTGAACCAGTACCGTGAGGGAAAGGCGAAAAGAACCCCTGTTAGGGGAGTGAAATAGAACCTGAAACCGTGTACGTACAAGCAGTGGGAGCCCACTTGTTGGGTGACTGCGTACCTTTTGTATAATGGGTCAGCGACTTACATTCTGTAGCGAGGTTAACCGAATAGGGGAGCCGTAGGGAAACCGAGTCTTAACTGGGCGAATAGTTGCAGGGTGTAGACCCGAAACCGGGCGATCTATCCATGAGCAGGTTGAAGGTTGGGTAACACTAACTGGAGGACCGAACCCACAAATGTTGAAAAATTTGGGGATGACTTGTGGATCGGAGTGAAAGGCTAATCAAGCTCGGAGATATCTGGTTCTCCTCGAAAGCTATTTAGGTAGCGCCTCGAGCGAATACCATTGGGGTAGAGCACTGTTAAGGCTAGGGGGTCATCCCGACTTACCAACCCTTTGCAAACTCCGAATACCAATGAGTACTACTCGGGAGACACACGACGGGTGCTAACGTCCGCCGTGAAAAGGGAAACAACCCAGACCACCAGCTAAGGTCCCAAAGTCATGGTTAAGTGGAAAACGATGTGGAAAGGCATAGACAGCTAGGAGGTTGGCTTAGAAGCAGCCACCCTTTAAAGAAAGCGTAATAGCTCACTAGTCGAGTCGGTCTGCGCGGAAGATGTAACGGGGCTAAACCATGCACCGAAGCTGTGGACTTGCACTATGTGCAAGTGGTAGAGGAGCGTTCTGTAAGCCGTTGAAGGTGACTCGTGAGGGTTGCTGGAGGTATCAGAAGTGCGAATGCTGACATAAGTAACGATAAGGGGAGTGAAAAACTTCCCCGCCGGAAGACCAAGGGTTCCTATCCCATGCTAATCAGGGTAGGGTAAGTCGGCCCCTAAGGCGAGGGCGAAAGCCGTAGTCGATGGGAAACGGGTTAATATTCCCGTACCGACAATACTGCGATGGGGGACGGAGAAAGCTAGGCAGGCATGGCGTTGGTAGTCCATGTGAAAGTGCGTAGGAAGGGGGATTAGGCAAATCCGGTTCCCTATATTCTGAGACACGAGACGAGCCACTAAGGTGGTGAAGCTGTTGACGCTACGCTTCCAGGAAAAGCCTCTAAGCTTCAGGTATTGTCGACCGTACTCGAAACCGACACAGGTGGTCAGGTAGAGCATACCAAGGCGCTTGAGAGAACTCTGGTGAAGGAACTAGGCAAAATAGTACCGTAACTTCGGGAGAAGGTACGCTCTTGTGTGTGAAGGACTTGCTCCGTAAGCATATGAGAGTCGCAGTGACCAGCTGGCTGCAACTGTTTATTAAAAACACAGCACTCTGCAAACTCGTAAGAGGACGTATAGGGTGTGACACCTGCCCGGTGCCGGAAGGTTAATTGATGGGGTTAGCGCAAGCGAAGCTCTTGATCGAAGCCCGGTAAACGGCGGCCGTAACTATAACGGTCCTAAGGTAGCGAAATTCCTTGTCGGGTAAGTTCCGACCTGCACGAATGGTGTAATGATGGCCAGGCTGTCTCCACCAGAGACTCAGTGAAATTGAAATTGCGGTGAAGATGCCGTATACCCGCGGCTAGACGGAAAGACCCGTGAACCTTTACTATAGCTTGGCACTGAACATTGACCCTACATGTGTAGGATAGGTGGGAGGCTTTGAAGTTGGAACGCCAGTTCTGATGGAGCCGTCCTTGAAATACCACCCTTGTATGTTTGATGTTCTAACGTGGGTCCCTGATCGGGATTGCGGACAGTGTCTGGTGGGTAGTTTGACTGGGGCGGTCTCCTCCTAAAGAGTAACGGAGGAGCACGAAGGTTGGCTAAGTACGGTCGGACATCGTACGGTTAGTGCAAAGGCAGAAGCCAGCTTAACTGCGAGACAGACACGTCGAGCAGGTACGAAAGTAGGTCTTAGTGATCCGGTGGTTCTGTATGGAAGGGCCATCGCTCAACGGATAAAAGGTACTCCGGGGATAACAGGCTGATACCGCCCAAGAGTTCATATCGACGGCGGTGTTTGGCACCTCGATGTCGGCTCATCACATCCTGGGGCTGAAGTCGGTCCCAAGGGTATGGCTGTTCGCCATTTAAAGTGGTACGCGAGCTGGGTTTAGAACGTCGTGAGACAGTTCGGTCCCTATCTGCCGTGGGCGTTGGATGATTGATTGGAGTTGTTCCTAGTACGAGAGGACCGGAATGAACGAACCGCTGGTGTTCGGGTTGTCATGCCAATGGCACTGCCCGGTAGCTATGTTCGGAACGGATAACCGCTGAAAGCATCTAAGCGGGAAGCCGGCCAAAAGATGAGTCATCCCTTGTACCTTGAGTACACATAAGGGTCGTTGGAGACCACAACGTTGATAGGTGAGGTGTGGAAGCGCAGTGATGTGTTAAGCTAACTCATACTAATTGCCCGAGAGGCTTAACCATACAACGCCCAAGGTGTTTGTTGGTGTGATAAAGAATTCTATCGGTTTGCTTGTTAAAGACATAAAAACAGTTTTTGCCTGGTGGCAATAGCGCTGTGGAACCACCTGACTCCATTCCGAACTCAGAAGTGAAACGCAGCCGCGACGATGGTAGTGTGGCAGATGCCATGCGAGAGTAGTTCACCGCCAGGCTCCCAATAAATGGAAAAGCCCTTCGCGAAAGCGAGGGGCTTTTTTATTTACTTCGAAATCGGTGGTGGGCTGTGTAGATATCGTTGGTAAAGCTGTAGGTCGAGACCCCTAACTGAGGGCCTGAGATGGCATGGTTTGGTAATACTACGAGTTTGGCGGAAGAACTAAAAGGAGAGTCGCAATACGGAACAGGGATATAAGGGCGTCTGATATTTATCGTTACATCAATCTGGTAAACACCTGCTGTTGCCACTTTTTCTAATGGCACCGTAATGGTCGCCATTTCATCAAGCTGCCAGCGACCCGTTACTGTAGTTTGTAGCTCGTTGTGGCTGTAAACCTTGTCTTGTAAGGTGACCAACACCACTTCTCTGGGGTATTTATTGCCATTGATCCAAACATCAACTCCGATAAGTAAGCTTGCCTGAATGCCTCGGTAGTTTGGATTTCTGACTTTAAATTGCAGGCCGGGTCTACCGTCTGCAAGTGTTACAGCTGAGCAGCCGCGAGATTGGATTACGTTTGTGTCTAACATGCCTTTATCCTTGTTTATTATATATTTTGCAGCAACTCACTATTGCTTAAAGCCGTCCATTTATAAATTTATAAATGGGATCTATAGATAACTTAAATATAAGTGGCAGATAAATTAATTAGTTTGCATAGGTACTGCTGCGTTTCAATTCTGCTTACGTCATGAAAAAATCTGTTGGGTGGAATCTTGCGGCTAGTAAATCAAGAGTGGGAAATGACATTTTCAAAGCTCGATATTTCTTCATTGAGGCGCGTTTATTTGCGGCCGGATACGACTTCATGCCTCCATTAATACTGGACTTGGTAATCGACAGCAATCAGTGGATCTTCGTTTTAGGTTCTATTGCATTGTTTTTCAGGCGAGGTTGCGGTTTTTGCCTGAAAAATAGCCATAGTTAGGGGGTATTTGTATCGATTGAACGACAGAATAGAGAATACTGACTGCATTGAGTCCACCCTTCACTTTGAGTTTTTCCTTTGCCTTTGCTATCAGACCTCCGGATTTGGTTGGCGCTGGGATGTGCTTAGGGTTGTGTTTTTTGCAAGCGAGGTTATCTGAGTTACCGCGAAATATGATTGGTTATTGTACCTGTGAGCAGGGGGGCCGGAATTTACATAGTGATAAGCCGATAGCAATATTAAATCAGCGGTGCAGTAAAAAGGGGGCACTGGAGTTCTGAGGTATAGACGGCTTTGAGTTTGCCGCTGCAATCTGACACTGCTTCAGCTACTAAGAAGGCTAACTCTGGCGTCAGTGAGAAAGAAAAGCCAAAGCTGAGGCTTTGGCTAAGAAGGCTGCCGCTTCTGCAGATTAAGTCCGGCTGACCAACATTGCTATTCCCATACCGCCACCTATACATAAAGTGGCTAAACCTTTATCGGCTTGTTGCTGGTGCATAGCATGCAATAGTGTCACTAAAATACGGCAGCCAGAGGCTCCAATAGGATGTCCCAAAGCAATGGCTCCACCATGAATGTTTACTTTGGCCGGTTCAAGTTGCAAATCCTGACTAACGCATAATGCCTGAGCAGCAAAAGCTTCATTGGCTTCTATTAAATCGACCTCAGCCATCTGCCAATTCGCTTTTGCCAGTACTTTATGGCTGGCGGCTATAGGACCGCTACCCATCAATTCCGGAGCTACGCCAGCGCTGGCTGTCGCTACTACATAACCCAATATAGGCAGGCCAAGCCGCTTTGCTTTTTGTTCACTGGCCAGAATAACAAAGGCAGCACCGTCATTTATACTTGAAGCATTTCCTGCGGTAACTGTTCCCTCTGTTTTAAAGACAGGGCGCAAAGTACTGAGTTTCTCCAGGCTGCTGTCAGGCCGTATCTGTTCATCCGTTTCAATCAGCTGGCTTTTTCCTTTAGACAAGGGAACTTCAAGCGGAATAATTTCCGCTGAAAATGCCCCTTGTTGTTGTGCGCGGGCGGCTTTTTGCTGCGAAACTAACGCATACTGATCTTGTTGCTCGCGACTAATCTGCCACTGCTGAGCAATATTTTCGGCAGTGATCCCCATGTGATAACCACCCAGAGCATCGGTCAAACCGTCGCTAAGCATGGAGTCGACCAACTGCCAGTTGCCCATTTTGATGCCTTTGCGGCTTTGGGGTAGCACATGTGCAGCCTGGCTCATCACTTCCTGCCCACCAGCTACAACTAGTTCGGCGTCTCCATTTGCTATGGCTTGCATGCCCAATTGCACAGCTTTTAAGCCAGAACCACAGACTTTGTTAACAGTCGTCGCCGGTACCTGTTGCGACAAGCCAGCGCGCAATGCTGTTTGTCTGGCTGGATTTTGTCCACACCCAGCGGTAAGTACCTGGCCGATAATTACTTCGTCGATTTCGCTCACGAGACCAGGGATTTTCTCCAGCATCTTGCGCAACAGTTGGCTACCAAGCTCGACTGCAGTGAGCTGAGCGAAGGCGCCGCCAAAGCTACCAATAGCGCTGCGCTGTGCTGCAATTATAGCGACCCTCATACAAGCTCCTGCTGAAAGGACATCACTGGCACTGTCTCTGGCACAATCAATTTGCCGGCGGTTTTGGCTACAACTTCTTCAACGCTGACGCCCGGTGCAAGTTCTTTTAAGACAAAGGCATTGTTGGCAACTTCCAGCCATGCTAAATCAGTCAGGATATGAGTGACGCAGTGTTTACCTGTCAAAGGTAAAGTACAGGCGGGAAGAAGTTTGGACTCACCGTCTTTTGAGGCATGCGTCATCGTCACTATGATGTTACTGGCACCTGCAACCAGATCCATGGCTCCGCCCATACCTTTCACCAGCTTACCCGGGATCATCCATGAGGCGATATTGCCTTGCACATCCACTTCAAATGCGCCTAACACCGTAAGATCGACATGACCACCCCGAATCATGGCAAAAGATTCGGCTGAAGAGAAAATTGCTGCGCCTGGTACTGCGGTCACTGTTTGTTTGCCTGCGTTAATCATGTCGGCGTCTACTTCGTCTTCAGCCGGGAAAGGACCCATACCTAACAAGCCATTTTCTGATTGCAGCATAACGTTTATAGTGGCCGGTACATAGTTGGCTACCAGGGTTGGAATGCCTATACCCAAATTCACATAGTAGCCATCCTTCAGCTCACGAGCGACTCGCATGGCCATTTGTTCTCTGCTTAGTGCCATTGGTATTCCTTACTCTTGTTTGACTGTTCGTTTTTCAATGCGTTTTTCAAAACGCCTCTGGATCACACGGCTAACATAAATACCTGGCGTGTGTATATGTGCCGGATCAAGTTCGCCGGGTTCAACAATTTCCTCTACTTCTACTACTGTAATTTTGGCTGCAGCAGCCATCAGCGGATTAAAGTTTTGTGCTGTGTGGCGATATATCACATTGCCATAGCGATCGGCCTTCCAACCTTTGATAATGGCAAAATCTCCGGTGATAGCCTGTTCCAGAATGTATTCACGTTGGCCAAAGATCCGGCTTTCTTTGCCTTCGGCCACCAGCGTGCCTGCGCCCACTGCGGTATAAAAAGCCGGGATCCCTGCGCCACCCGCTCTTAATCGCTCAGCTAAAGAACCTTGTGGAGTAAGCTCTACCTCCAATTCGCCGCTGAGCAGTTGCTGTTCAAACAGTGCGTTTTCGCCAACGTAGGACGAAATCATTTTACGAATTTGTTTATCTTCCAGCAGCAAGCCCAAGCCAAAACCATCAACGCCACAGTTATTGGACACCAGGGTCAGATCGCGGGTATTCCGGTTTTTGATCTCGGCTATCAAATTTTCAGGAATGCCGCATAGTCCAAATCCACCAGCCAGCAGCGTCATTCCATCCGTCAGGCCGCTGAGTGCTTCGCTGTAGCTATTCACTACTTTATTAAATCCCGCCACCTTCACTCCCTTTTCAATTCGTTATTAAGTTTCTATTGAGGTTTTTAGTTTGCATGACATTGTTTAATAAATTAAATTAAAAATAATGAGAGATTGATTTGGATAATTAATTAATGACGTTAAAACAGGTGCAGGCTTTTCTTGCTGTAGCAGCCAGTGGAAATTTTGCTGATGCTGCTCAGGCTATGTTTCTTAGCCAGCCTGCTTTAAGTTTGATCATTAAAGCCTTTGAAGAGGAATTAGGTGGCAAGCTGTTTTTGCGCAGTACCCGTCGGGTAGAACTGACAGCAGAAGGTGAAGCTTTTTTACCAAGGGCCAGAGAGTTGCTGGCGCATTGGCATAGCACCACTGAAGATTTGCGTCTGAGAATGGCATTAAAAAAGGGAAAGATTGCCGTAGCAGCGATGCCATATTTTGCAGCTACAGCTTTGCCGTCTTTGCTAAAACGCTTTAAACGCTCGTATCCGGATCTGCAAATAGAAATTCACGACGTTGTTGCCGAAAAAGTGGTGGAGTTAGTACAGGCGGGCTCGATCGAGCTAGGCATCACCTTCGAACCAACGGCACTCAATGGTTTAGAGTTCGCACCATTGTACCGAGATCGTTTTGTTGCGGTGCTGCCGGCAGATTATCAAACCAGCGGCAACCGGATCAGCTGGCGGGAGCTTTTAACGTCAGATTTCATCACTTTACAGCATCCTTCAGGTATCCGGAGCAGTATCGAAGCTGAGTTGGCAAAAGAAGGTATAGAGTTTACAGTGGCCTATGACTGTCATCAGCTTGCAACTATAGGCCAGTTAGTTGCGAATGACTTTGGTGTTGCCGTTATTCCGTCTTTGTGTAGCAAGCAAATGAACGACTTAGGATTGAAATGTTTGCCTATCACTGAGCCTGTGATTGAAAAATCCGTCGGATTGTTAAGCCGGCCAAAAAACTTACTTTCAGTCGCAGCGCAAGCTATGTACGAACTGGCTTTGAAATCATATGGCTCAGATTGGCCTCCTCAAGACTGATCCAGCACTTACTGTTCAGTAATAATGAAGCTGTGTGCCGGTGATAAAACCCACCAAGGCCTGATCTTTTCTGGCTATTTAGCCAGGCAGCCACTGTCGGTGAACCCAAGCAGACGTGATGGTTCAGTTTTGTCCAACCTCTAGAGCAGTTGTATTTTTCCCCTCTTGATGCAGAGGTCGTATTAGAATGCATGCCTATGCCCGAAATCATGCAGGAGCATCCATGATCAAAACCGCCGTTATTGGCTATGGCTTGTCTGCCAAAACCTTTCATTTACCTTTTATTTTGCTACAACCAGAGCTTGAGCTGGTGGCGATCAGCAGCAGTCAGCCTGAACTCCGATTGGAGTACCCGCAGCTTACTCACTATCAAAATGGTGATGAGCTTATTCGTTTGTCCGATGCAGATCTTGTGGTGATCACGTCACCTAATGACAGTCATTACCCGTTGGCAAAACAAGCTTTACTGGCCGGAAAACATGTGCTGGTGGAAAAACCTTTTGTGTTGACGGAGGCGGAGGGGCGGCAGCTGTTTGAGCTGGCTGAGCAACAACAACGCCAGCTTTTTGTTTACCATAACAGACGGTTTGACGGTGACTTTCTGACGCTTCAACAGTTGCTTGAGTCTGATGAACTTGGACCTATCCGCTATTTTGAATCGCACTTTGACCGTTTCCGGCCTGTACCAAGGCAGCGCTGGCGTGAACAGCAAGGAGCTGGCACCGGTATTTTGTATGACTTAGGGCCACATCTGATTGACCAGGCTATCGCATTATTTGGTGCACCAGAAGCACTAACTGCACGCTGCCGGGCTTTACGTCAGGGCAGTGACACTGTGGATTATTTTCATTTGCTGCTGCATTACGCTGATAAAGAAGTGGTGCTGCATTCCAGCCCTTTTTGTGCGCTGCCAACCACTCGTTTTATTTTGCAGGGTGATTTAGGTTCTTACCATAAAACAGGCTTGGATCCACAGGAAGATGCATTAAGAGCTGGTCAAAAGCCTGTGGGTGCACACTGGGGATTGGAGCCTGCAGCCATGTATGGCGTAGTGGCTAACGCCGATGGACAAAGAACTTATCCAACCCTGGCCGGTAACTATCAGTTGTTTTATCAGCAACTGGTGGCCACTTTACAACAAGGGAAAGCCAGCCCTGTATCGGCAACCGAAGCGTTGCAGGGTATTCGGCTGATAGAGTTGGCACTGCAAAGTCAGCAACGTGGTCGCACTGTGGAGTTCTGAACTATGCTTTCTGCTGCAAGTAAACAGCTGATCTCTGGCGCTCTGTTGTTTTGTGCTTTGTTTCCTGCTTTGGCGCAAAGCCAGCAGGCACCACAGACTCAGATCCCCGCTTATCAAACTGCGGCGTCCGATACTTTTCTTCCGCAGCAAAGGCCAGCAGAGCAAGGGCTGAATGAACAGGTATTGCAGCAACTGCTGCTGCAAATTCAGAACAAAACCAAGCCTGGTTACCAGCAGGTGCATAGCCTTCTGTTGTATAAATCCGGTGCTTTGGTGGTCGAGCTCTATCAAAAAGGCAATAACGACTTTATCAACTTTGAACTGGGAATAAAATTGGTCAAAGGTCAGCAGGATTTTGTCTGGTCTATTGAGCAACCCCATTATGTTGCTTCAGTGACCAAAGCTGTAACTGCCACTTTAACTGGCATTGCTTTAAAGCAGACAGGTTTGACTATCGACAGTACGCTGGCCGAGCTGTTACCACAGCATCCTGTGATCAAAGCTGATCCGCTAAAAGCCAGTATTAGCCTGCATCAGTTATTGTCGATGCAGGCCGGTTTTGTCTGGGATGAATGGACAGGCGATGATTTAATCCAACTGTGGCAACAGCAAAACTTTGTCGATTACCTGCTGCAACAACCTAATAACGGGCCTGGCAAAAGCTGGGTTTATAACAGTGCTTTACCCAACCTGGTATTACATCTGTTGCAGCAACAGCTAAAGCAGCCGTTGCAGCCATGGGCTAAACAGCAGCTATTTGATCAATTAGGATTTAGCCACTACCGCTGGGATACTCAGCCGGACGGTGTACCTGAAGGCTCGGCTCGTTTATGGCTGACCCCACGCGATATGCTCAAATTAGGCATTTTGTATTTGCAGCAAGGGCAGTGGCAAGGTAAACAGCTGCTGCCATCTGGCTGGGTGCAACAAATGACCAGTCGTCAGGCCAGCAGCCCAGCTGGTGATTACGGTTATTATTTCTGGCTACGACAGCAGGATGGAGTTTCTTATTACACAGCTGAAGGGGATGGTGGTCAGTATATTGCTGTATTTCCGACTCTGGATATGGTGTTGGTGCTGACTCAAGGCAATTACCTGCAATGGCCTCTGTATAAATCTCAGGCCGATCGTATCATTCAACATCTGCTGAGCAGTATCAGAGCCAGTTGATCTGTTGAGCGCAACAGAAACCGTATTGTTAGTCTGCTACTGCAGCACAGGCTTTGTTGCGTCCTTCAGCTTTTGCTTTGTACATAGCGTTATCTGCCAGCGTTAGCAAATGCTCAGCTTTGGCTCCGGGATATACAGTGATATAACCCAAACTGGCGCTGAGTTCTATCGGCTGGTTTTGCCAAATCAGCTGGCAGCCAGCCAGAGTCATTCTTATTTTTTCGGCGATCAGAGGAAGCTCTGTCGCTGCAACTCCCGGAAACAATAATAAAAACTCTTCGCCACCATAGCGGCTGACCAAATCCTGAGTGCGTACTACCGCAGATAAAGTGGTCGCACAGCGGCGCAGGGCTGCATCTCCGGCATCATGGCCTAAACTGTCATTGATCAGTTTAAAGTGGTCTAAATCCAGCAAAATCAGGCTGTAACTTTGCTGCTGCTTTTGCCACAGCTCATGCGCTTCCTGCAGCTTTTTAAGTACAGCTCTTCTGTTCCATAAGCCTGTTAGTTGATCCCGTTCGGCAAACTGGCGGATTTTAGCCACTAAGCGCGCTAAAGCCCCACCAATCATCACTATATTAATGGCCAGAGTCAGCAGGATATAAGACCACAACAACGGCATAGCTTCCGCTTTATTTGTTGCTACAAAATTGTCTGTATTCGTTTCTGGCCAGAGCAAAATTAAAGTACGGGCGAAAAAAATAGCGGTCACAATAAACAAAGGGGCAGACATCAGGCAAGCCGCAACAAAACCAAAATCCTTTTGTATGGCCTGAAAATTATGTTGGCTGGCTGAGTATAAAAATACAGTGGCAGTGACTGAAAATACCACGCCCAAAAAAATCGGATGCAGTTGTTGTAACTGGCCTGCCAGCATCAGCAGACTGGTGAGTCCTAACAGCAGACAATCGCGTTTAACACTCGAGTGCAGTTTAAATAGCTGTTGAATACCCCAGCCAATCAGCATAAAACTGGACAGTATGGCGATATCAGCCAGAAACCAGTTCAGTAAACTGGCGTTGGTTGTTCGTAAGGTTAATAAATAGACACCCGCGCTTAAGGATATATTTGCGAAAAAAAAGCGGATACTGGCTTTGGGGGCTATACGTAGTGGCCGGGTCATAAGACCCCATGCAATACCTGCGATCAGGGCCAACAACCAAATGAAACAGATCAGTAACTCTGATCCAAGATGATTATTCATAAATTTTTAGTTCTGTCCGGCGGGCAATAAAACCACTTTATTGAGCGCTTTAAGTCGTCTGCAAAACAGCAGTGTAAAAATTCAGCGTACTACATCCTGACAGCTGATCATTGATTTGTATACAGGAGCAAAACAGAGCTTTACAACTGGTCGGACATTATAAAGCTAAACAGGGCATTCTCGTAGCAAAAAAAAGCCACAACTTTAGTCAATAGTCCGAAGTAGTTGACCCGACTCAGTTTTTTTGTTGCACAAAGTAACTGACTTGAGCTCGTGGATTTAAATAGGCAAAAACCTCAGGCGGTAAGGCTTTGGGTTTGATCACTTTTTCAATTGAAAGTTTATTGGCTTCCAAGGGCACGATGGCAGCTTCAAGCCGTGGCACATCGGCATCATAAATCAGTACGTTAGGGTAGAGCATGGATTCAGAATTGACCGCCATGACGATACCGACCCGTTTATCTGACAACATCACTACAGTGCCAGGCGGATAAACCCCCATCATCTTAATCATGACCTTCATTTCCAGATCGCCAAGTTTGCCTTTCATTGTTTTAAACATGACAGACAAGGCATGATGGGGTGAGCGGGCCTGAGTCATATCAGCCGGATGACAGAGGTTATCAAACTCATTTACGACAGCGACAATGCGGGCCAGCTTGTTAATTTCATCTGCTTTTATACCTGCCGGATAACCACTGCCATCCAGGTATTCATGATGCTGTTCTACTATGGCCTTGGCTTCAACCGGAAATTGTTGGGTTAGGCCAAGCAACTCCAGTCCCAGTTTGGGATGCAGTTTTAAAAAATTCAGCTCGGGTGTGGTTAAAGGCGTGGTTTTTCGCAAAATCTGGCTGGGTATTTTCAGTTTTCCGATGTCGTGAAACATCGCACCTAAACCTACCCATTTCACTTCATCAGTGCTGCATTTTAAGTTTTTTGCCAGCATCATCGCCAGAATAGACACGTTTAGGACATGGAAGTACATCGACTCCTGCTCTTTGCCGGCCTGAGAAATCAGGTGCAGTACCAATGCATCTTCACTCAAAATGGTATCGGCCAGGTTGCTGATCAACTGGGTAGCATCTTCAATGGCATTCAGTGGGCGCCCCTGAACTTTGGTCATCAGGTTGCGGACTTGCGCCATTGACTGAGCAAAAGCTTTTTCAGTTTTTTGCAGCTCTCGTCTGTGGGCTTTGGCTTGTTCTATGCGTTGCTCTTTATCCAGTTGCATTTCAGTGCGTAGTTGCACATCTTCTAAATCCTGACTGACAGAACATTCGGTGTTGTCTGTTACCGGTTCAACTACAACAGAGCTGCGCTCCGGATAAAAATACACATAATCCAGTTCTAATGACAAAATAATCCGCAATTGCTGAGCTGATTCCACCACCAGTTTATTGGTCAGAAAAGGATGTTTCATCCAGCCTACAGGCAACTTGATGGCGTAGCCCAGCTTAATATCTTTTGGCGCTATTTTCACTGGCACTTGTACTACAACCTCTGCTGAGTAGTTAATCCGGACACTCTACCGGCGGCTTTATAATAGAGAACAGCATCAAAGGCAATATGGGTTTACTGTTTTTATCACTTTCATGTGCTGGCACAATAAATGCTCACATTTTATGGAAGTTCAGAGCCCGAGTTTTAAGGCGTTACCTATGACAGAGCAATTAAGGTATAGCAGGCATTTTCTGTTATCGCAGTGGGATGAAGAGCGTCAGTTGCAACTGGCGGAAAAAAAAGTCCTGCTGGTCGGTCTGGGAGGTGTCGGTTCTGCTGTAGCGCCTTATCTTGTCAGCTCTGGCCTTGGCCACTTAACACTGGTGGATTTTGACCAGATTAGCTTAAGTAACTTATCCCGTCAGTTGTTGTATCAGGATGCCGATCTGGGGTTGGCTAAAGCCGCAGTGGCAGCGGAAAAGCTGCAACTGATTAACCCCCATTGCATGCTGCAAAGCTGGCATGAGCAAGCCACGGCTGATAGCCTGAATCACAGGCTGGCTGAGTTTGATTTAGTTTTGGATTGCACCGACAACCTTGTCACCCGCCAGCAATTACAGGCGGCCTGTTATCAGCAACAGAAACCTCTGCTTACTGCTGCTGCAGTGCGGCTGGAAGGTCAAATCAGTTATTTTCCTGTATCTGCTACTGGTCCTTGTTATTGTTGTTACAGCAGTGCTTTGGCCGAGCAGGAATTCAGTTGTCTGGATCAAGGGGTGTTATCGCCTTTGGTCGGAGTGATTGGCAGTTTAGCTGCGCTGGAGACGGTAAAGATTTTAGCTGGTTTAGGTTCTGAACTGGCAGGCAAACTCTGGTGTTTTGATGCCTTGTTTAGTCAATGGCAACAATTGAAAATTGCTAAAAATCCGATTTGTCCTGTGTGTTCTGTTGCGCTATAAATCGCGCACAACTGCACTTTTTTAGGTCAGTCTGCACCAGAATCATGCCCTTTTTGTTGTGACCATCCAGTTGATCAGGCTGCAACCAGCCAAAACTCCACAGACTGAGGTTGGCATCGGCTTTGCTTAAGCTTTACTCAACTATATGAGCAAAGGCGCTCGTCTTACTGTTTCTTTTTTTGGATGCAGGGACGGGCGTTTTTTTATTGGAAGAGGAAAAGGCATGCAACTGCAAAGCACGTGCCCATACTGCGGCGTGGGTTGTGGCATAGTCGCCGATCAGCTAAGTGAACTGAGAGTGTCAGGTGACGCCAGCCATCCGGCCAACTATGGCCGTTTATGTGTCAAAGGCTCAGCTTTGGCCCAGACCTTAGGTGAACAGGGGCGTTTGCTGGCGCCGAAAGTGGCTGGTCAAACGGTCAGTTGGCCTGAAGCTATAGACACTGTAGCCAGCCGGCTTAGCGCAATTATTGCGCAGTATGGCCCAGGCTCTGTGGCTATGTATTTGTCAGGCCAGTTGCTGACCGAAGATTATTATGTCGCCAACAAGCTGATGAAAGGTTTTATTGGCAGCCCTCATGTCGATACCAATTCCAGACTCTGCATGGCTTCTACTGTGGCTGGTCATAAACGCGCTTTTGGCGCCGATATAGTACCGGGCTGTTATGCCGATATTGAGCTGGCGCGTTGTTATATTCTGGTTGGGGCCAATATGGCCTGGAATCATCCGGTGTTGTTTCAGCGCATTCAGGCCAGCAAACAGCAAGACCCCAGCCGGAAAATTATCGTGATAGACCCACGTCGCTCGGCCAGCTGCGAGGGGGTTGACTTGCATCTTGCGCTGAAACCCGGCACTGACCTGTTGTTATTTAATGGCTTGTTGAGCTTTCTTGCCAAAGAAAACCAGCTGGATCACGACTTTATCCTCGCCTATACCCAAGGTTTTGCCGAAGCACTGGCGACTGCACAGCAACAAGCCGGCACTATAGAGCAAGTGGCTTTGGGCTGCGACTTACCAGCAGAGCAAGTGGCAGCTTTGTACCGTGCTTTTGTCGATGAGCCTCTGACCTTAACTTTGTTTTCGCAAGGGGTAAATCAGGCGCAAAACGGCACAGATAAAGTCAACGCTATTATCAACTGCCATCTGGCCACTGGCCGCATTGGCAAAGCAGGTAGTGGGCCTTTTTCTTTAACTGGTCAGCCCAATGCCATGGGCGGGCGCGAAGTGGGGGGGCTTGCTAATCAACTGGCGGCCCATATGGATTACAGCCAAAACGCTGATATCGAACTGGTGCAAGAGTTCTGGCAAGCGCCGAACATCTGCCGTCAGCCAGGTTACAAAGCGGTGGATTTATTCGCCGCCGTAGAGCGCGGCGATATAAAAGCCATCTGGATTATGGCGACTAATCCAGTGGTCAGCATGCCGGAAGCCGACAGGGTGAAAGCCGCTTTAGCAGCCTGTCCATTGGTGATCGTATCCGACATTGTAACTCACACCGACACCATAGACTGCGCTGATATAGTATTGCCTGCCACAGGCTGGAGTGAAAAAGACGGTACTGTCACCAATTCAGAGCGGCGTATTTCCAGGCAGCGCGCCTTGTTACCAGCACCTGGGTTAGCCCGGCATGACTGGCAGATTATCTGTGATGTGGCTCAGGCTATGGGCTTTGCTGATCACTTTAACTTCAGCGGGCCTGCCGCTATTTTTGCCGAACATGCCGCTTTGTCAGCTTACAAAAACCATGGCCAGCGGGCTTTTGATTTATCCGGTTTAACGCAGCTAACAGTACAGCAGTATCAGGATTTAGCGCCTGTGCAATGGCCGGTCAATAGCAAATATCCGCTCGGGGCCTCTCGTTTAGGCGCGGATGGCCAGTTTTATACCGCCTCTGGCAAAGCAGGTTTTATTGCGGTATCGCAACAACAGCCTGCTGAGCTGGCAACTGATCATCTGCTGCTGAACACAGGTCGTATCCGGGATCAGTGGCACAGCATGACCCGAACTGGCCGCGCTGCTTCTTTGCTACAGCACAGAGCCGAGCCTTTTCTGGAGCTGCATCCACAGGATGCGCAGCTGCTGGGCCTCAGCGATGGTGGTCTGGCTCGTTTATCGAATTCATTAGGCCAGATGGATGCCCGGGTCCGGCTGACGGAAGCTCAGCGCAACGGCGAATGTTTTGTGCCTATTCATTGGACAGAGCAATTTAGCAGTCAGGGCCGTTGTGATGTGCTGGTGCCTGCTTTAGTCGACCCGGTGTCAGGACAGCCCGCATTAAAACAAGCTCAGGTACAAATTCAGCCGCTTGCTCTGTATTGGCAGGTTTGGCTGATGCTAAAACCAGAACTGGATGAGCGGCTCTGGCTTTTATGTCGCAGCAGGGGTTATGCCAGCAAACAAAAACACAGTCGGACTGTGCTTTATCAGCTGGAACTGGCAGAACTTGAGCTGGCCACTACAGCAGGTGGCGGGCTGGACCCAACAAAACTGCAGCAGTGGTTGTGCTCTTTAGCTATTCAGCCAGAGTTGAGTAGTCAGGCCTTAGCCCTTGGTCATTACAGAGCTGCAGCTTTTGAAGCGGAGCAGTTAAGTTGTTGTGTGTTTATCAGCCCGGCACCGCTGAATCTAGCTGTGGAGTATCTGGACCAGCAATTTAATAAAGAACTCAGTCTGAACGAAAGACGTCAGCTACTGACAGGCCGCAGCAGTTCTGGCGAGGCGCAAAGTTCAGTAATTTGCAGCTGTTTTCAGGTGCGTGAAGCCTCAATTTGTGCGGCTATTCGGCAAGGTTGCCATAGCTATCAGCAACTGGGGCAGCAGCTGAAATGTGGCACCAATTGCGGTTCCTGTATTCCTGAATTAAAAGCCCTGATTGCCGCAGAGCTTAGCCTGCATGGAGAAACATTATGAGCCACAGCGTTATGAACAGCAGCGCCTGTTTGCAGCAACAGAGTTTAAGTTTGGCAGAGGCGCTTGAGTTGATGCTGTCTGAAGTACAGCCAATGACACCACAGCAGTATTGCCCACTACCACAACTGCTTGACAGAGTGCTGGCTGAAGCAGTCTATAGTCCTGTAGCTATGCCGGCTTTTACTCAATCAGCTATGGATGGTTATGCGCTGCGTTATGAGGATCTTCAGGCTGGTAGAGCTTTAGAGCTGGTTGGCATTGTATTGGCTGGCCAGCAAGCGCAAAACCCGTTGCAAGCAGGACAGGCCATGGCGGTGATGACGGGCGCCGCTATTCCGGCTGGTGCTGATACAGTGCTGATGCAGGAATATTGTGTGGTTGTTCAAGGCAAACTCCAGCCCGATCCACTGCAGCGTTACAAAAAGGGCGATCATATCCGCTGGGTTGGCGAAGATTTAGCCGCTGGTGCCTTGTTATTTGCCGCGGGTCACAGAATGGGCGCTTTGGATTTGGCAGTGTTAGCTGCTTCAGGTCTGGCTGGAGCCCAAGTCTATACCCGGCTGAAAGTGGCCTATTGTTCCAGTGGTAATGAGTTAACTGAACCTGGTTTGCCGTTAAAACCCGGCCATTGTTACGATGCCAACCGCTATTTATTGCACGCAGCGTTACAGCGGCTGGATTGCGAAGCCTTGGATCTGGGGGTTGTACCGGACAATCCGGATCTATTGCGACACACTTTTTTACAGGTAAGTAACGACGCTGATGCATTGATTTGTTCTGGTGGCGTGTCGGTCGGCCAGGCTGATTTTACCCGTCAGGTACTCACCGAACTAGGACAGGTGCAGTTCTGGCAGGTGGCCATCAAGCCGGGTAAACCTTTTGCCTTTGGCAAATTAGGCCATTGCTGGTTTTTTGGTTTACCAGGTAATCCGGTGTCTGCTGCTATTACGTTTCAGCAACTGGTGTTGCCAGTGTTAGAACAAGCTGCTGGTGTAGTGGCTGTGCCCGAAACCCATGTTTATACCACCGCAGCGGCAGATTTTGCTAAAAAAACCGGGCGGCTGGAGTTTCAGCGTGCGCATTTTTGCACTGAACAAGACTCAGGCTCCGTAGTGCCTGCCGCCAGTCAAAGTTCTGCGGCTTTAATTGAACTGGCGCGTGCTGATACCCTGGTGGTGTTGCCCGCTGCAGGTTCAGGCGTCAAAGCCGGGGAGCAAGTATTGTTACAGCCTTTGGCCTTTTGTTTGCGCTAAATAGCATAAAAGATCCGGCTGGGGTCTGGTGATGACAGCTGCTGTTGCAGCTGCAACTTGCCTTGTTTTAACCAGATAATTTCATCGCAGTGCAGGCATAAATCTTCCATCTGGTGACTGACCCAAAGCAGCATAAAACCTTGTTGTTGCTGATAGTGTTTCAGCTTTTGCAGCACTGCTGCTTTTTGTTGATGATCCAGATGGGCCAGCGCTTCATCCAGCAACAGCAGGCGGGGTTTGGCGATAAGCGCCTGAGCCAAGGCCAGTTTTTGCTGCTGCCCTGAAGACAGCTGTGACGGATACAAGGCCAGAAGTGACTCTAATTCAAAGTCCTGAATAATTTGCGTGATATCTGCAGTGGATTGGCTCCAACGGCTGGCCAGTTGTAACTGTTGCAGTGCAGTTTTATGTGGCATTAATACAGCTTCAGGTGCCAGATAGAGCGCTTTACGTTTTGATAACGGCTGCTGAAATGAGCCTTGTTGCCACAACTCGTCATCAACACTGCAAAACGCTGCGGCTGCAGGGAATAATCCGGCTATGGCTTTAAGCATCGAGGTTTTACCACTGCCGGATTGACCATAGATGCCAATCCTGTGATTGGTAAGCTCTACTTCTAGGAGCAGAGAAAAGTTGGTGGCTGACCAGTTCAGCTTTAGTTTCAGACTCATTGCTGGCTCCTCTGTTGCAGCCCTCGCTGTTGCTGATACAGCCAAAACAATACAGAAAAAGAAAACAGCAATAACAAGCCGGATAACAGATGGGCGCGGGCATAATTCAGGCTTTCGACCTGATCATAAATCAGCATCGACAGCAGCTGGGTTTGGCCCGGAATATTGCCGCCTATCATCAGCACTATGCCGAATTCGCCGAGGGTATGGGCAAAGCTTAAAATAAAAGCGCTGACAAGAGCAGGGCGGCTTAAAGGCCAAATGAGCTGAGCCACTAACTGCCAGCGGTTGGCACCTAAGGCCTGGCTTTGCTGTAGTAAATCCTGAGCGATTTGGCCAAAGCCCTGTTGCAGCGGTTGCACCACAAAAGGCAAAGAATACAACATAGAGGCAAGGACTAACCCCTCAAAACGAAAGGCCAAAGCTTCAACCCCCATCAGGCGTAATAACTGGCTAAACCAGGAGTCCGGACTCAGTAACAAGACTAAATAAAAACCTAAGACGGTAGGGGGTAAGACCAAAGGCAAGGTCAGTAGGGCATTGATTGCATTACGGCCTGAACTTTGGCCCCTGCTCAGCCACCAGGCCAGCGGTGCGGTCAGTAGCAGTAATAGCAGGCTGCTCAGTAGCGCCAGTTTGATTGTCAGCCATAAGGCTTGCCATTCGGCTGGATACAGCATTAGTGCTGCACCATTTTAAAACCCGCTGCAGACCAAAACTGCTGTTGTTTTGCAGCCAGCATCCAGTCTAAAAATGTTTTGATTTCTGGTTGGTTGGCATCGGGCCGGTAAAACCAGCTATGACGGATAGCCGGATATAAATGCCTGGCTACCACGTCGGTTCGGCCCAGCTTTTGTAACAACTGCAACTGCTGCTGTTGGGCTTGTGGTAATAACTGCTGTAGCCTTGTCTCTGGCAATAATGCGTGACCGATGAAACCTACTTCGGCCTGACCTGTACTTAGCATATGCAACACCAAAGCAGCATTGTCGCTGCGGCGAATTTTAGGCTGTAGTTGTGACCAAAGTGCATGCTGCTGCAAATAGGCCAAAGCGGCTTTGCCATAAGGCGCGTGGTTTGGATCAGCTATGGCTATATGTTGGCTTTGCGCCAGCGCTTGTTCTGCAGTTTCAAAACGATGGTGATACCAAATCACTAACTGGCCCTGACCATAGATGCCTGTCTGGCAGTGCTGCATTAGGCTGCATTGTTGCAGCAAGTTGTTGGTGTACAAAGAGTCGGCCGCCAAAAATAACGAAAAAGGCGCGCCATGCTGAATTTGTTGACTGAGCTTGCCGGAGGAGGCAAAGACCGGCTCGATATTAACGCCGGTTTCAGCCTGATACTGCTGCAATAGCAATGGCAGTACTAAGCGCAAATCCGAAGCCGCCGCTATCAGCTGTGCAGCATTGGTACTGCAACTGAAGATCAACGCAGCAAAAACTTGCTTAAGGCCGCGCATCTGTGGCCTTTAACAGCAGTGGTAACTGTTCCGGGTTGTACCAACGCCGGGCCGCGACCAGATCGCTGTCTTTTGATTGCAACCACTGGCTTTGTAGCTGGTGCTGTTGTGGGTATAAATGGTGCTGTTTTTTCCAAAAGGGTGCCTGGCTTTTAAGCTGATCCATTAAAAACTCCGTGGCGGCAAAACTATCAGCTCTGTGTGGTGAGCTAACGGCCACCAGCACGATTTGTTCATTTGGCCCCAGCAGCCCTGTTCTGTGGAACAGCTGAATATGCTGCAAAGGCCAGCGGCTGGCGGCTTGTTCAGCCAGTTGCAGTAACACCCGCTCTGTCATGCCCGGATAATGTTCCAGCAATAAAGCGCTGGTGTGTTGCGGGTTTTGGCCTGCATCGTCCAGTTGAAACTGCCGTACTTTACCGACAAACAGACAAATAGCGCCACAGTCCGGACTATGGCTAAGTAACTGCTGATAAACAGCTGCAACGGCAAAGTCTTCTGTTTGTACCCGAACTTCAATCTTGCAACTGAAAGACATTCAGCCTCCTGTCACCATAGGAAAAAACGCCACTTCATCACCTTGCTGCAGTGGATGGTCCGGCCCAACAAGTTGCTGATTGACCGCCTGCAATATTTGCCGCTCGCACAGCTGGCGCAACCACAAAGGGCTGGTTAAGGCCAGTTGTTGTTTTAGCTCTGCCACTGTTAAAGGCTGATGCAACACTAGCTGCAATTCACGGGTCGCCAGCTCTTCACGCAAACTGGCAAAAAACACCACTTTAAGCATCTGCTGTTTCCTTCTGTATATGGGGTGACAGCCAGAGCCCGGATTTACCACCTTGTTTTTCCAGCAGTTGCACAGCACTGATTTGCAGGGCTGGGTCTACAGCTTTAACCATGTCGTACAAAGTTAAAGCCGCAATACAAACCCCTGTCATGGCTTCCATTTCAACACCCGTATTGGCTGTGACTTTGCAGCAGCACTGAATACGAATTTGGCCTTTGGCCTGATCCAATTGAAAATGCACCTGCACCTGGCTCAGTGGCAGAGGGTGACACAAAGGGATCAACTGACTGGTTTGTTTGGCTGCCATAATGCCGGCAAGACGGGCTGTTGCCAGCACATCGCCTTTTTTTACCAGTTGCTGTTCTATCAGTTGGATCACCTGGCTGGTGGTGTGCAGCAAGGCTGTGGCTGTAGCTTGCCTGGTGGTCACTGCTTTTGGGCTGACATCGATCATAAAAGCCTGACCGCTTTGATCCAGATGAGTGAGCTGTTGCATCAGGCGCTCCTTGGCTGGCATAAAGTCACAGCGGAGGCTTTTAAATGTGGTACTAAATTACAGGGCTTGTGCCGTGAATCCAGCTGATCCAATAAAATCAAATCCCAACCTGTGGCACAGGCGTTGGGTGACCCAGGTAAGCAAACAATCAGGGTTTTATTGGCTAAACCGGCCAAAGCGCGCGACTGAATAGTAGAGCTGCCGACCTGCTGCCAACTCAACTGACGAAACGACTCACCAAAACCAATAATTTCTTTATCCAGCAAAGGTTTAATCGCTTCTGGTGTTGAGTCGCGCTCGGTAAAACCTGTGCCACCTGTCAGTAAAATTACCTGAATAGCAGGCGAGATAAGCCATTGCGAGACCAAAGCCCGAATCTGATACAGATCGTCTTTGACAATACGCCGCTCCGCCAGCTGATGGCCTGCCTGGGTTAAACGCTCGACCAGGCAATCCCCAGAACTGTCGTTATCCGGCGTTCTGGTGTCGGACACCGTCAGCACTGCGATGGATAAAGGCGTTAATAAGCTACTGAACTGAAAGGCCATAGATTCTCCCTGGCGCTTTGGTGCTGGCGCCATTCTGTGATGGTATTGAGGTTAAACAGCTGCTCCGGCGACGGGCAGGGCGTTTGATAAACTTGCCATTGTTGTTGCAATTGCCAGAGTGAACACTCTGAACCCCCTTGCTGCAATTGCAGCTCCAGGTAGTCGAGCATGGCTTCTGAACGGCGCAGCACACAAGGCATAGTGCTCTCGGTAAAAGCGCTGATATCGCCCTGATGCCGCTGCACTAAAGTTTCCAGCAAAGCCGGACTCAGGCCGGGCATATCGACAGGGATCACCAGATTCAGCTGGTGTTTACCCAGAATTAAACAGGCATGAATACCGGCCAGCGGGCCTTTGTCAGGCCAATGATCGGCAATGGCGCCTGCTCTGTTACCACTGAGTAAAATTTCGCTGGCACCGGCCTGAATTAGCAGCAGTTGCTGGTGTTCCAGCAAGGTCGGTGCCATACCTTGCCAACGATAAGGTGAAGCTTCATAACGCATTAAGGCTTTGTCCTGGCCCATTCGGCTGGACTTGCCACCACAGAGTAAAATTGCGCTAAAGTTTTCAAGCATTTTTCCTCCTTAGCCACCTATCATGGCGAAGTCCCGGGTTGCGCCCGGGTTCTGTTGGTGTAAAAAGTGGCTGGCTTTTTTCTGCTGAACTTGCAGCTGTAACCAGCTTTTGAGTTGAGCAGCAGGCTCGCTCAGTAAAGGCCGCAGGTTTTGGTGTTGTTCGGCAAATAAACACAAAAATAACTGACCTGTGCTGGACACCCGCAACCTGTTGCAACTGTCACAAAAATCTTGCTGGTAGGGGGTAATAAAACCTAAACGGCCGGGATAATCCGGGTGCTGGTATTCGCGGGCCGGGCCTGAAGTAGCGGTTTTTGTTAAGGCGGTCCAGCCTTGTTGTTGCAGTTGTTGTTCAAGCTTCTGGGCCGATAAATGCTGTTGACGAAAAAACGCCACACCGCTTTGGGTTTGCATCAGTTCGATAAAACGTAAGGTCCAGTTTTTCTGCTGCACTAAAGTCTGAAAGTCACTCAAGGCCGCTGCATTGTGTTGTTTTAACAGCACAGTATTGAGTTTAATACTGTCAAACCCCAGGCTGTCTGCCAGCTCCAGCCCTGCCATAATTTGTGGCAATTTATCCTGACCTGTCACCAGCTCAAAAGTGGCTCTGTCCAGACTGTCGACACTAACCGTCAGTTGATCCAAACCTGCTTGGCGCCAGTTGCGCACTTCTTTTTCTAGCCGGTAACCATTGGTACTTAAAGCCACAGTCTGAATGCCGGGAATAGCTTTGACTGTGTTGATAATGGCGGTTAAGTCTTTACGTAAACTGGGTTCTCCGCCTGTGATCCGTACTTTGCTGGTGCCAAGTTCAGCAAATACAGTCACCAGCTGTTTAATTTCCTGCAGGCTTAATTCGGTTTTCATTTCGCAGTGGCTGCCATCCGGCAGGCAATACAGGCAGCGAAAATTACATTGCTCTGTCACAGATAAACGCAGGTAACCAAAGCTACGGCCAAAGCTATCGGTTAAAGCGCTGGTGCTCTGTGATGAAACGGCTAACTGGTGCTGCATATCAGTCCTTAGCATTTAAGCCGCAATTTGCGCTGAACCAAATACTGCTGGGCCAAACAACAGCTCTGTACTGCAATGGATCACAGTGCCTTGATTAATCAGTCCGGCATAAAAGCCAGATAAGCTGGTATCCCCTAAACAGACAGCGCCAACAAGTCGCTGCTCTGCATCCAGCCAGAGTCTGCGGTAGTCGTGATGCTGCTGATCCTGATAACAAAGCTGCTGCAGAGTGGGCTTTGATACTAAAGCCGGAATATCACCGCAGGAGCTTAATTGAATACCGCTGATTTTAAGCTGGGTGCTGCTGTCGGACGGCTGATAGCTGGCGTGTTGGCCTGCTAATACCGCGGCTAACACCATCGCCTGAGCGGTAATAGGGGCCACCAGGCCAAAGGTCTGTTCACCCAACTGGCAACATTCACCTAAGGCAAACACTGCGGGGTCTGAGCTACGTAACTGGGCGTCGACACAAATACCTGCATCGGTTTTTAATCCGGCCTGTTGCGCCAATTGAATATCAGGACTGATACCAAGTGCCAGCACCAGCACATCAGCTTTTAGTTCTGTGCCATCAGTCAGTACTAAGCCACTGAATTTGTCATCCTGTTGCAGCAGCTTTGCTACTGTGGTGTTGGTGAACAGCTGCAGGCCTCTGAGCTCCAACCGTTGCTGCAATAAAAGCGCTGCTGTTGGGTCGAGCTGGCGATTTAGCAGATAAGAGCTGCGTTGCAACAAAGTGACTTGCATGCCTTGTTTGCGTAAACCTTCAGCCGCCTCCAGACCTAAAAAACCACCGCCCAGCACTATGGCTTTGCCGCCTTTGGCTGCCACTTCACGCAACTGTGCTAAATCCTGCCAGTTTCTGAAGCTGCAAAGCCCGGCCATACCAGTGTGAGCATAAGCCGGTTTGGTTGCTTGCGCGCCCACAGCCATGACCAGTTGCTGATAGTGCACTACTAAGCCACTGCGGCTAATCAGCTGTTTTTTGTCTTTATCCAGATGTACTATGGCGTCATTCAGCACCAGTTCTATGCCGTGCTGCTGATACCAGTCGGCAGAGCACAATTCTGCTGCTTCGTCAGCAAGCTCGCCAGCCAGTAGTGAGGACAGCAAGACTCTGTTGTAGGCTGCTTTGGTTTCAGCACCAAACACCAGAATACGGGCAGGCCGGCCTGGCTGTTGCACCAATTCAGCCAGCAATTTATGACAGGCCATACCGTTACCAATAATGACTAAATCTGCTGCTTTCATTGCTTGCTCCTTGTCGCCTTATACTGAAGCTCAGGCGCTGGCCTGAGTTTTTTGCTGCTGTTTTTCTGCTCTTTTACTACCCAAATCTTCCACTTTGCGCTGCTTTTCATACAAAAAGCTCAGCACCTGATGGCGGTAGTGGTTATAAGTCGGATCATCGGCCAGTTGCAGTCTGTGGCGCGGGCGAGGCAAATCGACTGTTAAAATTTCGCCTATAGTGGCGGCCGGGCCATTGGTCATCATCACAATGCGGTCGGACAACAGCACGGCTTCATCCACGTCGTGGGTGATCATCATCACAGTGGTATTTAGCTGCGCCTGAATATCCATTAACGAATCCTGCAAGTGAGCGCGGGTTAACGCATCCAAAGCGCCAAAGGGTTCATCCATCAACAGAACTTCAGGTTGCATCGCCAAAGCCCGAGCTATGCCGACCCGTTGTTTCATACCGCCTGATATTTCATTAGGCCTTTTATCCAGCGCATGGCTCATATGCACTAAGGCCAGATTGTGTTCCACCCAATCTCGAATTTCTGCTTTGGTTTTTTTGCCCTTGGACTGCTGTTTTACCGCCAGCTCGACGTTTTGATACACAGTCAGCCAAGGTAATAATGAATGGTTTTGAAATACCACAGCCCGCTCAGGACCTGGCTCTGTGACTTCTTTCTGATTTAAAATCACCCCCCCAGCACTTGCCTGATGTAGACCGGCGACAATATTCAGCACTGTGGATTTACCACAGCCGGAGTGACCAATCAGGCTGACAAACTCGCCTTTTTTAATATGTAAATTGACGTTTTGCAGTGCTACAAAAGGGCCTTTTTCGGTCGGGAAACTGATGCCTACCTGAGTCAGTTCTAAATGAGTTTTTTGCATACAAGCTCCTAGCGGCTGACCGCTGTTTTATCCCAGTTCACTTTGCGCTGTAGCATCAGCATCAGCCTGTCCAGCGCAAAACCCAGCAGGCCAATCACCAGCACTGCGACACAAATCCGGCTCAACGAGTCGGACGAACCATTCTGAAATTCATCCCAGACAAATTTGCCAAGCCCGGGGTTTTGCGCCAGCATTTCGGCGGCGATAAGCACCATCCAGGCAATACCCAAAGACAAACGTAAACCGGTAAAAATCATCGGCACAGCAGAGGGAAGCACTATGATGCGCAGGTGCCGCCACCAGCTTAAGCGCAGCACTTTACTGACATTGAGTAAGTCCTGTGGCACCTGGCTGACGCCTACTGCAGTGTTTAATAAAGTGGGCCAGAGCGAACACAGCATCACTGTGCACACCGACACTACAAAAGAGCGACTGCCCCAGGCTGAGCTTAAATCCACCGAGCTGACAATTAAGGTCACCAGCGGTAACCAGGCCAAAGGTGAAATAGGTTTAAACAGCTGAATGAGCGGGTTAAAGACCTGATACAGGTTGCTGCTTAGGCCAATCAAAATGCCGAGCGGTATAGCAATCAAGCTGGCCAGCACAAAGCCGGTTAATACCGTTTGCAGGCTGGTCAGAATTTGTGAAAAAAAGGTCGGTCTGGCGCGGTACGGCAAGCTGGGTAATTCAGCTTGTGGATCGGCAGCCAATAGAGCGGCATTGCGCTCTTGCTGGCGTTGATAAAACGCATCTTCTCTTTGCTGCTCAGCCTGATATTCATCCATCAACTGCGACCACTGGGCCGCTGCCTGGGCTGGCCCCGGAAATTGGCCCAACGAGGTTTGGATTTGGCTGGACGCCAGTTGCCAGCACAAAACAAACACCAGCAGGCCACTCAAGGTCAACAGACTTTGTTTCAGCTGTTTACGCCAGAACAGCAAAGAACTGAACTGGCTTTGCCACTGGTTAAAGCCCGGGTGGTGCAGAATTTTCATCTCAAGCTCCTGTTAGTTTTTGGCTGCGGCCACGTTTGGCGTAGTTGCGCTTTGTTGTCCTATCGCAAACTGCTGCAAATAGGCGTTAGGCTGAGTTGGGTCAAAGTTTTTGCCATCGATAAAGCCGGACGCTTTGCCTGGTCTGGTTAAAGCAGCGGTTTTAAAGTCGATAAAATCAGTCGCTTTTAATTTGCCTTCGGCAATCAATTCAGCAGCAGCCTGTTGATAGGGTTCTGGCTGAAACACCTGCTGAGCTTGTTGCAAATACCAGGCATCGTCCTGAGCATTAGCAATTTGGCCCCAGCGGCGCATTTGCGTCAGGTACCAAATTGCATCGGCATAAAAGGGGTAGGTGGCGTGATAACGGAAAAACACATTAAAATCCTGTTGCTGACTGGCTTTACCTTGTTCAAATTCAAAAGTACCTGTCATGCTGCGGCTTAAAATGCCTACGTCTGCGCCGACATAATGCGGCTGAGCGATCATTTTTGCCGCTGCAGCTCTGTTGGCATTGTTGTTTTGATCCAGCCAGTAACCCGCACGCAATAATGCTTTAATCAGTTTGATATGGGTGTTCGGATTGGCTTTGGCCCACTCTGCTGTCACGCCCAGCACTTTTTCTGCCATAGCGCCGTGCAGTTGCTCATTGGTCACCAGCACCACACCTAAACCTTTTTGCACTGCCTGTTGATTCCAGGGTTCACCTACACAAAAGCCCTGCAAAGTACCAGCTTCCATAGTGGCTGGCATTTGAGGTGGCGGAGTCACTGAAATCAGTAACTGCGCTTGCAACTGGCCTGAGTTATCGCCTTGCTCTGGTGCATAAAAACCAGGGTGAATACCACCAGCGGCCAGCCAGTAGCGCAGTTCATAGTTATGGCTGGAGTAAGGAAATACGGTACCAAACTGCATGGTTTTGCCTTGTTCAGCATAAGCTTTTAAGGTGGTTTGTAGCACTGAAGCCGATTGCGCCTGACCTGCAGCCGATTTTTGCGCTGCAGGTACTTGCTGCCATATAGCTTTAGAGACGGTGCAGGCATTGCCATGTAAATCCAACACCAGGCTGGTTTGTAGTCTGGCCTGACTGCCTAAACCGGCAGAAGCTGCTACCACTTGTCCTGCCAGCATATGAGCTGCATCGAGTTGGCCGTCTGTCACTCTATCCTGTAACACTTTCCAGTTGGCCTGAGCTTCTACACTGACAAACAAGCCTTCATCTTCAAAAAAGCCTTGCTCCAGCGCTACAGCCAAAGGTGCCATGTCGGTCAGTTTGACGAATCCTAAACGCAGGTCAGTTTTTTCTGCAACTGCAGCTTCTGCCTGACTCAGGCAACAGGCGCCGAGCAACAGAGTAAGAGCTATACGTCTCATAGATTTTCCTCAAAAAAAAACGCCATCTGTCTGACCCCGAAAACCGGAGACAAGCAGATGGCGTCTTTGCCAAAAGATGATTATTTAACCGCAGCCAATGCGATAACAAAATAAAGCAGTTCTTATGCCATCTTTTAAATCTTTATATTTTTCATTTGGTTAGTTTTATTTTTGCTGATGCTGTAGCGCTGAAACATCGAAAGCTTGCGCTGTGATTGTGCAAAAACGCACCAAGGCGGAACAGCAAAGGCGGCTATTGCTATTTGCTAACCTAATGCCTATGATTTTTTTGCTTTTAGAATGAAAAACTAATGAAATCAGACTGCTGTTAGGTTTTTTAGCAGCAAATCGGTTAACATAAATCCTATTGTAGTAAGAATTTGTTTTTGGCCTGAATTGCAGGTCGATGTTTAGGGGATCTGCATGGCAAATCAGTTAAAAAGCCGGCCTCAAAGTATTCATGGCTGGGTTGCGGAAGAATTGGGGACCCGTATTGTCAGTGGCATTTATTCACCAGGTGAATATATTCCGAATGAAACCACTATAGGTGAAGAGTTAGGCGTGTCTCGCACTGCGCTGCGTGAAGCTTTTAAAATTCTGACCTCCAAAGGTTTGCTGGAATCGCGGCCTAAATTGGGTACCCGAATTCGGCCGCGTAAACACTGGAATATGTTCGACAGCGAAATTTTAAGCTGGTGTTTTGAATCCAAGCCATCGCCACAGTTCTTTATTTCTCTATTTGAAATTCGCGAAATTTTTGAACCAGCAGCAGCAGAGCTGGCAGCTAGAAACCGCAGTGAAGAACAATCCGCCACTTTAGGCGCAGCCTACGATGCGATGGAAAAAGCTGAAATTGGCACTGATGCAGTGTTCTCCAGCGATTTAGACTTTCACATGGCGGTTTTGGACGCCACCAATAATGAATTTATGATTTCGTTGGGTATGACAATACAAACTGCTCTGATGGGCTTATTCCGTTTAAGCAGTGCTATTGCAGAAGAGTATGTCGATTCATTACCGGGTCACAAAGCTGTGTATCAGGCCATAGCATCAGGCGATGCCGCCAAAGCCAAAATTGAGATGTTCCAGTTACTGGCTAAATCAAAAGAAAATTTAGAGTATGCTTTAAAAAATCTGGCCAAGCAGCCGGATTAAACAACAAGGGGTCAGGTAACAAAGTTCACCGACCCCTTTTCACTGCTACAGCGTTTTTACCTTCACCGGTGTCTTATTGTCGACAGCCAAAGTATTCCGCAGCGGTAAGCCAAAGAGCGGAGCTTCAATTTCAAACAGATCACCAGGCTGAGTTTCTATGCCATCACCAACACTTAAAGTGGCAGTGCCAAAATAATGCAGATGGGCATCACCAGGGCGGCAAAATAAATCGTATTTAAAGTGGTGATGCTCCAGATTACTGATGCTGTGCGACATATTGTCTTCACCGCTGACAAAAGCTTTTTGCCACAGTAATTTACCGTCGCGGTAAATACGTGAGGTGCCTTCAATATGAGCTGGCAACTCACCTAGCAAGAGTTCAGGCCCTACTGCACAAGGCCGCAATTTGGAATGCGCCAGGTATAAATAATTCAGCCGTTCAGTTTTGTGATCGGAAAATTCATTGCCTAAAGCAAAACCAATACGCCAGGGCTGACCTTCAGCATCATTGATATAAACCCCAACAATTTCAGGCTCTTCGCCACCATCTAAAGCAAAAGAAGGAGAGAGCAACTGTGCACCGGGGGATACCACTATGCTGCCATCCCCTTTATAAAACCATTCAGGCTGCACACCTGTTTCCCCTGCAGCAGGTTTACCGCCATCCAGACCCAACTTAAACATTTTCATCGTATCTGTCAGCTCAGCCACTGCTTTGCCGCTGGTTTGAGCATGCATAGTAGCGCGGGTATCGGCGCTGCCCAAGTGAGTCAGCCCTGTGCCTGTCACTAGCAAATGGGCTTGATCCGGATGATCAAAAGGCGCCAATAAACGTCCTTCGGCTACTATGGCCTGATAATCCAGTTTCTGGTCACTAACCAGCTCTGTGACCAGCTGCTGCAATGGTTTATTTGCAGACAAAGCCTGATTCGCCAACTGATAGACAGTCTGGACACCACTTAAAAGCTGAACCTCTGTGCTGGATAACACCAGAGCCACAGCGCGTTGCTGCTCTGGTGTCACAAATTGAATTAAACGCATCGCACATCCTCGTTAATTTTATATTTGTATTACAATAAGATTAATATCTGTTTTCTATACTCTATTGTCAAGCAGAACTGTAGGGGCGGGTCTTGCACCCGCCCGTCTATTGATACCGCGGTACTAATGGAAGTGCCGGGACAAGCCGCTGCCTCTACTACCCGCCATTTATCAGTTCTGCTCCTTGTCCAAACCTTCACTGGTCATAATGACGCGTTTTAAAGTGCCATCTTTGTTGTAATACAACCGATCGATGGCCACAGAACGGCGAAATTCACCGCCATCAGGCTGAGCTGCTCCTGTGTGGTAAATAAAATAATCTTTGCCTTTAAATTCAATAATAGCCTGATGGTTAGTGGGGGAATTGCCTGCTACTTCGTTCAGGATGTCCTGATAAACCCAGGGGCCGGAGATTTTTTTACTGGTGGCATAAACAATTTTCTCCGGAAAGCCTGAAGCATACGACAGGTAATACAGATCGGCTTTTTTATGCACCCAAATAGCCTCGGTAAAATTGGGCAGATCCAAATTTTGAATTGGGCCATCCAGCTCTGTCATGTTGGCTTTGAGTTTGGCGTAACGGGGTTTGGTATTGCCCCAAAACAAATAGGCCTGACTGTCGTCATCAATAAAGACCGAAGGGTCTATATCATCCCAGTCGATGTGGGTGTCGGTCGTCATATCGTTGGTAATAAGCGCAGTGCCGCGGGCATCTTTAAAGGGCCCAAGTGGGCTGTCACCTACAGCAACACCAATAGCAAAACCATTGATACTGGCGTGGCGTACTGTGACATACCAATAAAACTTGCCATTTTTTTCAATCACCTGAGAGGCCCAGGCATCGCCCTTCGCCCAGCTGAAATCTTTGGCCTTGAGTTTAGCGCCATGGGCTTGCCAGTTTTTCATGTCTTTGGAGGAAAACACCAGCCAGTCATGCATGACAAAAAAGGTTTTATTGTCTTTGGCTTCGTCATGGCCCGTGTACAAATAGACCGTATCGCCCACCACTAAAGCAGCCGGATCTGCAGTACGTACATCAGTAAAAATAGGATTGGCGGCCCATAGTTGGAAGCTCACCAGACCCAGTACTAGGCTTCGCAGTAAAAAGGTAAAAATCTGAACGTTTTTCATAATACCCCTGTCGTGATTTAATGATAATTATCTTATAGTATTACTAAATGAGCCGAATGTGCAAAAGTTGCACAAATCAGGGGCAGGAAAAAATTCTAATTAAATCAATGCAGAATGAATAAATCTGCACAGCTTTGGTGAAAATTTTTTACGAACTGCTTGAACTTAGGCTTCAGCTTGATGTATTAGTAATACAATATTATTAAATTAAATTGCTTCAGGATTCAACTATGGCCCAAGACGAAAAGAAAAAAGTGCAGCTTCGTTCTGCCAGCTGGTTTGGTACTAACGACAAAAACGGTTTTATGTATCGCAGCTGGATGAAGAATCAGGGTATTCCTGATCATCACTTTCATGGCAAGCCGGTGATTGGGGTTTGTAATACCTGGTCTGAGCTGACGCCTTGCAATGCACATTTTCGTCAAATCGCCGAACGGGTCAAAAATGGTATTCGTGAAGCAGGTGGTATTCCGGTTGAATTTCCAGTGTTCTCCAACGGTGAATCGAATTTACGTCCAACCGCCATGTTAACGCGCAACCTCGCCGCTATGGATACTGAAGAAGCAATCCGTGGTAACCCTATTGATGGTGTGGTGCTGTTGGTGGGCTGTGATAAAACCACACCAGCTTTATTAATGGGCGCTGCAAGTTGTGACTTACCCACAATAGTAGTCACAGGTGGCCCTATGTTAAATGGTAAACACCATGGCAAAGACGTCGGCTCAGGCACGCTGGTTTGGCAGGCTCATGAAGAATATAAGGCTGGCCGTATTACGCTGGAGCAGTTTATGGATATGGAAGCCAGCATGTCACGTTCTGCTGGTACCTGTAATACCATGGGCACTGCTTCTACTATGGCCTGTATGGCGGAATCTTTAGGCACCAGTTTGCCTCACAATGCGGCTATCCCTGCTGTGGATTCACGCCGTTATGTGCTGGCGCATTTATCCGGTATGCGTATTGTTGATATGGTGCATGAAGATTTAAAACTGTCGAAAATCCTGACTAAAGACGCCTTTATTAATGCTATTCGTACTAACGCTGCTATAGGTGGTTCTACTAATGCGGTGATCCACTTAAAAGCCATAGCCGGTCGTATTGGTGTGGATTTGTCTTTGGATGACTGGTCACACGGCAAAGGTGTTCCAACCCTGGTTAACCTGCAACCGTCCGGTAAATACCTGATGGAAGAGTTTTATTACTCAGGTGGTTTGCCTGCAGTGCTGCGCCGTTTAGGCGAAAACGGCATGCTGAATAATGACGCGTTAACTGTAAATGGCAAAAGTATTTGGGAAAACGTCAAAGACTCTGAGTGCTACAACGACGATGTGATCCGCACTATGGACAATCCACTGGTGGCCAGTGGCGGCATTTGCATTTTACGCGGTAACTTAGCACCTCGTGGTGCTGTGTTAAAACCTTCAGCAGCCAGCCCGCATTTACTCAAACACCGTGGCAAAGCAGTTGTCTTTGAAAACTTCGATATGTACAAAGCCCGCATTAATGACCCAGAGCTTGATATAGATGAAAACAGCGTGATGGTGCTGAAAAACTGTGGGCCAAAAGGCTACCCAGGCATGGCTGAAGTCGGCAATATGGGGTTACCTCCTAAGGTGCTGCAAAAAGGCATTAAAGATATGGTGCGTATTTCAGATGCCCGCATGAGTGGTACAGCTTTTGGTACTGTCGTACTGCATGTCACGCCTGAAGCCATGGAATTAGGGCCTTTAGCTGCAGTGCAGGAAGGGGATTATATTCAGCTGGATGCCCACAATGGCGTGTTGCATCTGGAAGTGTCGGACGAAGAAATCGCCGCACGTTTAGAGAAATTAAAAGCCACGCAGGTGATTATGCGCACTGGTGGTTATATGGAAATTTATCGCGAACGGGTATTACAAGCCGATGAAGGCTGCGACTTCGACTTTTTAGTCGGCTGTCGTGGTGCTGCAGTGCCAGCCCATTCGCATTAGTTTAGGCATTAGGCCAAGCCTGTCAGGTGGGTGGTGCCAGCCTGACAGGCTATTTTATACGAGGCAACAGAATGAATTTAACCAATCACTACCCCAGCCTGAAAGGTAAGACAGTATTTATCAGTGGCGGTGGTTCAGGCATTGGTGCTTGTCTGGTCGAAGCTTTTATCGATCAGGGCGCTAAAGTAGCTTTCGTTGATATTTTAGAAACTGAATCTAAGGCCTTAGTGGCTAATTTAACAGCAAAATACCCAGAGGCCCGGCTAAAGTTTTATGCCTGTGACTTGCTGAATATTGATGATTTAAAGCAGGTAATAGAAGAGGTTAAACAACAGCTTGGTGCTATCGGTGTATTAATCAATAACGCAGCCAGCGATACCCGACATAACTTCCTTGAAGTGACACCGGAATATTGGGACCAGAGGGTTAACATCAATTTACGTCACCAGTTTTTTGCTATTCAGGCTGTCTATCCACAGATGAAGCAACTGGGGGGCGGCTCCATTATCAACTTAGGCTCAATGAGCTGGTATGAAAGTCAGGGCGGCATGCCGGGTTACACCAGTTCTAAAGCCGCTGTGTTGGGGTTAACCCGGGGTTTAGCCCGGGATCTGGGGCCGGATAAAATCCGCGTCAATACCTTAACACCGGGCTGGGTGATGACAGAACGTCAGTTGAAGTTTTGGGTGAACGAAGAAACAGCACGGGATATTGAAAAAAATCAATGCGTCAAAGACAGCCTTATGCCGGAAGATGTGGCAGCTATGGCGCTGTTTTTGGCTTCCGACGACAGCAAATTGTGTACTGCACAAAACTTTATTGTGGACGGTGGCTGGATTTAATTGCTTACGCAGTGTTTCAGCCGCTTTTTTTACCACCACTTTTTATGACTTAAGAGTAAACAAGGGTTTAGCAATGATGATTACAGGCCAACAACTGATTAACGGGCAATGGGTGCAAGGCGAAGCGGGTCAGTACCAGGCGGTCAACCCAGCTGCTGCAGCTTTTATTGAACCTGTGATGAGTTATGCCAGCAAAACTCAGGTGCATCAGGCTGTGGCTGCCGCTGCAGCAGCTGCACCGGTTTTTGCGGCTACGACACTTGAACAGCGTGCCGCCTTTTTAGAATTGTGCGCCGATGAAATTATGGCTTTGGGTGATGTATTGCCAGAGCGTGTTGCATTGGAAACAGGTTATCCAAAAGCCCGTGGTGAAGGCGAACGTGCCCGCACTGTCAATCAGCTGCGTTTATTTGCATCTTCTATCCGCTCTGGTGAATACCTGAATATTCGTATTGATACAGCCTTGCCTGAACGTCAGCCTTTACCTCGTCCTGACTTGCGTTATACCAATCAGCCGATAGGCCCTGTAGTGGTATTTGGTGCCAGTAACTTTCCTCTGGCCTTTTCTGTGGCTGGTGGTGATACAGCTGCTGCTTTAGCTGCGGGGTGCCCTGTCATAGTCAAAGGTCATAACTCACACCCCGGAACTTGTGAGCTGGTCGCACGTGCTTTACATAAAGCTGTGCAAAAAGCCGGTTTACCTGCTGGCGTATTCTCTCTGATCATGGGTTCTGGTCGAGAAGTAGGTTCTGAACTGGTGGTTGCGCCAGAAGTAAAAGCTGTAGGTTTTACCGGCTCTTTAGCTGGGGGCATGGCGCTGTTTCAGCTAGCCAATAACAGACCTGAACCTATACCTGTGTTTGCTGAAATGGGTAGCGTCAACCCTGTGGTGCTGTTGCCACAAGCACTGGATCAAAATGCCGAAGGGATAGCAGCTGGTTTTGTTGGTTCTTTAACTTTGGGGGTGGGCCAGTTTTGCGTCAATCCTGGTGTGGCTGTGGCGATTCAAAGCCCAGCGCTGGACAGGTTCTGTGCTGCTGCATCCGCTGCTTTAGCCAAAGTACCAGCTGGTGTCATGCTGAATGAAGGCATAGCTGCGGCTTATCAAAAGGGGACAGCGCATTTGGCCGCTCAATCCGGTGTTGAGCTGGTTGGCAGTGGTGAAGCTGTGGGCGATAAAGCAGGCTTCTGCACTCAGGCTCAACTCTTTAAAGTCACAGCCGAAGCCTTTTTAGCCAATCCACATTTGCAGGAAGAAGTCTTTGGTCATGTCTCTGTGCTGGTGAGCTGTGCCGATCAGGCACAATTACTCGCCGTAGTGCGGACTTTAAAAGGTCAACTGACTGGTACTTTACAGGCCACAGCAGCAGAACTTGCCACTCAGGCCGAACTTATCAGCCTGCTGCGCCAAAAAGTAGGCCGTCTGGTGGTCAATAACTTCCCGACTGGTGTGGAAGTTTGTGATGCCATGATGCATGGCGGGCCTTTCCCTGCGGCCACTGATGCCCGTTTTACGTCGGTAGGTACGGCCTCTATCGCCCGTTTTGTCCGTCCTATTTGCTTCCAGAATTACCCGGCAGAGTTATTGCCACCAGAGCTGCAAAACGCCAATCCATGGGGCTTGCCTCGTCTGGTGAATGGCGTAAAAACCAACGCAGCGGTTGACGCTTAACATGGGCTTTGTCGTCACTACCGACACTGTGCAGGTGGCTGCGTTAAAGCGGCCCTTGCAGCTGATTAAGCTGACTAATCCTGCAGGACTCTGTGTGACCTTAAGTAATTTGGGCGCGGGTTTATGGTCAGTGTTGATGCCAGAGCCTTTAACAAACAAGGCTGTAGAGCTTCTGCAAAATTATCAGGACCCGGGCCAATTCGCCCGCAATCCTTATTATTTTGCGGTGACTATAGGTCGCGTGGCGAACCGCATTGGTGCTGCCGCTTATATGCACAAAGGCCAGGTGCTGTCTTTGCTTGCCAATGAAGGGCCCAATCAATTGCATGGTGGCCCTGATGGTTTAGGCAGTCGCTTCTGGGATTTTGATATAGACCAGCAAAAAGACAGAGTCAGTGTCACTTTTCGTATCACCAGCTTAGAGGGCGATCAAGGTTTCCCTGGGCAGTTGGATGTGCAGCTGTGTTACACCTTGCTGGCGCATCATGAATTGGTGCTGGAATACAGCGCTGTGTCAGATAAAGACACTCCGGTCAGTCTGACCAATCATGCCTATTGGGCTATTGGCGGAGTAGGTCAAAACACTGTACTTGAACAGCAATTGCAGCTGGATGCTGACTTTGTTCTGGCGTTGGATAAACAACTGGTGCCCACAGGCGAGTTAGTGCCGGCAGCCGGTGCTTTTGATTTTAAAGCAGGCAAGCGGATAGGCAAGGATATTGGATTGCTTGAAAACGGCTATGACCATTATTTTGTATTGAATAAAGATCGTGATCAGAACAGAGCAGCGGCTTTAGTACGGGATGCTGTTTCAGGTCGTACTCTGCAGTTGTTTACTGATCAACCTGGTATTCAGTTTTATAGTGGCAATTTTCTCGATGGCAGCATAGTAGGTAACCAAGGCAAGCCAATAGAGAAATACGCGGCTTTATGTCTTGAGCCTCATGGCTACCCAAATGCGGTCAATAAAGCAAATTTTCCAACAGCTTTGCTGAAAGCAGGGCAGTTATACCGGCAGTGCAGCCGTTTTGTATTGGGGTATAGCTAAGGTTTTCTAACAACAGTTTATAAATACAGAATTCAATCACAGCAGGCCTGCCATTTAAAAATATTATATGGGTCTGTCAGTAGACAAGGGGAGTCGACGTATGAAGATCAAATCTCTAGTTGCAGGTCTTGGCCTGTGTTTAGTTTGTCACAGCAGTTTTGCCACCACTATAGGTTTTGCTCAGGTGGGGTCAGAAAGCGGCTGGCGTACCAGTTTTTCTGAATCAGTGAAAGCTGAAGCGAAAAAACGCGGCATCGATCTGAAATTTTCAGATGCGCAGCAAAAACAGGAAAACCAAATCAAAGCTGTGCGCAGTTTTATTGCGCAGGGCGTGGACGCCATTATCATAGCCCCAGTAGTCGAAACCGGCTGGACTCCAGTGTTGAAAGAAGCCAAACGTGCCCGTATTCCTGTGGTAATAGTAGACCGTAATGTGCAGGTACAGGACGAGTCGTTATTTGTGACCCGCATTGCCTCTGACTTTGTCGAAGAAGGTCGTAAGGCGGCCAACTGGCTATTGAGCCAACCCCAGGCCCAGCAGCAATGCAATATCATCGAGTTACAAGGCACAGTAGGAGCTACGGCTGCCATAGACAGAGCCAAAGGTTTTAACGAAGTGCTGGCAAAACACCCGCAAGCTAAAATTGTCCGCAGTCAAACCGCAGAATTTACCCGCGCCAAAGGCAAAGAAGTGATGGAGTCGCTGTTAAAAGCGGAGCAGGGTGGCAAAGGCATTTGTGCACTCTGGGCTCATAACGATGAAATGGCTTTAGGCGCTATTCAGGCCATTAAAGAAGCCGGCCTGAAACCAGGCAAAGACCTGCTGGTGGTCTCGGTAGACGGTGTGCCGGATTATTTCAAAGCTATGGCGGACGGTGATGCCAATGCCACTGTAGAGCTGAATCCACATTTAGGTGGCCCGGCTTTTGATGTGATTGAAGCTTATCTGAAAGGAAAAAAAGACACAGCCAAATTGATCAGCACCACAGGAGATTTATTCCTGCAGGATACGGCTGCCGCTGAGTATGAAAAAAGACGCCTGAACTAATTTATTTTGTAGCGCCAGCCAATACGGCTGGCCTTCAGGAGAGCCTGATGTCAGAACAGAACAACAGCAGCGCCCTGCCAGTGCTGCAACTGCGGCAGATCGATAAAAATTTCCCCGGTGTAAAAGCACTACAGCAAGCTCAGTTGAGTTTATATGCCGGTGAAGTGCATGCCTTATTGGGTGAAAATGGCGCCGGTAAATCCACTTTAGTCAAAGTGATGACCGGCGTGCTGCAAAAAGATGCTGGCGAGATGCTGTTGGATTCAACAGCTCAAAGTTTTGATTCACCTAAAGATGCGCAGAAAGCTGGCATCAGCACTGTGTATCAGGAAGTGAATTTACTGCCGAATTTATCTGTAGCCCATAACCTGTTTTTAGGTTCAGAACCTAAGCGTTTTGGCCTGATAGATAAAAAAGCCATGGCAGAGCAGGCCAGGCAATTACTACGTACTTTTGGCCTGGCTATTGATGTCACAGCCCCTCTGTCTGAGTTTTCTGTCGCAGTGCAGCAACTGGTGGCTATAGCCAGAGGCATAGCCCCGAAACGTGGCGCGGCTTGCACCAAAGTGCTGGTGCTGGATGAACCCACGGCTAGTCTGGATGCCGACGAAGTCCAAAATTTGTTTCTGGTGCTACGCCAGTTGAAACAACAAGGGGTGGCCATAGTTTTTATTACCCACTTTTTGGATCAGGTGTATCAAATCAGCGACCGCATTACGGTCATGCGTAACGGCTGTTTTGTCGGTGAATACCAGACGGCCAGCTTAAATAAAGCTGAACTCATTGCCGCTATGCTCGGCAAAGAACTATGTCAGCAGCGTCATCAGGCGCCTTGTCTGGCAGTGGAGCAGTCAGAATCTATTTTAACAGCGCGGCAGTTAAATTCTGGCCAGTCTGTGCAGCAGCTGGATCTGGATTTACCTGCGGGCCAGGCTGTGGGTTTAGCGGGTTTATTAGGTTCAGGTCGTACTGAAATTTGTCGTCTGCTATTTGGTTTGGATCAAGTCGATAGTGGCACTTTAAGTTTTGCAGGTAAGCCCATTAAACTGAATAATCCGGCACAAGCCATAGCCCTTGGTATTGCGCTTTGTCCTGAGGATCGTAAATCCCAGGGCATGATTGCGCCTTTATCCATCCGCGAAAATATCAGCTTAGCGCTGCAGGCCAAACTAGGTTGGTGGCGGGTAATTTCGAAAAAGAAACAGCAGCAACTGGCTGATTTTTATATTGATAAACTACAAATTGCCACACCGGACGCCGACAAAGCCATAGGTCAGCTCAGTGGCGGTAATCAGCAAAAGGTGATTCTGGCACGCTGGCTGGCGGTAGAGCCTCAGTTGTTGTTACTAGACGAGCCAACCCGCGGTATCGACATTGGTGCTCATGCTGAAATACTGCAGCTGATCCGTCAGCTTTGTCAGCAGGGGATGTCTTTATTGGTAACGTCATCCGAGTTGGAAGAACTCACCGCCTTTTCCAGCAAAATTGTGGTCATGCGTGACCGCAAAAAAGTAGCAGAACTCAGCGGTGAGGATCTGGATCCAGATCGCATTATGGCTGCAATAGCGGGAGCCAGTGTATGACGACCGAAGGAGTAATTTTGAACTCAAGCCAACCTGAACACCAAAACGCCGGGCAATCCAATGCGGAGCAACTCAAGGCTGCCCGCCAGGCGCGTTATAGCCCTGGCCAGTCGGCGCATAAATTCAGCTTATACCTCTATCCTTTAGTGGCTTTAGCCTTGTTATTGCTGGTGAATCTGCTGCTGGACCCACAGTTTTTTTCACTGCAATGGCAGGATGGTCGTTTGTATGGGCCTTTGATTGATATTGTAAACCGCAGTGCGCCTGTGGCTTTGCTGGCCATCGGCATGAGTTTAGTGATAGCCACAGGTGGCATTGACTTGTCGGTTGGTGCTGTGATGGCTATTTGCGGCGCAGTGTGCGCTAACTTATTAGTGCTGGGTGACTGGTCTATTCCGACTGTGATAGGCCTGGCTGTACTGACAGGTTTAGCTTGTGGACTGGTGAATGGCTTTATGGTCAGCTATCTCGGTATTCAGCCCATAGTGGCGACTTTAGTCTTGATGGTGGCGGGTCGTGGTGTGGCGCAGCTATTAAACCAGGGCCAGATTGTCACCTTTCAGAACCCTGACTTTGCCGCTTTAGGCTCAGGCTCCTTTTTAGGCTTGCCTGTGCCTGTCTGGCTGGTATTGCTGGCGCTGCTGATTATGCAGTTGCTATTGCGACGCACCGCTTTAGGCTTATTTATCGAAGCTGTAGGCTGTAATGCCAAAGCCAGCCGTTATTTAGGCATAGATGACAGAGGCATTAAGCTGACAGTGTATTTGCTGGCCGGTGGCTGTGCTGCGCTGGCTGGTATTATCGCCACCGCTGATATTCAGGGTTCGGATGCCAATAACGCTGGTTTATGGTTAGAACTGGATGCCATTTTAGCTGTAGTGATAGGCGGAGCCGCTTTAACGGGCGGGCGTTTTTCTCTGCCTCGGGCCGTGATAGGAGTACTGATTATTCAGGCTTTGAGCACCACCATAGTGGTCAGCGGTTTGCCTTCCAAATTTAACTTATTGATCAAAGCTTTAGTGATATTGCTTGTGCTAATGTTGCAGTCGGAATTGTTTCGCAACCAGCTAAAGGCTTTGTTTAGCTTTGGCAAAGCGCGTGGAGGTAAAGCCTGATGTCCCGCACTTATTTACCTTTGTGGATCACTTTTGCCCTGGTGTTGTTGATGTTTGGCGCTGGTGCCAGCCAGTTTGATGGTTTTGCCAGTCTGCGAGTGGTTACTAACTTAATTAGCGACAATGCCTTTTTGCTGGTGACTGCTTTGGGTATGACTCTGGTGATTTTATCTGGTGGCATTGACCTGTCCGTCGGCTCAGTGATTGCCTTAAGCGGCGTGGCGGCGGCTTTATTGATAGGGCCTTATCAGTGGCATCCACTACTGGCTTTTGCAGTGATATTGCCCTGTGCTGCGCTTTTTGGTGCTGGGATGGGCGCTTTAATTCAGTACTACCAATTGCAGCCTTTTATTGTCACTTTGGCTGGTATGTTTTTGGCGCGCGGTGTGGCAACGCTGTTGAGTGAAGAGTCTGTGGCTATTGAACATCCGTTTTATGATGCAGTGGCCGAGTTTGGCCTGGAGCTGCCGGATGGCGGCTGGCTGGGTGCCACATCTTTGCTGACCATAGCGCTGGTGCTGTTGATGTTGGTACTTACTCACTACAGTCGCTTTGGCTCTTATGTCTATGCTTTAGGCGGAAATAGCCAATCCGCTCAACTGATGGGTGTTCCAGTGGCCCGCACTACTATTTTGCTGTACGCCTCAAGCAGTATGCTGGCGGCCATGGCTGGTATTATTTTTAGTTTTTATACCTACTCAGGTTATGCGCTGGCAGCTGTAGGTGTCGAGCTGGATGCTATAGCAGCAGTAGTGATAGGCGGTACCTTACTGACAGGTGGCAGCGGTTTTATTATCGGCACTGTGTTGGGGGTATTGCTGATGGGCCTTATTCAAACTTATATCAATTTTGACGGTAGTTTAAGCAGTTGGTGGAGCAAAATAGTCATAGGTGGCTTGTTGTTTTTCTTTATCGCTTTGCAAAAGCTACTGAGTAAAAAATTACAGAATAAAACCGGAGGCCACGCATGAGCGAGTTCACCTTATTGCACAGCATCCCGCTTAAAAACAAATTAGGTGAAGGTATTGTCTGGCATGTCGCTAGCCAGTCGGTCTGGTGGACTGATATTCATGGCCGCTTTTTGTATCAGTTGTTTTGGCCTTCATTGCAGTTAAATACCTATCCGCTGCCAGAACGCATCAGCTGTTTTGCCTTACTCAACCCAGCTGACCCCATGCGCTCTGACTATTCGATGCTGGTGGCCTTTGAGTCGGGTTTTGCATTGTATCAGCCCGAAAGTCAGGGCATCTTTTGGTTAGCTAAACCTGAAGCACATCTGTCCGGTAACAGAATGAACGACGGTCGAATCGACCGTCAGGGCAGGTTTTGGGCCGGCACTATGCGTGAAGTTGATCAAGGGCAAACCGGCACTTTATACCGGCTGGACCAACAAGGTTGTCATGCTGTGATCTCCAACTTATTAATACCTAACAGTCTGTGCTGGAATAAAAACAGTAGCCTGATGTATCACGCCGATTCTCCCACTGGAGTGATTTATAGCTATGGCTTTGATGCAGAACAAGGCACAGCTTCACAGCCACAGTTCTTTGCTAGCGTGCCTGATGGCGCTGAGCCCGATGGTGCTGTCATAGACGCGGACGATCATCTGCTCTGCGCTTTATGGGGCGGCGCTGCGATAGCCCGTTATTCGCCTTCAGGGCAGCAAACTGCTTTACACGCTTTACCTGCCAGTCAGCCAACTTGCCTGGCTTTTGGTGGGCCTGAGCTGGATCTGCTGTTTGTCACTACAGCGCGTCAGGGCTTAACAGAGGCACAACTGGCGGCTGAGCCTGATGCAGGTAGTTTATTGATTTATCAGTCTGCTTATCAGGGCTTACCAGAGTCTGAACTGGCCGTGCAGGATTGGCTGGCTTTGCAAAAAACTGGGGGTGCTGATGTTTAAGTTTTGTAGTGGTCTACTGATAAGCCTGCTGAGTTTTTATGCACTGGCGCAGGATGCAGAGCCTTTGATTAAAAACCGCGCCGATCCCTGGGTGTACAGAGCGGCTGCAGATTCTTACTACTTCACGGCCTCAGTACCAGAATTTGATCGCATAGAGCTTAGATACAGCTCCAGTATTAAAGGCCTGGCTCAGGCTACACCCAAAATTATTTGGCGTAAAAAAGACAAAGGCCCAATGAGTGCTAATATCTGGGCGCCTGAACTGCACCGTATAGACGGCAGCTGGTATATCTACTTTGCTGCAGGCAAGGCGGAAGAGCCTTTCCATATCCGCACTTATGTATTGAAAAATAACTCTGCCGATCCATTACAAGGGCAATGGCAAGAGCTGGGGCCACTGAACACTGGCTGGGATAGTTTTAATCTGGATGCGACTCACTTTGAGCATCAGGGCCAGCATTATCTGATCTGGGCACAGCAGGATAAAAACAAAAGCTACAACAGCGCTTTGTGGATAGCCAAAATGCGTAGCGCTACAGAGCTTGAATTGCCCGCTACTTTACTGACAGAACCCACTCTGGACTGGGAGGTTTTGGGTTATAAGGTCAACGAAGGACCAGCTGTGCTGATTAAAAACGGCCACGTCTGGCTGGCTTATTCAGCCAGTGCCACCGATCACCGCTACGCTATGGGCTTGCTAAGTGCAGCAGCGGATGCAGACTTATTGAAGACAGAAAGCTGGAGCAAAGCGCTCAAACCGGTGTTTTATACCAACGACAGCCTCAAACGTTTTGGCCCTGGCCATAACAGCTTTGTGTTAGCCGAAGATGGTGTCACCGATTTAATGTTCTATCACGCCCGTGATTACAAAGAAATTCAGGGCAATCCATTGCTGGATGGCAATAGACATACCCTTGTGCGGCCTGTGTACTGGACAGACAAAGGCCAGTTAGATTTTGCGCAGGATAAACCTGACTAAAGTATTGCTCCGCTGTGCGTCAGCAAAAAATACACGCCTTGTAACAATTTTGTTGCAGGGCGTTTTTTGTTTTTCGTTTAGTCTTAGACTTTTGTTTTGCTGATGCTTTTTTTAAAAGGCTAACCAAGGCAGAGTAAAACGTTGATAAAACAAAGGCAGGGAGAGAGTATGAAGTTAAAACATTCAGCTTTGGCGCTGATGCTCGGGCTGACCATCAGTTCAGCGCAAGCAACTGAAGCCAAAGATATTCAAAGCTTTACGCTTAAAAATGGTATGAAAATTCTGGTACTGGAAGATGCATCTATTCCTAATGCCAACAGCTATTTATTCTGGAAAGTAGGTTCGCGTAACGAACATCCGGGTATTACAGGTATTTCGCATTTTTTTGAGCATATGATGTTTAATGGCGCGAAAAAGTACGGCCCAAAGATGTTTGACCGTACTATGGAAGCCGCAGGTGGCGCCAATAATGCTTACACCACAGAAGATTTAACTGTTTATACCAACTGGTTTCCCGCCAATGCATTAGAAACTATTTTTGATTTAGAAGCTGACCGCATAGCTCATCTGGATATCAACGCCAAAATGGTCGAAAGCGAACGAGGCGTTGTTGCTTCTGAACGCACCACAGGTCTTGAAAACTCCAATTTCCGTACTATTCAGGGCGAAATGAAAGGGGTGGCTTTTCAGGCCCATCCGTACAGCTGGTCTGTGATTGGTCATGAATCAGATATCAAAGCCTGGACTTTGGACGATTTAAAGCGGTATCACAAAACCTACTACGCACCGAACAATGCTGTGATGGTGGTGGCTGGTGATGTGAAACTCTCTGAAGTAAAGAAGCTGGCAGAGCAGTATTTTGCTCCTATTCCATCTCAGCCTAAGCCAGAGGACGTGCGCACTGTTGAACCAGAACAAAAAGGCGAGCGTCGGGTTTATGTGCAAAAAGCGTCGGTGACCAGCCCTAACTTATTGCTAGGTTTTCATATCCCAGCCAGTTCCAGCCCAGATTATTATGCGCTGGATTTGCTGAACTCCATTTTAGGTGAAGGTAACAGCTCACGTTTATATCAGGGCCTGGTCGACAAAGAGCTGGCAGTGGATGTATTCAGCTATTTGCCGATGTCCTTCGATCCAAATCTGTTTTATCTGATGGCTATCGCCAGCCCTGGTGTAAAAGCTGCTGATCTGGAAACTGCGTTCATTGCGGTGATCAACAAAGTAGCCAAAGAAGGTGTCAGCCAGGACGAACTGGAAAAAGCTAAAAACCAAAAATTAATGCAGTTCTACCGCGAAATGGAAACCATCAATGGCAAAGCCGATATTATCGGCACCTACGAGCTGTATTTTGGCAGTTATCAAAAATTGTTTGATGCACCAAAAAATTATCAAAAAGTCACTCCTGCTGATATTCAGCGCGTGGCACAAAGCTACCTGAAAAAATCCAACCGCACTGTTGCTGTGCTGGACTCTGCTGAGGATAAAGATCTATGAGCTATTTCACAAAAACTCCTAAAGCGGCGGCGCTGGTTTTACTAAGCTCTTTTGTTTTTGCCTTGCCGGTTATGGCAGAGCAAGCAAAAAGCCATAGCAGCTTCCAAATGCCAGCTTATGAGCAATTGAAGCTGGATAATGGCCTAACGGTATTTTTATTGCCGCAACATGAAGTACCATTAATTACAGTGCAGGCCACAGTACGTGCTGGTGCAGTCAACGACAAAGTGGCGGGTTTATCCCAGTTAACCAGTCAGGCTTTGTTGTTAGGTGCTGGAGGTAAAACCAAAGCAGAAATTGAACAACTGGTCGACTTTTTAGGTGCCAGTTTAAACAGCGATGGCTCTATGGAAGGTTCCAGTCTGCGCGCCAACTTTATGGCCAAAGACACTGAGCAAATGCTTGCTGTACTGCATAGTGTGCTGACTCAGCCCAGTTTTGACCAGACGGAGTTTGATAAGTTAAAAGCTCGTCAAATCGCCGCTGTGGCCCAGGCGAAAGAAAGCCCGCGTATGGTGATGGAGCAGTACTTTAATAAACTGGTATTTGGTTCTCACCCTTATGGCAACGCTAGTTCAGGCACCGCAGAGTCATTAAAAGGTATCAGCCAGGCGCAGGTAAAAAACTTCCATCAAAGCTTTTATCAGCCAGGTAATACCGCCATCAGCATAGTGGGCGATTTCAAACCTCAACAGATGAAAGCTCAGCTACAAAAAATCTTTGCCAGTTGGAAAAACGGCGACGCGGTGAAGCAACCCGATTTAACGGCCGCTTTACCAAAGGCAAAAAATGCCAAAGTGTTGCTGGTGAACAAAGCTGATGCAATAGAAACCACTTTTACTATCGGTGGTGTTGGTATTAAGCAAGATAACCCGGATTATGTAGGTATCTCAGTGGTCAATACTGTACTGGGTGGCCGTTTTACCTCTTGGTTGAATGACGAGCTTAGAGTGAACTCAGGTTTAACCTACGGCGCCCGTTCTGGTTTTGATCGGTACTCTGCCAGTGGCACTTTTAGTATCGGTAGTTTTACTAAAACTGAAAGCACCAAGGCCGCTGTGGATTTAGCTTTAAAAACCTACCAGCGCTTATGGGATCAGGGCATAGATCAAGCGACGCTGGATTCAGCTAAAGCTTATGTCAAAGGCCAGTTCCCGCCTCGTTTTGAAACCAATACGGCCTTAGCTGGTTTGTTAGGCGATATGTACCTGTATGGTTTTAATCAGGACTTTATCAACAGTTTCCAAAGCAAGGTAGACCAACTGACAGTGGCTGAAAGCAAGCGTTTGATCAACAGCTACTTTCCAAAAGATAAGCTGCAATTTGTGCTGATTGGCAAAGCAGAAGCTATTAAAGACATCGCCAAAAATTATGGTGAAGTCACACAAGTAGAAATCACCGCCGACACTTTCTAGTGACGCGGGACCATAAAAGGATGGCCCTGCAGCAATGCAGGGTCTTATACTCAAGGCACAGCCTCTTTAGATAAGTACGTCGCTTGAATCTTCAGTTCAAAATAATCAGCCTGTTGTTTAGTCTTTGGGTGTTGTGCTCTTGCACTCCACAGCTCAATTCCACTTTTTCTCAGCATATTTATATCTGGCAGCGCGTCTGGAACTCAGAACATGCGCAAGCTTTGGCCCAAAGCAAAGCTGACTTCAGTGTATTGAGAGTATTAGGCTTACAGCTGCATCAGACAAAAACCGGCCCGGTCTGGACACAAGCTAAGGTTGGTTTACCGCTGCTCTCTGCTGATGGACGGGCTGTACAGCTAGTGGTGCGCTTCGATGGTCAGCTCAAACTCTTACCAAAAGCAGTGTTGCAACAAAAAATACTGACGCTGCTGCAATTGTGGCAACAGCAAGGTGTAAAGGTCACTCAACTGGAGCTGGATTATGACTGTGCCAGCAGCCAGCTCGGCGCTTATGCGCTCTGGATAAAAGAATTACGTCAGGTGTTGCCTCAGACTCTGGCTTTAAGCATAACGGCTTTACCGGACTGGTTAGGCAAGCCGGGTTGGTCCGAGTTACAACAGCAGATTGATGAACTGACCTTACAGGTGCATTCGGTTATATCGCCTGAACAAGGCTTGTTTCAACCAGAGCTCGCCAAAAGATGGGCGCAACAATTGGCGGCAAAGGCACAAAAGCCATTTTATATTGCTGTGCCTTCCTATCATTCTGCATTGTTAAAACAAGAACAGGGCTGGCTTGTTGAGAGTGAACAAGCATTGCAAAGTCAAAGCGAACGACAAGAGTTATGGCTGGATGCTTTAGCAGTGCAGGGCTTTAGTTTGTGGTTAAAGCAGCAAGACTGGCCGCTGTTGCAGGGGCTAGCCTGGTTTCGTTTACCTTTGCCATCCGATAAACGCAGCTGGTCCTATTCCCAATTACAGGCAGTCAGTTCGGGTAAAACGCTCACGGCTGACTTGAAATTAAGTTTGCATGGTGAAGCTCCGCAGTTTGAACTGGTGGCAGAAAACCATGGGTTTGTAGCCGCACCATTACCTGCAGAGATCAACTTGTCTGGCGCTTTGTGCAGTGCTGCAGATGCGGTTTCCGGGTATATGCTACAGCGTGCAAAGGACAAGAATCAGTTGCGTTTTGTTTTAGCTGAAGCTGGAACCATGGTGCAACCTCGTCAACGTTTGGTACTGGGCTGGGCGTCTTGCCAGAGCTTAACCCTTTGGGCATTTAAAGGATGATTGTATGCTGAAATTTAATAAAGCCTTGCTGCTTAGCAGCATGACCTTAGCTGGCAGTGCGCTGGCCTGTGGACCAGACTTTCCAATGATGCTGAGTTCGGACAGAGCCCAAACTTTTGCTGTACTGACAGAACCTGTATTTTTAGTTGAAGTTCAGGCTCTGGCCTCAGCTGTGCCTGATTTCTCTGCTGTGTCAGCAAAACCTGATGCCGTTGTATTTGAAGACTCCTACGATTATCAGAATGACAAGTGGCTCAGCGCCACAGAACAAGCTGAACAGCAGTTACTGACCAAAGAGCAGGCTCTGTTGGTAAAACAGATGCGGCAAAGTGCTACCGCACAGCAGGCTTTAGCTGCAGGTGAAGCTTTGCCGGCTGAGCTGCGTTTCTACACCGCAGGCGCTGTGGCTTTTACCCAGAAAGATTACGGGCAAGCTATTCAATTATTTCGCCAGGTGCTGGCTTTAGCTGAAGACCAGCAACAACAAAGACGTAGCTGGGCTTTGTATTCACTGGGCCGGGCCTTATTAAAGCAAAAAGTATCAGAGCAAAACGATCAGAACCAAACTACTGAAGTTTCAGCATTGTATAGCCAGTTACAGCAAGAGGTCGCGGCCGGATTAGCGGATCCTCTGCAGCTGGCAGTGGCGAGCTTAGGTGAACAGGCCAAACTAGCCAAACAACAAGGTGATTGGGCGGGCGCTATAGGATTATATGCAGCCCAAAGTCGCTGGAGTGAAAGTGGCCGCGCGTCTTTATTGTGGTTAAGTAAAGAGCTGGCTGCTATGCCGGATCAGGAGTTAATGCCTTTAGTGCAAGTTCCTGCTGTGGCTGCTTTATTAAGCCGTTACCTGATGACACAGTTCAGCGCTTTAAGTTATCTGGAACCAGAACAGTTGCAGCGTTTGCTGGTGGTGCTAAATCAAGTACCGGATATTCAACTGAAAAATGCCACACAACTTGCCACAGTGGCGTATCAGCAAGGCCAGTTTGCGTTGGTAGAGCAGTTATTGCCTCATTTGGATCAAACGGTTTTGGCTTTCAGCTTGCAGGCAAAAATGGCATTAAAAGCCGGAGATACAGCCAAAGCTGCAGAGTTTTATGCTAAAGCCAGTAAATCTTTTACCCCCTTGGCTAAACAAGCTGATGTAGCAGTACAACAGGATTATTACAGTAAACCTTCAATAGCTGAGCTACAGCAGCAACAGTATTGCCGTGTTCAGGCTGAACAGGGCATTCTGGAATTAAGCCGCGGTGATTATTTGCAGGCCATCACTTTACTGACAGCTGCAGGCATGGAGTACTGGCAGGATACGGCATATATCGCAGAGCGGGTTTTGACGCTGGATGAGCTAATAAGCTTTACCGCTTTACATCCTGTGACTGCGGTACCAGAAAAAGCGCAGTGGCATTATTTTGGTGATACACCAGTAGAAGTTTTATTGCATCACTTAACCGCGCGACGATTGATGCGCGCTGGTGAATACCAGCAGGCTCAGGCCTATTTTGTCGAGCCGGAATTAAAGCAACTGGCAAAGCGTTATCAGCAGCATGCAGAAAAAGCCGCAAGCAGCTGGACCGACAATGCCAAAGCTCAGGCCCTATTTGAGCAGGCAAAGCTAGCCAGAGAGCATGGCCTGGAGTTGTTAGGTTTTGAACTGGCGCCCGATTATCAGGTGTTTTATGGGCAGTTTGAGCCTTACGAATTTGATGCGAAAACACCGGCTTTGCCTGCAGCAGAGTTACAGCGTTTAAACAGTTCAGGTTCAACCTACAGCAACAGATTCCACTACCGGCAACTGGCCGCCGAATTATCCGCGCAAGCCGCAGGGCTGCTACCACAGAATAGCCAGGCTTTTGCAGCAACGTTGTGTTATTCCACAAAATGGCTATTAATACGTCAGCCAAAGCTGGCAAAAGGCTTTTATCAGCAGTACCTGCAACAAGGGCCTTATGTCAGTTGGGGCACTGAGTTTGGCCAACACTGCCCTGAACCTGATTTTGTCGCAGCAAAACAACGGCAGTACGACAACTGGAAACAGCAATTACGCCTGTCAGCCAGGCCTTTTAAGTTGCCTATTTATGCTGCCGCTGTATTGGCGCTAGTGGGGCTGGGTTATCTGTTTTGGCGGCGTAGAACACAAAAGCAGGGCAGGCCTTCATAGCGCCTGGATGACTTCTGTTATTAAGTTTATTTGTAATACAATAATATTGAATTATTATTAACCCTGTCTGTTTCAGACGAGCCAGCAGCATAGCTGGCCTATCCAATATGACAGGGGATTATGATGACAATAGTAAAGTTTAAAAAAGCGCCTTTATGGCTGGCGCTTAATTTGATTTTGGTATCAGCTTGTGGCGGTTCTGGTGGTTCTGAACCTGCTGTAACGCCGCCAACTTCGGGTAATCCACCGCCAGTGGTGATACCTCCACCAGTAACGAATGCGCCCACTTTTACTAACGTGGCAGTGCATGACCCGTCCGTGATCAAAGTAGGTTCAGACTTCTATATTTTTGGCTCGCACTTAGCAGCGGCGAAGTCCACGGATTTACAAAACTGGACCCTAGTGGCCGATGGCGTCAATGCCAACAATAAGCTGATGCCCAATGCCGCCACAGAAATCAAAGAAACCTTTGACTGGGCTCAAACTTCAACGCTTTGGGCAGCTGATGTGATTGAAATTGGTGGCAAGTTTTATATGTACTACAACGCCTGCAAAGGCGATTCACCACGCTCGGCTTTAGGTATTGCAGTGGCAGACTCAGTCGAAGGGCCCTACAAGAACCAACAGCTGTTACTGAAATCCGGTATGTGGGGCGAACCCAGCGAAGATGGTTCAATTTACGATGCCACCATTCATCCGAACGTCGTAGACCCGGATGTGTTTTTTGATAAAACCGGCCGCTTGTGGATGTTGTATGGCTCCTATTCGGGTGGCTTGTTTATTCTGGAGCTTGATAAAGCAACAGGAATACCTTTACCGGACCAAGGCTATGGCAAACACCTGATGGGGGGGAATCACAGCCGGATAGAGGGCGGATACGTGCTGTACAGCCCTGACAGCGATTATTATTATCTCTTTGTATCTTTTGGTGGCCTGGATGCCAATGGTGGCTACAACATACGTGTAGCGCGATCCAGTAATCCTGAAGGCCCTTATTTTGATGCACTTGGCAATTCAATGGCTGACGTAAAATCCAACCCGGCTTTGCCTTTGTTTGACGACGCCAGCATAGCGCCTTATGCCGAAAAATTAATGGGCAACTTTTTATTTGAACGTAAAAGTGGTGAGGCCGGTACAGGCATAGGTACTGGTTATGTCTCGCCTGGTCATAACTCGGCTTATTACGATGAAAGCTCAGGTCAGTACTTTCTGATGTTCCATACCCGCTTTCCACAGCAAGGGGAGCAGCATCAGGTGCGGGTGCATCAGATGTTTATCAATAAAAACGGCTGGCCAGTGGTAGCGCCGCACAGGTATGCCGCCAACACTGACAAAACAGTGACGGCAGAGCAGTTGGCTGGTAGCTACAAGCTGATTGAGCATGGCAAAGATATTTCGCCCGACATTAAAAAGCCGCTCAGTATTAACTTGTTGGCCAATGGTAGTATCAGCGGTGAGAAAACCGGTAGCTGGGTGTATGGCACTAATCAGCAGATCAGCATTAACCTTGATGGCAGTGGCAGTTATGAAGGAGTGGTATCACGGCAGTGGCATGAAACACCAGCCAAATGGACTGTAACTTTTAGTGCGTTATCCACTGAAGGAAAAACAGTTTGGGGTTCGCAGAACTAGCCAATAACAAAACTGAAATAGCAGAAAAGAAAAAACCCAGCCGAGGCTGGGTTTCAATTTATGGCAGGGGTACAGGGATTCGAACCCCAGAATGGCGGGATCAAAACCCGCTGCCTTACCGCTTGGCTATACCCCTGCAGAACTGTTGTAGCTAAAATTGTGTAATTTGATGATTACACTGCCACTTCAATTAAATGGCAGGGGTACAGGGATTCGAACCCCAGAATGGCGGGATCAAAACCCGCTGCCTTACCGCTTGGCTATACCCCTGCAGAAACTGCAGAATTCTTACTTGCTTGGTGCGGAAGAAGAGACTCGAACTCTTACGCCTCGCGGCGCTGGAACCTAAATCCAGTGCGTCTACCAATTTCGCCACTTCCGCTAACACTGGACGAACAAATTAAGTGGTGGCTACAGCGGGAATCGAACCTGCGACCCCAGCATTATGAGTGCTGTGCTCTAACCAGCTGAGCTATGTAGCCACTATGTCTTAGTTGTCCTAAGCAAGTGGCGCGTATTATGCTCATCAGGCTTTTTTGCGTCAACCGTTTTTTTATCACATCTTTGTCTATTCGGTTTGTTTGCTGGTTTTCTATGCAAGTTGGTGTTAACACAACCAGTTTTTTCGCTTTTTCTGCTGCTGGTTTGGGATTATACGACTGATGGGGTAGTATCGGTTTGTACTTAAAACTAAAAAATAAGCTGCTTTTATAGAGAGCAAGCCAGAGGAAAACTCATGTCCACAGATGTAAAACAGGCCCGTTGGCCACGACAAATCCCCTACATTATTGCCAGTGAAGCATGCGAACGCTTCAGCTTCTACGGTATGCGCAATATTTTAACGCCATTTTTAATGACGGCTTTGCTGTTAGCTGTGCCTGAGCACCTGCGAGCAGGCGAAGCCAAAGACGTATTTCACTCTTTTGTGATAGGCGTTTACTTTTTCCCTTTATTAGGCGGCTGGCTAGCAGACCGTTATCTGGGTAAATACAACACTATTTTATGGCTGAGCATTGTGTATGTGATTGGTCATTTGTTTTTGGCTTTGTTCGAAACCAGCAAAGAGGGCTTTTACACCGGCTTGTTTCTGATAGCGCTGGGGTCGGGGGGCATTAAACCCTTAGTTTCTGCTTTTATGGGCGATCAGTTTGACCAGAGTAATAAAAAACTGGCGCAAAAAGCTTTTGATATCTTCTATTTCACCATTAACTTCGGCTCCTTTTTCGCATCCTTATTAATGCCGCTAACACTGAAGCACTTTGGTGCAGCCGTGGCTTTTGGTATTCCGGGTGTACTGATGGCACTCGCTACCTTGTTTTTCTGGTTGGGCCGCAGCCGTTATGTGCATGTTGCACCAGAACCTAAAAATCCACACAGCTTTTTAAAAGTAGTGAAAACTGCTTTATTGGCGAAAGAGCAAGGCAAAGCCAATGGCGGCTTTTATCTGGCTTTAGTAGGTTTTGCGTTAGCGCTGTTTAGCTTAAGCCAAACCCCAACTTTAGGTTTTGTCGCAGCCTTTTGTTTAGCTTTAGTGCTGGTGATGGGCTTTGGTGGTGCAGGTGCAGCTATTCAGTTGGAAAGGGCACGAGGTGTGCACCCTGATATAGCCGTAGATGGTGTGCGCTCCGTGTTGCGTATTCTTATTCTGTTTGCTTTGGTGACGCCGTTTTGGTCTTTGTTTGATCAAAAAGCTTCGACCTGGATTTTACAAGCCAATGAAATGAGCAAACCACACTGGTTTGAACCTGCCATGATGCAGGCGTTAAATCCATTACTGGTGATGTTGCTGATCCCTTTTAACCATATAGTGCTGTATCCGCTGTTGGAACGTTGTGGCGTGCGTATTACTGCACTGCGCCGCATGGGCGCCGGTATTGCCTTTGCGGGCCTAAGCTGGATTGTAATTGGTTCAGTGCAACTGGCCATGGACGGCGGCACTGTGATGTCTATTGTCTGGCAGGTATTGCCTTATGCGCTGCTGACTTTTGGCGAGGTTTTGGTATCAGCCACAGGGTTAGAGTTTGCCTACAGTCAGGCTCCTGCAGCGATGAAAGGCACCATTACCAGCTTCTGGCAGTTGTCGGTAACCGTAGGTAACTTATGGGTGCTTTTAGCAAATAACAGTATTCGCAGCGAAACCGTGTTGTCGCATGTAGCCTCAACCGGCTTGTCGCAAACCGCATTTTTAATGTTTTTCTTTGCAGGTTTTGCGTTATTAGCCGCTGCTGTTTTTGCGCTTTATGCCCGAAGTTATACCATGTTGGATAACTATAGGGCTGCGGCTTAGTCTGGTGAAATGTGGTGTGCGCTGTAGTGGGTTATGTCGCTGCGGGAAGGGCATAGTCCACGCAGACACGCCGTGAATACATCCATGTAGGCTCGTGTTTCGCTATCCTTGCGAAACACGGTCTGCTTAGAACTATACCCATCCTCGCTTTTGAGGCTGCCGGATAGTAGATTAATCGCCGTGGTATCAACTCAAAACTCGGGGCACACCGCTAGGCTTTACTCCAGCGTTTAATTTTTGAGTAGGGTTATAGTCCATCACTCGATTCATCTTCAAGTTTTTCAGTAATTGCTTTAGGCATTTCCAATTGCCTCATTACGTATTGCAGCATCACCTAAAAGTAAAAGGTTTTCAACCCCCGCCGTGTAGGTTATGGGGAAACAATGCAATACTATAGCCGTATGGTTAAATCGTGATTAGATGGTGTTGAGTAAAAAATAGATTGAAAATGCAGGCTCCGTTGCAACCAACAAAAAACCGGACTAAAAAGTCTAATGCCAGTCAGTTAAGCTGACTGGCATTATTTTTTGTACGCATATTTACTCGGTTTTCGTTTCACTTGCCTTGGATACATGCGCTCTTCACGCCGGAACGGCAAGATAAAAAATTCGGCTTTTCGAGTTAAGTCATCCAGCTCTTTTGGAATATGGTGGGCGCTGATTAAGGTAAACCCATGCTCAAATAAGCTGACTATGGCATTCGCGCATAAAGTAAAACTCAGCTCATTAGGGTAAATACCTGGCAAGGTTTTCGCCATCCTTACCATCTGGTTACGGATAAGGTTGTAGCACAGCAGTACTCCCCACAGCTCTTGCTTGACCATGTCTGATTTCTTGCTTCGTAGCGTAAATTCGCTGTCCAGCAGATGCTGCTTCATCTCCCGATAACCCAACTCGATTTCCCAGCGCTGACTATATAAATCCACAATTTCATCGCCCATGAACGCTTTGGTATCAAGCATTGAGGTCAGGATAAAGCACTCTTTGCCTTTGATTTTTTTCTGCAGTAACCGCGCTTCCATATACTCCGGCAAGCACTGCCATTTCTTTCTTGCCTGAGGACTTGTTGTCAGTCGTACCAGGTAGTCCTGCTTTCCAAGCTTTTCTATCACTTCATACTGAGTGCCTTTTTTCAGCGGGATAAGCCAGTGCCGGTTTTCTCCTTTACTCTGCCATGCGTGCAGCAGGCCTAACGAATAAAACCCACGGTCAAATAGCGTCAGGCTGTTGTCCGGCGTATTTTCAACCAGTTGCTCTGCCAGCACCATTTCATTGGTGCTGTACCCATCCATGGCAGCGTTCACCAGCAAATGACTGGTCAGTTCCATCTGACACACCATTCTGACCATGGGCCAGGCTGATTCGCCTGCTGTTGTTTTTGGCTTCGTAAAGGCGTCTGTATTTTCCTTTGTATCTGGTGCACGCCAGACGACTCCGTCCACCCCCAGTAACTGCAGTCCGCACCAGCGTGGGTGTTCGGCTTCCTTGTGCCACAGCCTTTGGGTGTGATGAAACACCTGCCGCATCGCTTCAAAACCCAACCGCTGCCTCCCCTGAACAACAGCGCTGGGGGCCACCAATTCACGTCGACCGGGTAGCATAATTTGCATTTTATCTGCAATGCTCCAGACATCTTTACCACGATAAAGCGCCATACCAAGTACGACCAACACCAAGGATTCTAAGGGCAATCGACGACGACGCACGGTCGCGATACCAGCCTCTTCAAGGCACTGGCTGATAAATTCTTCGGGTAAAAGCTGGTGTAATGCACCTGTGTTCAGGTTTGTTGGGAAATAGCGATTGGCAAGGGTTAAAGCGGTAACTAATTGCATAGAAAAAGGCCTGCGACATCTCTGTTGCAGGCCTTTATACATCAACCACTGGATCGGTCAACCGATCTGATATTTGCTTAACTGATCGGCATTAGACTAAAAAGTCCGGTTTTCAAAGCTAACGTAAAAACTAAAAGGTTAAACGTTAAACAAGAAATGCATCACGTCGCCGTCTTTACAGACGTAGGTTTTACCTTCCACGCGCAGTTTGCCTGCTTCTTTGGCACCGGCTTCACCGTTACAGGCGATAAAGTCGTCGAATGACACCACCTGAGCACGGATAAAACCTTTTTCGAAGTCGGTGTGGATCACACCAGCTGCCTGTGGGGCTGTGGCGCCAACCGGGATAGTCCAGGCGCGTACTTCTTTAACACCAGCAGTGAAATAAGTGTGCAGGTTCAGCAGTGAATAACCACCACGGATCACGCGGTTTAAACCTGGTTCAGTTAAGCCCATAGACTCTAAGAATTCAGCTTTTTCGTCGTCTTCCAGCTCAGATATTTCTGATTCAATAGCAGCACAAACTGGTACTACGATAGCGCCTTCTTTGGCGGCAATTTTACGCACTACGTCTAAGTGTGGGTTGTTTTCAAAACCATCTTCCAGCACGTTGGCAATGTACATGGTAGGTTTGATAGTCAGGAAGTTCATGTAGGACACCAGCGCTTTATCTTCTGGTGACAATTCCAGCTGGCGTAAGGTTAAGCCTTGCTCTAAATGCGCTTTTACTTTTTCCAGCACTTCAATTTCAGCTTTGGCGTCTTTATCACCGGCTTTGGCTTTTTTGCTGACGCGGAAAATGGCTTTTTCAGCACTGTCCATATCAGCCAGTACCAGTTCCATATTTATGGTGTCTATGTCATCTGCTGGGTCTACTTTATTGGCAACGTGGATTACGTTGTCGTCTTCAAAGCAACGTACCACGTGGCCTATGGCGTCGGTTTCACGGATATTAGCCAGGAATTTGTTGCCTAATCCTTCACCTTTAGAAGCGCCTTTGACCAGGCCAGCTATATCCACAAACTCCATGGTCGTTGGCAGAATGCGCTGCGGGTTAACAATAGCAGCCAGTTGGTTCAGACGTGGATCCGGCACTGGCACCACACCGGTATTTGGTTCGATAGTACAAAACGGGAAGTTAGCCGCTTCAATACCAGCTTTGGTCAGTGCGTTAAACAGAGTGGATTTACCTACGTTTGGTAAACCAACGATGCCACATTTAAAACCCATGGGTGTTTCCTTTGTGCTGTAGACGGCAAAGCCGTGCTGTTTGCGAACCGGACGCGCTTAAACTTTGGCTTAAGCCGCGCTAAAACTATGTAATCTGTGCTGCGCTTTAATTAAGCCATCGCTTAACCAAAGCTCAAAACAACGCATCGATTCATCCAGAGCTTCATCAATCAGCTTCTGTTCGGATTGCGGTGCTTTGCCCAGCACATAACCTGTGACTAGATCTTTGTGGCCAGGATGACCAATGCCCAGTCGCAGGCGATAAAAATTGGCATTATTGCCGAGTTTACTGGTGATGTCTTTTAAACCGTTGTGACCAGCATGGCCACCACCCAGTTTAAATTTCGCTACTCCGGGCGCTATCGCCATTTCGTCGTGAGCCACCAGAATATTTTCGGGTAAAAGTTTATAGAACTGCGCCATAGCTGCAACGGCTTTGCCACTTAAATTCATGTACGTAGTGGGGACCAGCAATTTATATTCCTGACCCTGTGTAACAAATTTACCAGTCAGGCCAAAAAATTTACTGTCAGGACGAAGAGATACGTTATAGCGGCGGGCTAGTTGTTCTACAAACCATTGACCTGCGTTGTGGCGGGTCTGGCTGTATTCTGGGCCTGGATTACCCAGGCCCACAATTAACTGAATTGCTTCAGTCATTACTCAGCTGTGTCTTCGTCTGCTTTGCCAGCAGGCTTGTTCACAGTAACAACGGCTTGGTCATGACCAGCGCCTTTGGCTAACTCAGTGATAGTTACGCCAGCAGGAACTTTCAGGTCTGACAGGTGCAGTGTTACACCAACAGCAACATCAGCTAAATCCACTTCAATGAATTCTGGCAGGTTCTGTGGTAACACAGTGATAGCCAGTTCGTTGATGTGGTGAGCAACTACGCCACCTTTTTTCACAGCAGCAGCTTCGTTGATGAAGTGTACTGGAACTACAGTGTGTAACTCGTGGCCAGCTTCTACGCGTTGGAAGTCAACGTGCATAACTTTTGGCTTGAACGGGTGACGTTGCATAGCTTTAACGATAGCTTTCACTTCTTCACCGCCAACATTGATAGTCAGGATGTGAGTGTAGAAACCTTCGTTAGCCTGAGCTTGTAACAATTTAGAGTGATCTAAAGTGATAGACAGAGCTTCTTTGTGACCACCGTAAATGATAGCTGGTACTTTGTCTGCGTGACGTAGGCGGCGGCTCGCACCTTTCCCTAAATCAGCACGGACTTCTGCATTTAACGTGTAAATGGCGTTTGACATGGTATTCTCCAAAAATTAATAGACCCTGAGTTCCGCGACCTGACCCCAGGAAGAAGCTTTTCTGCTTGGCGAACCTAAATTCAGCCGACGCAAAAAAGCGCGCTATGGTATCACTGGAGCTTTAAGGCTGCAAATGAAAGCTACAAAAAGAAAAGGCACCAAACGGCGTAATGCCAGTCAGTTAAGCTGACTGGCATTATTTTTTGTACGCATATTTACTCGGTTTTCGTTTCACTTGCCTTGGATACATGCGCTCTTCACGCCGGAACGGCAAGATAAAAAACTCGGCCTTTCGGGTTAAATCATCCAGCTCTTTTGGAATATGGTGGGCGCTGATTAAGGTAAATCCATGCTCGAATAAGCTGACTATGGCATTCGCGCATAAAGTAAAACTCAGCTCATTAGGGTAAATACCTGGCAAGGTTTTCGCCATCCTTACCATCTGGTAACGGATAAGGTTGTAGCACAGCAGTACTCCCCACAGCTCTTGCTTGACCATGTCTGATTTCTTGCTTCGTAGCGTAAATTCGCTGTCCAGCAGATGCTGCTTCATCTCCCGATAACCCAACTCGATTTCCCAGCGCTGACTATATAAATCCACAATTTCATCGCCCATGAACGCTTTGGTATCAAGCATTGAGGTCAGGATAAAGCACTCTTTGCCTTTGATTTTTTTCTGCAGTAACCGCGCTTCCATATACTCCGGCAAGCACTGCCATTTCTTTCTTGCCTGAGGACTTGTTGTCAGTCGTACCAGGTAGTCCTGCTTTCCAAGCTTTTCTATCACTTCATACTGAGTGCCTTTTTTCAGCGGGATAAGCCAGTGCCGGCTTTGCCCTTTGCTCTGCCATGCGTGCAGCAGCCCTAACGAATAAAACCCACGGTCAAATAACGTCAGGCTGTTGTCCGGCGTATTTTCAACCAGTTGCTCTGCCAGCACCATTTCATTGGTGCTGTACCCATCCATGGCTGCATTCACTAGCAAATGACTGGTCAGTTCCATCTGACACACCATTCTGACCATGGGCCAGGCCGATTCGCCAGCTGTGGTTTTTGGCTTCGTAAAGGCTTCTGTATTTTCCTTTGTATCTGGTGTACGCCAGACAACTCCGTCCACCCCCAGTAACTGCAGACCGCACCAGCGTGGGTGTTCGGCTTCCTTGTGCCACAGCCTTTGGGTGTGATGAAACACCTGCCGCATCGCTTCAAAACCCAACCGCTGCCTCCCCTGAACAACAGCGCTGGGGGCCACCAATTCACGTCGACCGGGTAGCATAATTTGCATTTTATCTGCAATGCTCCAGACATCTTTACCACGATAAAGCGCCATACCAAGTACAACCAACACCAAGGATTCTAAGGGCAATCGACGACGACGCACGGTCGCGATACCAGCCTCTTCAAGGCACTGGCTGATAAATTCTTCGGGTAAAAGCTGGTGTAACGCACCTGTATTCAGGTTTGTTGGGAAATAGCGATTGGCAAGGGTTAAAGCGGTAACTAATTGCATAGAAAAAGGCCTGCAACATCTCTGTTGCAGGCCTTTATACATTAACCACTGGATCGGTCAACCGATCTGATATTTGCTTAACTGATCGGCATTAACCAAACGGCGCCTTTTTTAAATCTTCAGTCTGAAATTAGTCAAACATTGAAGAGATAGACTCTTCGTTGCTGATACGACGGATACATTCGGCCAGCATATCGCTTAAAGTCAGCTGTTTTACTTTGCTGACTGCGCGCATTTCTGCACTCAGCGGAATAGTGTCAGTAATGATCAGCTCGTCAATCACTGAGTTTCTGATGTTCTCAGCGGCAGTACCGGAGAAAATCGGGTGAGTGGCGTAAGCAAATACACGTTTTGCGCCTTGTTCTTTTAAGGCTTCAGCGGCTTTGCATAAAGTACCGCCTGTATCAATCATGTCATCGACAATAATACAATCACGATCTTTCACATCACCAATGATATGCATCACCTGAGACACGTTGGCCTTAGGACGACGTTTATCGATAATGGCTAAGTCAGCATCGTTTAACAGTTTGGCGATAGCGCGGGCACGCACTACACCACCGATATCCGGAGATACCACTACTGGTGCTACGAATTCACGTTTGCGCATATCTTCCAGCAATACCGGGCTACCAAAAACGTTATCCACTGGTACGTCGAAGAACCCCTGAATTTGCTCAGCGTGTAGGTCAACCGTTAATACACGGTCTACACCAACGCTTGATAAAAAGTCAGCTACTACTTTGGCAGTGATTGGCACACGGGCAGAGCGTACGCGTCTGTCCTGACGGGCATAGCCAAAGTAAGGGATAACAGCGGTAATACGACCGGCAGAGGCGCGGCGTAAGGCGTCTACCATCACAATGAGTTCCATCAGGTTGTCATTGGTTGGGGCGCAAGTAGACTGGATAATAAAAACGTCAGATCCCCTGACGTTTTCATTGATTTGTACACAGACTTCACCGTCACTAAAACGGCCGACTTCGGCATCGCCCAGCTTGATATATAAACGGCTGGCTATCTTCTTGGCGAGTTCTGGTATGGCGTTACCAGCGAAAATCTTCATGTCGGGCACGGTAGGATCCTCAGGGCAGTTTGTGAGTCCGGTTAATAATGCAGCAGGCTTTTTATGTCGCCTGCTGTGCGTCATACGGCTTGTTCCAATTCAGTCAGGACAGCAGACTGATTGACCCCTTTAGCAACAAAACCACGCCATGATGGTGGCAGTTTTGCTAGGGTTTGACGGGCACTTAATTCATCCTGGAACTCGGCAAACACGCTGGCGCCGGTACCTGTCATTCTGGACGGCGCGTATTCTATCAACCAGTCCAGCACCATTGCAACCTCGGGGTAGAGCCGTTTCACCAGAGTTTCGCAGTCATTTTTCCACTGACAGTCTAGTAGATCTTTCACCGACATGATGGGCGTGTTGCGGATTAAATCAGGATGGCCAAAGACTTCCGCCGTGCTGACATGCAGTTCCGGCGTCACAATCAGGTAATATTTTTCCGGCAAACTGATGGGTTGTAATTTTTCTCCGACCCCTTGGGCAAATGCCGTTTTTCCGAACACGAATACAGGCACGTCGGCACCTAATTTTAAGCCGAGTTCACACAACGCTGCGTTCGACAGCTGCAGTTGCCATAACTGATTCAGAGCCAGCAAAGTGGTTGCAGCGTCGGACGAACCGCCACCCAGGCCACCGCCCATAGGCACTTGTTTATCCAGATGGATCTTTACCCCGGCGTTTTTAGCTGCCAAGGGTTGTAATAACTTCGCAGCGCGAACCACTAAATTACTGTCGTTTTCGATGCTCTTATCTGAACAATTAAAGTGGATTTCACCGTCCCTGGTGAGTGTGAAACTAAGCTGATCACCACAATCCAGCATTTGAAACAAGGTTTGCAGATTGTGATAACCATCGGCCCTGCGGCCTGTGATATGTAAAAATAAATTCAGTTTGGCCGGAGCTGATAAGGTTAAAGTTGCCATTTACGCACCACCAGCTTAATACGGCTACCATCGGTTTTAGAGTCCAGCAGAATAAGTTTGGGTAAAGCTAAAGCATCAGGGAAAAACTCGCGGTAACTGACTTGCCAGTCCCGCTGTTGGCTGTCTTTCAGCGTAAAACTGGTTAAACGGCCTTGCGCATCCCACTGATGATTAAAACTTTCCTGGCTTGCTACACCTTTAAGCCACAACGGCATTTCTTCAATAGGTAAACTCCAGCCGGATAAATAATCCAGCAGGGCACTGGCTGACTGGGCTTTATGAGTTTCACCATCTGCTTTGACCGTAGCGCCACGGGCATCGGTTTCCAGTTCAAAAACACTGATGCCCACAAAGGTGGTCATATTGGCCTGAAAATAAGGCCCTTGTTGTTGCCAGTTTAAACTGCCGCTGACACTTTCTTCAGGTGATTTTACATTTAAGGCCCCAGCCAGAGTAAACTCCTGTAATTGCTCTAATTGCAGTTGTCTTTGTTGGGCTGATAGGGGAATAACTGGTTTTAGCTGGCTGCTGTTGCTGGCACAACCTGTCAAAATCAGACTGAAAACTACAAAACAACCAGTTTTTATCGCTGCAAACACACTAATTCCTTCTCTACGCTTTTTTTAGTTTGGGCTTTTTCGTACAATTCGCCCTCTTTTGACTAACGCCGGTTTTTTCGAAACGGGCCAAACAGGTGAATGACCATTTTTGCTTTAGGTATTAATCATAAAACTGCACCTGTCTCCTTACGTGAGCAGGTCGCTTTTGCGCCTGAACAAATTTTGGACGCCTTAAGGGATCTGACGACGACGACCCAGGTGTCTGACGCTGTGATTTTGTCTACCTGTAACAGAACTGAGCTGTATTTTAGCGGCAGCCCTGAACAATCGAAACAAGTAATTGACTGGCTGAGCAAATTTCATCAGCTCGACCTGGCCGAATTGCAGCATCATTTATACCTGCATCAGGATCAGCAGGCCAGCAGTCATTTAATGCGGGTGGCCTGTGGTTTGGACTCCTTAGTGCTGGGTGAGCCACAAATTTTGGGGCAAGTGAAGCAGGCCTATAGCCATTCGCGTCAGGCCGGCACTATTAATCCGGCTTTTGAGCGCTTGTTTCAAAAGACCTTTTCAGTGGCCAAGCAGGTTCGTACTGAAACTGATATTGGTGCCAGTGCCGTATCTGTCGCTTTTGCAGCAGTCAGCCTGGCGCGGCAAATCTTCGGTCAGCTCGGCAAAGTCAAAGTGCTGCTGATTGGCGCTGGTGAGACCATAGAGCTGGTAGCCAAACATTTATTAGAGCAGGGCGCAGAAAAAATTACTGTAGCGAACCGCTCTTATGACAAAGCGGCGGCTTTAGCCAGCCAGTTTAACGGTGAAGCCGTCAGTCTGGCCCAGGTGCCCCAAGCTTTGGCCAATGCCGATGTGGTGATTAGCTCCACTGCCAGTACTTTGCCTATTGTTGGTAAAGGTATGGTGGAGCAGGCGCTGAAGAAACGCCGTCACAAGCCAATGTTTTTTGTCGATTTAGCTGTGCCACGTGATATTGAAGAGCAAGTAGCCGAGCTGGAAGACGCCTATTTGTATACAGTGGATGACTTGCAATCCATAGTGCTGCAAAACCTGCAGAACCGTCAGGAAGCGGCGGCTGAAGCTGAGCACATGATTTTGCAGGGCGTCAATGAGTTCAATTCGTGGCTGAGTTTGCATGGCCAGTTGGACGTAGTGCGCGACTATCGCGACAAAGGCGAAGCCATACGTGACGAACTGCTGGCTAAAGCGGGCAAACAAATTGCAGCAGGGCAGGACCCGGAAAAAGTATTAGCTGAACTTGCGACTAAACTCAGCAACAGGTTGATGCATGCACCAACCAAGGCGCTGCGGCAGTTACTGCAGGACGAGCAGCCTCAACAACAATCTTTGATCAACACTTTGTTAGATCTGTAATCAGGTAAATAGAAACAACATGAAAGAATCGGTGTACCGCAAACTCGAAGCTCTGGTCGAACGTTATGAAGAAGTTCAGGCGTTATTAAGTGACGCTGGCGTAATTTCTGACCAAAGTCGTTTTCGGGAACTGTCCAAAGAGTACAGCCAACTGGAAGAATTGAGTAAGGCTTTTGGTTTGTATCGTCAGGCGCAGGACGATCTAGCCAGTGCTGAAGAGATGATGAAAGACTCAGATCCGGATATGCGTGACATGGCGCAGGAAGAATTCAAAGCCGCCAAAGAACGTATAGAGCAACTGGACCAGGACTTACAAATTCTGTTGTTACCTAAAGATCCAAACGACAGCAACAGCTGCTTCCTGGAAATTCGTGCCGGTGCTGGTGGTGATGAAGCTGCAATTTTTGCCGGTGACGTGTTCCGTATGTACAGCCGCTTTTGTGAACGCAAACGCTGGAAAGTAGAAATTGTCAGCTGCAACGACGGCGAACACGGTGGTTATAAAGAAGTGATCGCCAGCATTCAGGGCGAAGGCGCTTACGGTATTTTGAAATTTGAATCCGGTGGTCACCGCGTACAACGTGTACCGGCCACTGAATCTCAGGGCAGGGTACATACTTCAGCTTGTACTGTGGCCATTATGCCGGAAGTACCAGAAAGCGAAGCCATCGAAATTAACCCTGCTGATTTAAAAGTAGATACCTACCGCGCCTCTGGTGCCGGTGGTCAGCACGTGAACAGAACCGATTCTGCTATACGAATCACTCACTTACCGACTGGTATAGTGGTGGAATGTCAGGACGAACGTTCGCAGCATAAAAACCGCGCCCGAGCTATGAGCGTGTTGCAGTCGCGTATTCAGGCGGCTGAAGATGAAAAACGCCGTTTACAGGAAGAATCCACCCGTCGCTCATTAGTCGGCAGTGGTGACCGTTCCGAACGCATCCGTACTTACAACTTCCCGCAAGGCCGCTTAACGGATCACCGTATCAACCTGACCATCTATCGTTTATTAGACGTGATGGAAGGTGATTTAGACCTGGTGATTGGTCCACTAAGTCATGAACACCAGGCCGACTTGTTAGCTGCTTTGGCTGATGAAAACCGCTAATAGCCTGACTCTGACGCAGTGGCTGCAACAAGCCACTGCGTTACTGACTCCTCTGCTTGAAACCGGCCCTGTACCTGCAGATGCAAAACAGGAAGCGCGGCGTATGCTGCTGGAAGTGCTGGATATTAATGCCACTAGCTTGATGCTGTATCCAGAGCGCGAACTCAGCGAATCCCAGTTGTTGCAATTGGAGCCCGTATTAAATCGTCGTCTGACCGGTGAGCCTTTGGCGCATATTCTCGGCTATTGGTATTTCTGGGATTTTAAACTCGCTGTAGCCCCTTGTACTTTAATACCAAGACCTGATACCGAACTTTTAGTGGAACAGTCGTTAGCTTTGCCTTTGCCTGCCAAAGCCAAAGTGCTGGATTTAGGCACTGGAACCGGAGCTATAGCTTTGGCCTTAGCCAAAGAAAAGCCAAACTGGACCCTGACCGGTGTTGATTTACAACCAGATGCTGTAGAGCTGGCAAAGCAAAATGTTCAGCAATTGGCGTTAGCTAACTGCCAGATCAAACAAAGCAGCTGGTTTGACGCTGTGGCTGGCGAGCAGTTTGATTTAATCGTCAGCAACCCGCCTTATATAGATGCCCAAGACCCACATTTAGCTTTAGGCGATGTGCGCTTTGAACCCGACTCGGCGTTAGTGGCACCAGAGCAAGGCCTGGCTGATATCCGCCATATTTGCACCCAAGCCCCACAATTCTTAACGCCATCCGGCTGGTTATGGCTGGAACACGGCTACCAGCAAGCCGAGGCCGTACAACAGATCCTAACCGACGCAGGTTTTACCTCTGTGCAATCGGTAAAAGACTACGGTGGTCAGTGGCGTATTAGCGGTGGACAACTTCCCGCTTAAGTTTGGATTTATCTTTCCTTAAACTACTTATCCTGAAATCTGCTGTAGGAGCGTGGTTTATCCGCGCCCTTCAGACCTCTAAGGTTGTATCCATATGCTTTTATTGGGTTATTGCTGAATAAAGAAATATGAGCTAATTTAGGTACTTGCGTGGCAAGGTTATTAAAATAAATGACCGTGACTATCGATCTTTACCTTTATTTTTTGTGTCTGAATTTAAGTACTGTTTAATACCTAATATCAGACACTCATTATTGAGATGAATAAACATCATGATCATTAACTGGAGTTTCGATCCTGTTTTAGTATCTGCCGGGCCCTTCGCAATAAATTGGTATGCATTATTATTTGTTGGCTCCTTTCTTGTTGGTAAAGCCATACTAAGCCGGATTTTCACGCTTGAAGGTGTTCCACAGGAGAATGCCGAACGCTTATTTGTATATGTGTTACTGGGCGCTATTATTGGGGCCCGCTTGGTTCATTGTGTGTTCTATGATCCGCAATACTACCTTGCAAACCCATTAGCAATATTTCGCACATGGGAGGGAGGGCTTGCCAGTCATGGTGGAGCGGCCGGAATTCTTATTGGTCTGTGGCTTGGTGTCCGCAACACCGCACCTCAGCTAACCTTCCTGTGGATAGTTGACCGTATCAGCATCCCTGCGGCACTCGGCGCTGTATTTGTGCGGATAGCCAACTTCCTGAACTCTGAGATTGTTGGTGTTCCGACAGGAGCTGGATGGGGAGTTATATTTGAGACTGTAGATGAACTCCCTCGGCATCCAACTCAGCTGTATGAGGCTGCGGCTTACCTGATTGTTTGTTTGATATTACTTGCCATCTATCGGCGTTGTGGCCGCGACACACCTCAAGGTTTGATGTTTGGGGTTTTTATGACTCTCGTATTTTCAGCACGCATAGTGGTTGAGTTTTGTAAGACGTCCCAGGCCGTATATGAATCAGGGCAATTCTTGAGTGTGGGGCAGTATTTAAGCTTACCTTTTGTTGCTTTGGGAATAGCGTTGGTGCTTTGGTCAATAAAGTATCCGACTGGTTTTCCTGCTGTGTCGATAAAAACAGCACCGTAATGATCGAGCGCCAGTGGCTGTTCCTGTAGATCAACGTCAATAATGCATAACCTGACATAAGGACATATTTTGAAAAAATACATGGTAGTAGAAAATTTCAAGCCTGGGCTAATGGCAGAAAACTACAAAGTGTATAACGCCAAAGGGCGTCAGTTTCCTGATGGCTTGTACTACCTAAATTCATGGGTGAATGCGGAGAAAAACATCTGTTTTCAGCTGATGGAATCGAATGACGAAGCTCTGTTTTACCAGTGGTTTAAGACCTGGGAAGAGTTTGTTGATTTTGAGCTTTATCCTCTTGATTAAGCTTGATGCCCCCTTACTCATTTGAGCGCGAAATGACACCTGACATCCGTGCTAAATTCTCCAGCTATCCGTTAGCGGCACAAAAGCAGCTTGAAGAGGTACGCCGACTTATCCTTGCTGTTGCAGAGGAAAATGCGTTAGGCGCAGTGGAGGAAAGTCAAAAATGGGGGCAAGTCAGTTATCTGGTCAAAGGTGGTAGCTCGATTCGAATCGACTGGAAGCCAAAAGATCCTGATGTTATTAAGGTCTATTTTCATTGCCAGACCAGCTTGGTTGAAACCTTCAGGGAAATATACCGGCAGGAATTTGACTATGAGGGTAATAGGGCTATTGTTTTGCCATTAACTGCTGAAGTGAATGGCGGACCGCTAAAACATTGTTTGCAGCTGGCATTGAAGTACCATAGCCTGAAACACCTTTCATTACGTGGTGTTTGAATTGTGGCTATGCTTATTAGAATACATAGCTCAGTCAACAAAGCGGCATCTTCAAAGAAGAAGATTATAAAATATTTATATTTTCAACGACTTTGCTTTGACCCATCCCTGTTTAGCGCATATAAATAAACACAAAGCGATAAAAACGCAACAAGCTAAAGGAGTGCGGTATGGCAAATGATTTTTTATTTGCTGAGGAACCCGAGGAAGTTGTACAGATTTCCCGTGGCAGTTGGAAAGTACTTATAGTGGACGATGAGCCAGAGGTTCATGCTGTTACTAAACTGGCATTAAGTGACTTTTCTTTTCAGGGTAAACACCTTGAATTTATCAGCGCCTACTCAGGCCGCGAGGCCAAAGAAATGCTGGCTAAGCATACGGATGCTGCCATCGTACTCTTGGACGTGGTGATGGAAACCGATGATGCTGGTTTGCTGGTGGCCCGTTATATCCGCGAAGATCTGCATAATCATTATGTGCGCATTATTTTACGTACCGGCCAGCCGGGCCAGGCGCCTGAACGGCAGGTGATCGTTAATTACGATATCAACGACTACAAATCTAAAACTGAGCTGACGGCACAAAAGCTCTTTACTGTGGTGATGTCTAGCTTACGTTCTTACCGCGATATTCTGGCTATTGACCACAGCCGTCAGGGCCTTGAGAAAATTATTACCGCCTCTGCTGATTTGTTTTCAGCTCATTCGATGGAGCAGTTTATTGATGGTGTCTTGCAGCAATTAACTTCTATTTTAGGCTGTAACGACAATGCCTTGCTGGTGACCTCATCGTTAGTAGCTGGCAATATTAATGAAGACGCAGACCCTGAACGTTTGGTGGTGTTTGCTGGTTTAGGTCAGTTTGAAAAACAAGAAGGTAAACACATCAGTGATGTGCTGGAACCGGCTTTACTGGACGCCTTTCATCAGGCGCTGAACAGCCGCAGCATTGTGTATCGCGACAATTACCTGGTGGCGTACTGCACCAGTAAATTTACCTCAGGTTCTTTATTGTATGTGTCTGGTTTGCCAAATCAGATAACAGACACACAAAAGCGCTTAATTGAACTCTTTTCACAAAATGTACAAATTGCCTATGAAAATGTGCAGCTACAAAGCGAAATTGAAGATACTCAACGCGAAATTGTCTATCGCTTAAGTGAAGCTGTTGAGCACAGGTCTATCGAAACAGGTAATCATGTCAAGCGGGTGGCTTTTATTTGTTACGATCTGGCCAAAGCTTATGGTTTACCAGAAGAAGAAGCTGAAAAGCTTATGTTTGCTTCGCCTTTGCACGATGTAGGTAAAGTCGGCATTCCTGATGGCATTTTAAATAAACCTATGAAGCTGCATGGTCAGGAGTGGGAAGTGATGAAAACTCATGCCAGCATAGGCTATGAAATTTTAAAGAACTCCAAACGCACTATTATTCAGGCTGGCGCAGTGATAGCGCAGGATCACCATGAAAAATGGGACGGTTCAGGTTACCCCAGTGGTAAAAAAGGCGAAGAAATTCATATTTATGGGCGTATTGCTGCTTTAGCTGATGTTTATGATGCATTAAGGCACAGACGCTGTTATAAATCGGCCTGGACTCTGGAGCAGGTGCTGGAGAAGATCAGCAGTGAGTCAGGCAAACATTTTGACCCTAAACTGGTCGAAATCTTTAAAACCCGGGTCGACAAACTGGAAGCAATACTGCAAAAATACCCAGACGAAGAATGAGTTTTACTCATCGGTGATTCAGGCCACCTGCGGGTGGCTTTGTTATTCTGCAGACGTTAAATATCTTTAAGGACTATTTCTTATGAATATGGCATTAAAACATTCGCATATGCTGTTTATTGCGCTCAGCGTGTCTTTTCTGGCGGTACGGTTTTTATTGAGTTTGAGAGCACCGGCTTTACTGCAAAAAAAGTTCTTTAAAATTGCGCCCCATGTAGTGGATACCTTTTTATTGTTAACAGCTATTGGCCTGATGCTGACTATTCAGCAATACCCGTTTCAAGCACCATGGCTGACAGAAAAACTCTTTGGTTTATTTGCTTATATTGGTCTGGCGATGATGGCGTTAAAAGGCCGCACTTTACTGATGCGTTGGGTGGGCTTTGTTGGTGCTTTAAGCTGGCTGGCGCTGGTCGCTAAAATAGCTGTTACTAAAACCCCACTGTTTTTGGGTTAATTGAGAGACTCTTTTTTGTGATGTCCTTTTTTGTTGTATTGGGTAGTACATGAAATATGAGTTAAAGCAGCAGGGTTTGGCCCTGCTTGAGTTGTTGTTAGAGATAGAACAGCAGTGGATTGATGCCGGACAAATTCAGCAGGCAAGAGAATGCTGGTTGGCTATGGCTCCGGCCAGCGCTGAAAAAATGCCGACTATGAATGCTCTGGCCCGTCATGTGGAGAACTTCTATCAGGATGCCTTTTTTACCCCACCTATCAAACCTTTGCTGATTGAAGAGATGCATCAGCCCACCTTACTAAGTTACGCCATTAGTCAGCGTGAAGCCGACCCTTTAGTGCTGGTATTGCTGCTGCTATGCTGGCTGCAACAAGCGGGTTTTGAGAGCGATATAGTGCGCTATAAAGGCGAATATTTAGTACAGGTGCATTTATCTAAATCTGAGAAAGTATGGGTAGACCCACACACCGGCGCCTGGCAATGTTTGTTGAGTCCTGAAAATGGCTTGGCGTTGAGTATCACTCAGGAACTGGCAACACAAACTGTGGATTTTTCTGCTTTCTGTGCAGGGCTTTGGCAACTGCAAAAGCAGCTGTTGCTGGCATTGGGTAAACGTGAACAGGCGATGGCAGTGGTGCAGCATTTACTGGACCAAAAGCCAGGGGATCCTTATTTACATCGCGAGCGGGGGTTATTGTCTGAGCTGTTGGATCATTGGTCTTTAGCGATCAGCGATTATCAGTATTTTGTTGATCAAAAACCGGATGACCCTTCGAATGATCATATGAAACAACAAATCCGCCAGCTGTCGTCCTACCCACAGTGGCTGCATTAGAGGTATCATACCCTTCTTACTTGAAGCCGCAGCTTTGTTGACGGCGCGTGCTCGGCCCAGTCACATAGGACAACTATGCTCCTGGGGGCTCACTCGCTTGTCGCCGCCCTGCAACTTCAATTACTTTGGGTATTAGCACAAGCAACGGTATTTTGTCTGAGGAATTGAAAGTGACAAACCAACATACTATTCAGGTTGGCGCTATTGAAGTCGCCAATAACAAACCTTTTGTGCTTTTTGGTGGCATGAACGTTTTAGAGTCGCGTGATTTAGCCATGCAAGTGGCGGAATACTACGTCAAAGTCACAGAAAAGCTGGGCATTCCTTATGTTTTTAAAGCCTCTTTTGACAAAGCCAACCGTTCTTCTGTGCATTCGTACCGTGGCCCAGGCATGGAAGAAGGTTTAAAGATTTTTGAAGAAATTAAAAAAACCTTTAACGTACCGCTGATCACTGACGTGCATGAACCTTATCAGGCCGCTATTGTGGCTGAAGTGGTGGATGTAATTCAGTTGCCGGCTTTTTTAGCTCGTCAAACTGATTTAGTCATAGCTATGGCGCAAACCGGTGCTGTGATTAACGTGAAAAAACCACAGTTTTTAGCACCGCACGAAATGCGTCATATCATCACCAAGTTTCAGGAAGCGGGTAACGATAAAGTTATCCTTTGTGAACGTGGCTCCAGCTTTGGCTATAACAATCTGGTGGTCGACATGCTGGGCATGGACGATATGAAGCAATACGCTCCGGTGATTTTTGATGCTACTCATGCGTTACAGCGTCCGGGGGGCCGTGCTGATTCTGCTGATGGCCGTCGTGCTCAGGCGGCTCAATTAGCCCGTTCTGGTATGGCTTTAGGTTTAGCTGGTTTATTTATCGAAGCACATCCGAATCCAAATGAAGCCAAATGTGACGGTCCTTGTGCTTTGCCACTGAATAAACTGGAAGCGTACCTGCAGCAAATGAAAGAATTGGATCAGTTAGTCAAATCTTTTGCGCCTTTGGATACATCGGCAAATTGATGGAAAAAGGCGGACAAAACTCTTAAAAAATGTCCGCTTTGTTCAAGTATTAAGCTAACGATTCAAGCAACTAAAAAATAAGTTGACTTGGATCGCCGAAATCCGTTTAATACCCCCCGTTGCCCAGATAGCTCAGTCGGTAGAGCAGCGGATTGAAAATCCGCGTGTCGGTGGTTCGATTCCGCCTCTGGGCACCACAAATTTTGTGATGTGGTTGCTTTGTAATCCTGTCACCCAGTTTAGGTTGCCGCTTTAGCTCAGTTGGTAGAGCAACTGACTTGTAATCAGTAGGTCATCCGTTCGACTCGGATAAGCGGCACCATTCACGTTACGCCCAGATAGCTCAGTCGGTAGAGCAGCGGATTGAAAATCCGCGTGTCGGTGGTTCGATTCCGCCTCTGGGCACCATAAAAAACAAAAAGCCCGTCCTTGTGACGGGCTTTTTGTTTTCTGTCATTCAGTAGGATGGAGCCTGAATCCAATTACTTCTGCTCAAATCCCCAGCTCTGAAAATGCGCTGCTTCTATGTCGCTAAAACACTTTAAACGGCTTTCGGCCTGATCGTATTCAGCTCTGTGCCAGTGATGTTCAGCAGGTAATGCAACTACTTTCATACCTGCTGCTTTGGCTGCTGTTAAACCTGTGACTGAGTCTTCAAATACCAGACAATGTTCTGAAGCCACACCTAACTTGCTGGCAGCTAAATGGTAAATTTCTGGCTTGGGTTTGCCTTGTGTAACCAACTCAATAGAGCAAAGCGCCTGAAAATAAGGGCGGATTTGTAGTTTATCCAGCACAGTATTCATCAGTGAGCCTGGTGAATTGGTGGCTAGTGCCACTGGAATTTGCCAGCTTTGCAGTTGCTGCAACAGCTCCACTACACCTTTTTTCACGACACCACGTTCCATTACTGCAACCGCCACGTAATCAATCACAGCCTGTTCGGCTTGTTCAATGGTAAAACCCTGCCATGGTGAATGCTTAAACCACAATTCTGTGACAGAGCGGGTGGTCATACCGCTGGTTTGTGAGGTTATAGCAGGATCTAGTGTGACACCTAACTGACGAAACACATGCTGCTCGGCTTCAGCCCAATAAGGTTCAGAATCAATCAGCACCCCATCCATATCAAAAATAACTGCCTGAACCACCTGATTGCTCCTTCTGTGCTGTATCAGGCTGTATTATTCAACAGCCACAAGCTCTGCACCACAGCTTTATCGATCTTTATGGACGAAATTCTGTACATGGCTTTGTTTTTGCGATGAAGTGCAAAGATGCAGATTGGAGTGTGCCATCAATTGCTCTATGGTAGAGCGATACACTTTAAGAAAGGATATTGTAGTGCGCCTGTTTTTTGCCTTGTCTTCTTTTACTTTGGTTAGTTTCAGCCTGCTGGCGGCAGATAATCCGGTTCAAGCTGCGGTAAGTTATCAGTTGTCTTTTAATAATGCCGCGCACCATGAAGCCGCTATTCAGGCCCGATTTGATGGTGTCAGCTCTGCTAATTTGTTGCTGAGTATGAGCAGTGCTTCCCCTGGCCGTTACGCCCCTCATGCTTTTGCTAAAAATATCTATGATTTAAAAGCCACTGACAGTACAGGCAAAAGCTTATCTATGCTGCGCATCAGTCCAAGCCAGTGGTCGGTCGGGCAACACAATGGCACTGTGATTGTGAGTTATCGTCTGTACGGTGATTGGGGCGACGGTACTTATAACCAGATAGATCGCACTCATGCCCATTTAAATATGCCTGCCACTTTATTGTTTGCTCCGGATTATGCACAACAAAGCGCTTCGTTACGTTTTGAGTTACCCGACGCTCGCTGGAAAGTAGCAACTCAGCTGCAGTTGCAAGCGGATGGCAGCTACATTGCGCCAGACTTGCAGTATCTGATGGACAGCCCGGTTGAGTTAAGTGCTTATGGCCAGCGCAGTTGGACAGTAGCGGATCAGCAGTCTGAAGCCACTATTCATCTGGCTTTGCATCATCAGGGTACAGAGCAACAACTGGATACCTTCACTGAAAAAGCCAAAGCCGTAGTAGCAGAGCAGGCAAAAATATTTGGTGAGTACCCCAAATTTGATTATGGCCAATATGTGTTTATTGCCGACTATTTGCCTTATGTAGATGGTGACGGTATGGAGCATCGCAATTCTACTATTCTGACCGACGAGCGTTCATTACTCGAAGCGAATTACGCCCAGATAGAAACCTTATCGCACGAATTTTTTCATGCCTGGAATGTGGAGAGGTTGCGCCCAGCCGATTTAGAACCTTTTGATTTCCAGCGCGCCAATATGAGCCGTAATTTATGGTTTGCCGAAGGGGTGACCAACTACTACGGCAAACTGACGTTAAGCCGCACCGGGCATTTTGATTTAGCCACCTATTTAGATAAAACCGTAGCTGCAGTAAACAAAGTGAAACTTTCACCGGGCCGACAGTTTTTCCCTGCCACAGGTATGAGCGAGATGGCGCCTTTTGTTGATGCGGCAGTGTCGGTCGACCCCACTAACTATGCCAATAGCTATATCTCTTATTACACCTACGGAGAAGTACTGGGGCTGGCGCTGGATTTAACCTTACGTGCTGAATTTGAAGGTCTGAGCCTGGATCTACTGATGCGAAAGTTGTGGCAGGACTTTGGAAAAGTGGGGCGTTCTTATACAGAACAGGATCTGCAACAGGCTCTGGCGGAGCTTACAGCCAATCCGGACTTTGCCAGCAACTTCTTTAGCCGTTATATCCATGGTCAGCAATTACCTGATTTCGAAGCTTTATTTGCAGCTATGGGCTTGAAGCTAGCGATAGCTAAACCAACACAAGCCTTTTTAACTGCTGTCACTTTAGTGGAGCAGGATAAGCAACTCAAAGTAGACAGTAATCCGCTGATGGGTACGCCTTTGTATCTGGCTGGAGTGGAAAAAGGCGATCTGCTGTTAAAGCTGGGGCGTTATAAACTGGGCTCTAAAGAGCAATGGGATAAAGCCTTAGCCAGTTACAAAGTGGGAAATACCGCACAACTAAGTTTTAGCAGCCGTGGTAAAACCTATACTACAGAGGTCACCTTTACGGCTGATCCAAGCTGGATTTTGACCGAAAACAAAGAGGCGAGCGCTGAACAGTTAGCGAAAAGGGGGTTGTGGTTAAAAGCCCAGCCTTAGCCAGGCTTCGTCTGCACTTACTTAGCGCTAAGAGACTGAGCTAGTTTTACAACCGCCTGAATTTGCTGACCTTTACGGTTGGCATAATTGGCATCTGTGTAGCCCCACCAGTCCCAACAGGCTTGTGGGTTCATTGGCATCAGGTTGGAGGCGCGGCTTTGTGGATACAGCACCACCAGGTTGTTGCTGTCGGCATAGCGGTTAAAGCCCGCTTTTTCGACATAAGCCATGCCTACCGCATCTGCATGTTGGTTACAACCATGAAAGCTGATATGCAAAGTACAGCTTTGGCCTTGCTCGCAACTTTTGGGCACATAAACAAAACCTTGCTCTGCCATAGTGGCGGCCAGATCTCCTGCAATTTTTTGCTGCTCAATTGGATAAACAGTACCACTGGGGTGATCGGCTGGGGCTTTTAAACCGGCATGAAGAAACTTCAGTGCTTCACCTGCCGCATCATAATTACATTGGCCTAAAAACGGTGCTTCGGAGCTAGTGCACGCGCTGCCTTCGTTTAATGTCGGCATATGGTGAGCGAAGTTTTTATCCTGCACATACCGCAGCTGTGTTGCCGGTAACCACTCTTGGTATTGCTGATACAGCGCATCAGCCACTTCTTTGGCAATCTTTTGATCGGCGGTGCCGTGCAATAACCAGATTTTGCTTTGTTTAATCTCTGCTTCGGACGCCAACAAGCCCTGAACTGACCAGTCTTTTAGCTGCTTATTGATATCAGCCAAAGGAATAGGACTGCCCACTTTATTGATGCAGTGATCCAGAGCTGTCATTAAATTATTCTGCGCACAATACACCGGACCTGCCGCCACTATGGCTGCACCTTTCACCCAATCGGCATGAGCAAGCTGAAACTGCGATGCCATGTAGCCGCCGCTGGATAAACCCGACACTGTGGTTTGGTCTAAATTTAGTTTTAATGCAGGCAAAGCCGCATAAGCTGTGCTGCTCAGAGCAAAAGCGAAAGAAGATAAAACAAAAGGCAAGGTTTTCATCTGAACTGTCCTTTAAAAGCCAAAGCTATAGTGCTTCCATTTTGATCCCTTTAACCAGATGAGGCTATAGCACTAAGGTACAGTAAGTTGTCAGAGCCGCTTCAGTAAAAAGATCCGCTAAAGCGGTGATACAATCTGCAGCAAAAGCCGTACTATAGAAGCACTTTGCTTTGGGTAGAAATAAATGATGTTGTCCAATTCCAATGAACTGTTAATTCTCGGCTGTGGTCATTCAGAATCCGATACCTTGTTTAATAACAATGCATTGGTTACAAATGCCAAAGGAACTTTGCTGATTGACTGTGGCTACACCATCAAACCCGCTTTGTTAGCTCAGGGGTTAAAGCTGCAGGATATAGACGCTGTGTTTATTACCCATGTGCATGCCGATCATATGTTTGGTCTGGAGCGGCTGGCGAATGAAGGCCGTTACAAATACCATAAAAAAGCCAAGCTGATTTTGCATTATGAGTTGTATGACGAGTTATGGCATCAGTGTTTAAAAGGTGTGCTGGCGAAAAATGGCGAGGGTGAAAATGAGCTCTCCGATTATTTTGATCTGGTGCTGTTACAAAACGATGAGTTTGAGCTCTTTGGTAACTTTTACCAGTTGCACAGGGTATCTCACACGCCGGGCAAAGTCTGTTTTGGTTTGATGATTAACCAGAGCATTTTTTATTCCGGCGATACAGTGGCCGTACCACAACTGCTGATGCAGTTAAAGCCCGATATCATATTCCACGATGTGACCTTAACCGAATACAACCCTGTGCATGCCTCTGTGCATTCTCTGCTGAGTTTGTATCCGGCTGAGCTCTGTAAAAAAACCTATTTAATGAGTTATGAAGACCACTGGCCAGACTATCAACAGATGGTGGATCAGCATTTTGCCGGCTTTGCCCGGCAAGGGCAGCGGGTGCTGTTAAGCAAGGAACATCAGACGGATACAGCAGCAAGCTGAGTCACAAGGAGTTTTATGTATTATGTGATTTCGATAGGCTCAAATATTCAGCCTGAACAGCATGTGGCTGCAGCTGTCAGTGCACTGGCCAAAAACTTTGGGTCCTTGTACTTATATCAGCGGGTGTACACTCAGGCGCAATTGGTTGAATCTAATCATGTGTTTATTAATTCAGTGCTGGTGCTGAACTCAAGCCTGATAGCTTCTGAATTAAAAGCGCAACTTTGCCATATTGAAGAGTTATTGGGTCGCGACAGAAGCGATCCCAAACGAAGTGTCAAAGATCGCAGCTGTGATTTGGATATTATTTGGTATCAGGAGCAGTGGTCGGAGGCATGGAAAACTGCACTGACTGAATCTTACCTTCAACAAGTGTTTGATCCAGCCAGTAAGCAAGCACCTATCCAGTTAGGTTGTCAGTTATTTTCCGAGCGACCTGCCGCCATCTATTTTCAGGCTGAGACCGGTGACAAATTTGTTGTCGATCAAAAAACGGACGCCCTGGTAAATTGGCTCGAAACCAGCTTCCTGCGCAATTAAAGTTTGTTGCATCACCTGCTGTTTTTCGCTGCTGCTATGCTCTGGCAAAAACATAATAGGGCCGGGCTGAATACTGTTAACCCGTATTTGTGGGGCATAAGCTTTAGCTGCGGACTTCATTAAGTTCTCAAGTCCTGCTTTGGTGCTGCAATAAAGTGAAAACGCTGGATTTGGGTTTTCACTGTAAATATCAGTGATATGTACAATCAAACCACCGCCCTGAGTTTTTGCTATATGTGGTGCTAAGTGTTGGTTCAACAGTGCAGGCAGCTGCATATGCACAGCAAACAAAGCCTGATAAAAACTCACAGTGTCTTCGGTATGTAACTCATCTTTTTCAAACAAAGATGCGTTATGGATCAACAAGTCGATACTGCTTTGCTGCTGCAGCTGACGAATAGCCGACATAACAGAATCTGCTGACTGATAGTCCACCGCTATTTGCGTTAAATACTGCTGCTGTGGATTGATTTGTCTGGTAAGGCCGAACACCTGATAGCCCTCTGCACTGAGTTTCTCTGCCAAATAAGCGCCCAGACGACGGCTTGTTCCTGTAATTACAGCGGTTTTCATTTACAAACTCCATTCATTCATCAGCAGGAATATACGCAAACCAGCTGCTTTAGTTCATTGCATCAATAATGTCGCGGCTTTACAGCGCGGCGGAACTATTTTTCTCTAAAATTTGGCGGAAAGTCATTCTGTTATCAATACTTAGGAGAGTATTACACCCTTGCAAGGACTCATTATGAATCTGCACAGTATCAGAGTTAAAAGCAGTTTACCTATGCTTATTCTGGCGTTCACTTTATTGATTGTTGTCTCCATGTTCAGCTATTTATCTGGTTTGCAAAAAAGTGCGTTGGCAGTTCAGGCGGATAATTTTCTGCAAGCAATCTCGGTGGTTTTAAACGCTGACCGCGATTTATACCAGGCGAAATTAGCTTCCACTATGTACTTGAGTAAACAAGGTGACAGTGCTGCGCTTGAAGCAGATGTGGAAGACAATGCTCAACAGGTTAAACAGAGGTTTGCTGACTATTTAAAATATTTGAAAAGCTATCCTGATATACAGCAACAGTTTTCCGCTTTTGAGCAGGATTATCAGCTGTGGTACCAAAGTGCTTTAGCTTTACTGCAGGCCAGCAAAGCGGGCAATGCAACGCCTGAACTGATAGCCGAAGAGCAAAAGCAGTTTAGCGCTTTACGTAGTGTATTGGATAAAGCCGGTGAAGCAGCGCTCAATAAATCTATCAGTGAACAGCAAGTGCTAACCTCCGAAATTAGTTTTTTCCAGAACACCACTTATAGCATCACTGCGGTTATCCTGCTGATCGCAGGCTGGTTTAGCTACAGTGTGCCTAAATCTTTGACTACTCAAATTAACGCTTTAACTGCACGTTTATCTGAGATCGCGTCAGGCGATGGCGATTTAACAGCTCGGCTTGATACCAACTCCCAAGACGAATTCGCTGCGTTGGCAGGGCAGTTTAATGGTTTTGTCGCTAACTTATGTCAGTTGATTGCCTCAGTGCTGCAGCAAGCCGCACAGCTGAGCAAACTAACGCAGGTGTTGTCTGAATCTGCTATTAAAACCAATGATATTACCCGTTCATTGAATGTGGCCTCCGATTCTATTGTCAGCGCAGTACATGAAATGACGCTGGCGAACAAAGAAATGGCACAAGTGGCAACAGATTCTGCGCATGAAGCAGATGAAGCCAAAATGAGCGCAGAGCGTGGTTTAGTGGTGGTGACCAGTGTCACTCAAAGCATGGCGAGTTTAACCAAAGATGTGGATAAAGCTCTGGCCTGTTCCGGCGAGTTGGAAAACAGTTCTGAAAACATAGCCTCGGTATTGGATGTCATACGTGGCATTGCTGAACAAACCAATTTATTGGCCTTAAACGCGGCAATTGAAGCTGCCCGTGCCGGGGAGCAAGGCCGTGGTTTTGCCGTAGTGGCCGACGAAGTCCGCACTTTAGCCTCCCGGACTCAGCAAAGCACCAACCATATTCAGGAAATGATCCAAGCTCTGCAAAGCCGGGTGAACGAAGCGGCCACGGCCATTAGCAGTGGTAAAACCAATGCCGATTTAACCGTCAGTAGTTTTTCTCAGGCCGAGCAAGTGTTCCGTGAGCTGCAGCAATCTTCAATTAAAGTGAATGATATGGCGACACAAACCGCTGCCGCCACCGAAGAGCAGGCAGTGGTGTCTGAGGAAATCACCAAGAACCTGTATGCACTGCATGATCAGGCCAGTGCTGCAGGCGATATAGCCAAAGATAATGATCGTTTGTCGAATGAAATTCGCCTGCTGTCTGATACTTTGTTTGGTTTGGTAGGGAAATTCAAAATCAGTTAGCAGAATGTAAAAAGTTGGGATTGCCAAAGGGTGCGTTTTTGCATAAGCTGCGTGCCCTTTTTAATTTTTGCCACTTGTGGCTGGCTGTACCGAACCTCACTATTGTTTATAGCCAAAGTAATTGGAGTTGCAGGGAGGCGACAAGAGCGTGAGACCCCAGGAGCATAGTTAACCTATGTGTCTATGGATTGAGGCGGATGCTCGCCAGAAGGCAAAGTTCACCCGCTAAAATAACTGACTGGGGCGAGAGCTTGCAGTCAACAAAGCTGCAGCTTCAAGTACGAAGGGTATATGATTGGGGTTGATGTAATAGGTAGGTAAGTATGTCAAAGGCAGTAATTTTAGTAATGGATAGCTTTGGGATTGGCAGTGCGCCCGATGCAGCTAAGTTCGGTGACGTAGGTGCCAATACCTTTGCCAGCATCAGCAAAGCGTTTTTTCAAGCCAAAGGCCGCCAATTGCAGTTGCCCCACCTGGCCAGTTTAGGTTTGGTTAAAGCAGGTTTTGCTGCCAGCGGTGAAATGGCATTAGTTGAAGACAGTCCAACTCTACTTGGCAGTTATGGCCATGCCCGTGAATTATCCAGTGGTAAAGACACTCCAAGCGGTCATTGGGAAATTGCTGGTGTTCCCGTGTTGTTTGACTGGGGTTATTTCCACGATAAACAAAACAGCTTTCCTGCAGAACTGATTGACGAGTTAGTACGCCGCACTGGTGTGCCAGGCATTTTGGGCAATTGCCATGCCTCTGGCACTGACATTCTGGTGAAGCTGGGCGATGAACATATCAAAACCGGCAAGCCTATTTGTTACACCTCGGCTGACAGCGTATTTCAGGTGGCCGCTCATGAAGAGCATTTTGGTTTGGACAAGCTTTTGCAGTTCTGTGAAACAGCTCGTGAGCTTCTGGACAGTTACAATATAGGCCGTGTGATTGCCCGTCCTTTCCTTGGTACAGATATCAGCAACTATGCCCGCACTGGGAATAGAAAAGACTATTCGGTTTTACCTCCGGCTCCTACAGTGCTGGATACCCTGACTCAATCTGGCGGTACAGTTGTCAGCATTGGTAAAATTGCTGATATTTATGCGCATCAGGGCATCAGCAAAGAAGTCAAAGCCACTGGCTTAGCCGCTTTAGTGGATAAAACCTTGGCTGAAATGGCGATAGCGCCAGAACGCAGCCTTGTTTTTACCAATCTGGTCGACTTTGATCAGAACTATGGCCATCGCCGTGATCCTATCGGCTATGGTGAAGCGCTGGAGTATTTCGACACTCGTTTACCGGAAATTATGGCTGCACTGGATGAAGATGCCGTGTTGCTGTTAACAGCGGATCATGGCTGTGATCCAACATGGGTAGGCACAGAGCACACCCGTGAATATGTGCCAGTGCTGTTTTATGGCAAAAACCGTGCAGCCAAAGATTTAGGCGAAAGAGCAAGTTTCGCTGATATGGGCCAGACTCTGGCCGACTATTTTGATTTAGCGGCCATGCCTTATGGTCAATCCTTTTTAGCTTCTTAATTTAGAGTAACTCATGGCAACTCCTCATATTAATGCGCCAGAAGGCGCTTTTGCAGAAACCGTATTAATGCCTGGCGACCCGCTGCGCGCTAAACATATTGCCGACACCTTTTTACAGGATGTTGAGTGCGTGAACACAGTACGTAATATGTTTGGTTATACCGGTACTTATCAGGGCAAAAAAGTCAGCGTATTAGGCTCAGGCATGGGTATTCCTTCTATGTCGATTTATGCCACTGAACTGGTAAAGTTTTATGGTGTAAAAAACATTATCCGCATCGGCTCCTGTGGCGGTTTACCGCTGGATGTAAAAGTGCGTGATGTAGTGATCGCTATGGGCGCCAGCACAGATTCGAATGTGAACCGTAACCGTTTAGGTGGCAATCTGGATTTCGCAGCTTTAGCTGATTATGGTCTTTTAGAGCGCGCTGTAGCCGCAGCTCGCGCCAAGAGTATTGATGTCAAAGTAGGTAACTTATTTACTTCAGACTTATTCTATAACCCGGATCCAACTTTATTTGATCGCCTAGAAAAATATGGTGTGTTGGGTGTTGAAATGGAAGCTGCTGGTTTATACGGCGTGGCCGCAGAGTTTGGTATTAAAGCGCTGGCCATTATGACGGTGAGCGACCATATCCGTACCGGCGAAGCTTTGAGTGCCGAATTGCGTCAGACCTCGTTTAACGAGATGGTCGAAATCGCTTTGGCTCTGGTTTAAGGATCTGAGGAACTGTTATGTCACTGACCACCAACAAAATGTTTTATGTGTCATGGGAAGCTTTTCACAGAGCAACCAAAGAGTTGGCTAAAGGCTTATTAAACCGCGATTTTGACAGCATAGTAGCAGTCAGCCGTGGTGGTTTAGTGCCTGCAGCTATTCTGGCGCGCGAGCTGGATATTCGTGTGGTGGACAGCATTTGTGTCTCCAGCTACGACTATGATCAACAACGTGAATTAAAGGTATTGAAAGATGCTTCTTTGGCGGATAGCCCACGTTTATTGATAGTGGACGATTTGGTTGATACTGGCGAAACAGCAAAAGCGCTGCGGGAACATTTTCCTACCGCTTGTTTTGTCACTGTGTATGCTAAACCTCAGGGCAAACCGCTGGTTGATCACTATGTGACAGACATAGAGCAGGACACCTGGATCCAACTGCCATGGGATATGGAGCTGGCTTACAGCGTGCCACTGGCTGAGCAGAAATCTTAAGTGATGTACTAAGCAAAAAAACGGAGCTGTTAGGCTCCGTTTTTTTATCTGTTTATTATTTAGTTAATTTAAGCTTTACCCAAACCAAACGATGATCTGAACTGGCGGACCTGTCAGCCACTAATTCATAAAATGGTTGACCAGTCGCTGGCCAGAACACGCCGCTGGATAACACATTAAAACCTGATTTGGATGGCAGTACATAGTCTGCTCGCATCCGCCAGCCTGCAGTGTGAGTCGCAGCATATGGGCTGTCAGGGCTATGCGCCTTACCACCAGCACTTTGTGGCGTAAAGCTGCTATCAACCCTAGGGTGCATCAACAAGTTACCTATACCTTCTTTATAGGCATTGCCTTCTACTGGCGACGAATTTAAATCACCAAGGATCACAAAGCTTTTATCTTCAGCTAAACCACCTTTTTGGCCTCTGTCATCATAGATATAACTGGCTTTCTCCGGGCTAAGGTAGTCAGACCAAAACCGCACTTCGTCATGGTTACGTTTGCCGTTTCTGTCCTCTTCACCGTCAAACACAGGCGGAGTAGGGTGACTGATCAGCACATGCACAGACTTTTTATTCACCAGTACGGGCACATCCCAATGTGCTTTTGATGACAGTGGCATTAACTGCCATGCATCAGCACTGTACCAGGGAGAACCATCGGCTTTTGTTGTTTGCAAAGCGCCCGGCATATCTTTCCATTTAAAATGCTGGAAGGTTCTGACTCTGCTACTGTCTATAGGATACTTCGACAACAACATCATGCCGTACTGACCTGGATACTGACCAAAACCCCAGGCGTCTGAACCTTTATTAGTTAACTGGCCGTCATTGTCCAAATCAAAACCGCTGGGTTGACCTGTGTTGACGGTGCTGTAGTAAAAATAAGGGTAATCGATGGTTTTACCATCAGCACTTTGCGCTTTGTTTAAATAGTTGCGGATAAACAACTGCACACCGGCTTTTGGGTCTTCGATGTAATCAAACTCATTCAGCAACAGAATGTCGGGCTGGGTTTGTTGCACTATAGCCGCGATGTTTTTTATTTGGGGATGATTCCCATCAGCGAGCAGAGTACTTAAAACTTGTGGACTTCCCGCCACACCTTTGGCCAGATAGTTCTCAGACTCCATGCTGACATTAAAAGTAGCGACAGTCAGTGTTTGCTCTTTAGCCATAGCTATTCCGCTGAATGAGAAAAAAGAAGTAACTAAAATAGATGAAAAAATATAATTCATAATTAACAGCCAATTAAATATTTAAGCAAGCATATCCTGAATCAGCGCTAAAACCCAGTTTCCGCGGTGATTTTGCTTTGGGATAAGTTGTTCAGCATTAAACAGAAAATGCTGTTGATTAAGCACAGCAAATGTACGATTTTTACAGTTGATATGTTACACTTGCGTGACAAATCGGACCTGACAACCAAAGTTGATCTTAGTTCAACGGCAATCTGGTTCGATGTAAGAAAAACGTAATAAAAGTTCGATATAGTTGTCGCCCAAATTGAAAGCAGGAAGTTTTCAGCTTGGCTGAAACATAAAATTTACAACTACCAGGTGAAGAAATCATATGAAAATTAAATATTTGGCTCTAGCTGTTGCAATCGGTGTTGGCGCAACTAACATCGCATCAGCAAGTGATACTACCAGCTCGATTCGAGGTGCTTTGACTTCTCCAGCCGGACAAGTTGTAGCTGATGCCAAAGTTGAAATTGTGCACGTTCCTTCAGGTTCACGTGTCGTTACGACAAGCAACTCGTCAGGTGAATTTTCAAGTTCAGGTTTACGTGTAGGTGGTCCGTACACTGTGACCATCACTAGTCCTGAAGGTGTTAAAAGCTACGAAAACTTATATTTGTCTTTGGGCAATGGCTTAAGACTTGCTGCTCAGTTAGAGCCTACTTCTGTTGAGCGTATCGCCGTTACTGGTAGTTCTTTGAATATCGCCAGCAACACAGGCGCAAGCAGCTTCTTCGGTGAAGAGGCAATCAAAAACGCACCAAGTTTTAACCGTGATCTGAAAGATATCATTCGTAACAACCCGTTGGTCAACGTCAATGGTGCTGATGGTACTATTTCTGTTGCAGGTACCAACCCACGCTTTAACAACATCACTGTTGATGGTATTTCAATGAACGACGATTTCGGTTTAAACATGACCGGATATCCGACAACTCGTTCTCCAATCTCTTTAGACGCTATTGATCAAATCATTGTTGATACCTCTCCGTTCAAAGCCAAAGACTCAGGCTTTCAAGGCGCAAAAATTAACGCTGTAACGAAGTCTGGTACCAACGAAGTGAAGGGTTCGTTTTTCTATGAATTTCAGAACGACTCTTTAGCAGGCAAAGCGCCTAAAGCCACTAGTGGTATCCTGAACGGCGATAAAGCTGCACTGGATTTTGATGAGAAGACATTTGGCACGACCTTGGGCGGAGCTATTGTCGAAGATAAATTATTCTATTTCGTTTCTTACGAAAAGTTTAAAGGTGAAACTACAGGCTGGGGTCCGTCAGGCGGCACTGGTAGCTTTATCAACACAACTACCGCTTCGGTAACTCAATATGATGAATTAAAGCGCATCGCTTCAGAAGTTTATGGTGTTGATGTCGGCGAATATGCCGTCAATCCGGAAACTGAAGAAGAAAAGCTGTTAATGAAGTTGGACTGGAACATCAATGATAGTCAGCGTGCTGCATTCACTTATCAATATAGTGATGGCAACCAAATTAACAATACAACAGACTCAACAAACGAACTGAAATTGTCATCTCACTGGTACGATAAAAATGAAAGCTTAGAAAGCTATTCATTTAAACTTTATTCAGATTGGACTTCTGAGTTTTCAAGTCAGTTTAGTTTGACCTATCAGGATAACGCCACAGATCAAACTCCAGGTAGTAAGCTGGTTGGTGATGTACAGATTTATCCTAACTATGCAGCAGACCGTAACACCTCAATTTCTTTTGGTGCTGACAACTCACGTCATGCGAATGACCTGGATAAGAAAACTATTGTTGTTGATTGGGATGCAGATTACTTATTAGATGACCACAAAATTAGCTTTGGTTATAACTTTAAGCGTTTAGATATCTATAACGAGTTTGTACAAAACTCGCTGGGTGTTTGGGTATTCCGCTCTATGGCTGATTTTGAGTTAGGTAACGCATATTCTTTCCGTTACAACAACTCTCCTACGTTGAACACAAAAGATGCTGCTGTTTCTTTCGTTCGTGATGAGCATGCTTTATATGTGCATGATGAGTGGGCTGCAACAGAATCATTACTTGTAGATGTTGGTCTGCGTTACGAGCGTCTGGCTTCTGATGATTCGCCAGTCAGCAATCCGGATTTTGTTGCCGCAACAGGGTATAACAATACTGAAAACTTAGATGGACTGGACATTTTCCTGCCGCGTCTTGGCTTTAAATGGGATGCAACAGAAGATTTAGTAGTTCGCGGCGGTGTTGGTCGCTTCTCTGGTGGTAGCCCATCAGTGTGGTCTGGTAATGCTTACGGTAAAAACGGTCTTACGCAGGTCGATACTCAAACTATCACCAGTAGCAATGCACGGTTTGGCTCTCTGTTAAGAGGAATGGACATTACTCAGATCCCTCAGCAGATCCTGGATTTTGTGCAAAACAGTGACGTGACCTCAGAAGTGAACTTGAATGATCCTAATTTCAAATTACCTTCAGACTGGCGTTTCCAAATTGCAACAGACTACAACGTAGATATTCCATATATTGTGGATGATGCGATGTGGACTGTTGAATACACCTACAAAAAACCAGAAAACACAGCATTCTGGAAAGACATCACTATTGGCGATAAAGTAGGCACTACTCCGGATGGTGGTCGTGACTTGTATGTTAGACCAGCTGATACGAACTATCGCAGTCTGATGTTAACAAATGCTGATGATGAAGGACGTTCGCACATTATCTCTACTTCATTGTTTTCTAAGTGGGATAACGGTATATCTCTGAATACTTCATACACCTATTCAGATATTACTGATGTGACAGTTGGTACCTCAAGTACTGCAAGCAGTAACTATGGTAACAACATTACAATCAACCGTAACGAATCTTATGTTGGAACCTCTCCGTTTGAGACTAAGCACCGTTTCCTGATTAACTTAGGTTACGAAGCAGAGTTTTTTGCAGGTTATAAAACTAAGTTCAATTCTTTCTTCGAGCGCAGAAGTGGTAAAGCTTTGTCTTTCTTAGCTTTTATGAGTTCTGGTTCAAACGCTGTGAACTTTACTGGTCGTGAGAGTTCTGGTGGCTTAGTCCCTTACATCGCTAAAGCTGGTGATGCAGCCAATGGTGTTGTTCGTTACACTGGTGGTACTACAGAAGAGCAATATTTAGCTTTTGTTGATGCTTTAGGTCTGTCAGGTTATGGCGGTGGTTATTTACCTAAAGGTGTAGCAAACTCTCCATGGGTTACTACATGGGATGTGAGCATTCGTCAAGAAATCCCTGGCTTTGTTATGGATCATAAAGGCGAAGTTTATGTAACTATAGATAACTTCCTGAACTTTATTGATTCGAGCAAAGGTCATGTATTTGACACCTCATTTGGATCTTTAAGCCCGTTTAACTACAACATCGGTGCTGATGGTGTTCATGAACTTTCTTTACCTAATGCTTCATTCCAGCAGCAGGCTATCCAAGGTTATGATCGCGTTAACGAGAAAGAATCTGTATGGCGCTTAAAAGTCGGTGTGAACTACCGCTTCTAATCTGAAGCTTTACAGCCTTAAACTAAAAATGCCGGTGTAATACCGGCATTTTTTATTTAATCAAAAGCTAAAATCCGCGATAATGCCGCAAGTTTGAAATTCAAGTAGAAGTGACACTGTGCCTAAAAGTACCATTATTGCTATTGCCGGCGCCTCGGCTTCTGGCAAAAGTTTATTTGCATCCACTGTTTATCAGGAATTAGTAGCGGAGTTAGGAGGGGAGCGCATTGCAGTATTGGCGGAGGACGCCTATTACCGTGATCAGGCACATTTGTCTTTTGATCAGCGCACCCTGACGAATTACGATCATCCTGCCGCTTTTGAGCATGAATTGCTGGCGTCACATTTACAGCAGTTAAAAGCTGGTAAAGCTGTATCTATGCCGCAGTACTGTTATAAAACTCATACCCGTAAAGCTGAAACTATTACTGTACACCCAGCTAAAGTCGTTCTGGTGGAAGGTATCTTATTGCTGACCGACGATAAGTTGCGGCAGCAATTTAATATTACCGTCTTTATGGATACACCTTTGGATGTGTGTTTATTGCGCCGCATCAAGCGTGATATGGAAGACAGAGGTCGTAGTTTAAGTTCTATTACTGAGCAATACGAAAACTATGTGCGTCCGGCATTTTTTGAGTTTATTAACCCGTCCAAACAGTATGCTGATTTGGTGGTAACCCGTGGTGGTAAAAACGAAATTGCCATCGATATTATCAAAACAAAAATTCGTCAGTTATTGCAGGAATAACCTCATTATCTTCAAAGGTAAAACAACAGTCAGAGCTGCGTTTTGGCTGTTGTTTTCTAACTGCTATCTCCAACAACATTTGCTTTGCAAGCTTTTCACATCTGCTGCTATAATCGCCCGGCAAAACGTCAAGTTTAGACAACCCCTGAACAGCAACTACAAGTGTTTGAAGCCGGCTACGGTGGTTAACACTCCCGCTCGGAAACTGTAACTACTTGATCTTTTGATGCTATTCTAGGATTTGGCATCACAAGAACAAAAATCTGCGCCTTCTATGGCCAGACCCTATATCCAAGGAATAACTATGATGAGTTTGGTTGGCATTCTTGCCATCTTAGTAACTGCGTATTTAGCTTCGGCTAACAGAAATCGCATCAAATGGCGCACTGTCGTAGGTGCTTTTGCGATCCAGTTGGCAATCGGTGCTTTTGTGCTTTATGTGCCTTTTGGTAAAGATGTGCTGTTAAGCATTTCTGCCTTTGTTGGCAATATTATCTCCTATGCTCAGTCCGGCATTATCTTCTTATTTGGTGATGCGGGTGCGCAGAAATATGGCTTCGTTTTTGCCATTCATGTGCTGACGGTCATTATCTTCTTCTCTTCATTAATCGCAGTGCTGTATCACATAGGGGTGATGCGTATCATCATCACTGTGTTAGGTGGTGGTTTGCAAAAGCTGCTTGGCACCAGTCGACCTGAGTCTATGAGTGCTGCGGCCAATATCTTTGTAGGGCAGACAGAAGCTCCGCTGGTTGTTCGTCCTTTTATTCCCACTATGACCCGCTCAGAATTATTTGCGGTGATGGTAGGGGGCTTGTCTTCAGTAGCAGGTTCTGTGTTAGCGGGCTATGCCGGTATGGGCATTGAGCTAAAGTACCTGATTGCCGCTAGTTTTATGGCAGCCCCAGGTGGCTTACTGATGGCGAAACTATTACTGCCGGAAACTGAAACACCTAAAAATGATTTAACTGATATTGGTGTGGTTGAGAAAAATACTAACGTGATTGATGCCGCCGCCTCAGGAGCAGCCAGCGGTTTACAACTAGCATTAAACGTTGGCGCTATGTTGTTGGCTTTTGTTGGATTAATTGCATTAGTGAATGGTTTAATTGGCTGGTTGGGGACTTTAGTTGGCTTTGAAGGTTTAACTCTGCAGTTAATTTTTGGTTATATTTTCCAACCACTAGCATTCATCTTAGGTGTGTCCTGGGAAGAAGCTCGTTTAGCGGGTAGCTTCATTGGCCAGAAATTAGTCATAAATGAGTTTGTGGCTTATCTGGACTTTATCCAGTATGTCAAAGCCGGACAGCTAAGTGAACACACACAGATTATCGTCACTATCGCTTTATGTGGTTTTGCAAATTTCTCATCGATTGCCATTCTGTTAGGTGGCTTAGGAGTGATGGCTCCGAATCGTCGGTCAGATATTGCAGAGCTGGGTTTAAAAGCTCTATTAGCTGCTACTCTGGCTAACCTGATGAGTGCGGCAATAGCAGGCTTTTTCTTTTCGTTAAGTTAAATAGGTTATAACTATGACTCAACAACAAGTCCCTACGTTGGACATCAGACGGTTTGCCACCGACAAAGACACCTTTGTTGCCGAGATTGGCAAGGCCTACACTGAGTTTGGATTCTGTGGCATTAGCGGCCATGGCATTCCGGATGAAGTTGTGGACAATACCTACAAAGCAATTAAGAAATTTTTTGCTTTACCGACTGAAGTAAAACAAAAGTATCATGTGCCTGGCCAAGGCGGCGCACGTGGTTATACGGGATTTGGTGTTGAAAAAGCCAAAGACAGTAATCACCCGGATTTAAAAGAATTCTTCCACGTTGGCCGTGAGTTATCAGGCCCGGCACCACACCCAAGTTTGTATCCAAACCTGTGGCCGTCTGAAGTGGCAGAATTTAAAGACGCAACCTACGGTTTATACTCTGCGCTGGAGAAGTTAGGTAATACAGTACTGGAAGCTTTAGCTTTATTCTTAAAGCAGGATCAGGCGTATTTTGCCGACAAAGTGAATTACGGCAATTCGATTTTGCGTCCAATTCATTACCCGCCAATTCAGGATACCTCTACTCAGTCTATCCGTGCAGGTCAGCATGAAGATATCAACCTAATCACTTTATTGGTTGGATCACACGAATCTGGTCTGGAAATTCTGCGCCGTGATGGTAGCTGGTTACCTGTGACTACTATTGAAGGCACAATAGTGGTCAATATTGGTGATATGTTGCAGCGCCTGACCAACCATCTGTTGCCTTCGACTACTCACAGAGTTGTCAATCCGGCTGGAGCTGCAGCTGGTCAGCCACGTTACTCTATTCCGTTTTTCATGCATCCGAATCCGGACTATGTTATCGAAACTCTGGATAGCTGTATCACTGCGGATCAACCAAACCGTTACCCTGAACCTATCAATTCAAACGACTACCTAATGCAGCGTTTGGAAGAAATTGGGTTAATCAAAAAAGCCAAGTACTGATAGTTCGAGGCTTCCTCTGATTAAAAGGCGAACATCAGTTCGCCTTTTGTCTTTTTATCTGTTTTTTAAATGGGTATCCGACGTAAAAGCTAGCACTTTGCTGAATATTTCAGCAGTGGTGGTAAAAACCACTGAAAATTTGCATCAGACAGTTGACGATTGCCGACTTGACGCATAACATGCACGCCGTCAACGACGCTTTGCGCCGCGGTGGTGGAATTGGTAGACACACTAGCTTCAGGTGTTAGCGCTTCACGGCGTGGGGGTTCGAGTCCCCCCCCGGCACCAAACTTCGTTGACAGAGACAAATTGAGTTGCCGCGGTGGTGGAATTGGTAGACACACTAGCTTCAGGTGTTAGCGCTTCACGGCGTGGGGGTTCGAGTCCCCCCCCGGCACCAACTCTCTTTAAACCTATATTGCCCTCCATTATTACCTATCGCTTTATACTCTCTATCAAATAAATACTGCTTTTTGAGTTATCTTTCTAAATTGATGTTAATTTGATTCACGCTTGCTATTTCCTATCTTCAGCCTACTCTTTACAAAACAAATAGATACGTCTTGTACAGGTTGGCTATGTTAAAAAATCTGAGTATCAAAACCCGTCTTTTTGCCATAGTCGGCGTGGCCGTTCTTGGTCAAATTCTGGTGTGCTGGTTAGTCCTTTCTGGTTTAAAGCAAAGTATTCTGGAAGAGAAACGACTCTCCACTCTTTATTTGTCGCAAGTTGCAGTTGCTTTAGTCAATAACTATCACAGTAAAGTAGGTACTGGAGAGTTAGACGAAACTAAGGCAAAACAACTGGCCTTAGCCGAACTGAAATCCCTTCGCTATAAAGAAAACGACTATTACTTTGTCATTGATCAGCAGGTCACAATGCTGATGCATCCATTCAGGCCTGATCTGGATGGTAAAGATGTTGCCAGCTTCAAAGACAAACAAGGCGAACCTCTGTTTCAGAATATGGCGGATGGGGTTGTCGATGACGGTTCACATTCAGTGTTCTATAACTGGCCTAAACCAGGTGCTACCGAAGAAGTGCCCAAAATTACCCATGTTGAGTTATTTAAACCCTGGGGTTGGATTGTTGGGACTGGTATCTATATAGATGATGTCGAGGCCTCTTTTTATGAGGTTGTCATGCAGCTTGCTGTCCTGGTCTTTTTGGTTGTTGGCTTGATGTTGGCGTTAAGCTGGTATGTGACACGTTCTGTCGTAAAACCTATGATTGATGTTGTCGCTGCTATGCAGGACATAGCTTCGGGCGATGGCGATCTGACTGTCAAACTTAGTTATGACGGCAAAGATGAATTAGCTGCACTGGCTACAGCATTTAACCTTTTTGTCGGCAAAATCCGCCAGTTAATTGCTTCAGTAGGCGTCACCGCTTCTGATGTCAGCGACAGTGCATTGGATGTAGCCCGTATTTCTCAACAAATTTCCAAAGAGAGTGTGCAGCAACAACAAGAAACCGATATGGTTGCTACTGCTATTACCCAAATGAGTTCGGCTATAGCTGAAGTGGCACAAAGTGCTGAACAAGCCAATCATGAAACTGGTCAGGTTGAAAGCTTGGTTCAGCAGGGCATGAAGCTAATGAAAGCTTCAGTAGAGAGTATTCATACCCAAAGTCAGACGATAGAACAAAGCTCGCTAGTCGCTTCCTCTTTATATAGCTCGTCACAAAATATCAGTCATGTACTGAACATCATTAATAAGCTGGCAGATCAAACTAACTTACTTGCACTCAATGCTGCTATAGAAGCCGCACGAGCAGGTGAACATGGCAGAGGTTTTTCAGTGGTCGCAGATGAAGTTCGCACCCTGGCGCATCAAACGCAAAAATCGACTCAGGAAATCTCCGGTATTATTGCTGAGTTGCAACAAGGTACTCAGCAAATGACTGCTGCTGTACAGGAAAGTAAAACTGCAGCAGAGCTGAATATCAATCTGGCGGCCCAGGTTCAGCAAGCATTGACGGACATAGCCAATTCAATAGCGCAAATTTCGGATATGAATGCGCATATCGCCACAGCAGCTGAACAACAAAGTGCTGTAGCTGGCGAAGTGGATCAGAACGTACATACTATTAGTCAGTTAGTACATCAGACGGCTGGGGCTATCAAGGGGAGCGATCAATCCACACAACGCCTAACTCAGCTGAGCCAGGATCTAAAAGATTTGGTGAAGCAATTTAAGGTGCAATAACAGTTTTTATTCGCTAGCCGCCATTTCTGTAAATAAAACGGGAAAAAAGGTTTCTTTTTTGCCCGTTTTGCTTTTTTTCTGAGCGAACGCTCACGGATATCATCAAATTGTCATTTTAGGTGTTGCGTCGGAATTAAAACTCCCTATAATGCGCGCCATGCCAACGGGGTGGTGCGAAAGCAGCTCTGGGGTGGTTTTGAAATGAAGTGAAAAATGATGCAAAACATCGCTTGACACGGAGTTGAAAATCACTAAAATGGCCGCCTCGCAACGCGGTGGAGTCGAAAGGCTCAAAAGTGAAGCGAAGCGCGTTGAGTAGGTGGGTTTGATAAATAATTTCAAGACGCTGGCTTGACACAAATTCTGGGAAGTGTAAGATACGCCTCCCGCTGAGCAAGGTAATAACCGGTTCGGCACAGCTCTTTAACAATAAGCAATCAATCATCTGTGTGGGCACTCACGGTTTAGATTCTGCAGCGAGCAATCGCACAAAGAATATATATCAGTGAAGTGACTTACATAGAAATATGTTTTAAGTCAGTGATACTGAGCAGCTACTTCGGTAGCAATTAAACTTTAATTGAAGAGTTTGATCATGGCTCAGATTGAACGCTGGCGGCAGGCCTAACACATGCAAGTCGAGCGGATGAGGGGAGCTTGCTCCCTGATTTAGCGGCGGACGGGTGAGTAATGCGTAGGAAGCTGCCCGATAGAGGGGGATACCAGTTGGAAACGACTGTTAATACCGCATAATGTCTACGGACCAAAGTGTGGGACCTTCGGGCCACATGCTATCGGATGCGCCTACGTGGGATTAGCTAGTTGGTGAGGTAATGGCTCACCAAGGCGACGATCTCTAGCTGGTTTGAGAGGATGATCAGCCACACTGGAACTGAGACACGGTCCAGACTCCTACGGGAGGCAGCAGTGGGGAATATTGGACAATGGGCGCAAGCCTGATCCAGCCATGCCGCGTGTGTGAAGAAGGCCTTCGGGTTGTAAAGCACTTTCAGCGAGGAGGAAGGGAGTTGTGTTAATAGCGCAGCTTTTTGACGTTACTCGCAGAAGAAGCACCGGCTAACTCTGTGCCAGCAGCCGCGGTAATACAGAGGGTGCAAGCGTTAATCGGAATTACTGGGCGTAAAGCGCACGTAGGCGGTTAGTTAAGTTGGATGTGAAAGCCCCGGGCTCAACCTGGGAATTGCATTCAAAACTGGCTAACTAGAGTATGTGAGAGGGGGGTAGAATTCCAAGTGTAGCGGTGAAATGCGTAGAGATTTGGAGGAATACCAGTGGCGAAGGCGGCCCCCTGGCACAATACTGACGCTGAGGTGCGAAAGCGTGGGGAGCAAACAGGATTAGATACCCTGGTAGTCCACGCCGTAAACGATGTCTACTAGCTGTTCGTGGTCTTGTACTGTGAGTAGCGCAGCTAACGCACTAAGTAGACCGCCTGGGGAGTACGGTCGCAAGATTAAAACTCAAATGAATTGACGGGGGCCCGCACAAGCGGTGGAGCATGTGGTTTAATTCGACGCAACGCGAAGAACCTTACCTACTCTTGACATCTACGGAAGACTGCAGAGATGCGGTTGTGCCTTCGGGAACCGTAAGACAGGTGCTGCATGGCTGTCGTCAGCTCGTGTTGTGAAATGTTGGGTTAAGTCCCGCAACGAGCGCAACCCCTATCCTTAGTTGCCAGCGATTCGGTCGGGAACTCTAGGGAGACTGCCGGTGATAAACCGGAGGAAGGTGGGGACGACGTCAAGTCATCATGGCCCTTACGAGTAGGGCTACACACGTGCTACAATGGTACGTACAGAGGGAGGCAAGCTGGCGACAGTGAGCGGATCTCTTAAAGCGTATCGTAGTCCGGATCGCAGTCTGCAACTCGACTGCGTGAAGTCGGAATCGCTAGTAATCGCAAATCAGAATGTTGCGGTGAATACGTTCCCGGGCCTTGTACACACCGCCCGTCACACCATGGGAGTGGGTTGCAAAAGAAGTAGGTAGCTTAACCTTCGGGAGGGCGCTTACCACTTTGTGATTCATGACTGGGGTGAAGTCGTAACAAGGTAACCCTAGGGGAACCTGGGGTTGGATCACCTCCTTACCTAAAGCAGACTAGTTCGTGTAGTGTCCACACAGATGATTGATTGATACGTAGAGCAAACAGTAAAAGCGGTATCCGCGAGGATAACGCAGGATGTTTGGTTTAGCGCAAAGCGTAGCCTGAGCGAATGAAGGAGTGTACGAAAAGTACATGACTGAGTGAGCGATGGTTGCAACGAAGCGATAAGACAAACAGACAAGTTAGAGCTGGTCTGTAGCTCAGGTGGTTAGAGCGCACCCCTGATAAGGGTGAGGTCGGTAGTTCGAGTCTACTCAGACCAACCAATTCGCTGCAAGTCAGCTTGACAACGAATGAACCAATGTAGATTGGGGTTATAGCTCAGCTGGGAGAGCGCCTGCCTTGCACGCAGGAGGTCAGCGGTTCGATCCCGCTTAACTCCACCATTACTTAAGAAGATTCTGAAAGTAAATACTGTTTGAAAACTTAAAAACAACCATTCTTTGAAAGAATTGTTCTTTTTGAGCTTTATGCTCGAAGTGCTCTTTAACAAATTGGCAAGCTGATAGAAAGAAAACAAGGTAAAACAATTTAGTTGTGAACCTTATCACACCTATAACTTCAGACATTTTGGGGTTGTATGGTTAAGTGACTAAGCGTACACGGTGGATGCCTTGGCAGTCAGAGGCGATGAAGGACGTGCTAACCTGCGAAAAGCTGTGAGAAGTCGGTAAGAGACGTTAGACTCACAGATGTCCGAATGGGGAAACCCACCTGATTTATCAGGTATCGTATGATGAATACATAGTCATACGAGGCGAACCGGGAGAACTGAAACATCTAAGTACCCCGAGGAAAAGAAATCAACCGAGATCCCCTTAGTAGCGGCGAGCGAACGGGGGCTAGCCCTTAAGTTGGTAAAGCGTTAGTGGAAGGCTCTGGAAAGTGCGGCGATACAGGGTGATAGCCCCGTACACGAAAAGGCTTTATCAATGAAAACGAGTAGGACGGGACACGTGGTATCCTGTTTGAACATGGGGGGACCATCCTCCAAGGCTAAATACTCCTGACTGACCGATAGTGAACCAGTACCGTGAGGGAAAGGCGAAAAGAACCCCTGTTAGGGGAGTGAAATAGAACCTGAAACCGTGTACGTACAAGCAGTGGGAGCCCACTTGTTGGGTGACTGCGTACCTTTTGTATAATGGGTCAGCGACTTACATTCTGTAGCGAGGTTAACCGAATAGGGGAGCCGTAGGGAAACCGAGTCTTAACTGGGCGAATAGTTGCAGGGTGTAGACCCGAAACCGGGCGATCTATCCATGAGCAGGTTGAAGGTTGGGTAACACTAACTGGAGGACCGAACCCACAAATGTTGAAAAATTTGGGGATGACTTGTGGATCGGAGTGAAAGGCTAATCAAGCTCGGAGATATCTGGTTCTCCTCGAAAGCTATTTAGGTAGCGCCTCGAGCGAATACCATTGGGGGTAGAGCACTGTTAAGGCTAGGGGGTCATCCCGACTTACCAACCCTTTGCAAACTCCGAATACCAATGAGTACTACTCGGGAGACACACGACGGGTGCTAACGTCCGCCGTGAAAAGGGAAACAACCCAGACCACCAGCTAAGGTCCCAAAGTCATGGTTAAGTGGAAAACGATGTGGAAAGGCATAGACAGCTAGGAGGTTGGCTTAGAAGCAGCCACCCTTTAAAGAAAGCGTAATAGCTCACTAGTCGAGTCGGTCTGCGCGGAAGATGTAACGGGGCTAAACCATGCACCGAAGCTGTGGACTTGCACTATGTGCAAGTGGTAGAGGAGCGTTCTGTAAGCCGTTGAAGGTGACTCGTGAGGGTTGCTGGAGGTATCAGAAGTGCGAATGCTGACATAAGTAACGATAAGGGGAGTGAAAAACTTCCCCGCCGGAAGACCAAGGGTTCCTATCCCATGCTAATCAGGGTAGGGTAAGTCGGCCCCTAAGGCGAGGGCGAAAGCCGTAGTCGATGGGAAACGGGTTAATATTCCCGTACCGACAATACTGCGATGGGGGACGGAGAAAGCTAGGCAGGCATGGCGTTGGTAGTCCATGTGAAAGTGCGTAGGAAGGGGGATTAGGCAAATCCGGTTCCCTATATTCTGAGACACGAGACGAGCCACTAAGGTGGTGAAGCTGTTGACGCTACGCTTCCAGGAAAAGCCTCTAAGCTTCAGGTATTGTCGACCGTACTCGAAACCGACACAGGTGGTCAGGTAGAGCATACCAAGGCGCTTGAGAGAACTCTGGTGAAGGAACTAGGCAAAATAGTACCGTAACTTCGGGAGAAGGTACGCTCTTGTGTGTGAAGGACTTGCTCCGTAAGCATATGAGAGTCGCAGTGACCAGCTGGCTGCAACTGTTTATTAAAAACACAGCACTCTGCAAACTCGTAAGAGGACGTATAGGGTGTGACACCTGCCCGGTGCCGGAAGGTTAATTGATGGGGTTAGCGCAAGCGAAGCTCTTGATCGAAGCCCCGGTAAACGGCGGCCGTAACTATAACGGTCCTAAGGTAGCGAAATTCCTTGTCGGGTAAGTTCCGACCTGCACGAATGGTGTAATGATGGCCAGGCTGTCTCCACCAGAGACTCAGTGAAATTGAAATTGCGGTGAAGATGCCGTATACCCGCGGCTAGACGGAAAGACCCCGTGAACCTTTACTATAGCTTGGCACTGAACATTGACCCTACATGTGTAGGATAGGTGGGAGGCTTTGAAGTTGGAACGCCAGTTCTGATGGAGCCGTCCTTGAAATACCACCCTTGTATGTTTGATGTTCTAACGTGGGTCCCTGATCGGGATTGCGGACAGTGTCTGGTGGGTAGTTTGACTGGGGCGGTCTCCTCCTAAAGAGTAACGGAGGAGCACGAAGGTTGGCTAAGTACGGTCGGACATCGTACGGTTAGTGCAAAGGCAGAAGCCAGCTTAACTGCGAGACAGACACGTCGAGCAGGTACGAAAGTAGGTCTTAGTGATCCGGTGGTTCTGTATGGAAGGGCCATCGCTCAACGGATAAAAGGTACTCCGGGGATAACAGGCTGATACCGCCCAAGAGTTCATATCGACGGCGGTGTTTGGCACCTCGATGTCGGCTCATCACATCCTGGGGCTGAAGTCGGTCCCAAGGGTATGGCTGTTCGCCATTTAAAGTGGTACGCGAGCTGGGTTTAGAACGTCGTGAGACAGTTCGGTCCCTATCTGCCGTGGGCGTTGGATGATTGATTGGAGTTGTTCCTAGTACGAGAGGACCGGAATGAACGAACCGCTGGTGTTCGGGTTGTCATGCCAATGGCACTGCCCGGTAGCTATGTTCGGAACGGATAACCGCTGAAAGCATCTAAGCGGGAAGCCGGCCAAAAGATGAGTCATCCCTTGTACCTTGAGTACACATAAGGGTCGTTGGAGACCACAACGTTGATAGGTGAGGTGTGGAAGCGCAGTGATGTGTTAAGCTAACTCATACTAATTGCCCGAGAGGCTTAACCATACAACGCCCAAGGTGTTTGTTGGTGTGATAAAGAATTCTATCGGTTTGCTTGTTAAAGACATAAAAACAGTTTTTGCCTGGTGGCAATAGCGCTGTGGAACCACCTGACTCCATTCCGAACTCAGAAGTGAAACGCAGCCGCGACGATGGTAGTGTGGCAGATGCCATGCGAGAGTAGTTCACCGCCAGGCTCCCAATAAATGGAAAAGCCCTTCGCGAAAGCGAGGGGTTTTTTTATTTACTTCGAAATCGGTGGTGGGCCATTCGAGCAGGGCATTCCCCATGCGACAAAAACGTCCGGAACGTTTTTGGACCGCCAACGGCGGGTCCCGCAGGGACGAACCCCACGGACGGGGTGAGCAACGTAGTTCACCGCCAGGGTGAAACAGGGAATTCGGGACGCAAACAGTTTTGCGTCACGCCTGTTTCACGCCTTGAGCTCTGCGACCAAACTGCCGGGAGCAGTTTGGGACCGCTTCAGCGGGTCGCGAAGCGACGAGGCCCAGGATGGGTCGAGCAATGGCCGGACAAGACGACCTGCTGCCACCTGACCTGAACCCCAGGATGGAGTGAGCACAAAAACGTCCGGAACGAACTGGAACGGCGAAGCCGGCCCGAAGGGTGGAGGGCAGGACGCCCGCAATAAAGTAGTTCACCGCCCCCGAATTCAGAACAAATCCGCTCAAACCAACACCCAAAACTGCTCAACTCTCAGACAAAAATAAAACTCAGCGGCCCCAAAATAACCCAACCGCACCAAAATCACCCATTAATACGCACCAATCTGATACATCTAAATCATTGATTAATTTCACTTATTCACCTAAGTAAATTCAGTGGTAAAACCAGCAGCTTTATGTTTTTATAATGCGGTATCCATTTGGGGGTTGTTATGTCTTACATTAAAAATCTATCCATAAAACAAAAACTATTAATGGCGGTAGGTGGCTCAGTTGCAGTGCTGTTATTGCTCTCTGCGCTTTTTACAGTGAACCATTTAAGCCAGCTGACACGCCAGCAAGTGCAGGCTGAGGTTGACTCATTAGTCACTACTGAATCGGTGAATATAGGCAAGTTTTTTGCTGAGTATGCGCAGGTTGCCCGTACTTTTCTGGAGGCTCCGCAGTTTCAGGCCTGGTTTCAGGCTTACCCGGGCCGTAATGCCGAATTGAATTCAGTGCCTGGTTATCAGGACATCAACAACAGTTTTATTAAGATCAGTGAGCGGGATCCCAATATACTGTCGGCTTTTTTTGCACTGGATCGCAGTGCTGAATACTTCAGGGAAAGCTCCAGAACGGGCGTGGATAAAGAAGGTCCGGATGCCGGGGATGTCAGCAAGGGCTATTTTGCAACCCAGCGCCCGTGGTACAAATTAAGCCTTGAGCACAATAAGTTTTTTGTCGGCTCACCTTCTGCTGATTTCACTACGGGTATTGTGTCAGCTGTAGTGGAAGGGCCAGTGTATTTACCTGACGGGACTTTATTGGGTGTCGGTGGTTTGGATCTGCATTTGGATAAGCTGGGTGAGCAGGTAGAACGTATCCGTTATCAGGGGGAAGGCTTGCCATTTTTGCTTGATAGCGTGGGGCAGGTCGTGCATTTCTCTAAAGCAGCAGGAATTGAAGTTAAAGCCAATGATCCGCTGGACCTGTTAGATAAAAATATTGCTGGTACAGCAGGTTTCAGCGCAGTTGCACGAGCAGCCAAAGAGCAAAAATCTGGTTTTACCAAAGTCAGTTTGTCAGGCAAAAGTTATTATGTGTCGTATAAGCCTGTCAGTCTGGAGTTTCCTAAAATGAACTGGCTGGTTGGTTTATTAATACCTGCAGAGCTGATTGAGACGCCAGTACAACAAGCTACGGGTTGGGCGTTGTTTGCTACCTTGCTTATGCTGGCAGTCATCACGCTGGTTGTGGTGCTGACAACACAACGTATTATCCGGCCTTTATCTGATTTAACTGTGGCGATGAAAGATATCGCCAGCGGTGAAGGTGATTTAACCCGCACACTGGCTATTCAAAGTTCGGACGAAGTTGGTGTTCTGGCTCAGCATTTCAACAGCTTTATTGGCAAGTTGCGTTTGTCTTTACAAAGTACTTCCGAGCAATCTGCTTTGGTGCACCATTCCAGTCAGCAATTGAACAAGGTGGCGTCACAAACGGATCAGGAAATTCAGAACAATAAATTGCAAATTGATGCAGTGTCTGCTGCTGTGACCGAAATGTCGGCCACTGTGCATGAAATTAGCCGCAACGCTCAGGAAACAAGCTCTGCTGCTTCTGCTGCGCAAAAGCGTGGTTCTGAAGGTTCTGCGTTATCGCAGGCTGCATTACAGGATATGTCCGCTTTGGCGGGCACTATGTCTGATGCTGTGGATGTTGTGGTGGGCTTAGCAAAAGAATCCGAAAATATCGGTGCTGTGGTGGATGTGATCAAAGCAATCGCCGATCAGACCAATTTATTAGCCTTAAATGCAGCTATTGAAGCTGCGCGTGCTGGTGAACAGGGCCGTGGTTTTGCGGTCGTAGCGGATGAGGTTCGTTCTTTGGCAGGACGTACCAGCGAAAGTACTGGGCATATCCGTTCTATGGTGGAGAAGCTACAAGCCATTGCCAAAGAAGCTGAGTTGAAAATGCAGCAAGGCCGGGAGCAGACTCAGTTAAGTTCAGAGCGGGCAAAAGCCATGCAAGGTGCGTTATTCGCTATAGGGCAGGCGATTGAAGTGGTGCAGCAACAAAGCTCGCAAATTGCAGTAGCGACCCAGCAACAAGGTGTAGTGGCAGAAGATATTAATCAGAATCTGCACCGTATTACCCAACTGGTGGATACCACTGCAGCTCATGCCGCTGAGTTAACTTCTGAGGCACAACAATTGGATCAGGCCGCTACGACGTTAAGTTCTGTAGTGTCCCAATTCAGAATTCATAGTTAATCATTGAAGCAGCACAGGCATTGGCAACGGAACCAGTGCCTGAGCGCTACTGAATGAACTTTACAAGGCTATTCAGCACTATGATGCTTCAGCCCTCCACCAACTCAATCAACTCACCTGCAGTGCCAGTCAGTAAAATAAAGCGATCAGAAGGGTAATAAGGGTCATGAAATTGATGAATGCTGGCGCCTGTTAAAGCGGCAACCCGGTCTAAGTCTTTACAGATACAACTGATCAGCGCTATGCCTGAAGGCAAGCTGCCTGCGGCTTTGGTCAGAGGTAAAGCTTGCGGCAGTTCATCTATTTCAAACAAACATAAACCATCAAGCTGCAAGGTTGCCACAGGGTATTGCTGGTCGGGGGCTTTCTGCCAAGTTTTGTTTAGTACGGTAATTTTGGTGTTGAACAGCAAGGCTTTATCGGCATTGTGTAAGTTCTGATAAAAGTCGACTGCGGCCTGCCGGTCTGGTACCGCCAGCACCGGAATAAAAATACTGGCGCTGAAGTGACGGGTTTGCGGCAGTTCAAAGGGGGGGACGGGCCGCTGTATTTCCGTCAGGTAGCTGACTTCGCCTGCAGGTCCTATCACCTGCATTGCTTTGATGGCATCACTCAATTGCAAGTAGGCCGGTTCCCCCATCACTGTGAACTGCTCCGGATCAATGGCAGTGCGCACTGCATCCACATTGGCGACATTGGTTTCCAGTGCCAGCCAGCCTTGCCGTTGCAGCGGCTTATTGTCTGGTGCATTGGGGTCTTCAACCATTCGTAACCAGGGATCGCTATTGGCGGCGGCCAGTATCTGCAGCCTGTTACCACAGAGGTCCGGCGCTTGCCAAAACGCCGCTAAGGCCTCGCTGACCGTGCCTTGATAGCTCAGTGTAAAACCCAATTGCTGGCAGTAGGCCAAACTGGTCTGATCAAAATGCCTGGTCACTAGCGTTGCACCCAGTATAGGCCCGAGCTGGCGTTGGCTCATGGCTTAGCCCTCATACTTTTTACCGTTGCTCAGAATATCCTCTGTCCCAAGCAACTTATTCAGACTTGTTAAATCCAGCATCTTATCGCGGTAATTTTGGGTGCTGCCTTCGGTTTTCAGTGTGGCCAAAAAGTTCTGCGCCAAAAAGCTATAAGCCCGAACCAGGGCGCCAGGGAAAATCACCAATTGATAGCCTAACTTTTGTAAGTCTGCTGCTGATTGCAACGGGGTGTTACCGCCTTCCACCATATTGGCCAGCAGCGGTACTTTGCCTTCAAAGTAGCTGTTCATATGCTGCATTTGCGCCAGCGATTCTGGGGCTTCAATAAAAAGTACATCAGCACCGGCCTGGTAGTAAGCGTCTGCCCGCTCCATGGCTTTGTCAAAACCTTCCACTGCGATAGCGTCAGTGCGGGCAATAATGAAGGTATCGCTGTTCTGGCGGCTATCGGTAGCGGCTTTGATTTTTCCGACCATTTCTGCGGTTGAAATCAGCGATTTTCCTTTCAGATGGCCGCAGCGTTTTGGCATTTGCTGGTCTTCTAACTGAATAGCTGAAGAACCTGAGCGCTCAAACAACCGCACAGTGCGCTGCACATTAATGGCATTACCAAAACCGGTGTCAGCATCAACAATGATAGGTAAATCAACACGTTCGCGGATCAGCGCTATGGTTTCTGCCACTTCACTCATCGACACTAAACCTATATCAGGGCGACCCAGTCTGGTGTAAGCAATGCTGGCCCCTGATAAATACATAGCTTTAAAGCCAGCTTTCTCAATCAAAGAGGCGGACAAGGCGTCATAGCCACCCGGCGCCAGCAGAATATCGGGGCCTTTCATCAGGTCGGCCAGTTTTTTTGCATGCATACTCTATCCTGTTGTTCGCCGCCGATGCGGCGAACTCTTAGTTAAGGTTGGGATTAACCTGCTGTGGTTAAGTTGTTGTGGTCAATGCACTCTGATTAAGCGCCCGCCTGCTGCTGTGCGGCAAAGGCCTGCACTATGTCACTGCCCGACGCATTCCACACCGGCTGTTGGCTCAGATACGCCAGTAGCTTTTCCAGATAACCAATCCGATGCGGCTGACCAAGCAGCCAGGGGTGAATATTCAGCGCCAACAAGCGGCCACCCTGAGTCGTGGCTTCCTGCAGCAGTAAATCGCAGGCGTCTTCAATTTGCTGGACATAAGAGGATTCGCTGTGCAGGTTATTGCCGAGAATAAAAAAGTCTTCCAGTTCAGTGGAAAGCGGCAATGCCCACAGCGGTTTTTTGCTGTGAGTGTAACGATAGGGCATGTCATCATTGACCCAGTCGGCACAGTACTGAATACCTTGCTCTGCCAGCAGTGCCAATGTGTGCTCGCTTTGGTTACGTGCCGGACTGAGCCAGCCGGTAATGGGCTGGCCTGTTAAATCACGTAAGGTATGCAGCGAACGGCTGATCAAGGCTTGTTCCTCTGCCTCTGGCATACCACCATAGTGCAGGCTGTCCATATTCCAGCCATGGCAAAGAATTTCATTCCCCCGCTCTTTCAGCAGGTTCAGCAGATATGGAGTGCGCAGTGCCAGCTCGCTGTTAACGGCAAAAGTGGGAGTGATGCCGTATTTATCCAGCGCAGCCAACAGCCGGAAAATACCCACTCTGTTGCCATAATCGCGCAGGCTGTAGTGGCGCAGATCCGGGTAGGGCATAGTCATGCCACCCGGCACTTTATAAGGTTTACCCTGCTGATTAAGCGGATAAAACTGCAGGCTGATATTGACCCACAGCGCCAGTGGTTTATTGCCGGGCCAGCGCACTGCTGGTCGCTCTGCCAGCATAGACCAGTCGTAGTAGTCATGGTCCATGCCATAACGGCGTAGCGGGTAGCTTAAATGAGAGTCGTCCAGTGCCATTATGCAGCTCCTTGTTTCGCAGCTATATCAGCCAGGGCTGTGTCGTAATAATGCTGACGGTAGTAGTCGGCAATCTCACGGCCTGTGGTGATCCAGACATCAGGGTGGCTGGTAATGTAATCCAGCGCTTCCTCAAAGGCTTTAAGCCGGTGCGGGCAGGCCACCTGATAGTTATGGGTAGGAATGCACATAATGGTGCCGGATTGCTCGCCTTCAGCGTACAGGGTGTCAAAATTATCTTTTAACATCTGACCATAACGACGCGGTTCAACTTTATTTACCACATAAGCAATGGTGTCGTTCATTTCCAGAGAATAAGGAATAGAGACAAAACGTTTATTGCTGCGCAGCTGAATAGGGGTGGGCTGATCATCATGAAATAAATCGCAGGTGTAAAAGCCTGCCTGGTCACCAAACAACTCTGTGCCCACTTCGGCAAATAAATCCAGCGTCAGCTCGGAATGCGACAAAGCCGGAGCTAAATAGCCGGCACAATGCTGGCCGGTATGGCGATAAATACTTTCGATGGAATCGCGGATCATGTCGCGTTCCTGCTGCTCCGACATGCCGTAGGTATAGCGGGTGTTGTAAATGCCGTGGCTGAAAAACTCCCAGTTGCGCTCTTTGCACATGGCAATGATTTCCGGGTGATGGTCGCATAAGGCGGTTGATAAACTGATGGAGCCACGAATGCCGTATTTGTCCAGCAAAGCCATTTGCCGCAGGTGGCCCACTCTGTTGCCATAGTCACGGATACCATAACCCTGTATTGCCGGAAAGGGCTGAGGCCAGGCTTTGCGGTGTGGGTTATCTGGCGGGTTCAGCTCGTAAAATTCAATATTGGGCGCCAGCCAGAACGCCAGCTTTTTGCCACCTGGCCAACGAATTTTCGGCCGGTTTTGATAGGGCCAGTACTGATAAAACCCCGGATCTGCTTTCATGCTTGCCTCCTTTATGCTCAGCCTTGCTGACGAACCCAATCCAGCACAGTACTGACGTCCAGCACATCGGCATACTTCAACGCCAGATCGGTCAGATTGGCGTAGTGGTAACTTTCATGTTTATCGGCGACACATTGCTCCGGCACTATGGTGCGGTAGCCGCGTGACAGCGAGTCCACCGCTGTGGCGCGGATACAACCTGAGGTAGAACCACCCGTCAGGATCACAGTGTCGACCTGATGCCATACCAGCAGGGATTGCAATTGAGTTTCAAAAAAAGCTGAGGGCATTTTTTTGCAGTAAATCACATCGCGTTGCGGATCGATCTGCAGTCGCTCATCAAAACTGGCGCGTTCAGAACCAAACTTAATATTTTGCAAGGAGTCCGGTGTATTAGTGCGGGTGCCCCAGACGCCGGCATCTTCGCCTGACTGCATATAGGCAACATAAGTCCAGACCACAGGCCAGTTCAGGCGGCGGAACTGGGCAGCGAGTTGATTGACATAATGCAGCTGCTGTGGGTCGGTTTCATAAGCGCTGTTAAATTGCCCGACTGCGGTATAGGCCTTTTGCGGATCGATATTCACCAGCACAGCTTTTTTGCCAAAACCAAACAATTTACGGGTCGGATTGTTTTTCACCTCCGCATAAATTTCTTTTGCAGTTTTTGTTGTGGTTTCCATAATTCACCCCTTGCCAACCCAAGATGAAAAAAATACTACGACATGAAACCCGCTGTTTAATTGACAAATATCAGTCCAAGCCACAATTGTATCTACTACCATGCCGGTAAATTACGATGATTCGAGGTGCACTGTGAGTAATGGCGTATTAAGTAACTGGGACGATATTCTGCTGTTAAATGATCAGCTGTCGGAAGAAGAGCGGCTGATCCGGGATATGGCTCACGACTTTTGTCAGCTAGAGCTGATGCCTGGCATTCTGAAGGCCAATCGCGAAGAACATTTTGACCCTGACGTAATGCGCCGTTTTGGTGACGTTGGCTTACTGGGCGCCACCATTGAAGGCTATGGCTGCTCGGGCGTTAACTATGTCAGTTATGGTTTAGTGGCGCGCGAAGTTGAACGAGTAGACAGTGGTTATCGCAGTGCAATGAGCGTGCAGTCCTCCTTAGTGATGCATCCTATTTATAAATTTGGTAGCGAAGCGCAGCGGGAAAAGTATTTACCAAAACTGGCCAAAGGCGAGTGGATTGGTTGTTTTGGTTTAACTGAGCCTGATTCAGGTTCGGATCCGGCCAGTATGAAAACCAGAGCGAAAAAAGTACCTGGTGGCTATCGCCTGACCGGCAGCAAAATGTGGATCACCAATTCGCCGATCGCCGATGTGTTTGTGGTCTGGGCAAAAAATGAAGCCGAAGACAACGCCATTTGCGGTTTTGTGCTGGAAAAAGGCATGGCGGGTTTATCAGCACCAAAAATTGAGGGCAAGTTGTCGCTGCGCGCCTCTATTACAGGTGAAATCGTCATGGACAATGTATTTGTGCCGGACGAGAACATGTTCCCAGAAGTTCGAGGCTTAAGAGGGCCATTCAGTTGCCTGAATATGGCGCGTTACGGTATTTCCTGGGGCGCTTTGGGGGCGGCGGAATTTTGCTGGCATGCAGCACGGCAATATGGCCTGGATCGCAAGCAGTTTAACCGGCCTTTGGCGCAAACTCAGTTGTTCCAGACCAAGCTGGCGAATATGCAAACCGAAATCAGTCTGGGCTTGCAAGGCTCGTTAAGGGTTGGCCGCATTATTGATACGGGGCGCTGGGATCCCACCATGATTTCACTGGTCAAACGCAACAACTGTGGTAAGTCGCTTGATATAGCCCGTATGGCGCGTGACATGCACGGTGGCAATGGCATAGCGGATGAATTCCACGTGATCCGTCATATGATCAACCTGGAAACCGTCAATACCTACGAAGGAACCTACGACGTGCACGGGCTGATTTTAGGCCGGGCGCAAACCGGATTGCAGGCGTTTTTCTAAAGCGGATAAAGGCGCAGACTGCAGACTATAGCCAGGTAAACTGAATCGCTTGGAGCAATAGCCTGAGCGCTTTAGCAAGAGGCAGCATCATGGCAAAGTACCGTGCTTTGGCACAACAACTGACAGAAGACATCCTGTCCGGCCTGTTTCCACTGGGCGCTGTGCTGCCGACTGAACGTGAACTTTGCCTGCGCTGGCAGATCAGCCGGCATACAGCGCGTGAAGCACTGCGTAGTGTCGAGCGGGTTGGTTTAGTCAGCAGGCGACAGGGCTCAGGTACCGTGGTGGTGCGCACCAGTCTGCCGGAGCGCATTAATCAGTTTGTTAGCTCAGTGCAGGATGTGCTGCAGTTTGGTCAGCAAACCCGGTTCAGGCTGGAGCAGTGTGAGTTGATCCAGGCCGACACTGGTCTGGCTGAATTATTGGGTACTACAGAAGGCACGGCTTGTGTGTATTTAGGTGGCGTCAGAACTGATCCGTACAGCAATGCCGCCATTTGTTATACCCAGATTTACCGTATTGACCAGCAGGATGCCACCACCGAAGCGCTGAAAAACAGCAGCACAGCGGTGCAAACTATGGTGAATATTTTACAGGCCAGCCGCATAGGTAAAGTGGAACAGCAGTTGTCCGCCAGCCTGATGGACAAAAGCTACGCCAAAGCGCTGCGGGTTGAAGAAAATTCGGCAGCCATGCGAATAAGCCGCCGTTATTTTGATAAAAACCAGCAACTTATTCTGGTTGCTCAAAGCGTTTACCCGGCACATCGCTATAGCTACAGCCATGTGCTGTTACCGCAATAACACTGCGCTTTGCAGCACTATGTTTAATTCCCATTGCTCCACTATTAATTTTTAGCAGCTGGTAAAGCGGCAAAATAAGCTGACAGCAATTCAATATCGGCATCAGACAGTGCGCTGGCCTGAGCTGACATCAGTGCATTGGTTTTTTCACCACCGCGATAGGCCAGCAAAGCCGCTTTTAATTCGGCCTGACTACGTCCTGCCAACGAAGGATAAGCCGCTATTGCCGACACTCCCTGCTGGCCATGACAAGAGGCACAACTGACAGCGCGGCTTTGGCCCTGGCGCAGTAGTTGCTGCTTCGGATCGGCAGTGTCTGAAGCCATAGGCGGCTGCTCGGAACAACTGCTGATCAGCATACACATCAGCAAAGCACACACAGAGTTTGTTTTCATAAGGGCTCCAGGCTGGCTATTCTGCTTTTTTGGCAAAACGCTGTTTGAGATGCGGCATCAGGCCACCTGCGGCCAGGATCTCCATCAATTGAGGCGGAATGGCCTCACAGCTAAATTGCTGTTGCCGGCTGTGGTTGGTCACCAGGCCTTGTTTCAGATCGACACTAATGTGATCGCCTGGCGCCACGTCAGCAAGTGCCGGGCAAAACAGTACAGGCAACCCCAGATTCAGCGCATTGCGATAAAAAATACGGGCGAAGGATTTAGCCACTATGGCGGCAACACCCAGTTCAACCAAAGCCTGAGCGGCTTGCTCGCGGGACGAGCCAATACCAAAGGCCTCTCCGGCGATCATAATGTCGCCTGGCTTGACCCCACTGGCAAAGTGCGGATCCACTGCTTCTAAACAGTGAGCCGCCAGCTCGGCAATACTGCCTTTCATATAGGCACCTGGTGCTAACAGGTCGGTATCGATGTTGTCGCCAAACACCCAGGCTTTGCCGCTGATTAAGCTATTCATAGGACTGTCTCCATCAGAAGTTCACGAGGATCGCTGATCACTCCTGTGACCGCTGCGGCGGCCACGCTGTAAGGAGAACCCAGATAGACATTGGAATTAGGGGAACCCATACGGCCTTTAAAATTACGCGAGGTAGACGACAGGCAGTTTTCACCATTGGCAATAGCGCCAGCTCCCATGCCAGCGCAGGCACCGCAGCCGGTTGGCAGCAGAATAGCGCCTGCTTCGGTCAGTGTGGCCAGTGTGCCATCTTTGGCGGCGGCTTCTGTGGTTTTTAGTGAAGCAGGGGCTATTAACAGTCGGGTCCCTGTAGCCACTTTACGGCCTTTGAGAATGCTGGCTGCCATATGTAAATCGGATAGTTTGGCACCGGTGCAGGCTCCTATATAGGCCTGATGGATAGGTACTTTGTCGTATTCGGTGACAGCTTTGGTGTTTTCCGGACTATGAGGCGCGGCAATCTGTGGCGCCAGTTCACAGGCGTTAAAATGATGCACGCTGTGGTACTGGGCCTGGCTGTCGGTACGCCATTGCAAGGCATCTTCTGCCGGAGTTTTACCTGTGTTGCGGATCCAGTTCAGGGTGGTGTCGTCGGCTTCAATAATACCGGTTTTACCGCCCAGCTCCGCCGACATATTGCACAGCACCATACGTTCATACATCGACATGGCCGCTACGGTTTCGCCGCCAAATTCCATCACTTTGTAGTTATTATTCATGCCTAGTCTGGCACATAAAAACAGCATAATGTCTTTGGCACTGCAGCCGGGCTGCAATTGGCCGCTCCAGTTAATTCGCACTGTTTCCGGTACTTTGATCCAAATCTCACCTGTCGCTAGTACCCCAGTCATTTCGGTGGCACCTATGCCGACCATAAAAGTGCCAAAAGCACCGCCGGTCGGAGAATGTGAGTCGCCGCCCACTAAAAACATGCCTGGCTGTAAATGGCCTTGTTGCGGCAACATGACATGGCAAATGCCCTGCATATCATAAAAATGACCTATCTGCTGCTCGTTGGCCCAGCGTCTGGTTAAGGCCAGAATTTCTGCACTTTCCGGATCAGTGGCTGGCACAAAATGGTCGCTGACTAACACCACTTTGCTGGGATCAAACACCTTAGCGCCTAATTCTTCGAGACGGCTTTTTACCCGTCGTGGCCCGCTGGAATCGTGCATCAGCACTAAATCCACCTGGCAGGTAACCAATTCGCCAGGGCTGACATAATCTTTCTGGCTGGCGCGGGCAATAATCTTCTGTGCCAGAGTTTGTGGTCTGTAAAGCGTTTCTGTCATGGTAGTTCCTGTACTGCTGAGCTGTGTTTTGCCTTGTGGCAAATTAGGCTGCGGTCGAGGTTGTCGCCGTAGTTCAAAGCGTGGTATCACAATAAAAGAAACTGCGCGGCTAAGATATTGGCTGGCGCGAACAAGGTTGGTTTTACTCTGGGAATTTTGATAAATGTCATGCATAACACTGAGCGTCAGCGGCAAAACTGCCACCTTAACCATTTCGCGGGCGGAAAAACGCAACGCCTTTACTCAGGCCATGTGGCAGCAATTGGCGGACTATTGTGATGAGCTGGAGCAGCAGATCAAACCCCGGCTGCTGTTGGTGACTGCTGCTGGTGATCAAGCCTTCAGTGCTGGTGCTGATATACAGGAATTGGCCAGCTTGATCGCTAATCCAGAGCAGATGGCGGCCAATACCGCCATAGTGCAGCAGGCGCAGCTTAAGCTGCAGCGCTTGTCCTGCGCCACTATTGCGGTGATCAATGGCCTTTGTGTTGGCGGCGGTATGGGCATAGCACTGTGTTGTGATATCCGGCTGGCCGCTGATCATGCCCGTTTTGCTATTACGCCATCCAAACTGGGCTTGTTGTACAGCATTGAAGACAGCCGCCGTTTGGTCAACAGCTTAGGCGAATCCCGAGCCAAGTGGTTACTGTACAGCGGCCAGATGATCGATGCCGCCACCGCCTTGCAATGGGGCTTGCTGCATCAGGTGGTCAGTGCTGAGGATTTAGCCCAAACAGCAGCTGACTATAGCAACAGTCTGCTGAAGGTCAGTGCCGTGTCGGTGCGTGGGATCAAACAAACTCTGGCTCATCTGGGCGGCGACCCGGAGTACCCTGAGCAGCGGGTACGACCTTTGTTTGCTGAAGCCTTTGAGCAACAGGATTTTAAACAGGCTGCCGCAGCTTTTATCAATAAGCAGCAAGTGGAGTTTGATTGATGGAATGGACGGAACGGTTAGCAGCAGATGGCTTTGCGCCATGTAACCAGAGCGAAGGCTTTTCCGCTTACATCGGGCCTTTTTATGAAAAAAGCAATGAGCAGCAGATGGTGCGTGCGCTGCCGATCCGGGATTGTCATTTAAACCCCGAAGGGGTGGTACATGGCGGTGTGCTGCTGGCTTTCGCCGATTTTGTGATGTACCGGGCCATAGGTGATGTGGTGGGGCATCACATCAAATTTGCCACCATAAACCTGAACAGCCAGTTTCTGGCGGCGGTTAAACCTGGTGATCTGCTCTGTGGTCATGGCCGCATTGTGCGGCAAAGCCGCAGTGTGATTTTTGCCGATTGTGAGCTGTACACCAGCCAGCGCACTGTGATGACAGCCAGCGGTATTTGGAAAGTGTTAGGTCAATAACCCGCAACGCTGGCCCGTTTGGCTCTATTGACAAAGATCAACGCGTTTGAGTTTTTGCTCAGTCACTATTTGCTCATCCAAAAGGAGTTATTTGGCAGAGCATTTTCCATGAAACATCGTACTATTCGCGGCACTATTCAATACACCAGCAAAAAGCCAGAGCGCTTTGGCAAGGAAAGGGGCAGGGAGTATTTCAGCCTGACCCGCCAGTTGGACGGGGTTATGCTGTTGCACGCTCATTGTGAAATTGACGACGAGCCGAATGTGGTGCGCGATGTGGTACTGGCGATGCAGCCCGATGCCAGCCCGATCGATTGCAGTGTGCGCATTAGTGTTGGCGATCGCTACGAAGGCAGCGGTTGGATGCGCTTCGCTCAGGGTTATGTTGAATGCGAAAGCCACAACCAGCGTGATGGCCGTATCAGCCAGCGGGTTGAAATCACAGAGCCGGTCAAATGGCTGCAAGCCCATCCTATAGTGGGTGATGCCCAACTGCTGCGGCTTTATGATCTGTCCGCCGGACCCGGCAAAGTGTTTTTCCCTAATTTGTTTTTAACCTCCCCCGATCATCGAGGTGCCACAGGGCCTTTGCTGTTTAAAACCGGTTTTGGCCTGCGTTATGTTGGCGAAGAACAGATCAGCATTGCTGCCGGCAGTTTTAACGCCCGGCATTTTCAGCTGGTGGATACTGCTGGCAACCTGCCGGAAGAACACCCGCCTTATGACGTCTGGTGTACCGCGGACGACGACTATCTGTTTTTAAAAGCCGGGGTCGCTGGCTATATGCAAACTCATTACGAATTAACCCATTACGAAATTATTGCCGGGGGATTAGCATGAGCCAAAACAAAACTCTGCCGTCCTGGCGCGCTTTAACCAGTCATGAAGTGATGCCAGAGGCCAATCACGATGACGTGGCGCGGCTGAATGTGTTAACCCATCTGAATTATCATTTAGGCAGCAGGGTGTTACCCGGCGTAAAACAAGCTTTTGAGCAGCATGTGAAGCCTGCTTTTGTAGCGCAACAGCAGCGTGAGCCTGAAACTCGCCACGAAATTCGCCAGGCTATGCTGCAAAACGGCTATTTTCAGTTCTGGAGTGCGCTGCGCCGCAGTGCAATGGAAATGCGGCATCAGACCGGGCGTATTGTCGCTTTGCGTCAGGCGGATGCCTTGTCTGCTCAAGTGGCGGCACTCAACGCCAGTGCACCCCACAGCTTAGCGCTTGACGCTACAGTGCAGGTTCCGGCCAATATCAGTGAGGTGGATATTCACTGTCAGCCGGGCTGTTACTATCAGGAATACTTCGAGGCGGATGTCACAGTAGCCGCTAGTTATGATGTCGGGCTTTTTGTCACCACAGCCGGTTTACTTGGTGGCTTAAGCGATGGCGGCGGCCAGGCTATTGTCAATTGGCTGGCGCTGCAACACCCTGATTTTAAACCTAAACGTATTCTGGATATTGGCTGCACCATAGGCCATAACATTGTGCCATTAGCTCAGGCCTTTCCCGACGCTGAAGTGATAGCTATTGATGTGGCGCGCCCTTGTTTGCGTTATGCCCATGCACGTGCTGTGGCGCTGGGTGTCAGTAATATCAGCTTTGTGCAAGCCAATGGTGAAGACCTGCCGCAGTTTGCCGACGAGAGTTTTGATTTAATTACCACGGCCATGTTCTGGCACGAAACCTCGCACAGCGCTATGCCTAATATCCTGCGCACCATTAACCGTTTGCTGAAACCCGGTGGTTTAACTCTGCATCTTGAACAGCCGCAATACCATCAAATGGGCCTGTACGAGCAGTTTATCCGCGACTGGGATACCTACTTCAACAATGAACCCTATTGGGGCCCTATGCATGATCTGGACTTGCCCGCCATGCTCAGTCAGGCCGGTTTTAATGCAGCAGACATGTTTGATGTGGGCGTCAGAGCCAAGGTAGACGAACGTATTTTTGGCAAGCGTGAAGCGGGAGAATCGGGCGAAGACTATGGTCGCGCTCCGGTATGGAATGCCTTCGGATTGTGGAAAAAACCATGAACAGCAACGACATAGATAAAATTGAACTTTCAGGCACTAAAGCCAAAGGCCAGCGGCCCTGGTTTTTGCAGGACAAACAAACCGAGCAGGTGCTGTCGATAGCCATGGCGCTGGCAACTGAACTGGCGGTCACCCGTGAACGCCTTGCGACACTGGAAGCTGTGCTGCAACAGCAGCACATTCTGACTGCGGATGCCATCGAAGCCTACCGGCCATCCAGCGCCGAAGTGGCAAAGCGCAGCGAAGCTATTCAGCAGTACTGGGCGCAGATCCTTCGTGTGGTTCAACAGGACAAAGAAGCACTGAGCGCAGGCGACAAAAGCATGGAACAACTCCAGGCTGAACTGACGAGTCGTTAAGTTGATGAATGGCATTAGCTCGCTGACGTCACAACTGATCAGTCAGGTGTTGGCCAAAGCCATTAGCCCAGCCGATCAGCAACGTGCCGCTTTGCATGTACTGGACTGGTTGAGTTGTGTGGCCGGTGCTTTACCTGCAGCTGCTGCAGCACCTTTTCGCCAGCTAGCCACTGAACAAAGCGGCGACTTTACCGCCTTGTGGACCAGCAGCACCAGTCTGGAAGCTGCACTGGCGTTTAATGCGGCGCTTGGCAATGTGCTGGAAATGGACGATGTGCACCGCAGTTCGATACTGCACCCTAGTCCTGTGGTGATCCCGGCGGCTTTGGCGATGGCGCAATACACTAAGGCCAGCTTGCCACATTTTCTGAACGCAGTTTTAGTCGGCTATGAAGTCAGTATTCGCATAGGCAGGGCCATTGGCCGCAGTCACTACCGTTATTTTCACAATACGTCCAGCTGTGCTGTATTTGGTGCTGCTATGGCGGCTGGTTATTTGCTGCAGCTCAATCCGCAGCAACTGGTATGGGCGCTGGGCAATGCCGGCAGCCGTACCGGTGGCCTTTGGCAAATGCGTAACGAGCCGGTATTTACCAAGCAATGGCATAACGCAGAAGCGGCCAAAAGTGGCGTCAGTGCTGCACGTTTAGCTAAAGCGGGCTTAACAGGCCCGGCCTATATTCTGGAGGGGCCACAAGGGCTGTTTGCGGCCATGTCGCAGGATGCCAAACCAGAAGCTGTGCTGGCTGCAGAGCGGCAGTGGTTAGCGCATCATTGCAGTTTCAAACCCTGGGCTGCCTGTCGTCATGCACATCCGGCGATCGACGCTGTCAGTTCTGTGCTGTCAGCGGCCGGTTTACACCAGCTGAGCACTGAAGCCGTCCAGTCTGTCGAGATTGGTTGCTATCAGGACGCCTTAACCTTTTGCGATAAAGTGGCGCCTTATACTGAGCAGCAAGCCAAATTCAGTATTCAACATGCTGTGGCAGCCCGCATCCTTTGGGGCGAGCCGGGGCTTTCACATTATCAACCAGATGTGTTGCAGTTGGAGGGCGTTAGCCGGTTGAGGCAACGTATTCAGCTGCAGCTGGATCCTGCCTTAGAGCAGGCCTATCCGGCACATTTTGGTGCCAGTTGCACGCTGGTGTTGCAGGATGGCCGCCGCTTTGAGGTACGCCTCGCTGATACGCTGGGCGATCCGGAACGGCCACTCCACATTGAGCAACTGCGACAAAAAGCCAGCAGCTTGCTGCGCCATGGTGGTGTAGCAGCACCACAGATCAGCGCACTGTGTCAGTTGCTGGCGCCGCCGCAGTCTGAATTGCTAGCTGCTGATACCAATCCGCTATTTAGCCTGCTGGAGCCCCCTTTTTCTGTTCAAACTCTGTAAGGATGAGTGCGTGAAATCTGCGATTGATGCTGTGCTTGACCATATGATGGCGTGCCGTTACGACAGCTTACCTGCCTCCGCTATTGCGGCGGCGAAAATCTTTATCACTGACACGCTGGCGGTTGGTTTAAGCGGCAGCAGAGTCAGCACTGTAGCGCAGGTCAAACAAGCGGTTGCTGGCTGGGGAGACGCGCACCAGGCCCAGGTTTGGGCTACAGGTGAATGGTTACCCGCGGGCAGCGCGGCTTTAATTAACGGTTTTCAAATTCATAATCAGGAATGGGATGCAGTGCATGAAAAAGCGGTAGTGCATCCTATGGCGACTATTCTGTCGGCCTTGATGGCTTCTGCGCAGCAGCATCAGCTATCCGGTAAGCAATTGCTGCTGGGGCTGGTGGTGGCAGTGGATGTGGCCACCTCCATTGGCAGTGCTGTCACGTCCGGCCTGAAGTTTTTTCGCCCGGCCTGTTGTGGTGCTTTAGGTGTAGCTGCCGGCATCTGCGTCATGCTGCAGCTGGACAGAGCCACCAGCCATAACGCTTTGGGTATTACCTACAGCCAGCTGAGCGGCACTATGCAGGCTCATGTGGAAGGCTCACCTATGCTGGCGATGCAGATAGGCATTAATGCCCGAGCTGCAATGCATGCAGTGGATTTAGCCCGCGCAGGTTTTAGTGGCCCAAAAGACATACTGCATGGTCCTTTTGGCTACTTTAAGCTGTATGAAAACGAGCATGATATCGAAGAGTTTTTTCGTCGTTTAGGCCCACAGCATCAAATAGAACAGGTCAGTCATAAACCTTATCCGACCGGCCGGGCTGGCCATGGTGCTGTGGATGGACTGCTGCAACTGCGAGCGCAGTATGGCTTTAGCAACGAAGCGATAGCCGCTATTCATATTGAGGGCACACCGCTTATTCTGCGGCTGGTCGACAGACCGGTAAAACAGGGCATGGACAGCAGCTATGCCAAGCTTTGTCAGGGCTATATTGTCGCCTGTGCTTTGTTAAGCGGCACAGTCAGTGTGACCGATTTTGATGCCGAAGCGCTGCAAGACCCGGCCCGGCTGGCATTGGCAACTAAAGTAAGCATGTCGCTGAATCAGTGCACAGACCCCAACGCCTTAGCGCCACTGACGGTGAAGGTCACTCTGACCGACGGTACTGTATTGCAGCAGCATTTACCCGCTGTGCTTGGTCACCCGCAGCGGCCTATGAGCCCCTTACAGCAACAACAGAAAAATGCCGCTGCTATTGCCAGTTGCGCTGTGCCTTTTTCAGATGCTGACTGGCAGGAATTGATAAATGCCATAGACCAGCTGGAGCAAGTCCAGAATAGTAATGCTTTGGTCTCACTATTGATAAGTCAGCACTACAGGTAAACCGATGCAAGCTTCGTATCCCACTTATTTTGAATCTTTTGATTATCAGGCGATGTTACGCGACTACCCTTTGGGCGAGGCGTTATTTCAGCAGTTCCGTGGCATGACCACGGCCGATTTACAGGCGCTGCAAAACCAGCGTTTTATGCAAGTGGTGCAACGGGCCTGGCAAATTCCATTTTATCAGCGCATTTGGGGGCAGGCCGGGGTAACGCCTGCAGATATCCAAAGCCTGGCTGATATCAGCAAACTGCCGCTGATTTCAAAAAGCGACATTATGGACAGCGTAGAGCGCTTCCCGCCTTTGGGGGACTTTCACGGTATGGATTCCATACCGGCTGAGCAGCGTCCTCCGATGGTATTTCATACCACCAGTGGCACCACAGGCACGCCTCAGCCGCTGGTGTTTGGCCCCAAAGGCCGGGAAGTTCAAGGCTTACTGGTGGGCCGCAGTTACCGTTTTATGGGCTTAAAACCAGCGGCAACTATTCAAAGTTGTTATGGCCACGGCATGATCAACGGCGGCCATTACATTCGCGAAGCGGTGACGCACTACACCAATGCGACTTTTCTGTCGGCAGGCACTGGGGTGGAAACCCGTTCGGCCCAGCAGGTGCAGCTGATGAAAACCTTTGGTGTGAACGTACTGGTTGGTTTTGTCGATTACATTAAACGTTTATCCGATGTGGCGCGCGAAGAAGGTATAGAGCCTGGCAAAGATATTAAAATTGATATGATTATTGGCCACCTCGGCATGGAAAGCCGCGACAGTATTGCCAAAGCCTGGGGCAACCCTGAGTTATTCGACTGGTACGGCGTAGGCGATACCGGCTGTATTGCGGCCGAAGGGCCGGACCACGACGGCATGCATGTGTGGGAAGACGCGCATTATCTGGAGCTGTTGGACCCGGACACCGATCAGCCGATAGCCGAAGGCGGCTGCGGCAATATGGTGGTCACCTGCCTGTATAAAGACGATCTGTACCCTATTATTCGCTTTAACACCCATGACATTACCGAACTGGTGCCTGGGCCGAATCAAATGGGGCTGCCATTTCGCCGTATTCGTGGCTTTATGGGCCGCAGCGACAATATGGTGAAACTGCGCGGCATTAATATTTATCCGCAAGGCATAGGGCCCATGCTGGAAGAACGCACCGAATTTTTGGGTGAGTTTATCTGCAAGGCCGTGCGCGATGCCAGCGGCCGCGACGATATGATTGTGCTGGCTGAAGTCAGCACAGCTGCACCGCAACGGGCTGCTTTACTGGATGATTATCGCGCTTTGCTGAAGCGTAAAATTGGCATTGAAGTGCTGGTGGAGCTGGTAGGCGAGGGCGAGCTGACGCCTCTGACTCAGGTGGATGTGCGGCAAAAACCTATCCGCTTGCTGGATCAGCGGTTTAGCTAGTGGATGAGCAGCGATGACAGATAAACCCGATAGTCAGTTAATCAGTGCCGATTTTGTGCAGCAGCGGCAATGGCTGGACAGTGGCAAGTTGTCTGCTGCCGAATTAATGGCAGCGCAGCAACTGGCGATATCCCGTTTTAATCCGGTACTGAATGCGTTTATTTGTCAGACCGACGTACTGCCAAGCCAGGGGAAGCCGCTTTCAGGCTTAACCTTGGCAGTAAAAGACAATATCGATGTAAAAGGCTTAGCAACCACAGCAGGACTGCAGGTTCGCAGGCAGACAATAGCGCGACAGGATGCCTTTGTGGTGGCCAGGCTCAGAGCAGCCGGAGCCAGTCTGGTGGGCAAACTGAATATGCACGAAGGTGCACTGGGTGCGACTAATCACAATAGTCATTTTGGCGATTGTCATAATCCGCACCGGCCTGGTTTTACGCCGGGTGGCTCGTCCGGAGGTTCTGGTGCTGCAGTGGCTGCTGGTATGGTGCCAGTGGCGCTGGGATCGGACACTATGGGATCGGTGCGTATTCCGGCCTCGTACTGCGGCGTGTTTGGTTTTAAACCCAGCCGCGGTGGAGTCAGCAATCAGGGCACAGTGCCTTGTGGCCGCATCATGGACAGTATTGGGCCACTGGCTCGTTCGGCCCGCGACTTAAGCCTGGTCGCTGAAAAAATGTTAGCGTTCGACCCGAACTGCCCGCTGGCGGTGCGGATCAGTCGCAGCAAAAAATTGCCGGACAAGCTGGTGTTGCTGGTGCCGGAAGATTTAACCGAACTGGATATTGCCGCCGATATCATTGCCGATTTTAACTACAACCTGCAGCTGTTCCGCGATATGGGCGCCGTTATCAGGCCCATAGCGTTACGGCATTATGGTTTTGCTGCCGCCCGTCGCGCTGGTTTACTGATCTGTGAAAGCGATATGAGGCTGGAATACGCCGCTGAGTGGCAACACCACAAAGAGCAATTTTCCCCCTATTTGCAGGCCTTACTGGCCTACCCGGAGCGCAAAACGGCCATTGACTACAGCACCGCACTGAATGTGCTGGAACAAGCCACTGTAGCTGCAAGGCAATGGCTGGCGCATGGCCACTTTATGCTATTGCCCACAGCGCCGCAGCGAGCTTTTTCGCTGACCGATACCGTACCTGCCAATCAGGCCGATTTAACCAGTTTTGCTAATCAGGCTGGCTTGCCTGCGCTGAGTATTCCTATGCTGAGCTTGCAGCCATTACCGGCCGGTATGCAGCTGGTGGGCCCACATGGCAGCGATTTTCAGCTGTTGGCGTTGGCAGAGTTGTGGCAGCAGCACAGTGGTTTTGTCTATCGTTTGCCTGCAGCTTTGCGGGCCTTGTGTTAACAGGAGAACAGCATGGCCGGACCTTTACAGGGCATTAAAGTACTGGATTTAAGCCGAATTCTGGCCGGTCCCTGGTCGACTCAGGTGTTGGCAGATTATGGCGCGCAAGTCTGGAAAATTGAAAAGCCGGGCGAAGGGGACGACACCCGTCAGTGGGGGCCGCCGTTTTTACTGGACGCAGAGGGCAACAGCACAGGCCAATCCGCCTATTTTCTTTGTGCCAATCGTGGCAAGTTGTCGCTGGCTATTGATATCAGCAGTGAACAAGGCCAGCAGCAGATCCGCGCTTTAGCATTGCAAGCCGATATTCTGGTGGAGAACTACAAAGTAGGGGGCCTGGCGAAATACGGCCTGGACTACGCCAGCCTGCAGCAGCTGAATCCCAGGCTGATTTATTGCTCTATCACCGGCTTTGGCCAAACCGGCCCCTATGCCGATAGGGCTGGCTACGATGCGATGATCCAGGGCATGGGCGGCCTGATGAGCCTGACCGGCGAACGCGATGACTTGCCAGGTGGTGGCCCGCAAAAAGTGGGGGTTGCTGCGGCCGATTTAATGACAGGTATGTACGCAGTGTCCGCTATGCTGGCGGCTTTGTATCACAGAGAACGCCACGGCACAGGCCAACATATCGATCTGGCGCTGCTGGATACACAAGTGGCTTGGCTGGCGAATCAGGCATCCAATTATCTGGTAGCAGGGCAAGTACCCACCCGGCTGGGCACGGCTCATCCAAATATAGTGCCGTACCAGGCGATGCAATTGCAGGATGGTTTTATGTTACTGGCGGTGGGCAACGACCGGCAGTTTCGCAGTTGCTGTCAGGTATTGGGCTGCGCTGAACTGGCGGACGACCCGCGCTTTAGCAGCAATGCGCTGAGGGTGCAGCACCGGCAGACCTTAATAGGCTTGTTATCGCCTTATTTTATGCAGCGCACAGTGGATGAACTGGTGACTGCATTGTCAGAAGCCCATGTGCCCTGCGGCCCCATCAATACGCTGGATAAAGTATTTGCCGACCCGCAAGTGCAAAACAGAGGCATGCAAATCAGTGTGCAACACGCCAAAGGCTACCAGGTACCGCTGGTCGCCAACCCGGTGAAGTTTTCCGCCACCCCCATCAGCTACCCGCTGGCGCCACCAGAACTGGGCGAGCATACAGAGTTGGTGTTGGGGCTTTAGGGGAGAGCAATACCCGTACTGTCGGCAGCAAGTCAGATAACTGACTTGCTGAAATCCCGCCTTCACCCTGCTGGACAGCGTCTGCTAACGCAGTTGTCCGGCCGTTTCCTGAATTCAGTTGTATAGTCACTTTGTGCCAAAAGCGGATATTGCCTGTACTACTGGGCGAATACACAGTGTTATTTGCTTTCAGCACAAAACAGGCACGCTTTGTACAAGCTAACAGGCACATTTATCTGTTGCTGAAAAAGAAAAAACACTCTAATTTAGATACTTAGAGTGGGCCAACCTAAAAATAACAGGCCAGAGAAAAGAAATACTGTGCCAGCACGCTTTGTTCGCAGCTAGTAGTGGTTGATTGTGATTAATTGATTTTTATTAATAAGTTAATGCTGGCATGCCATCTGGTAGAACCAGGCAAATCGTGCCAGCACAATATACAAATGTTAGGCATACAGGGAGTATATAGATGGATTGGTTTTTCAAGTTGATTAGAATCGCTGGTGTTAACTTTCCTGTTGCAGCGTCCCTTGTGCAATTGCAGGCTGAGATTGATTCGGTGAAAACTGCCAAATTAATTGAAACACTCCGCGATCCAATTAGCTATATGCACGAAGATATACAAGCTGTATCAATAAAAATTTATGAGCAACTGAAGGCAGATGACTCTGCAATCTTGTATTTTCCTGAAGAGTTCTACAGTAGATATAGCCGTGCAATTGCAGCCTTAAACTCGCAAGGGTATCTAACTAAAGAAAATGCTGCGGGCTGTAAATTTCCACTTTCTATACAACTAACAGATCCCTCTTACATCATGTATATGTGCAATTTGGCGGAACAATCCAACAAGATGAATGAAATAACATCAATAGTTGATAAATGTGAGGTTGGGTCTTGGCTAGACGGAAAAAAATTGGCCCAAGAAATTGGACTGCCTACAACCGTCGTTAGAAGTATATTTAGCATCTATGAGTCAAAGGGTTATGGCTATCTGTCAAAAGAGATCGGTGCATGTATGTATATAGGGCAAGCCTAACAAGCGCCATCAAAAACGCGCCCGCTGGGCGCTCGACTCGCAACAAGTTGCTCGCGTTTGTGGCGGGCGTTATATTAAAACGAGAAATAAGGAGATTTCGTGAAATTATCAAATATATTAATTAGTATTCTGACCGCCACTACTATATCCGCTGGATTTGCTGCATATAAATTTCATCATGCTAATGAAAAGCATGTAAAGGACTATGCAGTTCTCAGCGAGCTAAATCTCCAGTTGACTGAAGATTTAAAAAAATTCAAAAGTGATATTTCAGCTTATCAATTAGAATTACAAAATAGTGAAATATCACTTGCTTTAGTGAATAAAGAGCTATTAGAACTAAAGAAAGTTTCTGTATCACAAGAAAAAACAGATGTTCCTGATGCTCAACCAAGAAAAGTAGAGTCTTTGGCATCCGATAATATAGAAACAAAAAATGATACCGATGTTTTATTGGCTTTTACTAATAGAATCAGAAGCGGAGAAAGTATTGTAGATACAGCGCTTAAGCAACTTAGAGAAGAAGATGTTGATGGGAGTTGGGCGTATGAATACGAAGCAAATATCCGCAATTTTATTGCGGCAGACAAAGAGAATAAATTTGATATTCAAGAGCTAACTTGTAAAAAAACTATCTGTGAGTTAAAACTCTTGGCGAATGATAATAATGCAATGTACCTAGGTGCTTTATTTTCTAAAGCGCTTGATGAGCAAGATTGGAGAGATAAAAGTGCTCCCGTCATATTTAACCATAAAGTCAAAAATGGGGTTATGACAATTCTGATAGGTAGGGACAAGCATAGTCTCAAGTAAGTTTCTTTATAACAAACGCTGGCAAAATCGGCCACTAGGTGGCTGGGACTTCAACCGCAGTGTGGGGTCCGGCCTGTGCTGCGCGCATTATGTCCATTTTTCGCTCTAAGCCGTCCACTCCCCCCAGCTTTTACTCCCCCAAGCCCGTCATTTGCCTCTCTTTGTCAAATGTCAATTCAGCCGCCTCTGGTTGATAGACACCCCGCCAGGGGCTGGTTAGATTTGTCCGGACAATTCAGGTTCGGAGATAACCATGACAACTTTAGTGGTGCTGTTTAACTTAAAAACTACAGCCGACCAGGCCGCGTACGAACACTGGGCTAAAACTACGGATTTACCTGTGGCTGGTGCTTTGCCCTCTGTGGATGAGTTTCGTCTACTGAAAGCTCAGTCCTTGCTGATGAGCGATAACAAACCGCCTTACCAATACATTGAACTGATCCGCGTGAATGATATGGCGCAGTTTGGCCAGGATGTCAGCACTGCTGCTATGCAAAAAGTAGCGGCCGAGTTTCAGCAGTTTGCCGATAGCCCATTGTTTATTCTGACCGAACAAGTCGGGGGCTGATGATGGCGCACTATGCAGATTTAGCTGGCAAGGTGGCGGTGATTACCGGCGCTGGCCGCAAACTGGGCTTAGGTGAAGCCATGGCCAAACGGCTGGCGGCTGAAGGCTGCAAAGTGGTGATCACCGATATTGGCGCACCTGCTGGCGAGCATTTGCCGGAAGGAGCTATTGGCAGCTCGCAGGAGATGCTGGACATAGTGGCAGAAATTCAGGCTGCTGGCGGTGAAGCTGCTGCTGTGGTGTGCAATGTACTGAACGCGGTAGAGGTGCAGGCTGCAGTGCAGTTTGCAGTGCAGCATTTTGGCCGCCTGGATATTTGGGTCAACAACGCCGGTGTGGGTTATTTGATGAAACCTATCCTGGAGATGGACGTGGCCGAATGGGATACGGTGCTGAACGTCAATCTGCGTGGCAGCTTTTTGGGTATTAAGTACGCGGCCGAGCAAATGGTGAAACAAGGGCAGGGCGGCAAGATCATCAATATTGGCTCGCAGGCGTCCAAATCGGCTTTTGCCCATGCATCGGCTTATACCACCTCCAAACATGGCATGACAGGGTTAACCCGGGTAGCGGCGTTAGAACTGGGATGCCATGGCATAAATGTCAATCAGATTTGCCCCAATCACATCACTACCGGGCTTGGTGCCTGGCAAAACGCGCATTTTTCACAAGTCACAGGCAAAGGGTACGACAAGTACATGCAGGATATGCGGGATCGCATTCCATTGGGCCGCCCTGGCTTGCAGCAGGATATCGCTAAAGCCTGCGCCTTTTTATGTTCCGACCAGGCCATTTACATCACAGGCGAAGCGATGAATGTGTCAGGTGGCGAAGAATACCATTAACCCTGGAATTAACTCTTAAAGCGGCCTGCCGTCTGGCGGCCTTACAGGAAGCAGCGATGACAGCGCAATACTCATGGCCAGACAACGCCCGGCTGGCGTTATCTGTGGTAGTGAATGTGGAAGAAGGCTCCGAATACAATGTGAAAGACGGCGATGCCGGTATGGAGCCGGTGGACGAACTGCAGGTGCATGTAAAAAAGCCTATCCGCAATTACGGCAATGAATCGAATTATCAGTACGGCCTGAACGAAGGTGCTGAGCGTATTATCCGCCTGCTTGACCAGTATCAGATCCGTGCCAGCTGGTCGGCTGCTGCTGTCAGTCTGGAGCGCGCACCCTGGCTGGCGCAGGAGATTCGCCGCCGTGGCGATGAAACCTGTGCTCATGGTTACCGCTGGGTGCATCAGTTCCGCATGAATGAACAGCAAGAGCGTGAGTTTATCCGCGCTGCCGTCAGCAGTATTGAAAGCAGCACAGGCAAAAGACCGCTGGGCTGGCTGTCGCGTTATTTATATACCGAAAACACCCGTCGCCTGCTGCAACAGGAAGGCTTTTTATACCATATGGACGACTACAGCGCTGATGCGCCGTTCTGGGCCGCTGTGAATGGCTCAGAGCAACCAATGATTATCCTGCCTTATGCCATAGACACCAACGATATGAAAATGTGGGTGGCGGCGTCGTACACCCCTGAGCAGTGGCTGAAATACGCCAAAGACAGCTTTGACGTGCTGTACAGCGAAGGTGAGCATAAACCGCGGATGATGAGTCTGGGGCTGCACTTGCGCATTATTGGCCGGCCGGGCCGGATCTGGGCTTTGGAAGAGTTTTTCCGCTATGTGCGCAGCAAACCCGGAGTCTGGTATGCCAGCCGTGAACAAATAGCCAGCCACTTTCAGGCGCAGGTGCCAGCTGCGACCGGAGCATTGGCATGATGCTGCTGCGCTCCTTATTGTTTGTGCCAGGCAACAGGCCAGAGCGTTTTGCCAAAGCGCTGGGCGCAGGTGCCGATCTGATCTGTATTGATTTGGAAGATGCTGTGGCGCCTGAACAAAAACAAGCAGCCAGACGCAGCGTGCAGGACTATTTGGCCTCGTTACTTCCTGCCGATCGCAGCCGTATTTGTGTGCGGATCAATGCCTTGTCAACCGCCTGGGGCGAGCAGGATCTGCAGGCCTTTAAGCAATATCCTCCGGCAGTGCTGATGCTGGCGAAATGCCAGAGCGCGCTGGATGTGCAACGGGCCGCTATTACGCTGCCGGTGCAATGCAGGCTGATTGCGCTGATCGAAACTATTAGTGGTTTGCAGCAGGCCAGCACCATTGCCAAAGCCAGTAAATCGCTGGTGGCACTAATGTTTGGTGGCGCTGATCTGTCGGCGGAGCTGGGCTGTGACTTCAGTTACGAGCCTTTGCTGTTTGCCCGCAGTCAGCTGGTGCTGGCAGCTGCTGGTGCTGGTTTGCAGCTGATTGATGTGCCTTTTATCGATGTAGACAACGAAAAGGCGCTGCAGGCCGAAACCAAAAAAATCAAAGCGCTGGGCTTTACCGGCAAAGCAGCGATCCACCCGAAACAGGTGGCCGCTATTCATCAGGCCTTGCTGCCAACAGTTGCACAACTGGACTACGCCAAAGCTGTACTGGCCGCCACAGCCAATCACAGTGGCGGCGTGCTGGTGGTGCAGGGACGGATGATAGACAGGCCGGTGATCCTGGGCTGTCAACGCATTTTGGCTTTTGCCGGTGAGCGGAACGGCGATAACTGTTAACAATAAGTGAGAGAGAACATGGTACAAAATATTAAGCAAATCAGTGAGAAACGTTTTCGTGAATCCTTCGGCAGACATTACGAAGAGTTCAACATCGGCGATATTTACGAGCATCGCCCAGGCCGCACTATCACTAAAACCGACAATACCTGGTTCACTCTGCTGACGATGAATACTCACCCTATGCACTTTGATGACGAATACGCCAAAGCTAGTGAGTTTGGTAAGTGCATTGTCTGCTCGCCGCTGACTGTGGCGCTGATGGTGGGGATGAGCGTGACTGATGTCAGCCAGAAAGCCATTGCCAATCTGGGCTGGGACGATATCAAGCTGACGCACCCTGTGTTTGAAGACGACACCCTGACGGCTGAGTCGGAAGTGCTGGATAAACGTGAATCCAAATCCAGACCTGGTGCAGGCATTGTCACGGTCAAAACCACAGGCTTTAACCAGCATGGTGTGGTGGTGTGCAGTTTTATCCGAAAAATGCTGATCGCCAAACAAGGCTATTCGGTTGAAGACAAAGTGAATTACTAAAAGTGAACTACTAAGGCGGATACACCATGGCAGAGCAGTACAGTAAAGAAGATGAAATCGCCATTCTGGATATGATCAACAAATGGGTGGAAAACGAAGTCCGGCCCATCGCCCAGGAATACGATCAGGCCGATAAATACCCGCATGAGCTGGTTGCGCAAATGAAAGAGCTGGGCCTGTTTGGTGCCACTATTGGCCAGCAGTATGGTGGCCTGGGTTTGCCAGCGACCATCTATGCCAAAATTGTATTAAAGGTGGCCTCCGCCTGGATGGCACCGAGCGGCATTTTTAACTCTCATCTGATCCAGGCCTCCGCCATAGAACGGGCTGGTACAGCAGCACAAAAAGAGCGCTTTTTACCGCGGATGGCCAGCGGTGAATTACGCGGTGGTGTAGCCCTGACCGAACCCAATGCCGGTACTGATTTACAAGCTATACGTGCCACCGCGGTGCGCGATGGTGACCACTATATTCTGAACGGCACCAAAACCTGGATCACCAACTCATTAAACGGTAACTCACTGGCCGTATTGGTAAAAACCGACAGCAGCATTCAACCGGCGCATAAAGGCACCAGTATGTTTATTGTCGAAACCAAAGACGGGCAAGGCAATTTTAAGCCTGGTATTAAAGTGTCGAAGCTGAAGAAAATGGGTTATCGCGCTATTGATACCTGTGAGGTGGTGTTTGAAGACTGCAGAGTGCCGGCGGCCAATCTGATTGGTGAAGTGGAAGGCCAGGGTTTTGTGCAGGCTTTAGGTGGGCTGGAATTAGGCCGTATTAATGTGGCCGCCCGCGGTGCTGGTATAGCGCTGGGGGCGATGGAGCTGGCGGTACGTTATGCGCAGGAGCGTGAAGCTTTTGGCAAAGCCATTGCCAATCATCAGGCCATTCAGCTGAAGCTGGGTGAAATGGCGGTGCAGGTGGAAGCAGCCCGTTTGCTGATTGAGCAGGCGGCGGCTAAGTACGATGCGGGCGAACGCTGCGATATGGAAGCTGGTATGGCCAAGTTCGCTGGTTCTGAAGCTGGTGTGTTTTGTGCCAACGAAGCCATGCGTATTTTTGGTGGTTACAGCTACTCGGTGGAGTACGACATTGAGCGCTACTACCGCGACGCCATGCTGATGTGTATCGGCGAAGGCACCAATGAGATGCAGCGCATTATCATTGCCAAACAATTGATTGAACGTTACAAAATTTAACGGCGGAACTCAGTATGAAAACATTGCCGCTGCAGGGCGTTCGCATTATTGCGGTTGAACAATATGGCGCCGGGCCTTATGGCTCGATGTTTTTGGCTGATCTGGGCGCGGAGGTGATCAAAATTGAAAATCCGGCCATAGGCGGCGATGTGTCGCGCCAGACCGGGCCGTTTTTTCTGGGTGACAACGACAGCTACTTTTTCCAAACCTTTAATCTGAACAAAAAGAGCCTGACGCTGGATTTAAAGCAAGCCTCAGGCCGGCGTATTTTTGAGCAGTTGGTGCAAAGTGCCGATGCGGTCACCAATAACTTACGTGGTGATCAGCCTGACAAGCTGGGGCTAACCTATCAGGCGTTAAAGCAGATCAATCCGAAAATTGTCTGTGGTCATTTGTCGGCCTATGGCCGCGACAACGACCGCGCCAACTGGCCTGGTTATGACTACTTAATGCAGGCCGAAGCAGGCTTAATGTCGTTAACCGGCGAACCTGGCCAGCCACCGGCCCGTTTTGGTGTGTCTATGGTCGACTTTATGACAGGGGCTGTGGCTTCGCTTGGGCTGACTGCCGCGCTGTTGGGGGCGCATCGCACCGGCCAGGGCCGCGATGTGGATGTGTCGTTGTTTGATGTGGCTTTGCATCAGTTGTCGTACCCCGCCACCTGGTATTTGAATCAGGGTCATGTCACAGAGCGGCTGCCGCGTTCAGCCCATCCGGCTACTGTGCCTTGTCAGCTGTATAAAACAGCCGATGGCTTTATTTTTCTGATGGCGATGACCGACAAGTTCTGGCAGGTGCTGACCGATCTGCTGGCAGAGCCAAAGCTGAAACAGCCGCAATTTGCCTCCTTGGCACTGCGGCGTGAACAGCGTGATGAGTTAACCCGCGAACTGGATGCGGTGCTGAGTACTGAACCGACCGCTTATTGGCTGGAGAAGCTCAAAGGCCATATTCCTTGTGCGCCTGTGCTGGACTTGCCGCAAGCCCTGACCAACCCTTATATCCGCGATATTGGCATGGTGCGCACAGTGCCACATCCGCAGCAGGCGGATATGCAAATTCTGGGTTGTCCAATCAAAATCGACGGGCAGCGCATGGCAGGCAAGGCGGCAGGTGAGATGGGGCATGACACGCAAGCGTTGCTGGCTGAGCTTGGCTACAGTGCGGAACAAATCGCTGCTTTGCGTGCTGAGGGCGCCATTTAGCCGGGCTCTGTAGTTGCAGGCACGACGGTGCTGATGATGTGATGATTCAGGAGAATAACTATGAAATTGCAAGGGATCCGGGTATTGGATTTATCGCTGTTCCTGCCGGGGCCGCACTTTACCATGATGATGGCCGACCATGGTGCCGAAGTGATAGCACTTGAGCCTGCCGGTGGCGAGCCGGTGCGCGCTATAGGGTTGAAGCAAAATGACCAGTCGGTGTGGTTTCGTAATGTGTTTCGCGGTAAAAAAAGTATCAATCTGAACCTGAAATCAGACGATGGCAAAGCTGCCTTTCTGAATTTATGTGAAACCGCAGACGTGCTGGTGGAAGCCTTCCGGCCCGGTGTGATGAAACGGCTGGGGCTGGATTACGACACCATCAAAGCTGTTAACCCTGGTATTGTTTATTGCTCTATCTCCGCCTATGGCCAGACCGGGCCAAAAGCGCTGCAACCTGCACATGATTTAAGTATTCAGGCCGACTCAGGAGCGGTGTTTATTAACGAAGGTCAGGACGGTAAACCGGCAATGCCTGGCATGCCAGTGGCCGATATGGCAGGCAGCCTGATGGCTTTTTCCGGCGTATTGATGGCGCTGTTGAAAAAACAGCAAACTGGCACAGGCGATTACCTTGATATTTCGATGCAGGATTCGCTGGTAGCCTGGTATGCCAATGTGATGGGGCCACCTTTTGCACAGCAGCGTTCTGCCGTTGTAAAACAAGAACGCAGCTGGGGCGGTTCGGCTTTTTATCAGATTTACCAAACGGCCGACGCGCATTATCTGACGCTGGGCGGCAGTGAATTGAAGTTTGCCGAAAATCTGCTGACGGCACTTGGCAGACCCGACTTGCTGGCACTGTGCAAGTTAAGTCCGGGGCCTGAACAGGATCCGGTGAAAGCTTTTTTACGCGATACTTTTTTAAGCCAGCCTTTAGCACATTGGCAGCAGTTTCTGGCGCAGATTGATTTGTGTTGGGCACCGGTGCGTGGCTTGAACGAGGCCATTCGCGACCCGCATTTGCAGGAACGCGGCATGCTGCTGACGGATGAAGAAGGCAGTTTGCACCTGGGTGTGCCGATTAAATACAAAAATGAACCTGCCAGACCGAATTTTCGCTTACCGCTTTTTAGTGAACATACCAAACAGCAACTGACAGCACTGGGTTACAGCGATGCTGAGATTGATCAGATGCAAGCCAAGGGGGCTTTTTTAGGTTAAAGCTGTCGCATTTTTAGTTTTTAGATCAATACCAGTCAAAGCATAAGCCCAAAATCAACAGCGGATTTAGGGCTTATTGCCTTAGACCCGCTATCAAAGGCTCAGAAAAATAGTTCAGTAAAATTAGCTTAACGTTTTGTTTTATTATGACTTTTTTTATCCGGACATCTTTCAATAACCCTGAGCAATATGTTATTCAAATAATCTTTGCGTTGAACACAATTTGTTCGTTGACATTTGATATATAATGATATCATTATAACAATGAGTCGAGCCAATGCAGTATCGGTTACGTCCAAAAATAAAAATTAAAAATGCAACATTGGGAAGGTGATCCTATGTCAACAACATCATTCAGGTTAGGGTATCCGATACTGCTAGGTGCGCTTGTTATGGACGGTTTACAAGCACAGGAGCAACAGGTTGAGGAACCAGCAAAGCAACAAGAATCAGTTAAGCAAGATGAATCGGCAGAAGCCATTGAACGAATTATAGTGACAGCACGTTTCAGGGAGGAGTTGCTTAATAAAATCCCTGTTTCCGTTAGCTCCTATAGTGGTGAACAAATGGTCCGTACCGGGCTTCGTAATGTCAACGACATTATCGATGCCACACCGGGCGTCACCTACGACTCTATAGGTGGTATGGCGTCAGGTAGTCCTGTTATCCGTGGTCTGGCGCAGCCAGGTCTGGTAGGAGATGAAACGAACGTTGCGGTCTTTATTGACGGTGTGTATGCGTCGGGGCGCGATGCAACTTTTCTGCCTTTTGGCGGATTACAACGTGTTGAAGTAGTGCGTGGACCTCAGTCTGCTATCTACGGTCGCAATGCTTTTGCTGGTGCGATTAACTACATTACTAAAGACCCTACAGACAAGTTTGAAGGTGGTATTGATACCTCAGCTGGTACTCACAGCATGCACAACGCGCATTTTTATGCCAGTGGTGCCTTAACTGAAAATTTCAAAGCCAGACTGGATTTAAGCGACTCCAGTTCAGGATCAACTATCCGTAACACCAATACCATCACCGGTGAAAAGATAGATGACCGCCGGCTGGGTGAATCTGACAACGAAATGGCTCGTTTAAAACTGGTCTACGATACTGACACCACCAAAGTAAGTTTGGCGCATACCATTATTGATACCAAAGAATCCCCACGCGCTACTGCACACGTAAAGCACAATGCCGGCTATGGTATCCGTAACGTCAGCCAGGAATTGGGGGTATTGATTAAAGGGGTGCATGTAAATCAGAACGCGCAAACCGGCCAATGGGAATTTATTGCCCCCTGGGTTTATACTGGCGATCCGCAAAAATACATAGGTGTGGTTGATAACGAGCTGTGGACAGAGAGCTTTGCTGGTGTAGCTCCTGAAGCAACAGGCACTAAGCGTACGGCTGACCGCACTAGCCTGGTTGTTGAACAGAATCTGGAAGAGTTTTCTATCACTTATCTGGCTGGTTTCAACAGCTCAGAGTATGACATTAGTCTGGGGCAATTGAATAACTATGCTGGTATGGCCGTATTGCCAACCGCAGTGGTTCAATCTTTACCCTTACCAACCAAACCAGCTTATGTGCAAACATCATCGTCTGCTGCAAGCGGTTTAACTTTCTTCACTGGGCTGCAGGGTTACGATGTGGGTGGCCAGCCTAATGATGACAGACAGGAATATAGCCATGAATTGCGCTTTACTGGCAGCCACAACGATATTGATTGGGCGACAGGGGCGTTTTACAGCAAGCTGAAGCTGGAACAGAGCACGAATATGGGGGTTATAGGCGCCGATCCTTATTCAGCTATGATCCTGAACGCTTTTGGCAATGGTTATGAAACCAACGGTTTGGCGATGTTGCAGGGCACTTATTACGATACGGTGACTAAGTCGGTCTTTGGTTCTGCTGAATTTAGCTTAACCGAAAAACTGACCACGGCGCTGGAAGGCCGCTGGACCAATGAAGATAAATTTGCTGATAACCATACGGACAGCCGTGCGCCTGGTATTTTGTTCCCAACAGGTGAAATGGATGGTTCATGGAGCTACTTTACGCCTCGTCTGACCTTTGATTATGACGCCAACGAAACGACTCTGTATTACGTCAATATTGGTAAAGGCGCTAAGTCTGGCGGTTTAAACGGCTCTGCTGAAGGTGAAGAAATGACCTTTGAACCAGAGCAAAACTGGACGTACGAGGCAGGTATCAAATCTTTCCTGTTTGATAGCAAATTACGCTTCAACTTAGCTGCTTATTATATTGACTGGGATAAGCAACAAGTGCGCGATTTCTCTACATTGGGTAATCAGGCCAATGCAGTACCAGCTGTAATAGTAACCAACCTCGGTAAAACTGAAGTGGAAGGTATAGAGCTGGATGGTCGTTGGCAGATCACGTCGAACTTCGGCTTGAATTTTGCGGCGGCATACAATGATGCCTCAGTGGTAAAAGGTGGTTTAGGCCCTGAATTTGGTTTCCTTGATTATGAAGCTCAGGGCATGAAAGGAACTCCGTATACAGTCACTCAAACTGCAACAGTCGTCAGTACTACTCCGCCGCGATTTGGTGTGGTTGGCCAGATCCAGGTACCGCCGCCTGGTACTCTGGTATCTGACGGTGATGTATCAGGCCGTAAAATGCCTCGTACGTCAAAGGTTACAGCTAAGTTGAGCGTTGACTACGTGCGTGACTGGGGCTTTTTAAACAGCTTTTCTGAGTTGTCAGTCAGTTATCGCTCCAGTCAATATCTGGATGCGTTAAACCTGACCGAGTTACCTTCGTCTCATACAGTCAAAGGCACTATAGGTCTGGAAACCAGAAACATTCGTCTGAGCGTTTTTGTCGACAATATCACCGACAATGATACGCCTTCAGGCGGCTATCGTAAGTACTTGTGGAACAGCAAACCTCAGTTTGTGGTTGAACCGCGCATGGGACGTATGGCTGGTGTGAACTTCGCTTATAAGTTTTGATCCTGGATTCTCCTCTGGAATTGCCCTGGCTTAAGTCGGGGCTTTTTTTTAGCTCTCGCAAATTAGGCTTTATTCAGCGTGGTAAACCACATAAAGAAAGCGCAAAGCCACAGTCTCCGGGCATAGTCCCGGACTCAAATCTACAGTTTGTGGTCTTCATTGGAGTTCTCTGGCTGGGGGCGGTCAAAGCGCTTGCTGTCGCTGCTGCCAGTCAGGAGCAGAGGATTTTTACTGGCTACCCTTTGTGATTGGTATCCGCTGCGTTGCAGACTGAGCCGCTGGCAGTGTCATTTTGCTTAACCCTAAGGCTGTCGTTAGCGCTACTGCTGTCAGCAAAGTTAAAGCCATGCATTAAAGCTGGCTGATGGTTGCTTGGTGGGGGAAAGGTTGGCTGCTTAATCCTGCCATTACTGAATATGACTGGATTAAGCAGACACTGTTCGGGTTGAGAACAACATTAAGTGCGGGGATTAAGGCGCAGAATAAAAGCGTTTTTCGGTATGCAGTAAAGCGGCAATAAATACCACTTCAGCGAAGTTACCTAACAAAAAGCCATAGGTAAAAGCCACGCTGGCGGCATTGATGATAAAAATAAACAACGCACCGGCAAACAACCAGTACCAGCCGGTTTTACGCCACAGATAGCCAGCCCAAATCATCAGAAACAGGTTGGTAAAAATAGTGCCTAAAGGCGGCGTTTTACTGACAGAAGCAAAACGCTCCATCACACCAAACAGGTGATCGCTCATACCTACGGTTTTGCTATTGAGTTCCAGCATCAGAATTTCATACCAAATGCCGTAGGTTAAACAGCATAGGGTGACCAGCAAAAATAAAACTTTCACCCAGAGCTGGCGAATTGCAGGCAGTTGCAGATGGCGCAGCAGGCTGAACATATAAATACTGAGCAAAGGCAAGACAGTACCGTGGATCCACCAGCGTGGGTAGCTCCAGGCTTTTAACCAGTCGGCAGCTCCATACAAGGTATTGAGCAGCAAGGCTGAATTGTCGTACAACACTCCGGCCAACAGAGCTCTGAGTATCCAGATCCGTAGTGGGGCACTGGCGAAGGTAAAAGAAAAGCGCATCAAAGCAGCATGAGCCAGTAAATAGCCAGCATAGATGACTGTCAGCGGCATAAAGATTCTCCTGAACGTTATTATTTTATAAACAGGCTGGCAAAGCCCTGAGTGGCCTTAGTGATTTGATTTTGCTGCAAAAATTCCGTGGCTTTTGGGTCTTGTTTAACATAGCTGTTCAGAAAAGCAATGGAGACAGACTGTAACAGTTTAAATTGTGCCAACTGTGGTGCCTGATCACGCTTTGGTCTGCAGATCAGATTGCCGTAGTAATGGTCGGCACCTGCGATGACCAGCGCGTACTGATCACCGGCAGGTGCAGTCTGGTGTGACATTAAATGCAGTTTATAGTCAGGGAAAAAGCGTGGTTCCACATCCCAGGTACCTGTGGTGACCAGCATAGGTTTGTCGATGGATTGCCAGCTCTGCTCTGTGATTTCATCAAACATCGGGCCTGGCGGTGATATAGCCAATACGGCTTTTACCGCCTGCGGTTTGTCCAACAGCTGCTGCACTGGCCGCTGGCGTTTTTGCTCTGTATCAAACAGAGTGGCGCCGGCAAACAACTGTGCGGTATAAGCTCCAAATGAATGGCCAGTAATGGCAATGGTGTTGTGATCTAAGCTGACCTGCGCCGGTAACAGTGCATCCAGTTCAGCCGGGTGGTTCAGCAGCAGGGCTATATCCTGCACTCTTTGTTCAATCAGCTTTAAATTGCCATACCGCAGAGCTGCCAGAATGCCGGACGCCATACCGCAGCAGTCGTCGTGGTTCAGGCTCAGAATGGCATAACCATGTTTGGCCCAATGTTGTAACAGTGGTTCGTATTGCAATTGATCCGACCAATTGCCATGTGAAAACACCAACAACGGATACTGCCCAGGCTGAGCAGGGGCAAGCAGCCGGACTGACAGCTCGCGTTGTTGCACCTTTATTGTCTGAACCTGCGAATCCGACAGCGCTATATCGGGCGCTGTTACGCCGTATAAAGCAGAGATCTGCGGTTCTGTCAGCGGCAACTGTCCAGGATCAGGTAAAGGCACGGGCTCTTTGCTGCACGACATTAAAAACAGCAAAACACCGCTAAGCAGCAGTGTGCGACAACGGGCTGTTTTATTCACTTCGTGGCTCCTGTTGCAAAAAGTTCAGTAAATCCTGCAGGCTTTGTGCTGGTTGTTCCAGAGCCAGCACATGGCCTGTTTTGGGATAAATCCGGGTTTCTACCCGCACTGATTTGGTTAAATGCTGTTCAAAGGAGGCGGTCAACGCGACGGGCAACTGTGGGTTATTTTCGCCCCACTGGATCAACACCGGTGCAGTAATTTGCTCCAGCTGTGGTGCTGCGCCACCTTCCTGAAACTGGCGAATACGTTGCATTTCAGCGGCTCTGTTGCCACTGCGGCGAAATGCGTTGTGAAAATCGTCTTTGATCTGAGCTGTCAGCTGGTGTTTGTCATACACCATCCATTCCAAAAAGGCATCAAAGCCCATTTTAGGCAACAAATACAGCAGATAGTCGGCCCAGCCGGGCAAATCCTGACCACGTCCGCCCCTGCTGTCGGCTTTGCGAAAACCACCGGAGTTTTGCAGCACAAGGCTCGTTACTTTTTCCGGATAAAGTGCAGTGAAGGCAATGGCAATATTGCCACCCAATGAACTGCCCACAAGCACGGCTTTATCGATATTGAGCTGTTGCAACAGACCATGCAGTAAGGCGACATCACGCGCCGTGCTGTAGTCATTATCCAGCGCCGGACCTGTCAGACCATGCGAGGTTAAATCATAACGTATCACCCGGAAATGCTGGCTGAGTGGCTGCGCCCAGGCATCCCACATGTTCTGGGTAAAAAAATGCGAATGCAGCAGCACAATCGGCTGCCCCTGGCCTTGATCCTGATAATACAGCGGTTGGCCATCCACCATTGCCAGTTGCATTTGCCCGGCCTGATACTTTTCCAGCATGGTTTCTGCCGGGATATCTGTATAGCGCAGCAGCACATATCCGACATAAGCGGCTACCAGCAGCAAAATGGCTGCGAAAAAACCTAAAATCCAGCGCCACATAGTTGCTCTCCACCTTAGCTGATTGATTTTCCGGCGGCTAATTGCAATTGCCGCCATTTGTGTGCTCTGCCACCTGTTGCCTGAGCTGTTAAGGTACCGGCCAGATGACCGGCCATAAACAGCCGTTCTGCGTCTATCCCTGTATCCAGCCCCATTTGCTCGAGCATCATCACCAGATCTTCGGTCGCGACATTACCTGTTGCACCAGGTGCAAAAGGGCAACCGCCCAAGCCACCAATACTGGAGTCAAAGTGACGAATACCACTGTCCAGCGCTGCTGCAACGTTGGCCATGCCCATAGCTCTGGTGTCATGAAAATGGCAAGCCAGCGGAGTGTTCTGGCCCTGGCTGTGCAAAGCGGCCAATAGCTGTTTTACGCTGGCCGGATTCGCTGCACCTATGGTGTCGGCCAGTACCAATTGGTTGGCACCTATCTCCTGCAGTTGGTGTTGTAAGCGTTGGACTGAACTGACAGGAGTTACGCCCTCAAAGGGACAATGCCAGGCCACGGCTATGCAGGTCAGCACATCAACCTGATCAGCTTTGGCCTGAGCCAGTATTTCTGCCAGTTGCTGCACGCTGCTTTCTATACTTAACCGCACATTTTTCTGGTTCATAGTTTCAGTGGCGCAGACCACAAATAACACCTGATCAGCACCAGCCTGTTGCGCCAGCTGATAGCCTTTGAGGTTAGGCACCAGCACCTGCAGTCTGGTATCGGGTTTGCGAGGTACAGCCGCCAGTACCTGATCGGTATCTGCCATAGCAGGCACAGCTTTAGGGGAGACAAAAGCTCCTGCCTCAATTTGCTTTACGCCCGCATCAATCAAAGCGCTGATCAGTAACACGCGCTCTCTGACTGTCAGTATTTTGCTCTGGTTTTGCAGGCCATCGCGTGGCCCTACATCGGTAAGGTAAACCCTTTCTTTGGCCATCTGCTTGCTCAGTTGATAATTTGTTGCTGGCGTAATGACTCGATACTGTCCTGCGGCATGCCCAGCAAGGTGCGCAATATCTGTTCTGTATTCTGACCAATATGGGGCGCCGGACTAAAGCTGTCTTCGTCAGTGCGCGACAATTTAATCGGGTTGCCTGGAGCTTGTGTTTTAGCGCCATCCGGATGGTAAATATCCACCACCATATTGCGATAACGCACCTGAGGATCATTCAGCGCGTCGCTGAATTTGTTCACTGGCGCACAAGGAATACGGGCTTGTTCCAGTAAGGTGATCCAGTGCTTGTTGGTGTTGGTGGAAAAAATGGCATTGAGTGTACTGTCGATAAAGTCTTTATCGGCATAACGGCCTGGCTGGCCGTCGTATTTGGCGTCGGCAAAAGCCTCCACATCAACCACTGTTTTCAGGTTTTGCCAGAAGTTATCCGTAATAACGGCGACAATAATATGCCCATCCTGGGTTTTGTAGCTGTTATAAGGCACATGCACAAAATGGCCGTTGCCGATGGGAAACGGATTTTCGCCGGATAAAAAGTGCATAGTGGCCATATAGTTCAGCAGTGAAATTTGGCAATCGAGCATGGAAATATCCACATGTTGGCCTTTGCCACTGCCAAAGCGCTCAATCAGTGCAGCCTGAATACCCATCACAGCAAACATGCCGCCGGCTAAATCGCCAATAGGAATACCTGCTCTGAGTGGCGTATCTGGCGAGCTTCCTGTGATAGACATACCGCCACCGCAGGCCTGAGCCACCTGATCAAAAGCCGGACGATTTGCTCCCGGGCCTTCAGAGCCAAAACCGGTAATAGTGCAGGTAATAATAGCGTCGTTGTGCTGGCGCAAGGTTTCATAATCTATCCCCAGACGTTGCGGGACTCCGGGGCCAAAGTTGCTGACGACCACATCGACCTGCTTCACCAGTTGATAAAACAGCTCTTTGCCTTGTGCTGTTTTCAGATCCACTGCCACTGAGCTTTTATTGCGATTGAGGGTAATAAAATATGCGCCAAAGCCGTGCAGTGAATTAGCAGGATCTGTAGCCAGTAATTTGCGGGTACCTTCGCCCTGCAAAGGTTCTACTTTGATCACATCTGCGCCCATGTCGGCCAACAACATAGTGCCGTAGGGGCCAGACAACATGTGAGTGAGATCGAGTATTTTTACACCGGCCAGAGGTTTGTTCATAGCAGCACCAGTAATTATGAGTCATTGGTATAACTTTATATCAATTGAGTTTATATGTAAACAGCAGATCGCTTGGCCATTGGCTTGTTAGCGGTTAAAGCTGTTGTTTTGCAGCGACTTTTTGTATCAGGTTAAGCACTAGCCTGTAGCACAGCAGCAGGGCCAGTCCAAGCAGAGTCAGCAGGATCACACTCAGATAGAGTGCGCCCGGTACGCGGAAAATTTCAGTCAGGCGTTGCCAATGCTGGGCGTAATAGCCAAGCATCGCCAGTACAAAACCCAGTTGCCACAGCACTATGGTACGGGGACGCCAGCCCAGACCATAAATTTGCGTGACTATAAATACCACCATAAAACCAAAGGCAAACATTTCAGGCTTGCCACCCTGCAAAGACAGCCAGGCCACCACAGCACCATGCACCAGCACAAAGCTTTCCAGCAGCACTTTCCAGTATTTATCAGTATGAAAGCGGGTGAAAAACAAGCTGCCTTGTAGCAGCAGTAACAAGGTGTAGAAATTACCTAGCAGGTGCCCTGCTGTCATTTCTATAGGGTGAAACCAAAAGGTAAAAATAATGGCCCAGGAAAAATAGTAGCCGTGGTAGCGTTTTATGCTGTCGCGTAGTCTGTCGATCAGTGGCAGCTTTTTACCAAAGACTAAACCCCGTCTTTGATGTTCCAGCATTAACACCAGTACCAACAATAAAATGACAGCAAATTGTGGAATGAATACATGCACATCCTGTGCTAAACCGTCATAGCTGAATTTGGTTTGGGCTATATGCAGCAGCACAAAAAACAGGTTCACCGCAATGGCCTGCAGATTAAAGCGATGCAATCTGGTGCTGTAGCCTGGTTTTAATTGTTGTGCGCGGTAAATTAAATACCAGATGGCCAACTGGTGGCCGACAAAGCAGATCCAGGGCAACAGCCTGCTAAGCAGACTGGGCTCTGGCAACTTCCAGTAATACCAGGCAAAACCGGTATCAGGCAGAAAATCGATATGCGCGCTATAAGGGCCGACGAGCAGCATCAGGCCGGTCAGTAACACGCAAACAAAGATGGCTACAGGCAATGAAAACCGCAGTACTTTGTGTTTTATCGATTCAGAATTCTTCAAGCAGCCGTCCTTGTCCGGTAATTTTGTCGTCTATGCCGCAGCTGCGCAGCGCATGCCAGACTGTCGCCACGTTGATAGGTAAAAGTGGCTTACCAAGGATATGCTCGAAAGTAGGAAACAGATCAACAGTGGATAAATTAGTGCCACATTGCACTATGGCATCCACATGATCTGCATCCACTTCATAGATAGCGTCTATCACGTCTTTAATGGAGGTTTCGGCAATAGCAGTAGCGGATGGCCGGTTTAAGCCTTTGACTTTATGTACTTTAAAACCAATATCCGAGAAAAAGCGGATCACGTTGTCATCGCCGACCTGAGGGTAGGGCGTGATCACCGAAATGGTTTTAGCGCCAAATTTTTCCAGTGCCATCCGGGTCGCAGTGGCGCCTGTGGTCAGGCCTATATCACCAATTTGATCGCGGATTTCCTGTTCAAAGCGGATATTGCCTTCCAGTCCGCCCCAAAAGGTTTCAGCGCTCATGCCCAGCATAATATGCTTCACATTGGCGCTTAATACATTGCGCACTGCGTAAGGGATTTCTGCCCGCATAATGTCGAGAAAACGCTCAAATACGGTGTTTTCGTTGTCACCGGTTTTGGCCACTTCGTCGGCCCAATTGCGTAATTCGATCCAAAAACGGGAAGGGTGCCAGGTGACACCGTCCAAGCCGAAGCGTTGTAAATCGTATTCCACTCCGGTATTGGTGGATGGAATGATCACGCCAATTTGAGCGCGACGGGCAATCTGATAATTTTGCATGCTACACCTTTGAATGTTTTGAATTTGCTGCAGATCTGGCCATTGTTATGCCTGTTGTAAACTTTCGCGCAGGCTGCTGAACATGGCGCGTTCCATAATAAAAGCTTTGGCTTTCACCGGATCGGCAGCCGTTTCCATAAACCATTGCTGGCGTTTGGCCTGCAATTGCGGATCTTTGGTCTCCATCAGCTGTTTGTTCTGAATGGTATGCTGCTGCACAAACTGCACTGCTAAATCTTTGCGCTGACGCTGGTATTGCGCCAGCAAGGCCCCGGCATCGGCGCCTTGTTTTAAAATGGCGGTTAGCTTTTCTGCCAGATTAAACGCATCATGCAAGCCACCATTCATTCCCATGCCACCCAGTGGGTTATTGATATGAGCGGCGTCGCCGGCCAGTATGACCCGGCCCTTCACATAGTGCTCAGCTACCCGCTGATGCACGTTGTACAAGGTGCGATGGCCAATTTGATAGTCACCGGCTTTGGCATGCAGATGCTGCAGTCTGGCCTGAATAAAGTCGTCGGTCAGGTACTTATCGAGGTTGGTTTCTGCCGGATCGGTGGGCCATAACACCCGCCAGATTTTTTCGGTCCGCAGCAACACACACCATTCGTCCGGATCAGAGATGTAATTGACATAAGATAAGTTGTCGAACACCTGTTCAAACGGAAAAGGCGTGCTGACCACCAGAAACTTCTCGTCGTAAGTAAAACCTTCGTAGCCTATGCCCGCCACTTTACGGACTTTACTGGAGGCACCATCGCAGCCGAGTAAGTAGCAAGAGTTCAGAATTTTTTCACCATCGCTGGTCTGTACTTTGACGCTGACACTGTCCTGATGTTGCTCGAAATCCACCACTTCATGGCCAAACAACAATTGGGCGCAGGGATAGTTTTGCAGCTCTTTTGCCGCCAGACGGGTCATTTCATACTGTTCAAGTTGCAGCCTGAACGGAAATTGGGTTTCGTCTGCGATCAGGTTCATATCGAACTCAGCTACATCACCATTTTTGCGGTCGCGGTACTGATAACGTTGTACTTTCAGGCCCTGAGCTATCATGGCTTGCGCTATACCCAGGCTATCGAGCATTTCCAGCGAAGGTGGATGAAAAGTCGAAGCGCGCAAATCCACCGGCAGCTGCTGGTGTTTTTCCAGCAGGATCACTGGAATATTTTGCCGGGCCAGATAGAGTGCTGATAAACAACCAGCCGGACCGGCTCCGGCTATCACAACAGGTAAAGCAGACATCATAAATTCTCGCTTATTAAGATAATTGCTGAAGAATGTTGTCAGTACTGACCACATCGGCATATTTAGCGTGCATATCAAACAGATTGGCCTGATGGGCGGCTGGATTGCGATCGCCAACCGCCTCTGCAGGCACCTGCACCGGAAAATTGTGCTGCATAGCATCCAGCACTGTGGCCCGCACGCAGCCACTGGTGGTCAGGCCTGTGACTACCACAGAATCGACACCCAACTGGCGTAACTGGCTGGCTAAATCCGTGTTAAAAAACGCACTGGCGCCATGTTTTTTAATCAGCACTTCACCGGGCAGCATTTTTAATTGCTCATCCACCTGCACCCACACCGAATCTGGTGTCAGCAGGTTCAGCGCTGGGATCCGGGCGCGAAATACATGGCCTGCATTGCTGTCTTCGTACACCACAGTGGTAAAGAACACAGGTAAGCCTTTGGCGCGAAACGCTGACAGTAAGTGCTGGTTAGCAGCAACTACGTCCGGACAGTGGCTGCCGAGCGGACAGGCCGGGTCGGTAAAGCCGTTGATCATATCAACCAGTATCAGGGCCGGCTGTTTGCCCAGCGGTAAACTACGACGCACCAGATCCATCGACGGAACTCCTAAGGCAAAAATCAATAATGAGTTGGCTGACTTGTGCAGCAGCCTGTTCGCAGACATAGGTACCAAAGTCACCTATGTCTGCCACCTCGGCATGGCGCAATAAGGCCTGACTGGCGGGCAGCGCAGTGCGCAAAGCATCGCGTTGCCCGGCAAAAAGTAAAGTCGGGCAGTTGATCTGTGCCAGTGCACTGGCAAAATTATGGCTGACAACAGCGCGGTATAAAGCCGGGTAACCTTGCGCCAGTTGCAGTGCCGACAGACTTTCCCGCAATGAAACTGACAGCGCCACACTCTGGTCTTTGTTACGGATAAAGTGCCAGAGTTCAGTTAAAAACTGCCCCGAGTCTTCGGCTTTGGCTGGCAGGTTGAAGCGCTGTAATTGCAGCTGTTGTGCCGCCGACAACAAAGGTGGCCCTGATAACACCAAAGCCACTGCTTGCGGCCAGTGATAGGCCACCAGTTCAGCCGCCACGCTGGCGCCGGTATGATGGCCAAACAGGGACAAAGGCCGCTCTGCCAGCTTAAACTCAGCATTTAGTGTGGCGGCGATGCTGGCGGCAATCGCCTCGATACTGTAGTCGTTCAGTGCATCTGATTGTCCGCAGCCAGGCAAATCTGGCGCAATACAGAAAAACTGTTTGCACAGCAGCGGCATCATTGCTTCGTACATCACACTGTGGCTGGGTGCCTGGTGCAGCAAGACCAGAACAGGTGCATTGCTGTTACCGCAGTAGCGGTAATGTAATTGGCCTGATGCCATGTCGGCATAGCCGCGGCGGATAGTGGCAGGGCTGCTCATAGCGTTTCGTTCAGCTCCATACTGATCCACTTCAGCTCGGTAAATTCTTCCGTGGAGTAGGCGCCACCGCTTCGGCCTATACCCGAGAGTTTGCTGCCACCAATAGGGGCCAGCGCATTACTCTGGAAGGCGTGCATACCTATATGCACTGAGCCTGCGTTGATTTGTTTAGCGGCCTGCAGGGCTGCATTGAGGTTGGTGGTCAGTACCGCAGACGACAGGCCGTACTCGCTGTCATTTACCTTATCGATACCATCGGCTAAATCTGTGGCTCTGACCACACAGAGCACAGGGCCAAACAACTCTTCGCGCCAGGCGCCGCATGTCGCAGGTGTATGCAGTAACACTGTTGGTTGGAACACCAGCCCCTGATGGGGTTTGCCGCCTGTCAGTACGCTGGCGCCTTGTGCTATGGCTTCATCGACATAATGCTGAACTTTGTTCAGTGCATTTTGGTTGATCAAAGGGCCATACTGGGTTTTTTCATCGCGTAAATCACCCAGCCACAGCGCTTCTGCTGCTTGCTTGAGCGCACTGACAAAATCGTCAAAAATTGCGTCTTCCACTACAGCTCTGCTGTTGGCCATGCAAATTTGGCCGCTGTGGGTAAAAATACCCTGTGCCACTATATGAGCCGCTTTGACCGGGTCGACATCATTGAGTACCAGCACTGCACTTTTACCACCCAGTTCCAATTGGGTTTTCACCATACGTTTGGCGGCAACAGCGCCCACTTTTTGGCCAGTGGCGGTGGAGCCGGTCAAGGCAATACAGTTGACTTTTGGATGGTCGGTTAAAGCGGCGCCGCATTCAGCACCAAAACCTGTTAATACCGCCAGAGCTTTGGCCGGAATACCGGCTTCCAGCAAAATTTTGCCGTACTCCAGCGCGATAAGCGGCGTTTCTTCGGATGGTTTAATCACTATGGCATTGCCGGCTGCCAGTGGAAAAGCACTCATTTTGCACAGTAATGACAGTGGAGCATTGTAAGGTGACACTACCGCAACTACACCAATTGGCTGGCGAAACACCATCGAAATCCGGTTTGGGTTGTCGTTTGGAAAGGTATCGCCATACAGGCGACGGGCTTCGCCGGCAGCTGTGCGCAATAAGTCCACTGTGTAGCGTATTTCATTGCGCGCTTTGGTAATAGTAGAGCCGCTTTCGTCAATCAGCAGATCAAGCAGACGCTCCATGCCTTGTTGTTCCAGCAGATCCGCCGCTTTCAGCAGGCAAGCTTCCCGGCGCGAAGGCGCCAGTGCAGACCACTGTGTAAATCCTTCACAGGCCAGTGTCACGGCTTTGTCTACATCCACAGCTGTAGCCATAGCAGCTTGTCCTATTACCTGGCCATCCGCCGGGGCTAACACCGCAAAGTAGCCGCCATTTGAGGCCTGGCAGGACTGGCCGTTGATCAGTAATTCGCCGCGAATCATCCTGCCACTCCTATCACCCTGGTGCCCTGGAAGAAGCTGAAGGTTTCCAGCGCACCTTCGTCACCCAAACCACTTTTGCCCCAGGCCGGTCTCGGAGCCATAGGGTTTAGGTTAAACAGGCTGACGGCATTAATTTTCACCATGCCCGAGCGGATTTTATTGGCAACTTGCCAGGCTTGTTTTTCTTCTCCAAACACATAAGCAGCCAAACCATAAGGGGTTTGGTTGGCCAGTGCTATGGCTTCGCTTTCGCTGTCAAAGGTATGCCAGCAGGCGACAGGGCCAAAAATTTCTTCCAGGGTTTGTTCTGGCGCTAATCCCAGTACAAGAGTAGGGGATAAGAAGTAGCCGGTATCAGCTAAGCTGGGATCTGCAACTTTAACAGGCTGCAGCACCTGCGCACCCAGTTGACGATAAGACTCAATAGCTTGGGTAATATGCTGCCAATGGGCTTTATGCACCAATGGGCCCATCTGGGATTGTTCATCCAGTGAATTGCCCAGCACCACCTGTGTGAGTCGGCTGAGCACTTTCTCCAGCAATGCCGAACTTATCTCCTGATGCACCAGAATACGGCCCAAAGCGCGGCACCACTGTGCATTCATGGTTGTCATTCCTGTGACTATAGCTGCAGCGGCCTGATCAAGTTGTGCGCTTTTCAGCACCACTAAAGGGTTGTTTCCGCCCAGTTCCAGTTGAACCGGTTTTATCTGTTCCCCACAGCTGCGGCCTATGGCTGCGCCGCCCTGGGCTCCGCCGGTAAAGGATACACAGGCCACTCTGTTGTCATCGACCAACAAGGCGCCTACTGCTGCGTTGCCATGCAGCAACTGAAATACGCCAGGAGGTAAATCAGCTTCAGCAATAGCTTCTGCGATCAGTTGGGCTGAGCCGGCTGCCCATTCTGAAGGCTTAAAAATGACACAACAGCCTGCAGCCAACGCACTGGCAATTTTATGGCAGGCGATGCCTGAAGGTGCGTTCCAGGGAGTAATAATGGCGGCCACACCTAGTGGAAGGCGTTGTATGGCAATATCACTATAGTTACCCGGCATATATCTCACAGATCCATGGCTTCGCAGTATGTCTGCAGATGCACGAAAAGCTGCAGCGCATATGCTTGCGACCTGACGGGTTAACTGGATCACGACGCCGTTTTGCAGCGAATCCAGTTGTGCTATCTGTTCTTTTTTCTGCTCCAGCAGCTGTGCTATTCGTAACAGGTAGGCAGCGCGTCGTTCGGGGTCAAGGCAAGACCAGTCGTTTGCATCAAAAGCCTTACTGGCTGCTTCCAGTGCTTGTTCTGCCTGAATTTTGCTGCTGCTGGCCTGATAGCCTGTCAGTTTGGCATTATTCGGGTTGGTCAGAGCGACAGTTGTGGTTTCTGTCGCACACCAGTGTCCGGCTATGTAGTTTTGAAAAACAGGTAAGGTACTCATGGTGCTTTTACACCAAACTGAGCTTGTTCGTAACCATCGGTTTCCATTTGTGCGGCCATCAGGCGACCCCGTTCCGCAGGGAAAGCTTGCACCAGCGCCATTGCCATGTCGCGTAAACCTTTGGCCGCTGGGCTCTGGTTGTTAGTGCCGGTAGTGCCGAGGCATTTCAGTGCATTTACCGCCAGTTTAAAGCCATATTCTGCAACCTGGCCTTTGCATAAGCGCCAGCGTTTAACGACTTCGTGTTTTGGTAAAATTTCTGGCTCTGCCGTTTCCAGCTCTAACTGGCGACGTAACCAAAGGGTGGCGGTTTCCAGATCCGCCATCATTTCGCCGATCAGTTGCTGATGCATAGGAGAGCTGGCGATAGTGGCGTCGCTGTCACCAAATTTACTGCTGGTGAGGATCTTCAGAGTGTCGCGGTAGATGGTGACGGCCTGGCCTAAATACACGGCTATACCAGCGAGCTGGTTACCGACAAAACTGCCGCGGCTCATTTGCATACAGCGGGTAAAGGCGGCAGGTACTGTCAGGGCGTCGTGGTCAGCCACAAAGACATCTTTGAGGATCAAACCATGAGTGGCGGTACCGCGCATGCCCAGCGCATCCCATTTTTGCCGCTCGCTGACGCCTTCTGCGTCGCGGTCAATAAAGAAAGTACAAAGACCACTGGCGTCGTTGTAGCCTTCCAGGCTGGCTGTCACCAGATAACGGTCAGCAACCCCTGTGGCACAACCAAAACTTTTTATGCCGGACAACAGGTAGCCACCGGCCACTTTGACTGCTTTCGTGCTGATGGTAATAGCTGCAGTTTGCGATTTTACGGTTTCGCTGGCGAAATTAGCCAGCCATTGACCATCGCGTCCCATGCTATACAGTACTTTTTCGGCAAAGGCTTTGACCAGTGGAATTTCCTGTTCAGTAAACAAACCTGCTTCAATTGCTTCCAGTGCTAACAAACCACGTGAAGCGGACGAGCAATGGAAAAAATAGGCCAGCGCAGTGGAAGGGCAAACACTGCCTATCGCGAAAGTGGCCGCTGCCAGATCACGCAGTCCGCCGCCGAGACCACCGTATTGTTCCGGAATAATAAGGCCAAGTAAGCCAGCCTCACTCAGGGTTTTGACATGGCCCGGATAAAAACTACCATCACGATCAACCTGAAGAGCTACTTCTTTTAACGCCGGTAATACCGCTTCAACTTTGGCGGCCCGGACTTTTTCAGCAGCCGACATCCGTTCGACAAACTGCTCTGCTGTTAATTTCATCATTATCCTCGCAAGGCCAGCTGGCCCGTTAACTAAAGAGTGTTACCTTGTAGTAAAGCCCGTAATTGCTGCCCGCTGGCCAGGCCGATTAAGCCATCAATCCTATGCCAGACCGGATCAATCTCCGTGGAGAAGATGGCGGCCCTGTTGGCTTTGTCACGCTGCTGCAGACTGCTTTCACTGACAGGAGACGCGACAGTGTCGGCGACCAACTTTTGCCAGTGCTGCAGATACTGTTGTACGTAGTGTCCGATTTGGCGAAAAGCTGTTTCATTGGCACGGTGTACCAGCATCCAAGGGGACATGGTGGCACGTTGGATTGGGGATACGTGCGCAGGCGCCAGGCCTTCGATGGCTTCGGCCTGCTGATACACTCCACTGAGTGGCTTGAATACCTGGTTCATGTAGCCGGTATGCTCGGCTAAATCGACTCGAGGGATCAGATCAAGGTGAAACGAGTAGTGGTCGCCTGCTTTGACTGAGTCGAGTGTAAAATGAGGTACGGCGCTATGGCTTTGGGTAAAGGCGAAGATCATATGTGAATCCAGCTGCATAGCAGGCACCACAATAGAACAGGTCACCAGCATGGCTAAAGGATCTCCATGGAATACCCGGACAAAACCCACAGGCCCTTGCACCATAGGCAGCTGGCTTGATAGCACCATGTAGGGGCCGCCTTCAGCAGCATGGCGTTCAGTTAAACCAAAATGGCTGACTATCGAGTCCAGTGTGGTATCACTTAATTGTTGTGGTAATGAGGTGCTCATGTTCGGGTTCCTTCTGGATGGCTTGGGCTGACCACCGGCTGCATAAATTGCCATGGGCGGTTGGCCAGTAAATCAGTGCGGTGTGAGCACACTTTGTTGGCTGCGGCGCGTGGATGAATTGTCGCGATCAATAAAGCACTGTCTGGCTGGCGCACTATGTCCGGCGCACTGAGCAAGCCGTCAAACTGGCGTGTCTGCCACTGCGTCATCAGGGTAAAATCCTGCTGTAAAGAGCAAATCAGGTTATTGGCGCAGTGGCGATCCGCTGCAATCAGATTAATGCGGTTTTCGGCGGCCCGTTCTACCAGTCCTGTACTGACCAGCCACAACTCTTGTAATGCCAGCGGCACCAAGACTATTTCAACACCTTGTAACGCCAGTAAACGGAAACTTTCCGGATAAATCGCATCGTCTTCACACAGCACAGCCACTTTACCGTGCGCGGTGTGGCAAACTTTAAAGCTATTGGCCTGAGTCAGGCCGCTATGGCGCTGGCTGCGGTGCACCTGTCCTTGTTGATAGAGAATACCTTGCTGGCTGATCAGCACAGCCAAATGCCTGGCGCCTTGTTCTGTATCTATGATAGTTGTAGCAATGTAAGTGTCGGCCAGCAGTACCTTTTGTAACTCTTTTACCAAAGCTGCTGATGTTTCAGCAGCTTCGCCAACGGACATGTCCGTTGATACGGCACAAAGCTCAGGCAGGCAGATCAGCCGTGCTTTATCAGCCTGCAGGCTTTCTACCGCTGCTACGGCAGAAGCTATAGCCAAAGCGCCGCTGCCAGTCACACTGGCTGCTGCTGCGATCACGCTGTCTGCGCCAGTAAAGCTGGGTAATTTTTGTGTGACCGGGTCTTGCACTAAAGGCTGGTATAAGTCGATGCGACGATCTGCGAATACATCTGTGCCATCCGGCCGATTTTTGTCTGTGGCCTGTGACAAGTCTATGTCGGCATAGATAATTTCTTCACTATGACCCGCTATGGCCAGCACTGTGCCATCCGGTGCCACAATTTGGCTGTCGCCGGCACCGCTTAAAAATTGCACTGGGATATTAATAGCGGCAGACACAGGTTCCAGCATCACCTCTGGGATCAGCGGGCCCACTTTATTAGCTGCAATGACAAAGACTTTATTTTCTGCTGCCCGCACAGGGATATGCAGATTACCTTCGTCTATGGCAAAGGAGTTCAGACTGTTACACAGCAGCTGGGCGCCGCGTAATGCCAGGCAGCGTGGCGTTTCATTGATCACTCCATCCATACAGGCATAAAGCGCCAGTTTGCCAAAAGGGGTGTCGACTATTGGACCTGGCTGCGTGGCTCGCTGTAAAAAGTCATTCTCGTGGCCAATCAATACCTGCTTATCTGCTTGAGCTAATAGTTCGCCTGTTGGTGAATACAATAAACTGGTGCCCGTAACCTTGTTGTCTGGCCGTCTGACCGTACAGTTAATCACGACATAAGCACCAGCCTGCTGCGCTGCCTGCGCTATGGCAGCTAAAAATTCCCCTTCCAAATCCACCGAAACCTGATAGCAGTGCTCTGCATTGTCATACCAGGAGTTGTGATTACAAAATTCCGGTAGCACAATAAGATCAGGTTGTTTTTTAGCGGCTTCTGCTACTATCGATACGCACTTGATTAGGTTTGCCGCCACATCATTTGTGGTGGCAAACTGCGCTGCTGCAACTTTCATTATTTTCCCGCCTTTAGTGATCGCTGTGCATAAAAAGTCTGTAGATATAGACACAATGTATGATTAGTATGTCATTATGTCAATACGGTACTTTAAGAGGAATTTGCTATGTATCAATACAGTCTGGTTTTAGCCTTAACTGATTATATTCCCATCATTTTTTCTGGACTGGGATTGTGGTTTACTGCCAAAGCTATAGAGCAACATGAGGCGTCTATAGCCAGATTAATGCGCTGGGCTACCTTATTTTTGGTGATGGGAGGGCTGTGTAAGGCAAGTTGGAAACTACTGATAGCCTCAGTGGATGTAAATTTGATCTGGTTGAATCATGCACTCTTTATGTTTATGGCTCCGGGTTTTACCTTTATTGCTTTTGCCATGTGGGCTGGACGCAGACAGTTGGCTGGCAAGCCACTAAAAGCCACGGCCTGGCGCTGTCCGGCATCGGCTACTGCTCTATTTGCGCTGTTAGCTGTGGGCGCAGCTATAGCGCAGGATGGCGGCCGTACCTGGTTTTTTATATTGCTGCTGCAGCTGACAGTTGCCAACATTCTCTTTACCTGGCACGCCACTAAATACAGTGTGATGCGGCAAAACCGACTGGCTGGTGTGCTCTATGTGCTGAATATCATTGGTGTTTTTGCCATGTCCGGTTTTGCCCGTGTTGGCGATTCCAGTGAAGCCTTCCAATGGCTGGCGCAATTAACCAACACAGCAACTCAGGGCAGCCTGGCGCTGGCTGGCTGGTTACTATGGAAAAAACAACATCAATCCTCAGCAATGGGCACTCTAGCAGGCAAGGGAATTTAACTTATGCATGATAATTACCAGCGCGGCACCACCTTTCTTGGTGTAAAAACCAGCCCCGGCGTGTCAGGGCTGAATATGACAGTGTTTTACGCTACCTGCCTGGCTTCTATATTGCTGGGTACCTTTATGAATGCTTTTCAGCCGTTTTTATTCAGCGAAATTATGGCGATCCCAAGGGAGCAGCATGGTGTTCTGAGTGGTAAGCTCAATTTCGCCGGTGAAATCGCCATTATTGCGACCGTTGGTCTATGGGGCGCAGTGTCTGACACTGTAGGCCGCAGGCTGGTGATGACGCTGGGCTTTATTTTGGTGGGATTGGCATTTTATCTTTATCCTTCTGCCGGATCAGTCAATGAACTGATGGCGTACCGGGTGATTTATGGTGTTGGTATTGCCGCTGCAACCTGCATGATTGTTACGCTGCTGGCTGACTTTGCCGAAGATAAAAACCGTGGTAAGGCGGCTGGTTTTCAGGGGATTTGCAACGGTATAGGTGCTGTGTTGGCCTTGTTTGTCTTGCTCAGACTGCCACAGATTTTTCAGAGTCTTGGCCAGGATGCAGTGCAGTCCGGATTCAGTACTTACTATATAGTAGTGGCATTTGCGCTGGTGATGGCGTTGCTGTCATGGACAGGCCTGAAATCCAGAGCCTCAAAACATGATACACCGAAGATCCCGTTGCTGAGCATGGTGGTGAATGGTGTGAAGGCTGCTAAAGATCCCGGTATTGCTCTGGCCTATGGCGGCGCTTTTATTTCACGGGCTAATCTGACCATAGTTGGCGCTTTTATGACGCTGTGGTTGTCAAACCATGGCGTAGCGGAAGCGGGGATGAATGCTGCTGATGCTTTGAAAAAAGCAGGTATTGTGGTGGCTATTGCTCAGAGTGTGGCTTTGTTCGGTGCGCCGTTTTTTGGCATTCTGACCGACAAAATCAGCAGGGTGAATGCATTGCTTATTGCTTTGTTTATCTCGTTTGTTGGTTATACCAGTACTTACTTGATCAGTGATCCGTTTGGCTCCGCCATGTTAGTGGTGGTCGTCATTATAGGACTGAGTGAAATAGGTGCCATTATTACCTCAGGCGTGCTGATAGCGCAGCAAACTCCGGCGGCTAATCGTGGTGCAGTGATTGGCATTTTTAACTTAAGTGGCGCTATAGGTATTCTGGTATCCAGTCTGATTGGTGGTTATTTGTTTGACCACTGGGATTACTCTGGGCCTTTTGTATTTATAGGTTGTTGTGCACTGTTGGTGGTGATTTGGGGCTTGATAGTGCGGCATAAGGTGGTGCCTTATCAGACAAAGCTTCCGGTTGAAACTGAAGCGGCGTTAGAACCTCAGGCGTAAAGTGAAAGTCCCGGCTACCGCCATCAGGTTGTAGCCGGGATTTGTTTATTAAATATTGACTATATCAAGCTGGTGACTGGTATTTTTTTCGTCAAACACAAATACCGCGTCTTTAAAGCTTGGTGGACCCATCTTGCCTTTGGCGTTGTTGGAGATGCCAACAGGCTCACGTGGTATACCAATCCAATTGGTTTTCAGTTCGTTATTGCTATCGGTATCGTGATACACCTGTATGGCATAACTGCCGTATGCTAAAGGCAATGCGACTTCGGCATTTGCCAGCAATTGGGCGGCAGGAACCTTTTGCTGTAACAGTATTTCTTCCGCTTTATCCGACATCCAGTTTTTGCTGTTGCTGTACACCTGTATAACGACTTGTCCTTTATCAGAGCTGATGCCCTTGATCGACAGGTTCAATGTTTCGGCTGTCGCCAATGGACTGACCAACAGAGCAAGAGCCGACAGACAGCAACGAAATTGTATAGTCATAACAAAGATCCTTTTTTGCCAAGTATTATTTCATAGAAAACTGCATTTCAAACTGATACTGATCAGGCCTGTACAGCGCATACATATGATCAATCAGTTGACCTTTTTCATCATACATAGACCTGTCCAGCACCAATAATGGCCTGCCAACAGGGACTTCTAAATGGGCACCTGTATCAGCGTTTGATAAGGTTGCAGTGACCGATTGTTGTACTCTGTCCAGGGCTATACCCATTTTGCGGAATATATCGATACGTGACATCTTGACCAGATTGTCTTCGTTATAAAACTCACCGATATCACGGGTCCAACTGACAAAATAACCAAAAGGCTTACCATCAGCGCAGCGCAAACGTACAGACTGCACCAGTGTATCGTTCGGGCCTAAACCAAACCTCTGTTGAATATCCAAAGGTGGTACCAGTTTGGCGAAAGTTAAAGATTGCACGACAGTTTCCTGTCCCATCACTTTTAAACTATCGAGTAAGGCGGCTAAGGGCGCCTGCAAATGTTCTGCTCTGTGCTTGTAGGCAACATGCGAACCTTTGCCACGTTGACGGGTGATATAACCTTCAGCCGCCAGTTCATCCATAGCCCGCTTTGCTGTTATACGGGATACCTCAAAAGCTTCTGAGATCTGGTGTTCAGTTGGCATTTTCTCGCCATGGGGAATGTCGCCATGATGTATTTTTTCTTTCAGATACAAATACACCTGATGGTAAAGCGGCGTGGGTACATTGTTCCACAAAGCCGATTTCAGCCTTGAATCAGCTAACAGTTCTTCAAATGTCATGATTGCCCTTCGTTCTTGTGTTTGGCTGCATAGATTGGCATTAAGCACTGCCCTAAATGATATAACAATAAATCAAATATAGCTAACAATCTTGCTTATGCCAGACGTTTTTTACCCTAAGTCAGCAGCGGCAGTTTTAACCTCAGCTTGCGGTTTGTCAAATTGCCCCTGCGCTAAATATGTAAAGCTATAGCATCAATCTAATGTACTCAGCATGCCAGTACAGACCTCCATTCTAAAGGTTTTGTTAACATATGAATGATCTATTAATTATAAAATTGCTACACCTGTTGTTTTTCGTCTACTGGCTGGGTGGAGATTTAGGCACTTTTTACGCCTCCCGTTTTTTAGTGCGCCGGGGACTAAATACGCAACAACGCAGCATTGCGTTCACTATTATGATGGGCGTTGATCAGGGACCCCGGCTTTGCATGCCTTTAATCCTTGCATCAGGCATACATTTGGCTGTTGGCATGGGCATGATACAGGCCCCGGCTGCTCTGGTGCCGCTGGTCTGGCTGATTGCATCTGGCTGGTTCGCTATGGTGCTGTTACTGCATTTTGGCCATGGCCGGTCTTATGTGCCCTCATTAACCCGCTTCGATTTTATCTTCCGTATTCTGATGATCCTGTGCTGCGTTGGCGCTGCTACGGCAGGCAGTGCCGCTGCGTTGATGACAGATCGGATGGCGGTGAAGTTAGTAGTTTTTGCCGCATTGGTTGCGTGTGGGTTGGGGATCCGGCTAAGTCTGAAACCTTTTGGCCTGCTGTGGGCGCAAATGCTGAGCCAGGGGATCTCTGAACAAGGCGATAGTCAGCTGCGCGCGGCGCTGGCAAAGGCGCGTCGCTATGTTTATTTAATTTGGGCTGGATTGCTGGTCAATGCTGCCATAGGTATTCATTTAATTAGTCTATAGGTGTGGAATGAAATTACTGAATTCTGATCTGTCGCCCTATGCGGGCAGGGTACGTATTTATCTGCGAATGAAAGGACTTGCGGTGGATATAGTGCCACCTGATGTGCCACTGCGAACCGTCGAATTTTTGCAGAAATACCCTTTTGGCAAGATCCCACTACTGATTAATGACGATGGTGGCTCTCTGGCCGAATCCTGGAGCATTATGCAATATCTGGAGACTTGTTACCCTGAGCCGCCACTGCAACCGGCTGATAACTGGCAACAGGCACAAATGAATGCGCGTGGCCGTTTTGCTGATACGCATCTGGCACCCGCCGCTTTTCCGCTGTTTGGTCAGTTGATGGGCAGGGGCCAGGTGGATCTGCAGGCGCAAATCGAGGCTATTAAATTTGAACTGGGTAAAGCTGATGTGATTTGGCGTCAGATAGGCGCTTTGCCTGAACGCGCTGTTGATTTGGCTGATATTGCATTGTTGCCTGTGCTGTATTTTGTGCTGGCCTTACCCAAACTTCTGGGCTATCCGCATGATTTACTGAGTGGTTTTCCAGCATTACAACACTGGTGGCTGCAGATGCAACAGATTGAGGCGGTCAAACTCAGTCTGACTGAATTGGAAAATGCTTTTAAAGCGATGAGTGCAAGAAGCGCATAAATACCAATGTTTAACAGAGGGCTGCAGCAGATAACTTCCGTTGCAGCCCTTTTTTATATCAGAAGGTATATGTTTACTGTCGGGACTGTTCTGACCACAAGAGCGCTCTGGCTTAAGCCAGAGCAGCCTCTTCCAGCAGAGCATAACGGCCGCGATGAAACAGCAGAGGATTATATTCTGTGGCTTTAAAATCCAATACTCTGCCAACCAGAATAATATGATCGCCGCCTTCGTATTGATGTTCTGTCTGGCACTGGAAACGAGCGCAATACTCTGTTAGCAATGGCACCCCAGCTATGCCCTCTGTAACACTAACTCCACTGAATTTATCCGCACCCTGACGGGCAAACTGGTTGGATAAATCCTGCTGGTGCCCAGCCAGCACATGAATGGCGTAGTGCTTTGCCTGAGTAAAGGCCTGCAAAGATAAGGCGCGTTTATCAATACTCCACAACACCAGCGGTGGGTCCAGTGAGACTGAATTAAAGCTGCTGGCCGTCATACCCACCTGTTCACCTGTGGCCGTCAGGCAGGTAATAATAGTGACGCCGGTAGGGAAACATCCCAGCGTCTGGCGAAACTCGCGACTGTCAAAGATTGGATTATGCATAGCGCACCTTGGGTTGGGTGTTAAATGGATGCGTAATTGGCTTTGAGCACATTGTCGCCAGGGTGCCAGTCCAATACACCAAAGGCAGTGTATTTTTCCTTGTTACCCTGATAAAAGTTCCAGACCGAGCACAAGGTGAAATTTTCATCTAACAGCGTATCGCGGCTTTTCAGTTTGAAAGGTTCGCCATAAAAATGCTGAGTGCTCCACAGGTAGCGGCCATAAGCGCGGCCATTACCAAACACATCAGGCCCTTCAAACTTATGCACCTGGTTGGTGCGGCTGCGCTGATAACTAAAGGTGCGGTTAATTATGCCTGTCATTTGTACTGTTACTTTGGCACTGGTCAGTGAAGTGGGGAGGTAGTCGATGATGACAGCACTGGTTCCCAGTAATTCCTGATGTTCATCGTACACCTCAAACTCACCACGCCACTGGCCCGCCAGTTTGACCGGTAAAATAAAGGGCGCGCTGGCACGTTGTTGTTCTTGCTGTAAAAAGTTTTCAACAAAGGCCTGAGTGTCTTTATTGTCGGCGTGATCCTGAGTTACCACATACAGGCCGTTAAACACAGCAACCAGAGTGTCGGCTTCAAATAACTGTGAAGAGTACACCTGCAGGCCTTGTTTTGGCAGGATCAGGTTGACCGTGCGCAAATCAGTATTCCAGCCGGGGGAGTAATAGTTGGAGTCAACCAGTAAGCCATAAGGCCTGCCTGATCCAACAAAGTCCGGGCCGCAGTACACGCGGTTGCTGTCACTGTCGATCACACCAAACTCGAAACGGGCACCCGCGGTATCAAACCTGTTGCGCAGTGGGCCGCTATTACGGAAGTTGGTTTCCATCCAATAGGTGGTGCGGTCGCCTTCAAACACACTGGCGCGGTTTACTTTATTAAATCCGGTATGGTTACCTTCGGCGTCAAATACAGAGGGCAAGCCATGCCATTCGCCTGTGATAGCTTGTTGAAATTTACTGGGTTGTTTCGCTGACATAGTACTCATCCATCATAATTAAGTGGTTATTCCGGTAAAATGGCCGGACACTGTTTACTAAGTTCCTGGCTAAGGCTGGTTTGGTCGCCGGTCAGGGCGTATCCCAACAGATGGCCTTGCTGGCTGATAAAACGTGCTTTGACACCGCTTGGCTTATCAACATCAATATGCCATTCGCCACTTTGGCTGCAGGCAGGCAGATTGACGACAACAGGGTGCAAGCTGGTTTTCACTGAAACCGGCATCACGCCGTAGCTCACCGCAGTGGCGTTGCCATTCAGAGTCTTCGCCAGAGCTTTGACCTGCGCTAGCAGCGGTAACACGTACACCAGCACAGTACCGTCTACTTCAGCGCCATCACCTATGGCGTAGATATCGGTTTGTGAAGTTTCAAGATAGCGGTTGGTGACAATACCATTGTTGGTGCTGATCCCGGCGAGTTGCGCCAATCTGAGATCAGGCCGCACACCAATGGCACTGAGTACCAGATCGGTTTCGATCCGCTTGCCATTGCTCAGCTGCGCAAAGAGTTGGTTGCCTTCCCGATGCAGCCCTTGCAGCAGGCTGCCAAAATGACAATCTGCGCCTTTGGCGATAAAAGCCTGAGCCAGACGGCTTGAGGCTGCTTGAGGTAACATCTGATACAGCGGACCTGCCAGTGCATCCACTAGCGTCACCTGATACCCGGCCTGCAGTAAGTCATTGGCATATTCACTACCAATTAATCCGGCCCCTGATACCAGCACACGTTTTTTCTGGCTAAGCAAGGTGCGCAGTTTGGCGTAATCCTGCAAGGTGTTGACGTTGATCAGTTCAGCTGCAGCGTTGCCGGTTAATTTCAGCGCTATGCAGCTGGCACCTGTGGCCAGCACTAATTTTCCATAGCGGTAGCGGGCACCATTTTGCAGTTCAATGTACTTTTCAGTGGCATTGATTGCAGTAACAGTACTGAAAATATGAATATCGGCCTGATAGGTTCGCGCCATTTGTTCCGCGCTGGCTTGCACCAGCTCTGCTGCCGTTTTTTGCTTGCTAAAGCCGGTAGAGAGCTGAGGTTTAGAGTAGTAACTGCCATCGTCTGCAGTAAAGAGGCTGACGGGGCTTGCCGTATTCAGCTCCCGCAAGGCTTTGAGCAGATTGTAACCAGCCAGACCAGTTCCGATGATCACAATGGGCGCTTCATCCGATGCCGCAGCTGCGACTACAGCGTTGCTTTGCTGTTGCGCAACTTGGGGTATCGTTTTGGCCACCATGTCAAAATCGCTTTTACCTACCCCACATTCCGGACATAGCCAATCATCGGGTATGTCCTGCCAGCGGGTGCCCGGCTCAATGCCGTCCTCTGGAGCACCTTTGGCTTCATCATAAATCCAGCCACAGACCTGGCATTCCCACACTTGATAAGACGACATACTACACCTGCCTGCGAAGTCTTAAGTTAGTTACCATCTGGCCGTGGCAATGTGCGATTGCCGCCCCATAAAGTGGCCACCATTTGTTCGGCAGTTTCACGGCCAAATAAACGTTCAGCCAGATTATTCGCCGGATCCCGCAGGCAAATATTACGACGTATAGTTTGATCACGTTCCATCAGCTGTGGGCGTTGCTCCAGTGGAGTTTTTTCCGCTTCGTCCACCCATTTCAGCCACATATCAAGGCGTTCATGTGCTATTTTTTCAACAATATCAATTACTTCAGGATCCGGATCCGCACAATAACCAACAGCTGTCGGTGTCATAGCGATGCGGGTGTACAAGTCGCGGCTGATAAAAGGCTTAAAGCGTTTATCGGCCTGTAAGCTTAGATATTCGCCATTCACCGGTTCGTAGTACTTGTCGGTGTAGTCGATATCTGCCAGCAGATCGGCGCGGGGAATAAAATCCATGTACAGAAACAAGTCCGGTATGGTGCCCAGCGCAAAGCCAAAGTTAGGGACCAGATACTGGGGGCCGAGGCTTATCGTAATATGCATATTGGTAAAGCTGGATTCCGGCGAGCCTATGTACGAATGAATAAGCCAGTCAATTTCTTTGCCTGAATAGGCTTTCAGACTGCCTTCACCTGAGGTTTGCGACAGTGTTTTGTAATCCTGAAAGGATGCACAGCACGGATCGAGACTTAATTCGAAACGGGCATGAATTTTCGCAATCATCTTTTCTGTAATACCCCAAAGCCGTTCAAATACAGCTCTGTTGTTCACCGAAGGATTCGCTTCTACCAGCTCAATAACGGATTTCAGTATTTTTTCGCCCATAATAATTTCCGGTTGCCATTTTAATTTAAGTGATAATGTTATATTAATATATCAAAATGGCAATAGGCAAAGTTTTTTCAGTTATCCTTAGCTAAAATAAAAAAATCATGGGTATCAGTGAACCAATAGTTTGTGTTAAACATATATCAATGTGTTATGAATTGACGTCTAAGAGGACACCAGAAAATGCTCATCAATCTGTGGTACGTGGCAGAATGGTCTGACAAAGTAAAAGACAAGCCTGTAAAAACAAAGCTACTAGGACAGGACCTGGTATTGTTTCGCGATCTCACCGGCAAAGTACATTGTACCGCCAATGTGTGTTTGCACCGGGGTGGTTCGTTGGCCGGAGGTTGGCTGAACGAAAAACGTGATTGTGTGGTATGCCCTTACCATGGCTGGGAATATGACGGCAAAGGCAAGTGCAAAAAGATCCCGTCAGAAGGGAAAGATTTTGTTGTTCCGCCGCGTTTCCGTATCGATGCTTACCCGGTCGAAGAACGTTATGGCATGATTTGGGTCTTTATGGGCGATTTACCTGAAGAGGAACGTTACCCCATCCCTGATTTACCACAATATGGTGATCCGGGTTGGCGGGGTTTACCTGCCGAATACACCTGGAAGGCTGAAGCCTCAAGGGTTGTAGAAAACGGTATTGATATAGCGCATGCCTCTTTTGTGCATCCGGTATTTGGTTACCCAAGTACAGCACCAGATAACTACATTGATTCTGTTGAAAAACATGAGTGGTGGGGCCGCTCCACCAACGTGATGTATCCGCCACAACTTAAAGGTGGTTTTTTGGGGTGGCGTAAGTGGGTTCGTAAAGACAAGCAGGAAACCCGCGTGCATCCTGAATGGCAATTGCCTGGAATGGTCGTACGTATTCAGATTGATTTGCGGCCCGGCTGGCAAATTGTGATGTTCGATGCCAATACGCCGGTCGACGAACATACCACCAGAACCTTTGCCTGGCAGTTCCGCTCCTTTATGAAATCTAAGTTATTTGATAAGAGCTCACACCGCCGTCTGGTGACTATTCTGGAAGAAGATGCCCGTATAGTGGAAGCCACTAATCCGTATTATTTGCCGGAAACTCTGGCCAATGAAGTCTCGGTAAAGTCGGATAAATTTATGAGTACCTTCCGTATGGCAAGGCGTAAGTTAATTGAAGAAAAAGGCTGGCATATTGATTTTGCTAAACGTGACAGCTATCAGGGACGTACCGTATTAACTGTACCATCACCAGTTCGCCGTGAGGCGGCAGAGAATGGCCAGAAGTGGGTGTTTGAGGCTATGCCTCTGGTTCCGGCGGTGAAGCAGCCTAAAGAGTTAAAAGCTTTTGAAAAAGCCGTCTCTGAATTAACCACAGATTCTGCGAATTCTGTTGAAGTCATTGTTGACTGAGTCATCTTTATCGCTGAAATCTCAGCACCTTTAATGCTCTGGACGAGCATTAAAGGTGCTGTTTTCTAGCCAGAAACACCAGTTAGCTTTTAACTAAATGCTGCCAAATCGTTGATCTAAAAGGTTCTTCGTGCACCGGGCCTTCAGTACCTCTCGGATCGAGCGCGTGCCGTTGTTTACTGCATGGCGATAAACGTGTGCCTTTGGCTGTTAAGGTTCTTACCGCTTTACCGTCCCGATACAACACGGTATGGCGTATGCGCTGGCCAGGTGCGGTCAGAATTATAAAATCCGGCTCCATATACACATCAGTTCCCTGATCCAATTGTCTGGCATTAAAGGTCAAAATACCGCTACCGCCGGACATGCCTACATTTTCATAAGCGCCATCACCCAGCGGATCAAACACCAATAAGCCATCTTTCATGCGGGCAGTAAAGGTTTTTGCGCAAGCTGGCCTGCCGCGAAAATGTACGTTGGTCAACCAGAGTTGCTCACCGTCAAAGTCTATGTAGACCAGATTATCAAAAGGGGATTGCCCCGGAGTACCGCTGCCCGCTGCAGTGTCATCCGCTAAGGGCCTGCCGTCTAATTCAAACAGCTCCACGCTGTCATGCCAAATACCACGCATTTGCATCAGGGTATGTCCTACGCTGCCTTCGGCAAATTTCATCTTCGTGTTGCTCCTATTAAGAAAGTGCTGATGTTGTCTTGCATTATGCTGAGTTTGTTTGTATTAATGTTATATCAATAATTAAGGAGGAAAGCATGAAAAATGTTGTGATCACCGGCAGTACCCGCGGAATTGGTTATGGTTTGGCCGTTGAGTTCCTGAAAAAAGGCTGCAAAGTGATGATTTCCGGTCGGGATCAATCCAAAGTTGATCTGCTGGTCAGTCACCTTGGCGAACAGTTTGGTAAGGACAAAGTGGTGGGGTTGGCCTGTGAAGTGAGTTCAGCTCCAGCCTTAACGGCCCTATGGCAAGGCGCTGCAGCTGCATTTGGTCAGGTCGATATCTGGATCAACAATGCGGGCATCAGTATCGACCGGCAACCTCTGCATCTGCAACCGGCGGCTGACTTGCAGCGGATTGTCGATACCAACCTGACCGCTGTGTTGCTGGCCAATAGCATAGTGCTGAGCGGCATGCTGGCGCAGGGCAGTGGCCAAATCTGGAATATGGAAGGTTTTGGTAGTAATGACGCAACGCAGCCTGGTATGGCAGCTTATGGCGCAACCAAAAGGGCTGTGACTTATCTGAATAAAGCACTGCAGAAAGAAGTCAAAGGCACTGCTGTGCAGGTCAATACCCTGAGTCCGGGCATAGTGGTCACAGATTTATTATTGAGTGATTACGATCTGAAATCTGAGCAGTGGAAAAAGGCGCGGAAGATTTTCAATATACTGGGTGACAAAGTTGAAACCGTCACGCCTTGGCTGGTTGAGAAAATACTGGCGACGGACGGTTCCGGCGCCAAAGTCGCCTGGCTGACTGGCGGTAAGGCGTTCCGGCGTTTTCTCACTGCTGGTTTTAATAAACGCGATCTGTTTGCTGATTTGCCTTCTGCATCCTAGAACACCACTGTGGCTTGCTTTACTGCTTCACCCATGGATGGGGGCAGTTTCACGTAGCGCAGAGGCTGGCTTAGTGCAGATTTAACCTGGCAGTATATGATTGTTGATTTGCCAGAGATGCTCAGCGTCCTGTTGCCAGTGGTATGCCATTAATAGCCCTAGGTCGTTCAGGACAAAACCCGCATTTTTCTCCTGATAATGCCCTCCTCTCATACCAAAATGCTGCCCGTCGTTTGCCTTGTCAACCATCCTGAAACTTTGTCTGTGATCCAGCTTAGGTTGCAGCTTATGTTCAGCTGCTGTGCTTATTTCAATATCAGGCAGTAACAACTCGCAGTAATTCTGTTCCAGTGCTTGCAACATAGTGCCGCTGAAAATACGTAATAAAGGGAAGAAGTGCCAATTTGGGCCAACAGTGCCTTGCCATTCTTGGTGTGCCTGACGGCAATACCATGTCGTCTCTGTGATCAGGTAGCTGGCTTTTGCTGGCGCAGTGCCGCCTTGCTGATAGTAAAGCTCGCAGTGTTGCTGCGGGCCAAGTTGTTGCCAGTCTGCACTGAGCAACAATTGGTACTGCTGACTGCTACGCAGGCTTTGTATCAGTTGTGCGCCTGCCGCAGTGCGGCCTGTGCGCCATGGCTCAATAATATCAGTCGCTTTGCCATTGAGATGATAACTAAAGTAGCCGTGCTGCAGCCATTGGCTGTCCGCTGCCGTGGTGAAATAGGAGTTTAGTGCGCTGATGGCAGAGCCATGATTAATATTCATTTATTTCTATCAGCTCTATTAATTGTCCACCCGTGGTGGCTGGATCGAGATACACCATTTTTTTCTGGCCAAACTGTACCAGTCCGTTGGGAGTGACATAACCAGGATAAACACCTCGATGTGCCAGCAGCTGAAGTGCGGCACTTAAGTCAGACACCCGCCATGCGACATGATTGATGCCGGCCTGGCCACTTTGCATGGCTAACATCAGTGTCAGATAAGGGTCAGCTTTTGGCTGGATCAATTCAATCTCCTGACCGGCAACGGTAAAAAAGGCGAATAACACCGGCGAACAATCTTGCTCTGCCTTGGTGGCCGGAACACGGCGTATGGTGCTGCTGTCGACATCATACAGCTGCTGCCACTGCTGTAGTGCGGCCTCAAGATCGGCAACGACAAAACCAACATGCTGCAAACCCAAAATAAGATTTTTTAATTCAGTGTGCGCTAAAACTGTCATAAGGACTTGTATCGCTTGTTAAAGTATATATGATATAACAATAATACATTATGAGGTTGGATGCTAGCGATGAATATTCTGATTTTAGGTTTAGGCCATATTGGCAAAGCCCTGGCCAGTGAACTGAAAGCCTTAGGGCACAATGTCAGCGGTACGACCACAACGGCTGAAAAGGTGTCGGCTTTATCTGAGCTGGTTGACAAGGTTTATGTATTGAAAGGGCAGGAGGGCGAAAAAGTAGCTGCTGCCGCTGAAGGCGCTGATCTGGTGATAGTTACCGTAGCTCCCGATGTGCGTAAAACCCGTAGCAAAGAAGAGCGCGAGCAGCATTACCATCAGGTGCTGGAATTAAGTTGTCAGCATGCTGCAGCTGCTTGTCCCCGGGTGATTTTTCTGTCGTCTTTTTCTGTTTATGGTGATGGTGGCCCTGGGGATGATCCTATTACTGAATTGACCCCGACCGGCAATCACGAAGAACCTTCATCGAAATACTATCAGGCCGCAGAGCGTTTTGTACTGCAAAGCCCAGAGGGCTGTGTGCTGCGTTTCCCGGATATGTATGGCGCTCCGGGCGATATGGATTTTCCAACCCGGGTAAAAATGGCACTGGATTATTTTGGTGGTAAAACAGTGTTCTCTGCAGATGCGCCGCTTTACGCTATTCATTTTGCCGATGTGGTACAGGCTGTGCTGCACAGCATCAAACAGAACCTCAATGGTGTGTTTAATGTCTGCGACAACAGCAGGGTTCCTCCTTCGAATCAAGAGGTGTTCTCGGCTATTTGTCGTGCCCATCAATGGCCGGAATTAAGCTATCTGGGGCAAATCAAAGCACCCAACCGTAAAATATCCGCTGATAAAATTGCTGCCACTGGCTATAGCGTGCAGCAGAGCGATCCCAATACAAAATGGCTGGAGTCCTAAATGAACATTGTTATTACAGGGGGCACTAAAGGTATAGGACGGGCGTTGGCTGAAGAATTCTGGCAACAAGGCCATCAGGTGCTGGTTTGTGGTCAGAACTCTGCTGAGCTTCAGGCTCTGGCAAAGAGCAAAGGTGGCGAACGTTTTTATGCCACGTCCTGCAATATCCGTGAGCTGGCTCAGGTGGAATCTTTGCGTGATTTTGCTCTGCAGCAGATGGGCAGCATAGATATCTGGATTAATAACGCAGGTTTGGCAAAAACGACCAACAGTATTTTACAAACTTCGCAACAAGACCTCGAGACTATGGTAACAACCAACATTTTGGGCACCATGCAATGTTGTCGGGTGGCTGCTGTACTGATGCTGGCTCAGGGCTATGGCAAAATTTTCAATATGCTCGGTGGTGGTTCAGACGGAGAATATTTTGCCGGTATGGGGGTCTATGGCAGCACTAAAAGATCGCTGGATTATTTCAGTACTGCACTGGCGAAAGAGCTGGCTGGCAGTGGCGTGATAGTCGGCAGGATCCGTCCAGGCATGATCATTACCGAAGGTGTGGTACGCGAAGCAAAAGCTGACCTGGCTAATTTTCAGCGCCGCCGTCATTTCGCCAACCTGATTTGTGATGAACCTGAAACTGTTGCGCCTTATCTGGCCGCAGAAATACTCAAATGCAATAAATCGGGCCACAAAATTGCCTGGTTATCCAGCTTAAAGATCAGCTTGCGCATGCTGCGTGGTCTGGTCAACAAACCTCAAGATAAATTCAGCCGCTATGGCTTGTAACGCGGAGTAGATTGTGATGTCAGTGAATAAAGAAACCAAAACGCTGGATGAATTTCTGGCTGAAAACCCGAATGTCGATGTGACTGAGTACTGGCGACGTTGCTGGGGTATTTTGACGGCGTTAAAAGATAAAATCGCCGCCCGTTTTCCGCATCTGGAACAGCATCCTTCTACTTTTGATCGCGAGTATTACACCTCACCTAATGGGGAATGGGAAGGCAGCTATAAGGCCTGGAGTGGCCAGGGCGTGGAGTGGTTAGTCAATTCCTGGATTGGTAATCGTCAGGCCAGTATTCTCGATATGAATACCACCGCATTTCTGGACCAACAAACAGATGTGCCCCATCTGGTGATTGTGTTTGGTACTGTGCCGCACCTGTTTTGTTACTGCGACTACACCCCGCGTCGTAACCTGCTGACAGACATCAATTATCTGGATAAGTACTTCAATGATGAAGTCAACGACTGGTATATGAAACTGCGCAGCAATCCAAACTTCCACTGGTCTGTCAGTCATGGCCAGTATATGCGAGCACTCAATAATCCGGCCACCCAAAGTCTGATGGGGGAGCTGAATCACGCCAACATCGATATCTTTGAAACCTACCTGCATGAAATGGTGGACCGCTGGTTAGGCTGGCTGGATCAGGCTACTGCTGTGCCTGAAGCAGAGCGGACCCTGTTACAGCAGCACGACCATACCATTCGCGAAATGTGTTATCGCCGTGATCCAATGAACAAACTGGCGGTGAAAGTCTTTGGTGAAGAAGAAGTGGCCCGTATGGTGGACCTACGTATGGGCAGTGAGCAAATTAAGCAACAAAAGCGTTATTAACAACCAAAGGTCAGGGGGAGCAAATGAACAAGAGAATGCTAGGCATTTCATTAGTTGATGGCGTGAAACGGCGGAACCTGTTGTGCTATTTGTTTGTTGCTTTGTTATCTTCCGGTTATGCAGGGGCCATGGCTATTTTGCAACCAGGTCTGCTGCAGGTGATGGGGATCCCTCTGGAACAGCAAGGCAAACTGACCGGCTTGTTAGGTGCCATTCAGGAAACTGTCTTTATCCTGCTACTGGCGGTGTTTGGCGCGCTGGCCGACAAGTTCGGCCGCCGTATCATTTATGCCACGGGTTTACTGGTTTGTGCTCTGGGTTTTGTGCTCTATGGTACAGCCAGCTCAGTGACTGAATTGGTGTTCTATCGTGTGATTGTGGCCATAGGCTCGGCGGCTATGCTGGGCATGATGGTGACAGTAATAGCCGACTACACCGAAAACAGCACCAGAGGCAAAGCCAATGGCTTGCAAGGTTTTGTCGCTACGTTAGGTGCTTTTATTCCACCGGTTCTGGCCAGTTTTCCGCGTTTATTTGTTGATGGAGGATTTAGCGAAACTCAAGCTCAGCAAGCAACTTTTGCACTGACCGGTGCTTTGGGGGTTGTTGCGGCCATAGTGGCATGGTGTGGTTTATCGCCTTTGGTGGGCAAAGTGCATCAGCAAACGAAAACCAGTGTGGGACAGATGCTTAGGCAAGGCGGTGCTGCGGTGAAGGATCCGGCCATAGCTCTATCTTACGGCGCTGCTTTTATCTCACGTGGTGATTTAGCGGTTACCGGTGCCTTTCTTGGTTTATGGCTGGTGCAGCATGGCACAGCACATTCAGGCATGACACCCAGTCAGGCCATGCAAAGTCTGGCTGTCCCTGCCGTGTTGACCGTGGTCAGTGGCGCCATGATAGGGTCGCTGCTGATGGGATTTATTATCGACAAAGTCAGCAGAGTCAGGGCCGTCACTATTGCTTCTGGTTTAGCAGCACTGGTGTATTGCAGCATGTTTTTGGTCACAGATCCGACAGCTGGCTGGGTGTTTCTACTGCTCTTTGCCATGGGAATAGCGGAAATCAGCGCTTTTGTTTCCAGTCAGGCGCTGGTGGGAGAGCGGGCACCTGCCGCCAGCCGGGGGGCTGTGATTGGCTTTTTTGGTGTCGCTGGTGCTGTAGGCATTTTAGTTGGCACAGCGGGCGGTGGTTATTTGTTTTCAGTGGTTGGCCCGGCGACACCTTTTGTGGTGTTTGGCGCACTAAACGCTGTGGTATTTGTCTGGAGTTGGTGGGTTAGAACCGGCACAGTTGTAGAGAATAAGCAGTATGCAGCTTCTGCTGTAAAAGGAGTTTCGTGATGATCAAAAAACTGATTTTGGTTTTTATTGCCCTGGTGGCATTACTTTTTGCTGGTGTCGCAGCCTGGATGTCTGTGCCTTTTTCTTATCAAAAAGATCTGACCGCTGCCGCCTTGCACAGCGATCAGAGGATCAGTGTAGGTTTGTCGCCCTGGTTGAGTTTTACACCTGCATCGACTGAACCCAGTGAAGGCATTATTTTTTATCCGGGAGGCAAAACAGCGCCAGACACTTTTGCGCCTGTAATGCGGGCTTTGGCGGCTGAAGGTTATCTTGCTGTCATAGTGCCGATGCCCTTGAATACGGCATTTTTGGGCATAGACCAAGCTGCAGAGGTTATGGCAGCTTATCCGCAGATCAAAAGCTGGCACCTGGTGGGGCATTCGCTGGGGGGGGTTGCTGCAGCCGAATTTGCCAAAACGCATGCCGACCGTCTGGCCAGCCTGATATTCTGGGCTTCTTATCCTGCCAGTGACTTACACTCTCTCCCAATTGCTACTGTGTCAATCGCTGCAGCGCTGGACGCTGAATCAACGCCGGAAAAAATTGCCCTGAACAAGCCCAAATATCCAGCCACTACTCTGTTTATTGAAATGCCGGCGGCCAATCACTGGCAGTATGGTTACTTCGCTGACAGCCTCAATACCGAAAGCAAGTTACGGGATAGGCAAAGCCAGATTGATGAATTACTGCAACATACCCTTACTTTTATCCGACAGCAGCACACCGCATCGACTGCTGCTATGCAAACAAAGGAATAATCTGATGACACTTGATTACTATGGCTATCGTAAAAAGTTCGCTGTACTGGTGCCTTCAACCAATACAGCTGTGGAACTGGAATACAACAAAATGCGGCCTGAAGGTGTGGTTTTGGCCACCAGGGGTTGTGTCATTCCGCCTTTTAAAGTAACCAACGAGCAGCAATTTGTCGAAATGGTCAAAGCCATTGGTGCAGCGACTGAACAAGGATTACGGGATGCGCTGACTTGCCGGCCCGATCACGTCATTTTTGGCTATTCCGCAGAAACCTTTTGGGATGGCAAGCAGCGTTCTGACCGCGAATTCGCCCGCTACAATGCCATAGCCCAGGAGATTGGTGGCTGTAATGTAACCTTCGGTGCTCAGGCCATTATGGATGCATTAAAATGCTACCCAGGGGTGAAAAAGATTGGGGTGATCACTCCTTATATGCCGGTCGGCGATCGTCAGGTGGTGACCTTTATGCAAGACATTGGCTACGAAGTGGTGCGCATTCAGGGCCATTGCTCACAAGGTCCGGTAGAGATTGCCCATGAGAGCTTTGGTAAAACCCGTCAGTTAGTGCGCGAGGTAGACGGTGATGACGTTGATTTAATCCTGCAGGCCGGTACCAACCTGTACTTTACCGAGCTGGCTGCACAATTGGAATGCGAACTGGGTAAACCTGTGCTGGCTATCAATGCACTGACGTTCTGGCATGCGTTACGCTCCAATGGCATTACCGATCGTATTCATGGCTTTGGTTCCTTGTTGTCTGAACATATTGCTATACCGGAGTAAGCCGCCATGTCTGTATCCCTGAAGCAGTTGTTGCAGAGTGAGCATCTGCTGAAAGTCCCTGGTATTTATGACGGACTGTCGGCGCAACTGGTGCAACAGGCTGGTTTTAGTGCGGCTTTTGTCTCAGGCGCCTGTGTATCCTTTAGCCGCTTGGGTAAACCCGATTTGGGATTAGTGGATTTAGCTGAGCTAACGCTCTGTGTCGGCCAGATCCGCGAAGTGGTCAATTTGCCGCTGATTGTCGATATGGATACCGGCTTTGGCAATGCGCTCAATACCCAAAGGTCAGTCAAAGTGCTGGAGCGCGCTGGCGCTCAGGCACTGCAGATTGAAGATCAGTTGATGCCCAAACGCTGTGGTCATATGAAAGGCAAGCAGGTGATCCCGGCCAGCGAAATGGTGGGTAAATTAAAAGCGGCACTGGATGCCAGATGCAGTGAAGAAACCTTGATTTTCGCCCGCACTGATGCACTGGGTGTGAACGGATTTGAGGATGCGCTTGAGCGTGCTGAGCAGTATCTGGCGACAGGGGTCGACGCGATTTTTATCGAAGCGCCACAGACACTGGCACAGATGCAACAAATCAGCCGTCAGTTTGCCGGCCGTATCCCGCTTATTCATAACCTGGTTGAAGGCGGTAACAGTCCTGTGCACAGCGGCGGGCAATTAGCTGAGTTGGGCTACCGTATTGCACTTTATCCGGCCGCTTTACTGAATAGTTTTATCCCACGTGCTGAACAGCTGTTGGCTCATATTGCCCATCAGGGCGAGACACACTCCTTAAAGGCAGAGATGATTGATTTGCATGGTATCAATCAGCGGTTGCGGGCGGATGATTTTTTACAACAGGCCAGCCGCTATAGCGAAGGCCTGTTGTAACAGCTTAAATATCAGCAAATTCCTTCAGTGCTGCACTGTCCAGCACTGTGATTTTGTAGTTGTTTTCGATATTAATGATGCCTTGTTTCTTCAGGTGGCTAAAACCACGGCTGGTGGTTTCCAGCGACATCCCTAAATAATCGGCTATGTCCTGCCTGCCCATGGGCAGGAAAAAGCGATTGGTGCCATGGCCGATACGGTGCGCCATATCGAGAATAAGATGCGCCAGCCGCTGATGTGCCGTTTTCTGCCCCATAATAAACATCTGATCCAAAATGTAATGCAGCACGTGGGTGGTAAATTGGTGAAAGCGTTTGGCAATAGTGGGGTAGCGATCAAAGATGCTTTGAATAATCTTCTTATTCATTTTTATCACAGTGACATTATTCAGTGCCTTAGCGCTAAAACTGTAGACAGAAAATTCAGACAAACCTAACAGATTGCCGGTGAATAAAAAGGCAAACACATGACGAACGCCTTTGCTGGTTGAACGCTCCAACATAATGGCACCGGAAATCGCCACATATACATAATCGCTCGGATCGCCTTCCTTAAAAATGTAACTGCCTTCGCGCACCGTCACTTCCTGTGCACATTGCGACAGTTCGTCGAGGAACAGCTGATCGCCGTCCACTTCATATAAGTTTTTGCCAAAAAGTGAAGCTAGTGAGGTTTTTATCGAAACCTTGGAAGTGTCCAGTGTCATTACTACCTGTTCCTCAAAATGTCATCCGTATTGAAACGACTGCGGCTTTTTCGTTAACTCTATGCTTGCCAGTGTATGCTGAAATTGTCCAGACAATTTGACAAAAAGCAAAGAAAAACAGCAGGGGGCTAAACTATGCAGTAGCCCAACCTCTGAAAATGCGTCGGTAGAAAACAACATTGAAGTGAGGGCTGTTGTTTTGCCATTGCACTTGATAAAAGGCAAAAGCCTCGGGTCCTGGGTTTGCAATGCAGCAGGGCCAACTATACGCTGCCAGCTAAAGTTGTCCGTACATATTTTGACAAGCAGCACAAACAACAGCTGGCAGGGGGAAAGATGAAAATACTGGTCCCGGTAAAACGGGTAATAGACTACAACGTAAAAGTTAAAGTGAAGTCGGATGGCAGTGGTGTGGATTTAACCAACGTTAAAATGGCGCTGAATCCATTTTGTGAAATCGCCATCGAAGAGGCAGTACGCTTAAAAGAAGCTGGCACTGCAACTGAAGTGGTGGTGGTCAGTATTGGCAGCAATGCAGCGCAAGAGCAGCTGCGTACCGCTCTGGCTTTAGGGGCTGATCGCGCAATTTTGCTTGAATCTGAGTTGGTGCTTGATTCACTGCAAGTGGCGAAATTAATCGCCAAAGTGGTTGAAACCGAGCAGCCGCAACTGGTAATCATCGGCAAACAGGCGATCGATTCTGACAACAACCAAACAGGCCAGATGCTAGCTGCTTTAACTGGTATGGGCCAGGGTACCTTTGCGTCAAAGCTGGTGATGAATGCGAACTGCGTACAAGTGACCCGTGAAATCGATGGTGGCTTGCAAACCGTTGAGCTGAGCCTGCCTGCTGTGGTCAGCACTGACTTGCGCTTAAACGAGCCGCGTTATGCCTCCTTACCCAATATTATGAAAGCTAAGAAAAAGCCGCTGGAGATTAAAGCCGCTGACAGCATGGGCGTGCTGCTTAAGTCAAATATCAGCACACTGAATGTCAGTGCGCCGGGCAGCCGCAGCGCTGGCGTGATACTGGGATCCGTCGCTGAACTGGTCAGCAAATTAAAACAAGAAGCCAAGGTGATAGCATGACAGCCTTAGTAATAGCAGAACACACGAACAGCCAATTAAAAGCCGACACCCACAAAGCGGTGCAAGCAGCTCTGTTAACGGGAAATGAAGTCGACCTGTTGGTAGCTGGTGCCAACTGTGACGCTGTAGCTCAGGCCGCAGCCAAACTCAGTGGGGTGCGTAAAGTACTGATAGCGGATCACAGGGTCTATCAACATCAATTGGCAGAAAATGTTGCAGCTTTAGTGGTTGAGTTGGCGGCCGCTTACAGTCATATACTCGCGCCTGCGACCAGCCATGGTAAAAACCTGTTGCCTCGGGTAGCCGCCTTACTGGACGTTGGCCAGCTGTCTGACATTATCTCGGTAGAAAGCGCAGACACCTTTGTGCGGCCTGTCTATGCAGGTAACGCCATCGCCAGAGTGCAATCAAGCGATGCGGTCAAAGTGATCACAGTGCGCAGCGCCGCTTTTACTGCAGTTGAAGAAAATGGCAATGCGACAATAGATGTATTGAGCATAGCCAAAGATGCTGGCGTATCGCGTTTTATCAGCGAAAGCCTGACCCAATCTGAGCGGCCAGAACTGACGGCTGCCAGAGTGGTTATTTCCGGTGGACGTGGTATGCAAAATGGCGATAACTTCAAGTTACTCGAAGGCATTGCTGACAAACTGGGGGCTGCTATTGGAGCCTCCAGAGCTGCAGTGGATGCGGGTTTTGTGCCCAACGATATGCAGGTGGGACAAACCGGTAAAATTGTTGCGCCGGATTTATATATAGCGGTAGGGATCTCTGGAGCTATTCAGCATTTAGCGGGGATGAAGGATTCCAAAGTGATAGTGGCTATCAACAAAGATCCGGAAGCACCGATTTTTCAGATTGCAGATTATGGCGTAGTGGGGGATTTATTCAGCCTGCTGCCAGAGTTAGAAGCAGCATTGGCCTTATAGGTTTTTGTGCAGAATTGAATAGTGTAGTCAGTAGAGAGTCAGGCCCTTGAGCCTGACTGCTTCAATCCATCTTAGCTGTTTTTCAAAAACTCAGCGGACAGCTTTAATTCGTCGTTTAAATTCACACCTACACCACGGCTGATGATGTTCTGGGCAATTTCTTTGGCTTCAGCTAAAGAATGCATCTGGGCTGTGCCACATTGATAAATGTTCAGCTCAGGAATTTCAGACTGGTTTTGTACTGTCAGCACATCGGCCATAGCGGCTTTCCATGCTGCTGCCACACGCTGCTCGTCCGGTGTACCAATCAGGCTCATATAAAAACCTGTGCGACAGCCCATTGGGGAAATATCGATAATTTCTACGCCATCGCCATTTAAATGATCACGCATAAAACCGGCAAATAAATGCTCCAGTGTATGAATGCCTTTTTCTGACAGGATTTCTTCGTTAGGCACGCAAAAACGTAAATCAAATACAGTGATGTCATCACCTTTGGGTGTATTCATTTTTTTAGCCACGCGCACAGCAGGTGCTTTCATAATGGTGTGGTCAACGGTAAAGCTATCTAATAAAGGCATGATCTTTCTCTCTGTTCAGGCTCATAGTCTGGTAATTAAGCAGGATTATACGCCGCAATTGCTTTTTGGGTTAAATGCTTTTCTGTTCTATCGCCTTAGTTTCGGCGCTAATCAGTGGCTGAACCCGCCTTTTTGCTCATTTATCGCACAAACGATAAATTTTTTTAAAAAAATAACCTTGAATCGAATAGGGGTAAACCCCATTAACTGGTCAACACAATTTTAATTGTACAGATTAATAAGCGGAGAGTAGTTATGGGTAGAATTATTGGTATTGACTTAGGTACAACAAACAGCTGTGTGGCTATTTTAGATGGCGACCAGCCACGCGTTCTTGAAAACGCTGAAGGTACCAGAACCACTCCTTCCATCATCGCTTATGCTGAAGACGGCGAAGTATTAGTTGGCCAGCCAGCCAAACGTCAGGCTGTGACTAACCCAAAAAATACTTTGTTCGCAATTAAGCGTTTGATTGGTCGTCGTTTTGAAGATGCTGAAGTTCAGCGTGACATCAAAATCATGCCTTACCAGATTGTTAAGGCTGATAATGGTGACGCCTGGGTTGAAGTTAAAGGCAAAAAATTAGCTGCACCACAGATTTCTGCGGAAGTGCTGAAAAAAATGAAGAAAACTGCTGAAGATTATCTGGGCGAGCCAGTGACTGAAGCGGTAATCACTGTTCCTGCTTACTTCAACGATGCGCAACGTCAGGCGACAAAAGATGCCGGCCGTATCGCTGGTTTAGAAGTAAGACGTATCATCAACGAGCCAACAGCAGCAGCGCTGGCTTATGGTATGGATAAGAAAAAAGGCGACACCAAAGTTGCAGTCTATGACTTAGGTGGTGGTACTTTCGATATCTCTATCATTGAAATCGACGATGTAGATGGCGAACAGACCTTCGAAGTATTAGCAACCAACGGTGACACTCACTTAGGTGGTGAAGACTTTGACTCTCGTGTGATCAACTATTTAGTAGACGAGTTCAAAAAAGAGCAGGGCATTGACCTGCGTAACGATCCACTGGCGATGCAGCGTTTAAAAGAAGCTGGCGAAAAAGCTAAGATCGAACTGTCTTCTGCTTCTCAGACTGAAGTGAACCTGCCGTATATCACTGCAGATGCCACTGGTCCTAAGCACTTAAACATCAAAGTAACCCGCGCTAAGCTGGAATCTTTGGTAGACGATTTAATTCAGCGCACTATCGAGCCGCTGAAACAGGCACTAAAAGATGCTGACCTGTCTGTAAGTGATATCAACGATATCATTCTGGTAGGTGGTCAGACTCGTATGCCTAAAGTTCAGGAAGCGGTAACAGCCTTCTTCGGTAAAGAGCCACGTAAAGACGTGAACCCTGACGAAGCTGTAGCTGTGGGTGCAGCGATCCAGGGCGCTGTATTATCAGGTGACGTGACTGACGTTCTGTTGTTAGACGTAACTCCATTGTCTTTAGGTATCGAGACTATGGGTAGCGTGATGACAGCCTTGATTGAGAAGAACACCACTATCCCAACCAAGAAGTCACAAACTTTCTCTACTGCGGATGACAACCAGTCTGCTGTAACTATCCATGTGCTGCAAGGTGAGCGTAAGCAAGCGTCTGCCAACAAGTCACTGGGTCAGTTCAACTTAGAAGGTATTCGTCCGGCTCGTCGTGGTGAGCCACAAATCGAAGTTACTTTCGACTTAGACGCCGACGGTATTCTGCATGTGTCTGCTAAAGACAAAGACACAGGTAAAGAGCAGAAGATCACTATCAAAGCTTCTTCAGGCTTATCAGATGAAGAAGTGGAACGTATGGTGCGTGACGCTGAACTGAATGCTGAAGAAGACAAAAAGTTTGAAGAATTAGTGCAAACCCGTAACCAGGCAGACGCTTTAGTGCATGCAACCCGCAAGCAAATTGAAGAAGCTGGTAACGACTTAGCCACTAACGACAAACAAGAGATTGAAGCTGCTGTTGCTGCGCTGGAAACTGCCATCAAAGCAAACGATAAAGCTGAGATCGAAGCTAAGACTCAGGCTCTGATCCAGGCTTCTCAGAAACTGTCTGAAGTAGCTCAGGCGAAAGCGCAACAAGGTGGCGCTGAACCTCAAGCACGCAATGCTGCTGGTGATGACGTCGTCGACGCTGAGTTCGAAGAAGTTAAAGACAACAAATAATCATTGTGTCTGTGGGGTCGCCTCTTTAAGATGCGCCCCATACCAGAGTTAATTTGAGCGGCCGCCTTGTGCGGTCGCTCCTCTATCAAGATGAGTTGTTATGTCGAAGCGTGATTATTACGAAGTGCTTGGCGTCGAAAAAGGCGCTGACGATAAAGAAATCAAAAAGGCCTATAAACGGCTCGCCATGAAATATCACCCGGATCGAACTCAGGGTGATAAAGCTATGGAAGAGAAGTTTAAAGAAGTGCAAGAAGCCTATGAGATCCTGTCGGATGACCAGAAGCGCGCTGCGTATGATAACTATGGTCACGCTGGTGTGGATCCAAACCGTGGCGGCGGTGGCGGTGGTGCCGACTTTAACGACATTTTCGGTGACGTTTTTGGTGACATCTTTGGTGGTGGCCGTCGTGGTGGCGGGCAATCCCGTGCCCAACGTGGTTCAGACTTACGCTACAACCTGGAGTTAAATCTCGAGGATGCTGTACGGGGTAAGTCGGTTGAAATTAAAGTGCCAACCTGGGTGTCCTGTGATGTCTGTGATGGTTCAGGCGCGAAAAAAGGCACTCAAGCCAAATCCTGTCCAACCTGTCATGGAGCTGGACAAGTCACTATGCGTCAGGGCTTTTTTGCTGTGCAGCAAACCTGTCCGACTTGTAGTGGTCGCGGCAAAATTATCCCGGACCCATGTACTAAATGTCATGGCGATGGCCGCGTAGAAAAGACCAAAACACTGTCGGTGAAAATCCCGGCTGGCGTGGATACAGGTGACCGTATCCGATTAGCAGGTGAAGGTGAAGCTGGGCAGTTTGGTGCACCGGCTGGTGACTTGTATGTACAGGTGCATGTCAAAGAGCACCCTATCTTTGTGCGTGATGGCAACAACTTGTATTGCGATGTACCCATCAGTTTCAGTACTGCTGCTTTAGGTGGTGAAATTGACGTACCAACTTTAGATGGTAGAGTCAAGCTGAAGATCCCTGCTGAAACCCAAACTGACAAAATGTTCCGTCTGCGCGGTAAAGGTGTGCAGTCGGTCCGTGGTGGCGGTGTAGGTGATTTGGTCTGTAAAGTGGTGGTGGAAACCCCTGTCAACTTAAGCGACAAGCAAAAAGACTTGATGCGACAGCTGGATGAAAGCTGGGCTGGAGACAGTGAAGCTAAACACAGACCTAAGTCAAAAGGCTTCTTTGATGGTGTGAAAAAGTTTTTTGATGATTTAACCGGCTAACATCTGTTTTCTGCAGATACTGAATGAAAACCACCTGCCGGTGGTTTTCTTTTTTCAGATGCCGCACAATAACTGAACTTATTGGAGCTTTTATAGTTCTATTAGCTGCCGTTTCAAGTACGAAAAGAAAAGAAGGATCATTTGATGCGTACTAAGTTAGTGCTTCCCTTGCTAATTGCCAGTGTCTTAATCGCCAGTTGCACTCATTCACCTACTGGTCGTCGCCAGCTGATGTTATTTGATGACCAAAAACTCAGCGCTATGGGTATTCAGACCTTTGAAGGCATGAAAGCTGAAACCCCGATCAGTAAAAATAAAAAAGTGAATCAGTATGTGCAGTGCGTCGCCAATACCCTGCTCAAACATACCGATGCCAAGTGGCAACAAACCCCCTGGGAAATAGTGGTGTTTGAAGATGATCAGGTCAATGCTTTTGCTTTACCTGGCGGCAAAATGGGCGTGTATACCGGGCTTTTGCTAGTGGCTGATAACCAATCGCAACTGGCGGCTGTCATAGGTCATGAAATTGCCCACGTCATGGCTGGACACAGCAACGAGCGTTTATCCAGCGACCAGTTTATTTCTACCGCATTAACAGTGGCTGACAGCGCATTAACTGTTGCTGGTACGCCTTATCAGCAACAAATGAAGACTGCCTTTGGCTTAGGCGCTCAAGTGGGTATAGCACTGCCATTTAGCAGAGCTCATGAAACCGAAGCCGATATTATGGGGCTGGAGCTGATGGCTAAGTCAGGTTTTGTACCTACGGAATCTGTGAAGTTATGGCAGAACATGGCGGCGAAAGGAAGTGGTTCAACGCCACAGCTGTTATCCAGCCACCCTGTGCCGGACAACAGAATAAAAGAGTTAAATAAGCATATGACGGTGGCAGAAGGCTATTACCAGCAGCGCCGCAGTCAGGGGGCCTTGCCGAATTGTAGTAAAACTTAAAATTCAAATAACCGGGCCAGCTTAATGCTGGCCCGATTTTTTACATTTTGCTGTCCAGCAAAATGCTTGCCGAGGACATCATCGCCTCATATAGACGTTAAACATCGCTCCGGTCGATTTTTTCTACCAAAATGCGTGCAATGGCAAAGACCGCAAGTATTAAGCAATAGTAGCTGTTGGTGACCACATCCCATGGAGACAGGCCAAAGCTGGCACCTAATAATAACGCCTGAGCGCCATAAGGCACTAAGCCTTGTGCTATACAGGCAAATACATCCAATAAGCTGGCGCTGCGTTTAGGCGTGATTTGGTGATGCACAGCTATATCTTTACTGACATCGCCTGTGACGACTATGGCGACAGTGTTATTGGCAATACACAGGTTACTGACAAAAGCCAGAGCGGCGATAGCCAGTTGTTGAGCTTTATTGCCGGCCAATTTCAGTTTTAAAGCCAATGCCGTCACATGGCTGGACAAATACTGCAAACCCCCTTGTTGTTTGACAAATTCACCCAAAGCGCCCACCAACATCGACAGCAGGAAAATCTCCTGCATTGAGCCAAAACCTTTATAAATGTCTTTACCCAGGTTTGCCAGTTGATAGTCGGCCAATACGGCCCCTTGCAATGCGGCTAACACTATGCCCAGAAGCAGAACAGCAAATACGTTCATCCCCGCCACAGCCAGAATAAGAATAGCGGCATAAGGTAAAACTCCTGTCCAGCTAAAGTCTTTGACTGTTACTTGAACCAGGCTTTGCGCTAAAACAGCAAATAAGGCCAGTGTCAGCACTGCAGCAGGTAGGGCTATTTTCAGGTTTTCTCTGAATTTGTCTTTCATTTCCGCACCCTGAGTGCGGGTGGAGGCTATGGTGGTATCAGATATGATAGACAGGTTATCGCCAAAAATTGCACCACTTAACAGTACCCCTGCCACTAAAGCGGGCTCTAACTGCGCTTGCGTGCTTAAACCCACTGCTATTGGGGCTAAAGCACCTATAGTCCCCATCGAAGTACCCATAGCCGTCGCCACTATGGCTGAAATTACAAATAAGCCGGGTAATAAAAATTCGGCTGGAACTAAGGATAAACCTGCATTAACCACAGCGTCTACGCCGCCCGTTGCCTGAGCTACAGTAGCAAAAGCACCTGCCAGCAGGTAAATGATACACATAGTAATAATATTGCTATTACCAGCACCTCGTACCAGAACGTCAATAGATTCGGTCAAGGGGGCCTTATAAAGCCAAATTGCCAACACCAGAGCGGGAATAATAGCCACAGGCCCAGGTAACTGATAAAAGGCATAATCAACCCCTTGCGACTGCAGATAAAGTCCTGTGCCTAAGAACAAGGCAACAAATAGCAGCAAGGGCAGCAAGGATAAACGTGCTTGCTGTTTTTGCGATAACGTCATGAGTTTTCCTCTAAACCTGAAAGGTTTTAAAATTTTCCGGAATATAGAGACGTCCAGAAGTCCTGTCAAATATTAAAGCCGACTAAGCTATAGCCAAACTAATAAAAATGATTGCATCGGATCACAAGTTTCATAACAAACATGGAGCCTAAATGACTTAAAATCAGCCTAACCGAATTCAGGCGTTTTGCCTACGGTAGAAGAAAAAACCAAAAGCAGCTTGAACTTAGTGCCTTTTAGGCCCATATCCATCCATGAATTTTTGTTTCACTCACCGGAGCTACTATGTTTAACTTTTCTTACCAGAATCCAACCCGAATTGTGTTTGGTGATGGCCAAATTAGCCAGTTGAGCCAGTTGATCCCAACAGGAAGTAAAGTACTACTGACCTATGGTGGTGGTTCTATTAAGCAAAACGGTGTGTATCAACAGGTGACAGATGCGCTGAAAGGGCACAGTTATCTGGAGTTCTCTGGTATTGAACCTAATCCAAGTTACGAAACCTTAAGCAAAGCTGTTGCTTTAGTGAAAGCGGAAAAAATTGATTTTATATTAGCTGTAGGCGGTGGCTCTGTCGTGGATGGCAGCAAATACATCGCAGCAGCTGCACTGCTGGAGCAAGATGGCTGGGCCATTTTAGAAAATAAAGTACGAATTAAAGCAGCATTGCCTCTGGGCTGTGTGCTGACCTTGCCAGCGACTGGTACAGAAAGTAATGCCAATGCGGTGATTACCCGCCAAAGCACTCAGCAAAAGTTGGCATTTTCACACCCAGCAGTCTATCCGCAGTTCGCTGTTCTTGATCCAAAAGTCACCTACAGCTTACCAGCTAAACAAATTTCCAATGGCGTAGTGGATGCTTTTGTCCATGTCATGGAGCAATACCTGACTTATCCGGTCAATGCTGCTGTGCAGGACAGATTTGCCGAATCTATTTTACAAGTGCTGATAGAAGAGGGGCCCAAGGCCTTAAATGAGCCAGAAAATTATGATGTCAGGGCTAATGTGATGTGGGCAGCCACTATGGCTCTGAACGGTTTGATTGGTGTTGGAGTGCCGCAAGACTGGGCGACTCACGGCTTAGGTCATCAGCTGACTGCATTATACGGCTTAGATCATGCTCAAACTTTGGCTGTAGTGCTGCCGGCCTTAATGCAGCAGCAACGCGCCACCAAACGTGACAAATTGCTGCAGTACGCCGGCAGAGTCTGGGGTTTGCAGCAGCAGGATCCTGAGCGCCAAATTGATGAAGCCATCCATCATACCCGTGCCTTTTTTGAGCAAATGGGGGTGCCAACCCGCTTGACCGCTTATGGACTGCCAGCCTCTTCAGTGGACGAGCTGATGGCCAAAGTGATGAGCCAAGGTATGGATAAGCTGGGTGAGCATGGCGATATCGACTATAGTGCCAGCCGGGCCATTTTTACCGCAGCGGTATAAAAGAGCACGGCAGTTTGGGGTTGCATATCGCTCCCGACTGCCGTTTAATAGCGCCCGAATCAACCTAGCCAGTCACAGGAACAATAGATGAGTACAGTAGGTATCTTAGGTGCAAACGGCCGTATGGGCAGAGCTTTGGTCAGTGTAGCTAAAGAGCACCAATTGCCAATCACTGCTGCTACTGTGCGCGCCGGTTCAGCTTTAACAGGCATGGATGCAGGTGAATTGGCCGGTTGTGGCAAATTGAACCTACCTTTTATAGAAACCTCTGTAGCTGCTTTTGATTCAGCTGACATTTGGATTGATTTTACTATGCCAGACGCCATGCTACAGCATCTGGAGCTGGCGGTGCAGGCCAAAAAAGCGTTGGTGATTGGTGTGACTGGCCTCACAGATAGTCAATATGCTGCAGTACAACAAGCCTCCCAGTCTATTCCCATCGTTTGGGCGCCTAATATGAGTGTCGGCGTTAACTTATTACTGCATTTGGTAGAAACTGCAGCTAAGGTAATGGGGCACACCGCTGATATTGAAATTATTGAAGCGCATCACAGATTTAAAAAAGATTCACCTTCAGGCACAGCTATGGCTATAGGCCATCAAATTGCCAAAGCTTTGGATCGTAATCTCTCCGATGTTGCTGTCTATGGCCGTGAAGGCATGATGGGCGAGCGTGATCAAAAGACCATTGGTTTTGCGACGGTCAGAGGCGGTGACATTATTGGTGACCACACTGCACTCTTTGCGGATTTGGGAGAACGGCTGGAAATAACCCATAAAGCTTCCAGTCGCAGTACTTTTGCACAAGGTGCATGGCGAGCAGCACTTTGGTTGCAAAATAAACAGCCAGGACTTTATTCTATGCAACAAGTGCTGGGTTTGGCCGACTTAGCTTAACTTTTTGAGCAATATGTTATAAAAATGCGATCAAAGCGTCATTTTTATAAAATATCAAAAAAGAGTTAGACCAAATAGCTCAAATCGCCTAGAATAGTCAGGTTTGCCTAAGCAAACGTGGATACAAAAATTCTGGGTCAAAACGGGTGGTGAACAACAATGTTTTTCCCCCGTTTTCTGCTGTTTGGAGGTTATTTTGACTAAGTCCGCCCTGCTCGTACTGGAAGACGGCACCGTATTTCGCGGTACAGCCATTGGCGCTGAAGGTATTTCTGTTGGAGAGGTGGTATTTAATACCTCGATGACCGGGTATCAGGAAATCCTCACGGATCCTTCCTATGCTGAACAAATCGTCACTCTGACATATCCTCATATTGGAAATACCGGCACAAACGATGAAGATGAGGAATCTGATAAAATCTGGGCCAAAGGCCTGATTATCCGTGACCTTCCTTTGTTAGCCAGCAATTTCCGTAATCAAGCCTCTCTTAGTCATTATCTTAGCTCCCGCAATATTTTAGGCATCGCCGATATAGATACCCGTAAGCTGACCCGTATTTTGCGTGAAAAAGGCGCACAAAACGGCTGCTTAATGGCTGGTGATAACTTAGACGAAAACAAAGCTTTAGAACTGGCTCGTGCTTTCCCTGGTTTGTCCGGTATGGACTTAGCCAAAGAAGTTTCAGTGAAAGAGTCCTATCAATGGACTGAAGGCAGCTGGACTTTAGGTCAGGGCTTCGCTAAACCAGATAATTCAGCCTTTCATGTAGTTGCCTACGATTTTGGTGTGAAACGTAATATTTTACGCATGTTGGCCGACCGCGGTTGTCGTTTAACTGTAGTTCCGGCTCAAACTTCTGCTGAAGAAGTATTAGCACTGAACCCTGACGGTATTTTCTTATCCAACGGTCCTGGTGACCCGGCTCCTTGTGATTACGCCATCAAAGCCATCGAAACTTTCCTGACCACTGATATTCCAGTGTTTGGTATTTGTTTAGGCCACCAGTTACTGGCGTTAGCCAGCGGTGCCAAAACGATTAAAATGACAGTAGGTCACCATGGTGGTAACCATCCGGTGAAAAATCTGAATACAAACAAGGTGTTAATCACAGCGCAGAACCACGGTTTTGCTGTAGAAGAAGCCACTTTACCTGCCAATTTACGTGCCACTCACAAGTCGTTGTTTGATGGTACCTTGCAGGGCATTCACCGTACCGATAAACCAGCCTTCAGCTTCCAGGGCCACCCTGAAGCCAGCCCTGGTCCACACGAAGCCAGTGAATTGTTTGACCACTTTATCGAATTGATGCAACAGCGTCAGGCTTAATTGAGATAAGAGAGACAGAGAATAGCTATGCCAAAACGTACCGATCTTAAAAGTATTCTTATCCTCGGCGCCGGTCCTATTGTGATTGGTCAGGCTTGTGAGTTCGATTATTCAGGTGCTCAAGCCTGTAAAGCATTAAAAGAAGAGGGTTACCGTGTCATTCTGGTGAACTCTAACCCTGCCACTATCATGACAGACCCGGAAATGGCCGATGCAACCTACATCGAACCTATCCACTGGCAAGTGGTAGAAAAAATCATTGAAAAAGAACGTCCATGTGCAGTGTTACCGACCATGGGCGGTCAGACCGCATTAAACTGTGCGCTGGATTTAGAGCGTCATGGTGTGCTGGCAAAATACAATGTCGAAATGATTGGCGCTACCGCTGACGCCATCGACAAAGCAGAAGACCGCAGCCGTTTTGACAAAGCAATGCGTTCCATTGGTCTGGCTTGCCCGCGCGCAGGTCTGGCTCATTCGATGGAAGAAGCCTATGAAGTACTGGAAAAAATTGGTTTCCCGTGCATTATTCGTCCGTCATTCACTATGGGTGGTTCAGGTGGCGGTATTGCTTACAACCGCGAAGAATTTGAAGAAATCTGTACCCGTGGTCTGGATCTGTCACCAACCAAAGAGCTGCTGATTGATGAGTCTCTGATCGGTTGGAAAGAATACGAGATGGAAGTGGTCCGTGATAAAAACGACAACTGCATCATCGTCTGTTCTATCGAAAACTTCGACCCTATGGGTGTGCATACCGGTGACTCTATCACTGTAGCGCCAGCTCAGACCTTAACGGATAAAGAATACCAAATCATGCGTAACGCCTCTTTGGCAGTGTTGCGTGAAATTGGTGTGGAAACCGGCGGTTCAAACGTGCAGTTTGGTATTAATCCTGAAGACGGCCGTATGGTCATCATAGAGATGAACCCTCGTGTATCACGCTCTTCAGCTTTAGCTTCTAAAGCCACAGGTTTCCCTATTGCTAAAGTGGCAGCCAAACTGGCTTGTGGTTACACACTGGATGAACTGGCCAACGATATTACTGGCGGCAAAACACCTGCGTCGTTTGAACCAAGCATCGACTACGTTGTGACCAAAGTGCCACGTTTTAACTTCGAAAAATTTGCTGGTGCCAATGACCGCTTAACCACTCAGATGAAGTCTGTGGGTGAAGTGATGGCGATTGGCCGTAACCAGCAGGAATCGCTGCAAAAAGCTTTACGTGGTCTGGAAATTGGTGTTTGTGGTTTAGATCCAATCATTGACATTCAAGCTCCGGAAGCCAAAGAGAAAATCATTCGAGAACTGCGTGAACCTGGTTCACACCGTATTTGGTACATAGCAGATGCCTTCCGTATGGGCATGAGCATGGATGAAATCTATGCGCTGACCAAAATTGATCACTGGTTCCTGATCCAGATTGAAGATCTGCTGAAAGAAGAAGCAGCTGTGCAGGCTGCTGGTTTTGCCGGTTTAGATGAAAAACGCTTAAAAGTATTAAAGCGTAAAGGTTTCGCTGATAAACGTCTGGCTGATTTGTTAGGCGTGGCAGAAGGTGAAGTCCGTAAAAAACGTCACAGCTTCGGTCTGCATCCAGTGTACAAGCGGGTGGATACCTGTGCTGCTGAGTTTTCATCTAACACAGCTTATATGTACAGCACTTATGATGAAGAATGTGAAGCTGCACCAAGCAATCGTGACAAGATCATGATTATTGGTGGTGGTCCAAACCGCATAGGTCAGGGTATCGAATTTGACTACTGCTGTGTGCACGCTGCGCTGGCCTTACGTGAAGACGGTTACGAGACTATTATGGTCAACTGTAACCCAGAAACCGTATCTACAGACTATGACACTTCCGATCGTCTGTACTTTGAATCTATTACGCTGGAAGACGTGCTGGAGATTGTCCGTAAAGAACAGCCAAAAGGCGTTATTGTTCAGTACGGCGGTCAGACACCATTAAAATTAGCCCGTGCTTTAGAAGCGAATGGAGTGCCAATTATTGGTACTTCACCCGATGCCATTGACCGTGCAGAAGACCGTGAGCGTTTCCAGCAGGCCGTTGAACGTTTAGGTTTAAAACAGCCACAAAACGCTACAGTCACCAGTCTGGAAGAAGCTATTGCCAAAGCACCGGCCATTGGTTACCCAATGGTAGTACGTCCATCTTATGTATTAGGTGGCCGCGCCATGGAAATTGTCTATGACGATCAGGACCTGCGCCGTTATATGACGGAAGCGGTCAGTGTGTCGAACGACTCTCCGGTACTGCTGGACCGTTTCCTTGATGACGCCATTGAAGTGGATATCGACGCCATTTGTGACGGAAAAGAAGTCATCATCGGCGGCATTATGGAACACATTGAGCAAGCCGGCGTGCACTCAGGCGACTCAGCCTGTTCTTTACCACCACACAGCTTATCTGTTGATGTACAGGACAGAATGCGTGAGCAGGTGAAAAAGTTGGCGCTGGAGCTGGGTGTGGTCGGCTTAATGAACACTCAGTTTGCTGTCAAAGATAACGAAATTTATCTGATTGAAGTGAACCCTCGTGCAGCCCGTACTGTGCCATTTGTATCAAAAGCTACAGGTGTGGCCGTGGCTAAAGTGGGCGCCCGTTGTATGGCTGGCCAGTCTTTAGCATCGCAAGGTATTACTAAAGAAATCATCCCGCCTTATTTCTCTGTGAAAGAAGTTGTGATCCCGTTTAACAAATTCCCGGGCGTAGATCCAATCCTTGGACCTGAAATGCGTTCAACAGGTGAAGTGATGGGCGTGGGTGATACCTTTGCTGAAGCTTTCGCCAAAGCAGAGTTAGGTGCTGGCACTGTGATCCCAACAGGTGGTCGTGCTTTACTTTCAGTGCGTGACAGCGATAAAGTGCGCGTTGTTGAATTGGCCAGAACTATGGTTGAGCTTGGTTTCGAGCTGGATGCAACTGGTGGTACTGCCAAAGCTTTAGAAGCAGCAGGCATTGAATGCCGTACTGTCAGTAAAGTGTTTGAGGGCCGTCCGCATATTCTGGACCGTATTAAAAACGGCGAATACAGCTATATCGTCAACACCACAGAAGGTCGTCAGGCTATTGAAGACTCTAAAGTGTTACGTCGTGGCGCGCTGCAACATAAAGCCAACTACACCACAACTTTAAATGCAGCTTTTGCAACCTGTAAGGCGAATGCGGCCAATGCCTTTGCCACTGTTGCATCAGTGCAGGAATTACATAAGAGAGTAAACGGATGAGTCAAATCCCTATGACTGTTGAAGGCGCCCAACGCTTGCGTGACGAGCTGCATGAGCTGAAGACAGTAAGACGCCCGGCTATCATTCAAGCGATAGCCGAAGCGCGTGAGCATGGTGATTTAAAAGAGAATGCGGAATACCACGCAGCCCGTGAACAACAGGGCTTTTGTGAAGGCCGCATTCAGGATATCGAAGCCAAGTTGTCCAATGCGCAGATCATTGATATCACTAAACTGCCTAATAATGGCAAAGTGATTTTTGGTGCCACTGTAACCATTCTGAACCTGGATACGGAAGAGGAAGTTACCTACCGTATTGTGGGTGATGATGAAGCGGATATTAAAAACTTCAGGATTTCGGTGAATTCGCCTATAGCCCGCGGTTTAATTGGTAAAGAAGAAGAAGATGTGGTCACTATCAATACCCCAGCCGGTATGGTGGAGTTTGAGATCACTCAAGTACAGTATTTATAAGCTGTATAGCTAAGAAAAAGGCGGCTTAGGCCGCCTTTTTATTCTCAATAATCCAGAGCTGATAGAAATGCAAAGAGGCCAGACAAAAGCTTATCAACTGAAACTGATAGACCAGGTGCTATGGGTTCAGGTTTTTGGTGTATCTACGTTATTGGGAACTGAAGAATACATCAGAGACTTCAGAGCTTTGGTTGTTCCTGTTACCGCGAAACCTTGGGCCATTGTGTTAGATATAAGAAAGTGGCAAGCGAGTCCTGCACAATCTTTTGAGTTACTCAAACAGAATTCTGTTTGGGCAATTGCCAACAATTTGCATCATGTGGAATTGTTGTTACCAGCAGATGAAATGCTGACCTGGCAGTATTTAAAAGCGACTGAAGTGGAGAAACCAGCCTATTTGACCAGACATATTGCAGAGGATGAAGAGTCGGCCCGCATGTTTTTGCAGGCCGCAGGTTACTTAAAAGGCGCTGATTAACCTTTTGGAATATGTAACTTTTTCTCTTTGGCAGCGCGGTAGATCACCAGAATATGGCCAATCACCTGCACTTTTTGTGCTTTGGCTTCGCGCACTATAGCGTCCATGATAGCGACTTTTTCTTCGCGATCGATGCTTGGAACTTTCACTTTGATCAGTTCATGGTGCTCTAACGCCAAATCGATTTCGGCCATAACGCCTTCAGTTAATCCGTTACCACCCAACAGAATGGTTGGTTTTAACTCGTGTGCTTTGGCTTTTAAAAACTGTTTTTGTTTATTACTAAGGTTCATATGTGTAGATTTTCCGTGTTGGAAAGCTTGAAATTACACTATTGTACCGCCATCTTGCTATGAAGACTATTTAAGAGTACTCAGATGACAAAGAAAAAACGTTCCGCCAGCTCGTCTCGCTGGTTACAGGAACACGTAAGCGACCCTTTTGTGCAAAAAGCACAAAAATTAGGGCTACGTTCCCGGGCTGCTTTTAAGCTGGATGAAATTCAGGATAAAGATAAACTGATCAAAACAGGCATGACGGTCGTAGATCTAGGGTCAGCACCTGGCAGTTGGTCGGCGCGAGCTGCAGAATTAGTAGGTCAGTCAGGTTGTGTTGTGGCTTGTGATATTCTGCCGATGGACCCTTTAGCCGGTGTGGCTTTTTTGCAGGGGGACTTTCGCGAAGACGCTGTATTAAACGCCTTGTTAGAGCGTATCGGTGGTCGTAATGTGGATGTGGTATTGTCCGATATGGCACCCAATATGAGTGGTAACAGCACAGTGGATCAATCCAGAAGTATGTATCTGGTCGAACTGGCGCTGGAAATGTGTAACAACGTATTGAAGAAAAATGGCAGTTTTGTTGTCAAAGTATTTCATGGTGAAGGCTTCGAGGCCTTTGTGCAACAGGTTCGCAGCGTATTCACCACTGTACGGATCCGTAAACCAGATTCGTCCCGGGCACGTTCCAGTGAGACATATATCGTGGCGACAGGCTTTAAAGTCTAGTAAAGTAGCGGTAGGTTTAGCGTATCGTAACCGTTTTTTGTAACTATTTTCGTAACTGAGAGGTTCTCACCTTGAGTGACATGGCAAAAAATCTCATCGTATGGCTGGTTATCGCCGTTGTATTGATGTCGGTATTTAATAGTTTTGGTCCTGCTGATAAAGCAGATAAGCAAATGAGTTATACCCAGTTTCTGAAAGAAGCCAATCAGGGCCAGATCCGCGAGGTGAAGGAACAAAATGGTGTGATCACTGGTGTAAAGCGTTCTGGCGACCGTTTTGAAACTGTGATCCCAACTGGCTACGATCCAAAGCTGATTGATGACATGTACAAAAATGACATCACCTTCTCTGGTACCGCACCTGAGAGTCCAAGCATGCTGGGGCAGATTTTTATCTCCTGGTTCCCAATGCTTTTACTCATAGGTGTCTGGATTTTCTTTATGCGCCAGATGCAGGGTGGTGGTGGCAAAGGCGCTATGTCCTTTGGTAAGAGCCGTGCCCGTTTAATGGGCGAAGATCAAATCAAAACGACTTTTGCTGACGTTGCAGGTTGTGACGAAGCCAAAGAAGAAGTGACTGAGCTGGTGGATTATTTGAAAGACCCATCACGTTTCCAGAAGCTGGGCGGCAAAATACCAAAAGGTATTTTAATGGTTGGCCCACCAGGTACAGGTAAAACTCTGTTAGCTAAGGCTATTGCCGGTGAAGCTAAAGTGCCGTTTTTTGCTATCTCTGGTTCTGACTTTGTGGAAATGTTTGTAGGTGTCGGCGCCAGTCGGGTACGTGACATGTTCGAGCAAGCGAAAAAAGCTGCTCCTTGCATTATCTTTATCGACGAAATTGACGCCGTTGGCCGTCAACGTGGCGCAGGTTTAGGCGGTGGTCATGACGAGCGTGAACAAACCTTAAACCAGATGCTGGTGGAAATGGATGGTTTTGATGGCAATGAAGGCATCATCATTATCGCTGCTACCAACAGACCAGATGTATTAGATGCTGCTTTATTAAGACCGGGCCGTTTTGACCGTCAGGTAGTCGTAGGTTTACCTGATGTACGCGGTCGTGAACAAATTCTTAAAGTGCATATGCGTAAAGTGCCGTTAGGTGACGATGTCAAAGCCAGCGTGATCGCTCGTGGTACTCCTGGGTTCTCTGGTGCCGATTTAGCCAACTTGGTGAACGAAGCTGCATTGTTTGCCGCCCGCGGTAATAACCGTGTTGTTGGTATGGAAGAGTTTGAAAAAGCTAAAGATAAAATCATGATGGGCGCAGAGCGTCGTTCTATGGTGATGTCGGAAGCTGAAAAAGAAATGACGGCTTATCACGAAGCAGGACACGCTATTGTAGGTTGTTTGGTGCCGGAGCATGACCCTGTGCACAAAGTGACTATTATTCCTCGTGGCCGTGCTTTAGGTGTGACTTTCTTCTTACCGGAAGCCGATGCCACCAGCATCAGCCGTCGTAAACTGGAAAGTAAAATTTCGGTGGCTTACGGTGGTCGTCTGGCAGAAGAGTTGATCTACGGTGGTGATGCTGTATCAACAGGTGCTTCGCAAGACATCAAATACGCTACCTCTATAGCACGTAACATGGTGACGCAGTGGGGCTTCTCGGACAAATTAGGTCCGCTGTTGTATGCCGAAGAAGAAGGCGAAGTATTCTTGGGCCGCAGTATGGGCAAAGCGAAGAATATGTCTGATGAAACGGCCAGCATTATTGATTCTGAGATCAAAGCTATTATCGATCGTAACTACAACAGAGCAAAAACTCTGATTGAAGAAAACATGGATATTTTGCATGCGATGAAAGAAGCGCTGATGTTGTATGAAACTATTGATTCCAGACAAATTGATGACCTGATGAATCGTCGCACCGTTCGCCAGCCTGAAAACTGGGAACCAAAAGACAAAAATAAAGGCTCTAACAGCGGTGATACTAAGCCTGTTGATGTTGTGAGTCCGTCAGAGCCATCCACAGAAAACCCTCTGTAAAGTTCAATTCTGACTAATTAAACCCCGGGAATTCCCGGGGTTTTGCTATGTGCAGGATGAAGGAGTATTTTTATGTTATTGCAATTGCCCCGTCATCGTCAGTTGGATATATCCCATCCTAAAGTGATGGGCATTTTAAATATCACGCCGGACTCATTTTCTGATGGTGGCCGTTTTATTGGCAAAGATGCTGCGATCGCACAGGCTAGAGCCATGCTTGCTGCAGGCGCTGCTATTTTAGATATAGGGGGCGAGTCGACCCGCCCAGGTGCAGAAGAAGTCTCAGTACAGCAAGAGCTCGACAGAGTCTTGCCCGTGATTGAAGCTATTCGCTCTGAACTGGATTGCGTCATCTCTATTGATACCTGCAAATCGCAAGTGATGAAAGAAGCCGTGGCCACTGGTGCTGACATCATTAACGATATTAAAGCTCTGTTAGATCATGGTGCGGTTGAAGTGGCTGCCGCTGCGCAAGTGCCTGTGTGTTTAATGCACATGCAGGGGCAACCCAGAACTATGCAACATTCACCTCTGTATCAGGATGTGGTAAAAGAGGTGGGGGAGTTTTTACAGCAAAGAGCAGAAGTTTGTATCGCCGCAGGCATCCCAAAAAGCCAGATTATTCTCGACCCAGGTTTTGGTTTTGGTAAAAGTCTGCAGCATAACTATCAGCTGTTAAGTCAGCTTTCAGACTTGCTGGGATTAAATTACCCACTGCTGGTCGGAATGTCGCGTAAATCAATGATTGGTCAGTTAGTACAGGTTCCGCCAGAGGAACGTTTGGCAGGTAGTTTGGCCTGTGCCACAATAGCAGTCATGAAAGGTGCCCGTATTATTCGCGTGCATGATGTTAAAGAAACTGTACAAGCTGTGGCTATAACTTGTGCCACCTTATTTGGAGTAGAGCATGTCTAGGAAGTATTTTGGCACTGATGGTGTACGTGGCAAAGTGGGCGAGTTTCCAATTACGCCTGAATTTGCGATGAAGTTAGGTTGGGCCGCTGGTCGGGTGTTATCACAGCGTGGTACCAAAAAAGTATTAATTGGTAAAGACACCCGTATTTCGGGTTATTTATTAGAAACCGCGTTAGAAGCTGGTTTAGTGGCTGCGGGCGTCGATGTACGTTTATTGGGACCAATGCCAACGCCCGCAGTGTCCTACCTGACTCGTACTTTCCGTGCTGAAGCCGGTATTGTCATCAGCGCATCGCACAACCCTTATTATGATAACGGTATTAAGTTTTTCTCAGCTGACGGTACTAAGTTACCTGATGACGTAGAGCTGGCTATTGAAGAAGCGATGGAACAGCCTATGGTTTGCGAATCGTCAGAGCGTTTAGGTAAAGCCATGCGTATTGACGATGCTGCCGGTCGCTATATAGAGTTCTGTAAAAGCCATATGCCAAACCATCTATCCTTGAATGGTTTAAAAATCGTACTGGATTGTGCCCATGGTGCCACTTACCACATAGCACCGAATGTATTCCGTGAATTAGGGGCAGAGGTTCAGGCCATAGGCGTTAGTCCTAATGGTTTAAATATTAACGACCACTGTGGTGCCACTCATACTGATCTGTTGCAACAAACAGTGGTTGAAACAGGTGCTGACTTAGGTATCGCCTACGATGGCGACGGTGACCGTGTGATGATGGTGGATCACACAGGCCGGGTGATTGATGGCGACGAAATCGTCTATATCATTGCCCGCAATGCACAAAAGCTGAATAAGTTGCAGGGTGGAGTAGTGGGTACTCTGATGAGTAATATGGGGTTAGAGTTGGCCTTGGCCGAACTGGGTATTCCATTTGCACGCTCTAATGTTGGTGACCGTTATGTGGTAGAGATGCTGGCACAGAAAAACTGGCGTATCGGCGGTGAAAACTCAGGTCACGTATTGAACCTGGATCATGCTGGTACGGGTGACGGTATTATTGCCTCCATTCAGGTATTAACTGCGATGCTGGAAGCGAAGTTGTCGCTGGCTGATTTGGCGCAGGGCATGACCAAGATGCCACAAGTGCTGGTGAACGTAAAATTTGAAAAAGGCACTGCACCTTTAGAAAACTTACACGTCAAGAAAGTCATACAGCAAGTTGAACAGGATTTGAACGGCCAGGGGCGTGTTTTGATCCGAAAATCAGGTACTGAACCCTTAATTCGTGTAATGGTAGAAGGAAGGATACAAGACGAAGTACAACAATATGCGCAAAAAATAGCCGATGCAGTGAAGATCGCCAGCTAAAAACTGCTAATTTAACCGTCAAGTCTTGTCTGAATGGGTGAGGTTAGTTACTATCTCGCCCGTTTTAATTCAGAGGCAACAACATGAGACAACGTAAGCCGTTAGTGGTCGCTAACTGGAAAATGAATGGTAGCCTGGATCTGGTGCAACAGATGTCAGATGCTCTGTCTGTGTTAAAACAACCTCTGCCTGATATTTTGATCTGCCCTCCGGTAATTTTTCTATCCTACTTTCCAAAACATGCCAATTATAAATTGGGTGCTCAGAATATGAGCGAACAGTTAGTGGGGGCCTTTACCGGTGAAATCTCTGCGGATATGCTACGAACCGCTGGTGCATCGCATGTGATCATTGGTCATTCAGAGCGCCGTGCTTTGTATGGTGAACTGGATTCTGTGATCAGCCAAAAAGTGAAAGTGGCCGTAGATGCTGGCCTGACGCCAATACTTTGTGTTGGTGAAACTTTGCAGCAAAGAGAAGAAGAAAAAACTTTGCAGGTTCTTGCACGGCAATTAGATGCGGTGTATGCTGCGCAGCCTCATTTACTGGCGCATTCTGTGGTAAGTTATGAACCGATTTGGGCTATAGGCACAGGTCAGACAGCAACACCGCAGCAAGCTCAGCAAGTGCATCAGTTCATACGCCAACATTTGGCGCAGTATGATGTACAGGCAGCAGATGCGGTGAAAATTATTTATGGCGGCAGTGTCACTGCTGCTAATTGTGAAGCCCTGTTTGCAGAGGCGGACATAGACGGCGCCCTTATTGGTGGCGCTAGTTTGAAAGTGGCAGATTTTTCTGCGATTTGCACAATGGCAAAGGATTCATAATGTACGAATTGTTTATTGTATTGTATCTGTTAGTCGCATTAGCGCTGATCGTTCTGGTGTTAATCCAGCACGGTAAAGGTGCTGATATGGGCGCGTCATTTGGTGCCGGCGGTTCAGCCACTATTTTTGGCTCTTCAGGTACAGGTAACTTCTTAACTCGTACTACGACAGTACTGGCAACGTTGTTTTTCGCTTTAAGTCTGTTATTGGGTAACCTGAGTACAGGCCGTGTGAAAGCTGTAGACGAATGGCAGGATTTATCTGTGCCTGTCGAAACTAAAGCAGCTGACGCAGTAGAAGAGAAAAAGCCAGCATCAGATATTCCTGTAGGGAACTGATTGCACCTCTGATTTTTTAGCCGAGATGGTGAAATTGGTATACACGCTACCTTGAGGTGGTAGTGCCTTCGGGCGTGCGGGTTCAAGTCCCGCTCTCGGCACCAATATACAAAGCACGGCAAGCCCATAAGTACATCCAAGCTGATTGGAGTGGCGGCACGGCGACAAGCGACAGAGAACCCATGAACATAGTTAAGCTATGTGATTGGGTCGAAAGAGCACAGTCAACAAAGCAGCAACTTCAAGCACGAAGGATAGAAACTAAGCTTGCGATAGTCAGACCAGGACTATATAATGTGCGTCGCTTACGGACGCGGGATGGAGCAGCCTGGTAGCTCGTCGGGCTCATAACCCGAAGGTCGTCGGTTCAAATCCGGCTCCCGCAACCAATTTTTTACTGATCAATTAAACTTCTCAAGTTTCATTAAGCAGCAAAATTGTAACCGTAAGATGCTTTTGTTAAGCAGAAGCTATGCCCAGGTCAAACAGTTCGCTGTGAAGCCTACAGAATTCAGGACTTTGATTGGCGATATCAGAGTCCAGTCAGCTCTAAAGTCGCCCCGAAATTTCGGGGCGTTTTTATATCTGGCGACAAGGTTTTACTACTATTCTGGGCTCTATGCCCTTTTTTTATTTCTGGAGGTCTCTTTGACTAAACAAGAACAGCAGTTAACTGAGCTGTTAACGCCAACAGTAGAAGCCGCAGGCTTTGAGCTGGTCGGCATAGAGTTCGTTCGTGCTGGACGTCACTCTATTCTGCGGGTTTATATTGACCATCAGGATGGCATTACTGTGGATCACTGCGCCACTGTAAGCCGTGAAGTGAGTGCGTTGCTTGATGTTGAAGACCCTATCCCGAATGAATATTTCCTTGAAGTGTCCTCTCCTGGTTTAGACCGCCCACTTTTTACTCCTGCTCATTTCGCCAAAGTTGTTGGCCAGATCATTGAAGTAAAATTGGCTATTCCGCAGGATGGACGCCGCAAATTTAAAGGCCTGCTGACACAAATCGAAGACGATATGTTAGTAGTGGAAGTGGATGGCAAACTCTATCGTTTGCTGATGGATAACGTAGATAAAGCGAACGTAGTGCCAGTGTTCTGATACACGGGTCAAAGCGAGGCAAAATAATATGGCTAAAGAAATTTTATTAGTAGTTGACGCGGTATCGAACGAAAAATCAGTTCCGCGCGAGAAAATTTTCCAGGCGTTAGAGTACGCGTTAGCGGCTGCCACTAAAAAGAAAAACGAAGGCGACATCGAAGTCCGCGTAAGCATAGATCGTAAAACCGGTGCCTATGAAACTTTCCGCCGCTGGTTGGTGATCCCGGATGACCAGGTACAAGAACATCCGTACCGCGAAATCACCTTGTCTGCTGCTCAATATGACGAACCTCAATTAAAAGTAGGCGATTATGTTGAAGAGCAAATCGACTCTATTACTTTTGACCGTATCACCACGCAAATGGCGAAACAGGTCATAGTGCAAAAGGTCCGTGAAGCTGAGCGTTCACAGGTAGTGGAAGCTTATGTCGATCAGGTTGGCGAATTAGTCACTGGCGTGGTTAAGAAAGTAAACCGTGACAGCATCATCGTCGACTTAGGTAACAATGCAGAAGCTATGTTAGCTAAAGAAGAGATGTTGCCACGTGAGACTTTCCGTCCGGGTGATCGTATCCGTACTTTATTATATGAAGTAAAACCAGAAGCCCGTGGTGCTCAGCTGTTTTTAAGCCGTACCCGTCCGGAAATGCTGATCGAATTATTCCGTATCGAAGTGCCGGAAATCGGCGAAGAGATGATCGAAATCCGTGGAGCTGCCCGCGATCCGGGTTCACGCGCTAAGATTGCAGTGAAAACCAATGACCGTCGTATCGACCCTGTGGGTGCTTGTGTCGGTATGCGTGGTTCACGTGTTCAGGCTGTGTCCAGCGAGTTAACGGGTGAGCGTGTTGATATCGTTTTATTCGACGACAACCCGGCTCAGTTTGTGATCAATGCCATGTCTCCGGCCGAAGTGGCGTCCATCATAGTGGATGAAGACAAACACTCTATGGATATAGCCGTCGAAGACAGCAACCTGGCCATGGCCATAGGTCGTGCTGGTCAAAACGTCCGTTTAGCCAGTCAGCTGACCGGCTGGGAACTCAACGTGATGACAGTGTCTGCAATGAAAGCCAAACACCAGGAAGAAAATGCCAAGGTGTTGGACTTGTTTATGACGGCGCTGGAAATTGATGAAGATTTTGCTGGTGTATTAGTAGACGAAGGCTTCTCCACTTTAGAAGAAATCGCCTATGTACCAGTCAGCGAACTTCTTTCTATCGACGGATTAGATGAAGACACGGTAGAAGAATTACGTAAACGTGCTAAAGCCGTATTAACCACACGTGCTCTGGCCAGCGAAGAATCACTGGAAGGCTCTGAGCCTAGTGAAGCATTAGTTAATCTGCCAGGTGTTGGTACCCACACAGCTTATGTGTTGGCCAGCAAAGGTGTCATCACTCTTGATGATCTGGCAGAGCTTGGGGTAGATGATTTGATTGAAATCGAAAAAATGACTGAAGAAAAAGCGGCAGAGCTGATTATGGCTGCCCGCAATATTGTTTGGTTCAGTGAAGACAAATAAGTGGGTCAACGGAGGTAAAAACTGACATGGCAGATGTAACCATAGAAAAACTGGCCAGTGACGTCAATACGACTGTTGATCGTATAATCCAACAGTTTGCGGATGCAGGCATAACAAAACACGCAGGCCAAATGGTCAATGAGGAAGAGAAAAAAACTCTTCTGGATCACTTAAGTCGAGCCCACGGTGGTCAGTCCGCTGAACCGTCCAAACTGACGTTAGTGCGTAAAGAAAAAACCACTCTGAGTGTGGCTGGTGGCGCTGGCCGCAACCGCGAGATTCAGGTTGAAGTGCGCAAACAAAAGACTTTTGTTAAACGTCCTTCTGGCGAAGAAGCTGCAAAGCTGGCTGAAGAGGAACGTATTGCCGCTGAACAAGCTGCAGAAGCAGCAAAACGCGAGCAAGAGCGTTTAGCTGAAGAGCAAAAAGTGAAAGAAGAAGCTAACCGTAAAGCGAAAGAAGAAGCTGAACGTAAAGCGGCAGAACAGAAAAAACGTGACGAAGCTAAACATGCTCAGTTAATGAAAGACGATCCGGAAGAAGCGGCTCGTCGCGCAGCGAAAGAAGAAGCGAAGCGTGAAGCTGAGCGTATCAAAGCGCAACAGGAAGCTGAATTGTTACGTAAAATGGAAGCTGAAGCCAAACAGCAAGCTGAAGCCGCACGTCGTTTAGCTGAAGAAAACGCCGAGCGTTGGGCCAAAGAAGAAACCAAGCCGGCAGAAGAAGCTGATTATCACTTAACCAGCAACGTGTACGCTAAGCAAGCTGAAGACGAAGTGGATGCCCGTGAAGAACGTGGTGGTCGTCGTACTACGAAAAAAGCTCCGGCTGGTAAAGCGAAGAAAAAAGATGATGTGGATGATAAAGACGCCTTTAACCGCGCTAATCGCCACAAGAAAAAGAAAACACCAGTTAGCATGCAGCATGGTTTTAACAAACCAGCTCAGCCGGTAGAACGTGAAGTCAAAATTGGCGAAACCATCACTGTAGCTGAATTAGCTTCGAAGATGGCAGTTAAAGCTTCTGAAGTGATCAAAGTCATGATGAAAATGGGTGCTATGGCAACCATTAACCAGGTGATTGATCAGGAAACTGCAGCTATCGTTTGTGAAGAAATGGGCCACAAGTTCACTCTGACTAAAGAAAACGAGCTGGAAGAAGCGGTCATGTCAGACCGTGAAGGTCAGGGCGAGTTAGAGCCTCGTGCTCCTGTTGTTACCGTTATGGGTCACGTTGACCACGGTAAAACTTCGACACTGGATTACATCCGTAAAGCAAAAGTAGCAGCTGGCGAAGCCGGTGGTATTACTCAGCACATCGGTGCATACCATGTAGAAACTGAACGCGGTATGGTGACCTTCCTGGATACACCAGGTCACGCGGCATTTACTTCAATGCGTGCCCGTGGTGCCAAGGCAACAGACATAGTCGTCCTTGTTGTGGCTGCAGACGATGGCGTGATGCCACAAACCAAAGAAGCTATTCAGCACGCGAAAGCGGCTGGCGTACCCTTGGTTGTTGCAGTGAACAAAATGGACAAACCGGATGCAGATCCGGATCGCGTTCGTAACGAATTGTCTCAGTACGGCGTTATTTCTGAAGAGTGGGGCGGTGATACTCAATTCGTGCCTATCTCTGCAAAAACAGGCATGGGTATAGATGACCTGCTGGAAGCTATACTGAACCAGGCTGAACTGTTGGAATTAAAAGCAGTGAAGAAAGGTCTGGCTCGTGGTGTTGTTATTGAATCACGTCTGGACAAAGGCCGTGGTCCTGTGGCATCCATCCTGGTTCAGGAAGGTACATTGCAACAAGGCGAAATCGTGCTTTGTGGTTTTGAGTACGGCCGTGTTCGTGCGATGCGCGATGAAAACGGTAAAGAAATCAAAGTGGCAGGCCCATCTATTCCGGTAGAGATTTTAGGTCTTTCCGGTGTGCCGCAAGCTGGTGATGAAGTGACAGTAGTGAAAGACGAGCGTAAAGCCCGTGAAGTAGCACTGTACCGTCAGGGTAAATTCCGTGACGTCAAACTGGCTCGTCAGCAAAAATCTAAGCTGGAAAACATGTTTGCCAACATGTCTGAAGGCGATGTGGCTGAACTGAACATAGTTCTGAAAGCTGACGTACAAGGTTCTGTGGAAGCAATCAGCGAGTCACTGAGCCGTCTGTCGACTGATGAAGTGAAAATCAAAATCATCGGTAGTGGTGTGGGTGGTATTACTGAAACCGACGCAACGCTTGCAGCTGCATCATCGGCTATCATCATCGGCTTTAACGTGCGTGCCGAAGGCACTGCCCGTAAGATCATTGAAGAAGAGAACCTGGACTTACGTTACTACAGCATCATTTATGAACTGTTAGACGAAGTTCGTGCCGCCATGACAGGTATGTTAGCTCCTGAGTTCAAACAACAGATCATTGGTCTGGCTCAGGTTCGTGCAGTGTTCCGTTCACCGAAGTTTGGCGCTATCGCAGGCTGTATGGTGACCGAAGGTGTGATTAAACGTAACGCACCAATTCGTGTACTGCGTGACAACGTGGTTATTTTCGAAGGTGAACTGGAGTCCCTGCGTCGTGTTAAAGACGACGTCTCCGAAGTACGCAACGGCTTCGAGTGTGGTATCGGCGTGAAGAACTACAACGACGTGCGTGAAGGCGACCAGATTGAAGTGTTTGAAGTGGTTCAGGTTGAACGTACTTTATAAGCACTTTAAGTTGGCAAATTTAAAGTTGAAGAGATCGGCAGGGGCTTAGGCCCCTGTTTCTTTCTGCTCACATGTGTTGGAAAGAATTATGGCTAAAGAATTTACCCGGGTAGACCGTCTGTCGCAGCAAATGCAACAGGAAATCGCAGTGATTTTACAACGTGAAATCAAAGACCCACGTTTGCACAATATGATTACCGTGTCTGACGTAGACGTATCGCGTGACTTATCGCACGCCAAAATTTATGTGACTTTTTTAGGCTTAGAAGCCGACAAAGTAAAAGCGAACCTGGATATTTTAAACGACGCCTGTGGTTATATCCGCAGTCTAATCGCTAAACGCATTCAGGCCCGTATAGTACCTACGATACGTTTTTACTTTGACCAGTCGTTGGATCAGGGTATTCGTATGGCCAACCTGGTCGAACAGGTACGCCGCGAAGATGACAAACGCCGTATTGAGGCGGGTCAGGAGCCTGATCGTAAGCCTAAAGTGGCGCAGGACGAGGAAGAGTAATGGCGCGTCGTGCAGTCCACGGCATACTGTTACTGGATAAGCCGTTAGAAATTTCCAGCAACGGAGTTTTGCAGCGGGTGCGCTGGTTGTATCAGGCGGAAAAGGCAGGTCATACCGGAGCTTTGGATCCGTTGGCCAGTGGTTTATTGCCGATTTGCTTTGGCGAAGCCACCAAGTTTTGTCAGTTCTTACTGGACACAGACAAAACCTATCTGGTGACAGCGCATTTTGGTTTACGTACCGACACCAGCGACGCTGCAGGCGAAATCATCAGCCGCAGGCCTGTAACTTTTGATCAGGCCATGCTTGAGCAGCAAATGCAGCAGTTCCGTGGTCCTGTGATGCAGGTTCCGACTATGTTTTCTGCTCTGAAGTACCAGGGGCAGCCGCTGTATAAATATGCCCGTCAAGGCATTGAAGTACCTCGTGAAGCCAGGCCAATCACTATTTTTCGCTTTGAATTGCAGCAGTTTGACGGCGAATACGCCAGCTTTCTGGTGCATTGCAGCAAAGGCACTTATATCCGTACCTTGATTGATGATTTAGGTGAAGCTTTGGGCTCTGGCGCTTATGTCAGTGCGTTGCGCCGTATTCATGTTGGCCCTTTTCATGCGGCACAAATGCTGACGCAGGAAGACCTGGTGCCGCTGAACGATAAGCAGGATTGGGCTGGTTTAGATGCGTTGCTGCTGCCTATGGATTTAGCCTTAACTGACTTACCAGAGCTGCAACTGAATGAAGCCCAACAAAAGCGTTTAGTGCATGGTCAGACTGTGCTGTTAACTGAATCTGAACTGGCCGATTTAGGCACAGAAGCGGCTGACGCTATTAAACTTTATGGCCCTGCGCAGCAGTTTATTGGTGTGGCTTCGTTAGACTCAGGTGTACTGTCGGTTCGACGTTTACTCAATACCAGTGTGTGGCAAGCACCAGCATTATAATTTTGCTTGTAAGACTTTAAGAAAGCGCATAGAATGCGCGCTCATTTTCGTTGTTGCTGGATTAGTGGCCGGCACAACATATCTCTCTATTGGAGGCTCTATGTCACTAACTACAGCTGAAAAAGCGCAAATCTTAGCAGATTTCGCTGTTAAACAAGGCGATACCGGTTCACCAGAAGTACAAGTTGCATTATTAACTGCAACTATTGCTAAGTTACAACCGCACTTTGCTGACCACAAACACGATCACCACTCACGTCGTGGCCTGTTACGTATGGTTAGCCAACGTCGTAAGTTATTAGATTACTTAAAAGGCAAAGACGCTCAGCGTTACGCTACTCTGATCGAGCGTTTAGGTCTGCGTCGTTAATTCGCAGCTTATGCCTGAAAAAGCCAGTCCTAGACTGGCTTTTTACATTTTGCTGTCCTGCAAAATGCCCTTTGGGCCAGCTGAAGCTGTTAAAAATCGTTCCAGACGATTTTTTTATTCGCCGCCATCCATGGCGCTCACCCTGTCGGGCCATCGTCGCTTCGCTCCGATATTCACAAAACGGCAGGATAGCCGTTTTGCACAGCTTTAGCTGCCGAAGGCGAACATCATGGACGATGTGAGTCAAAATCGCTCCAGGCGATTTTTTACATTTTGCTGTCCTGCAAAATGCCCTATGGGCCATCGTCGCTTCGTTCCAATGTTCAAAATCGCTCCAGGCGATTTTGTGTATTTTGAAGGTTAAAAATTCATACCGATGCAACTTAATGCCTTCATGATGTTCTTACCGCCCGGACATGCTTAAATTTTATACCCTGCGACTCTGGTGCCAGCTATCTTTTAAGCCCTGTAACAGGCTATACTGTGCCGCGAAAAACAGACCAAAAGACTCCGCGAAAAAACGCGAAAAATAGAAAGGAAATAATCAGTGAACCCCATCGTAAAATCATTCCAGTTTGGCCAACACACTATTACTCTGGAAACCGGCGTTATCGCCCGTCAAGCTGACGCGGCTGTATTGGCCAGCATGGGTGATACCTCTGTGTTAGTCACAGTGGTAGGTAAAAAACAACCTAAACCTGGTCAGGATTTCTTCCCTCTGACCGTAAACTACCAGGAAAAAACTTATGCGGCAGGCCGCATCCCTGGTGGTTTTTTCAAGCGTGAAGGCCGTCCGTCAGAAGGCGAGACGTTAATTTCACGTTTAATCGACCGTCCAATCCGTCCATTATTCCCTGAAGGCTTCACCAATGAAGTTCAGGTTATTGCCACTGTAGTTTCAGTACAACCTGAAATTCAGCCGGACATTATCTCTATCATCGGTACTTCTGCTGCGCTGGCTATCTCTGGTATCCCGTTCAGTGGTCCATTAGGCGCGGCTCGTGTTGGCTATGTAAACAACCAATACATATTAAACCCATCAGAAGCTGAATTAAAAGACAGCAAATTAGATTTAGTCGTAGCTGGTACTGCAAACGCTGTACTGATGGTTGAATCTGAAGCTGGTGTGTTATCAGAAGACGTGATGTTAGGTGCTGTGGTATTTGGTCACGACCAGATGCAAACAGTGATCAACGCTATCAATGAATTTGCCGCTGCTGCTGCAAAACCAGCCTGGAATTGGGTTGCTCCTGCTAAAAACGAAACGCTGAGCAGTAAAATTGCAGGTCTGGCAACAGCCCCTGTTGGCGAAGCATACCGTATCACTGAAAAAGCCAAACGTTACGAAGCTATTGGCGCTATCAAAGCTGAAGTTTTTGCTCAAATCAAAGCTGAGTTAGCTGAAGGCGAGAGCTTTGACGAAACTGAAGCCAACGAAATTTTCCACAACCTGGAAAGTAAAATTGTACGTAGCCGCATTATCAAAGGCGAGCCACGTATCGACGGTCGTGACAACGAAATGGTTCGTGCTTTAAGCGTGATGACTGGTTTATTACCTCGTACACACGGTTCAGCTTTGTTCACTCGTGGTGAAACTCAGGCGTTAGTGACCTGTACTTTAGGTACTGCCCGTGACGCGCAAACTGTTGATGATTTGCTGAGTGAAAAAACCGACCACTTCCTGTTCCACTACAACTTCCCTCCGTTTTCAGTAGGTGAGACGGGTATGGTAGGTTCTCCTAAGCGTCGTGAAATTGGTCACGGCCGTTTAGCGAAACGTGGTGTAGCAGCAGTAATGCCTGATTTCAACGACTTCCCGTACACAGTACGTATGGTATCTGAAATCACTGAATCTAACGGTTCAAGCTCTATGGCTTCTGTTTGTGGTTCTTCATTAGCGCTGATGGATGCTGGTGTACCTATCAAAGCTTCTGTTGCCGGTATCGCTATGGGTCTGGTGAAAGAAGGCGACGATTTCGTAGTTCTGTCTGATATTTTAGGTGATGAAGATCACTTAGGTGACATGGACTTTAAAGTGGCTGGTACTACTGAAGGTATCACTGCACTGCAGATGGATATCAAAATTGAAGGTATCACTCGCGAGATCATGCAGATCGCGCTGAAACAAGCCAAAGCTGCCCGTATCCATATTCTGAATGTGATGGATCAGGCGATCAGCACTCACCGTGAAGAGCTGTCTGAACATGCTCCACGTATCTACACTTTAAAAATCAACCCGGAAAAAATCCGTGATGTGATTGGTAAAGGTGGTGCTGTGATCCGTCAGATCACTGAAGAATCTGGTACTACGATCGAAATCGAAGATGACGGTACAGTGAAAATCGCCGCGACTAACTCACAAGCTGCCAACATTGCCATCAACAAAATTGAAGCTATCACAGCTGAAATTGAAGTAGGTGCGGTGTATCAGGGGGAAGTAGTACGTATTGTTGACTTCGGTGCTTTCGTTAACGTTCTGCCAGGCAAAGACGGTTTAGTTCACATTTCACAAATCTCTGATGAGCGCGTGAGCAATGTAGCAGATCACTTAGCTATAGGTCAGAAAGTGGCTGTGAAAGTGATGGAAGTAGACAAGCAAGGTCGTGTGCGTTTAAGCATTAAAGAAGCTCAGGACAAGCCTGCAGCTGTTGAGTCTGCCGATGCTGTTGAAGCTCAGTAAGGTCTCTGACCTGACCAAAAGTGCAGTGCTGCTTGCAGCACTGCTGGCTCTGGGCGCTTGCGCCCAGAAACCTTCAACTGAAGTAGCTGTACTGGTGGAGAATCCACTGGCACCAGAACCAGTTCCTGCCTCTTACCGCACTGAAATCGCGATAGCGCGAATTTCTGAGCTGTTGACCAAAGCCGAAACTACAGATGAACAACGTGCCCGGTTATTTTACGACCGTGGTGTGATGTATGACAGTGTAGGTTTGCGTTCTTTGGCTCGCTTTGATTTTCTGCGGGCTTTGCGATTACAGCCTGATATGGCGGATGCCTATAACTTTATTGGTATTCACCATACCTTAGTGGGCAACTACACCGAAGCCTATGAGTCATTTGATGCTGCTTTAGAGTTGGCACCAGATTATGATTATGCCTATTTAAACCGGGGTATAGCTCTGCTGTATGACAGTAAAACCGATCTGGCCGTAGGCGACTTTGAGTCGTTTTATCTGGCTAAGCCAGAAGATCCATACCGCTCATTGTGGTTGTATTTTGCTGATGCCAAGTTATCCGTACCTGAAGCTCAGGCGCGTTTAGCCTTGAATCAGACGAAGTTGGATCAGGACCATTGGGCCAGCAACATAGTAGCTTTTTATCTGGGCAAAATTTCAGAAAAAGAGTTATTGGACAGCGCAGTCAATGTTAATTCCGATCCACAGCAACTGGCTGAACGTTTATGTGAAGTTTATTTCTATCTGGCCAAATGGCACGAACAACAAAACCCAACTAAGGCGCTGGATTACTATAAAAAAGTACTGGCAACTAACGTGTATGAGTTTGTTGAACACCGTTATGCCCGCATCGAAATGAACAGGCTGCGTGGTTTAGATGCAGATCAAGCCCCGGTTAACTAACAGACTGATGCGACTAAAGAAAAAAGCCGGTTCTCTGGCTTTTTTTTATCCACGTTCTTGTTCAAAACTATTGCTGATGTTTGGGTTATTCATCTGTTTGTTTGGCTGTGAGCCCGCACTTGAGCATTGGCCTGAACAGCAATTAATGGATGAAGCGCAACAAGGCAATGGAGCTGCAGCATTAATACTTGCGAAGAAGCGTGAACTGCAGGGGGACTCGCACGCTGCCCTGAACTGGTATCAAAAGGCTGTGGATGCCGGGCTTACCAATCAGCTTGCTGCTTTAATTGCGCTGAAACAGAAGCAAGACGGCTTTTTAGCCGCCGCTGGTTATCTTGAGCGACACCTGCAGCAACAGCAGGGTTTAAACGCGGCAGAGACCGATTTAGCCGCCGATTATGGCATCTGGCAGTATGTGCACAACAGCGTTCAATCTCCAATACACACAAATTCTTCTTGTAGCCTTACTTTGCAACCTGTAGTTCAATCCAGAGCCGGTAGTCGGCAGTTGCATTTGTTGCAGCAGCAGTGGCAGCAGGATCCGCAGCTTTCTTCCTTATCTGTCTGTTTTTTGCCTGAAAAGCGCGTGAACAGTACTGACTTACAATGTAGTTACCAGTCAGGGCAACGTATTCAGTGTCAGTATCCGGTATTAATGTCCGATGTTGCAGAGGGTGGCTTTAGTCAGTTACTTGTTGTCGCAGGGGAAGGCAATGCAAATTACAACAATGGCATAGTGCAACTTGCTGAAAGCAGCTCTTTTGCAGTATTCAGACACGAGTTTGCTCATATTCTGGGTTTTATCGACGAGTACAGTTTAAGTGTACAAGTGGCAGACGCTGAATGTAATAGCGATAAAATCCGACCGAACTTGCTGACCAATAAAAACCAGCTGGATGTATTTTTACAGCGCTGGCAATTGCAACCTGATGAAGTACAGCTAATGCCGGTTGATAGTTGTAACAAAGTGGGATTGCAGGCTTATGCACCTGTAAACAACTTAAGCTTTATGCGTTCACATGAGGCAGAAGTGCCAGGCTTGTATTTTGAGTTGATGCAGAAGGTTTTAGCTCAGCCAGAATTGATTATGCCAGTGCAGTATTTTTATGCCTATTTGGCCAGACAGCAGCAGGACTGGCAGAGCTGGCGCTTATTGATGGAGCACGCTGCTCAACAAGGCTATCCGGATGCAAAACACTCTTTACAGGAAGTGTCGGCTATTCCGACAGCTCCGTAAGTTCGCGACTTAACAAATCGGCGTCACCTAAATTCAGCTCAAGCAAACGGCGTAAATGACTAGCGGAGTCGATATCAATTTTATCGCAGCGGACACCGACACAAGAGCCATTTAAATGCGCTACAGTCACATCCATAAACAAATCCACACCAGACTCATTCAGTTGAAATTGCAGTTGGAAGCTTTGGCCTGGTTCTAACTCAGTTGCTGACTCAAACTTTAATAAAGCACCTTTGAGCGACAAATCATGCAAATGACCTGTATACAGAGTGTCGGCATTTTTCAGTTGTACCGGACCGGAAAATAACACCCGGCTAAAACGTCTGTTGTCCATACCAAATCCTTCAGTTCACTGAGTTGAGCATAGTTGTTCCCGGCATGAAAAGACAGGGCAGGCAGCTAAATTTAACTGCCTGCACAAGGGCTTAGTTAGAAAGTGGCCTGTCACTGCTAATGCCTTAACTGTTTTGGTACAAAATAGCACCGTGCAGTACTATTTAGCGTTGTAATTCACAACTATTTCTGTGAATCACAAAAATCTTTGCTACTGGTTATAGCTGTACAGTTCATTTCTACAAAGGTCTTTGCTACTGTAACTCTTGCCCCAGTTCAACCATACCTTTTTTACAACGCTATTTTGTACTGGGTCATGAAATTAAGCCAGAAGTTTAAGGACCTAACTGATCGGAGCATGATGCTATGGTAAATAAAGACCCTTCCAAAAAAGTACTATTCAAGTTCTCCGATCCGAAATCAAAATTTTTCTTGGTTGAATTTAAACGAAAAGAAATTTACTTCGCTGACCCAGCTACTTTTAACGATCCCTTTGACTGTCAGATAGAGTATGAAAGAGTACTTAGGGAGTCCCTAAGCAATTCCATTTTGGCTGAAAGTGTTCAAATTGAGAATATCGTCAGGAAGGTGACAGATATTGTTAGAGGTATCGGAATCTGCTGTTTTAGTCGCGCTAAGAAAAATCAATTAATGTGGGCTCATTACGCAAATTGTCACACAGGTATATGTATAGGATTTGATGAAGAGGTACTCAAGCGCCAGACGAGTTGTAAGGTGAGCGATGTTACCTATGGAAGTAAGCACCCGATCAAAAACCTTGAATGGCAGTTTGAGTTTCTGTCTGAAGACAGAGAACTGGACGAAAAACTTATTGCAGATTGGGTCTTTAAGTCTTTGGTTACATCAAAATATTGGTATTGGACGTATGAACGTGAAAGACGTTTATTAAAGAGAACCCCTGGTCTATCGTCTATTACTCCAGAAGCAATCAACTCAGTTACCATCGGCTTAAAGACGACTCTTAAAACAAAAAAGAAGCTCCATAAAGTTTTAAGTTCGGATGAATGGTCACATATCCTGCTGTTTAAAGCAGCGAAGAAACCAGAAGCTTATGCTTTGGATTTTGACCGAATTCAGCTCAGCGAACTGCTGAAGGGTGACTGATATGCCAGTCCGCAAAATTCCCAAAAATTACCGTAACGTCACCGGCATTGCTGCCTATTCCAAAGCCGACGGGCCAGCGATGTATGAATCTACTTTAGAGCGTGATTTTATTACGTTGTTGGAGTTTGATCCCGGTATCTCGTCCTTTGAAGTGCAACCTTGGCGCATCGATTGGGAGGATGGAAAAGGAAAACCCAGAAGCTATACACCGGATATGCTGGTTTACTACAAAGCTTCAGGCTGTAAACCAATGCTCTGTGAAGTGAAGTATGCGGACGAGTTACGAACAAATTGGAAGGAGTTTAAGCCTAAGTTTAAAGCTGCTGTTAGCTTTGCCAAGAGACAAGGCTGGCGTTTTAAGCTGATCACTGAAAAGCATATCAGAACCCCTAAATTGGCTAATGCTAAGTTTCTTGTTCCCTTTGTGCGTAGAGGTGCGCTAGCAAATTCTGATACTGAAATACTGCTTACCAGGCTAAATAGCCTCAAGCAAACAACACCTGACCTTTTACTGGCTGCAATTTCAGAAGACCCTTGGCAAAGGGCAGCCTTAATCCCCGCGCTTTGGCATTTGATAGGTACTGGAAAAGTTGCTACTGACTTAGATAGCAAACTGACAATGAGCAGCAAAATATGGAGTATTGCTGATGGCCAATAATAAAACTCTGAAGATTGCTGCTGGGCAACAAGTCGTTTATCGAGGACAGAAACACCGAATATCTCAGGTTTTGTCGTTGGCTGAAGTTGAACTACTGGACGAGCAAACACAACAGCTTTGTACTGCAGATATCAGTGAGCTGGAGTCTGTGGTTGCTATGGCAGATGACTTTAAGCCAGACCTTCAGGTTATCACTGATGAAGCCTGGGCTATTGCTAAATTACGGTACGACATTATCAAACCACTGTTAGATTTACCCTCCAGAACACGGTTGCAGATGGAAGATGCGGCTGCAAAACATGGTATCTACGTAACTACCTTGTACCGCTGGATTAAAGACTACAGTGATTCAGGACTGCTTACCGGATTGTTACCTAAACAGCGGCGTGACAAAGGTCAGGTAAGATTTGATGATCAAGTAGAAGAAGTGATCCGGCAGGTCATTGCAACCGAGTATTTATCTAAGCAGAAGAAGTCAGTACATAAGGTTTGCAGCAGAGTTCGTGAACTTTGTCTCGAGAGAGGTCTTGCTGTACCTCACGCCAACACAGTGCGTAATCGTGTTAAAGCGTTAAGTGGCGAACTTGTAGCTGCCGCGAGATTGGGCAGGAAAACTGCTGATCTGAGTTACAAGCCCCATGAAGGCAAATTCCCAGGTGCGGACTACCCATTAGCCGTTGTTCAGATTGACCATACAAAGTTAGACATTATCCTGGTTGATGATCATTACCGGCAGCCAATAGGGCGTCCATGGATCACTTTGGCTTTTGACGTATACAGCAGAATGATCATTGGGTTTTATGTGTCCTTTGACCCACCGAGTGCGTTGTCGACCGGCTTATGCCTGGTGCACGCCATCTTGCCAAAAGATAAGTGGCTGAATAACTTTGATGTCAAGAATCAATGGCCTGTCTGGGGATTACCGGTCAAGGTACATTTGGACAATGCTAAAGAGTTTCGCGGTCAGATGCTGACCAGAGCTTTCGAGCAATATGGGATTGATATTGAATGGCGACCTGTCGGACGGCCAAATTTTGGTGCCCATGTTGAACGAGTGTTAGGCACTTTTTCCAAAGAAATTCACGAGCTGGCAGGGGCGACTTTCGCTAATGTACGCCAAAAAGGTGAATATGACTCAGAAGGTAAAGCAGCCCTTACACTGTCTGAATTTGAAGCCTGGCTGACTACCTGCATTGTGGATGTCTATCATCAGAAGGTGCACAGTAGTATTGGTATGGCACCAATCGCTGCCTGGCACAAAGGTATCTTTGGAGATGACCAGAACCCAGGGGCTGGTTTGCCGGCAAAGATAACAGATGAATACAAATTGCGACTGGATTTAATGCCGTTTGAACTCAGAACTGTGCAGGACTATGGCGTGCAGATTGACGAGATTCATTATTATCACGACGTTTTGAGACGCTGGATTAATGCACCCGATTTGAAAGAGCCATCAAAAAAACGCAAGTTTACCTTCAGGCGTGACCCTCGCGATATCAGTCAGATTTGGTTTTATGACCCTGAGTTGAGTACTTACTATCCCATACCTTACCGTGACACCTCGCATCCAGCGATTAGCATATGGGAATTGCGGGAAGCGAAAAGCAGAGCTGAAGCGGATGGACGTCGACATGTCGACGAGAGAGCTATATTTGATGCCTATGAACGGATGCGTGAAATCGAGCGCCAATCGATAGACAAAAGTAAGGCTGTGCGTCGGCTACATCAGCGGCGAAAAGGCCACAGCGAAGCACATAAACCGCTGAATGACGTTGTTTCTCCTAAACCTGCAGAGCAATGGCCTACTGATACGGCTGTGCCAGATATTCAGCCTTTCGATGAAATGGATGACTTGTTATGAGTGCAGATCATTTGAATCAGGCTGCAAAGGATGCGCTGGAGTTAAGCACTGAAGATCGCATTACCAGAATTTTGACAGATCGCTGGATAGGTTATTCTCAGGCAAAAGAAGTGCTGGCAAGCATGGAGGATTTGCTAAGCCACCCGCGTAACAACCGTATGCCAAGCATGCTGATTGTGGGCGATTCGAACAATGGCAAAACTATGCTGGCCAAGCGCTTTTGCCAATTGCATCCTGCACAGGACAATCCTGCAGGCGAAGGTGTTCTGGTGCCTGTTATGTACATTCAGGCTCCACCAGTGCCGGATGAGGGCCGTTTTTATAATGCTATCCTGGACTCACTCTTTGCACCTTACAAACCCAGTGAAAGAGTGGATAAAAAACAGTTCCAGGTGCTGAAACTGTTGCGTTATGCTCAGTTAAAAGTATTAGTTGTGGACGAGGTGCACAACATACTGGCGGGAAGTATGAACAGGCAAAGAACCTTTTTAAACGTATTAAAGTATCTGAGTAATGAACTGCAGATCAGTATCGTCGGTTTTGGTACCAAAGATGCGTTTCGGGCACTGCAAACAGACCCGCAAATGGCAAACCGCTTTAAACCCTTAGTATTGCCTCGGTGGGAATTTAATAACGAGTTTCTGCGTTTGTTAGCCAGCTTTGAGAAAATGCTGCCATTAAAAAAGCCGTCCACTTTGCATAGCGAAGCTCTGGCATCAAAGCTATACGCGATGAGTGAAGGTTACATTGGTGAACTGTCTAAAGTACTGACTGGTGCTGCTGTATATGCTGTGAAGTCAGGTAAGGAGCACATTACCTTTGATATGCTGGCAGCTATCAACTGGACTCCACCTTCTGAGCGTAAACGCCAGATAGATAAGAACTACTAAGATGCTGACGGGACGTGTCTGGCCAGCACATCCCCATCCATACTCCGGTGAATGTTTATCGTCCTGGCTTATTCGTTGCGCTCATGCCAATGGAATGAAAGTGCAAACCTTCTGTGTCCGGAACTTTGGTCATGAACGCCAGATCTGGAATCGGGATGTTGACCGGCATGCACCTGAGTGGTTACTGAATACTCTGAGTGAGAAGACCGCAACACCGCTGACTGAGGTCGTGAAAACGACCATGCTGTTGTTTGAAGGCCTATTCTTTACCAAAAAACATCTGAGTGGCCAGTTACGCTGGGTTCTCCCTTTGTCCCTCTATCATCGCACTTTTCGTAACTTTGGAGTGCAGTTTTGTCCCCAATGCCTGGCTGAAGATTCTGAGCCTTATTTCCGGTTGAGTTGGCGTCTGGCGTTTTATACCTTCTGCCCTAAACATCACATTTTAATGCACGACCGTTGTCATAGCTGCAAAATGCCTGTGTCGTACCACAGAGCTGAGCTGGGTAAGGCTAATCAGATGGAAGGGGAGCCAATGGATCACTGCTGGTATTGCGGTTTTAAGCTATCTGAAGCCCCAAGCGTCTCAATGGTAAAAGAGTGTAGCCCCGCATTTGCGCAATGGAACGAATTACTGAGCGTGGTCGACCAACAACTGACAGGCTCAGGAGTTTTTCACTACGGCCGAATGCTACTCTTACATCAACTGTGTCGCCTGATCGTAAGTCAATCCCTGGCTCCTGATCTACAAAGTTATGTGTGTGAGCTAACTGGACAGCCGGTGCTTGATTTGATCAAGTCCCGCATGGCGTTTGAACATCGAGCGATAGATGAGCGGCACTACGTTATTGGACTAGCGCTATGGCTAAGTGACTCTGATGCTGAGCATAAGCTGACTACTGCAATACAGAGACGTAAGCTTCCCTCAAATCAGGTTTATCGTGATTTGAATGAGAGCGAGCGAGTCGCGTTAGAAAAGCTTTTTACGCTGCCAGCAAGTAAGAGAGGTAACAAGTGACGCTATAGATTGTTTAATTAACAGGAAGGTTAAATAATAAGCTCATTTTACAAATATCCAAATCTATCCATAATCTATGTGCTGTAGAAAATGTCTGTTTGTTTCTTTTATGTTAACATTTGGCATGTATAAGGATATTTGTATGAAAAAGTTATATAAGCAACTTTCTGTTTTACCATTATTTTTCATAATACTGAGCTGTACAGCTGGGTCAAACGAGATATCGCGAGCACTTGATAAGGCCAACTCTTTTGTTGGCATTGATAAAAAATTAGAAGAAGTACGGTAATCATCCCTTAAATTAACTGACGCTAAAAGTAGAATTTTCTCGTAATATAAACGCAGGAGATTCTGCATGAAAACATCAAAATTTAGTGACAGCCAAATCCTGGCAATTTTAAAACAAGCGGAAGCTGGAGCTCCGGTTCCCGAACTCTGCCGTGAGCACGGTATGAGTTCGGCCACCTTTTACAAATGGCGCGCCAAATTTGGCGGCATGGATGCATCCATGATGGCCCGGCTTAAAGAGCTGGAGGCGGAAAATGCCCGGCTGAAAAAGATGTACGCCGAAGAACGGCTCAAAGCCGAAATCCTCAAAGAGGCCATCGAAAAAAAGTGGTAAAGCCGTCGCGCCGACGGGAATTGGCGCAAAAGGCGGTGCGCGAGAAATCCATTTCTGTCACATTGGCCTGTGCGGTGTTTAGCATCAGTGAAACCTGCTACCGCTATCAGGCCCGTCTGAGGGATGAGAACGCGGAAATTGCGGACTGGCTGCTGCGCTTAACCTCCACTTACCGGAGTTGGGGCTTTGGCATGTGTTTCTATTACCTGCGTAATGTGAAACGCTTTGGCTGGAACCATAAACGTGTGCTGCGGATTTACCGCGAGCTGGAGCTGAACTTAAGGATAAAACCCAAGAAACGGCTCACCCGTGAAAAGCCTGAACCGCTGGCGGTGCCAGAGATGAAGAACCAATGCTGGTCGATGGATTTTATGCATGACCAGCTCGAGGATGGCCGCAGTTTCCGGCTGCTGAATATCATTGATGATTTTAACCGGGAAGGCTTAGCCATTGAGGTCGACTTCTCGCTACCGGCAGAACGGGTAGTCAGAGTGCTCAATCAAGTCATTGAGTGGCGAGGCAAACCCAAGGAAATCCGTAGCGACAACGGCCCTGAATACATTGGTTCTGTCCTCAAAAACTGGGCAGAATCAAACGGAGTGGCCCTGAAGTATATTCAGCCAGGCAATCCGCAGCAAAATGCCTATGTGGAGCGATATAACCGTACAGTTCGCTACGACTGGCTAAACCAATATTTATTCAGCAGTATTGCCGAAGTTCAGGACTATGCGACAGAATGGCTGTGGTTTTATAACAATGAACGGCCAAACAAAGCTTTGGGTGGCATACCACCGAAGTACAAGGACAACTTAGTAACACAGGCTTCTACTTCAAGCGTCCATTAAAAATGGGATGATTACCGTACCAGCTAGAGTAATGTTAAGCGATTTTTTTGCTAATACTCAGTGTTTATTGCCAAAGACTTGCAGGGCAAGTTAGATTTTTCAACGACTGGTGGATATAATTTTGGATTAGGGAGCTCTTCTATTAACATAAACTCTGGAGGAGCAATAACTGAATCATTCAAATTTAGTAATCCTAAAACTGCTATAATAACATTTGGCAGTGAATCAGTTTATTCGAGAGATAAAATTCAACAAGTATTCAAAAACTCAATTGAGAATGTAGATATAAAAAGAATAAGTAGTGTGCCGCTAGTTGTCTCTGCCAGACTATCTCCTAATATTTGTAGAAATATAGGTTGGAGCGTTGATGTTATAGATAAAGCAGATAGATCAATTATAGCATCTGATCTAACAATAAAATCTGAGTATATTAATCAAGAATGCAAGTTTTCCATCGATGTAGAGAAATTCAATTTAAGAGGGGTATCATCGATTATAAATATAAAGCCTACGCATTCTATTTTTGAACGTTTTACAGCAAAACCCATGCTAATTATTCATTACACTTGAGCGTAAGGCGGCGCTTTACGCCGTCTGTCTCCTAATTAGAGTTTTAAGTACGCTTTGTGATTGTAACTACTGTACACATCTATGCTAAAAATTACTATGTCCCTATTTTGTTGGTTGTAAAATAGGATGCTATATTCCGATACTTTGACCTACTCACCATATTTAACGACTATGGATGGCAATACCAACTGATTGAATTTAGATTACCGTAAGTCGAAAGCGGTCCTCTAAATGGTTGTTTACACAAAGAAAAATCTGCCAAAACCATATATTTGTCAATAGAGTCAAGCAAGCTGACGAATGTTTCATATTCTTGTCTTGAAGATTTATCAACAAAATGATCCGCGATCAACATAACTAATGCAGACAATATATCCATTTGAGATGTAGGTACTCGAAATAACCTATTTTCGCCAAGCTGAGGTTGTAACGAAGTAACTTTTTTTTCTACTTTCTCTCGGAGAATAGTATTATCGTGTTGCATGTGAAAAATTGGATGTGCCGGTTGGACATCTACGTCAAAATCAAAATGGAATCCGCTAGACACTTTCAGATTTTTGTAGTCAATAGAACTACATGGATAACAATACAAAACCTCTGTGCAGTACTTGTCTATTCGTACTCTTCTGTCACTTGTTTTCCCTGATATCCTCAGATAACCATCAATATAAGCACAAATTCTCTTACTACCAGCATTCCCTTTCTGAGATATTGCCGTTAGTGTAAATGGTTCCGATGGGCGAATGAGCTTGCTATTATTATTACTCACTGCTTCATCTACAATCCATCTAGTTGGCATTGTTACTATCGCTTTGCTATCAAGTTTAATGATTGCGCTACTAACTGCATTTTTGAAATGAGAGAAGTTAGTCTCGAAGGTTCTTACATAAGACATTAACTTAATCCTTTATGTTAGAAGCCTAAAAATGGAGCAACTTCGTCGTATAGATCCTTACTGACGCGACTAAGGTCTGCGCCATTCGGCATCCAACTAAGGCTTCCTACAGAATGCTCTAGCGATATTGGAGACTTTGTGAAAAGGCAATAAAAACCTGCAGGTGTGTCTTTTGACACATGGCAAACACTGGGTTTTAAATCATCTATACCCTGGCTTTGTAGGTAATTGATACCATCTTCGCAATCGTTATCAATTAAGATATCATCCAGTTTATATCTCCACCAATAAGAGTGATTGTTCATCTTTGAGAAAGGCCCTTGATATTTAGCGTCGCTAAATGCGTCTTTATTCTTCAAAAAACAATCTACATCAAGGTTTACATATGATGACGCGGCAACTTCATTGAGTAGAATTCCAGGATATTTCAATATTACATTGTATAACCAAAAACCGAGAATATATGAAAGCCTGTGTCTAATTATGGGTTCAAACTCAGTCTTAGTGTCACCATCCATAATCTCTCTAATTTTAAGTATTTCAGCCATCACGGAATATGATGTTGCATATTGCTGAAACATGGGCTCTAAACCTGGATAACCCAAAATAGAGGACAGGATAGCGGCTGGCCCTTTGTTTAACATCTCTTTGTCCATTCTGAATATTAAACATCTCAGTTGTTCAAAGCCTTCATATATGTTCCTAATAGTGGATAAACATACTGGTTGGTTACCAAAGTCAAAAGACTCTATATCTCTAATATCAATTTTAATAGAGTATACTTGGCTTTTTTCGACTAGTTCTAATAACTGCTGTCGAGTAGTTTGAAAGCCAGTGGTTCTTGAGTAACGACAATGTGGGACTCCAGCATTTTGACATGCCGCAGCGACAACAGACTCAGACATCTGTGATTCTAATAATGAAAGATCATGATCGACTATAACTAGTTTAATATTCGGATTATTCTGTAAATAGAAACTCAATCTGTCTTCTGGTGCTCCAGAACGAATACCTTTATTTAGACCATCATCTTTTACAGGAAGGTACTCATCAACATTTTGATCTGTTACAGTTTGTATATGTACACTTCCATCTGCAAACTCGTCCTCAAGAGCTTTCAGAAGCAACTCTCTCTTACTTGGAGTATCATCAATTAATAATATGGAATCTTTTAATTTCAATTGTCTTCTCTCCGCGTTGGTAACTCTACATGGAAACATGTCGAAAATCCCTCAGGAGGTTCAACAAGTCCAACAGTCCCTTTTTTTGACATCACGAGCTTTTTAACTAACGAGAGCCCAAGTCCCATACCAGATCCTAGCGGGTTATTTTGATTTGATGTCGTTGTAAATAAAGGATCCCAGATCAACGCTCTTACACCAGCTGGGATACCTGGGCCATTGTCACATACTGTTAGTATATGTTTGTGTCCAGAATTATAGGCAGAGATCTTAATTGTTTTTTGAATGCTCTTATGATCTGCAAGGGCCTTTATTGCATTTGAATATAAATTATGAACGATACCCTTATACATTGCGACGGGCATATTAGGGCCAATCATTTCAGGATCAATACCAGAAATATCTACTTCTATATTTCTTTCTTCACGAAATTTCGCAAACGTATTTTTGATTGATCTAATTTGTGCCAAAACTTTATATGGAGTATCACTATTTGAATGCGTACTGCTAATAAATGCTTGTGTATAATCAATATATCCATTGAAACTTTCAATAGAGCTTGCAATTTTATCTGCATGTTCCTTGAGTTCAGGATGTTGTTTACTAAGAAATAATAATCTCTGCTGCGCCAGTTCTAGCTCATGTAAAGTGCTTTGGTATTCATGAGTCATAAAGCCTGCGACAACACCAAGTAACCCCATAGTAACTAAGTTTTCTCTAGACTCTCTGTCGTGCTCGTTTAGCCTTACATAATCACTTCTTAATCTTTGATATTCGTTAGTGAGTCTAGCTTTATCAAATGACGATAGAGAGGGGACACTTTCAATTACTTCAATCGTTCTATCTATATCGTCCCATGCTTGCTCGTATTCTTTTTTTCTTATTTCTCTTTTTAATTCTAATCGTAGCTGCCTATCGAACTTTGCTATCAACTCTACAGCAAACCGAACCGTATCATACAGTTGGTGGAAGCCTTCATTCTCCAAGAATCCCTGTCTATCCATTGTAGGTGAGAGCGCTTTGTTGTCTAGGGAGTTCCTTGTATCAGATGCTTCAACAAAAATCCCTCCAACTATCTGATGGGATTCTGGAATAGCTAGCATTGGGTTAATGCCGGGATTTATCATCTCTTCACTCGTAATTGGAAAAAGCTCTTCCATACGAGCTGTGCGCCACTTCCTCGCGCTTTTTGAGGTATCCGCGTCGATGTTCAACCAGTCGTCACTTCTTTGACCATACGGAACTACTCTAAACCCCTTATCAAAAACCGCCACTCCACTGTTTTCTTTAACCCAAGCTCTAGCAACATTCCCATCGACAGGTTTATTTAAAAATACACCTTCCCGAAGAGGAAAATAATGTATGCTTCCATAGATATCGCAACCCATGACATTAATAAAAGGAAATTGTTCACTAAAACAATTCTGCTTCAATTCATGACTTACGTTTATATGAAGGATTGCATTGTTTTTATTTTTTCCATCTGAAATAGTTTCTGTATGGAAGTTTACTTTAGAGACGGATAAACTCAATATTATTTCTGAAAGACCCTTGGCGTCATCAGTACTTGTTTCATTTTCTAGTAGATTTGAGTCGAAACTTAAGGTGAAGCCAGGATCATCACTTTCGGATTCCTTGCTAGCAATCTTTTTGATGTAGTCTGGAGCCTCATTCAAGAGGGCTTTAATAGGAGAAACCATTTTGAGTGAGCTGGACCGAACCTGTTTCAGAATCGATTCATTAGGTTCGTATCTTAAGTCAGATATACACAGTGTGGTGCCTGTAGCCTCAGACACATTCGGATAATATTTGTAGCGGATCTCAAGATTTTCGATTTCCGTTGCTTCATCGAGCTTTTTCCAATTAAAAAACGCAATAAGTTTGGTATTTGTATTACTTTGGGGATCCTTTGCAATAGTAATTAAAGTTAATCTGTGGCCTAAAAATCTAACTGCGAATCGCCCAATTCCCTTTGAACCTGTAAGTTTTCTGTTATATAGAGTAGAGTTTTTTCTCTCCCCTTTGTTACCGGTCGCAATCCTCATCCAACGAGATTTAAACTCTGTAAGAGTCATTCCATGACCAGTATCTACTATTACGATTCTCTTTCTGTCCCATTTTACATGACAATCTGGAGAGTCGGCGTCGTATGCATTTTTAATTAGTTCTGTTAGTGCTACGTCTGGCCTGCTTACCAGTTGCTCTCCTAGCTCCCTTAAGATTGCGCTTTCAACAGAGAACCTAAGGATCTTCTTTTCAGGTATCATTCAAAATTGTCCCTATAACTGAATTCATCTGATTTACTTCAATTTTTTTCAAAACACCTGAATGGCTTACTATACGACTCTCAAACTCAAAGGTTCTAAGAGCCTTCCTTAATTGTATCTTGGATATTCCCTTAACCTTATGTATTCCATGTACGGCACCCACCGCAACCGCCCCAATCTCATTAATAAATATTTTAGGGCCATGTTTCGTGAAACCGGAGCCATACAACAAATCAGGAACAGGATGGGCTCTATAACACCACCATGGACTTTGATTGCGGCAGGTGTAGGTATCTCTATCCTCTGCCGATACACTATCTAAATAGGTTTTTAGTTCTTCACTTGGCGTAACGGTTGGCGTTATAAGCCAACATTTCTCGCCTGCGTTAACTAGATACTTTTGGAAGCTAGTTGTGTTCAATAAAGCTATTTTATCAGGCACTGGCCTAATGTTAGTTAAACAAGGTACAACATCAATACCTATTTTTAGCTTAAAGGCGAGTCTGATTTCTTCCGTGAGACAAAATATTTTTTGTCCGCCAGGACTGAGTCCGCGTTGTGCGTAGTTGAATGGAGATCTGCTTTTATAACTCAAAACTTTTTCATTTGAGCCTGTTGCGGACTGAACTCTTACAGCATTGAACTGGTTATCAATTGTATAAAACTCCCAAATACCATTTTTGCCTGTTTTATCGATTACCGTAATGCTTGCAGTGGTTAGAACTTTAGAGTGAGCAAAAACGTCTTGTTCAAACCTATATACTTTAACAGTCCATTTTTTATCTTCGACGTACTTCCTTAAGAAAGAACATGATGGTCTAGATACCCATTCATATGGTATGACTTGGACAATAAGAGCTGTGTCATTCGTTTTCAGTATTGCTTGGCATAAGAAATAGATGAAAGCATTAGATCTCCTATCTAACCTTATACCTAATTCATGGCTGAGTTGATTTGCAATTTTGTTTTGCCACTCATCATTTAACTCATGGTGCCTTACGTAAGGGGGATTACCGATACATAAATCAAAGTTACCTTTAACGTCTGAGAATGCGCATTTATGGATGATTTCTGCATTGCTCGGTAGGCTGGTATGTTTGGTTCGTCTAGAGTCAATCTCATATCCGACATAATTAGAATACTGACCACCGTGAGCGAATTTACCGTCGCCAGCTCCAAAATCAACAACACTTAAAAACTGCTGTCTGTGCTGAAATGCTATTTTCCAAGCCTGTTCTACGATATCAATAGGTGTATCAACTTGACACTTGGCAAGATAGTGATCATTAAAATATTGTGAGTCGGAAATTACGTCGAGCATTTTTTATGACCATCTGGTTGGTGCAAATTGTGTTTAGCAATTTAGCTTTTTTTACGTTCGTGCACAAGACTGTGGTTTAGACTTCTGTCTCATTCAGAAAATGCTTATTGAGTAAAGTCATCATTTTCCCTGTAACGGAACCGGTGCTAAATAGAGATTTTGTAAACATGAAACCTTTATTCATATTACCTATGAGTACCTGACCGGTTTTTGACGAGATACTTTCAGTCTTTAGATCAAGTGTTATACGGTCATTGTCAACAGCGTTTTCTTTTTCCCGCGCCCACAGAGCTTTTAGGAGGTTTTTTTCTGTGTCATCTACGACAAAATACATACGTTCCGACGTAAACACTAACCAGCATTGTTGTGTATCGCTTTTAAATACCAGCAGGGCTTCCGCCAACGACAAATCCTCAATTTTCTGTTGGAAAAGAGAAAAATCTTTGATTGACTCAATGACCTCATCGGTACTACGAAACTCTCGTCGCCCGAGCAATATTCTTGTTAAGCTCATACTCTCGTCTCAAACGTCTAAGCGTTCTGGTGAATTTGAATTGTTGAGTGATTCGACTAACCTGGGAAGGACTGTTGTCCAAGACAGTGCTACGAATACACTTGCGACCCTAGTTATCTCGAAAATACCGATAGCGGCCCCCAGATAGCCGCCAATGAAAGCTCCAAGGCCCCATATTATAAATACAAATATGGTGTTATACCCTGAATATGATAACTTCAATACGCTATTTCTGTCTGTAGCTTTTACAAGTAAGCAATCGAGAGTCACGACCATCAGTCCGATCACTGCTGAGGCAATGCTAAATATGAGTAAAGACCATTGAGCACTTACTTGGAAATCACCAGATGAACTAAACAAAAATCCTAATAAATCTTCAATCACGTTTAAGCACCAAAATCCCTATTCTAACTCCAGTATATACTCACCCCCTCACTTCTCATAGCCCTAGATTGGGGCAGAAAACGAGTTTTCATGTAAGTATGATTAAGCCTTTTACTATTTTACTTAATGCTTCAGCAAGGCCATCAGCAGAGCTCCAAGTGTGTTTGTATGATGTAACTGACACTTTATATAGGGCTGATCGGTAATCATCCCTTAAATTAACTGACGCTAAAAGTAGAATTTTCTCGTAATATAAACGCAGGAGATTCTGCATGAAAACATCAAAATTTAGTGACAGCCAAATCCTGGCAATTTTAAAACAAGCGGAAGCTGGAGCTCCGGTTCCCGAACTCTGCCGTGAGCACGGTATGAGTTCGGCCACCTTTTACAAATGGCGCGCCAAATTTGGCGGCATGGATGCATCCATGATGGCCCGGCTTAAAGAGCTGGAGGCGGAAAATGCCCGGCTGAAAAAGATGTACGCCGAAGAACGGCTCAAAGCCGAAATCCTCAAAGAGGCCATCGAAAAAAAGTGGTAAAGCCGTCGCGCCGACGGGAATTGGCGCAAAAGGCGGTGCGCGAGAAATCCATTTCTGTCACATTGGCCTGTGCGGTGTTTAGCATCAGTGAAACCTGCTACCGCTATCAGGCCCGTCTGAGGGATGAGAACGCGGAAATTGCGGACTGGCTGCTGCGCTTAACCTCCACTTACCGGAGTTGGGGCTTTGGCATGTGTTTCTATTACCTGCGTAATGTGAAACGCTTTGGCTGGAACCATAAACGTGTGCTGCGGATTTACCGCGAGCTGGAGCTGAACTTAAGGATAAAACCCAAGAAACGGCTCACCCGTGAAAAGCCTGAACCGCTGGCGGTGCCAGAGATGAAGAACCAATGCTGGTCGATGGATTTTATGCATGACCAGCTCGAGGATGGCCGCAGTTTCCGGCTGCTGAATATCATTGATGATTTTAACCGGGAAGGCTTAGCCATTGAGGTCGACTTCTCGCTACCGGCAGAACGGGTAGTCAGAGTGCTCAATCAAGTCATTGAGTGGCGAGGCAAACCCAAGGAAATCCGTAGCGACAACGGCCCTGAATACATTGGTTCTGTCCTCAAAAACTGGGCAGAATCAAACGGAGTGGCCCTGAAGTATATTCAGCCAGGCAATCCGCAGCAAAATGCCTATGTGGAGCGATATAACCGTACAGTTCGCTACGACTGGCTAAACCAATATTTATTCAGCAGTATTGCCGAAGTTCAGGACTATGCGACAGAATGGCTGTGGTTTTATAACAATGAACGGCCAAACAAAGCTTTGGGTGGCATACCACCGAAGTACAAGGACAACTTAGTAACACAGGCTTCTACTTCAAGCGTCCATTAAAAATGGGATGATTACCGATCTATGTAACTCTAAGTTATTCCATACGCCGCGAACTTGAGCCAGCTTTGACAAAATCGTATGAATGTCCTTATTGCAGATCTTTTTGTCGGGCAAAAAAATAAGCCCTATTCTGCATTTGTCTGTATGTCGATGCTCAAATTCAGTCACAGTGAAACTACTATTGTTAAAAAAGACGTCTCCAATGACTATTTGTCTGCGTGTACAGGTTTTTGAATCCAAATAAGACCACTGCCAAAATCCTTCAGGCTTTGTCAGCGGTATGTATTGGATCTGCTCGTCAGGCGCTCTTATTTTCGCAGTAAAGCCATCCAAGGTGTTTAAGTATTCAATGGCCTTGATAAAGGTATCAAAGCTTGCAGGAAGCGCTTTGGCGCGTTCGTAAGTGCTGTAAAGTCTGCCAATCCCAACTTTTGAGTCATTGCTTTCACCTTGGGCACTACCTAACTCGTCTGTTTTAACTGCTGGGATCACTTTAGGTTTGGATTTATGGTTGCATTGTGCTTTGGTTGGTTTATCGGCTTTTTTGCCTTCGATATCAGCAAAGCGATTTGTTGGCAGGTTAAAAACCTCTGTCGCACTGTTTTTATTGGGGGCTTGCTGGCTCTGGAATTGTCTTCCTCGCTGTCCTTTAACAATGCCTGGGTTGCCCCAGCCTTCACGTTTTTCACTGTCAGGCTTATCAGTTTCAGCGTTTGCCCTATTGTTGTCGTTGTCACGCATCACCGTCAGATACTTAAACGGAAATGCTGCAGAACATTGCACTAAGGACATTACTAAGTAACGCCAACGGCTGGGGTCTGAAGTCGGAATTAATTTGCAACGGGCAACCAGATTAGTTTCACCACTGAATGGAAAACTGGTTTCAAAGTGTGCAGCCTTTCTATTCTGACGTTGCTTTAACATTTCGTCATGAACTCTGGTTGCACCTTTCCAGGCTTCAGGTGAATTCATTATTCTGGCCAGTATCCAGCCGTCTTCATCAGAAAAACGTTGCCGCAAGCCAATTACGGCTCTGTCATTTTCAGGTTCAAGCCAGGTATTTTCGGTATTGAGTACTGAATCTATGTCGTGCTTCAGTGCACCGGAAAAAATTACATTAGCCAGATCGGTTGATACCGCATAGTAGAAACGTACCAACTCAGCCATGGGGATTAAAATGCCATAAGGGTCTGAATTGTATTGCACAGCCATAACTTTGCTGTGGAAACCAGCACTACCTAAACGATAGTGCGTAAACGGAATAATATAGTTACCATCATCTTTAGCGCCTGCGCTTAGAATTTGAGTGGTCGCCTCAGTAACCAGCACGTTATCCAGTCGTACTGTGTTTCCTGCACAAAGGCTTGTATATTCCTTGTTCCTCCAAATTGATCCGGGGCATATCATTGGTAACTGGCCGACGCCAATTTCAAAGGTTTTCTGCTGGTCGTAATCAACTATCTGAACTGAAGCGAGTTTGCCAAAGTCCAGCAGGAAGAAGTCAGGTTTGACTATGGGGGAGATGATAACCTGGAAGGTGGGTTCTAAATGCACAGAGGGGTTGTATTGGAGTGCGCCAAACCAATCAACCCGCCAAGCTTTGTCATCTGACGGAAATTCCTTAATCCCTGGAATTCCCGCCATCAGCTTTGCGCCTTATCCAGTCGCAAATTGCGTTGTATAGTTGCAAAGATCATTGTTCAGTACTATTTAGCGTTGTAATTCACAATTTCTTCACCTGCCGCCTGACGATCTGCATGATAGCTGGAGCGTACAAAGGGTCCTGAGGCAACATGTTTAAAGCCTAACTCATAACCAATACGTTTTATTTCGTCAAACTCGTCCGGAGAGACATAACGTTTGACCGGTAAATGGTGTTTGCTTGGCTGCAGGTATTGGCCTACAGTCAGCATATCAACGTTATGAGCTCGTAAGTCGCGCATCACTTCGATGATCTCTTCTGTGGTCTCGCCTAAACCCACCATCAGGCCTGACTTGGTAGACACTTCTGGATGGGCTTCTTTGTAGCGACGCAGCAGTTCCAGCGACCATTTATAGTCAGCGCCCGGACGAGCCAGTTTGTATAAACGTGGTGCTGTTTCCAGGTTGTGGTTAAACACGTCTGGTGGTGTTTGCGTCAGAATGTCCAGTGCTGTATCCATACGGCCACGGAAATCCGGTACCAGCACTTCAATTTTTATCGCCGGGCTTTCACGACGGATAGAGCTGATGCAGTCGGCAAAATGCTGGGCACCGCCATCACGTAAATCATCACGGTCTACCGACGTAATTACCACGTATTTTAATGCCATATCTTTGATGGTTAATGCCAGTTTTTCCGGTTCTTCTGCGCTTGGAGGAAGCGGACGACCATGAGCAACATCACAGAATGGACAACGTCTGGTGCAGATGGCACCTAAAATCATAAAGGTTGCTGTGCCGTGGTTAAAGCATTCTGACAAGTTAGGGCAGGAGGCCTCTTCACAGACTGAATGCAAACCATGTTTACGCATAGCGCCTTTGATTTGCTCTATCCGGTCTGTGCTGCGTGGTAATTTGATTTTTAGCCAGTCTGGCTTACGTAACATTTCGTCACGTTCTGTTGGCAAGACTTTGACTGGGATCAGGGCCATTTTTTCGGCATCACGTAACTTGACACCTGGTTCCATACGAGCTGTTTTGATGGTCATATTATTCACTTAACCCTGTTTTGTGCTCAGTCTGGCTAACCGCCAGTTGAGCCACAAATTGTGACTGCAAAGCTTGTTTTGCCTCATCCACAGTCTGTGGACCTGCAATATCTTTGGTTTGGATCATCTGCATGCCGGCATAACCGCATGGATTGATCCTGGAAAAAGGTGACAAATCCATATTCACATTTAAAGCCAGACCATGAAAGGTACAGCCTTTTCTCACCCGCAATCCCAGCGAGGCGACTTTTTGTTCTTGTATATACACACCTGGGGCATCTGCTTTGGCATAGGCTTCTACGCCATAGGGGGCCAGAGCCTGAATGATCACCTGTTCAATTAATGTGACCAACTCGCGCACACCCAGCTTACGTCTTTTGATATCCAGCAACACATAAGCGACCAGTTGACCAGGACCGTGATAAGTCACTTGTCCGCCTCTGTCTACTTGTACCACAGGAATATCACCTGGCATCAGCAGATGTTCTGCTTTACCGGCCTGACCCTGAGTAAATACCGGGTCATGTTCAACAAACCACAGCTCGTCCGGACTGAGTTCAGTCCGCTCATCTGTGTATTTTTGCATGGCTTGCCATACCTGAACATAAGGCTGGCGCCCTAAATCCCGTATCACTAAGCCTTGAGGATCAACCACAACGAACTCCGGTTCAGTTGAAAGTGCCGGCATTATACCCGCACCGGCACTAAAAAGGGCAGTGCCACTCGTCAGATCACATAACGGACCAGTTCTAAACGGCCAAGTTCTGTATACAGCAGCTCCATATGTTCCTTGCTGGTAACTGTGACAGCGACACTAACGGAATGATAGTTGCCTTTGCTGCTTGGTCGTACCTGCGGGTTGTAGTCGTCTGCCTTGGCATGTTGCTGCAACACGACCACTATATGATCTACCAGTTCAGGCACTGCGACACCCAGCACTTTAAAGTTTACTGAACATGGAAACTCTAAAAATTCATCAAAGCGGGTGTCTTTTACTTCAATTGTCATGATGTTCTACTCACAAAAATAATCTTGATCTATTTTAACAAAAAGTCCCGGCTTTGCCGGGACTGTTTTTATCTCTGGCTATGTTGTTTACATACCCAAAGTAATTGGAGTTGCAGGATGGCGACAAGTGCTTGAGACCTCAGGAGCATAGTATCCTATGTGACTTCGGCGAGAGCACGCAGTCAACAAAGCTGCAGCTTCAAGTACGATGGGTATACTTATTGGAAGCGCATCTTCACCATATCTACTAATCGGCTGAATAAACCAGCCTGCTCGATATCTTCAAGCGCTACTAATGGAAATTCGGCGATATCTTTGTCACCTAGCTTCAGGTAAACAGTGCCCAGTACCTGACCCTTAGATATGGGGGCAATCAGTTCCTGATTCAATTTAAAGTCGGCTTTTAAATCTTTACGTTGATTACGTTGCAGGGTAATAGGCGTTTCTGCCAGTACACCTAAAGTGATGATTTCTTTAGTGCCTTGCCATACCCGTTGTTCAGCAAACTTCTCACCTGCTTTATAAGGGGAGAAAGTTTCGAAAAAACGAAAGCCATAGGTCAGTAACTTTTTGTTTTCTGCCTCACGGATTTTCGCGCTGTCTGTGCCCATGACCACAGAGATTAAGCGCATATCGTCTTTGGTCGCAGAGGTGATCAGGCTGTAGCCGGCTTCTGAAGTGTGGCCTGTTTTAATACCATCCACATTCAGGCTTTTATCCCACAATAAACCGTTACGGTTGTATTGTTTGATGCCGTTAAATACATACTCTTTTTCTGAGTAAATTTTGTATTCGTCCGGTGTGTCACGAATAAGTGCAACCGACAACTTTGACATATCACGGGCCGTGGTGCGCTGAGTTTCATCAGGTAAACCATGGGCGTTAGCAAAATGGGTATTGTCCATACCTAAACGCACAGCGTGAGCGTTCATCAGCTCCACAAAGGCGCCTTCAGTGCCCGCAATATGTTCGGCCATAGCCACACAAGCATCGTTGCCTGATTGGATAATAATGCCACGGTTTAATTCTTCAACGCTGATGGTTTCACCCACTTCGATAAACATTTTCGACGAGTCGGAATATTGCTTAGCCCAGGCGTTTTCAGTGATAGTGACAGGATCGGACGGCTTAATAGTACCGTTTTTGATTTCTGTACCAATGATGTAGCTGGTCATCATTTTGGTCAGGCTTGCAGGCGCTAATAAACCATCGGCATTGCCTTCAGCCAGCACTGCACCTGTATGGTAATCAATCAGTATGTAGCCTTTGGCATTCACTTCCGGAGGTTGTGGCGTCATCTGTGCCGCTGTCAGTGGGGCTGTTTGTCCGGCTGCTAAAAAACTAGCAACACCAAAGGAGCAAGCAATAAAAATTCTGGAGTACGTATTCATGAGACCTTTCTTATGTTGTTGAGCTGAGTTCATTTTTAAACGAAATCAACCGTGGTTTTAACCACAGCTTTTTTTATCTGTAATATAAGCCGATGGATAATCGGCACTTTTAAAACGTTCCAGCCAGCTGTTCGCTTCTGCCGCTGATGGCATTGGACCCGCCAATAAACGGAAAATTCCATTGCCATCATTAATTTGTGTCGACACAGACCAGTGCTGCTGCAGATCTGCGCCCAATTTCTGTAATTTTTCTCTGTTGCCACTGGCCACCAGTTGAATAAAACAGCCTGTTACTTTACTGGAAGTGGATACAGGTGCAGAGACTGCAGTCGCAGGAGCTGAGCTTACTGGTGCAGAAACCGAAGCCGCAGCTGGCGCTGCCACACTGCCAGGTCTTGGGCCTGCTGGGTTCGAGGCTATAGTGGTTTCTTCAAACTGATTGCCTCTGCTGCCTAAACCCATGGCATAACTTTCCTGACTGGTCATGGCGGGCGAGGCTAACAGCTCTACCTGAACACGGGCTGTACCTTTGCCCATCATGCCAATTTTATAAGCCGCAGAATAAGATAAGTCGATTACTCTGTCCTGATGAAAAGGACCACGGTCATTCACTCGAACGACTGCTGTTTTACCGTTGTCCAGGTTGGTCACCCGCACATAAGAAGGCAAAGGTAAGGTTTTGTGTGCAGCAGACATAGCAAATACATTGTAAGTTTCACCGTTGGAGGTCAGGTGTCCATGAAATTTATGGCCATACCAGGAGGCTATACCTGTTTCTTTGTATTCCATCAGGTCGGTGCGGGGTGAATAGTCTACGCCATAAATATTGTAAGGTTTATTGCCACCGCGGCTTAATGCTTCTGCGCGCGGTTCAGGATCGGTCATTTCCAGCAAAGTGGGCAAACGAGTCGGGTGACTGTCTGTCGCTTGAGAATAACGGCCTTTGTTTGGTTCTTCCCAGTCAGGAGTAACTTTTGAAGATGCTGATTTTGGCTCTGGTGTTTGTGAACAGGAAGCCAGTATCAGAGTACAGCATAGAGTACTTAATTTTTTTATCATTGATTCTTTCTACTGCTGAGCTAATAGTCGTTTATGGGTGCTGATCGACATTAGAATACCAAAACCAGCCATTAGTGTAACCATGGATGTCCCACCGTAGCTAATCAAAGGCAAAGGCACACCTACTACGGGTAACAAGCCTGATACCATACCAATGTTAACGAAGACGTAGACAAAAAATGTCAGAGTGATGCTGCCAGCCAGCAGCTTGCTGAAGTTGTCCTGTGCACGACTGGCGATAATTAAACCGCGGGCGATAATAAAAGCATACAAAGCCAATAAAAACAGCACACCTATCATGCCTAACTCTTCACTAAATACTGCAAAGATAAAGTCGGTATGACGCTCAGGTAAAAACTCCAGCTGCGATTGAGTACCATGCATCCAGCCTTTACCTTCAAAACCACCTGAACCTATGGCAATTTTCGACTGAATAATATGGTAACCAGAACCAAGTGGGTCACTCTCAGGATTTAAAAAGGTTAATACCCGGCGCTTTTGGTAGTCGTGCATAAAAAACAACCACATCGTATAAGACGCGACAGGAATAATCATGCCGATTGCTGTAATGATTCGCCAGCTCATGCCACCTAAGAACAGCACAAAAATGCCAGCGACAAAGATCAGAATAGAGGTACCTAAATCCGGTTGTTGTTGTATCAGCACTGTAGGGATAGCACACATGATAAAACCAATAATCAGGTGCTTAAACTTAAGCGGCAAGGGATGAGAAGATACATACCAGGCGACTGCCATAGGCACGGCCAGTTTCATCACCTCAGAGGGCTGAAACTTCATAAAACCTAAGTCCAGCCAACGTTGTGCGCCTTTGCCTATATGACCAAAGGCTAACACCATCACCAGCATAACGGTACCAGCCAAAAACAACGGGACTGCCCAAAAGCTAAACGTTTGAGGTTTCACTTGCGCCAATAACAACATAGCGCCAAAAGCAATGAGCAGGCGGGTGCTGTGCGCCGCCATCATATCCCAGTGTTGGCCACTGGCACTGTAGAGTACAAATAAGCCTGTGAAGCACAAGGTCAACAGGCCAGCAAACAAAGGACCGTCCAAATGTAATTTAGCCAAAAAACCTTTATGGCTCGGATCTTTTAACAGGGTCATGGTTGAGCTCCTGCGGCACTTTGACGGGTAGAGATAAATAGTGATCCATCCTGATGGACTAGCGGCTGAATGATCATTCGTTGCACTTTTTTTCGTAAACTCATGGTTGTGCTCCCGCCGCGCTTTGACGGGTAAAGTAATGATCCATCATTTTACGTGCTATAGGACCAGCGTTGGTACCACCACCACCGGCGTTTTCTAAGGCCACTGCCACCAGAATAGTGGGATTTTCTGCTGGAGCATAAGCAATAAACATCGCGTTATCGCGATGAATTTCTTTAATGGCATTTGCATCATATTTTTGGTTCGCGGCCATATTAATAACCTGTGCTGTGCCCGACTTACCGGCAGCGCTATAGCTGATGCCTTTAAAAGCATTAAAACCTGTACCACCCTGAACCATAACAGTCTGACGCATGGCCTCTTTGGCAATACGCCAGTTATTGTGATCTTTGACCTCCATTGCAGTTTGCAATGGCGCTATCAGGCTGGTGTCCTTGCCTTGACTGCGAAAATAACGGCCCATATGAGGGGTAGGTTTTTGACCATCGTTCACCAAAATGGCAGTCGACAACGCCAGTTGCATAGGAGTCACACTCCAGTAGCTCTGGCCTATACCTAAAGACACTGTATCACCCGGATACCAGCTTTGTTTGTGTCTGGCTTTTTTCCATTCTTTAGAAGGCATCAAACCTGCACTTTCTTCCATCACATCTATACCTGTGCGGGAGCCAAAACCAAATTTTTTCATATAGTCGGAAATTTTATCTATGCCGAGTTTTACCGCCAAATCATAAAAGTAAGTGTCGCAGCTTTTGGTAATGGCAGTGTAGACATCAACCCAGCCGTGACCCCATTTCACATGGTCGCGGTAAGGCCGGCTGTAGTTAGGTAACTTGTAAAAACCTGGATCCGGAATTCGGGTTTGTTCCGTCACTGTGCCGTTTTCTAATCCAAGTACCGCCATATGGGGTTTAATAGTTGAAGCTGGTGGGTACACCCCTTGAGTCACCCGGTTAACCAGAGGACGATCGGGAGAATTCAGCAGTTCACGGTAGTTTTTGCCACTGATCCCATGCACAAATAAATTCGGGTCATAACTTGGGTTACTGTAAAAGGCCAATACAGCGCCATCACGCGGGTCCATCGCCACTATGGCGCCACGGTTGTCGCCAATCAGTTCCTGAGCTTTTAACTGCAGGCTCATATCAATAGATAAGATTAAATCGTCACCTGAGGTCGCAGGTTTAGAGTCAAGAACCCGAATCACCCTGCCTCTGTTATTCACTTCCACTTGTTCAAAGCCGACCTGACCATGCAGTTGGCTTTCGTAAAAACGTTCCAGACCAATTTTGCCGATATCGCGACTGGCAGCGTAATTCGCGCTGACGCCATCTTCTTCCAGCTTCGTCAGTTCTTTGGCGTTAATTTTGCCGATATAACCTAAAGCATGGGTAAACAGCTCGCCAAAAGGATAATGCCGGGTTAAGCGCGCTTCTAAAGTAACGCCTGCTAATCTGTGCTGATTCACCGCAATGATAGCGACTTCCTGCTCTGTCAGATGCTCTTTAACCGCTATGCTGACAAAACGTCTGTGGTGTTTTACTTCTTTTAAAAACTCTTGTTGGCGTTCTGGTGTGATTTCAATCAGGCGTGCAATTTCAGCAAGAGTTTCAGGAATGTTTTTCACTTGTTCGGGAATAAGTTCAACCGAATGAATAGGGCGGTTTTCTGCTAACAAAATACCGTTGCGATCATAAATCAAACCACGATTTGGCGGCTGAGGAATAAGTTTAATACGGTTGCCATCTGCACGGGTCATGTAATGTTCGTGCATCACCACCTGCAACTTGTACTGATTAAATACCACCACACAAAAGCAAATCAGCACTACCGCAAAACCAAACAAAGCCCTTTGATTAAACATCTGGCTTTCGGCAGCAGGATCCTGAATGGATGGGCGTTTTTTAATCATGGTCATTCGCGATGGTAAGGGTGATTCGTACTAATGCTCCAGGCGCGGTACAAGCTTTCTGCCAATACCACACGCACCATAGGGTGGGGCATGGTCAGCGCAGATAACGACCATTTACCTTCACTCGCAGCTATGCAAGCTGGAGCTAAGCCTTCAGGGCCACCCACCAGTAAACAGACATCACGGCCATCCATTTGCCATTGCGTCAGTTTTTGTGCCAGTTGCGGACTGCTCCAGTTGGCTCCTTCTACCTCCAGCGTAATAATGCGGGCACCTTTGGGGACAGCGGCCAGCATTTTTTCGCCTTCGGTTTCGAGAATACGTTTAATGTCCGCATTTTTCCCGCGTTTACCGGCCGGAATTTCAATTAAATCCAGTGGTAAATCACGCGGAAAACGACGGGCATATTCTTCATAAGCCGTAGTGACCCAATCAGGCATTTTTGTGCCGACTGCAATCAGCATTAACTTCATGCCGTTAAACGCTCCAGAGTTTCTCTAACTGGTAAAAACTGCGGCTTTCTTCCTGCATTACATGGGCAATGACTTCGCCCAAATCGATCAGTACCCACTCACCTGAAGCTTCACCTTCAATGCCTAATACACTGATACCTGCTTTTTTCGCTTCTTTGGCCAGATGATCGGCAATAGAACGGGTATGACGATTTGAGGTACCTGAGCAGATCACCATGGAGTCTGTCACATTGGATTTTTCTCTGACATCCAGGCTAACGATATCCTTGGCTTTCATGTCGTCCAGCTTGTCGAGGACGAAGGCTAATAACTCTTGTGCTTGCACTTTTAACTCCGGGGTCTAAAAACGCGACATGTTAACACTTTTTATTCTGATCTTATATGCCGCAGTACAGCCTTTGTGTTTTTATATACTGCAGCACTTCGGCTGGTATCAGTTGATTTAGTTCGCTGCTTTGCTGGTTTTTTTCCAGCAAGGTGCGAATCCGGGTTGCACTAAGATCCAGCGGTGGGTTATCGAGCAACATAATTTTGCCAGCGTCGAGTAAATGCAGATCTTGCAGTGCCTTAGTGCCATAGTGTTGCAGTAGTGCAGGGCAATCGCCATCGTCAGCCGAAGTGCCTGGTCTTTGACAAACCACCAGATGAGCCAGTTGTAAAATACTTTGCCACTGATGCCACTGCTTAAAATAGGCCAGTGAATCCATCCCCATCACAAATAACAAGCCACCACGCGGATACTGTTCGCGCAATAAACGCAAACTATCGACAGTGTACGAAGGGCTGTGCTTATTTAACTCCAGACTCTGTAGCGACAAACCAGGAATATGCTCAATGGCGAGTTGCACCATGGCCGCTCTGTGTTCAGCGCTGACGCCAGGGCTAGCACGATGAGCAGGCAGATGGCAAGGCATCAGTTGCACTTCACTGACAGCACAGTGTTTTAATACGTATTGAGCACAGGCTAAATGCGCTTTGTGCACAGGGTCAAAAGTGCCGCCAAAAACGGCAAAAGCGCGATCAGGGCGTGAAGTCGGCATAACGCTGCTGCAATGAAAATACTTTAGACACAGGGCTGACCAATAAACTGGTTAAATGCGCCAACGCCAGTTCAGGGCTATTTAACGCGCCGGACTTAAAAGCCCGGTCAAAGGCGGCCAGTTCCTGCTGCACATAACCCAGCCATTTGGCAGGTAAACGTGATACTGCTGTCTGATACATAGGCTGACGTTTAGGCCAAATTGCATTTTTTTTGAAAAAATCTGCCAGCGGTTTACCTTGCTGTTGGGCCAGATGCATTTGCATCAATGTCGTGACTTCTTTTTGCAACTGCCAGGCAATAATCACAGGCTCAGTGTCCTGCTGTAACAAACGGTCAAGCCGGTGCAAGGCTTCGTTACCCTGGCCAGAGAGTAAGGCATCTACTAACTGAAACACCGAAAAGTGCGACTGGTCAGCTAAATGTTGTTCCAATAGTTCAGCATCTATGGTGCCACTGACCAGACTTAAGCCCAATTTTTCCAGCTCCTGCGCTGCAGCCAATAAATTACCAGCGCAGTGATGCTGCATTAAGGTAATGGCATCCGGGGTTAAATGCAGTTTAAGTTGCGAAGCACGTTGTTGTAACCAGCGCTGAAACTGCTGATCGTCCAGTGGGTAAAACTGCACCTGCACTGCTTGTTCCGCCAGCGTTTTAAACCAGGCCGATTTTGCATAATCATTGGCATTTTTGGCAGCATGCAACACCAGAATTAAATCCTGGTGCAGTAAAGCGGGCAGTTGTTTTAATAAATCGCTGACGCCTGTCGGTAATTTGGCCGGCAGTTCCAGCTCGAATACACGACGGGGTGAAAATAACGATAAGTTATTCAGCTCCATCAGAAAGTCGTTCCAGCTGAAACTATTGTCCCAGCTGTAACTTTGTCTTTCTTCAAAACCTTGCTTTTTTGCAGCAGCCCGAATCAAATCTATGCTTTCTTGCTTTTGCAGCGGTTCTTCACCAAACACCAGATACACAGGTGCCAGGCCTTTTTGTAACTGTGCAGCAAGCTGATTGCTATACAGCTTCAGCATCATTTGATCCGGTTTAACTGACGGATAATGCGGCTTGCCGCCTGATTTCTCAGCTCCTGCAATAACAAATCCAGCTCTTTGGCTTTGGCAAGCGCAAGGTTTGGATCGTCCTGATAGTCACGGGTCAGTTCGAATTGAAACTCCTGAATCTCTTGATCCGGCAGCAGTAACTGGTACTTCACTCTATAAATCAGCTCGTATTCGGCGACCTGACCATTAGGGAATAAAGATAAAGTCCGGCGTTCCAGACTATCCTGCTGCAGCATCAGAGCTGGTGCTTTCGGATCCAGTTCGGTCAGCAATTTCACTTTATTGCTTTCCAGTTGGTCCGATAGCAAGCTGGCCAGTTCAGAGTGCTTTTTGGCATCCACAAAAATGGCCGGATAACGCTCCAGCGGCAGGCTACCACGTAAGTGGAAGCCACAGCTGGTCAGAAGCAGGCTGCCTGCAAGCAGCAGCCCTGTCCATACGGAGTGCTTTTTCATTTTATCCTACGGCCAGACTCAGCAATTTACCCGGAACATAAATCACTTTACGGATAGTGACACCCTCCAGGAAACGCTGCACGTTTTCTTCAGCATGAGCAAGTTCCAGCACCTGAGCTTCAGTCGCATCCACTGAGACTGTTACTTTGGCGCGGACTTTACCGTTAATTTGTACCACCACCAGCTTTTCGTCTTCCACCATAGCAGCTGCATCAGCCACTGGCCATGGGCTTTGTTCCAGCGCAGTTGCAAAACCTAACTCTTTCCACAGGTACTGCGACAAGTGTGGTGTGATTGGGTTCAGTAACTGTACTAAGGTCTGAATACCTTCACGTTTCACTTGCTTGTCAGCATCTGTATCCACAGGCGCTTTTTGTACTTTGTTGGCCAGTTCCATAATAGCGGCAACAGCAGTGTTAAACACGTTACGACGGCCTATATCGTCAGACACTTTGGCTATGGTTTTGTGAATATCACGGCGCAGTGCTTTTTGGTCTGAGTTTAATTCCAAAGAGGTTAGCGCTGTGCTGAACAGCTCTTTATGATCGGCTGCCAAAGTCCAGATGCGGCGTAAGAAACGGTTTGCACCTTCTACGGCTGAATCCTGCCACTCCAGAGTTTGCTCTGGTGGCGCAGTAAACATCATAAATAAACGCACTGTGTCGGCGCCGTATTGGTCTATAACCAATTGCGGGTCAATACCGTTGTTTTTCGACTTGGACATTTTGCTCATGCCAGCGGATAACACCGGCTTGCCGTCCGTTTTTAAAATTGATGCGGTAATACGGCCTTTTTCGTCACGTTCCGTCGCAACATCGGCAGGAGAGAACCACTCTTTGCCACCGTTTTCTGTTTCACGGTAGAAAGTGTCTGCTAACACCATGCCTTGGCACAATAAACGTTTGAACGGTTCGTCGCACTGCACTAAACCTACGTCACGTAACAGTTTGTGGAAGAAACGTGAGTACAGTAAGTGCAAAATGGCGTGTTCAATACCACCAATGTACTGATCAACCGGCAGCCAGTAGTTGGCTTTGGCTGGGTCCAGCATAGCTTTGTCATGATCAGGGCTGCAGTAACGGGCATAGTACCAGCTCGATTCCATAAAGGTATCGAAGGTGTCAGTTTCATGCAAAGCGGCCTGGCCGTTGTAGGTGGTTTTTGCCCACTCCAGATCGGCTTTGATTGGCGAGGTTACACCGTTCATCACCACATCTTCAGGTAAACGCACCGGCAGCATATCTTCAGGAACAGGCACTTGAGTACCATCTTCCAGCGTCAGCATAGGGATAGGCGAACCCCAGTAACGTTGACGGGATACACCCCAGTCACGTAAACGGTAATTCACTTTGACCTGACCAATACCCATGGCCGTTAACTTGTCAGCTATGGCTTTAAAAGCAGCTGCGAAGTCTAAACCATTAAATTCGTCAGAGTTCACCAGCATGCCTTTTTCAGTAAAGGCAGCAGTGGTTAAATCGCACACTGCAGTGCTGCCAGCTTCAGGCTGAACTACTTGTTTAATCGCCAGACCGTATTTAGTGGCAAATTCATAATCGCGTTGATCGTGACCAGGCACGGCCATCACAGCACCTGAGCCGTAATGCATCAACACAAAGTTAGCAACCCACACCGGTACCTGTTCACCTGTTAATGGGTGAATAGCAAACAAGCCTGTTGGCGCGCCTTTTTTCTCCATGGTTGCCATGTCGGCTTCGGCCATTTTGCCGCCTTTGCACTCGTCAATAAAAGCCTGTAATTCTGGATTATTAACTGCTGCTTGTTGGGCTAATGGATGCTGAGCGGCCACTGCTACGTAAGTCACGCCATATAAAGTGTCCGGACGTGTGGTGTAGACAGTCATGGATTGATCTGAACCTGCCACTTTAAACTCGATCTCTACGCCTTCTGAGCGGCCGATCCAGTTTTTCTGCATGGTTTTGACTTGCTCAGGCCAGTCGTCTAACTGGTCTAAGTCTTGTAATAATTCTTCGGCGTAATCTGTGATTTTAATAAACCATTGCGCCAGATCACGCTGTTCTACCAAAGCACCTGAACGCCAGCCGCGGCCATCAATCACTTGCTCGTTGGCCAATACGCACTGATCCACTGGGTCCCAGTTTACTGTGGCCATTTTTTTGTAGACCAGGCCTTTTTCGAATAACTTGGTAAAGAACCATTGTTCCCACTTGTAGTATTCAGGTTTACAGGTCGCGACTTCACGGTCCCAGTCGTAACCAAAACCTAAGCGTTTCAGCTGGCCTTTCATGTAGTCGATATTGGCGTAGGTCCATTTGGCTGGTGCTGTTTTATTGGCAATAGCAGCGTTTTCTGCTGGTAAACCAAAAGCATCCCACCCCATAGGCTGCATGACGTTTTTGCCTTGCATACGCTGGAAGCGGCTGATCACATCACCGATAGTGTAGTTACGCACATGGCCCATATGTAAACGGCCACTTGGGTACGGGAACATAGAGAGGCAGTAGTATTTTTCTTTCGAAGCATCTTCTACTACTTTAAAGGCGTTTGTTTGTTCCCATTCCTTTTGCAGCTGCTGTTCAATCAACTGCGGATTATATTGTTCGTGCATTAAAAACCTTCCAACATGACGTCAAAACCAGACCGATAAAACCGGCGGGAAAAATTGCCGCTAGCATACCGCAAGCGAGGGGGGCGCAACAACAGGCACTCTTGGGAATATCACTATTGCACGGCACAAAAAATAGCGCCGTGCAAAAAGCTTAACCATGAAAAAACACTCTTGTTCTATTTGTGGGGACGGTTTGGCAATGACTTCAGTACTTTGCCAACCAGTTGATTCAGTTCATCGCCATTGCCAATCCAGCGCGCCACCATCAGCAGATCGTTGTCTTTGTCGATGTAAATAATATTGCGGCCCGCGCCCTGAAAAGTAACAGCGGTTGCTGGCGCATTGGGCAGAGCTTTACGGCCCGGGTTTAAAAACCAGTTGGCAAAACCGTATTCAGGGTTGGCAGAACCGCCAGTGCTGGCAAGCCGGATCCATTCTTTATTAATTAGCTGTTGGTCCTGCCACTTGCCATCGTGCAAAAATAAATAACCAAAACGGGCTAAATCCCAGGCGTTGATGAACATGCCGCCGCCCCAATGACCGCCTCCTGATACAGACTGTATCTTCTGACCATCCAGCTCAATCCAGCTATTGTCATAGCCATACCAGCGCCAGGTCGATGACGCGCCAATAGGGGTCATGATTTGTTCGTTCAGCACTTGAGGCAGAGGTTTACGCCAGACATACAAAGTCGATAGCGCCAGCAGATTCACCCGCACATCATTGTATTTGTAATGGCTACCCGGCGTGCGTAAAGGCCGCTTTGGCCAGTCGGCCGGCGTTTTGCCTTCAGGTCGGTCAGCCCAGTCCGGTTTGCCCCATAAGGTGCCTTGCCAGTCGCTGGTTTGACGTAGCAGATGATCCCAGCGGATTTGGCTGTTGTGTGCGCCCTGATATAAATCCACACCATGTGGCATATAGCCATCTACTTTGTCCTGCAGGTTACGAATTAAGCCCTGTTGCCAGGCAAGGCCTGTCACTGTGGTTAAAAAGGTTTTAGTGATGCTATGGGTCATATCCACGGCCAGGGTATCACCCCACTGCGCTATTACTGCGCCTTTGTAAATAATAAGGCCGTTGGCAGGAGAGCGGGTTTTCATAGGGCCAATGATCTGATCGTACGGCTCTTTGGCGCCAAAAGTAGTGGCCTGATTAATGGCCTGATCCGGATCCGCTTGGTTTTCAGCCTGAATAGCGTAGTCCACAGCCTGTTGCAGCAAGGTGGCGTCCACTTTTAATTCGGCCGCTGGTATTTGTTGCCACTGACCTGCAGGAGGAAAGTAGTCGGCTGCATGGGCACTGCTGAAGGCGGCCACTGCGATAAAAGCACAAAAAAGTTTCATGGGTATATCCTGATAAAATTCTGCCATCAGACTGAGCTTTAGTAGCCAAAGCTGCAATAGAGTCTGCGATTAAACAACCCGGCTACAGGTTTAAAATCCAGCCTGCTGATTTTGTCCGTCTATACTAAGACTAAGCAGTAAGGAGGGATTATGTCCGAATTTAAAGAAAAATATCAGAATTGGCTCAATGAGTTAGCCACTATGTTTAAAGAAGGGCGGCAGCAGCAACTGGATAATCTGGTGGGTTTTGCCGACACAGTTAAAGCTTATATCAAAGCAGGGAAAGAGCTGACGGCTTATGAAACTCAGCTTTTTATCGAAACCTTTAAACGTCAGGCCACAGAAGCAGAACAAGCGCCATCTCTCTGGCCTGAAACCCTGTGGTACGAGCTTTCGCTCATTACCGATAAAACCCAGATCGAATGGCAGGAACTGATGCAGGATTTGGATCATCAGGGTACGTATCTGCAAGGTGAAGAAGTAGGTATGGGACTGTATCAATGCCAACAGTGTCAGCAACAACAGGCCTTTTACCATCCGGCTGAATTGGGTGCTTGTGTATATTGCGGAGGGACTCATTACAGCCGTCAGGGTCTGCCTTTTTAAAACCGTCGTCCTTGAAGCTGCAGCTTTGTTGACTGCGCCACTCGCCCTAGTCACATAGGTTAACTATGCTCCTGGGGGCTCACAGGTTTGTCGCTTCCCTGCAACTCCAAGTTACTTAGGTTTACATCCTTCATTTTATTCAATGATTTGTTAAGATGACGGAAATTGTAGTTTTCATCTTTTAACACTGAGCAGGTTGCATGACGCACAACAGCCATAAATATGCTTTAACCGCCGAACATTTAGGCCCACAACTTGATAAAAACCTGATCCAGCAAGCGCTGGATGTCACTGGTTTATCCAGCACTTTTATTGGCCAGGACAGAGCAAAGGCAGCATTAAATTTTGCCATCGGCATGGATATGCCGGGTTATAACCTCTATGTGATGGGCGAGCCCGCTTTAGGCCGTTACACCTTAGTGCAGGATATTTTGCAGCAAGCGGCCAGCGAAAAAGCCACGCCAGACGACTGGTGTTATATCAATAACTTTGATGATGAACGTATTCCGGGCACTTTACGTTTAGTGCCGGGTGAAGGCAAAGTGCTGGTGAAAAAGGTCGAAGCCTTAATAGACGAGCTGCTCGATACCTTTCCGGCCGCTTTTGATAACCCGGGCTATCAGCGCAAGAAAAAAGCCATACATCAGGCCTTTGACGACAAATACGAAGCAGCTATTGCTTTGGTGGAACGCAAAGCCTTAGAGCAACAAGTAGTGCTGTACGAAGAAAACGGTGCGGTCAGCTTTTCTCCTGTGGTCGATGGCAAAGCACTGGATGACAACGAGTTTGCCAATTTGTCGGAAGAAAAAAGGCAGTTTTTCTATGACTTAGTCTCTGAGCTTGAAACCATATTAAACGAGCAGTTGCTGGAATTACCGCAGTGGAAACGTGAACTGTCGGAAAACCTGCGTGCCTTGCGCCGTGAAACCATAGAACAAGCCATTAAGCCATTGCTGAAACAACTGGAACACGACTATGCCGGTGAACTGGGCGTGTTGCGTTATCTGCGGGATATGAAACCGGCCTTGGTCAAAGCTATGCTGGAGCTGCTGCCGGAAGAAGCCGAAAGCGATAAACTGGAAGAGCTGGATATTCGCAGCATTTTTGTCGGCGACTTTGTGCCTAATGTGCTGATGCATCACGAATTAATGGACGGCGCTCCTATCATTTTTGAACCGAACCCAAGCTATGGCAATTTATTTGGCCGGGTGGAATACAGCTCGATGCAGGGCTCTTTGTACACCAATTACCGTATGATCCGCCCTGGTGCTTTGCACAAAGCCAATGGTGGTTATCTGGTATTGGATGCGGATCGTTTATTGTCACAGCCCGGTGTCTGGGATGCATTAAAGCTGGCACTGAAAAGTGGCGAAATTGTTATCGACACCTTAAGTGATCATGCGGTGACTAACTCCACCATCATTACCCCAAAGGCTATCCCACTGAGCGTTAAAGTCGTACTGCTGGGATCGCGCGATTTGTATTATCTGGTGCAGGACGTGGACGACGAATTCAACGAGCTGTTCCGCGTCTTAGCTGACTTTGAGCATTATCTGCCTTTTAACGAGCAGACAGTGCGCTATATGTCGCTGCAAATTCAGGATCAAATCCAGCAAATGGAGATGGAAACCTTGTCCGCCTGCGGTTTAAAGCAGTTACTGAATTTTAGTTTCCGTCAGGCCGAACATCAGCGCAAACTGTCAGCCCGTTTTGCTGAAGTGCTGGAGCTGGTGCGCGAAGCCTGTTTTTACGCTGCTCAGCACGATTCCACAGAACTGCGTGCTGAACATGTGCAAATGGCGTTGCAAGGCAAACAGTACCGCACAGGTCGCATCAGCGAGTCCTTTTTGGAAGACATTCAGGAAGGTCAGATTTTAATAGACACGGACGACTGGGCTGTTGGCAAAATTAACGGTTTAACCGTACTGGAAATTGGCGATACAGCTTTTGGTACTCCAGCCCGGATCAGTACCACTGTCTTTGCCGGTTCTACCGGTGTGGTGGATATTGAACGTGAAGTTGAGCTGGGTAAATCCATTCACTCCAAAGGCGTAATGCTGCTGACAGGTTACTTAGGTGCGAAATACGCCCAGCATTTTCCACTGACCTTGTCGGCCAATATTGCCATGGAGCAATCCTATGGCTTAATAGATGGCGACAGTGCGTCCCTGGCTGAGGTTTGTGCGCTGATTTCCGCTATCGCTGATATTCCTATTACCCAAAGTCTGGCTGTGACAGGTTCAATTAACCAACATGGTCAGGTACAAGCTATAGGCGGTGTCAACGAAAAAATTGAAGGTTTTTTCCGCTTATGTCAGTCCCGTGGTTTAACAGGGAAACAAGGCTGTATTATTCCAGCCAGCAACCAGTTGAATCTGGTGCTAAATGATGAAGTGATTAAAGCGGTAGAGCAGGGCCAGTTCCATATTTATGTGGTCAAAGGGGTGGATGAAGCGTTGGAACTTCTGATGGATATGCCAGCAGGTGAGCGCAATAGCAAAGGCCAGTATCCAAAACGCACCATCAACTACCTGGCGCTGCGCCGTCTGGAAGACATCGCCGATATAGTCAACGGCTCTTCTGACGATTAACCTTCTGGGTCAGAGCTATCCGCTCTGACCCGCAAATCTTAGGTTTCCTCTACTACACAATAAGAGTATTTACGTGAAAGCTTTTAACTGGATTTTATTCGACGCCGACGAAACCTTGTTTCATTTTGACGCTTACGCAGGTTTGCAGCTGCTGTTTAAGGGGTATGGCGTGGATTTTACCGCCCAACATTATGATGACTATCAGGCGTTAAATCAGCCACTCTGGTTGCAGTATCAAAGTGGTGAGATCAGTGCAAAACGCTTGCAGGAACAACGTTTTAGCTATTGGGGGCAGCAGTTAAATGTCGCGCCTGCAGCACTGAATGCAGGTTTTTTACAGGCCATGGCCGAAGTTTGCACCCCTTTGCCTGGTGCTGTCAGTTTACTTAATGCACTGCAGGGGAAAGCCAAATTAGGCATTATCACCAATGGCTTTACCGACTTACAGCAAATACGTTTAGAGCGTACAGGCCTGCATAATCACTTTGATATTCTGGTGATCTCCGAACAGGTTGGAGCTGCTAAACCTCATCCTCAGATCTTTACACACGCCAAACAGCTGATGGGGCAGCCTGATCCAGCCACAGTGTTAATGGTGGGGGATAACCCAATAGCGGATATAGGCGGTGGTAAAGAGGCTGGTTTTTATACCTGCTGGCTGAATCGTTTTGGTGCGACTTTGCCAACAGGTATCACTGCAGATTTGGAAGTGCAGTCTCTTGCAGAGCTTGAAGCAGCATTAAGCGCTTTTCTCTGATCCAAGGACAGAAAGTTAAAACATGGAGTTCAGTTTACCGCTGAACCATAAAGCGGCGACAAAGGCTGGTGTTGCTGTCAGCTGTACCAGCCATAAGCCGGTTTTTTGCGCCTTGCCTAATGGGCCAAAACGACGGATCAAAGTAAACAGGCTTCCCATCGCCGGCAGGTAACAGACCAGCGGCATAAACCAGCCTGAGCTGTAGCTGCAGGCCATATTAAAAGCAACTGCAGCAGTAATAGTGGCGGCTATATGGAACTGGGTAGACGCTGAAACAGTTGTTGATTTCATGGTTGAGTCCTTAATGTTTGTTGAAGTAACTTGCGTTAATACAAAGACACCAGGACCACTAAAACTGTGACAAGAATTTTTAAATTTATTTTATAAAAGGGGCCAGCCTCCTTGCCTGATGCCCCGAAACTCCTGACTTTTACACTCTTTTATCTGATGCTTTTTTCAGGCTCTCATGTTTACTGCTGAGCCTGATTGGCTATTTGTTTTGGTAAATCCACCGTAAGTGTCCATCAGCTGTTGCATGGTACGGCTAAGCAACTTACTGATACTTTCACTCTGGTCTGAACCAGTGCTGACCTTGCTGGCTAAAGACGACTCAGCCTGTTGGCTTTCTCTGAAGCTGTTCGCTTCCTGCATCGTTACTTTGCCATCACCATCGCTATCGGCACTGTCAAAGTTATCGATCAGAGACTGTAAAGTGGCGGCCATCTCTGAGTCCGTTTCTCCTGTTGAATCCAGCAGTGCGGTCAGCTCTTCCGCTGTTATTCCACTATCTTGATTAGGGCTGCCCATAGCGCCAGGAGGAGGTGGTGGCATAGCCTGGGCTGAACTTGCGCCAGCACTATCTTCAGTACTTTGCTTGTAAGCCATAGCTTCTTGCATTGTCACTTTGCCATCACCGTCTGTATCGGCAGTATCAAAGTTATCCAACAAGGATTGCAGGCCTTCGCTGGACTTTTCATCGTCCTGCTCCAACTCTTCCAGCATAGCTGTCAGCTCGTCTTTTGATTTGCCATTGTCCTGAGGTGGCGCAGGTCTGGGACCCATAGTACCCTGAGCGCTGTACAGTAAATTGCTGAAATTATCGCTGAACTCATAGCTGGTCAGTTGACCATCTCCATCAGAGTCCAGTGAGCTAAACAACTCCTTACTTTTTGTGCTGGCTTCGTCGTTTTGCAGACCGCTCAACAGGCTCGAAAAGTCGCTTTGCTCTAAATAGCCTTTATTTTGACTGTCTAATTTACCGAATAAATTGCCAGCAGCTTCAGTCAGTTGCTCCTTACTGAGTTGCGGCCTTGTGGTGTACCCCGTGTTGTATGCACTCTGGGCAGAGAATTGAATGCTCATTCATGCTCTCCATTGAATACGATCGGAATTGATCGCCCAAATAACGCTGCAAAGTGCCGACCAAGACTGGTTTAGATTTGTGTGTTACGGGTAAAGTTGGGTAAGGAAAGGTTGGTAAAGGTTTGTCGGCAAGTGCTGTTGTTTAACAAAAGATGTAAAAACGCTTTTGAGCATGACAGTTTTTTGGCAGCCCCTGAGCAAGTGGCAAGGTTTTGCCTGCCTCTGGTTTGCCTGTCGAACATTACAAGTTGGGGTGCATTCTCAGCCTAAGCTCTGTACTATCTGTACTTTAGTATAAAGTTTTATTCCAACGATAATTCGTGTGAAAGAATGGAGTGATGGATGCGTCGAATTCCTGTATTACTGCTGCTTAGCCTGTGTTTGGGCGGCTGCCAGCAAGCTTACTTCGCCACTATGGAAAAGTTTGGTGTAGAAAAACGCGAAATTCTGGTGGACAGGGTAAAAGATGCCCGTGACGCTCAGGTGGAAGGGCAACAACAGTTTAAAGATGCGCTGGATGAATTGAGTCAGTTACTGAAGTTTCATGGCGGCGACTTGCAGACTAAATACGAAGAGCTGGACTCTGAGTATCAGCAAAGCGTGAAAGCTGCTGAACTGGTCAGCAGCCGTATCAACAAAGTGGAATCAGTGGCTGACGCTTTGTTTGATGAATGGCGTGACGAATTAGACCAGTACCAAAGCGCCAGTTTAAAAGCCCAAAGCAAACAAAAGCTGGTCACTACAGAAAAACAGTTTGATGTACTGTTGAAAAAGATGCGTTCCGCTGAAAAGAAAATGCAGCCTGTGCTTAAAATCATGCACGATAATGTACTGTTTTTAAAGCATAACTTAAATGCCAAAGCCATAGGCTCTATTCAGACTGATTTTGCCGGTTTACAGCAGAACGTCAGTAGCCTTGTCAGCGAAATGAACAAGGCGATAGCGGATTCGAATAAGTTTATTGCGCAGATGCAGACGGAATAGGTCGCAACAGGCCTATTGGTTAATTGGCTCTTGTTGTGTTGTGGTTGGGGCTGGTGCCCCAGCCGGTTTTAACAATTCCAGCTGAGCTTTGGCTTGCTGCTCTTCATCTTTTTGTTTAATACGCACTAACGAAGCGTAAAACTGCGCCGCAGTAAAAGACTGAGTGGATTGGATCAGATCACTGACATCCGCTGTGCTTTGCTGCAACATCTGCTTAAATATCTCCAGATGACCATTTTTCTGCAGTAAAGGCGCTAAGTTCGTTTCCTCAGCACCATCTCTGATGGTGTAGTACTTCAGTAATAACTCGGCTCTGGCCGCTAAAGTCAAAACAGGAGCATCTGCAGCACGAACCGGGCCGGCCGTTGTTTGTTTTTGTTCCGTTTGGACTGCCGTTTTTTCTGGCTTCACTTCGGTTTGAGTCAGGGAATTAAACAAAAAAGCGGAGACAATCAAACCACTAAACAAACCCCAGAAATAGCTTAACAATGGTGTGGGCTTATACATAACAACCTGTCCGGATACGGCATAACAACAAAAGACTAGGGGGATTATAACTGTCCAGACCTGCATCAATGCAAACTTTTATCGGTTTTTCTGCTGCAGACCCATAGATTTTCCGCTATCGGGTTGGATTTTATACAGTGGCTATAGAAAGCTGAGCCTTTGCCCTGATCCTCCTGCCTGATATAGTGGCGCCATAAACTCAGGATGTGGTGACAAGATGAAACAATATGCACTGCTGCTGGCTGTAATGACGTTAAGTGCAGGAGGTTGTATGGGACAAAAATCAGTAGATCCGCAAGAATTACGCCGTCAGATTGGGCAAAAACTGATGATTGACCTGCGCCACTTTTGCGCTGAAGGCTCCTCAGCTGCATGCAAAACCGACTTAACTGAATTACCTAAAGAATTTGCCGACGCCATAACGCAGCTGCATTTAGGTGGCGTGATTTTATTTGCCAATAATTTAAAAGATAAAAACCAAATCCGTCGTTTAACTACTGATTTACAGCAAGCCAGCAGTGATGGATTGCCGTTGTTGATAGGTATCGATCAGGAAGGCGGTCGGGTGGCTCGTCTGCCAACTCAAGAGTTTCCGGCCTTTGCAGGTAATATGGCTATAGGTGCTACTTTGGCATCGTCAGGCAATAGTTTTGCCACTGATGTAGGTAAAGCCATAGCGCAGCAATTAAGCTCCCTTGGTATTAACTTAAACTTCGCTCCTAGTCTGGATGTAAATAACAATCCGGCGAATCCAGTGATCAACGCCCGCTCTTTTGGTGACAATGCTGCTGCAGTAGCGCAGGCTGGAGGCGCCATGCTCAGTGCCATGCAGGCTGCAGGCGTACTTGGCACCATTAAACATTTCCCTGGCCATGGTGATACTCATGTTGATAGTCACACTGGTTTGCCTTTGGTGGAACATGATAAAGCGACCGTTGAAGCAGTCGATTTGTATCCGTTTAGGCAACTTATCAAGCAGCATCAACCCGCTATGGTGATGACGGCTCATATTCAGTATCCGGCGCTGGATAACAGCAGTTTGACCACGAAATCCGGCGAAGCTGTGATCAAACCCGCTACCTTATCCCGCGCTATTCTGACCGACTTATTGCGTGAAGATATGGGGTTTGACGGCATCATTATTACCGACGCGCTAAATATGGCTGGTATCAGTCAGTTTTTTACCCCAGCTGAAGCTGTGATCCAAACCTTTGCTGCTGGTGCAGATATAGCGCTGATGCCTTATGAAATGAAAACGCCTGCTGATATCAAAGCCTTGGCTGTATTGATTGATCAGGTGGTGGCCGCAGTGCAACATGGCAAACTCAACGCTGCCGAAGTCGCAGAATCGGCTCAACGTATCACTCACTTACGTCAGCAACTTTCGACCAAACAGCATGCGCTTGTATTACCGGACAACGAACGTTTAGCCGATGATTTGAAACTAGAGCAACAACTCGCAGAAGCCAGCCTGACGTTGGTTGGTGATAATAAATTACAGTTACCGCTGAATTTAGCCGCTTTAAAGCTACACCTGATTGCTCCTGATCAAACCAAATGCCAAAGCTGGTTACAGGCATTGACTTTATGGGGCGTGAAGCCAGAGTCAGTCACATGCAGTGATTTAACCTCTTTAGAGCAACATCTGGCGTTACGGCAGATTAAGCAGGCTGATCTGGTGCTGGGCTCACTGATTTCGCCCGCTCAAAGTGCTGCTGAACTCGGGGTATTGGCTGACTTACAGGCCTTGCCCGCTATGAAGCTGACTGTGTCTGAACAAAAACAGTTGTTAGTCCAATTGTTACAACAGGCCAAAGCGCAAGGCAAAAAGACGGTGATGGTATCGCTACGCACCCCTTATGAGCTGGCTGAGTTTGCAAAGAGTGCAGACGTACGACTGGCAACTTACAGCTATAACCAGAAAGGTCAAACAGCGCTGCGACCATTTTCAGGCCCGGCTTATGATGCGGTGATAGCATTTTTACTTGGAAAAATTCAAGCCCGCGGTCAGCTGCCTGTGTCTTTAACGACAGCAGACGGCCAGGCTCAAAGGAGATAAGAAATGACAGCTGCTATCAAAGCACTGGATCAGTTAATCAGTACTATGCAGCCAGAGTTGCAGCCGGAGCTTTATGTGTATTGTGTTTGGCCTTTAAATAAAAGCTGGCACGGGCCTTTGCCTCTGGCCACTTTTAGAGAAAAAGAAGGCCTGACCCTGGTGCTGACAGAACAGCAGGCACAAGACTATCAACTGGATATTTTATTCAGAGCACGTTGGATCAGCCTGACAGTGCATTCAGATTTAGAAGCTGTAGGTTTAACTGCAGCTTTTGCTAAAGCCTTAGCTGATAGAGGTTTAAGCTGTAACGTATTTGCCGGTGCTTACCATGATCATCTGCTGGTGCCTGTGCATCAGGCGGAGGAAGCTCTGTTGGCATTAGAGCAACTACAACAAAGTAAGCAAAACAAGACGTAGAAAGGGAAGGTGAATGTCATTACAACAAATTTTCGGCTGGGGCACCTTACGCCTGGCCGTCGCGGGATTGATAGGCGCACATGGCTGGCACAGAGCGTTAACCGGAGGCGTCGAACCTTTTGGTCAATGGCTGGATAATCACGGCTGGCCTATGGGCGTATTAATAGCTGTTGCTATCACTGCCTTTGAAATCATCGGGACTTTATTTTTGGCATTAAACCGTTATGTCACTTTGGTTTGTTTGGGCTATGTAGGTATTTACGCGACCGGAATTGCTATTTTACACGCCAAAGCCGGCTGGTTTGTTGTGGGGCCAGGCCGTAACGGTGCTGAATTTAGTGCTTTACTGATTTTGGTGTTGCTCTGTGTGGCAGTTCATCATTGGCCATCAAGGCGATAGTGCAGGAGCTTCACTTATACCTAATCTCTGACTCAAGAGAGCCAAAAAGGTGTGGTCACTACTCTAAAATGAACCGCCATAAAGAAGGTACCGCAGCTTTAGGGAGAAGGTATTTAGTGGAATCAAAGGCAGGGAACACACTATCCCAGAGAGCGGGTTACTGAAAAGAACAAGGGGCTCAATGAGCCCCTCAATTTAGATCATACGCAGTTAAACTTGTCTGGTTCTGCGGCTAAACGTCAGTGCAGCTAAAGCAAATAAAACATACCAGCCTAAACTACCGCTTGAACCTTTTGGTTGCACTACTGGTGGTGGCGGCGGTGGCTCTGTTGCTTCAAACTTCAGGGTTGTCTGTGATACAGCTCCTGCGCTGTCTGTTGCGGTGATCAGGCTGCTGAAACTTCCTGCAGTAGTCACTTTTCCGGCAATTGTGCTACCAGACAGAGTTAAACCTGCTGGTAAGTCGCTTGCGCTGAAACTAATTGCATGCCCTTCAGCATCAGTGAACAGACTGTTTAGGTCAACAGATACAGTTTGTACAGTGGTCATACTCAGACTGGCAGATCCTGTCAGGGCTGGTGCCGCGTTTACAGCTAAGGCCAATGTATGAGTGCTGGTTGCACCTTTATTGTCTTTAATTACGACAGTCAATTGATGAGACTGACCTGCAGTGATAGTGCCGCTGATTATTCCTCTGCTGGTAACAGTCAGTTCAGCTGTTGAGGTTATTTCATACGTTAAAACAGAGCCTTCAGGGTCAGCAAAGTACTCATTTAAATCAAGTAAAAAAGTCTTATTTTGATTCAGTTGTGGAACCACCCATGCCTGAGTAGGGGCTGGAGCCTTATTGTTTTGAAAACTCAAACTAATATCAGTATATAAACCTTTACTATCTGTCGCTCTGACAATAACTTCATTGGCAGAAAGAGTGCTGCCATCATAGCTAAAAGTACCTTTATCTGACAGTGACATGCCTGAAACCGGAGTAAACAGGCTGAACATTACTGTATCTCCAATGTCTTTGTCTGCAACCAGGCTTGCTAACTCTGTTGTGTAGCCAATACCTTCATGTAATTGCATAACTGCAGGCTTGGCTAACAAGTCTGGAGCTCTGTTCACCATGAATTGTTTGAATGCTACAACATTGTCTGAACTTTGCAGGTAAAGGTAAGAACCTAACATAAATGCATTTCGTAGATTCCATGAATCACCAACATCAATACCATCTATTGTGGTTGGAATTCCTGAAGTTTTATCAAACTGCAGTACGTCGATCACCTCTGAATTGTATTGGTTTAACGCGAAGTTATTATCAATATAAGCTAAGGCATTCTCATTGATATTGTTGACAGACAGCAGGGTAAATTTAGAATCTATCTGCTGAAAAACATAAAGTGTGGCGCCATACTTCACATGTAATTGTTGTCCGGCTGCCGTGATCTGTACTGCACCCCAACCTGAAGACGGCATATCAAACACTTCTTTTTGCTTCAACCGGCCATTTTCAACACTGAGTTCGTGGATTGCGTTGTAGCCGCTATTGTATATGTACAGTTTGCCGTTTAACTCTGCACTGTTATTCAGTTCCGGAATTGCTGTGAAGTCATTTACACCAGCAACAGCACTGTCCAGATAAGATAGGGTACTGTCTGCGATCTGGAATAAATGTAGTCTACCTCCACCGTCTACCAATAAGTAAGAACCCAACATACGGATGCCGGATGAGTAACCTATTCTGTTTACGTCCGAAACAAGTCTATTTAAATCAAATTCTTTGACCAAAGTAACAGTTTCAGCGACCGGGTCGAAGTTAAAAAGACGTACCAGATTGCCTCGTGCGGCGACCAGTGAGGTCTCATTAAGTTTGGCTATGGTGCCGGAACCGTTTCCATTTGCAGGTAAAATTTCGTCGGAAAAAAATGTCTTTATATTGCTTAGCTTGCCATTTGTGTCAGCTTTATATAAATCACTTAGGTTTGAGTCTGATCTGAGTAAATAGCGGTCAGCAAACTGAATTTGACTGCCTAATGTTAGGTCGTGTTGTAACCATGCCAGACTTTGCTCACCACGGTTCAATGATATTTGCGGAGCATTTAGTCCTTGATTGAAATAATGGATACCACCATTCTCGATAGTCAACAAACGGCCATTGAGCTGTGCCATATTGACAAGGTTTTGAGTGTAGATGCTTTCGCTACCTGTTATAGCGGTACCGTTTAAGGTTAAAGCATGGATCTCATTACTGTATGCTGCAAATAATGTATCTGCAGACAACGAAATTTTACTTGGGCTGTAATTCGGTAAATTAAAACCACTGGTGTTGGTGATTTCTTGTAACACTCCATCAGCCTGCACATGAAGTTGCGTGATGGAGCCATTCGCAATAAACAAATTACCTGAAGATCCGGAGTAGGCAATGTTGTTCTGGTCAGGGAAACCTGATGGAAGCTCGAAAGTAGAAATCAAACTAAATTGATTGAGTGCATCGCCTTTGTAACTTTTTATTTCATATCTATAAGTCGTGTACGAATAACCACCGGAAATCAGCAAGTTTTTAGTTTCGTCGTAGACAACAAAACTAAGATTATCCGGCCGGCGAAACAGTTCTTTTGATATAAAGCTGTTGGTACTGGTATTAAAAGTGGTAAGAACAAAATTATAATCAGGATAGCGGAATACAGAACCAATGTAACTATTTCCCTCTGAGCCATAGCTGTTGACGAAACTGCTGTCGATTTGACGCCTTGCCAGCTTATTAAGACTTCCATCTGCCGCAACAGAAAAAGCCTGTATTTCTCTGTTGTTTTGTATGAAAAGGACAGATGCGTCTGAGTTAAAGCGCACTGCTGAACCTGAGTCAACCTCTAATTCTGCAAAAGTATAATTCTTCAGCGTTGTGTATTGCCCGTCAGTAAAACGCAAAAGACTTAAGCCATTCGTGCTGTATGCTGCTATCAGATTGTCGCCAACAGCCAAGGCTGTGGATTTATGCAAAAAGCCTTCTTGTTGCACTATCTCATTCGACAATAGCAAAGGTTGAGGACTGACAGCTTGAAATGAGCTGTTTGGTATTTGTTTGTACAGTGGTATGTCAAAGGCGGATACTGAGGAGGATAAAAGCACGGCAATAGCGCATGCAATAGATTTAACACGCAACATCTATACAATTCCTTGTAATTTTTAAAGTAGTGGGGTTATAAAAAAAAGAATCATACAATTGCGCTTAATATAAAATCAATTTTTTTGTTTAGTACAGTTCACATCTTTGTTTCTTTTGTTTGTTTTTTGTTGGTTTAATACCGGCATGTATTTATGTGAGGATTGTTAATAGGTGCATACGTATTGGTATAGTCTAACTGAAGTCAATTATAGAAAGCTTTGCTCAAGCTATTCTTCAATTAAACACCTGCATGCCGTACTTTCGCCATTGAGCCAAAAGCCGGGTAATTGAGTGGTGCCGCTAACAATGCCATCTAGTAGGCTGGCGTTATCGCTGCATAGCAAATCTGTAGCTAAGGGCCCGGCGTAAAGTAGCTGTTGATTTTGAAACAGCAGCAACAGCGGGGCTGCAATAATATCCAGCCCCAGTGTCAGTCCCAGCGCTTTGGCTTCATCCAGTTCCAGCTCTTTTACTATTAAATCAGGCTGACGTTGTTGGATCCTCTGCAGATGCTCTTTGGCAAAAGAGCTGCAGTTGCAGCTGGAGTCTGTGATCAGTACCGCTTGCCAACGATGGTTGGGCAGCAGTTGATGGCTTAGTTTGTGTTGTACTTGCTGTGGCAGAAGTGGTTGTTGTTGCCACAAACCTTGCTGATCGAATACGCCATAATGGCCTAAAAAAAACCAATAAAAAGCTGCAGCACTGCCTGCTATCCAAAGCATAAGCAGAGCTACAGCAGCTTTCAGCCGAAGGGGCATTCGTTGTTGTTTCAACAGCTGAATCTGTTGGCTTCAGTCGCCAGTTGGTTGGCTACCTGTTCAATTTGGGTTGTGCTTTGTTTAACTTTTTCACTAAGCTGCAGCTGAGCTGCAGCACTGTCATTCAGATATTGTGCACCTTGTGCCATCTCAGCGCTGGCATGGCGTTGTTGTTCTAAAGACCCCGCCATAATATCTGCGGAACGGGCGACAGACTGCGCTTCGCCCGTGATGATATTCAGTAACTCATCACTGCGTTTCGCCAAACTGACGGTATGGTCAACCTGACTTAAACAGTGTTGTACTGATTTCACTGAGCTTTGGCTGGCTTCAGTTAAAGTTTGGATCATGCGCTGAATTTGCTCTGTAGATTGTTGTGTGCGGCCTGCTAAAGTACGGACTTCATCCGCAACCACTGCAAAACCCCGTCCTTGTTCACCGGCCCGTGCAGCTTCAATGGCGGCATTTAATGCCAGCAGATTGGTTTGTTCTGCAATACTCTTAATGACTTCAAGTACAGTAGTGATCTCTTTGCTGGATAACGCCATGCTATCCACTTTTTGTCCTGCATCCTGCAAGGTCACCGCCAAAGTCGAGATAGCAGCTATGGTTTGATCCACAGACTCCTTACCAGATACCGAACTAAGTTCAGCCTGTTTTGCGGCACCCAATACTGCTGCTGCCAGTTCGCCTAGCGCCTGAATGCTTTGCGCCATTTCTTCAGAAGCCGCGGCTATACGTTTGACCTGTGTATTTTGCTGATGCATGCCTGACGCCAGTTGCTGGCCATCGTCAGACAAATGTGCGCTTTCGGTATGCAGCAAAGCCACAGACTGGTTAATGGTTTGAACTGTGTGCTGAATGCCGTCCAGCGCCTGATTAAACTGCTGCACCAGGCGGGAGCGGATATCAGGGCAACGTACTGTTAAATTAATATGGGCAGGGTCTGCAACCAGCTCTTTGGTGGTCTCTGAAAACGCCAAACCCACCATAGCTTCTTTGTAAGAATTTAGTGTGATAACAATAAGTACAGCAGACTCTACCACCACATAAGCTGCATGTACCATAACGTTGCTAAAGGTTGCGTCCTGAGCCGGTACTAAAAATACAGCGCTGTGCTGGGTTTGCAGATAGGCAAATAACAAATGGTGCACCGCGATAGTGCCCGCTGCTACAGCAATCACCATCCAGTCACGAAAAGCGCTTAGCACGGCAAGCAATACAAAAATACCAAAATGCAGCTCTGTCACACCATTAGACTGATGAATATGCAAAGCACAAAACAGCATAAAAGACACACCAAAAGCAATACGTGACAGACGGTGGTCTCTTAAAGTTTTGTATAGCACAAAAGGCACAATCAAAGCGGGCAGGCCAATCAATAACGCCGCTCCCCAGCTTTGATGCCAGCTGGCCAAAGCCAAGGCCAGCACCATCAGCACCAGATTGATACTATTCATAATTCGAAAAGCTTGTTGGCGGAATGGATAAATGTGCATAAAGACCTCGTTTCAACCGCAAGCCTGGCTTGCCGTTACTGTGACTACAATTGCGTCCTGCACTTGGAAGAATACTTAGTGTTTAACAACAATAATTTTTTAACTAAGGCGCAATTTTACGTTGTTGCACTGCTTTGGATCACAAGCTGAGTTGAATAGCGTTTTTGGATAGACAAAGTGTAGCCCAGCCTTGTTTTTCGTCATTAAAAAATCATCAAGGCCAGACAGAATAGTTTCTTTTTGGAGGAACTATGGCCAACTTTAGCAGACGGAATTTTCTTAAAAACAGTGCTTTTTTAACCGGGGCAGCCTGGTTAAGCAGCAGTGTATTTGGTTGCAGCAGCAAAGCTACAACAGCGCACAATAGCAGCAAGATCCAGTTTTTACATGGTGTCGCCAGTGGTGACCCTTTAACGGACAGCCTGATTTTATGGACTAAAGTCACTCCGTCACAACAGCCAGATGCAGTGCAATTGTTACTTGAAGTGAGCGAAACCGCCGATTTTTCTGCGGTAAAACATCAGCAGCTTTGTCTGGCGCGTAAAGACGCTAATTATTGCTGTAAGGTTGATTTAAGCGGTTTGTTGCCCGGCCGTAGTTATTATTATCGTTTTAGCGACAGCAATACGGTATCCGCAGTTGGGCATGGTAAAACTTTGCCAGCAGGTTCGGTGTCACAAGTACGTTTTGCTGTGCTGTCTTGCTCCAATTATCCTGCCGGTTATTTCCATGTGTATCAACAAGTTGCTCAGCAACAGCTCGATGCAGTGCTGCATTTAGGTGATTACATTTACGAATACGAGCAAGGTGGTTATGCCACAGAACGCTCTGTTGAATTAGGCCGGGCATTAGCAGCAGACAATCAGGCTGAAATGGTGAGCTTACAGGATTACCGCAAACGTTATGCTTTGTATCGTAGCGATAAAGATTTACAGCAGGCTCATGCCAGTCATAGTTTTATATGCGTCTGGGACGACCATGAAATAACTAATGACGCCTGGACAGATGGTGCCGAAAACCATCAACCCAATGAAGGCGATTATCAGGTCCGTAAACTAAACGCGCTGCAGGCTTATTACGAGTGGATGCCGATACGGCCTCTGGTATTGGGGCAGCAACAAAGTTTATGTCGTAGTTTTGCCTTTGGTGATTTAGTTGATTTGCATATGCTCGACACCCGTATTGAAGGTCGTAACCAGCAGTTGGACTACAAGCATTACACAGATGAAAAAACCGGAGCCTTTGACACTCAGCGTTTTGTCGGCGATTTAACTAATCCAAACCGTACTTTGCTTGGACAAAAGCAGCAGCAATGGTTGCAAACTCAGTTGATGCGATCTAAAGCTCAATATCAGGTGCTGGGGCAGCAGGTGTTGATGACGAAGATGATGTTTCCATCTGAGCTGTTGTCAGCTTTTTCTAAACCTGGTCCTGAACTGGTGGCGCAAATTGCTGAATTATCAGCATTAAAGCAGCGTGTTGACAGAGGTGATTCCAGCCTGAGTGCAGAGGACAAAAAACGTATTGAGTCTGTTGTCGCTTATAATCTTGACGCCTGGGATGGTTATCCCTATGAGCGCGAGCTGGTTTATAAAACAGCTCAGCAGCAGAACAAACAACTGGTGGTGCTGGCGGGCGATACTCATAATGCCTGGGCTTCGACTTTACATGATCAACAAGGTAATAAAGTGGGCATAGAGTTCTCCACACCTTCGGTCAGTTCTCCAGGTATTGAAACATATCTGAAGTTGGATACAGCTCAGGTAGAGCATTTAGCTGATGTATTACCTCAACTTATTAAAGAGCTGGAGTACTGTAATTTGCATCAGCGGGGTTATTTGTTGGTGGCTTTTAGCAAAGAGCAAATAGATGCGCAGTGGTTTTTTGTTAATGACATCACCAAAGCGCAATATCAGACCAGGTTAGGGTACCAGCAGAGCTACAAACTCTAGCGGTCAAAACTAAAAATGATAGCTAAAGTAATTGGAGTTGCAGGGAGGCGACAAGCCAGCTAGACCCCAGGAGCATAGTTACCTATGTGACTGGGGCTAGATGGTGCAGTCAACGAAGCGGCAGCTTCAAGTACGAAGGCTATAACGTCTGAAACTTAACAGTCCAACACACAATAAGCTGATGGCAAGCAAAGGCCAGTCGCTCCACAGGCTGTATAAAGTGCGGCCTTGCACTTGCGGTACTTCGGCTGTTAATACGCCTTCTTCAAACTGTGGCAAACGCGCCTGTTCTTTACCATCAGCTGTGACTGTGGCGGTTATGCCGTTATTGGTTGCACGGAGCAAGGGGCGGCCTAACTCCATCGCTCGCATCCGGGCTATTTCTAAATGTTGATGTGGGCCAATAGAATCACCAAACCAGGCGTCGTTGCTGACCGTCAGCAGAAAGTCAGTGTTGTCGTTGATATTGGCAATCATCTGACGAGGAAAGGCAATTTCAAAACACAAAGCGGCCAGCAGCGAATAGCCATTGGCTTGCAAATTCGGCTGCAGCCAGTCACCGCGGCTGAAGGAACTCATAGGCAAATTGAAGAAGGGCGCGACGTGTTTCAGCACGTCCTGAAAAGGCACAAATTCGCCAACAGGTAATAAATGATGTTTCTGGTACCTGTTGCTGGTGCTGTATCTGTAATCGCCGCCCGTGGCTTCTTTGCCTGATTTACCTAAAACAATCATGCCGTTATAGGCATCACCGTTTTCTTTGTAATCCAGAATACCTGTTACTACAGCTGTGTTGTTTTCTGCGGCCAGCATATCCAGATTAAACAAATAAGCCAAAGCTAAAGGCTCGAGTTGTGGAATAGCAGCTTCAGGCCAAATCATAATGTCAGCATTCAAGTGTGGACGGCTCAGCTCCATATACTTGCGCATCGTGATAGCTTCTTGCTCCGGATCCCAGCGTAAATCCTGCGCTATATTGCCTTGAACTAAGGCAACCTTGACCTGCTCGCCGGTCTCTTGCCAGCCTTTGATTGTGCTCAGCGCTGGGCTGACGATCAGGACTATGGCGGCTATAGCAGGCCAGACCCATAACTTACGTTGCACAGCAACAGCAACAGAGCCTGCTATTAAGAGCATTAAAAAGCTGATACCGGTTTCGCCTATAACAGGTGCCCAGGGCGCCATCCAGCCATCGGTCTGGCTATAACCTACAGACAACCAGGGGAACCCCGTTAAGAACCAGGAGCGGATATTTTCAACGATAAACCAGCTGGACGCCAACAGCAGCGGATACCAAAAATTGCCACGAAAACGCCAGCTAAACCAGATGGCAAGGGCAGGAAATAGCGCCAGATAACCTATCAGCAGCGCCATAATGGCCAGGCTGGCAATCAGTGGCATACCACCAAAAGTGGCGATACTGACATGCACCCAGCTAATGCCTACACCAAACCAGCCTAAGCCATAGGCATAACCAAAGATGGCCGCCTGTTTTGGGTTTTGTGCCTGCAGCAGGCAAAACGCCAGCACTGACAAAGTCAGCAGCGGCAACATATGGTAGGTAAATGGGGCAAAAGCTAAGGTATTTAATGCACCCAGCCCTGCTAAAAGCAGGGCTGGAAACCAGGTGGTTCTCGACAACAGCAAAAGTTAGTCCTTCTGTAGCGCTGAAGTTTCTGCGGCAGTTTTAGCGCGGATCACCTGCAACTGCACCAGCCTTCTGTTATTGGCTTTGCTGACTTTAAAGGTCAGATTTTGCAGTTCAATGGTTTCGCCTTTTTCCGGCATATGACCAAAAGCATGCAGCACAATACCGCCTATAGTGCCGGCTTCTTCTTCATCGAAGGTTGTGCCGAAACTTTCGTTAAACTCATCCACAGGGGTTAAAGCACTGACCTGATAAACATGGCTGGCCATTTTTTTGATATCGACATCTTCTTCATCGTCGTGTTCGTCTTCGATTTCGCCGACAATTTGTTCCAGGATATCTTCAATGGTAATAAGACCTGACACGCCACCGTATTCATCGACCACTATGGCCATATGGTAACGTTTCTGACGGAATTCTTTCAGTAAGGCATCCACTCTTTTACTTTCAGGGATAATGACAGCAGGGCGTAATAAATCGCGCAAGCTCCATTCGGTGTTGCCTTGTAGGGTGTGCTGCAGTAAATCTTTGACCAGCAGTATGCCTTCGATATGGTCTTTGTCTTCATTGACCACAGGATAACGGCTGTGGTTATTCTCCAGTAGCAGCGGCATCATTTGTTCAAGCGACTGATCAATGTTGATGGTGGCCATTTGAGAGCGGGGCACCATAATGTCGCGGGCGCGCATTTTGGATACATCCAAAACACCTTGCAACATACTTTGAGTGTCGTTATCAATCAGCTTGCGCATGGCCGCTTCATTGATTACTTCAACCAGATCAGATAAATCTTGTGGTTCTGCAGTAAAAATCGCTGCTATTTTATCCAGCCACGATTTTGCGGCAGAACCCCGACTAGAGTGGGAATGGTCGTCACCCATGAGTGAACTTAAGCTCCAAATAAAACAAAAGAAAATACCCAAAGTCATATGAGTTGCAGCCAGACATCAGTGTCAGTACAGCTGCAGCTTCAGGTACGCAAAGAATTAAAATACCAGTTAATCTTCTAAAATATAAGGGTTCTTTATACCCAGCTGCTGCAAAATCAGAATTTCTTCTGCTTCCATTTCTTCTGCATCTGCGTCATTTATATGGTCAAAGCCCAATAAATGCAAGCAACCGTGCACCACCATATGAGCCCAATGATGAGCCAGTTCCTTGCCTTGTTCTTTCGCTTCGGCTGCAACCACCTGAGCACAAATGACTAAATCACCTAATAATGGCAATTCTTCCACACCTGGTGGCAGCTCAAAAGGAAAGCTCAGTACGTTGGTTGGTTTATCTTTTTCACGATAATCAAAGTTTAATTGCTGACTTTCTTCTTCGTCCACAATGCGCACTGTGACTTCTGCTATCTCCTGAAACGGCAGAATAGCCGCTTCCAGCCATTGCTGAAATTGGGCTTCTGTAGGCAGGTTTTGCGCTTCGCTTGCCAGCTGTAAATCCAGGGTAATGCTCATGTTTTATTCTTTACTCGTGTTGGATGCAGCTTGGGCGGCTTCTTTTGCGGCTAGTTTTGCAGCTTGTTTTTCAGCCTCAAGCGCTTGTTGCTTTTTCTCTTCAAAAGCTTCGTACGCCATAACAATTTTTTGCACCACAGGATGACGCACCACATCTTTGGCTTTAAAGAAGTTAAAACTCAGATCCGGCACTTCGGATAATACGTCCATCGCGTGTTTTAACCCAGAGTACTGGCCTCGTGGCAAATCGACCTGGGTGATATCGCCAGTGATCACGGCCTTGGCATTAAAGCCAATACGGGTCAGGAACATCTTCATTTGTTCTACTGTGGTGTTCTGGCTTTCGTCCAGAATAACAAAAGCATCGCTTAAAGTACGGCCACGCATATAAGCCAAAGGCGCAATTTCAATCACACCACGTTCTAAGTACTTTTCTACTTTTTCAAAACCTAACATTTCAAATAAAGCGTCGTACAAAGGCCGCAAATAAGGGTCGACTTTCTGCGCTAAATCACCAGGTAAAAAGCCCAACTTTTCACCAGCTTCTACCGCTGGGCGGGTTAATACGATACGACGCACTTCGCCTTTTTCCAGCGAGTCGACAGCACAAGCCACAGCTAAATAAGTTTTGCCTGTACCTGCAGGGCCAATACCAAAAGTCACGTCGTGGCGCTGAATATTGCGCACATAAGCACTTTGATTGGCGTTGCGGCCTTTAACTGCACCTTTTTTGGTTTTAATGCTGACCTGTTCTTCGTCAAACTGCTGCTCTGTGGGTTCCTGCTGCTGTTGCTGGATCACCATATGCACCTGCTCAGGGCTTAAAGGCACAGCTTTGCCCTGGGCATTGGCGGTTTCGCCATACAGAGTTTCAATAATGTGTTTTACCGGTTCAAGCTGGTCAGTTAAGCCGACTAAACGCAACTGATTGTCGCGGTAGGACACTTGCACACGGTAACGGCGTTCAATCTGACGTAAGTTGTCGTCAAAGGGGCCCCATAAAAAAGCCAGACGCTGAGGTTCAAAAGGGGAGAGAGAAAATTCTAAACTGGTTATTGGATTATCCAAAAGTCCTATCTCTTATCTATTTACCCTTCATACTTGACGCCGCAGCTTTGTTGACTGCGCTACTCGCCCCAGTCACATAGTGAAGTGAACTATGCTCCTGGGTTCTCGCTCGCTTGTCGCCTCACTGCAACATCAATTATTTGGGGTAACGCATAGAAGCCAGTTTTTCGCTGACCTCCATCTGCTGTTCTAAATTAAGGAGTAAAAGTTGCCACTCCCAATTCGTCTGTTTTTGCCGCTTTCGCCGCCATAATTTGTTGTGGCGATACTTCGCGGCGTAAATCCATATCTTTTTCAGTGCGGATCACTTTACCTTTTAACGAGTTGGTAAAGACATCCGTCACTAACACATCAACAAACTGACCAATCATATCCGGTGAACCTTCAAAGTTCACTACACGGTTGTTTTCCGTGCGTCCGGTCAGCTCCATAATGTCTTTTTTCGACGGGCCTTCCACCAGAATACGTTGTTCAGTGCCGAGCATAGCACGGGCAATTTGTAATGACTGCTGGTTAATACGGTCCTGCAGTATATAAAGACGTTGTTTTTTCTCTTCTTCTGACACGTCATCCGGTAAATCAGCAGCAGGCGTACCAGGACGGGCGCTGTAGACAAAGCTGAAGCTCATATCAAAGTTAATGGCTTTGATTAAGTCCATAGTGGCTTCAAAGTCTTCTGCGGTTTCACCGGGGAAGCCGATGATAAAATCAGATGACATGCATAAATTAGGGCGTACTTTTTTCAGCGCACGAATTTTTGACTTATATTCGATGGCGGTGTGGTTCCGTTTCATCAGCGCCAGAATACGGTCAGAGCCAGATTGCACAGGTAAATGCAGATGATCCACCAGCTCAGGCACATCACGGTAGACTTCGATAATATCGTCTGTAAATTCAACAGGGTGCGATGTGGTGTAACGAATACGGTCAATGCCGTCTATGGCCGCCACTAAACGCAGTAATTCAGAGAAATGGCAAATGCCACCGTCGAAGGTTTCACCACGGTAGGCGTTAACGTTCTGACCTAACAGGTTGACTTCACGCACACCTTGCTCGGCCAGCTGAGCAATTTCCAACAGGACATCATCCAGCGGACGACTGACTTCCTCTCCACGGGTGTAAGGCACCACGCAGAAGGTACAGTATTTAGAGCAGCCTTCCATAATAGACACGAAAGCTGTTGGACCATCGGCTTTAGGTTCTGGCAGACGGTCGAATTTTTCGATTTCAGGGAAAGATACATCCACCACTGGCGACTTATCGCCACGCACTGCGTTAATCATCTCAGGTAAACGGTGCAGAGTTTGTGGCCCGAACACGATATCAACATAAGGAGCTCGGTCGCGGATGGCCTTGCCTTCTTGCGAAGCTACACAACCACCAACGGCAATAATCAGATCCGGGTTTTTCTTTTTCAGCGGACGCCAGCGACCTAACTGGTGGAATACCTTCTCCTGAGCTTTTTCACGAATAGAACAAGTGTTCAGCAGGATCACGTCTGCTTCTTCTGCTTCTTCAGTCAGTGTGTAGCCATGAGTTGCATCCAAAAGGTCCGCCATTTTGGATGAATCGTATTCGTTCATCTGGCAGCCCCAGGTCTTAATGTGCAGCTTTTTGCCCATTTGTGTTGTAGCCCGTAAAAAGTTAACGCCAAGAAAAAGGACGCGCATTTTATCCTAGTGGGGCCTGAAGTGCCAGCAGTGGATACAGACGAACAAAATCTGATCACGGGAAGTGACTTTTATCCATCTCTGGCCTGATAATAGCTGACGCTGAATAAACAGCGCAAAGCCACATGAACTAAGGCGCAGAGGATAATAATGGAAAGCTTGGGTGTAATTCAGTTCTGGACCTTTTTGGCCGGTGTGGTAGTGATTATATTGATGCCGGGGCCAAATAGTCTGTTTGTGCTGAAAACCAGCATGGTGCAGGGACCCAAGCATGCCTGGTGTGCACTTGCAGCTGTGCTGTTGGGTGATGCAACTTTGATTTTGTTGTCTTACCTTGGCCTTGCCTCTGTTTTGCTGGCTTCACCCGAGTTGTTCCGCTGGATACGTTACTTAGGTGCTGCCTATTTACTGTTTATCGGCGTACAAATTTTATTAAGTTTGCGCCAATCTAAAGCAAGTGAAGGTGCACAAGTACCAGTGGTAGTCGCCGCAGCCAGCTGCGCTTCAGTGTTTCGTAAGTCTTTGTTATTAAGCCTGACCAACCCAAAAGCCATTTTGTTTTTCCTGTCGTTTTTTATCCAGTTTATCGACTCCAGCTTCAATCCCAACTGGGTGCCTTATTTAGTACTGGCGGTGGTGCTGGAAATAATCAGCCTGCTGTACCTGACGACTTTAGTCTACGCAGGCGCCGCCATAGCTAGTTTCTTTAAAGGCCAACCTAAAGCAGGGCAGGCAGGGAATTTAATGTTAGGGCTGTTATTTACCGGCTTCGCGGTGAGATTGGCTTTGGCTTAAGGTTTACTGCTTATCCCTGTTGGGTATACGCATTGGGTATGGTTACACTGATTTTAATCCTTATCTAAAGCGTGTGATTTTCATTTTGGCTAACGGTTTCGCCGTTGGCGAGATACTTTCTTTTGCGTCGCCAAAAGAAAGTATCCAAAGAAAAGGCGACCCCAGGTCGCTGCGAAAGCCCGGCTCAAAATCGTGCGCCCAAGGCGATTGTGCAACTCGTTCGTCGCTACCGCTCCTCGCTCAAACACTCCTCGTATTAAAACCTTGGTCACCCAATTTTGCCCGGCTTGCGTCCTAATGGGGCCCATTCAGATTCATGTTTCTATTGCTGTGGATACTTGGATTTTTCGGAGATAAAAATAAAACCCTTTCAGCCGAAGAACACAGAGCTGAGGGACATGTTGTTCATTTTTTACTTGCCGTAGATTCTTTCGGAGCTAAAAACAAAAATCCCTCAGCCGAAGGACAAAAAAGCTGAGGGAAAGGTTGGTCACTTTTGACTTACCAGGGATCTAACGCATCCCCAAAGTAATTGGAGTTGCAGTGAGGCGACAAGTATTTGAGACCCCAGGAGCATAGTTAACCTATGTGACTGGGGCGAAAATACGAAGTCAACAAAGCTGCGGCTTCAAGTACGAAGGGGAAAGCTTTTAAGCCCGTCCTCTTGTTGCAGTCGCAGGCGAAATTTTCGATGCCACTAAGGCCGGGTAACTGACAGCTAACTGACCTACTATCAGCAAGGCCACTACACCTATCACCAGCAAGACAGGGCTTAATGGGCTCATGCTAAAAGTCGCTACCAACCAGATATTTAAACCCACTGCTCCTGCTGCGCCTAATATCACACCAGCGAAGCTTATCAGCAGGTTTTCCAGCATAAAGTAGCGCATCACTTGCCACTGGCTGGCACCTAAAGCGCGGCGGGTGCCGATTTGACGGGTGCGTCTGTTAATGCTGAACATTGCCAGACCCACAATGCCAAAGCCTGTGATCAGCGTTAGCACGATAATGACAGTCAACAGAATAGTGTTGGTGGCCTGATGCTCCTGATAACTTTTGTCACGGGTTTGTTCCATGCTGGTGACATTGCGGATAATGCGGCCCCTGTCACTTTCAGCCAGCATTTTTTCAATTAGTGGCATTAACTCGTCGCGGCGGCCTGGTTCGGTGCGGATAAAAAAGCGGCTGCCTTTATTGTCCAGTTGTTGCGGTACCAGCATGCTGCGCTCAACGCCATTCCAGCCGTTCCATGGTGCTTGCAGGGTTTTCATTATGCCTATAATTTGTACTGGCTGATGGTTTTCAATATAGACAGTTTTGCCTAAGGCATTTTTCCAGTCGCCTTCAAACAATGCTTCTGCCAAAGCTTGGCTGATAATTGTTTTAGGTGGCCACTTGGTGCTGCCTTCTTCACGCCAGCCGATATCCGAATTCTGGAAATTCTCGCCAGCAATCAGTTCGACGCCCAGCGCATTGATACCGTGCTCGTCCACCATATAAACAGCAGTACCTGTGCCTTCAATATCATCGCCCGGTTTGGTTTGCAGACCCATAGACCAGCCGCCGCCACTTAAGGGGATGGCATTGATTTGAGTGGCATCCACCACACCTGGTGTTTGGCGAATGCGCTGTAAATCCTGTTGCAGCGCGGTTTTCAGGTTGTAATTCTGTGCAAAGACAGTGTTGCTCAAATAAAAAGTATTGGTTTCATCTAAACCGCTGGCTCTGGCCATTTGTTGACTACGTTCCTGCATCATAAAAATGGCGTTCACCATAATGGTCAGGGTCAGGGCGATTTGCAGGGCTATCAGCAAAGCTCCAATTTTATTGCGCATTAAAGCGCGGAACATCGGGCCCAGTTCCAAGCGAGCTACTAGTTCTAACATGGCAAACTCCTTATTGGCTTTTCAGCTGAACGGACGGCTGAACCTGGCAGGCACGCCATGTGGGATACAAACCTGCTAATAAAGCACTGACAATAGCCAGCCCTATCGCCATGGCCACTAAGGTGAAGTCCAGCTGGGCTAAATCGCGGATCCAGTCGCCGTACATCACTTTGATCGCTTCAAGTCCAAGTAAGGCGAGGATCAGGCCCAATAAGCCACCAGCCAATCCTATGCAGCCTGACTCAATTAAATGCTGAATAAACAAGTCGTTACGGCTGGCGCCTAAGGCCTGGCGTACGCCAATTTCTGAAGCCTTCCCTAAGAATTTCGCCAGCAATAAACCTACGGTATTGAGTAAACACACCAGCAGGAACATCAGTGACATCGCCATCATCATGCTGGCGTCGTCTGACACCACTTCGGCATATTCCAGCCACTGCATCACGTCGCGTAATTTGTTGTTGTCAGTGCGGGCAAAACGGCCATATTGGTGCTGCTCTTTAGCGTAGGCGTTCATAAAGCTGAAATAGGCGTCTTTGTCCTGAGCTGTTGGTAATTCCACCCAGAGTTGCACCCAGATACACTCAGAGTCTAAAAAGGCCTGAAAGCCTGATTCTGTCGGTTTCCAGCAGTTGGTATTGCCTGAACGGCCAAATTTTTGCTCAGTGATTAAACTAAAGGGCACAAAAACGTCTTCAACGTCGTTAAAAGAGCCTGTGCTGGTATCGTAAAACCGTGGTTTTGGATTCCATCTGTCTATCACGCCGGTAACTTTGTAATCTTCGCCTGCCATACGTACTGTCTGACCTGTGGAGTCTTTGCCACCAAATAAGCGTTCATTCAGTTCGGCATTAATGACAATCACCCGTTCTTTTTTCAGATCAGCCTGATGATCCCAGCCGCTGCCGTATAAAAAAGGCACATCAAACATAGGGAAGAAGTCGGCACTGTTGGCGCGGCCCTGCACCATAAAAGGTAAGACTTCTTTGTCTGCAGGCTCAATCACCGCCGCCATACCGCTTTGAATACTCTGGCGTTTAGCTTTTTGTGCCTGCCATAAGTAGGTGGCGTCGCGGTAGGTTAACTGAGTTGGCGCATCGCCATTGTCGTCATAGGTATTGTTTGGCTCCCAGCTGTCCATTTGCACATAAAATAACTGCTCACTTTTATGCGGAATAGGGTTGGCTGACATCAGGTAGTTGACGGTAATAGTGGTCATGGACGCACCAATACCTAAACCTATAGCGCAGACCATCAACAGCGTCATGCCCCAGGTGCGTTTGCAGCTTAAGTAAGCCAGCTTTACATAGTAGGAAAACATAGCCGCTCCTTAAGCCTCGCCAACCACATGCAGGTTTGAGTTTTTGTTAGTCAGTTCGCTGACATGGCCATCTTTGATATAGATCTGACGTTTAGCACGGGCGGCCAGACTTGGGTCGTGCGTAACCATCAAAATGGTGGTGCCAGCTTTATTGATATCTTCCAGCAGGCTCATCACACTTTGTGCCATCTGGCTATCAAGGTTACCTGTGGGCTCATCCGCCAGTAAAAAGCGTGGTGAGGTTGCCAAAGCTCGGGCTATAGCCACACGTTGCTGCTGTCCACCTGACAGTTGGCTTGGCAGGTGTTTCATGCGGGAGGCTAAACCCACCTGATCCAGATGGTATTCAATGCGTTTTCTGCGTTCAGCTGTGTTCAGGCCACGGTAACGCAAAGGTACATCGACGTTGTCGAACAGGTTTAAATCCGGAATAAGGTTAAAGCTCTGGAAAATAAAGCCTATTTTCTGATTACGCATACGGGAGCGGCCGCTGTCGTTGAGTTTGGCTATGTCTTCACCATCCAGCAGGTATTCGCCGCTGGTGCTGGTTTCCAGCAAACCTGCAATATTTAAAAAGGTGGTTTTGCCTGAGCCTGAAGGGCCAGTCACACTGACAAAGTCGCCTTCGTTGACATGCAGCTGAATATCACGCAGTGCATGAGTGGCCACATCGTCCGTGATAAAAGATTTACTAATTTTATTCATGGTTAACATAACAAGTCCCTCGGCTTTATACCCTTCGTACTTGACGCTGCAGCTTTGTTGACTGCGTGCTCTCGCCCCAGTCACATAGGACTACTATGCTCCTGGGGTCTCACTCACTGGTCGTCGCGCTGCAACTCCAATTACTTTGGGTATATTTAGTTAATGGTTCAGTGGTTTATTTATTGATTAAGCTGTACTGTGCTGGCGCCGTTAAAAATATCGGTGCCGGAGGTAATGATTTGATCGCCTGGTTGTAAACCCGCCAGAATTTCGACTGAGTTCAGGCTGCGGGCTCCCAGTTCAATCGGGGTTTTGATGGCCATGCCGTTGCTGACTTTGTAGGCAAATTTGCCATTACTGCTGTCAAGGAACTGACCACGGGCCACCTGCATCACGCCTTCGCGGTGTTCCAGCAAAATACGGCTGCTTAAGCGTTGGTTTTGACGCAGGGCAGGCGGGGCTTCTTTAGTAAAACGTACCCGGCCTTTGACCTGGTTTTCGAACACTTCAGGAGAAATAGTCACCAGTTTGCCCATATACAGCTTTTGCTCAGCTGTCACTTCTACCGGCAAACCTATGACTAAATCGTTGGCATAACTTTCTGGTACGGCAATTTCTACTTCAAATTGGCTTAAATCCACCACAGATAAAATCAGTTGGTTTTTGGTGATGTAGGTTTTGTTTTCTACCGCCAGATTACCCAATAAGCCATTGACCGGAGAGCGAACCTGCAGGCCATTGACCTGACGCTGGAAATCTTCCACCAGCAAACGCTGACGGTCTAACTGTTGTGCCAGGCTTTGCACTTCAAAATCGAGGTTTTCTTTATTCAGGCGGGCATCTTCAACGGCATGCTGATGCTGCAGTTTGGCGGTTTCTAAGTCATCCTGAGCTTTTTCATGTTCAATTTTGCTGATCACACCTTTTTCAAAACCCTGATCAGCACGGCGTTTTTCCCGCTCTGCTGTGGTTAAGGTGACTTGAGCAATATCCACAGCCTTTTTGTCAGTCAGTTGCTGTTTTTTCGCTAAGATTTTTTGCCGATCATGGCTGGTTTGTAAGCTGTAAAAGGTGGCTTGCTCTTGCTGTAATCTGTTGTTTAACTCAGGGCTGTCGATAATAGCCAGCACATCCCCTTGTTTCACTTCAGTACCGGCATCCAGCAGCAAGCTGATGGTGCCTTCAGCTGTGGCATACAGCTTAGGACTGACTGCAGCAACCACCTGGCCCTGAGCTGAAATATCGCGGGTAAAATTTGCAGTTTTGACTGTATCCAGCCGAACACGCGATAAAGACACCGACATATCCGATTGTGACCAGCTGCGCGCTGCCGGAACAATCTGCCATAGCAGCAACACCAGAAGCAGGCTGGTTGAGCCTGCTATCCAGATTTTTTTAGTGGTTTTTTTTGGTGCTAGTCGCTCGTCCTGGCTGCTGGTATCCGCTATTTTCATTGTTTTTCCTGCACTTTAGTTCTTTGGTTAGGCACGTATAGCCAAAGTAAATGAAGTTGCCGGGAGGCGACCATTGTTCGAGACCCCAGGAGCATAGTTGTCCTATGAGACTGGGGCGAGAACAAGCAGTCAACAATGCTGCAGCTTCAAGTAAGAAGGCTATAAAAAATGCCGCTATTACCAATGAGTCGTAAGAGATAGAAAAAAGGTTTGAAGCGAATAAAAATAAATTTTGTGATTTAAAACCATGAAGATTGTTTTGTCGCCCGTCTATGGATTGAAATCGTTGTTTAGAGAGAGCTCGCAGTCAACAAAGTCCGCAGCTTCAAATACGCAGGGCTGCACAAAGCAATTGATGATGCGGCGAGGCGACGAGTGATTGAGACCCCAGGAGCATAGCTCACCTATGTGACTGGGGCGAAAGAACTCAGTCAACAAAGTCCGCAGCTTCAAGTACGCAGGGCTGCCCAAAGCAATTGATGATGCGGCGAGGCGACGAGTGATTGAGACCCCAGGAGCATAGCCCACCTATGTGACTGGGGCGAAAGAACTCAGTCAACAAAGTCCGCAGCTTCAAGTACGCAGGGCTGCCCAAAGCAATTGATGATGCGGCGAGGCGACGAGTGATTGAGACCCCAGGAGCATAGCCCACCTATGTGACTGGGGCGAAAGAACTCAGTCAACAAAGTCCGCAGCTTCAAGTACGCAGGGCAGTTACCACAAACGTTGTCTGGTTGTGATATAGCCTGCATAAAAGATAATAGCCACACCGGCAAACCAGCTCATGGTGACAGGTTCTGACCAGAATAAATAACCAAACAGGCCTGCAAAAATCACAGAGCTGTAGGTCCAGATGCCAATGTCAGAGGCGGGGGCTAAAGCATAAGCTTTGGTCATCGCCATTTGGCCTATAGCAGCCAATACGCCCATAAAAGCAAAAGCCCACCAGGCGATAGCAGGCAGCTCTTGCCAATAAAAAGGCACAGGCACAAAAGAGATAATTGCAGTTAGCAAAGAGAAATAAAATACGATGCGAGCCGCTGGTTCAGTGTCGGACATATACCGAATAGTAGTTTTGGTGACCGCCACTAACACGGCCGACAATAGCGCAATTAAAAACAGGTAAAAAGCACCACCGCCTGTGGCAATAGGCAACGCCAGCAGTACGCCACCAAAACCCAGCGCTATGCTGAATAAGGTCAGGCGACTGGCCGTTTCTTTTAACCAGAATTTAGCGATGAGTGGCACTATAAAAGGCGACATTAACAGTACTACCATGGCTTGCGCTAAAGGCAGTTGGCTGATGACATAAAAGAAGCAGTACATCGAAATAATACCGGTGACAGAACGGCTTAGATGCAGATACCAGCGCTTTGTATACAGCAGTTGTTTGCCTTGCAGCCAAAGCCAGGGCAGCATCACCAGCAAAGCAAAAAAATTGCGGAAAAACACCACCTGCGCATGACTGGCACTGTCGCTGGTCAGTTTGACTAAAGCACCTATACCGGCAAAACAAGCTTCTGCCAATAACAGCAATAAGGCGCCTTTCAGCAGATTGGGTTGCATCGGAAATCACATCAATCGAAGAGGCGCGCAGTATATACCCTAAGATATTGATGTTGCAAAGCGGGGCTGAGTGTTGCTTGCAGATAGAGGCGAATTCAGAGTGTAATTTGCTATAACCATAAAACAGGCACGCTTTGAACAAGTCAGCAGGCACATTTATTTGTTGCTGAAGAAGGAAAAACGCTCTAATTTAGGCACTTAGCGTTGGGCGGGAAAAAAATAACAGGCCAGAGAAAAGTAATACTGTGCCAGCACGCTTTTGGCCCTAGCTTGTAGTGGTTGGTTTTGATTAATCAATCTTTATCAATTCGTTAACGCTGGCTTGTGATCTGGTATAACCAGGTAAAGTGTGCCGGCACAATATACAAATGTTAGCTTGGATAAGGTGCTTCGTGAAGTATTTCGTCATTTTAGTATCTTGCATAATCATTTTCAGTCTTTGGCCATCATGGAGTGATGGGCCATACGAGGTTTACTGGATTGATGGGAAAAAAAGCCTGGGTTATAGCTTGGGTGAAGGATCGTATATCCGGCGGATAGAGAGCCCAAGGAAAATAGAGGCTAACGAAAAGTACATCTCTATCTATGCGTGCCCTGACGACTCATGTGGTTTTTATTACATTGATAGAACCAAGGATCATCAATTTGCTGAGGCAACGGAATTTGTTTTTGGGCCATATACAAAAGCTAAGTTTATGGAGTTACAACAAACAATGTTACTTCCAATGTTGGATACCGAATAAATTAAATGCTAACAAACAAATTTTATCGCCAGCAAAAAGCGCTGGCTGCGACGTCAACCCGCTGCGCGGCTTTCCGCGCTAAATTTGGTAGTTAAGTACTCAGGGGTTTTAGTGATATCGAGCTATCAGGAGTACAAAGTCACCTTAGAAGAGCTGCACTCATTACTCAAGCAGTATGGACTTCCCCTAAAACACTAGACACTCCTTAGGTTAAAATACAACTTTAGGAGGGCACCATGTCCAAGCAACGTTTTACACCAGAATTCAAAGCCGAAGCTATCAAACAAATCACAGAACGTGGATATTCCGTTAAAGATGTATCTGAGCGCTTAGGCGTATCAGACAACAGCCTTTATAAGTGGCTCAAGGAACATAATCAGGCCACTAATCCAGATCCTGTAGTGACGCAGCAGCAGGATTTAGCCGCTGAAAATGCCAGGCTAAAAGCCGCTTTAAAACGGGCTGAAGAAGAGCGGGACATCCTAAAAAAGGCCGCCGCATACTTTGCCAAGCAGTTCAGTTAAGGTATGCCTTTATCCGCGATAACCAGAACTGCCATCCTGTGCGGTTGATGTGTACCATGCTGCGTGTCCATCACAGCGGCTATTATCAATGGCTGAAGCAGCCTGAATCAAACAGAGCACGTGAGAACCAGCGTTTAACGGCACTGATTAAAGAGTCATGGCTTGAAAGCGGCGGCATTTATGGCAGCCCTCGTATCCATGTTGATTTACGTGAAGCCGGTGAAACCTGCTCGGAGAATCGCGTAGCTCGCTTGATGAATTTGGCTGGCCTCAAAGCTATTCGTGGTTATAAAACGCCACGTTATCGTGCGGGTAAACCCGCTGTACCGGCAAAAAACCAGTTACAGCGTGAATTTACTTATAACGAGCCAAATAAAGCCTGGGTAACTGATATCACCTATATCAGAACCTACGAGGGCTTTTTATATCTTGCCGTAGTGTTAGATCTGTACTCTCGACGAGTCATTGGTTGGTCGATGAAGGCCACGCTGGCGAAAGAAATTGTGCTTGATGCGTTGTTAATGGCTGTCTGGCGCAGGAAACCGAAACAACCGGTCATCATACATTCTGACCAAGGCTCCCAGTTCAGTAGCGATGAATGGAAACGATTTCTGGATACACACAAACTCTCAGCCAGCATGAGTCGGCGCGGTAACTGTTGGGATAATGCGGTTGCCGAATCCTTCTTTAGTTCACTGAAAAAAGAGCAGATTAAACGGAGAATTTATAACAACCGTGAAGAAGCGCGTAGTGACATTTTTGAGTACATCGAGGTATTTTATAACCGTCGGCGCAGACACAGTCATTTAGGACAGTTATCACCAGCAGATTATGAGGAAAAAGCTAATCTCAACGAGGTTAACGAGTGTCTATGAGATTGGGGGAAGTCCAATGAGTGCTCAACTCCTAAAGTTGGAATTGAGGTTGAAGTGAGAAATGGAAAGCTTACGAAGTTCGGTACTTGCGCATTAACTGTAGAAAAAGCTTCTCAATTTGGAACAGTAGAGAGGGTGTTTGAAACTCTGAAAAATGAAAGGTCTAGCTCACCTCCTGGTCTAGAGGTAAGATTTAATAAGGTTTATGGGTATCCTGAATATATAGACATAAACTATTCTAGGTGGCTAACTGATCATAGAGTTCAATACCACCTGCGTAATTTCAAGGTCATGGAGTAAAGTTACCTAACAAAGTGCTCCAACTCACGCACTACGTGCGCTGGACAGTTTGTAAGTCGCGGCTTTGTGAATCGCCACTAATTTCCTAGACACCTTTCAGTTAGATAAACTAACTCAAAGAGAGGTGCCTATGAGCAGTAAACGTTACCCCGAAGAATTCAGAATCGAAGCAGTTAAGCAGGTCGTTGATCGCGGCCATTCAGTTGCGGATGTTGCCAAACGGCTCGATATCACCACGCACAGCCTGTACGCCTGGATTAAAAAGTACGGTCCTGACAAACAACAGCATAATGATTTGGCTGACGCTCAGGCCGAGATTAAGCGACTGCAAAAAGAGCTGAAGCGAGCCACCGAAGAGCGCGACATTCTAAAAAAAGCCGCGGCGTACTTCGCAAAGCTGTCCGACTAAGATACGCCTTCATTAAAGAACACTGCGACAGCTGGCCGGTGCGCTGGCTTTGTAACATGTTGGATGTGCATCCCAGTGGATACTATGCGTGGAGTAAGGCATCGCTGTCGAAACGCGATAAAGCAAACCGGCGGCTGACAGGATTAATAAAACAGTTTTGGCTGGAGTCTGGTTGTGTGTATGGCTACCGTAAAATTCATTCTGATTTACGTGATTTCGGCGAGTCTTGCGGCATTAACCGGGTATACCGGTTGATGCAATCCGAAGGGCTTAAAGCACAGGTTGGATATCGCAAACCCAGATCACGTAAGGGGGACAGCCATATCATTACGCCGAACCGCTTGCAGCGGCAGTTTAATCCGTTAGTGCCTGACGAGGTATGGGTAACTGATATCACGTACATCCGCACGCATGAGGGGTGGCTGTATTTGGCTGTGGTTGTGGATTTGTTCTCGCGCAAGGTTGTTGGCTGGTCGATGCATTCCCAAATCAGCAAAGATATTGTGCTGAACGCATTGCTGATGGCCGTGTGGCGACGTCAGCCTAAAAAACAGGTGATGGTTCACTCCGACCAAGGGAGCCAATACACCAGCCATGACTGGCAGGCATTCCTGAAAACTCATGGCTTACAAGGCAGCATGAGCAGACGCGGAAACTGTCATGACAATGCAGTGGCAGAAAGCTTCTTCCAGTTGTTAAAGCGAGAGCGGATCAAGCGGAAAGTCTACACGACGCGTGATGAGGCCAGAAGTGATGTGTTTGATTACATTGAAATGTTTTACAACAGTAAACGGAAACATGGTTCCAATAATCTGCTGTCACCGGTAGAGTATGAAAACCGTTACCAAGAACGGCTGGGAAGTGTCTAGTTTATTGGTGGCGATTCATTGTGGTTTTGCTGCGCAAAAGTAATCCACAAAACCTCGACTTACAAACTGCCGTTGAGCACGGCGTTATGAGTTTTGATTATGCGAAACCCAACGGACGTTGAAGCTCGAATCCTAAATGAACTATTTGCGCGAGCAGATCTAGCGTATGACGCAAAATCGTTACAAGTAGAATCAATGGATGATGGCAGGATGGGTAGCTTAAAGATTGGAATCAATCATTCACAGCGTAGCTTTGGTTCAGCTTGCGCAGAGTTTGAACTGACCGATGATGATGGAAAACCAGTGCTATTTTCGTTGTATCTTGATATGGCAGGCGAGCCTTATGAATTGGATGCATTCAAGAGTGATTTCAGTGAAACAATCCTTCTGCAAAACAATTCATAACAAGCGTCTTAAACAATGCGGCCTGCGGCCGCAGGACTCGCAACAAGTTGCTTGCGTTTAGGCGATAGTTATGCGTGAAGGAAGTGCCGCGTGAGTAGCGAAGATTGGTATAGGAACGAAGAGTGGAGCGAAGAAATTGAAAACAAGTTCTTCGAAAAGCTTAAGCGCGCTCGCCGCAAAGACCAGTATTTGCGAATCCAGGCTTGTACCATTGCTAGCACTGAGCCTGATGTTGCTCTTTCACTACTACAACATTACTTCGCTCTAGAGGATGACTTCGATCATGCTCAGGCCTACTGCGATATGGCGACCGCATATGTCGCCAAAGGTGAAATTGAAAACGCGATCAACGCTTATGGTAAGGCCTTAGAAAGAGAGTCGGCCTTTCCAAATTTAAAAACCGATGCATATATTCGCTATCCAATGCTCATTGTAGAGAACAAACTTATTAACTTATATCAGTCTGCCAGCGAAGTTTTAGATGAACATCAGCAGCGTTTAATGTTTCCAGTCGATCATTTTCGTTGGCATGCAGCAAAGGCCATTATTGCCGCTGCAATTGGTGGTAAGGAGCTAGCAGCTAAACATGCTCGCATGGCATTCGACGCCGCCAAAATAAAAAAGTCAGGTTTTCGCGTCCATCAAAGTCTTGGTTTGGTGGGTAAAGAATATAAAGGCGTGGTAAATGAGCTTCGTGCTATACACGCATAACAAGGCGCATCACTCTCTCCCTGCGGTCGCTGGGACGCTGGCTTTCGCGCGCGTGCGCTAAGCGTTACCACCTATCCACCCTCAAATAAAACGGCCAGCCCAAACAAGCACCTCGGCGTGCGTAGCGCAAAGTAGTTGGTGTTACAGCGAGGCGGCAAGGGGTTGAGACCCCAGGAGCATAGTTGTCTATGTGACTGGGGCGAAAGCGCGAAGCCAACAAAACTGTGGCTTTAATTTTTCAGTGCGTAGTACAAAGTAGTTGGTGTTACCGCGAGGCGGCAAGGGGTTGAAACCCCTGCAGCATAGTTATCTATGTGACTGGGGCGAAAACGCGAAGCCAACAAAGCTGTGGCTTTAATTTTTCAGTGCGTAGCGCAAAGTAGTTGGTGTTACAGCGAGGCGGCAAGGGGTTGAGACCCCAGGAGCATAGTTGTCTATGTGACTGGGGCGAAAGCGCGAAGCCAACAAAGCTGTGGCGCCAAATACGCAGCGCTTAATTCAAATGCTCACTATGCAGCCAGTTAATTAACTCAATAGCTGGCATAGGTTTAGCGAATAAATACCCCTGAATGAGATAACACTGGCGGCTGCTGAAAAATGCCAGTTGTTGTTCGGTTTCCACGCCTTCGGCGACACAACTCATGCCTAAGCTGCCTGCCATTGATAAAATCGCTTCAATAATAGTTTCATCGTCTGGATCTATGCCGATGTCTTTAACAAAACTGCGGTCGATTTTTATCGCATCTATTGGCAATTCTTTTAAATATTTTAATGAAGAATAACCAGTTCCAAAGTCGTCCAGTGCCAGCTGAATACCCAGTTGGTTCAGTGCCAGCATAGTAGTAATGGCTTTTTCGTGATCCCGCATTAACGCGCTTTCAGTCACCTCAAAACGCAGGCACGATGCTGGTAGCTGATACTTGTCCAGTAGTTTTTCAGTGTGTTCTGCCAAAGAGAGTTGTTCTAAATGGCTGGTGGATAAATTGACGGATAAATACAAATCTAAGCCAGCCTGACGCCATTGTTGTAAATCAACCAATGCCCGTTCCAGCAAAGACAATGTCATAGGGATGATCAGGCGTAAATCTTCCGCCATAGGAATAAATTCAGTTGGTGGAATAAAGCTGCCTTTATGGATCCAACGCATCAAGACTTCAACACCAATGACGGACTGGCTGCGACAATCGACAATAGGCTGGTAATAGTTGATAAATTCGCCATCTTTAAAAGCCTGCCGCAACTGGGTTTCTTTGGCCAGCTGCATATGGGCTTTTTCATTCATTTCGGCAATAAAAAACTGGAAGTTGTTACGGCCTAAATCTTTGGCGTGATACATAGCCACGTCTGCATGTTTTAGTAACGAATTGGCGTCAAGCGCATCGTCGGGGTAGACCGCGATGCCTATGCTGGGTGATACGCTGACGGTGTGAGAACCCAGTTGCATGGGCTCGCCAATGGATTGCAGCATTTTGCGCGCTACATGGCTGATATTGTCATCGTTTTTATAGCTTTCCAGCAGCACGACAAATTCATCACCGCCCAAGCGCGCTATGGTATCGGTTTCTCTTAAGGTATTGCGTAAACGTTTAGCCACTTCCTGTAGCAATTGATCACCAACATCATGGCCTAAGGAATCGTTCACCTGCTTAAATTTATCCAAATCGATAAAACACAAGGCCAGAGATTTTTTTGCTCTTTTGGCTTGATCGATGCCATGCTGAATACGGTCCATCAGCAGAGTACGATTAGGTAATCCGGTTAGCGAGTCGTAGCTGGCTAAATAGCGTAATTCCTCTTCTGCTACTTTTTGCGCAGTAATGTCGGTAAATACCAACACAAAAAACTCCACCTTATCTATATCGCCAATAGCGCTGATGTTAATCAGGGTAGGGCGCTCTTTGCCATCCGGCGTATGCACCAGTTCTTCACCTTGCCAGTGCTGGTTGACGGTTAAACCACGTAACAACGCAGTGTAAAAACGACGACGTTGTAAGCTGATCCCCAAATGGTGGGTTTTAGGGCTGACCAGATACTGGTCCACTGAACCAAACACATCGGCAAACGACTGGTTGGCGGCAATAACACGCTGGTTGGCATCTAAAATCACCACCCAGTCACGGGTTTGCTGGAAAGCTTCGCCAAATAACCGGGCTTTTTCCTGGTTGGCGCGGGTTTCTGTGATATTGCTGAAGGTACCAATCACCCGCTCTGGCTGACCTTCGTCATCCACTTCAGCCACTTTGCCTATATCACGGAACCAGAGCCATTTACCGTTTTTATGCTGCATGCGGTAGGTATGGTCAAAGGTTTTATCCGGTGTTTGCATCAGCTTTTGCCAGGACTGCTGGTAAGCGTCTTTATCTTCCGGATGCAACAAGGATAAATGTTGGCTCATCGCCAGCGGATTCAGTGCTTCCTGATAACCCAGCATGCTGTATATACGCGAAGCAAACATAATATTTTTACGGGCATGCCATTCCCAGGCTCCACTGTCTATAGAGTCCAGCGCTTGTTTTAAGCGCTGCTCACTGGCTGTTACTTTGGCGTGGGCTAGTTTTAGCATGCGCTGTTGTTTTTGTCGGGTGCGTAAGTAAAACAACATGATGATCAAAGAAACTGAAGCGTAGGCTATATAAGCCCAATGACTGAGCCATGGGGCTGGTTGTACGTTAAGACGCAAAGTTGCGACTTCGCTCTCAAGCCCGGTCACGGGAGATACAGCTACTACATTAAATTGGTAATCACCAGGCGTCAGTTGCGGAAACATCACTGAGCTTGAGCTTTGCTCCGGAAATACCAGACGCTGTGGGCCATCCAGCCAGTACCGATAACGCATTTTGCTGCTGTCACGAAAATTCAGACTGGAGTAACTGATGGTTAACCCCTGACTGTCGTAAGGCAGAGTAAAAAGCTGACCAGATAAATCAGTCATCGGACTTTCGACGGGGGAAGACAACAAATCAAGTTGGGTAATAACAATACGGGGTTTACGTCTGGGTTCTGTCAACATCACCGGAGACAGTAAGTTAATTCCGCGGATAGAGCCAAAAGCCATTTCGCCGTTACTTAAAGCTGTGCTGCTTTGACTGATAAATTCGTTACTGGTTAAGCCGTCTTTTTTACTGAACTGCTCAATATGCAAAGTATCGACATTTAAAGAGGATACGCCATGCAGGCTGGAAAACCAGATATGCCCCAATTGATCATTGTTCACAGCGTAAACCACGTTGGTATTGAGTTTGTTTTTACTATGAAAATGATGCTTCAACTGCATAGTACTGGCATCAAAAGCCAGTAAGCCAATATCTGAGGCGCTAAACCAAAGGGTATTATTTTTATCCAGCGCCATCTTATCGGCAAAACGCATACTAAAAGCCGGATTGGTTTCTGCCTGGTATAACAGCTTTAACTCTGCAGTTTTTTCATTAAATAACCAAAGCTTTTCATAGGCCGAGAGTACCAGCCAATCTGGCTTACCTGGCCATTTTCCTAAAATAACTCTGACCTCACTGGCAGGCAGCTTTTTAGTTAATTCTGTCAGTTCGTTCAGTTGGCCGGTTTCTGTACTGTATAGGTAGAAACTTTGTGGCGTTAGCAGATAAAAGGGGTGGTGTTGGTTGAGCCAACTGCCGGGGCGTGCTACGTCCAGTACCTTTTTTTGCTCTGGCTCCTTTAGCTTAGGTTGCTGCAATTCTTTGTTTTGAACTGAAAAATAGTTTAAACCGCTGGAGGATAAAAACCACAAGTCACCTGCTTTATCCATGGATAAATTTGTGATGGTGCTGGTATGCCAGACGGCTTTTGGATCAGGGTTGACCAGAAAATGCTGCACCTGCTCAGTTTTCAGGTTTAATAAGTTCAGGCCATTGCGGCTGCCAAGCCAAAGCTCTTCTCTGTTTTTCTCGATAACAGAGATGATTTTGTCATTACTTAAAGCCTGAGGCCCTGTGCGGCTGAAACTGCGAATAGCCTTACTACGCGGATGCCAGTAATAAGCACCATCAAAGCGGCTGCCGAGCCAATAGCCACCCTGACCATCTTCTTGCATTGCCACTACATTGTCATCGGATAAATTAAAATTACTGTCGCTGAATTTCAGCACCAGTTCCGTACTGTTCAGCTCTGGTGTATAACGCACTAAACCACGTTCTGTGCCCAGCAATATGTCATCAGAGTGCATATGTATTTGCCAGACATTTGGCCCGGCAATCAGCTCTTTGGTGGCGGGGGCTTGCCCTGTTTTCAGGAACTGTGCAATAGCATCCAACTCGAGTTGGTACAAACCTTCGACTGTACCAATCAACAGATGTTGATGATGGATCAGTAAAGATTTTACATGGCGCTGATAATCTAAGACCTGACCCTGAGGTAAATGAGGCACAAGCTGGAGTTTTTTACTTTCTTTATGGTAAAGCACTAAACCATGGCTGGTGCCAAGTAAAACCCAGTCTTTGGTGTTGAGCAGTGTCCTGATCAAAGCATCGCTTAAACCTATGTCAGCCAGCGTGGCTAAAGTAGTCAATTGGCCGGTTTCTGTTTGATAGCTGTAAAGATCAGTTCTGCTACTGAGCAGTAAATCGTCGTTATCGGCCAGGGTTAAATTGACAAAGCGGTTTTCGGGGGTCGCAGTCCCCGGTAAAGAACCATGCAAAAACAGCTGGGCTTTGACGGGATCAAAACTATATAAACCTGAACGTGGTGCTAAAGCCCATAAACGCTGTTTTGCATCTAACACTAATTGAGTAAAAGCCAGACTTTGTAATTGCGGAGAGTCAGCACCAATCACTAAATTGTTATAACCATCGTACCGGTTTAAACCTGCATCCGTTGCAACCCATAAAAATCCCTGGCGGTCGAGCAACAAATCATTGACTGAACCTTGAGATAAGTTTTGATCAGGGGTTAATGGCTGTAATAGCGATGCAGCTATTGCAGATTTGCAAAAGCAACAAAGCAGCAACAAGCCACAAACGTAGCGCAATAGGGCTAAAACAGGCAAAACGATTCCTCAGTAGGTCGGTTGTTATTTTTATAGGTGTCAATCTGCTGTAAGAAGCCCTAGAAAATACAGCGAATGGCGCTTAAAAGTCCAGCATAGTTCCAAAGAATTATTACAAAAATTATCAGGTTATTAATAAATAAACCAAAGGCATTGTAACAAGCTGAAAATAAATACAATGAAGGCGCAATACAACTGAAATTGCCGATTGAGTTTAAGAGCCCGCAACACGTCGCTTACTTGAGGTAAATAGGACGGTCCAAGGCGCTGACGCTGGTTTTTCTGTTGCTGATAAATCACAGGCCCCGCCAGATTGACCCGCAAGGCAGAGGCTAAAGCACCTAAAATAAGCAGATGCGGTAAACATAATTTCAAACCAGATGCTTCACGCCATTGCCGGAATGCTCCTGCAATATCAGTCAGAAAGGCCAGCAGCAATGCAGTGATCAGGCTGCCAGGCAGGCTGGCCCATTGAGTAAGCAAAGAAGCTGGGCGGCCAAAATAACGGAAGTTGCTTTGTTTGTCGTTCCATTGTTGATTACATAGCAGCAGCAAACGATAAGCCACAGCGGCTAAACCACCACCTATTAAAAACCAGAAACTAACCCCGACCCATTGTTTGGCGGTACGAAGCCATAACATTTCAATGTTCGCTTTGCATAAGCCTGCGCTGCTTAAACTTTGAGTTTGACGTAACACCAGAGGTTGCAATAGATCTTTAGCTCTGCTGTTTTGTTGCTGGCTGATAGCCAAAGCTATTTTGTGGCTTTGCTGGCGGTAGTGGACAAAGTCCAGACAAAAATACAGCAGTAACCCATCCAGCACTAAAGGCCAGTCAGATAACCAGTACAAAGGCGCCAATAAAGCCAAAGTTGGCAGCATGACCACTGCCAAAGCTAAACTGCCGGAAATGAGTTGCTGGCTGCTGGCTCTGTGTGGATCCGGATGAACTTTTGCTGCGAGCTGTTTGGCAAAAATGCGGAAAAAGGTTAAAGGCTGGTAATCCTGCGGCAATAACACCATGCTGCCAAGCAACCAAATGCTTAGCAGAATCAATGGATAAGCCGAAAGATCAGCCAGCCAATATGGCATTTAGCTCAGCTGAACCGTTTTGAGGTTTTTCAGAAGCTCCAGCACCATGGCTGAACTGTTTTTAGAGGCGATTTCTAAATAAGCTTCAAAAGAGCTAGGAGACTCTTTGCCTGCGATATCGCTCAAGCTGCGGATCACCACAAAAGGTGTGTTCAACTGATAACAAGCCTGAGCTATGGCTGCACCTTCCATTTCCACTGCAAGCATGGTTGGGAATTGTGCACGGGTTTGAGCAATACGCTCAGGCTGGCACATAAACACATCGCCAGTGGTGATTAAACCTTTTTTAGTTTTGCAAAAACCTAAGGTATTGATGCTTTGCTCTGCAGCGCTGATCAAAGCTGGATGGGCCGTAAAACCTGCTGGCATGCGTGGTACCTGGCCAATTTCGTAACCAAAAGCTGTGACATCGACATCGTGATGGCGCACTTCAGAAGAAATCACCACATCGCCAACATTTAGCTCCGGGTCAAAACCACCGGCTGAACCCGTGTTAATGACACAGTCCGGTTTGAACTGACTGATTAATAAAGTAGTAGCGACAGCGGAAGCCACTTTGCCTATACCAGATTGCACCAATACCACGTCGGTGTCGGCCAGACGGCCCTGATAAAACTCATAATCCGCCAGTTTGACCGTGGTCATATCGCTCAGTTGAGCTTTTAAAATTGCAATTTCCGGCTCCATAGCGCCGATAATACCCACAAGTTGCATCTGCCGATCCTCAAAATTAGAAAGGGCAGATGATAGCATCTGCCCTTTATTAATTACACCCGAACAATAGACGGGCAGGGATGAACCACCTGTCAGGTATAGGATTGGAATTTGAGACGGGCGGGGACAAGCCACCGCCCCTACACTAGATTGATTTATGAATAGCTATGGTTTTGGCTTGCTGATTATTGGTCAGTTTTCCGGCCTGATAATCACGGATAGCTTGCTCAATTTCTTCTGGCTTATTCATTACAAAAGGACCGTATTGCACTACGGGCTCTTTGATAGGCTTAGCCGCCAGCAGGATAAAACGCGCTTTGTCTTTGGCTGAGACAGTCACGCTGTCGCCATCTGTCAGTACAGCGCCGTGATGATTGGCGACTCGTAAGCCTTCCACAACAACTTCGCCTTCAAAAGGATACAGATAAGCGTTATGACCAACTGTGACAGGTAAGGTCAGGCTTTGGCCTGCTTCTAACTGCACATCCAGATACAAAGGTTCAGTTGATAAGCCAAAAATAGGGCCACGCACTGTTTTGCCATTCAGTTCTGTTTCGCCAGCTATCACTTTGACAAAACTCTGCTGAGATAAATTCACCAGCGGAATATCTGCAGCCGGAATATCAACATAGGCGGCTTCTTTCATTTTTTCTGCAGCTGGTAAATTAATCCACAACTGAAAACCACGCATCAGGCCAGACTCCTGTTGCGGCATTTCTGAGTGGATAATGCCACGGCCAGCTGTCATCCACTGTACGCCACCACTGGTTAAATGACCCTGATTGCCGAGGTGATCTTCGTGCAACATATGGCCATCCAGCATGTAAGTCACAGTTTCGAAACCGCGATGTGGATGGGCAGGAAAACCCGCTATGTAATCGTCGGCTTTGTCTGAACCAAAAGCGTCCAGCATTAAAAACGGGTCCAGACGCACGCCCTGGCTTTGGCCCAGGCTGCGTTTAATTTTTACGCCAGCGCCGTCAGACGCCAGCATGGCAGGGATCAATTGTTTTAAAGTACGGGCTGTCATCATAAACTCCACTTCATTAAGGGATGGCTGGTTGATGGGGTCATTAAAACAGCTCTTTTATCGAAACAATAGCGGATTGTTTTGTATGCATTATTCGAAAAACTTGAACTATCCCCTGTCGCTGGGGACTTATTGATGCGGGCGACCATAAAGGTCGCCCCTACGGAGCTATGCTGGCCTCCAGCTGAAACAAACCCAAGGCCAAAGCCGTATTTTGTTCATGTTTGAGTAGCCAGTCTTTACGCTCTAATCCGCCTGCATAACCTGTTAGTGTGCCATTGGCTCCTATCACTCTGTGGCAGGGCACGATAATAGTCAGAGGGTTACGGCCATTGGCAGCTCCTACGGCTCTTACTGCTTTTGGGTTATTTAGCGCATGGGCAATGTTGCTGTAACTGCGAAGCTGTGCAAAAGGGATTTTGCTTAATTGTTGCCAGACGGCTTGTTGAAAATCAGTGCCCTGAGCTGCCAGCGGTAAGTCAAACTGCTGCAAGGAACCTGCAAAATAAGCATCAAACTGAGCTTTGCAGTCCTGTAGCAAGATATCGTTGCTGTGATCCGGCGCGTCACTTGAATCCCTGAATAATACCGACTCTATACCTTTTGCATTGGCCTTGACGACCAAAGGCCCTAAAGGTGTGGCAAATTGTAGTAGTCTCATTCGGTTGTCTCCTTCAAGGCGGGGCTGGATAAACTAAACCACAGCTGAAAGGTGGCATAACTGCGCCATGGCGCCAGCTGCTCTGGTGTGATATCACCATGGCGTTTTAAGGCTTTTTGCACACCTAAATCACCACCTAACCAAATATCCGGGTCGGCAAGGCCACGCATTTTGCTGTAAGCCACAGTCCATGGTCCTATGCCCTTGAGTTTTAACCAGTCATCCGGCGTGCTTTGAGGTTCAGTTATCACAGTAGTTGCCAGCTGTTTTAAGGTATCGCGTCTGGCTTGGGGCACTTTAAGCATTAGCAATTCGTTTTGACTGATGGCTTCTGGTGTTGGAAACAGTTTTTTTTCCGGGTCATCAGGAAGTGGTTCTGCTAATTCAGCAAGTAATCGATTCAGTTGAGTGCGGGCGCCTTGCACACTGACTTGTTGGCCTAAAATAGCCCGAACTGCTGCTTCAAACGGGCTCCATAAACCCGGCAGTCGTAAACCAGATTCCAAAGAGTCGCCAAACACAGCTGCAAGTTGTTGTTCTATCTGCGGCATATTGGCATCTAAATCTGCCAGTTGACGTATACGTTGCAGCACAGAGGTTAATTCCTGCTGGCTGGGCCAATGCAACTTCAGCTGCATTACGCCTTCTTTTGCCGGGCTTAATTCAAACCAGCCATGCACCACGCCTTCTGCAGTTGGCCAGCTAAAAGTTCTGCCATAGGCGTTACCTTTCACCCATTCCATGCCCTCCAGAGTACGCTGACGCCAGAAATCCAGCTGGGCTTGCCAGTTCAGTGGGGGACGGTAACTAAGTTGTAATTCAATCACTGAGGAGTGTCCTGTCATTTTTTTACGGCGAATTTGGCTTGGGTTTAGCAGCAATTGCTGTTTAAAAGCATCATTAAAGCGCCGGATGCTATGAAAACCGCATAAGGCAGCAATTTGATGCACTGGAAGCAAGCTTTGATGTAGCAGCTGTTTTGCTAACAGCACTTGCTGATACAAAGCATATTGTTTAGGCGCCACGCCTAAATGCTGCTGAAAGAGTTTACGTAAATAACGCTCACTAATGCCAAGACGGGAAGCTAAAGCAGCCTGGTCGCCATGCACTAAAGCACCTTCTGCAATGAGTTTTAATGCGCGTCGTACACTGGTTTCCACACCAAGCCAGGCCGGAGACTGTGGCGCACTGTCGGGTCTGCAACGTAAACAAGGCCGGTAGCCTGCAGAAGCTGCAGCTGCTGCGCAGGAAAAGTAGGTCACCTGATGTTCAGCCGGAGATTTAGCCGGGCAAATGGTGCGGCAATAAATACCTGTGCTTTTTACCGCAATAAAAAACAGGCCATCAAAACGGCTGTCACGCGATAAACGGGCTTGTTGGCAAACAACAGGATCCAGCATGGTAAGACTCATCAGCAAAAACTAAACAGAGTGTACCTTGAGAACAGAAAAAAAGCTGGCCGGATCCGGCACTGAAAGAGACCCTATTTTCAAGATAGATACTCATACCCAACTGCAGGTTGAGCACAGGCGGCTATAGTTAAGCCATATACTTATGCTCCTGTGATCAGACATTAATGTGAAGGAATGCCATATGGAACAACACTTTAATGCTCAGCAAACTACAGCGTCCGACGAAGAAACCCTGCTATTTGCCGCTGATGCCGATGTAACAGACGAGCCACAAGCCAGCTGGACTGTGCTTATCGTGGATGATGAGCCGGAGATACATCAAATCACTTTAATGGCGCTACGTGATTTCAGCTTCTTGCAGCATAAACTGCAGTTTATCAGCGCTTACAGTGCGGCAGAAGCACGACATATTCTGGAGAAAAACAACAATATAGCCTTGATCTTGCTGGACGTCGTGATGGAAACCGATGACGCAGGTCTGGTATTGGTGCGTTACATTCGGGAACAGCTACAAAACCAGCTGGTACGTATTATTTTGCGAACAGGTCAACCAGGGCAAGCGCCTGAGCATCGCATAGTGCTGGATTATGATATTAACGATTACCGCGCCAAAACCGAACTGACAGTGCAGCGCCTGACGACCAGCGTGGTGTCTGCATTACGAGCCTATATGGCGATAGAACAATTGGCTTTGCTGAATGAAAACCTTGAGCAACAAGTTCAGGCCAGAACAGAGCAGTTGCAAGCCAGTAATCAGCAGCTACAACAATCACTAGCTGAACTGGAAGCTGGTGAGAAAGCCGGCAAGCAGGTTCAGTTTAAACTGCTGCCGCCGCCACAACTGAATTGCGCTGAGTACCAATTCAGCCATGCCTTATATCCATCCGAATTTATGAGTGGCGACTTTGTTGACTATTTTTGGGCTGATGATCACAAGGTGGTGTTTTACATTGCAGATGTGTCAGGGCACGGCGTAGCCTCTGCTTTTGTCACTGTGTATCTGAAGCGTTTTATCAGCGCCAAGTTGGAACGATATCAGCGTGCAACCTGCGACCATGTAATTGACCCAGCTGCTGTATTGGTTGAATTAAATAAAGAACTGCTTAAGGACAAAGTCGGCAAATACATAGCGTTGTTTTACGCCGTGCTGGATACCAAAACTGCAGAAATAACCTATGCCAACGCCGGTGCTTTTCCCTGGCCTTTAGTGTTGCAACCGCAGCAAGAACGCTACCTTGAATTAAAAAGCACGCCTGTGGGCATGTTTGATTTTGCCAGTTACAGGAATCATTGCCTGTTGATGCAGGACAACAGCAGCATACTGTTGTTTTCAGACGGTATTTTAGATGTAATGCCACAACAAAGCACCGACCAGAAATTACAATATTTGTTGCAAAAATGCTCAGAGCAAAATGATATAGCCGCATTGTTGCAAGCCTTAGCCATTGATCCAAATAAGCCCTTACCGGACGATTTAACTATACTCAAATTAACCCGGCTTCAAGGCTGATGAGTGAGGACTCTATGACGGAGCAAATCCTGTTTGCTTGTGTTGACCACTGTTGTTATTTCAAGTTATCTGGTGAGCTGCGTTACACCAATGCCACAGGCATGGACGACCTGGTAGAAAGGCTGTTTTCTGCACAGATCCAGTGCAACCAGCTTGTGGTGGATTTAAACCAAGCCAGTTTTATGGACAGCACCTATATTGGTTTGCTGGCCAGTATGGCTCGTTATTGTCAGCAGCAGAATTTACCAAAACCCACCTTGTTTTCAACTCACTCACAAGTCAATGAACTGCTGTTTAGTCTCTGTCTGGATCAGGCTTTTGATATTGTGCAGCACAATACTCAGCATCAAGTGGATATGACCAGCATAAAAGCCCAGCCTTACAGTGATCAGCAAAAAGGCCTGATGATCCTGCATGCGCACGAAGCGCTGATTGCACTGAATGAAAAAAACAAAACCGAATTTCAGTCAGTGGTGGATGTATTAAAACAACAGTTAGGTGAATGAGCTAAAAATCTCTGACTATACTGATAGCGTTTTTTTTAACTTTAAATAAATGACGAGAAGGAGACCGACATGTCCGACGTTCAGGCTATTCCATCAGGCTGTGCTGCCGTATTGCCTTATCTGGTGATCAAAAATGCGGCTGCGGCATTCGACTTTTATCAAAAAGCTTTTGGTGCTGAAACCATAATGCGGATGAATATGCCATCCGGTGCTGTGATGCATGCCGAAATGCGTATAGGCAGCGCGACATTTATGTTCAGTGAACAAAGTGATGACTGGGGCACAAAAAGCCCGGACATGTTAGGGGCTAGCCCTGTGACTTTGATGATTTATGTGCCTGATGTCGATGCTTTTGTCGAGCGTGCCGCAGCGGCAGGAGCCACTGTAACCATGCCGGTATCGGATCAATTCTGGGGCGATCGTAGCGGCTGTCTGCAAGACCCTTTTGGTCACAACTGGATGATTTCCACTCATATTGAAGATGTATCAGAAGAGGAAATGGCAAAACGCTCAGCACAGATGTTTGGATAGCTTTGAGCTTGAAATCTCAGTGCAACAACGAATTCATGAAGCCTGCTTGTTTGTTCGAAGAGCTTCGGCTTTTGCTGCGCCAAAAGAAAGTATTCAAAGCAAGACAGCGCAGAATGTGCTTTGTGAGTTGCTGGTGTTCATTAAGTTGATACTTTTGCTCTTTTTCGAAAAAGGCCAACCCAAAATAAAGCTTCGAAAGCAAAGCCTAAAATTATAAATGCAAATACACCCGTTGAATTGCCATAACTGTATGAGCTAATAGCAACAATAATGAGTACAGCAAGAATTAAGAACCTATACATTTTATTCACACTGTGCCCCTTATAGTCTGATGGCAACTCATGGACTTCAAAGCTTGATTTTGTTTATCGGATAACTATCTGAATGCAAACTATATGAGCTATGGGCGCCGCTTTTTCAAGTTTTATTTTCATTAAACTCACTGAATTTGAATTAACAAATTTTTCTGAAAGTTATAAATTTATTTCAGATAAGGTCAGAAAAAGGTTATGAGCCTGACACTGACCGGCTTTTGTTGATCAACTGAGCTGTCAGAACAAGTTGTGTCCTATTTGGGCTTTAGCTCACACCTTCAAATCAATTTGCTGCAATAAACCCACATTTTTATCTTCAGTTATAAAAATTGAGCTACGTTCCAGCCGGCCTTTTACTTCGTCTTTATGACGTAAGCTAAAAGGTGTGGCTATTGAGTCGACACTTAAAGCCGCTACACCCATGTCTTTTAAGCTGTATAAGCCTTTATCTTCAGGGCGCCATAACCATAAATTTTCCCAGATCGGATCCTGCAGATCGATCAGGCCGTTTTGGTCTTCATCATAGCTGGCAAGTTCAGCAAAGCCTGCACCTGAGCTTGGGCCGAATAATTCTTTACCTGAATCGATAGCACCGTTGTTATTGCTGTCTTTGGCGAGGTAATACTGACCTTGCGCCAGTTGCTGAATAGATTTTGCATTGTCAGTTAAGTTAAACGCAGAACTTTGTCCGCTAAGCTCTACTGGGCGGCCGTTAAAACTCATCACTAAAGGGTCTTTCATTGGCTGTTCTGTGCGTTCGCTGTAGCTGAATTCTTCGTAACTCATGGCAAATTGCATCGACCAGCTAAAGCTGCTGCCATCGTCCAGAGCTACAGAGCCGGAAAAATCAGCGCTGACTGCTTCATAACGGTACGACCATTCACGAATAGTGACGCCTGTGGCATTTTGATTTTGTGGTTGCTCTGGCACAGCGCTATTGTCTGAACCATGCAGAGCACGATTTAATTCAGCAGGGTCTACCCAGCCTTGCAACTCTTCGCCGGTCAGTTGTTCCAGCAAACGTTTGATAGTGCCAATGGAATAGACTGCATTAAATAAACCGTCTTCATGTTTTGCTTCGGTCTTTGGATCTGCCGGTGATGTCATAGTTTCGGCAGAAACGCCATTAGCCGAAGGTAACAGAGAAGTCTGAGTTAAACTTCTGTTATCCTTTGTTACAGTTGAGCTGTCGCTTCGCTCTGGACTCGTACTGCGGCCAGCATAAAATAGCTGCTGACTGCTGGAGTTCTGTTGTTGCTTGATGTTGAGGATTTGCATTGTAGCTCCCTCTCTTACTTGGGCTTAACGACTGTATCGGTCACAATTGTATAAACTTTAACCAGGATGGCTATTATGCTAGAAAATTTTTTCCGTCAGTTGACGACAGATCCAGACAGCATTAGTTTTTCGCAAAGCATAGAGCTGATTGAAAGCTTATATAACTTTACTGAGACGGCCTTTCGTAATGGCGATAAACACAATGCAGCAGGGGAGAACAATGGCTCCTGTAAGATATTTGCCTTTGCTTTATTACACCGTTTATCCGAGCCACAAACTTTGCAGATGTTTGGTGATTATTACCGTAAAGATGTGTTATCAAGCCCTGCAGGCTCAGATCACGCCAATATCAGGCAGTTTATGCAATACGGCTGGGATGGTATTGAATTCGCTGGCCAGGCGCTGAGCCCAAAATCTGCCTGATAGTTATTCAACACAACTACGCAATACGGCTGGGATGGTATTGAATTCGCTGGCCAGGCGCTGAGCCCAAAATCTGCCTGATAGTTATTCAACACAACTACGCAATACGGCTGGGATGGTATTGAATTCGCTGATCAGGCGCTGAGCCCAAAATCTGCTTAAGCAGATTGGGCTTGTGGTAAGTTGCAAATACGATTGATGGTGGCCTGAATTTTTTGTGGCGTAAAAGGTTTGGCCATAAAACCGCTGGCTCCACCTTCAACACTACGTTTCACATTTTCCACTGTGCTGTGTGCTGACATAATCACCACATGGCACTTCGGATCTAATGCTTTAATGCGGGTTAACAGCTCGTGGCCATTGCTATCCGGTAGTTCAATATCCAAAAATATCACGTCAGGATGTTCGGTGCTGATGGCCATTAAGGCTTGTTGCCCTGTGCTGGCTTCAGTTACTTTTTCAGCACCCATAATGCGCAAATTTTGCGTTAAGAAATAACGAACAGAACTGACGTCATCGACGATCAGGATAGAAGATTGATCTATAGTCATGCGCAACATCCTTGCTTGTGGCATTTACTTCACCTAAGCATGTCGTGATTCAGTCAAAAGCGCAATAAATAAACGATGTTTTTGCAGTATATCGGGATTAGGTGCGTAATTGACTTGGCAGTAAACCTGTCCAGCGCTTAAATGCGCGGCGGAAGTTATGTTCGTCGGAATACCCCAACCTGTGTGCCAGCTCTTTATTCGACATACCCTGCAGTAATAAGGCTTGCTGAGCAGCGCAGGCTTTGACCTGATCCTGCAGTTGTTGATAGCTGGTGTGGTGTTGTGCCAATAAACGTTTAAAACTGCTTAAACTTAAGCCCCAGTGCCGGGCTGCTTCATCCTGCGACGGCGATTGTCGTAATACCGTAAAAAGCCATTGTTCCAGTTGTTCAGTAAAAGCAGCTTTTTCTGGTATTGACTGCTGCAAGTAAAGGCACCAGTTCTGTTGTTGTTGCCAAAGAACAGGGTTGGCGTCAGCAAAAGGAAGCTTTAACAGTGCAAGGGGCAAGGACAAACAATTTTGCAAACAAAGTTCTGGTGTCAGTTGCCATTGATGCTGGTATAACCAACTGGTTTCATGATCCAGACCCGTTGCACTGATACTTAGCCTTGATGTATCACCCAACTGTTGTTTCACTAAACCCAGTAAGTAGTGAAGCATCAGTTGTTCTATAAAAGCCTGTTGTTTTCCTAAAGCAAAAGAGGGGCGCAACACCAGGCGTAACTGACCCTGCACCCGCTGCAGGCGCACATAGATTAAAGGTAACAGTTGCGAACGGTAGCGGTAGAAACTCAACAGCGCCTGCTGTAAGTGGGTGCTGTGTCTGAGCATCAACAGCAAAGGCGAGTGGTTGTGATGTAACCAACTTTGAGCTGTTAAATAAGCCAGTTCAGGCCCGGGGCATGCTTTTTGGCAATTACTGACTAACTGTAAATACTGTGCAGGGCTGATTTTGGTCGTGGCTTTACGCAGGTCTTGCTCAAATAACTTAGTACCTTTAAGCAAAGTATCTAAGGCGCAACCCCGGCGCTGGCACAATAAAATCATATCCAGAGCCGTTGTGCTGAGCAGCAGGGATTTATCATCAAAAGCCAGCAACGCTTTGCTCACACCAGGCTCCACTGGGTTTGCTGTTGTTTTTGTTTCTGTAATTGTTGCCAGAGTTGCGATAACAACCGCTGGGGTTTGGTTACCTGTTGCGCTGCTGTTATTTCAGTGATGGTCCAGTGTAATTGAGTATGCAGATGCAAACTGAGTTGGCTGGTGGCATTTTGCAATAAGCTATGTGCTGTAGCCTGATTGCTTTGTGGCATCAGTATGACAAATTTATCGCCGCTGTAACGACAGACTAAATCACCGGATCTGAACTGCACCAACGTCAGCTCGCTGAGTTGTTGTAGTAATAAATCTGCTGCTGCCATACCTTGTTCCCGGTTGAAGCGGGCAAACTGACTGACGTCCACTAAGGCCAGGCAAAAAGGCTGCTGGTGCTGTTGTTGCAGCTCCAGCTCACGCTTCAGTACAGCCAGTAAATACTCAGGTTTATAAAGTTTGGTTAAAGGGTCAAGTAACTGATAATGGCGTAAATGCAGCTCACGACTGGCCAGTTGCTGATTAATAAAACGTTGCTCTTTATGCCAGCCAATCAAACCTAAAGTTAAAATCAGCATGCCAACAGGAGCTGGTATAGATTCAAGCCAACTGAGTAGCCTGTGACTGTCAGGGTATTGGAAAAACTCATCCAGTAAATTCAACTGATAGGACATCACCAGCAATAAAGATCCCACATAAAGGCCATTGGTGACAGGGCCTGCAGGCCTGCTATACAACACCAGTAACAACCAGGCTATGACCACGGCCAAACTGCTGCCTTCGCCCAGAATATCCATCCAGTCAATTTCTGCTGTGGCTTTTAGCTCGCCATAATTTACAGCCAGCAAAATGCAGAGCACAAATAGCAAGAGCGTCAGAGAGAGTTTGGCTGGATGCTGTGAGCTAAATCCCATAAAAGCTTCCGCATAATGAAAAGAATAATGATGAAATCCAGTCTGAACTTTGCATATGACAGTGGCATGACAAAAAGTAAGGTTGTGGAGCTAAGCAGACCCCGGGTCCGCTTAGCTCAGCCAGCCGTGCTTTGAAACGCTGAGCTGTCACAAAAACGCCGCAGAATAAATCCCAATCACTATAAACATCTTCAGGAATTGGGGTTTTCTTCTATGCAAACAAAGACGCTACAAACGAGGAAAAAATTTCGTCGCGCTTTATTAGCCAGCAGTATCAGTTTGATCTGCGCTTCAGTCATGTCAGTGCAGGCCGCTGAATTAACAGGCCGTGTGGTGGATAACCGTCAGGTGTTGCTGTCTGGTGTACAGGTCAGTATTCCGGCATTAAAAATCAGTAAAGTCACAGGCCATGATGGTCGTTTTGTGTTTTCTAATTTGCCTGAAGGCCAGTACCAACTGCAGTTTAGTTATGCCGGTGTGCCGCAGCAAAAGTCTGATGTCAGCTTAAGCTCTAATCAGACGCTGGGGGATATCACACTGGCCAAAGTGGAATCTGGTATCGAAAAGCTGGAAGTGCAAGGTCAATTGGCGTCTGCAGGTAAAGCCTTAAGTCAGCAACGTTTTGCCAGCGGTATTGTCAGCGTGGCAACCACAGACGAACTAGGGCAGTTTCCGGATAAAAACGTCAGTGAATCCTTAGCCCGTTTAGCAGGTTTATCGGTCGAGCCAGATCAGGGCGAAGGCCGCTTTATCCGGGTTAGGGGTTTAGCACCGGATTACAATACAGTGACTTACAACGGCACCCAACTGGCCGCGCCTGAATCAGGCCGTCGTGCTGTGGCTTTAGACGTGATCCCTTCGGATTTATTGTCCTCTGTTGAAGTGACTAAAACCATAGCGCCGGAGCAAGCTGCAGGCTCTTTAGGTGGCACTGTCGATATTAAAAGTATTTCTGCCTTTGACCGCAGCACAGATTTTTATACCTTTAGTGCAGAAGGCAGCTATAACCAGCAACAAAGCGAAACCAGCCCAAAAGTATCAGGTTTATACAGCAGCATTTTTGATATAGCTGGTGATAAAGACGCTTTAGGTGTGGCTTTATCTGCCAGTTATGCCGACCGTAAATTTGGTTCAGACAACGTTGAAACAGGTGGAAACTGGGATATTGAAGAACAGGCTCTGGAAGAATTTGAGCAGCGCCAGTATCAAATCAGCCGCAAACGTATGGGTTTAGCGCTGAGCTTGGATTATCGCCCTGAAGGCGACACCGACTATTACCTGCGGACTTTATACAGCAAATTTACCGACGATGAAGTGCGTCAGAGTGTACTGACTGAATTTGAAGAGCCAGTCCAAGCCGGTGTGGATGCAGCAGGTGAGCTGGTGCGTGGTATTAAAGCCCGTGAAGAAACGCAAAGCATCAGCGCTTTTGTGCTGGGGATGGAGCAAAAACTTGCTGAATGGCAATGGAAAGCCGAAGTGGGCGCCAGCAAAGCCGATGAAAAAACACCTTTTAGTCTGGCTGATGGGCAGTTTAAGCAGGAGTTTGACCAAGGTTTAAGTTTCAACGGCACGGATAAACTGCAGTTACTGGCACCAGAGTCGGCCTACAGTGCCGACGATTACGAACTGGATGAAGTGGAAGTCGCTGACACTTTCACTGAAGAAAAAGAGAAAAACGCCAAGTTTGATATAAGCCGCGAATTGTTGCAAAGCTGGGGCGCGCTGGAATTCAAAGTTGGTGTGAAGTGGAGTGACAGAAGCAAAGTTGCGGATGAAACTCTGTGGCTTTATGAAGATTTAGAAGATGCGGGCCTCACAAAATTAACCCTGGCTGATTACCCTATGGGCAATGCAGATTATGGTTTAGGCAGGTTTGGTCCAGCCATTAATCCAGGCTTGTTATTGTCCGAATTAAGCACCTTAGATAGAGATGATTATCTGGATCCGGTCGAGTCGCAAATTAACGATTTCAGCGTAGATGAAGAGATTAAAGCCGCTTATCTGCAGGGCAACTGGCAAGGTGAAAACTGGCAGGTCATTGCAGGCAGCCGTTTCGAGCATGACCAACGTGACGCTGTAGGTAGTAAATACGACGCTACTACTGAAGAATTCAGCCCACAATTGTACAGCGGTTCTGAATCACACTGGTTACCAGCAGTTATTAGCCGTTACAGCCTGTCGGATCAAACCCAGGTTCGGGCCGCCATTACCAGCTCTTTAGTGCGACCTAGTTTTGCTCAACTGGCGCCGGCTTTTGTGCTGGAAGAAGATGACGGTGAAATTGAAGCCAGCTTTGGTAATCCGGCGCTGGAGGCCTTAACTTCAACCAACCTGGATTTAGGTGTTGAATACTATCCTGATAAATTGGGCGTGATGTCGGCCATGTTGTTTTACAAAGACATTAAAGACTTTATCTACGCCACAGACTTAGCGGGTCAGGGTGAATACCAGGACTTTAATCATGCCGAAACTTTTATCAATGGTGACGATGCGACTTTGTATGGCCTGGAGCTGAACTATGTGCAGCAACTGCAAGGCATCAGCGAGTTTTGGGACCACTGGTTAGTCTCAGCCAACTTAACTTTAAGTCGCTCTGATGCACAAATCAGCTGGTTTGATGACGGCGAGCTGCAAACCCGTGATATAGATTTGCCCAGTCAATCGGATAAAACCGCCAACATGGCCATTGGGTATGAAGACAACAGCTGGAGCTTACGTTTAGCGGCCAATTATAAGTCTGAGTATCTGGTGGAAGTCAGTGAGTTTGATGACCCGGCCTATGACTTATTCAGCGACAGTCAGCTGCAATGGGATTTCAGCGCTAAATGGAAAATCGACCCGGCCGTGCAGTTGTACTTTAATGCGGTGAACTTAACAGACGAGCCCTATTACAACTACACAGGCACACGCGCCTTTAATGCTCAATACGAAGAATATGGCCGTACTTTTGCCATCGGTATTCAGTTAACCAACTGGTAAGGATGGCTTATGAGTATGAAATCCTATGAAAACCTGCGGGGGCCAGTGGCTGGCCTGCTGCTGGTTTTAAGCTGTATGGCAGGTGCTAGTAATACCTCAGTACCAGCTGGTATGAATCGGTATCAGGCCACTAGTTTTGCCGATCGTATAGTGCTGTTACCCGCCACTGACGCAGCCAGCAGTCAAGCTGTGGGCTGGCGCAGCAGCGTAGCGCAAAGCCAGCTGCAATGGACTAAAGCAATAGATGGTCCGGCGCTGGAGCTTGCTGCGAAAACGCTGGATGTGAAAGGCACTTTGGTGCAAACCGACAATGGCCCGGCTTATTTTTATAAAGCTGTTATGTCAGGCTTACAAAGCGATACCTTGTATGCCTACAGAGTCAAAGGCGAGGGCAACTGGAGTGAGTGGCTGCAGTTTCGCACTGCTAAAACAGAGTTTGAGCCTTTTAGTCTGCTGTATTTTGGCGATGCGCAAAACAACTTAAAAGCGCATTTCTCACGTTTGGTGCGCAGCGCTCAGCAGCAAGTGCCTCAAGCTAAACTCATGTTGCATGCTGGTGATCTGGTTAATTCCCGTTACGGCATTTTGGATCACGAATGGGGCGAGTGGTTTGACGCTATTGGCTGGGTCGGCGCTATGACGCCGCAGCTGATTGCCGCTGGTAACCATGAATACCTGAAAAGTACCGATGCCAAAGGAGAAGAACGCCGGGTGCTGGCTGCACAATTTACCGCACAGTTTCAGAGCCTGAATAATGGCCCGGCTGCTTTGCAGGACACTGTGTTTTATCACGACTATCAGGGCGTACGCTTTATCGTGCTGAACTCCACTGCAGCAGTGGAGGACGAAGCTCTGGCTAAAGTGCAGGCCGACTGGTTAAAGCAGGTGCTTTCGAGTAATCCGAATCGCTGGACTATCGCCATCTATCATCATCCGATGTTTTCAGTGTCTTTAGGTCGGGATAACCCCAGATTACGTCAGTATTGGCAGCCATTGTTTGATCAGTACAAAGTCGATTTGGTGCTGCAGGGCCATGATCATGTCTATGGTCGTTATCAGCCTGAAGGCAAAGGGCCGGTCTATATGGTGTCAGTGGCTGGTCCAAAAATGTATCTGGTCTCTAAAGAGGCTCGCGCCCAAATGGCTCAGGTCGGCGAAGATACCCAGTTATTTCAGCAACTGGAGATCAGCGAAAACCAGCTCAAAGTAAAAGCCATGACAGTGACAGGCCGCTTGTACGACAGTTTCACCTTAAAGCGTCAAAGCGATGGTTCGAGCCTGTTGCAACAACAATTTAAAGCCAAAGTCGCCCATTGCAGCGCTAAAACCATCACTGACAACAAATGCTGGCAAGGCACAGAATTCAGCGCTGCCCAAAGCGCTTCGGAGAACAAATGAAATACTCTTTAATCGCAACTTTAGTCTCAGCAGCCATGCTGATGGCCTGTCAGGCGCAAAGCCAAAACACTACAACAACTATTGATACGACAGCTGTATATGCCGAATTAAATACCACAGTAGGGCAGTTTCAAAGCTCTGCTACTGCCTTAGTCTGGCAAGATGGCAAAGGTGTAGTGCTGCAACAATGGCCAGGTGTATTTCGCCGGTTAAAAGCTTTGCCTCAAACCGATGGCTCAGTGTTATTGGCTGCTATTGAAACCGAAAGCAATCAGCTGTACTGGTGGCAACTGCAGGGCAAAACAGTACAGCGTTCTGGCAAACAGCTGGTCAGCCAACTGGTAGTGGACGATTTATGTTGGTATCAAAGTGCAGAGAACAAACAACTTAGCTTGTTTTTAATAGGTGACAGAGGCTTAGGTGAGCAGTGGTTATTGGCGCAGGATTCAAACTTTTTAGCTGCACCATTATCTATTCGTAATTTAAACCTGCCTACTGATGCCACAGCTTGTGCTGTGGATCAGCAAAAAGGCACTTTGTATCTGGCGGAAGGTGCAACAGCGCTCTGGTCTTATAATGCTGAAGTAGAAGCCGACGAAGGCCGCACTCTGATTGATGTGCAGGCACCTTTAGGCAAACTCAGCGGTGAAGTGAAAGCACTGGAATTCACTGCAGGTAACACTTTAGTGGCGTTACAGGAAGAACCTGCTTTGCTGCAAAGTTACCAAACCCAGGGCGATGCTTTGGTTTGGCAACAGAGCAAAGCCATCAAAGCACTGGAGTCCGCTGAACAGTTAGGCCTGTCTGCCGGCAGTTTGTCTGTGGTCAGTGAAGAGGGTCAGCATACCCAATTAAAAGATAAAGCCTATCAGGTGCAAGCTGCAGTGTTGCCAGAGCGTGCCACTCTGCCTATGCAGCAACTAAGCCCAACTTTGGAAACAGTGGCAGTCAGTTACAGAGGGGACGCCATAGATGACCCGGCTGTTTGGCAGGATGCAAAACATCCAGACAACAGTCGTATTTTAGCCACAGACAAAAGAGCTGGAGTGGCTGTCTATAACATGAAAGGCGAGCAGCTGCAGTTTTTACATGTAGGGCGGGTAAACAATATCGACTTGCGTTATGGCCTTGAGTATCAGGGGAAAAAACAGGATATAGCTGCAGCTACGTTAAGAGCCGATAACTCGGTGCAACTCTTTGCGATAGATGCTCAGGGGCAGGTGAACACCGCACTGAAATTTGCCACGCCTCTGACTGATATTTATGGCTTGTGCCTGTATCAGTCAAAACGCAGCAGTCAGACTTATGTGTTTGCCAATGACAAAGATGGTACAGTGCTGCAGTACCAGATCAGCTCCAATGGCCAGAACTGGAGTGCAAAAGAGGTGCGCCGCTTAAAAGTGCCAAGTCAGCCTGAAGGTTGTGTGGCCGATGATCAGAATGACCTGTTGTTTTTGGGCGAAGAAGATGTTGGGATTTGGCGTTTTGCTGCGGATGCCAAAGCCGATACCAAAGGCGAACTGGTGATTAAAGCCGATGCCGATGTGCTGGTGGCTGATGTGGAAGGTTTGGCCTTGTTGTCTATTGGGGAGCCTGGGAAAGCTGGAAAACCAACCTATTTACTGGCGTCCAGTCAGGGCAATGACAGTTATGTGTTGTTTCAGACTACAGCTCCATACAAAGCAGTAGCGCGCTTTCGTATTCGCTTAAATGCAGAGCTCGGCATAGATGGCAGCTCAGAAACTGATGGTCTGGAACTAACCACTTTGTCATTAGGCAAAGGTTTTGAACAAGGAGCAGTGATAGTGCAGGATGGCCGCAACCGGATGCCGGAGCAGGGGCAAAACTTAAAGCTGGTGCCATTGCAACAATTGCTGAATTTAATTCCCGCAAAGTAAATTTCAGCTGCATCACAAAAAACAAAAGGCCGGTGTTTTAAAACACCGGCCTTTTCACACGTCCTGCCAAATTAAAATAAAAACAAAAAATTCAAAATTAACATTTACCTTTTTTCGCCTGGCCTGGTGGGCAATGCTTGCCGTGGCCCTGACCTTCGACTATTACGCCTGGCACTATAACTTTAGGTGGTTCGACCGTGACACTGGGTCCTCTGACCGCACAACCTGTTAAGCCTGACATCAGAACTATTCCAACTGAAGCAACAGTTAAAGCTGAATAAACACGCATTTTTTTCCCTTTTATTTAAACTTGCTCTGTTAGCTTAGTGCTAATTCTGAGAATTGTACAACTCAGAGCCCAGCTTGGATCAGTCATGATGATAATGACGTTTATGTTTTTTGTGTTTTTTATGGTAGTGCCTGTCCTGATAATAATGGCGTTCTTCAACCACTATGACAGGTGTAGGCTCCACTATAACAGCCGGACCATAATAAGCCGGTGGTTCAACCCAGACCGTTGGTCCTCGCACCGCACAACCAGTCAGTGTCAGCAGTGCGGCAATACTTGTGGTCATCAACAATGCTTTTTTCATCTTAAGCTCCGTCTGTTAATCTGACAGGTAGTAGTCGACTGTCGCTACCACTCTGACTTTTTTGATATAAGGCGTATTGCTGTCACGGTCAGTAATGCTGAACTGACCCTGGCTTGCCGTTTTAATTTTTCCCAGTTTACTGTCTGAATCGGCAGCAAATTTGGTGGCCACTTCCCGGGCATTACGGGTCGCTTCTGCAATCATGTCGGGCTTTAACTCGTTTAAACCACTGAAGATAAACTCGGGTTTACTGTCGTAGTCCTGACCTGCTATGGCGATACCTGTTTTACTTAACTCCAGTAACTTCGCCATCGCCTGATGTACTAAATCGACATTACTGCTGTACACAGTGACGGTTGAGCTGGCGGTATAACGCATTTGATTGGCATTGGGATCGTAATAGCCCGCCTGACGATCGACAATTTGTGGTACCGCTACAGAGATTTCTTTTTGACTAAAGCCCTGCAGTTTCAGGAACGCCTGAATTTGCTCATTTTTACGTTCAACATTGGCCACCAGGGTGGTCAGGTTATTGTCGACATCGTTAAATTTGATCGGCCAAATAACGGTATCGGCGGCCACTTCACGCTCTGACAAACCTTTCACCTGTACCACACGCTCCATAGCTCTGAACTCAATCAAGCTGTTAGCTAGAATAGCGCTGCCAGCAACCATACCCAAAGCTATTACTGTTGCTGCAACCCACGAGCGGGACTGGGCCATATAAAACTCCTGATTATCTGATGATTCAAGTGTATGCAACTTAGCTGAATGCCTGATTAATACTGTATAAACCCATCGCACTTGAAGCTGTAGCTTTTTTGACCGCTCCCTATAGTCCCAATCATATAGGTTTACCCTGCTCCAGAGGGCTTTAAGGCTTGTCGCCTGGCTACAACTCTAAGTACTTGGTACAAATAGCAAAAACATGCTGGTGTCTTTGCATTTTGCTCTTTATGATAGATGTCCCGTTTTTTGATTCAAATAGTGTTTTTTTATGCAAATTGAACAGAGCAAAGTCACGTTAACTACGCCAACAGGCCCAATGCTGGTGTATCAGTACCAACCATTAGCCGCAGCTACTGCAAATAAAACCTGGCCTGCTATTTTGTTTTATTCAGAAATTTTCCAGCAAACAGCTCCTATTGCCCGTAGCGCAGCTCTTCTGGCCAGCCATGGTTTTGTGGTGCTGGTGCCTGAAATTTTTCATGAGTTAAATCCGCTGGGCACTGTGCTGGCTTATGACGATGCAGGTAAAGATAAAGGTAATCAGGATAAATGGACTAAGCCGCTGGAGAGTTATGATGCTGATAACCAGGTGATGTTGGATTATTTAAAAACTTTGCCTTATGTCCGGCCTGAAGTAGGCGCTATGGGGGTTTGTATTGGCGGCCATCTGGCGTTTCGTGCCGCACTAAATCCTGCGATTAAGGCCACCTATTGTTTGTATGCCACAGATTTACACAGTGATACTTTGCCTTGTGGTGAAGGACAGCAAAGCTTAAACCGTGCTGCTGATATTCAGGGCGAGCTGGTGATGGTCTGGGGTAAACAAGACCCGCATGTATCTGCTGAAGGGCGGCAAAAAGTGTATCAACAACTGACAGATGCCAAGGTCCGGTTTAGTTGGTATGAATACAATGCTCAGCACGCTTTTATGCGTGATGAAGGTGAACGTTATGACGCAGCTTTGGCATTGCAAAATTATCAGCAGGCCGTGGCTTTGTTTTTTAGTATGTAAAATTAACTAATATTTTTAAGGGGTTAGAAGTTATGAAAAGGATGTCAATTTTGGTCAAACAACTGCTTATGCTGTTTACCCTGTGTTGGGGCGCTTCAGCATTTGCGGCCACGGCTGATCTGGCTGATCTACTGGCAAAGCATGATACCTATACCGGAGTGAAGGTTTCTCCGGATGGAAAACATTTAGGCATTATAGTCAGGGTTGATAACAAAAAAGTGTTGCTGTTTTTATCTATGGACGGATTTAAACCTGTTGGGCAGGCTAAATTTCCCGGCAGTACAGAGGTTGGTAATTACCATTGGGTTAACAATGAAAGGGTAGTGATCAGTCTGGCAGAAACTCAGCCATGGAGTGTTGCGCCTTCATTTTATGGTGAACTTTTTGCAATCAATTACGATGGCAGTCAAGGTGAACTTGTGTTTGGATACCGTGCCGGAGAAATGCAAACAGGCACCAAATTAAAAGTAAAACAGGCTCAGCGCGCCTGGGGTGAAGTGATTGATACCTTGTCGGATGATGAAGACAATATTCTGATTTCGAGTACAGGTTGGAGCAACGGTGGCGATCGTTATTCAGACGTGCTGTTACTAAATGTCTACACAGGGAAGTCACGTAAAGTGACCCGTGCTCCTGTACCTCAAAGTACATTTTTGACCAACAGCAAAGGTGAAATTCGAGTTGCTTTGGCAACCAACGAAAAGAACAAAGCTGAACTCTATTACTTCCAGGATAAACAATGGAATCAGATCCCGTCAGACAAATTGGGGGATAAGGTCGGTGTTGTGGCTGTTAATAATTCAGATGACGGTGTGATCCTGCTGGATCAGTTCAACGCCAGTCAGCAGGGATTGTCTGAATTAAAATTCAAAGATGCAAGCCGGGAACTGATTTATCGGGATCCAGCTGTGGAAATTACCGCTGTAGGGCTGACGCAAAAAGAACGTCAGGCTTATGTGATGCGAATAGACGATGGTAAACCAGCGTATTTGCTGATCAAAGGTGAGCAACAAGAATCGTCGATTTTTAAAGATTTGTTGTCTGCTTTTCCAGACCAGGCTGTTTCCATTACCAGTCAAACCAAAGACGATAATATCTGGGTTGTGCTGGCAAGCAGCGATACCAATCCTGGCACCTATTACTTATACAAAAGAAAAGACAATGCGTTGGTGAAGTTATTTGACAGCAGACCTGAACTGTTAGGTGTGAAGTTGGCCAATACAGAAGCAATACAGTTTAAGTCTTTTGACCAGTTGCCAGTGAGTGGATTTATTACACCAGCGGTAAATGGGAAGAGTAAATCAATGGTTGTGTTGATCCATGGTGGTCCTCATGGGGTGCGTGATTACTGGGGCTTTGATTCAGAAGTGCATTTATTGAGTCAGTCTGGTTTTAATGTATTGCAGGTAAATTACCGTGGTTCTGGTGGTTATGGCGCAAATTTTGAAGCGGCAGGTTACCGGCAATGGGGTGCAGCTGTGCAACAGGATATTATTGCTGCCACTCAATGGGCAATAGCTCAGGGGCACGCCGATGCTGATAAGGTGTGCATTATGGGTGGCTCTTTTGGTGCTTATGCGGCAGTGCAGTCTTCTATTCTTTCTCCTGATTTGTATCGCTGTGCTGTCGGTGTCGCAGGTGTTTATGATTTACCAATGATGAAAACCGAGGGGGATATTCCGTTGTCTTCCTTTGGTATTTCTTATCTGGAAGATGTGCTTGGTTCTGATGCTAAAGAGCTGGATCTGTTTTCGCCGGCAAGAAGGGTTGCTGAGTTAAAAGTGCCATTGCTGATCGCTCACGGCGAGCGGGATAAACGAGCGCCTATGGAACAAGCAGAAACTTTGCGTAAAGCTCTGGATAAACATAAAAAGACTTATCAATGGCTGGAGTTTGATGATGAAAGTCATGGTTTTTATGACCCTGAAAATCGCAGTAAATACTTTAAGCAGGTGACTCAGTTTATCCATCAACATATTCCTTGAGTGGAACATGCAGGGTTTGTGAAAACCTGACTGTGAGTTAACATAGAGGCTATCTGGTGATAGCCTTTTTTCGTTTTTTTGAGTGTGTATGAATTGTATTGAATTTACCGCCGGACGATGTCGCTCCTGTGTTGATTTACTTCAGCCCTATCAGGCACAACTGCAAGCAAAACAGCTTCAGGTTCAACAATTGCTTGCACCCTTTGAGCCGCAATCCGTGCTACCTGCAGTCGCAAGTGCTGAACAAGGTTTTCGCAACAAAGCCAAGATGGTGGTGAGTGGCACTTCGGATAAGCCAGTACTTGGTATTGTCAATGCCGGGCGGACAGCGGTGGATTTGTCTGCTTGTCCTTTATATCCGGCAGCCTTTGAGCCTGCTTTTACCCTGATTAAAAACTTTATTCAACGTGCCGCCTTAACTCCTTATCAACTGGAACAAAAACAGGGTGAGCTGAAATTTGTTTTGCTAAGTCAAAGTCAGCACTCAGAACGTTTTATGCTGCGTTTTGTACTGCGCTCTAAAAACTGCCTGGCCTCTATTCAAAAACATTTACCCTGGTTAATGCAGCAATGGCCTGAACTGGAAGTGTGTTCGGTCAATCTGCAGCCCGTGCATATGGCAGTGCTGGAAGGGCCGGAAGAGATAGTGTTAACCCAGCAGCAGTTATTGCGTGAAGAGTTAAATGGCATCCCTTTGTATCTGACGCCTCAAAGCTTTTTTCAGACCAATACTGCAGTGGCAGCTGCTTTGTATGCCACAGCACAACAATGGGCTGCAGCCTTACCGGGGCAAAGGCTCTGGGATTTATTTTGTGGTGTCGGTGGTTTTGGTTTGCATCTGGCAAGCTCAGCACAAGGGCAGGTGCGGGATTTAACCGGTATTGAAATTGCTCCCCAGGCTATCGCCAGCGCAACACGTTCAGCCGCTGAGCTGGGCCTGACTGCGGTTCGGTTTCAGGCATTAGATGCCGCTGCTTTTGCCAAAGCCACGGCACAAGCGCCTGATCTGCTGTTGGTGAATCCACCTCGGCGAGGTTTGGGTACAGCGCTTTGCCAGTCTGTATTAGTTTTGCAGCCAGCCTGGCTGATTTATTCCAGCTGTAATCCAGATAGCCTCGTCAGTGATTTAGCTGTATTGAGTAAGGACTACCAGCTGTTAAAAGTACAACTCTTTGATATGTTTCCTCATACTCAGCACGCCGAAGTGCTTACTTTGTTGCAAAGGCGCAGTGCCTGATAAGTTATTCAGCAAGTTATACCCTTCGTACTTGAAGCTGCAGCTTTGTTGATGACGCGCTCTCGCCCCAGTCACATAGGACGACTATGCTCCTGGGGGCTCATGCTCTGTCGCCTCCCTGAGCTCCAATTACTTTGGGTATATTTTTCTTATATTTCCTGTCCAAGACTTTAATCTGCTGCTAGGTTTTTATCAGTATTTTCATTTCCCTGTATTAACTCATGTCCGCTGGATTTAGTTGTATCTTGGACCACTAAGGAGAGTACCGCAGATGCGCAAGAACTTACCTGTTACCGAAAGAGAGCGTACTTTTCCAAAAGAGCAGCAGCTTATTTCTTCTACTGATATCAAAGGTACGATTTTGCATTGTAACGATGCTTTTGTCTCTATCAGTGGCTTTAGCAGAGAAGAGCTGGTGGGCAAACCTCATAATATAGTGCGGCACCCTGATATGCCTGAGGCAGCATTTAAAACCATGTGGGGTTATTTACAGCAAGGCAAGCCCTGGATGGGGCTGGTAAAAAATCGCTGTAAAAATGGTGATTATTATTGGGTCAATGCATACGTCACTCCTGTCACTGAACATGGTAGGGTTGTGGGTTATGAATCCGTTCGTACTGTGCCCAGCAGAGAGCAAGTAGCTCATGCCGAGCAATTATATAAAGCGATAAATTCCGGCAAAAATACCGATAATGCCAAATCGGATGTGCCAGGCGATTTGCGCTGGGCTTCTTTGCCTCTGCTGGCCGCCATTGTATCTTTAATGTTGTGGTGGGCTGTTGGACCAGTTACAGCAGCTATAGGTTTAATGGCCACCGCTTTATTAGGTTATGGTTTGGGTGTTTATCGACTGAAGCAATCATTAAATGGTTTGGTAGATTTAATGCCTACTCCATTTACTGATCCGCTGGCGGTCGCTTCTTATGCGAAACATCAGGGGCGATTAGGTCAGTTGGAAGTGGCCTTATTGGCTGAGTCAGCCCACTTAAATACGGTATTAACCCGGATTGAGGATTCGTCGACCAGAGTAGCAGTGCAGGCTGAGCAGGTGCGGCATTTATCTGTGGATGCGGCGGATAGTATCCGTAAACAGCAAATGCAGACGGAGCAGGTGGCTACAGCGATGAATGAGATGACAACAACCATTGCTGAGGTGTCCTCTCATGTTCAGGACACGGCCAGTAAAGCCGATGATGCAGATGCGTTGGCCCGCTCAGGTTCTGCTGTGGCAGGACAGACCCGTGGTGCTATCAAGCAGTTACAAAAAACAGTCAATGATATCAGCCAGTCTGTGGCAGATTTGGCTGAGCAAACCAATAAAATTGTCGGTGCCGCCCAAATCATTGAACAGATTGCAGAACAAACGAATTTGCTGGCGCTTAATGCGGCTATTGAGGCGGCAAGGGCTGGTGATCAAGGCCGGGGTTTTGCCGTGGTCGCGGATGAAGTGCGGCAGCTGGCTTCCAGAACTACAGCGTCTACTAAAGAGATTTATGACATTATTCAACAGCTGTCAACCAAAGCCAAAGCTTCAGTGCTGGTGGCTGAAAATGGCCGTAAGGATGCCGAATTAGGTGTTACTCAGGTGGAACAGGCGGAAAAAGCACTGGAAGGTATTAGTCAGGCGGTCAGCAGTATTGCTTCTATGGCCGGACAAATGGCAGCAGCTGTTGAAGAGCAGGCTCATGTGGCTGAGGATATTAACCAACAAATTGTCAGCATTTCAGATCTTGCCAGTAAGTCTTTAAGTCAGGGTACAGCGGTGAGTGAAAGTGGTAAGGATTTACAAAATACCTCTGAGCAACTGCATGAACTGGTGGAACGATTCCGCAAAGCTTAATGAATAGTCACAGGACGAAAGCCGCGTTGCGGCTTTAGTCCTCAAATACCGAAATTGCCTGCAATTGTTTAAAGTCTGTAATGCCAGCTAAAACTTTTAAAATACCGTCCTGTACTAAAGTGCGCATACCATCGGCAATGGCCTGGTGCTGAATTTGCTCTATGCTGGCTTTGTGATAAATCAGTTGCCGCACCTTGCCTGTGACTGGCAACAGTTCATGCACTCCCACCCGGCCTTTGTAGCCCGTTTGGTCGCAGGCCTGACAGCCTTTGGTTCTGTAAAGCGTCAGAGGTGTTTTTAACTCAAGTTCAGGCGCAAAAGCCAAGCCGTAATGTCGCTCTATATAATCTCGCTCAATCTGATCTGGTTGATAGGCTTCTTTGCATTTAGTACATAAAGTGCGAACCAGCCGCTGCGCCAGAATACCGATGCAGGCATCGGCAAAGTTAATAGGGTCTATACCAATATCAATTAAGCGGGTAATGGTTTCAGGCGCTGAGTTGGTGTGCAATGTAGATAACACCAGGTGGCCTGTTAATGATGCTTCAATACCAGCGTGCGCTGTTTCTTTATCACGCATTTCACCTATTAAAATAATATCCGGATCGGCCCGTAAAAAAGCCCGCAGAGCCACCGCAAAGGTTAAGCCTGATTTATTGTTCATTTGCACTTGTTGTAAGCCTGGCTGAGTAATTTCGACCGGGTCTTCAGCTGTCCATATTTTTTTGTCCGTGGTATTCAACTGCCCTAAAATGGCATGCAAGGTGGTGGTTTTGCCTGAACCTGTTGGGCCAACCACCAGCAACACCCCATGTGGGTGTTTAATCATCTGTGACATCATCTGATAGTTGCGGGGGCTCAATTGCAGCTTGTCAAAAGGCAAAGCTTCGCCACTGGCTAAAATCCGCATTACTACTCCTTCACCAAAAACAGTAGGTAAAGTAGCGACCCGAACTTCTATTATTTTATTCGCCAGTTTGACACTGAATTTACCGTCCTGCGGCAGACGCTTTTCGGCTATATCCAGCCTGGCCATAATTTTAATACGCGATACAACGGGGGGCATAAAAGCAGGCGGAATTTGAATCAGCTCACGGCATTCGCCATCAATGCGCAAACGCACGCGGCAGGAGCTTTTGCCTTTGCCGGATTCAATATGAATATCGGAGGCATTCAGGCGCTGCGCGTCCATTAAAACCCGGTTTACCAACTTCACCACCACAGGGGTTTCTTCTGAGATCCCTTCGTCTTCCTGTTGAAGCGTCTCCAGCGTCAGGTCATCATCGGCTTCATTTAATAAATCGCCAAGCTCCGTCAGGTTATCTTCTTGCTGGCCTTTAATGTAGTGGTCGATATCGTCAGGCAAGGCGACATGTATATCGTAATTTAATAGTCCGGTAGCCCTTTCTACTTCCATCAACGTATCGGCATTGTTTGGATTGGTCAGCACTATCACCACTTTGCCGGATTGCTCTTCGAGGATCACCAGATGGTTTTTAAGCAGGTAAGAGCGGTTCAGTTTGCTGTTCAGTGCATGCAACTGATATTTGTCAGGTTCAAAACCAATAAAACTGACCTGATAAAAAGCTTCCAGCGACAATCCCAGCTGTTCTTTGCTGATTTTATAGTCGGTGATGATTCTATTCACTTGTGTGGCAAAATCTTGTGGAGGCTGATTTAACTGTTGCAGCTGGCTGGCTGAGATTAAATTCCGATGCTGTAAATAATCAAAAGGCCCACGGGTTGCCCCTAATTCATAACGAAATTTCTGCCCAAGCAATTGCGCTAATTGTATGGCTTTGTCGCAGTCATCCTGGCTAAATGCTACTACGGTTTTGGCATTAATCAGCTGGACCACTCCTAACAATACGTTTTGCTCAGTGATAGGCACGGCCAGCACAGAGCGGGTGCGAAAGCCGGACTTCTGGTCAAACTGACGGGCGAAATTCAGTTTAGGATGGATCAGATGCAGTTCCTGCTCATCGTAGGCATCTTTAATCAACACTGATTTTTTACTTAGTGCAACATAACCCGCTATGGATTGTGGCCCTACAGGCACGCGGATTTCAGTCAGTTCTGAACCGGTTTTAAAACGTGAGTAAATATCCTGACTATGGCAACTACGCTGATAAATAGTGATACGTTCAGCAGAAAAAAGCTGGAGTATTTGTGCTTCCAGCTCGGGAAACACATCCAAAAAACGTTCTGAATTATGGATAGACTGGAACAGTTCTAACAACTTTTGATAAAACGCCATAAGACCCCTGCGCCAGACGGTAACTTGTCAAAGAAAGGACAATTTTCGTTGTTTTCAGTCTAGCATAGGGGATTATTTTTGCTGTGTTGTGCTGCAGCTAAGTGCTTGATCTAGCTATTCGATGAGGCGCAGATCGCGGGCTGCACTATGGTATAAGTCATTAAACTATAACCTTGTCCGGACTGCTTTAATTGATAAACCACACCATAGTCTTGTTCGCTGATCTGTGGTGCAGCTAACTGACTGAGCAGATGGATCAGTTCCGGCGTGGTATTACTGTGTCCAACCACCAGCACACTACTGTCCTGTTGCAGGATTTTTGCTGCAAGGGCAGGTAAATCACTGGCGTTATAAGGCTGTAGTTTTGCAGCGGATTGAACCAATGCAACTTGTTGAGCTGTTTGTTCAGTGCGTTGATAGCCGCTGTGATAAATAGTCGACAGCGGGGTGGGGATCAAGTGTGCCATCGCCTTCGCTTGCGCCAGACCACAAGAACTTAATACTGGGTCTTTGTCCGCAGATTTTAATTTTTCGGCATGTCGCACCAGATAAATCTCAGGCGGAGCTGCGTGCAAAGCACAAGTTGCGACACTTAGCAGTGCGATTCCGGCAAAAACTGATAATTTTTTGATCACTGGTTAACCCCTTTTTCCCTGCTGTTTCGTCTAATTAAAAAACCAGTGGAGAATGCCAGATGAACAGAGTTGAAACCAGTACTGATACTCAGAAACTAATGACGGCTGCTTTGCCGGCATTTGTAATTACCTTTTTATTATTTGCCCTGATGCAGCAGTTGATTGGAGCAGATACCGTATCAATCCGGCCTGTGTCTATTCCAATCGATAATGAATTGCCTGAACCAAGAAAAGACAGCGATCCAAACCTTATAATTCGTACTTTGCCGGAGCCAGAAAAGCCTATGCCAAGACCAGAGTCGTTAACACCTGACCCTACAGATGATGGAGGGCCTTTAGTGGAGGTGTCCGTGGAACCAGTGTTACCAGTACCGGGTTTAGATGCTGCAAGGGACTTTATGCTGCTGGATAAAACAGCCACAGCACTTGTTCGAATTGACCCTAAATACCCGACACAAGCTGCTAAAGATGGTATTGAAGGGTGGGTAAAGTTAAGTTTCTCAATTGATGCGACTGGTGCTGTTATTGATGTACAAGTGCTGGATGCTGAACCCAAACGTATTTTTGACCGCGAGGCCATCAAAGCGCTGAAAGCCTGGAAGTATCAGCCACAAATGCAGGATGGAAAAGCTGTGGTACAGCATGGCATGCAGGTGCAGCTGGATTTTAGTCTGGATAAAGCATAACAATAAGGTACAACAATAAAGCACTATGCCAGTATCTGTGTAATGCTGGCATAGTGCAAAAAAGAGGAGCAAAGGATGCTGTTATCCTGGTTAATCAGACGTGACACAGCGCCGGAACCTGATCCGATGTCGCTGATGCAGAGTTATATTCAGACAGATAATCCAGCTTATCTTGCACTATTGATCCATCGCTATGGCGATGATTTATATCATTTCTTATTAAAACAAACTGATCCTGCTCTGGCTGCGGATCTGAGTCAGCAAAGCTGGCTAAAAGTGATGGAACAAAAACAACAATTTGCCGGGCATAGCAGTTTTAAAACCTGGTTGTTTGCGATAGGCCGTCATTTGTTACTGGATGAATACAGAAAACAGCAACGCTGGTTGTATGAGGTAAACGACGAGCTGGCAGCGGAAGACAGTAGCCCCGAGCAGGTACTGGAACAGCAGCAAAAGGAGTTACAGCTGCAGCAGCTGTTACTGCTGTTACCTCTATTGCAACGTGAAGCTTTGTTGTTGCAACTCGAAGGATTCAGCCTGCAACAGATAGCGCAAATTACAGTAACAGAACCTGAAACCGTCAAAAGCCGTTTACGTTACGCGCGGCAGGCGTTAGCAAAACAGCTCGGAGGGCATGATGAATAAGCTGGATGACAAACTACAGCAGTTGTATCAGCAAAGTAAAACTGAGCATCCAATGCCGGAACAATTAAAGCAGCAGCTATTAGAGTTAAAGCCACAACCAAAAACCTTGAGCTGGAAATCCTTATGGCCTGCAATGCAAGGGTTAGCCGCATGCGTTGCACTGATATGGTTGGCACAACAACTCTGGTGGCAGCCGCAGTACTACCAAATTGTGCTGCAGTCAGATGCTACTTACCATCAGGTACAGCTGCATAGCCTGGCCAAAAATAGCAGCCTGTCAGATCAAACGGCTTACCAGCAACGTTATCAGCAGTATCAGCAAGCGCGCCAGCAACTGGATCAAAGTAATAGCCTGATTGGGCAACTGCGCTTTAGCGGGCAGGAATGGCAGATTGAAGTCTGTGAGCAGTTATTGGTAAAAATTGATCAGCAGTTAGCCTTGGAGCTGCAGCAAGACAAACCATGGCGGGCAGGGCAGTGGGTTGAACTCAAAACAGGTCAGCAGGGCCAAATACTGGCTATTATTTCAGCTCAACAGCCTTTGCAGTGCCACGGCTAAAAAGAAAGGTTCACCTCAGCGCTTTTATTTTTTACACTACGCATCGTTTTTGTTCTGGATGATGCTGAGTGGAACCTGTTTTAACTTTTTTGACCTCTTATCCCGAAGCCGTGCGGACACAGGTGCAGTCATTGATTGCTCAGGGTCGTCTTGCCGAAGTACTGGCAACACGTTATCCCGACGTACAGCACGATATTCAGAATGATAAAAGTCTGTATCAGTTAACTCAGGAGCTGAAACAACGTTTTATCAAATCCAGTGCTCCGGTCAGTAAGGTCTGTTTTGATGGCAAAATTCATCTGGATAACAGCTTGGGTTTACACAGTTTTGTCAGCCGTGTACAAGGCGGAAAACTGAAAGCAAAACACGAAATCCGAATTTCTGCTTTATTTAAGCAGCTGCCTTTTCCTTTGTTAAAGATGGTTGTGGTGCATGAATTAGCGCACTTGCGCGAAAAAGATCACAACAAAGCTTTTTATCAATTGTGTCAGCACATGGAACCCCAGTATCATCAATTGGAGTTCGACTTACGTCTGTTTTTAACTTTGAGACAGTTGGATGGAAAAGCGGTATGAAACCTGATGGTGATGCAGTTTTTGTCTATGGTTTGTTGATGTTGCCTGAAGTGGTTTATGCCATTACCGGCAAACATTATGTGATGCAACAGGCCAGTCTGTCCGATCACAAACGTTACGGCTTACAGCAGAACTCTGCTGATACCCCAATACCTGCCTTAGCTCATTGCCCCGGGCATTTACAACATGGACAAGTGCTGTTGGGGGTTCTGCCAGATGAACTTGCCCTACTGGATTTTTTTGAAGAGCTGGATTCTGGTTTATATCTACGTCAACAGGTCAGGGTACAGTCTGAAGGCGTATGGCTGGATGCCTGGTGTTATGTAGTGGGGCCAGTTTTAGAGCCTTATTTGGCCGGAGAATGGTCGTTACAGCAGGTCAGTGCAGGACACAAGGAACATTTGATTACACAGCTGATACCGTCGATGTTAACGACTTATCATAATTTACATGCCGATACCGGCACAAAAACAAAGGCAACCCCTTTGTCAGAGGACTGATACATTGAAATTAATCCAATTACTGGTGGGCGCCTTCTTCGTCCTTTCCCCCCAGTTGCTGGCGGCTGATGTTGATAAACTGGCCACCAATTTTGACTGGCATTTTCGCCAAACCTTAAAAAAGAACAATATACCGGGTGCAGCCTACGCTATCGTAAAAGATAACAAAGTCGTGAAAGTTGGTGCTTATGGGGTACGCTCTGTGGGCTCTAAATCGAACATCGATGCCTACACTGTGTTCCGGCTGGCCTCTGTTTCTAAAACCTTTACAGGGCAGTTGTCTTCTGTACTGGTGCATCAGGGACGTTTTCAGTGGGATGATCCCGTTACCCGTTATGTGCCTGCCTTTTCTTTTAAAAGTCCGCGACATACAGGTGCGTTAAGAGTGGAGCACTTGTTGTCACAAAGTGCTGGCCTAGTGCCTAATACTTATGATGATTTAATTGAAGCCAATCAGACTCCCGCCCAGATTTTACCTAAGTTTCGTTATTTAAACCCTCGTTGTGCTCCAGGCAAATGTTATGGCTATCAAAACGTGTTGTTCAGCCTTATTCGGCCTGTGATGGAAAAAACCACGGGCAGCAGCTTCGAAAGCCTGATGGAACAAAAACTGTTTAAACCTTTGAAAATGCCAACAGCTTCGGTCGGGTATTCAGCATTCTTAGCCTCTAAGAACCGGGCTATGCCTCATGTCAGAGTAAAAAGAGGCTGGGCTGAAACGAAAGTGAATCCAAGTTATTACCGGGTTAGTCCCGCAGCTGGTGTCAATGCCAGTGTGATGGATATGAGTCAATGGCTGATAGCCCAGTTAGGCCATTATCCAGCTGTATTAACTCCTGCCATGTTGCAGGATGTTCGGAGTAAAAGAGTGAAAGTGGCTGATGATTTAGGTGGTCGTACCTGGGGCCAGTATGTCACCACTTCGCATTATGGCTTGGGTCTGCGTATATTTAATTTTGGTGGCCATGAAGTCTATTACCACGGTGGTTGGGTGAAAGGTTACCGCACGGAAATGGCGTATTCCAAAGAAAAAGGAGTAGGGCTGGTGGTACTTATTAATGCTGAAACCAATCTGGTTGGTGATTTATCAACCTATTTCTGGTCAAACTTACTGGCGGTAAAACCGCAGAATAAGAAACGTATTGCCGCTCAAATGCAGGATGAATGGGATATGGAGATGGGCTCGGACTTTGAATGGCAAGCTCCACTGCTGGCAGAGTAAATCCGGACTAAGCAAAGGATTGCTATATTGGTATATACTTCTCTGGTGCAAACTAAGTGGCCCGCTGAAAAGGATAAATGCCCGATATGTCGATGGGAATCATAAGTCAGTCTTCGTATAGTAAAACCGTAAAAACTATCCTGAGCAAAATCCACGATTCTACAGCACTGAATGATTCTGTGTATGAAGTAGCTACAGATTATTTTCGTCATGCAAAACAGCAGGATGAAAAACTTCAGCAGTTGCAATTACAAGTACGCAGGTTGGAAAATAAGTCAGGTTTATCTACTGCTGAGCAAAAGCAATTGGCTGAAGCTCAATCCGCACTAAAACTCTATGTGCGCATGCTCGATGACAGTCGAGTTGAGCGTTATCGATCATTAAAAGCTTTGTGCCTGTCAGTATTACAGTTAACTGAAGGGGAAAACTTTGAGGAGACAGTGCAAATGTCTTCGAAGTTTTTGGGAACCATTCAATTGCTGGCTCCCAGTAATGGCAGATATGTAGCTTCGGTGAATCAGAAGTTTAAGCATCTGTATAAAGGCATTTTAAGTTTGCGTTTGCTGGACCGTTTATTGCTGGATAACGAGCTGAGTAATAATTATGTGCAAGCGAAGATGCGTGCAGCCAAAGAAATGCTGGATAACCCGGAGGCTGCCTATAAAGCTGACTATGCTCCTTTTCGTGACGATGTACAGCTACCGCTGTTGATGGCTGCGATATTGCAGGATATAGGTACTTATCATCCGGATGCTTTGGCTATTCTCAAAGGCTCAGATGGCGATCTGGATGAATTTAGGGTTCTTGATGATGAAAACCGCGTTGCACTTTTGAAAATAAATTATCAGGAAACGCTAAATTACGTCACCAAAGGTTTGGCCTGCGATCGCTATGTAGGAAATTCAAAAAAAGAGCGGGAGCTGTTTAATCAAAATGAGCAGGACAAACTGAATTTTGTCTATACCTTGCTTAAAAATGCCATTAAACCAGAAAGTGGCGTAGGTAACTTGCTGAAAATTCCGCAGATTTATACGTCAGTTGTATTGTCTACCAAATTGAACCACAGCTATGAGTCTTTGCCTAAAGCAGCATTGGTGCTGCAAAGCGGCGTAGAGAGAGGTTATTACCATAAAGCTGCAGTGGATGCGCTGATTAAAATTACTGGCTTGTTCCCACAGGGCTATGGCGTGACTTATATTCCAAAAGACTCAGATAAACGTGATTTGGACAGATACGAATATGCCTTGGTGGTTTCTTTGTATCCGCCTGCCGCTGATATGCCGATATGCCGGGTGGTGACCCGTAGTATGACTTTCAGTAACAACGGTACCAATGTGGTGGTTAGCGTAGACAACAACCTTTATTTCCCAACAGCACGTAAGAAGCTGGAGAAAATGAGCGAAGAACGGCTATTGGAAATTTTAAGTAAGCTGGTATCCAATTTTGAAGAACGCAAGAACATGGACTTGATTCCTAAATGCTGGTTTCCTGATGAGTATTTCTCCTACAGTAAAAATCAGAATTTATGGAACAGAGTCACCACTATTCAGAATTGATGCTCCTGCAGTGTCGACATACCGTACCTCCTGTACATCGTCGACACAATGCTCCTGCAGTGTCGACATACCGTACGTCCTGTACATCGTCGACACAATGCTCCTGCAGTGTCGACATACCGTACCTCCTGTACATCGTCGACACAATGCTCCTGCAGTGTCGACATACCGTACCTCCTGTACATAAAAAAGCCCGGCTGGGTTGCCGGGCAAAAAACAGCGGTTCAGGGAGATGAATAAAACCGCTTGCGCTAGAACTCTTTACGGTAAACAACTGCAGCTTCATCTGATGGTAACGAGAAACAGCAATCCTGAAAGTATGGACTATGGCTTCAGGCTTTGGTTCAGTGTCAGGTGGTGCCAGTTTTTCCGATACATAATAGGCGATCAAAAGTTGGAGCATCAGTTGATGTAGTGAAATCTGAGGTCATTGCTGCATCCATCTTGTGTTGATTTATGCTCAGCATAAGGATGGATGCAGCAGAAAGATAACGCTTTAACTGAATCGCCTCTATCGTTTTATTTGATTAACCCAGCTGAGCTGGGGTGTTAAATGATCTGGCTCAGAACTGAATGTTTTTGCTGCGTTCTGGTGGTAAGTTTATGAAAAATTGAGTTATTTAATCATCAAGCTTAAAGCAAAGACTCAACACTCCCAATGCAATCCCCTGATCTGACAGCACGGCCCGAGCATAAATCAGGCTTTGTTTTTGTTGTGCTTGCAGGTCGGAATAACGGGAGTTTTCGCTAAATTGTTGGGGCTGTTGCATCGCATCGACAGCCTCAACACAAGGTTCTGCTAAAAGGCTGCAAATTTGGCAGTCTGTAGCTACAAAACCTATATCTGCCGTGCGTTCAAACAAGTTGCAGATCAGCACATCAATAGTAATCTGGCTACGTCATTTTTACATTGAGCGATTTTTTCGATACAAATCTAAGTAAAAATTCAGGCTGATTTGCGGCGAACCTGCAGCAAAAAGCTGCTTTTGTTCCGGTTTAAACTTCCAGGCTAAAGGTGTCATTTCCAACAGGTTTAACACCATATCAGCTGGTAAATCGGTCAGCTTTAGTTTGAGTTCCTGGCGCTGTTGATGTTCAAAACCCGAAATAGCTTCGATTTGATCGCTATGCAGGCGTACAGAACTGTATACCTGTTGTTTTATTTCCACTAAATGGTCCGGTGCAGGCGTCACCGTCAGCAGCAGGCCTTCTGTTTTTAATACCCGTGCTAATTCTTGTGGTTCACAAGGCGCACAAAGTTTTAATGCGGCATCAAAGCTCTGATCGGCAAAAGGCAGATGCCAGGCACTGGCGACACAAAATTGGATAGCTGGGTAGCTTTTGGCGGCTTTTTTGATGGCAGTTTTAGCAATATCAAGGCCGTACAGTTTGAGTTCTTTGTCAGCTAAAGCCTGCGTTAATCTGTTGCTGTAATAGCCTTCACCGCAGCCAAGGTCGAGCACCACTGGCTGATGTGGCAATACAGCTGCGAAGTAGTGATTTACGGCGTCGGATAAAGGCTGGTAGTAGCCAGCATTTAAAAAGTCGCGGCGGCTTTGCATCATCAGTGGCGAATCGCCCGGCACTTTGGAGTTTTTTTGCTGTACAGGCAATAAATGCAAATAACCCTCTTTGGCGAGATCAAAGCTATGGTTTGCAGCACAAACAAAGCTGTTGTGGTGTTGAGTCAGACTTTGTTGGCAAAGCGGGCAACGGTACATACAAAAATCTCCGGTTTAATTCAGTTGCAGCAAGTCCCAGCGGGTGCCGTACAAGTCTTCAAATACAGCCACAGTAGCATAGGTTTCTTCACGTGGTGTTTCGAGGAATTTCACGCCTTGTTGTTGCATCCGGTCGTGATCACGCCAGAAATCGTCGGTATTTAAAAATAGAAAAACCCGGCCGCCACATTGATTGCCTATCTGTTGTTTTTGCTGTTCGTTACTGGCTTTGGCCAGCAAGATAGCGGTTTCAGTTGCGCCTGCAGGCCGCACCACCACCCATCTTTTTTCACCTTGTGGGCTGTCTTCTACCAGCTCAAAGCCAAGCTTTTGTGTGTAAAATTCGATCGCCTCATCATAGTCAGCTACTAATACACTAATTAAACCTAAACGTTGTTTCATCATGCCCACTTACAGCTGACTAAAAAGAGCCGCTATGCTACCGATCCGTTGCTGTGGATACCAGTAAATATTCGCGTTTGTCCTGCTTTGGCTGGGCAGACTAAGAATGCAGTTGGTATACTGCCGCCTTTGGTTTATCTGTGTGGAGAAAAGAATGTCTGGCTCAGAACTTGAACTCTGGACTTTGGATGAGTTGTGCGATCACGCTTTTGCAATTTTTGAAGAGTTAGCAGAAGAAAACTTGTCTGCTGAAGATTATGCGTTGTATCAACAGCATGCAGCTGCATCTGCCTATGTAGACTTAGTTGCAGCGACAGACGATTGGGTCGATATGATTGCCATGGACCTTGACCCTGAACTGCATGTCGAAGCCCACATTGGATTAGCCGATATTAATGGTGTTGCTGAGATAGTGCTTGCCAGAATTTTACTGAGCAAAGAAAAGTTTGAAACTTTATGTCATGCCCGCTGGCGTGGGCAGGACTAAATTGGCTTAAAAAATCAGCCAAGTCTTGGATTTTGTATCGTTTTTTCTAAATTTTTCTTTTGCGACTGGCCATCTTCCGCCTACACTAAAGAGGTGTCAGTGGCCGGTCATCGATCTGAGAAAAACGAGGCAAAGGTTTGAGTCTTACCCGATTTGATTTTAGTAAGTTATTTGATCTCAATGTGTTAGTTATTGAGTCAGATCCAGCGTCTGGGCATCAGTTAAAACAAATTCTGACTGGTCTTGGCATCAAAAAGGTGGAGCTTAGCCGCAACGCTCAGGTTTTGTTGAGTAGCGAAGGTACAGCACCTTACGATGTGATTTTTCTTGATTATGATGCGGAACCCTCTTTGGTGGGAGCAGACCTGATTGAATTGTTGCTCCACAAAGGTATTGTGAGTCCTTTATGTCGCTTGGTGGTGTTGTCTGCAGCCACAGAGCGGCAGAAGTATGCTGTGGATTATCCATTTCATCAGGTTGATTTTCTCGACCGTCCCTGCAACAAATTCCATATGGATGAGCAGCTCAAACTGCATGTCCGGTTAAAAGCATTTATGGATCAGATCCTGCCTCTGGTGCATAAGCGCCGCTATGTTGATGCCTTTAAGCTGATTGGTGAACTGCAACAAAAAGCCGGTGCTGATACTCCTGTTGCTGTGCTGCAGCTAAAGGTACAGATGCTGCTGGAGCTCGGAGTTTGCGATGCGGCCTCTGCATTAATAAAATCAGCCTGCGCCAAACAGCAAAGCTGGGCTTTGTGGCTACAATTCCTGCTGGATTACGAACAAGGTGATTTGCAGTCTTGTCACAGTTTTTTAGTCAATGACAGTGAAGAAGTCCAGCGTTATCAGGAACGAAAAGAAGTCTGGCAAATTTATCTGGCGCTGGAAAATGAAGACTACGAAACAGCCCTTCATGTGGCGGTTAAATTACCAGCAGCAGGCATGTCGACCCATATTACTCAGTTAGTGCAACTGGTGATGATGATGTCGGACAAAGCAGAACAAGCGATTGAACTGATAGAGCGCAAAAGGCGTTTGGCAGGCAGTGGCCATCAGTTTTGTGTGTTGACGGTGAGTTTGTGTAAGTTGTTGCTGTTTGTCATGGCGCAGCCTGCGGCAGAGCAGCGTATCGCGCACTATCAGGCAATGTTGCAACACAACTTTCGGCAGTTAATCACAGATAAAGACGCCAGTCAGTTTGCGACCGATATTATCTGGTTGCAGGGCAGTTTAGTCTGTCAGGTTGAAGGTAATGATGCTGCGGTGGCATTTTTAGAAAAACAAAAACAACATTTAGCCTCTATGCAGATGTCAGTTTCAAGCTTATGTCAGGGCGCTACTTTAATGGCCAGCCTGGGTAAAATGAATGCAGCTTTTGACTTAATGTACTTAGGCAACAAAGCCTTAAATATGCTGCCGCATAGCATGCACAGAGTCTACGCCAGTAGTTTACATCAGCAGGCATTTCACTTGATCTATGCTGTGGCTGACAGAGGTCAGGTGTATGCACAACTGGGTTTGCGGCATGAAAAAGAGGGAGAGTTACGCCCGGCAGCTCAAATGTACTACAAGGCTTATCTGGAAGAACCTGGCTATTTAAAACATCAGGAGCAGTTGGCAAACTTGCTGAGCCAGCTAAAGCTAAGCAAGTTCAAAACCTTTGTATTAGAAGAGTTTAACCGCCGCTGATATTAGCCGGCGTCGGTTGAATTAAAGCTTTGCTCCAGCACTAGAGCCAAACGCACAGCAGCTTGTTGCAGTCGTTGCTCCAGCTCTGGCAGATGCTGTTGCTGGTAACGCTCATCGATTAACATGCCAGGTTTATAGCCCTGATAAATCAGTTTGACTAGCAACACTGACTCGTTGGCCCAATCCAGTACACTGACGCTTTGCCACTGCTGTTGTTTTGTTTTTAACGCCTGATACAAAGCCTGCTGCTTCGCATCATCCTGATAAGAGGCGGCTTCCAGAATACGACTGTCCCAGACGCCATGCAAATTCGACGGCTCACCCGCAAAATACACCGCAGTTCTGTTGCCACCTAAATCATCGGCATAACCTGCATGCAAAGGCTGATGCAAATCACCTATAAAGTGTCCTACAAACAACAAGGCTTCTAACTGGGTTTTTGATGGCGCAAATGGCGTTAGTTTTTTTCGCTCTTGCTCAATAGCCGACAAGACACAACCTTCGGCCGGGCAGTGCTGCATGGTCAACTTAGTGTCAGAACGCTGAATATTCACGTAATGCCAGACTTTGGTGTGCTGATATTCCGGTAAAGAACGCACCTGATCCGGCCAGGAGCAGGCCTTAGTAAAATCTTTTTGTTCGTGCAACTGCATCAGTTGCTGCACTTTTTGCTGGCTGACCTGGCTTAATAACTGATAAGCCATGGAACAGACCATTTGGTGGCCTAATTCACCAAAAGCAAAGACTGGGCTACAAAACAGCGCCAAAGCTAAAACCAGATTACGCATAAAGTATTTCCTTATTCATCCACGAGTTGAGTGACTTGCCAGTAGGCGAGCGGGCTTTGTGAAAGTAATGGTGCCAGCTCCTTTAAGCAGCTCTCCATATCCTGTTTCAGCGTAAAAGGCGGGTTGATCACCAGCATGCCGCTGCCTGTCATACCAAAACCTTCAGCGTCTGGCTGTGGGCAATATTCTATACGCAGCTGATTACGAATTTGTGTATCGACTATGGCATCAATAAAGCTTTCGACTGCCTGACGTTCGATCACCGGATACCAGATGGCGTAAGTGCCTTGTGGAAAACGCTGTACAGCCTGTTCTAAGCCTTTGATCAGATCCTGATACTCGGTTTTTAATTCATAAGGCGGGTCAATCAGCACTAAGCCGCGCTTAGCCAGCGGAGGCAACATAGCGCGGATGCCGGCCCACGCGTCCATTTTTTCAATACGGCTGTGGCGGCGACGCTGAAACTGACTGGCCAGAATAGGATGATCGCTTGGGTGCAATTCGGTGGCCTGAATAGTATCTGTAGCACGACATAACAAATCGGCAATTTTTGGTGAACCTGGATAAAAGGCTAAATCGTCGCTGTCGTTTACCAGCTTGATGGTATCTACATAAGCTTTGATATCAGCGTTGTTACCCAGATAGTTCCAGAGTTTGCCAATGCCGGTTTGGTATTCGGCAGTTTTTTGCGCTTGTTCGCTATGCAGGCTGTATAAACCGGCACCGGCATGCGTATCGTGATAGCAAAACGGCTTATCTTTGCGTTTTAAGTAGTTCAGGATACAAATCTGCACCAGATGTTTAATCACATCGGCGTGATTGCCTGCATGATAACTATGACGATAACTCAGCATAAGCCCACTCTTTGAATAGTTTTTGGATAGTTTTCGCGTCGATGGCGCACTAAAAGCGCAAGCATACTGCGCCAGAGCAGAAAGGCAAGTGTTCTGTATGCCGCCTCAAGTCAGAAGTTGTTTGGGCTTCTGCGCTTTGCAGTGTTAAAATCTATCCCATCAGCGACACCGCAAGCACAGGATCTCCCTTGAATCGCAAAACCTCAGCACCACAGCATAAAAAAACACACACTGAGCTACAAAAACCATGGACTAAGGAAAAACCTGCAACGGTCAAAGCAGCAGAGACAAAAAACAATACGCCTAAAGCTGTGTCTGCCAAAGTGTTAAAACAAAACCGGCAGGAAGAAGCCAAAATTTATGGTGAAAATGCCTGCCGTGTGGCTTTTTCGCAGCGCCCTGAAGCCCTGGTGCGTTTGTATTTAAGTGAGCAAATGGCACCAAAGTTTGCGGATGTAATGAAATATCTGGCGGCCAATAAAAAAGCCTACCATGTGGTGTCTGAAGGCGAACTTGAAAAAGTAGCTGGTAGTCAGCATCACGGTGGTGTGGTGCTGTTGGGTAAACGTAAGGCAGTGTTATCTCTGGCCAGTTATTTAACCCAAAACGGCCGTAAAAAACAGGATTGTTTGCTGGCATTAGATGGTGTCGGTAATCCGCATAATTTAGGCGCTATAGCCCGCAGCTGCGCTCACTTTGGCATTAGCGGCATTGTGATGAAAGACCCGGATTTACTGGCTCATGGCGCTGCAGCCCGCACAGCTGAAGGCGGCGTTGAGTTTGTTGAAGGTTTAAGTTGTGACAACCTGCCTCTGGCATTGCAGCTGTGTAAACAAGCGGGTTACACCCTGGTGACTACGTCAAGCCATTGTGGCGTATCACTCTACAGCAGCCAGTTGCCTGCTAAAGTGGTGATCGTCTTTGGTGAGGAAATGTTTGGTGTCTCTCAGTCTGTCGCTAAGTCTGCAGACATCGCCTTACAAATTCCTGGCACAGGCAAAGTGGAATCCTTAAATGTCAGCGTGGCTGCCAGCCTGATTTTGGGCGAATGGTATCGTCAGCAGCAATAAAACGAAGCAGAGCCTTGGCTCTGCCTCTGATATGCGTTTACGAAGGCAACTGAATGCTCAGGGCAGTATTGTCAGGAAAGTGCCCAGTGCTGGAGCTGTTTTTAGCGTCAAATATGGACCTGCCGCCAGAATTAAGCTCAGGCATATAAAACTCAGCAAAAATCCACTGAAGCGTTGTTTATTACTTTCCATCATCAGAATCTCATTTTTCGTATTGATGTCAGTGTGCTGCAACTGGTGGCTGTTGTTTTAAAAAAAGTGATTGGACTTCCCCCAATCTCATAGACACTCGTTAACCTCGTTGAGATTAGCTTTTTCCTCATAATCTGCTGGTGATAACTGTCCTAAATGACTGTGTCTGCGCCGACGGTTATAAAATACCTCGATGTACTCAAAAATGTCACTACGCGCTTCTTCACGGTTGTTATAAATTCTCCGTTTAATCTGCTCTTTTTTCAGTGAACTAAAGAAGGATTCGGCAACCGCATTATCCCAACAGTTACCGCGCCGACTCATGCTGGCTGAGAGTTTGTGTGTATCCAGAAATCGTTTCCATTCATCGCTACTGAACTGGGAGCCTTGGTCAGAATGTATGATGACCGGTTGTTTCGGTTTCCTGCGCCAGACAGCCATTAACAACGCATCAAGCACAATTTCTTTCGCCAGCGTGGCCTTCATCGACCAACCAATGACTCGTCGAGAGTACAGATCTAACACTACGGCAAGATATAAAAAGCCCTCGTAGGTTCTGATATAGGTGATATCAGTTACCCAGGCTTTATTTGGCTCGTTATAAGTAAATTCACGCTGTAACTGGTTTTTTGCCGGTACAGCGGGTTTACCCGCACGATAACGTGGCGTTTTATAACCACGAATAGCTTTGAGGCCAGCCAAATTCATCAAGCGAGCTACGCGATTCTCCGAGCAGGTTTCACCGGCTTCACGTAAATCAACATGGATACGAGGGCTGCCATAAATGCCGCCGCTTTCAAGCCATGACTCTTTAATCAGTGCCGTTAAACGCTGGTTCTCACGTGCTCTGTTTGATTCAGGCTGCTTCAGCCATTGATAATAGCCGCTGTGATGGACACGCAGCATGGTACACATCAACCGCACAGGATGGCAGTTCTGGTTATCGCGGATAAAGGCATACCTTAACTGAACTGCTTGGCAAAGTATGCGGCGGCCTTTTTTAGGATGTCCCGCTCTTCTTCAGCCCGTTTTAAAGCGGCTTTTAGCCTGGCATTTTCAGCGGCTAAATCCTGCTGCTGCGTCACTACAGGATCTGGATTAGTGGCCTGATTATGTTCCTTGAGCCACTTATAAAGGCTGTTGTCTGATACGCCTAAGCGCTCAGATACATCTTTAACGGAATATCCACGTTCTGTGATTTGTTTGATAGCTTCGGCTTTGAATTCTGGTGTAAAACGTTGCTTGGACATGGTGCCCTCCTAAAGTTGTATTTTAACCTAAGGAGTGTCTAGTGTTTTAGGGGAAGTCCAGATAAGCGGTGAGTTGCAGGGATGGACGGTTATTTGAGTTCTGCCGCGCACTTCGTTAGTCTGGCCTTGTAATTCTTCTGCTTTATTGGTTTGATATCCCTAACGATTCAGGAAAGGTGAGCTCAGGATGAAACAAGGGTTGTGGTTGGCGGTATTTTTTGTCGTACTGATCTGGTCTGGTATTGAGCCAAAAGATCAATTTACCTGGTTTCTGGAAGTGTTACCTGCGTTGATTGGTTTAGCTGTGCTGGCTGTGACTAAAAGCCGTTTTCCGCTAACGCCTTTGCTGTACTGTTTGATTTTGCTGCACTCTGTGATTTTGATGATCGGCGGCCATTATACTTATGCTGAAGTGCCATTATTTGATTGGATCCGTGATTGGACTGGTGGTGAGCGCAATAATTACGACAAAGTAGGGCATTTGGCTCAAGGCTTTATTCCGGTGATCATTTGTCGCGAGCTGATTTTGCGTAAAGGTTTAATTTTTGGCCAAAGCTGGCAATGCTTTTTCAGTGTCTGTTTTTGCTTAGCCTTCAGTGCTTTTTACGAGCTGATAGAGTGGTGGGTGGCCTTAGCGACAGGTGAAGATGCTGAAGCATTTTTAGGGACTCAGGGTTATGTCTGGGATACCCAGTCAGATATGGCCTGGGCCTTAAGCGGTGCTTTAATTGGCTGGTTTACCCTCAAAGGCTTACATGATAAACAATTGCGGCAACTGCGCGCCGCTGCGGTAGATAAAGGCCAAAACTAGTTTAGTAATGGCCTTGTAGGTTTTAGTCTTTATTTAAGCTAACAGGGCCACTGATCTGGTCAATTTTCAGCTCACCAGACCCATCATCCAGTAAAGTAAAACCACCGGCTTGTTGCACACGGATATCACCTGAGCCATCGCTAATGCTGACCATGCCTTTGACTTGCTGAATATCTATGTCACCGGAACCATCTTCCACCAGCACTGTACCTGCAACCTGTTGAACAAACAAATCGCCTGAACCATCTTCTATCGTCAGATTGCCACTGAGCCGGGTCAGACTGGCATTGCCTGATCCATCTTCCAGCGCCAGATGACGACCACCTTGCACTGTTAAATTGCCCGAACCATCGTTAATTACCAGATCAGAACTTAAACCTTCAATATTGATATCGCCAGACCCGTCCTCCAGAGTCAAAGCCAATTCAGTCGGCACTTTGACGAGAAGGTCTGCATAGCCAGATGGGCCTGAGCAAACACCAATACAAGAGCCACCTACAGCCTTCAGTACTGCTGCATTGCCTTGTTTTTCCAGTGATAAAGTAAAAGGTCTGTCTTCGCTGGAATACAGATCTGCAATCACTTCAATTTGACTGGCGCCTTTGACGCCGATAATTTTCAGATCACCGGCTTCAGTTTCGGCGGTTAATTCGCTCAAACCTGCAGCGCTTAACTGCAACTGACGTTGCTCGTGTTTTAGAGCCTCAGCGGCAGAACTATGGCCTACGTGGATCACACAGGCACTGAGTAACAATGTAGGAATACAGACAGCAATCAATGATTTCATAACAGCTCCTTAATAGTGTAGTAAGTCTGCCTGTTGTATTGAGGAATTGCAAAGCAATGACTGGCATGAAAATGTTTAAAAAACAGGATCTTATAAATTGTTACTCTTTAGCTTTAAATGTGTCAGGAACTGGAACCCGCTTTTTGATAACGTGAAAATAATAACTGAACACGCTCCACATAGGTCTGAGTTTCAGCGTAAGGGGGGATACCCTGATGTTTATCTACAGTGCCTGGGCCAGCGTTATAAGCCGCCATCGCCAGTTTTATATTGCCTTTATAGCGTTTGAGTAAAGAAGAGAGATAAAAAGCTCCCCCCTGAATATTCTGTTGTTGATGCCAGACGTTTTTTACTCCCACTTCAGTCGCTGTGTCTGGCATCAGTTGCATTAATCCGGCTGCGCCACTTTTAGATAGTGCTTTGGGATTAAAAGCGGATTCTGCATGGATCACAGCCCGGATCAGAGCAGGGTCTAATTGATGATCTAATGCCGCAGCTGTTATTTCCTGCTGATACTTCTGTAAAAACAATGGCGTATTGTGCCAATTCACACTGCTTTTCAGATCACAGGCAAAACAATCAAAGCGCACCAGCTGATAAGGCCGGTTTTTTGGCGCTCTGTCGGAAAAAGCGGTCACGCCGTTCGCTTGCTGATAACGATACACAGGCGGATTATCTGCCACCACTGTAGTCGCCAGTATTAAAAAAACACAAAAGGTCAGGGCTTTAGCTGCTTGAAGTTTCAATTTATGCCCCCATTTCAGAACTGCCTTATTGAGCATAGTCATTCTTTGTCATTCTTTGCACTTTTTGTGCTGTTCGTTAGCAAAGACAGAATGCAGTTCAGAACTGTGTTTGTAGTGTTGTCATAGTGGCACTGTAGAATAAAGTGGAAAAACAGATAAGCTTTTCAGTTTTTCAATCACAAAAACAGATTAACTTTATAGATTTAATTCGTTATCTCAAATCGTTCGGAACAGCTATTCTCTGTCCTATCGAAGCGAGTTCATTTTTAGTAACCAACCAACATGGAGTAAGACAATGTCTTCAATTATCAACAGCACCATCAAGCCATTTAAAGCGACTGCCTTCCATCACGGTAAATTTGTTCCAGTGACTGAACAGGATCTGGCCGGCAAATGGTCAGTAGTAGTGTTCTACCCAGCTGACTTCACTTTCGTTTGCCCAACTGAATTAGGCGACCTGGCTGATTTCTATCCTAAGTTCCAGGAAATCGGTGTTGAAGTGTACTCAGTATCAACTGACACTCATTTCACTCACAAAGCGTGGCATGATGCTTCTGAAACTATCAAGAAAATCAACTACCCAATGATCGGTGACCCAACTGGTACTATCACTCGTAACTTCGGTGTGATGATCGAGGAAGAAGGTTTAGCCTTACGTGGTACTTTCGTAATCAACCCACAAGGCGAAATCAAAGTTGCTGAAATTCACGACTTAGGTATCGGCCGTAGCGCTGCAGAACTGTTCCGTAAAGTTCAGGCTGCACAATACGTTGCAAACCATGACGGTGAAGTATGTCCAGCTAAATGGACTCCAGGTGAAGCGACTTTAGCTCCATCTTTAGACCTGGTTGGTAAAATCTAAGTCTGATTAAGACTGCAGGGGCTGAGTTCTCAGCCCCTATTCCAAATAAACTTGTGAGTTTTGCTCACCAGAATTTACTGGTACGGCGAAGCTTTGTCCAAAAGGACAGTGGCAATCCACCTGAAGGTGGCTGTAACTGTGGCTATAAGAAAGGGGCCAAATATGTTAGATACCAATTTGAAGAACCAATTAAAAACCTATTTGCAAAACCTGAAAAGCCCGGTGGAGCTGGTAGTTGCGTTAGACGGCAGCGATAAAGCAGCCGAGTTAAAAAATTTGGCCGAAGATATCGCCGGTTTAAGTTCGCTGATCCATCTAAAAGATGAGACAGACACAACAGTATTAAAGCCATCTATGCTGGTGCGCTCTACTGCTAAAAATACTCAAATTCGTTTTGCTGGTGTGCCTATGGGCCACGAGTTTACCTCTCTGGTGTTGGCTTTGTTGCATTCAGGTGGCCACACCATTAAAGAAGAAGCTGCTGTGCTGGAGCAAATTGCTGCACTGCAGGGTGAATTTAACTTTGAAGTTTTTGTATCGTTAAGCTGTCAGACCTGTCCTGAAGTAGTGCAGGCGCTGAATTTAATGGCAGCAGTGAATCCAAATATTAAAACCACCATGATTGACGGTGCTGTGTTCCCAGATGAAGTCAGTAAACGTAACATCATGGCTGTGCCAACAGTGTATTTAAATGGCCAGCAGTTCTCTCAGGGTGCTATTACCCTGACCAATATTCTGAACAAAGTCGACAGCGGTGCTGCGGCTCGTCAGGCTGAAGCTCTGAAGACCAAAAATAACTTCGATATGCTGATTGTGGGTGGTGGTCCTGCTGGTTCTGCAGCTGCTATTTATGCAGCCCGTAAAGGCTTAAACACTGGTATTGTTGCCGAGCGTTTTGGTGGCCAGGTGGCTGACACTGTAGGTATTGAGAACTTTATTTCTGTCAAAGAAACTGAAGGTCCAAAACTGGTGGCTAACTTAGAGTCTCACGTTCGTCAGTACGAAGTGGACATTATGAACAGCCAAAAAGCCGTAAAACTGGGCAAAAACGACTTGTTTGAAATCACGCTTGAAAACGGCGCTGTGCTGAAAAGTAAAAGCATAGTTTTATCCCCTGGCGCGCGCTGGAGAGAGATGAACGTGCCTGGTGAAAAAGAATACCGTGGCAAAGGTGTAGCCTACTGTCCACACTGTGATGGTCCTTTATTTAAAGGTAAAAAAGTTGCAGTGATAGGAGGTGGTAACTCTGGTATTGAAGCTGCTATCGACTTAGCTGGCATAGTGCAGCATGTCACAGTACTGGAATTTGACAGCACATTGCGTGCAGACGCAGTGCTTATCAAAAAAGCGCAGTCTATGGGCAACATCACTATTATCACTCAGGCACAAACCACAGAAGTGTTGGGTGATGGTCAGCGCGTTGTTGGCTTACAGTACACAGACCGCACCAACGGCGAAAGCAAAACTGTGGAACTGGCCGGTATCTTTGTACAAATTGGTTTAGTGCCAAATACCGAGTGGTTGCGTGGTGCTGTGGAATTAACGCCACGTGGCGAAATCATTGTCGACAGCCACGGCCAAACGTCATTAAAAGGCGTGTTTGCTGCAGGTGACGCTACTAACACACCGTTCAAGCAAATTATTATCGCGATGGGCAGTGGAGCAACAGCAGCTTTAGGTGCTTTTGACTATCTGATCCGTAACTAACAGTTCACTCTGCTTAAAGGAAGCCGCTTTGACAAAGGCGGCTTTTTTTTATGCTTGTAAAACAAATATGATTTAGGTTAAATAAGGTGTTTTTAAAATAGATACAACAGGACGTTGAGATGTTACATCAGGGAAAGTTAAAAGACTGGAACCCCACCCAAGGCAAAGGTTTTATTCAGCGGGATAAAGCCGGGCCAGATATTCGTATCAGCAGCAGTGGTTTTCGCAAGAAACCTGAGAAGCTGCAAGATGGCGACAGCATTTTTTTTCAGATTGAAGTCGACCCCCAGGGCAAACCCAAAGCTGTATCAGCGTACAAAGCAGGTCAGCATTTTGCACCGGCACCAGAGTTAAAAAAGCCGGCATTGTCGTCTTTGTTATTTCAACAATTGTTGTCGGGGGCTGTGTGCCTGTCTATTGTGGCGTGGCTGGGTTATCAATCCTGGCTGCTATTTAGTGCAAATGCTTTGGTAGCTACAGAGCTGGTTGAGTCAGATCACCAGCAAACTAACACCAATGTATTGGAAAACCCGGTATGGCCGCCTGTACAAGCTCAGCAGGGGGGGCAATTTCAGTGCGAAGGAAAGCAACACTGTTCTGAAATGAGTTCCTGTGAAGAGGCCGAATTTTATTTAGAGCAATGTCCAAATGTGTTGATTGACGGTGACAGGGATGGAATTCCATGTGAGCGCCAGCTTTGTAGTCACAGGGTATTTTAGCGTTCAGTTCAAAGCCTGACGTTTTTCAAACAAGGTTTTACTGTACCCCACTGCAAAATAAATCATCAGGCTATGAAACACCATCACAGCGGCATAAGTTAAAGCCGCATTGGTAAAGTGCTGTGCGGCAATAATGCCTTGAGGGCTACTAAACGTCAGTACAGCCTGGATCAGCGCATCACTTAAAATCAAAGCGTAAACAACCTTTTGGCTTTGTTCGTTTGTTAAAAAAGCATTTTGCTTTTTGCAGTACTGATACACCAGAAAAAGAGTAAGAGCAGGTAACAATAAAACATCCTGAATAAAGCCCAATTTGATGGCTGAAAAGTAATTCGCCAGAGCTAAAGCCAATAGCACCAGGATTTGAATTGCGAAAAAACGGCTGATAATAAAAGACAACATAAAAAACACCTGCACTGAATGAAGATAACCAGCTTAAAGTATTGTTTGGCTATTGGCGCTTCGACTTAAGTCTAAGATGCTGTTATGGCTTGTTCAGCAGGTGATGTGGCAATCACCACCTGATTTCGGCCTTGATGTTTAGCCTGATACAAAGCCACATCGGCATTTTGCAACCAACTTTCCCAATCTGTCGCATCTTGGACTGTCGCCAGACCTATTGATGTGGTCAGGGCTGAACCGTCCGGTAAAGTGAGCTGATGCCAGACGGCGTGACGAATTTTTTCTGCTAAACGATGCAAATCAGCCAGCTGTATTTCTTTAATCAGCAGTACAAACTCTTCCCCGCCATAACGAAACACGGAATCCTGTTGGCGGATCATTTGTTTTAACAAAGGTACTAGTTGACTCAAAATTTGATCGCCGGACTGATGGCCAAAGTTGTCATTAATGCGCTTAAAATGATCTAAATCCAGTAGCATTAAACCACTGAGTATGTTTTTTTGCTGATACTGCTGAATTGCTTCTGTTAGGTTATCCGTTAATGAATGGCGGGTTGCTGCACCTGTCAAAGGATCTGTGGTGGCTAAATGCCTCAACTCTTGTCGCTGCAGGTGGGTACGGTAGGCAAATATGTAAGCAAAAATACTGGTAATCACTGTAGTTGTGATAAAGGCCAGCAACTGAAAACTGTTGTTGAAAATGCTGGATTGCTCGGCAAAGTGCAGCGATACAATAGCGCTGACCATCAATAATAACAGCAATAAAGCTTTGATTGGCGCTACTAAAAAGAAGATAAACACCATCAAAGGATAAATCCAGAACAGCACGTCTTGCCCTAGCTTCAAACAAACTAAAACAGCGCCAAAACAAAACACCACGGCCATCAGAAAGCCGGGTTTTTCAGTGTCACCGGTACGCCAGGCCATCCAGACAGAGACTGTGCTGACTGTAATCATCAACAGATCCACCAGAGCGACCAAATAACTACCTGTTGCCAGACGGTACAAAGCGTAAGGCAATAAAGTGCAGCTGGCTATGCCACCAACCAGAGTAACCATCGACAGATGGAAATTATCTTTTAAGCGCTGTAACAAGTTTCAGTCCTTGCCACTTGAAATGATGGCCTATATAAAAAATCTACTTTCTCATTTTGAGTCTTACTCTGACAAAGAAAGCAGATGAAAACAACTTTATTGTTTTATCTGCTTTTTTAAGCCCTGTGAAGCGCAAGGTCGCTAGTTTTTAAAACGTAAGGCTAACTGCTGTAAAGCGTCCAGTTGTTGCACTATTAAGCTCTGAATACGTTCATCCGTCAGATTGTTGTCTGCATCAAAGGTATTGGCAAAAGCATTGCAGAATACTTCAGGTTTATTGACCAGATGCAGGTCTAAAAACACGCAGACCTGACGTAAATGATATTGGGCTCTGGAGCTGCCCATGCCACCGGCTGACCCCAGAATAGCCGCGACTTTGCCAGCCATTAACTCGTTATTGGGTTCACGCGATGCCCAGTCCAGTGCGTTTTTCAGCGCGGGTGCAATAGAGTAGTTGTATTCAGGGCAGGCCAACAACAATGCATCAGCCTCGGCAAATTGCGCCAGCAGGCGCTCAACTGCTGCGGGCTTAGTGGCAAGGTCGGAATTATAAAAAGGCACCTGCGTTAAGTCTGCCAGTTCAATTTCCATGCCCTCTGGCGCATGAGCTTTCGCATACTCCAGTAAGGCTTTGTTGGTCGATTTTGCTCTTAAGCTGCCACACAGGGCCAGTACTTTTAGTCCGGACATTGGATTCTCCTTCATGTTAAGTCGAGGTCTACATTAAGGCTGAATCCGCGCTATGACAATCGGATTTAAAACAAATCCGGATTTAAAAACGGAATCATCGCCAGTATCAAAGCCTGATGATACACAGAACTGCGGCTGAGTCTGTGTTGAGTCAGCAGCGCAATAGCACCACCTTTTTGTTTGATGTTGTCTTGATGAAACATCGCATCCATCACATCACCCAACTCTTTACCTTGCTGCAGTTGCAACAAAGCCGCTGGCGGCAACATTAAACTGGCAGAACGGGCTTTGCCTAGCTTGCCCTGATGTTCAATCACCATCCAGGCGAAGGTAAAATCACCATCTAAGCCTGCTTCTATCGCAACACGATAATCCGCTGCGGTATCCGCCAAAGCAGCCACTCTATTCATGGCGCCCAATAAGGTTTCATCGCTCGTCATCGGTTGGTCTGCAACACCGCTGGCGACGGCCATACCTTGTACATCCAGGGTTTCAGCCGGGAATGCTTCAGCAAAGGCGGAAGCTACAGCCTTGATTTTTGCCGGATTGGCGGAGGCTACTTTTATCACTAACATCACAACACCTGTGTATCAGACAGTTCAAATTTCAGAAAAAACAAAGGCGGCCAAGGCCGCCTTTGTGGTCAGTAAACAGTATTAACCTGCTAAACCCACATAAACGTGTTGAACGTCGTCATCGGCGTCAATGGCTTCCAAAAAGGCTTCGACTTCAGCGCGGGCTGCGTCATCTAAAGTTACCGGGTTATTTGGACGATACACCAGCTTGGCTGAGGTGACGTTAAAACCAAAGGCAGGTAAAGCTTTGCTGACGGCGTCCAGATCGGTAGGTTCAGTCAGGAACACGCTGTCGCCTTCTTCACCTTCTTCAAAATCCTGAGCACCGGCTTCAATAGCTGCGACTTCCAGATCGGCATCAGGTGTCACGGCATGGGCAACAATTTCACCTAAGTATTTGAAATCCCATGATACTGAACCTGAACCGCCCAATTGACCTTTACGGAACAGTACACGGATACTTTGGGCTGAACGGTTTTTGTTGTCTGTTAAACATTCAACAATCACAGGCACCTGATGCGGGGCAAAACCTTCATACACCACAGTTTCATAGTTAGCTGGGCCGTCCAGTAAACCAGCGCCTTTTTTGATGGCGCGTTCTAACGTCTCACGAGGCATAGAGGCTTTTTTTGCCGCTTCCACAGCAACACGTAATTTAGAGTTCATATCAGGGTCAGCACCGTTACGGGCTGCAACCATGATCTCTTTCGCTAATTTAGTAAAAATACGGCCTTTGGCAGCCGATGCATCGGCTTTATGTTTGGCTTTCCATTGAGCACCCATTGCTTCTCTCTCGTATCTGTATCAGTAAAAATTAATGCTGGTGACCACAGTCATGGTCACAATGTTCGCCGTGTTCATCATCAAAATCGTCATCGCCGTCCTGATGTTGCATCACGCCCCAGCCATCGTTGTGGCCGCCAAATTTCTTGGCAAACTTGTCCAGCTCGGCTTCACGCGCTGTCACTGCCGCATGTTCCGGTACCATGGTCTGACTGACGATCAATTCCCATTGTTCCAAATCGTTAAAGTGCAGCTCTACTTCGCCTTGCAGTTCAGTGGCAACTAAGGCTGCCATAGCTTTTTCAGCTTGCTCTTTGTTTTTAAATACCAGATAAAAATCTATGGCCAGAGGCTCACTTAAATCTATTCCGGCGTCCATTAAGGCACGCAGCATATCGCCATTGCCGTCATCAGGAAATTGCATGGTCCGCTCTCCACATCAGGTTAATAGGCCGACCCGGTAGGCCCAGTGCGGCAAGTGGCCGGATTATAGCAATATTTTCTGGTGTCTGGGTATGCCAATCTGGTGCTGAACTTGACCCCTTTCACAGATAGTTGCAGACTCTTTCACAACAGGATTAACCAGTGGGTCGTGATGAAAGCACTTTGGCTTCTATTGTTTTGTTTTAGCTCACCACTCTGGGCTTGCCTGCATGCCAGTCATGGAATTCACGGCATGGTGATGTTGCAGGTGGAAAACCAGCTGATAGCCTCCCATTTGCCTTTTCCAGCAGGTAAACATGCGCATCAGATTGTGCTTCGGATCAGTAGTGATATGCCGGAGCTGGTTCTGCATGCGCTAAAGGAAAAAGCTTTAGTCACTTTGGAGCCGCAGCCTTTTGCTTTAAAGGATTTACAGCAAGGCAAACTGATGAGTTTTAATGCACAAGTCTATCTCGGCCATTTTGAGCGGGGTGGTCAAGAGGCTGGCACTGTCACAGTGCAAGTACAACAAAAACTGTTGGATAAAGCAGTAGGTGAAGTGGCTGAGCAGGACGGTGTTTATCGTATCCAGCTTGGGCAAGGCGAGCTGTTGGTGAAGGCTATTGCAGGAGAGGGGGCTGTGGATGAAATTTTGTATCAGGCAAAAGGCAAAGCTGCAGAACAGCTTTATTTTGAAAGTGCAGATTTTGCACCAGAAGCGAAGTAACGCCTGATGTTGCTGTATTTAGTGCGTCATGCCACTGCACAGGACAGGGCTTTAGGTCTGCCAGATCCAAGTCGTCATTTAATAGACAAAGGCATAAAACAAAGCCAAAAGCTGGCCGAGTTTTGTAAAAAGCAGCAGTTAAAACCACAGATGCTGCTGACCAGCCCTTTGGTTCGCGCCGAACAAACTGCGCTGTTATTGCATCAGTACGCTGACTGGCCACAACCACAAAAACAGGCCTGGTTAATTATTGAGACTTTGGCAGAAGTACAGCACAAGGCTTTAACTGACTTGGTCAAACAAGGAGTCGAGTCTGTCTGTTGTGTTGGTCACGAACCTGATATTTCCGCTTTGTTGGCGCTGTTGTTAAACACGGACTCCGGGCATTTTTTTATTAAAAAAGCCTCAATCACAGCGCTTGAACTCAGGCCTGATCAGGCTGTATTACTTTGGTCTTTGCCGGTGACTTTGCTGTAACGATCAAAAGCCAGAAGCGGATTTTGTTCTATCGCTGCGTGTTGAATAAAACGCTGCAACTGCGGAAAAAAACTTAGAAATAGTCGTTCGGTTTGCTGCTGAAGTTCCGGCAACTCGTCTGCTATCGCAGCGTAACGTGCGGTAAAGCGACCACGGGATGCCATACGGCGCAGTGAATACTGAATACCTTCAAGTTGTGCATAGTTGCCAAACCAGTCTTGTGAAGTGACTGCTTTAAAGGTTTTGGCCATAGCGTCAGGCATCTGCGGTAAATCGTTTTGTAAGCTTTGATACAGCTGAGCTTTGTAGTCTGTAAAATCTGAATCATAAAAATGCCTCCAGTATTTGATCAGACAAAAATCAAACAACATATCCAAAGCTATAGGCGCAAAACGTCGCATATCAGGGCTGAACCATAAACGGGCAGCCCTTACTTCCGGCTGATGATCGGTAAACCAGTCGACTGCTCTGTGGTTATATAAACCAGCAGCAACAACAGGGCTTAACAATTCCAGTTTTGTGCCCTGGTAAAAATCGCCCAATAAATTGCCAATACGGGAATCAGAACTGGGTTGTGCAAACAGCAAATGAGCCAGATAATTCATTACAGCTAAGGGTCTTTGCAAAAACTCTGTTTAGTCTAAGGCAAAAAAGATGTATTTGCTGGACTAATCCGCTATAAGTAGGAGTCTTAAAAGAATGAGAAATACAAAGGGATAGGTGTTATGAAGCAAGGTGTTTTACTGATAGCTGTGTTGACGCTTAACGGTTGTAGCAGCATCAGTCCACAGGAATGTGAGGTGGGTGATTGGTTTGCTATAGGTAAAACTGATGGTCAACAAGGTATTGCCAGCAGCAAATTTCGTAGCTATCAAAAAGAATGTGCTGAACATGGTTTAGGTTCTGATTTTAAAGCCTACGAGCAAGGCCATGCCGAAGGTGTGTTGTTGTACTGTACATATGATGCAGGTCGCGAGTTGGGGCAAAGTGGTGGTGCTTATAATAAAGTCTGTACCGGCGCTCTGGAACCTACGTTCAGGCTAGGTTATGACCGAGGTCGTAAGTGGTATCAGGCTGAATCTGCTTTACTGAATTTACAAAAAACCTTAGAGCAAAATGCCGGTACTATAGAAAAGCTGGAACAGCGTATTGATGACAACACCAGAGAATTGAGTGTGCTGAAAGATAAGCAGCAGAAACAAAATCTGCTGGATGAAAATCGTAATTTACTGCAAGACTTGCGTCAGTTAAATCAGATGCAAGGTCAGTTACAGCGCGATTTAAAACAAGCCGAATTGCAGTTTAGTTTGATCCAGCAAGGTGGCTAATTCAGCTGATTAACCAGGTGAGCAAAGAATGAAGCTTTATTGTGCTCTGATGCTTAGTTTTCCTTTTGTGGTGTTGCCGGCACCACAAGACCTCACCTGGACTACAGAAAAGCTGCTGATCGCCGGGCAGCGCAGCCGTTTGCCCTTTCAGCCACAATGGCCTGCAACGCAAAGCGATTTGATTGCTTATAGCATGACAGGCGTCATACCCGCAGGGATCCATTGTCAATTGGAATTAAAGCTTCAGGAAGAGCTATTACTGAGTTTGCCCTGCACTAAACGTTATGTGCTGGAGCGACCTTTACGTATTACGCCAGGTATGAAACTGGAGTTGTATTTACACAATACCAACCTCTTTAGTCCCGGCGAAGACGTGATTATACGTAACAGAGTATCGTTGGAAGTTGTTAATTAAATCTCAGCTTTGCTGTGGAGTGTGGCTCAACCAAGCCTGAGCTACACCACAAGCCAGGATCAGTGCAGCGCCCAGCGATTGCAGCAAAGACATAGGTTCGGCAAATAGCAGCCAGGCCGCAATAATGACCACTACAGGTTCTAAATAAGCCAAAGTACCAAAGACCCTGGTTGGTAAATGTTGGATAGCTTGCAGGGCAAATATCAGAGCTAAAAACCCGGGAAACAAGCCTGCAACGAGCAACCACACCCATTGATCAGCTTCTGGCCAGGGTTGATTCATCATCAAAGGCAAAACACACAAAGAACCCACCAGTAGCTGATAAAAGCTTTTGTGGTACAAAGGCACAGTCTCTGGCACTTTTTTGTTCAGTAGAATAAAAGCGGTGTAAGTGATTAAAGACGCAAGCGCATACCAAAGCCCTTGCTGTTGTTCAATACGGCTGTCGATCTGGAACTCCTGCAGCATAGCAAAGCCGAAAAATGCCAGTACAATCAACAATAAGGTTGTGCTGGTTAAACGTTCGGCAAACAGGAAATGGGCAATAATAGCCGACAAGGCAGGTGCCAGATAGACCAGCAAAATAGCCAGCGTCAGCGAAATAGTCTGAATAGCGGATAGGAAACACAAGATAAAACTGGCCAGCAAGATACCGTTCAGCAGTACCAACACAACAGGTTTGCCCGCTAATAACCGCAGTTGTCCTGTGAATGTTAAATACAACGCCAGAATCAAAGCGCCTAAACCTAAACGATAAAAGGTCAGGCTGGCCGGGTCAACAGCACTATAGCGGGCAATAACCCCAATGGTACCCATCATGGCTGCAGCTAAGGCGGCCATATAAAAATAACGGTAGGACGAGAAATTCATGCAAAGTGCCACAAAGGGGATCAGACTGAGGCCGACACTTTAGCGGCCTGTTTTGCACAATTCAATAGCTTGATTGCCCTGGATTCGAGGTTGAATTTTGTGCCTTGATGCGGCTGATTTTTGCGTTTAGTGTGTACTTGTATGTGCAAGCGCTGCAATGCTGTTGGTCACTGAGTTAGCCACCTGCTCGATCACGTTCTGTGAGTTATACACTTGTTCAACAAGAGCAGCTCCATGGGCTGCAAAAGTGCTGACATTATTCATTTTTTGCATAGCTTGGGACGTTAGATCTCTATTCCGCGCCACAACGGATTCAATTTCCCGGGTTGAACTGCTGGTGCGTGATGCAAGATTACGCACTTCGTCAGCCACCACGGCAAATCCTCGGCCATACTCACCAGCTCTTGCCGCTTCAATAGCCGCATTTAATGCCAGTAAGTTGGTTTGATCTGCAATAGCCTGAATGGTCGTCACAATAGCGGATATTTGTTTAGATTCTTCGTTCAGATTGGCTATCTGCTCTGTAGCGTCTGTGATCTCCGAAGCTATTTGTGTGGAGTTGTTTACTAAAGAATGCATTTGCTCTTTGCTGGCAGATACTACCTTTACAGTCTCCAGCGACGAGCTTAAAGCCAGAGCCGCTGCGTTTTCTGTGGCATGTTCGTTGTGCACAGCAAGCGTGATGTCGGATGCAAATTTGATGATTTTTACAATTTTGCCATTTTCGCCATAAATCGGATTATAGGTCGCTTCCAGCCAAATAGATTTTCCTGCAGCATTCACCCGCTCAAAACGGCCCGACTTAAATTGGCCTTTACTCAATTCAGCCCAGAAGTTAGGATTTTTTTGATAAAAATCTGCATTACAAAACAACTTGTGATGCTTTCCTTGAATTTGTGGCAGGCTATATCCAACACAGTGGAGAAAATTATCATTGGCTGTGATGATAGTGCCGTTTGATTCAAACTCTATAACGGCTAGTGATTTATTTAGTGCGAGAATAATCGCTTCCTGATCTTTAAGTTGAGCCGTTTTCTCTGTTACATCACTGGCAAATTTTATGATGCGTACAACTCTGCCGTTGTCTATTACGGGGAAGTATGTTGCTTCCAGCGCTATAGCTGAACCGCCATTTTTATAGCGAATGAAGGTTTTTGACTGTGGGATGCCTTTAGCAAGGTCCTGCCAGAATTTTATATAGTCGTTGCTTTTCACATAGTGCATATCGCAGAACATTTTATGATGTTGACCTATCACTTCCTCTGCTCTGTAACCAACGACTGAAAGAAACAAATCGTTTGCTTCCAATATAAAACCCTGAGGGTCAAACACAATTAAAGGAACTTGCTTTTGCACTGCCTGGTAAAAGAGTTCAGCCGGAGAGGTTGGGGCAGCTAATGGCTTCTGCTTCATCAATTGAAAAATGCTGTTCAACATGCAACAAGTCCTCGCTGTGAAGTAACCACTCGAATGTAAACAGCAACAAGGTTTAAACCCAGCTTGGCTGTACAGTATTACCTTGCTTTGTCAGGCGAGTAATTTAGAAATAACTTACAGGACAAAAGGGACAAAGTCAACAAAATGATAAATTTGATTCTGTTTACATTTGTGGAGGAGGGTTAAACTTTGCTGGTGCATAAAGCTCTGTTCCAAATATGAATGCGGATTGGGTTGCACAAAAAAACACCTAATCATTCAGCGGATGTAAAGATGTAAAAACACCAGCAGGCGATATGCTGCTCTTCATGGCTTGCGTTTGACCACTATGCTGCGCCTTTCAGGCCAGAGGCTGTATGTGATGGAATAGTCTGACCTAAAAATAAAATATTGGCTTTTTTTGTACTAAATCAATCACCTGCCTATAGTTAACAAAGTGCCAATTCAAGTTACATGTGCAGCAACGGAGTGTTTGGTTATGTTTGGTTTAAATTCAAATTCGGACAACATCGTCAACGCCATTAATACAACTCAGGCTGTTATTCAGTTTTCACTGGATGGACGTATCGAACATGCCAACGAAAATTTCCTCAATTTGATGGGTTATCAATTGCAGGAAGTTCAAGGGAAGCACCACAGTATTTTTGTTGAGCCTGGCACAGCCAATTCTGCGGCCTATCAGCAATTTTGGGCTGATTTACGCAGTGGTAAGCCTCAAACTGCTGAATTTAAACGTATTGCTAAAAGTGGTAAAGAAGTCTGGATCCAGGCGTCGTACACACCCATTATCAAAAATGGCAAAGTACAAAAGGTGATTAAGTTTGCCTCCGACGTGACGGAGCAAGTGGCAAAGCATGCCAATTTTGAATCTCAGTTGCAGGCTATTCACCGAGCTCAGGCTGTAATTGAATTTGATTTGGAGGGAAAAATCTTATTTGCCAATGCTAACTTTCTGAATTTAATGGGATATAACTTAAAAGAAGTAACAGGGCAGTATCACCGTATTTTTGTCGACCCAAAAGAAGCGGCCTCAGGTAGTTATGCCGATTTCTGGCGACGCTTAAGAGAAGGACAGTATCAGACCGCAGAATACAAAAGGTTTACTAAAAGTGGCAAAGAAGTCTGGATCCATGCAACCTATAACCCAATCAAAGGACCGGATGGCAAAGTGCTGAAAATTGTGAAGTTTGCCAACGATATCAGCCATGAAGTAGAGCAGAAAAAAGAGTTCCGCCTGCTGTCTATGGTGGCCAACGAAACCGACAATGCAGTATTGATATCCAATTCTGAACGCCAAATACAATATGTGAATAAAGGCTTTAGTCAAATGACGGGTTATGCACAGCATGAGGTATTGGGACATATTGCGCGCGAATTTCTGGTCGGGCCTAAAACAGATCCTGTGACTAAAGAGCGTATTGAAGCTGAATTAAATGCTCCTAGGGCTTTTTATGATGAAATTGAAATTCATCGTAAAGATGGCTCGTCCTTATGGATTTCTGTCACCAGTAACCCGGTGTACGATGAACAGGGTCAACACAGCAATTACATTGCGATTTTAGCCGATATCAGCAAAGTGAAATCTTCAGCTTTGGAATATCAGACCCGTTTTCAGGCGATCAGCCAGTCAAATTTGATGCTGGAGTGGAATAATGCAGGGCAACTGGTTGAAATAAATGATTACCCCCAGCGACAATTTAAACTTAACAACGAGCAGTTCTGCCGTGCTGTGACCGATTGGCGCAGTTTTTTAAATCAGGACCAGGCTGCTAAAGTCATTGCAGGGCAGAGTGTGGTGACGGATATTCATATTCAGGTGAATGGTAAACAATTGGGTATTGCAGCGACCTTTTGTGCCGTTAGAGATACCTATGGTGAATTGCAGAAAATCATTATGTTTGGCTCTGATATTTCGGAGCGTTTGCTGGTGGTGCAAACCAGTGATTCTGTGATGTCTGAACTGGTGAGTTCAGGCCAGAGTATCAACAATATGGTGTCCTCTATTAATGCGATTGCCGATCAAACCAACTTGCTAGCGCTTAATGCTGCTATTGAAGCCGCACGGGCGGGTGAGGCTGGTCGGGGATTTTCTGTGGTCGCCGATGAAGTGCGGCATCTGGCGTCTAAAGCCAGTGCTTCTGCCAGTGAAATTAACTCGGTGGTAGGGAAAAATCAGTCATTACTTAATAGCTTATCTGCCACTTTAAATAAGCTGAATAAAAGGGATTAAGCTCGTTTGGCATTCAGCTGAGCAATCTAAAGAAAGCAAAAGGGAGCACCATGCTCCCTTTTTATTAAGGCAAATCAAACCATATAGCTTTGACCGGGCCTCGAGTGGCTAAGGCTTTCAGTTCAGTTTGTTTACTGATCTTTGCGCCATCACCTGGTTGCATTGGGGTGCCGTTTAACTCTAATTCACCTGTAATTAAATGCAGGTAGAAATTGCGTTTGGCAGTCACAGGCAACTCAATCACATCATGTTCACTTAACAACAGTTGCGATAAATAGGCGTCCTGTTTGATCTGCAAGGTGCCGTCACGACCATCCGGTGATATCACCAAAGTTAAGCCTGGTTCAGCTTTAAAGTCCTTTTGCTGATAACCCGGTACACCGCCAAATTGGTTCGGCTGGATCCAGATCTGCAAAAACTTTAGGTTGTCTTTATCACTGGCGTTAAATTCGCTGTGATAAATGCCTTTACCTGCGCTCATCAACTGGAATTCACCTGCTGGTAAAGTTTTCACATTACCGGCTGAATCTCTGTGAGCAATTTGGCCTTCCAGCACATAGCTGATGATTTCCATGTCCTGGTGACCATGTGTATCAAAACCTGCTGCTGCATCGACTTCGTCATCGTTAATTACTCGAAGCGCTGAGAACCCCATATGAGCAGGGTCGTAATAACGGCCAAAAGAGAAGGTGTGCTTGCTTTTTAACCAACCGAAAGCGGCTACGCCGCGGTCGGCAGAGCGTCTTAATTCAATCATTTTTATACTCCGGCAGACTCTCTCTGTGGCAGAGAGAGTCTCTTTGAGTGGATTATTAGTTCAGTTTCTTCGCGATAATGGCGTCGATTGACGCTTTACCTGCACCGCTCAGCAGCAGAGATACGCTGGCCGCTAACAGGGCTAATGCAAATTCGTAGCCGTTGGTGCTCATAAAGAAACCGTTGGCGAAGTGCACTTTAAAAATGGCCACTAACATGGCGATAATTAAAGTCACAGCGGCAGGGCGGGTCAGTACACCAAATACCAAGGCCAGACCACCAAAAAACTCCGCTGCACCAGCTAAAAACGCCATCAATACGCCCGGAGCCAGGCCTATGCTTTCCATCCAACCGCCAGTGCCTTCTAAGCCGTAGCCACCAAACCAGCCAAATAATTTCTGAGCACCGTGTGCAGCAAAAATAATACCTACTGGAACTCGTAAAGCTAAAGCGCCAAAACCTGCGTTAGTACCAAAAATTTTCTGTAAAGTTGCTTTGTTCATGATATTCACCTTTAAATAAATTGACCATTAATTTGTGTTGTCAGACTGCTTTATACCGCTTGTCAGTTCCGATGTGTGTACTTTAGTGCGACTTGCATTTTTAAAAAAGCGGAATAAACTGAGCTCAATATTCAAAATATTTGAACATCAATCCGTAAAGGATCCACACTAAGGTTTTTATGGCCAATCATCCTATTCTGACACTGGACGCTTTACGCGCCATGGACGCTATCGACCGTAAGGGCAGTTTTGCCGCAGCCGCTGAACACTTATATAAAGTGCCTTCCGCCTTAAGCTATACCATAGCCAAACTAGAGGCGGATTTGGATGTGCAGCTGTTTGATCGTTCTAAACAAAAAGCACAGCTGACACCAGCAGGCCAGCTGTTATTGCAGCAGGGCCGTGAGTTATTGCAGGCAGCCAGCCGGTTGCAGGATGCAATTAAGCAAGTAGATACCGGTTGGGAAACTCAGTTTGTGATTGCCAAAGACAGCATAGTGCCGTATCCGCCTGTACTGAGTTTAATCAATGAGTTTATGGCGCTTGGCAAAATGACCGAAGTGAGCATGCGCGAAGAAGTTTTGGGCGGCGGCTGGGAAGCATTAGAAACAGGGCGGGCGCAAATTGCGGTAGGGGTCTCGGCTGATATGCCCAAGGGTAAATACGAACTGGTACCTATAGGCGAAGTAGAGTTTGTATTTGCTTTATCACCTCTGCATGAACTGGCCAATATCAACAGGCAGATTGATTTAGCTGATGTAGAGCAGGAAACCGCCATAGTGGTTTCAGACTCAGCTTTAGACGCACCTAAACGCAGTACAGGTTTATTTACCACCCGGCGGGTACTCAGAGTTAGCTCGATGCAAGCCAAAATTGCAGCTCAGGTGCAGGGCTTAGGGGTGGGTTTTTTACCTAAACATTTGATCCGGGATGAGCTGGCAAGAGGGCTGTTAATTGCCAAAAAAACCAGCATTCCGCGGGATAAATCCATGTTGTATCTGGCCTGGCAAAAACAAGGGCAAGGCAAGGCGCTGCAATGGTTTAGCGAAGCTTTTAGCCAGTATCCATGGGCGCCGGTTTGGACTGGGTAAAAAGGTGAAAAAACTTCAGCTAAAACGGTAGATTTTTGCTGTATTTCAATAGATTGATTGGTTAAAGTAGCGCCAATTTTAGTGCCGGGTAAGAAGGGCCTACACCTTATGTTATTAACCTTAGTCATTTGTTATTGGGTGTTTTCTGTAGCGCTAGGTTTATGGGCTGCTCTGAGAGTAAAAAACACCCGCGATTTTGCTGTCGCAGGCCGGCATCTGCCTTTTTATATGGTGACTGCTACAGTCTTTGCCACCTGGTTTGGCAGCGAAGCTGTATTGGGTATTCCCGCTACTTTTATCGACGGTAATTTACGCGACATAGTGGCCGATCCTTTTGGCGCTGCGCTTTGCTTAATTCTGGTTGGGGTATTTTTTGCCGCGCCTTTGTACCGGATGAAACTGCTGACCATAGGTGACTTTTATAAAAGACGTTATGGCCGTGCTGTGGAGGTTCTGACCACTTTAGCCATAGTCTTGTCCTATCTGGGCTGGGTCGGCGCTCAGTTAACAGCTTTGGGTCTGGTGTTTAATGTAGTGTCGGACGGTGCGATCAGCATGACGGCTGGTATGTGGATTGGTGCTGGCAGTATTCTGATTTATACCCTGTTTGGCGGTATGTGGGCTGTGGCTATTACCGACTTGGTGCAGATGATCGTCATAGTGCTTGGGCTTTTATACATAGGCGGCGAAGTGTCGGATATGGTTGGTGGTGTGTCCGTTGTGGTCAACCACGCGGCAGCTGCGGGCAAACTGGAGTTTTGGCCAGAAGCTGATCTGAAAGCCATCATCGCTTTTATGGCAGCAGCCTGCACCATGATGTTGGGTTCTATGCCACAGCAGGATGTGTTCCAACGGGTGCAATCAGCGAAGTCGGAAAAAATTGCGGTCTGGGGCTCCATCCTTGGTGGTTCTTTGTATTTCCTGTTTGCATTTATTCCGCTTTTTATTGGTTATGCTGCCACTATAGTGGCACCTGATATGGTGAAAAACCTGATGGCGTCCGATTCGCAGATGATTTTGCCGCAGTTGGTGTTACAACATATGCCATTGATTGCCCAGGTGATCTTTTTTGGTGCTTTGTTATCTGCCATTAAGGGCTGTGCTTCAGCCACCTTGCTGGCGCCTTCGGTGTCTTTTGCCGAAAACATTCTGAAACCTCTGTTGCCTCCGCTGCAGGATAAACAGTTGTTACGGCTGATGCAGGCTGTGACTTTAGTTTTTGCTGGCTGCACTTTAACCTACGCACTGAACAGCGAATCCACCATTTTTGGTATGGTAGAAGATGCCTATCAGGTGACTTTAGTGGCTGCTTTTGTGCCGCTGGCTTTTGGTGTGTACTGGCGTAAAGCCACCAATCAGGGCGCTTTAATGGCAATCACTTTTGGTGTCAGCACTTGGCTGGGTATTATCTTTTTAGGCCCGGAAGACCCTTATGTGCCCGCTCAGTTCGCCGGTTTACTGGCCAGTATTGCCGGTATGTTGATAGGTTCTTTGATGCCACAGTACCTTGAGCACGATCACGGAGTGCATGACCAACTACACAGAGGTGAACTGGCGCACACAGGCCAGCAGCATGGCTGATTTTCTACAAAGAATTAAAGCAGTCGTCTTTGATTTAGACGGCACATTAGTTGATTCGCAGCTTGATTTTAGCGAGCTGCGACGCCGTTTAGGCTGGCCTGAACAAACGCTAATCCTCGAGCATTTGGCCAGTTTAAGCTGCGCTATAGAAAAACAACAGGCGGCGCAGATTATTGTCGACTTTGAACTGGAAGGCGCACGTAAAGCCAGTTGGATGCCCAATGCGGATCTCTTGCTGCAGCAGCTCAATCACAGACAAATGCCTATGGCGATTTTGACCCGCAATATGCGTCAGGCCACAGAGCTTTGTGTACAGGCGCTGAATATCCCTATTGATTTGGTGCTGACCCGCGACGATGCGCCGGCAAAACCTCAGCCCGAAGGCTTGTGGCTGATAGCCGAACGTTTAGGTGTGCAGCCTAATGAAATGCTGTATGTCGGTGACTACCTGTTTGATATCCAGACAGCCCGGAACGCCGGTTCCTATTGCTGCTTATACCGTTACGGCGATAACCATATTTACGCTGAGCAAGCTGATTTAGTTGTCGATGATTTACTGGACTTGCTGGTGCATTTGCAAAAATAACCTTCCTGCGTAGCTAAAGCTCTTTCTCCAATACCTTAGGCAGACGGCGGTGTTTTTCTTTGGCTTCTTTGATGGCGTCACTAAAAGCGGACGCCAAAATACCTGTGGGTACTGCAATCATACAAATCCCAGTGACTGCAGTGATCCCCGCCAGAATGCGGCCAAATACAGTGATAGGGTAGACGTCGCCATAACCTACAGTAGTTAAAGTGGCGATGGCCCACCAGGTGGCACGAGGGATAGAACCAAAAGCTTCGGGTTGAATATCCCCTTCCACTAAATACAGGCAGGTCGCGGCAAACAGAAGAATAATCAGACCAAAAATACCACTGACCAGCAGTTCATAAGTACGGCTGCGCACAGCTTCCGCTATGCATTCCAGTGCTGTGGAAAATCGGCCAAGTCGTGCCAGGCGCACCACTCGTATTAATAACACCAGACGTAAAATCACGCCGCCATTGCCCAGATACAGCGAAAAGGCTACAAAGATCGCCAGCAAGTCGGCCAAAGCAAAAAAGGAAAAGAAATGCTGCCAACGACTTTTTATCGAGTCATTTTCAATGCAAGTCCAGAGTCTTGCCAGATACTCCAGCAAAAACAGTGAGCCCAAAGCCAGTTCAGTGGCTCGGAACCAATGTTCGTGGCCCTGACGTATACTGGGTTCGGTTTGAATAATGGCCAGCACAATACCAGCCAGTATCACAACAGCTATGACTATATTCAGTGGCGACATGCCTTTACCTGAATACAATACAGGGTCGAGCTGGTGAGCCAGACGAGAGCGCAGTTTGTGCAACAGAGGTTGATCGTGCATAACACACCATTTAAAAAAGCGATGATTGATTGTCTGTGCAAGTCGCTGATTTGGCAAGGTGTTCCTCAGGACTTGTTAAAAATCCCCCGGAATTTCGTCCAGCTCTGCAATAGCATTCTGTAGCAAGGCGTGTTGCCGTTCCTGCTCCGTTAATATGCCGACAAAAGGCGTGCGGCGGCGCAGCTTACGTAAATAAGGGCTGTCTTCTGTGATGCCTGCACAAAACTGTTCTGGTTCAGCATACAGTTCTAACACAGACACCCAATACATATAAGCACCATACCCCAGCTGGCCGTTGTCGCGCCGCTCTTCCAGTTTGGCTTTGACCTGTTCGAGTAAATCGGGCTCAGCCAGTAATTTGTTTGCTATTGCCTGATGCAGCACCAAAATTTGCCGGTCGATATTTTCATCTTTGATGCCGGTTTTTTTCACCCTATAGGGTCTGTTTTTTTTATTGCTTTTGGGTATCCACATCTTTGTATTCTTTAGTTTTCATGAGTTTAATGGAATTCTCTGGAGTAAGATCTGAGTGATCCTAACAAGGGCGTCAGGTCGGTTAAACGTCCGGCGATAATATGGATCACCCCGTCTTTTTTCTCCAGAATACCGTTAACCTTCATCAGCTTAGATTTTAAATAGGCCTGACGCTGTGCCGAAGCTGTAGCCGACCAAACCACTAAATTGCTAAAACCTGTGCCATCTTCCAGTGTGATAAAAGTCACACCTGATGCCGTGCCAGGGCTTTGCCTCGCTGTGACTAATCCTATTACAGTCACCACCGACTTATGGTTCAGTGTAGGAAGCTCAGCTGCCTGCGCAAATTTACCCAGCACGCCTTGCTGTTTTAATAACTGCACCGGATGAGTCCGCAGGCTCAGCCCTGTACTTTGATAATCTTCCACCACTTCCGCCAGTTCGGAAGGCAAAGGCAGCTGATACTGAGTCTGGTAAGGTTCGGCCGCCAGTAAAGGCAACTTATGCTGTTGGTCCAACAACTGCCAGCGCGCCTGATAGCGTTGCCCTGATAGCTGTTGTAAGGCATTGGCACTGGCAAGGGCTGTTAAATCGCCATCGCTGACACCAGACTGCGCCACTGCAGCCAACTGGAGATAACCCCCTTGTGGTCTGTGCTTGAGTAACATCACTGCCCCTTGTTGCGTTAAACCTTTCACTAGCCGGAGCCCAAGGCGGATCGCAAAACCAGTGCCGCTGCTGGCGGGCACCATCAGATGGTCCCAATCCGACTGATTCACACACACCGGCAGTACCTCCATATTATGCTGCCGTGCATCCTGGATCAGCTGGCTCGGCGCATAAAAGCCCATAGGCTGGCTGTTGAGTAAGGCGACATAAAAAGCCACAGGGTAATACTGTTTTAAATACGCCGAGACATAAGCCAGCACGGCAAAACTGGCCGAATGTGATTCAGGAAAACCATATTCACCAAAACCACAAATTTGCTGGTAAATACGTTCGGCAAATTCTTGTTGATAGCCCCGGCTTAACATGCCATCGATCAGTTTTTGTTTAAATTGGATCAGCTCACCGGTTTTTTTCCAGCTGGCCATAGCACGGCGCAGCTGATCGGCTTCACCGCCACTAAAACCTGCCGCGACCATCGCCAGTTTAATCACTTGCTCCTGAAAAATCGGCACACCTAAAGTACGTTCCAGCACTTGCTTAACTGCAGCAGAAGGGTAGGACACAGCTTCTTCGCCATGACGGCGTTTTAAATACGGATGCACCATATCGCCCTGAATAGGGCCGGGCCGCACTATGGCTATCTGGATCACCAAATCGTAATAACTTGCAGGGCGCAGTCGTGGCAGCATCGACATCTGGGCCCGTGATTCAATCTGAAATAAACCTACAGTGTCGGCTTTTTGAATGGCTTCATACACCTTGGGATCGTCACCTGCTTTGGTAATGGCCGCTATGCTTAAGTCGGTGTTCTGGTAACGCCTGACTAAATCAAAAGTTTTACGGATAGCGCTTAACATACCCAAAGCCAACACATCTACTTTTAACAGCTTTAATGATTCCAGATCATCTTTATCCCACTGGATCACAGTGCGATCGGCCATAGCTGCATTTTCCACTGGCACCAGTTCGTACAAAGGCCCCTGAGATATCACAAAACCTCCGACATGCTGTGATAAATGCCGTGGCATGCCCACCAGTTGCTGTACCAGTTGCACCAGTAGCTGAGCTTTTTTCGCCTGAGGATCCAGCCCAAGCTGAGTCAGCTGGCTGCTCCAGTGCTGGCTTTTATCCCGCCTGTGCAGGTTTTTTAAGAAAAACTCCACCTGATGCAGCTCAAAACCCAAAGCTTTACTGATATCGCGAAAGGCACTTTTAAAGCGATAACAAATCACAGTAGCGGCCAGGGCTGCGCGCTCACGGCCATATTTCTGGTAAATATACTGGATCACTTCTTCGCGGCGTTCATGCTCAAAATCAACATCTATATCAGGAGGTTCAGCCCGTTCTTTCGAGATAAAACGTTCGATCAGTACATTGATCTGGCGGGGATCCACAGCAGTAATAGCCAGGCAATAACAGACCACTGAATTCGCCGCCGAGCCACGGCCCTGATACAAGATCTGCTGCTGCTGCGCAAATACCACCAAGTCATGAATAGTTAAAAAGTAATAGGGGTAATTGAGCTGCTCTATTAAATCCAGCTCTTTGTGAATGGTCTGCTGAATATCTGCCGGCACCCCTTCAGGGAAACGTTGTGCCTCGCCCAGTTTGACCAAATCCCGTAAATGCTGCATCGCGGTTTTGCCTGCTGGCACCAGTTCAGCGGGGTACTGATAACTTAATTCATCCAAAGAAAAGCTACATACATCAGCCAGTTTTTGGCTATTGTCTAAAAGCTCTGGCGGAAATAATTGCTGCAATTTTTTAATAGGCCTTAAGCTTTGTTCGGCGTTACTTAACAGCTGCCGCGCCATATCAGGCACAGCTTTGCCCGCTTTAATTGCGCTTAAGGCATGTTGTAACGGCAAACGGCTGGCCTGATGTATCAGCACTTCACCTATGGCGCAGCAGGGCAGTTGCAGCTGCTCTGCCAGTTGCTGGCAATAAGGCAGATAAAACTGGTCCTGGCTTTGTAACTTGCGGCTGGCGCCAAGCCATAACTTGTCCGCATGGTGCTGAATTAACCAGTGGCCCCAGTACAGATCGGTTTGTTGATCGCCGCTGGGCAGCCAGAGGATCTGGCACTGCTGAATACGCTGAATATCCCATTCGGCCAGCTGGTACGAGCCTTTGTCGGCGCGACGTCTGGCCTGAGTAATAATGCGGCATAACTCGCTATACGCGCTTTTATCCGGACAAAGCAACACCAGCCGTAGCTGTGGGTTCAGTACCAATAAAGAGCCAATAATCAGCTTTAGTGGTAGCTGTTTTTCTTTAATGTGCTGGTGAGCGCGTACTACGCCTGCCAGCGAGCATTCATCGGTAATGGCCAGCGCCTGATACCCTAAAGCTGCTGCTTGTTGTACCAATTCAGCCGGACTGGATGCGCCTTGCAGGAAGGAGAAGTGGCTTTGGCAAACTAGCTCAGAGTAGTCACTGCGTGTGGTTGAGTTTTGGCTTTTCATCAGCTGAAATACCCCTGCAGATACAGTTGCTCTGGCTGCTGCAAATCACGGTATAGCCATAACCACTGGCCTTGGGCATTCTGGCCGACGTAATAGTCGCGGTGTTGGCTCTGCTGTTGCCACCAGCCACTGCTTAAGCGCTCCGGGCCACAATGCAGCTGCAACTGCTGTTGCTGATCAGCGTCCACAGCCAGAGGCGGGTTGACTAAAAAGGCTGGTCGTATCGCGGCTAAGTGGCCTGCAATAGCGGTTTGTGGTTCTAAAGCTGCGGCATATCCACTGGCCTGCTCAGGCAGCAGATCATTGTGCAGACAAGGGCTTTTTACCTGCTCTTTCCCCAGACGGGCCTGCAATAAAGACACCAGCTGCAGGGCCGAATACAGCTGCTGTTTGCCGGCAAACAGGGTTTTATACTGAGCGTAACGCGGCCCGGCGCGCTTGAGAGTCAGTTGTAGCTGGATCACGGGCTTTTTCAGCTTTAAGCGCTCCAACTGCAAGGCGCAGAGCTTCAGCCATTCTTTGCTTTGATATTCGCCCTGAGCTGAATGCAATTGCAGCTGTTGTTGCTGCTCTTGCCGCTGTAATAAACACAACTCCAGCTGATAGGCCAGTTGATCCCTTTGTTGTAAATACAGCTGCAGCAGGCCAAACAAGTGCTGTAAAGGGCCCAATAGCTGGTCGCTGCGCTCCATTTCGTACAGCAGTTCCAGTTGTTGTTCAAACTGTTCTGCGGGCTGAATAAATTGCAACAGCGCAGGTTTTGCTCCGGTTAGCTGTTGTAAATACTGCAGCATGTCCACACCAAAACGCCGTACCAGTTCGGCCTGCGGGATGGTTAACAGATCGCCAAGCCGGATCAGGCCAAGGCGCTGTAATTGCTCCTGTAGCTTGTCCGGTAATTGGGCCTGTTGCAGTGGTAAAGCCTTGAGTTGCTGCTGAATTTTATCGCTTTGCAGCAAAAATTGATCCCAGCCTTGTTGTGCCAGTAAACGCGCCACTAAAGGTTGCTGCGCTGTAGCAAAATGATACTGATAACCCGCTTGTTGCAGCACTTGTTGTAGTTGTTGCCAAAACTGCAGAGCACCACCATACAAGGCCAGCATAGGGCTTAATTTTAATAACAAACCTGAATCAGGCTGCAGCGCTATATCGGCGCAGTATTGATACAACAGCTGAGCCAGCTGCTCTAATTGTTGTTGTTCCTGCTCCGCCTGATGCGGCACCAGCTGCAATTGATGGCATAACGCCGCAGCAGAGGCCAAGCCCATGCCCAAAGTTAAACCGGCCTGTCGGGCCGCAGTATTCAATTGCAGCAGCTGATGGTCAGCGCCTACTATCGCCAGAGGGGCTGTTAAATCCAGCTGATCTTTGTCCAGTGCCTGAGTTGTGGCGTGTTGCAACAGCAATTTATCCAGCTGCAATTGCGGGAAATATAAATACAACCAAAACTCCATCTGAGCAGCCATACCCACTCGCCTCAGCTGACTCTGGATAAAGGCGGACGGGAATGCTGGCTGTGCTGCAGTTCTGTTTTGATAAACTGCGGATAAAGTTCAGCCCATGGCAGCAGCAGTTCCTGCTGTTGCCAGCCGCCTTTACGTTTCAGAATACGGATCTGCAAGCCGTTGCTGGCTGGGGTGAGTTGTAAACTTAAAGCCCAGGGCAAGAGTTGTTGTTCGGCCTGCGTTGGGCGGAACAAATACAACTGGCTCTGGCCTTGTGCTGCCGCCAGCTGCAAACGCTTCAGTTGGGTTAAATTCAGCTGGTTTTGCCAGAGCAGCACGTCCATACAACTGCCACTTTTTAAACAAAGTTCTGCCGCCCAGAGCGCATCGGCAGAGCGGGGCGCATCAAGTTGTAACACTTGATGCAAAGGCCGCTTTTGCTGCAGCAGGTATTCAGCACAGAGGCTGGCCGGTGGATTGATCCAAACTTGCAGCAGATCGGATCCGGACTGGCCCAGCGCTTTTTGGATCAATTGCACTTCAGCACAAGCGCCATGGCTTTGTAATTCAATCACAGTATGCTGTGGCCAGCCGCCGCCCAGCAGCTGATCCAAAGCGCTAAAACCTGTACTTTGGCAATGTTCATAAGGCGCTTCGGTTTGATTGGCCAGCCATATCAGTTGCCTGTTCTGCAGCTGTTGCAACAGAGCATTCATGATAGTTATCTCAAATACTGTATATAAACACAGTATAAAAGATCCGCTTTGGATCGCAAGGGGCAGTCAGAGTTTTTGCGCAGCTTGTCATGGCAGTGTTGTTATGTGGGGTGGTGTATTTTATTATTTTTCAATGGTTTAGTGATGTGTGTGCGGTGCTTTAATAACGGGGATTTTTCTGGGAATTGACAGGTACTTAGGGTGGCAGAGCGTGAGCAACAGACCAGAGGCGCTGCCCCAAACCCTCATGATGCTTTTAGGCGCTTAGGATAGAAAAAGGACAGCGCAGGTATAAGTATCCTTTTCATTTACCAGGCAGGGGCAATATGCAAAAACTGACCCTGTTTTTTTACGCTGTTTTTTACATCGCAGCCTATGCGTAGCGTGGGCGATTAACATTTGCTTGTTATGCGCACTACTGCCGCAGAGAAATAGTTTTTTTAGATTTAAATACATAAATAACCAGCATTACGCTGGAGTAACACCACCATAGGGTTGATGCGAAATGCCATCCGCCTGCAAAATTTATATCTTGAAATGCAAACCAAACCGCAACCAAAGAAACAAAAAGACTGATAACTGCAGGAGGCAAAGAAGGCTTTTTTATAAGCCAGACACATAGCGCCAATAAGATAATGACATCAATCAAAAACAGGACATTAAAAAAAGAAAAGCCAGCATAGATTGCGGCAATTACCGCCAAATTTGCTGCCATGTTTTTCGATTTTTCCGGAAGTGAATTATCAGAATTATTCACAATATATCTACTACACCTGCATAACTATCGCCTAAACGGCGAACAACTTGTTGCGAGTCCAGCGGCCAAAGGCCGCGATGTTTAAGGCGCTTGTTAGGCATTTGCCATTTAAAATATTTCCATAATCAGAGTTTCTCCCTGAGGTGGAAAATCGAAGATTACCGATTCGTAAGGGCCTTCTTCAGTTTCTATATCTATTGAGTCACCACTTATAAAGGCGATGGTTAATACGTTCGGACTTTTTAACACCGCTTTCTCTGGAATCTGCCTGCACAAAGCGCCCCAAGGCCCTGAATTAGGGGCATCATCCCACTCATACTCCTTGCCTTTTATTGAGGCAAATACCCGCGCGTTACAGCAAACACTAAAATTATTAAACTGAATACTTAAGCCCCATGTGGCAAGCTGTATTGACTGAACGAACTCATCCTCTTTTTCGAAGTATTGATTTAAAGTCGCTGCAATCTCTTCATTAAATAAAATCATTTCTGCTTCACTGAATGCCTAACAATTTAATAGAAGGTAAAACGCCCGCAAGTCGAACATTATTCCGCCTTCTTTCCTGATTTTTCTTATACCAAACTAGCGCTGATGTACCTCTATTTCAACAGAATTTTCTGAAATCAGTAAATTTGTGTCCGGCAAAATTTATAAAGGCAGTTCACTAGTTGTTCTTGAATTGACTCAAGCTGGTGATATGGAAATTTACCCAGTGGTTTAGACTATTAAAGGGAGTGATAAATAGGCATTTACCGCAAAGCACAATGTCAGCAATAGTCACAAAACTAACACTCATCACAAGCTATTCTGAATTCGCTGCTTATGGGCTCGGGTTGGCTTGGCTTTTTTACCTTTACCCCAGTGAGGTCGACGCATAATTTCGGGGTCAACAAAGTGTTCAATTGCGAACTGTCTGTATCCGGTGAAAGCCAGGCAGCATAGTGGCTTTGCGGTAGTAGCAAAGGCGATGCTTTGCTGTGATAGGGCATTAACTTGGGGTGAGGGGGCAGGGTGATCACTGAGCAACTGTATACAACTTCGCCTGTAGCTTTGTGAACCCATTCCTTGTATAGCCCACCTAAGGCTATTGCCTTATCCGCGGTAAAATCGTGGTATACAGCTTTTCCGTCTACTTGCTCTGTTTCTCCAAAGCCCTTCACGGGAATAATGCAGCGCTGATGTCTATAGCTGTTATATCCTGCTGAGCGTGGCACATCGAGTTTGTCATAGCGTGTATTAAAGCTGGTATAAGCCGATGGTTTAAATCCAGTCTCTGTTTGTTCTAACAACAGCCACCAGGTGGCATCCTGCAGGGTACGGCGATTCGATTGTTCCAGAATGACAGACACTGTGCTGGCCGCCTGAATAAAACGGCCCGTTCTGAGCGCTTTGTCTTTAAACGAAATGCCGAGTTGGCCGCAAAGGTCTATTACTTCAGGGCTATCTATGACATTCAGACGTCCACACATCATCCGGCTACCTTTTCTAAACTCTTGCTATCACTCTAATGGCAATCAGCAGATTTGCCACTACTGGGCTTTTGAAAAGCACCAATGTTTGATGCAAAAGCGGATGGTGCCTGAATGGCTGCACTTGCTTATCCGATGGCTCAGCAGCTGAGAATTATGTTAATCTGCGCGGCTTTTCTGCGTTCTCCAGCGCTGCATCATTTGGGTATGGATATGACTGAAACCACAAAATTTACCACTAAAACCTGGATGCTGATCCTGAGTGTGGTGCTGATTGCCTTCACCTTAAGGCCTTCTATGGCCTCTATCGGGCCTTTATTGCCTTTGATGCAACCTGAACTACAACTGTCTTTTACTCAGGCTTCGCTACTGACCATGTTGCCCGTATTAGCTATGGGCTTAGGTATCTTTTTTGCCCATCAACTGGCGCTGTGGTTTGGCTCTTATCAGGTAATTTTCTGGGCATCTGTTGCTATAGCTGCGGCCACTGCACAGCGCTATTGGGCTGCAGGTGCGTTAGATTTAACCTTAAGCGCCATAGTGGCAGGTTTGGGCATTGCCATGGTGCAGGCTGTGGTGCCTGGGGTGATTAAACAAAAGTTCAGCGCCAAAGCGCCTTTAGTGATGGGCTGGTATATCTCGGCCATTATTGCTGGTGCTGCTTTAACTGCATCTTTAGCCGCCTTTTGGGCCGACTGGGCTCAGAGCTGGCGGGTGGCGTTATCCGGCTGGGTGATCTTGTCTGTCGTGGCTTTAGTCTTGTGGCGTTCGCAAAAACACGCTATTCAAAATTTGCCTGTGGTGCAGTCGCCACAAAAACCACTGAGTTTTGCCAAATACGGCCGCGCCTGGACCTTAGCCATGTTTTTTGGGCTGGTGACCTGCGCTTTTACCTGTGTGCTGGCCTGGTTGCCTGCTTATTATGTGGAGCAAGGCTGGAGCGAACAAAAAAGTGGTTTGCTGCTTGGCTTATTGCTGTGTATGGAAGTGCTGTCTGGTTTTGTCAGCCCCTGGCTGGCCAGCCGCAAAGCCGACCGTCGTGCTGTGATTCTGGTGTTATTGGTGCTGATGGCTACAGGTTTTAGCGGTTTAGTCGCAGCACCTGCCTTGGGTTTAGTCTGGGCGTCACTGTTAGGTTTAGGTATAGGCGGTTTATTTCCTTTATCCTTAATAGTTTCTATGGATCATCAGCATCAGCCGTCCTCAGCGGCCAGCCTGACCGCTTTTGTGCAGGGCATAGGCTACACGCTGGCGGCTTTTTCGCCTTTAATAGCTGGTTTTATCCGTGACTTTAGCCAAAGCTTTAGCATCAGTTGGTTAGTATTAGCCGCTATAGCTGTGCTGTTAATGGCGATGGCGACACGTTTTAATCCGGCCTTTTACAGCTCAAAGTTTCAATAAGCTTTTTACAGGGAGTCCACCATGCAAGCCAATCTGATGTTATTGCTGGCCGCTGCAATCTGGGGTTTAGGATTTGTTGCTCAGCGTTTGGGTATGGAGCATTTAGGGCCTTATTCCTTTAACGGCATCCGGTTTTTTATTGGTGCTTTAAGTTTATTGCCTTTGATTTGGTGGTATCAGCGCCAGGGCAAATTACAGCCTCTGGACTGGAAACTGCTGTTGTGGGGCGCAGTTCCAGTCGGGGTTTTGCTGTTTATCGCCGCATCGCTGCAGCAAGTTGGGCTTTTGTACACCACAGCCGCCAACGCTGGTTTTATTACCGGGCTTTATATAGTGCTGGTGCCACTGTTGGGGATATTCCTCCGGCATAAAATCAGCGGCAATATCTGGCTGGGCTGCGCTATTGCCGTGGCTGGTTTGTATATATTGAGTGTTGGTGACAACTTTTCGGTGAATTTTGGCGACTTATTGCAGCTTATCGGCGCCTTTTTCTGGGCAGCACATTTACTGACTATTGATCACTACAGCAAAAAAGTGCCACCTATTTTATTGGCCTGTCTGCAGTTTGTGGTCTGTGGCACTTTGAGTATGGTGGTGGCTTTTAGCATAGAAACGCCAACAGTCACCAATGCGTTATTAGCCTGGAAGTCGGTGCTTTATGCTGGTGTAGTCTCTGTCGGTATTGCTTACACTTTGCAGGTGATGGCACAAAAACATGCCCATCCGGCGCACGCTGCCATTATCTTAAGTTTAGAAACTGTGTTTGCCGCTCTAGGTGGGGTATTGATGTTGGGCGAAGAACTTAGCAACAGGGCGCTGTTTGGCTGTGGCCTGATGTTGTTGGGCATGCTGGTGTCGCAGTTACCACTGCGCTGGTTGTTGCGCTCCAAAGCTTTTACTTAATCAACTGATGATGGCTAAGCAGCAAGTGCAGCAGCAACTGCAACAACACTATCAAGCCTTATGGCAGCAGTCTTTACTGAAGTTTGAACAACAGCAGTTTGACACTGACCCTCTGCTAACTGCTATAGAGGACCGCCGCTATGGCGTCACTTTGTTGGCACGTCCTTCAGAGCAGGTGAAACAGCAAATCCAGCATAATCTCGCAGAGCTGATGCAGCTGGAACCTGCACAGTATTATTATCCGACGGCAGATTTACATCTGACGGTCTTATCACTGATTTCCTGTTATGCAGGCTTTACCTTATCGCAAATAGATACAGCGGCTTATGTGGAATTGGTACAACAAGCAATTAAAAACACAGGCCCATTTCGTCTGCATTTTCAGGGGATCACCGCATCGCCTTCTTGTGTGCTGGTGCAGGGCTTTTTTGAAGATCAGCAATTAAATCAGTTAAGAGAAAAACTGCGCTCTGCCTTTGGTCAATCGACTTTGCAGCATTCGATTGACCAGCGTTATACCATCCAAACGGCTCATATGACGGTGTTACGTTTTAGCCAACAGCCTACAAATCCCGAGCTATTCCTGCAGAAAATCAAAGCTTTAACTTCAGTGGATTTTGGTACTTGCCTGATTGAAGAGCTGGAACTGGTCGGCAACGACTGGTATCAGCGTCAACAAAATACTGTACTACTGGGTAGGTTTAGCTTATCCGGATAGCATCGCTGTGCTGTCTGTTTTTGCTCACCATGTGTTTTAACAATGGGTTGAGCAGCAAAAACTTGACTGGTGTACATAGTACGCTATATAGAATATTATGTAGCTATTCATCAAGAATGTTGCAATGAGCCATGCAATAGAATTTATTGAAACTCCAATCTTTACCCGACAGATCAAGCTGCTTGCAACTGATGATGAATTGAAAGAGCTTCAGAAAGAACTCATTGAGTTTCCGGATAAAGGTGATTTGATACAGAAAACAGGTGGTCTAAGGAAAATAAGGATGGCGACAGGCTTGCAAGGGAAAAGCGGCGGCGCCAGAGTCATTTATTTTCTTGCGACAGAGGAGGTGATTTATCTTGTGATGGCCTACCCAAAAAACACCAAAGACAATCTGACTGATGCAGAAAAAGCAGAACTGAAGAAACTGACCAAACTACTTAAAGATGAGGTGCGACATGAGTTTTTTTGATGAGTTAAAAGCCTCTTTGGAAGAAGCAGTTGATATAAAGAATGGTGTTAAAGCTGCTGAACGTATTACCCGCTATGAGATCGCTGATGTTAAAGCGATCAGGGAGCAACTGAATGTTTCCCAGCGCGAAATGGCAAAGGCGCTTGGAACCAGCATTGAAACGATCAAAAGTTGGGAGGCAAAACGACGGAACCCAACTGGATTAGCTGCAAAGGTATTAGCTACTATTCAGGCAAACCCAGCGTTTTTTCAGGAATTAGCCTCTCATTAAATGAAGTTGTCTGGCCGTTAAAGCATTCTTAAAATGCTGGCTCCTAGTCATAGACTGCTAGTACTGCAGTTTAAATAACAGTTCTGCCAAATCCGGTTGCCACCAGAATTCTTTGGCCACGCGGCCATTACGCACTATCACCCCTTCGGCCAGCAGCAGCTGTTGTTGCTCTAAGGCTTGAGGGGTGCCAGCCGCAAAAGCCAGCTGACCGCCAGAACGCATGACTCTGTACCAGGGTAAGTGCAGTTCATCCGGTGCTAAACCCAGTGTTTTTCCGACTAAGCGAGCGCGGCCAGGTAAACCTGCTAAATCGGCGATCTGACCATAACTGGCAATTTTTCCGGCCGGAATTTGTAACACGGTTTGCCAGATTTTTTGTTGTTTAGAGGCAGTCTGTTGGGACATAGCAGCAGATCTATCATGGTTTTTCGGCAGACAATGCTACAATGCCGCCGTCTTTTTTGCCGGAGTTTTTTATGTTTACCACTATTGACGGTATTCGGCTGCGTATCCCCACCGAAGAGCCGGTCGCCCCAGAAAGCAGCGATTGTTGTGGCAGCGGCAGCTGTTGCCCTTGTGTCTGGGATTATTACCGAGCTCAGCAAAAAGCCTGGTTGGTGCAAAAGGAACAAGAGCAAAAACAGCAGTAAGAGCCAACTCAATGACTCTTACTGCTCAATCAGCTTAATAGGCTTTGTTGACCACTGTCCTGCCTATAGGAGCCAAGCTTAAAGTTGCAAGTTTTAAGTGGGCTAAGCCAAATGGAATGCCGATGATGGTGATAAAACAAGCCACGGCATGCACCAAATGGCCCAACGCCAGCCAAAACCCGGCAAATACAAACCAAATGACATTACCTATAAAACCCAAAGGGCCAGTGCCTATATCGGAAATGCGGTTTAAGCGCTCGCGATTGACATGTTCGTTGCCAAAAGGCCAAAACGCCATTTCACCAATAACAAAACAGGCGCGACCAAAAGGAATAAACACAATACTTAAAAAACACAGTAAACCTATACACCACCAGGCCAGCCCCATTAAAAAGCCACCCATCACAAACCAGAAAATATTAAATATCAGCCTTAAAGCACTCATGGTCGTTCTCCTTTTTTCACTTATGCCAAAAGGGTTACAAGATCAGGGCCAGTTTTAATTTTGATATAAATCAGTAGGATAGGCTTTAAGCTTTGATAGTGAACAGTGAAAACCACCATTTAGTAGTGAATTTCACCGCTGGCTTTGCCCAATAGCAGGCAGGAAAAGCTTGCTGAGTCACCATGCAACGGCTTTAATAGTGCGGTTTTAAGACTCTAAGACTAATACCCAAATTAATTGGAGTTGCAGCGCGGCGACAAGTGCATGAGACCCCAGGAGCATAGTTCAGCTATGTGGCAGGGGCGAGGGCAGGAAGTCAACAAAGCTGCAGCTTCAAGTAAGAAGGGGATAATAACTAAAGTATTCGCGGATCCCTATGACTACTACAACTCTTCCTGTACAGCGACAGCTGTTGGGCCATCCTGTTGGCCTTTATGTCTGCTTTTTCACAGAAATGTGGGAACGTTTTGCTTTCTACGGCTTAAAAGCCCTGTTGTTTTTATACCTGACCAAACACCATTTATTTTCGGATGACGACGGTTATATTCTGCTTGGTACTTACGCTGGTTTAGCTTATGCCCTGCCTGTAGTGGGTGGTTTGCTGGCGGATAAATACCTGGGAATGCGCAAAGCTGTGACCTTTGGTGGCGCTTTAATGGCTGTGGGCATGTTGGGTATGGCCTATCGTGGTCATGCGGCTACACCAGAGATGGGGTTTGATAACGTTGCAGTGCAAATTATGTATTTGTCGCTGGCATTGGTGGCTGTAGGCGTAGGTTTTTTAAAGCCAAACATTTCTACCATAGTAGGGCGCTTATATGAAGATAACGACCCACGCCGCGACTCAGCTTTTACCGTGTTTTATATGGGCATCAATATGGGCGCCTTTATTTCCAGCTTGTTTGTCGGCTGGGTCGGTATTGAATATGGCTGGGAATATGGTTTTGGTTCTGCCGGTATAGGCCTGATTTTAGGTTGGCTGGTGTTTGTCACTCAAACCAAACATTTACAAGGTCAGGCCGAACCTGGTCGTCCGGAGCTTTTGGAAGAAAAACGTTTTGGCATTCGCCGCGAAACACTGATTTATCTCGGTGCTTTGCTTGGTGTTGTTGTGGTGCAGCAAATTCTGCAAACCCGTTTTGACTTTGGCGCTTTGGCTGCCATTTTAGGTCTGGCGGAAGGCACTGAAATTACCGCGACAGAAGTAGTGGCTATTCTGATGACCATAGCGCTGCTGATTTGGTGGTTTAAGTTTATTTTTGTTGAGTGCAGCAAAGTAGAACGCGCCAATATGATAGTGCTGATGGTGCTGATTGGTATCTCCGCTGTGTTCTGGGGTTTGTACGAACAAACCTACGGCACCTGGCTGGCGTTTTCCGACCGCGTCATGAACAGCTACACCTTCAACCTGCTGGTCAGCGACTTTACGCCAAACGCTTCACAATTAACTTCTGTGGGTGCTTTGTTTATTTTTGCTTTAGCTATTCCTTTTGCCTGGCTTTGGCCTGTGCTGGATAAAAAAGGCTGGAACCCGTCTGCCCCTGCTAAATTTGGTTTTGGTTTGTTATTCGCAGGCCTGGCGCACTTTGTGTTGCAATATGCGGCGCTAAACCCAGAAGCCAATGGTTTAGCGGGTTTCTGGTGGTTTATTCTGGCTTATCTGGTGCTGGAAATTGGTGAGATGGTGTTATCCCCTATAGGTTTATCAGCCGTTACCACCTTGTCGGTCAGCCGTGTGGTTAGCTTAATGATGGGCGTCTGGTTTTTAGCTTCTGCCTTTGGTGAAATGCTAGCAGGTCGTTTTGGTACCTTAGCTTCGATGCCTGCAGGTACAGACACAGGCACTGCTTTAGCTATTTATGCCGATGTGTTTTCTATCCTGGGTTGGGTAGGTGTGGGCTGCGCCATCTTTATGTTTGCTTTAACGCCACTGCTGAATAAACAAATCCGTCAGGCGCAAAACGATTGATGATTGTAAGCTGACGAACAATAAAGGCCGGGTTTAGATCCGGCCTTTGTGTTTCTGCTTATCTTTGCTCTGCTCCTGTTTCAGGTGCTGCAGGAGCAAGTAAAGCCCGGCCTGTCACTCCTGCAGGGAAAGCCGGCGAGTCACAGACCCGCACTTTGTAGCTATAACCCAGAGGCTGGGTAGCGTCAGGTGTGATCACCAGTACTTCGTAGTCGTTAATATGCACCAGATGTTCAGGTGGGGTCAGTTTACAGCTGGACGCACCCATACTTTCGATATGGTAGTTAAAGGATGCCACCAGTTTATTTAGCCACAACATAGTGGGCAGTTTAAAACCACTATTGCTCATTAGATAACCATCATCGATAAATACCTGAAACTCTGGGACTTTGCTGTGAGGGCCTTTTGGTTGCTGCCGCTTCAATTCTTCTTCCAGTTTTTTTATTTCTGTCACTTGTTTTTGCACAGCTTCAGGGCTGTTTTGCTGTTGTTGTAGTTGCCCGGTGTTACTCCAATTCAACAATTGCTCCGGATGACCACTGAAGTAGCTAAATAAGATGAGGACTAAAATTACAGTCACTACAGGCAGATAAACAATACGGGCTGTTAAAGTCCAGACCGGAAATACTTCGTCATCCAGCAGGTGTTTAGATGACACACCAAAAGGCCTTAGCATCAGCAGCAACATGACTTTAAACAGATGCAGCATGGAGTAAAACTGTAGAGTCAGCATACTGCCGATTAAGGTCCAGGCAGGGGCCAGTAACAGCGCGGCTAAGTTCACACTGTAAGGCACCACATTGGGCCTTATGCCTAACACGCCGTTGACAATAGATTCGGCATAGGCAAAAGAGAAATTCAGCACTATGGCATAAAAGGTCAGAATACAGGCTTTGCCCAACAAGCTATGCCACCAAATCGCAAAGCGTTGCCACATCTCTTTGGCTGTGGCGAGCAGCAATAAAATAGCTGCAATTTGTGCGAAAACTTCGTTGTCTGCACCCAGTAGCAAAAACAGCAGAAAAAACACAGTAGCCAGTAAATAACACCACTGCGCAAAATGCAGCTGCGCTAAACGGGGAAAACGCTCATTCCATGCTTGCATAAGTTTTTGTCCATCTTGTTGTTTTTGTGTCGCTATTGTTAGCATGAGGCCGCTTTTTGCTCAATTGGTCAGAGAAAAGAATCTTGTCTGCAACTGGGCTTAAATTTCCCACGCTGAACTAAACAGGGTTGCACCAGAGCGCTTAACATGGATAATTTGCGACGAACTTTTGCATTATAAAAACGACAACCAAGGGATCCTATGAAATCTGTCTATCTGCTAAGCGCATTAGCGCTTGCCACCAGTTTTGCCAGTCAAGCCGACGAAGGCCAATGGCAGCCACATCAACTTGCTGAATTACAAAATGAATTAACAGCCAAAGGCATTGAAATACCAGGTAAACAGCTGGCCGATTTAAGCCAGTACCCGATGAACGCTATTGTAAGCTTGGGTTATTGCTCAGCCTCTTTTGTGTCGCCCAAAGGCCTGGTAGTGACCAACCACCACTGTGCATACAACGCGATACAGAATAACTCGACCAAAGACAATAACCTGATTGATAAAGGCTTTTTAGCCAAAACTATGGCTGAAGAGTTACCGGCAGGGCCACAGGAACGTTTGTATATCACTGAAGCTGTAACGGACGTGACTGCACAAATTACTGGATCTCTGGCTGCAGATTTATCGGGTAAGGCACGTTATGAAGCGATAGAAGCCAACCGCAAAGCGCTGATTAAAGACTGCGAAAGCGATGCAAACTACCGCTGCTCTGTGGTGAGTTTTCACCATGGTATGGAGTATTTCCAGATTAAACAGCTGATGCTGCAGGATGTGCGATTGGTGTATGCACCGTCAGAATCGGTCGGCAACTACGGTGGTGATATCGACAACTTCGAATACCCACGCCATACAGGCGATTACACCTTTATCCGCGGTTATGTTGGCAAAGACGGCAAACCAGCGCCTTATTCAGTGGATAACGTGCCTTACAGCAGCAAAAACTTCTTAAAAGTAAATGCCAGTGGTGTACGTCAGGGCGATGGTATTTTATTGGCAGGTTACCCTGGCCAAACCAGCCGCTACCGTTTAGCTGATGAAATCTCTTTTGCTGCCGACTGGCAATATCCAGCTATGGTTAAAACCTATCAGCAAATGATCAACACCATAGACAGCTTAGGTGCGGCTGACGGCGATCTAAAAGTGAAATACGCCTCTACCGTCAAAGGCCACAATAACCGCATGAAAAAACTGCAGGGCTTATTGGACGGTTTTAAAGTAACAGATATACAGGCCATTAAAGAGACTCAGGAAAAAGCCTTGCTGGACTGGATCAAAGCCGATGCAGCTCGCGCTCCGTACCAACAAAGCATTGATGCATTAAAGCAGGTAATAGACGCCGAACAGGCTTTTACCCAGCAAACCTATTACTTTGAAGCCGCCAAACGCAGCGATTTATTACAAGCTGCTATGTTGCTGTACCGCTTAGCGCAGGAAAACCAAAAGCCGGATGCAGAGCGGGAAATGGGCTTTCAGCAACGTGACTTAAAAATGATCGAAGGCCGTTTAGCCCGGATGGAAAAAAGCTTCCACCCAACTATGGATATCGCCATTTGGTCAGAACAGTTAGCAGAGTATTTAGCTCAGCCTGATGCAGTGCGTGTAGCCGAATTAGATGCCGCTTTAGGTTTAACGGCTGGTATGACACAAGCACAGGTAGCAGAAAAACTGACAGCGTTTTACCCACAAAGTAGCTTAACCAGTACTGATGGCCGTAAAGCCTGGCTGGGCAAAACACCTGCCGATTTTGCGCAAAGCTCAGATCCATTTATTCGTATAGCCGTGGCTATTTCTGACAAAAACCTGGCTTTAGAAGCTCAGGATAAAGAGTTAAAAGGCCAGTTGTCGCAAGTGCGCCCAGCTTATATGCAGGCCATTATTGCCTACAACAAAGCTCAGGGAAAACCAGTCTACCCTGATGCGAACAGCACGCTGCGTATCACTTATGGCTCTGTCGATGGTTATCCGGCCAAAGACGGTGTGTATAAAACACCATTTACTTCAGTGAAGGGCTTAATCGCCAAACGCCAGGCTGATTACCCTTTTAACGCACCACAAAAGCTGGTGGATGCCTATCAGGCAGGTAAAACTGCTGGCTACTTTTACGCCGACCTGGCAGCCCAAAGCAAAGAGCCATGGTTCTGTGGCATTTTCAGTTGCCCAAAACCTGAAGTAAAAGCCTTTAACTCAGTGCCGGTCAACTTCTTATCCAGCGCCGATACTACAGGTGGTAACTCAGGCTCAGCCGTAATGAACGGCAAAGGCGAATTAGTCGGCTTAAACTTCGACTCGACTTATGAATCGATCACCAAAGACTGGTACTTCAACCCGGAAATTACCCGAGCCATTCACGTCGATATCCGCTATGTGTTGTGGATGATGCACTACGTTGATAACGCTGATAATTTGTTGGCGGAAATGGAAATAGTAAGGTAATAGGTAGGGGCGGGTCTTGCACCCGCCCGTCTACACGAAACCGCGGAGCCCATTGACGGGTCGGGACAAGCCACGACCCCTACACCCGCCCGTCTACACGAAACCGCGGAGCCCATTGACGGGTCGGGACAAGCCACGACCCCTACACCCGCCCGTCTACACGAAACCGCGGAGCCAATTGACGGGTCGGGACAAGCCACGACCCCTACACCCGCCCGTCTACACGAAACCGCGGAGCCCATTGACGGGTCGGGACAAGCCACGACCCCTACAGGCCTCCCTCCATACAACTACAAAGACAATGGACTTTTCACTGCATTGCCACCCCTGTTTAAGACATGGGTATAAATTTGTGTGGTTTTCACATCGCTATGGCCTAGTTGCTCTTGTACCGTTCTGATATCAATACCTGCTTCCAGTAAATGCGTAGCATGCGGATCTATCCACTACGCAAATTTATGTGCATGTCAGCATGGTAAAACTGCGTGAAGTGTATAACAGGACTCACGCGGCCGCTCATCGATAACAAAACAGGTTCAGGGATCCTCTTCTTTCGAATATTGCGAAAAGCTTGATGTTGTTTCGAATATTGCGGATAATCCTTTTAGGCTTTATAGCCACTTTACAAACGAACAGAGCAATCAAACACTTTAAAAACAAACAAACAGAGATGACTAAAATGCTAAGTGTACAATCATTGCCAAGTGCTGAAGAAATCGCACTGGCAAAGTTAAGCAGCCAAGAGCTTTCCGCTGTACTTGAAGCGAATGGGGATGTACAAAATTTTAATGTGGTAGGAAAGGATGGTGAAAATCATTCAGTAAAACTTCCTGCCAGTGCAGTTAAATTAATGATCGAGGTGCTGACTCAGCTCGGTCAGGGTAACAGTGTAAGCATCACTCCCATTCATGCTGAATTGACCACGCAAGAGGCTGCAGACATGCTCAATATGTCTCGTCCCACCTTTATTAAATTGCTGGATTCCGGAGAGCTTGCTCATACCAGAACAGGCAATCGTCGTAAGGTTGCGTTTGTCGATGTCATGAAATTCAAGCAGGAAATTGATGCAAAACGCCTGGCGACTCTGGATGAACTGTCCGCACTCGATCAGGAGCTGAATTTGGGATATTAAATGGCAACCTATACAGTGATCCTGGATGCATGTGTGATGTATCCAGCGCCGTTGCGCAGTTACTTATTGTATCTTGCGCAAACTGGGCTTTACCGGGCCAGATGGACAGAGCAAATCCACGATGAATAGATACGAAACTTATTAAAGAAGCAACCGGGTCTGCCGGCTGAAAAATTACAGAAAACCCGCGAGCTGATGAACAGGCATGCGCCGGATTGTGTTGTTGAAGGTTACCAGCAGTTTGTAAACGGTATTGAGTTACCTGACGATGACGACCGGCATGTGGTTGCAGCGGCAATCAAGGGACAGGCTGAGGGCATTATTACCTTTAATCTTAAAGATTTTCCGCAACAGAGCCTTGCTCCTCTTGGTCTGACGGCCATTCACCCGGATGTATTTCTGGCTGATATGTTTGAACTCGACCCGAGCAGAGCAATTTTGGCTGCACAACGCCAAAGAAACTCGCTGAAGAACCCACCCATGACAGCAGAAGAATACCTGGACTCGTTGCAACGCCAGAAGCTGCCAACACTGGTATCCAAACTACGTCAATTTGAAATGATACTGTAAAAGTCCCGTTCGGGAATTTTTCTTTGCTCTTTAATAAGTTAGCCTAAAAATGCCATCCGATTAATTCATATGAACGGACGGGGGTATGATTACAATTTGGGGCGGTTCTTGAGTGTTGATCCTGTGATTCAGAGTCCTGGTAACTCACAGAGTCTGAACCCGTACAGCTATGGAATGAACAATCCATTGTCTGGGACAGATCCAACGGGTTATGTGTGGGAAACAGCTTGGGATGTTGTTAGCATTATCTATGATGTAGGTAAGGTGACTTATGGATATGCTACAAACAATCCTGTGATTGTGTCCGAAGGGTTAACCGATTTAGCTGCTGATTCTATTGCTGCGGTAACGCCCTTTGTGCCAGCTGGTTCATCGAAAGTTGCTAGAGCTTTAGATGATGGAATTGATGCAGTCAAAAATAATGGCGCATCCAAAGCGATGAAAGGTGAAGGACCTGACATAGGATCGCAAAATGTAGTTTCTAAAAAACATCCAGAGCCGGATGGTGGATTTACCGCAGATTTGAGTGAGACTAAGGCTAAAAGCAGGTCTGGTCACTCATATGCTGGGAATAAGCAGTATCATGAAAAGATGAAAAATGATCCTGAGTTCAGAAAAGAGCAAGAAGCTAAGCACGGTGATGATGTCTACGAACGAACCAGTACCTCAGGTGGAGGGCGAAGAAACCCTCGAAATACTGAATGGGATCATAATAGCAAAGACCCCAAAAAATTGGACTTGAGAACTAAAGAAAATCATGCTGCGAAGACCAGAACAGAAAGTAAAGGTGGCTATGCCAAGTTTCATAAGCAAAAAGTCACGGGAACTGTAAGGGTTTCTAGCAAGATAGAAAGTAATCGATTGAAGAAATTAGATGAAAAATAATAATTGAAGAATATTAAATGAAAAATTCAAATTTAATTCGATTAAAGACCAAAGAAAAACTTATTAAACATGGAATACCATTACACCCACATCTTCCATTAATTAGTGGCTGTCTAGAGAAAAACTCAGAAGACATAGCAAGAAGGATTGTAGGTCTATATGTGATGTTAGGATTGGCTCGGGATGCCGATCCAGATTTGTTATGGAATTGGCTTGAGGAAAATGAATTTCTTAGCTTTCTTAGTAAAGATGAAATGAATATTTTACAGAAAGAGCAATTATCTCAGGAAGATATAAATGTCTGTTCTTGGAAACAAGAATCTATTTATGTTTTATGCTGGTTTGTTGGTCTTGCGGAGGATCTACCACATCTGGATGTTGAATCTGAACTCGATGAAATGTTTTCAAAGCTTCCACCTGAAATATCATTTGATGAGTTGATTGAATCATTTTCATACCGAGAAAACGATGAGTTACTCTTGGCGTTGGACTTTTATTATTGTCTAAATGCAGCCATCAGGCACCCTGAAATATGGGATGATGAGAGCAAACTGAAAAATATAAAGTTTGCTGCGGTAGAGGAAAGGCGGCGGGCCATGGAGTGGTTGATTGCAAAAGAAAATAATTGGGATCAAATTGCTTTAGATACATAACGTCGAATTTTGGCGTCAGGTATAGAGCTCTTGCCGCTGTATGTTGAATACAAGGACACCCATAACCCGGTGTCCTTTTTTATTCAAAGTGAGCAAAATCACCAGCAAGGTGAGCAGACCAAACCGGTAGAACCGGTCAGAGCAAACCGGAACGGCGGGCAATGTTGGCCAGCGCCTACAGGTGTTGACACCGGTTGATATGCTCAATAAAACCGGTTTGTGTTGCCCACTTCTAGCAAAAACGGTGTCAGGTCTAATGTGATGACTCGCCTCCCATCCTGACTTAGGATGAGGTGACCAAACCGAAAGAGGCGAATCATCATGCTTATCAAAACATTAGGTGTAGATCTTGGCAAGCTCAGTTGTCATGTGATTGGGCAAGATCAGCACGGAAAAGTAGTAGAAAAGCGCAAAATACTGATCAGTAAGTTTGCAGAATATCTGGCAAATTTACCGCCATGCGCTGTGTTTTTTGAAGCCTGTGGTGGCGCACATCATTGGTGCCGTAAAGCCAGAAGCCTTGGCCATCGGGCTGACATGATACCGGCCAATTTCGTGAAGCCTTTTGTAAAGTCGAACAAAAACGACTTCAACGATGCCGAAGCCATTTGCGAAGCGGCACAGCGGCCGACGATGCGTTTTGCGCATGTTCGCAGTGAAGAGCAACAAGCCTTTGGCTGTTTACTCAAGTTACGTGAGCAGTTGGTAGAAGAGCGCACAGCGGTCAGCAATCAGGCGCATGCGTTTCTGTTGGAATTTGGTATTCAGCAGAAAAAGGGCCGTGCTTTTATCGGCACTGTAGCGGATATGACTGAAAATCCTGATATTAATTTACCTGAAGCGCTGCGTCTGGCGCTGTTCCGTCTGGTGGAGCGTTATAAAGCGGTTGATAAAGAAATCAGTGAGTTGGAACGGGATATCACGGCGATTAACAGCCAGAACGAGAACTGCAAGCGTATGCAAAGCATTCCGGGTGTAGGTTTAATTACCTCGAGCTTTATTGAATCATGGGCTGGCAGTTGCAACCAGTTTAAAAGTGCCAGAGACTTTGCGGCCTGGGCAGGATTAGTACCAAAACAGCATTCAACAGGCGGAGTAAGCAACCTGCTTGGGATCAGCAAACGCGGTAACAGCACGTTGCGTAAATACCTGATCCACGGTGCACGCTCGGTTATCCAATGGAAGCTCGAAGAAGATCATGCCTGGAGCCCGTGGATTAAAAAGCTGTTAAGCAGTAAGAAAAAAACAGTGGCGGTGGTCGCTATGGCCAATAAACTGGCCCGCATTATCTGGGCCGTATTAACAAAAGAGCAGAATTACGCAGCAGTCGCTGCATAAACCGGGTCACACCGAGTTTGCAACACGATGGCAATAAGGCAACAACCATGATCGGAAACCTGTCAGGGGCAAAAGCACATAGATGCTGAAGGTCTTATTAGGGCGATGATGGGCGAACAACATAGCGGGCGGGCACAACAATAAAGTGCCAACAGACTCCGGATAGATTGACGCAGACTTATTTGCTAACCGTGCTTGCAATATGGAGGCGAGTCATAGATTGCCCTTTGCCCCTTGTTGTAAGGCATTGGTTGCAACGATATTCAGTGGTGGGGCATTTCCCGTTTCCTGATTTCAAACCGCAATAGCCACTCAGTATTCATCAAAACGCCAGGTGGCATAAATCCTTGCCCGAACAGATAAGGTTAACTATGGTTAATTGACCTTATCTGTTTTGGGGTCAAGGATGAGCAGCCCACTGCGATTGGAGTTTGCCGGAGCTTTGTATCATGTGACGTCACGTGGTAACGAGCGAAAAGCTATTTACCAGAACGAAGCTGACCATCAGGCTTTTTTGGAGCTTATGGCGCAGGTGTGTGAACGCTTTAACTGGGTAGTACATGCTTATTGTCTGATGACCAACCACTATCATCTTCTGCTTGAGACACCGGATGCCAATTTAAGCGGCGGCATGCGCCAGCTCAATGGTGTTTATACCCAGACGTTTAACCGGACACACAAAAGAGTGGGTCATTTGTTTCAGGGGCGCTTTAAAGCGATACTGGTACAAAAGGACAGTTATCTGCTGGAAGTCAGCCGTTACATCGTATTGAATCCGGTGCGTGCGGCAATGGTAGATAGCTGCGAAGAGTGGCCCTGGAGTAGTTACTGCTTTACCTGTCATTATCATGAGCCACCACCATGGTTGGCAGTGGACCAGTTGTTGTCACTCTTTGGTAGCGAACGCTCACAGGCCATTCGTAAGTATCAGGATTTTGTATTGCGTGGAGTGGGAAAAAGTTTGTGGCCCGAGGTCAAGCAGTTGATTTATCTGGGGTCAGATAGTTTTGTCAGTGAAATGCAAAGCAAAATATCCTGCCCTGAATTGTTATCTGAAATTCCCACGAAGCAAAAACGTTTACCCGCAAAGCCTTTAGATTGGTATGTAAAGCAAGCCTCAGGGGACCGAAACAGGGCAATTCAATTAGCTTACGCCAGCGGAGGCTACCATCAGACGGAGTTAAGTCATTATTTTGACTTACATTACGGAACCGTTAGCCGTATTATTTCAGGGAAAAGCCACAAAGTATCCACAGGGGCAAAGGGCAAGACCTGACACCATTGGTTGGGGGCAAAGGGCAATCTATGACTCGCCTCCATATTGCAAGCACGGTTAGCAAATAAGTCTGCGTCAATCTATCCGGAGTCTGTTGGCACTTTATTGTTGTGCCCGCCCGCTATGTTGTTCGCCCATCATCGCCCTAATAAGACCTTCAGCATCTATGTGCTTTTGCCCCTGACAGGTTTCCGATCATGGTTGTTGCCTTATTGCCATCGTGTTGCAAACTCGGTGTGACCCGGTTTATGCAGCGACTGCTGCGTAATTCTGCTCTTTTGTTAATACGGCCCAGATAATGCGGGCCAGTTTATTGGCCATAGCGACCACCGCCACTGTTTTTTTCTTACTGCTTAACAGCTTTTTAATCCACGGGCTCCAGGCATGATCTTCTTCGAGCTTCCATTGGATAACCGAGCGTGCACCGTGGATCAGGTATTTACGCAACGTGCTGTTACCGCGTTTGCTGATCCCAAGCAGGTTGCTTACTCCGCCTGTTGAATGCTGTTTTGGTACTAATCCTGCCCAGGCCGCAAAGTCTCTGGCACTTTTAAACTGGTTGCAACTGCCAGCCCATGATTCAATAAAGCTCGAGGTAATTAAACCTACACCCGGAATGCTTTGCATACGCTTGCAGTTCTCGTTCTGGCTGTTAATCGCCGTGATATCCCGTTCCAACTCACTGATTTCTTTATCAACCGCTTTATAACGCTCCACCAGACGGAACAGCGCCAGACGCAGCGCTTCAGGTAAATTAATATCAGGATTTTCAGTCATATCCGCTACAGTGCCGATAAAAGCACGGCCCTTTTTCTGCTGAATACCAAATTCCAACAGAAACGCATGCGCCTGATTGCTGACCGCTGTGCGCTCTTCTACCAACTGCTCACGTAACTTGAGTAAACAGCCAAAGGCTTGTTGCTCTTCACTGCGAACATGCGCAAAACGCATCGTCGGCCGCTGTGCCGCTTCGCAAATGGCTTCGGCATCGTTGAAGTCGTTTTTGTTCGACTTTACAAAAGGCTTCACGAAATTGGCCGGTATCATGTCAGCCCGATGGCCAAGGCTTCTGGCTTTACGGCACCAATGATGTGCGCCACCACAGGCTTCAAAAAACACAGCGCATGGCGGTAAATTTGCCAGATATTCTGCAAACTTACTGATCAGTATTTTGCGCTTTTCTACTACTTTTCCGTGCTGATCTTGCCCAATCACATGACAACTGAGCTTGCCAAGATCTACACCTAATGTTTTGATAAGCATGATGATTCGCCTCTTTCGGTTTGGTCACCTCATCCTAAGTCAGGATGGGAGGCGAGTCATCACATTAGACCTGATACCATTGGTGGACACCATTGGATCATGCCATTGGATCTCAAGGAGCATCTTATCCGGGTGGTCAGCTTCAGAAATATGTACTTAGACCTGAATTGGAATACAGAAATTGAAAAAAAGAAATCTAATTGAAATGATCGATCATGCAATATTTAGTATTGACGCTGAGCTTTCGAAAGTAGGACTAAACTCTGTTTATGCTGCTCAGTTGAATATAATAAGAAAGTCGATTCTGGATATGAAAGAAAATGTCTTGATGGGTATTGTTTTGCCATCAGACAACAGTTTGTCAAGAGTAGTTATTGATTCATGGGCTTTTGATAATCCATTGGGGGCGGTTATTCTAAATTTAGAACGTGAATATAAAAAACATTAAAAGGCATAGCCCCTGAAGATGATGGGTATGTTTTCATGTGAAAATAGGGACGTTCATTCCTGAATGTTGCTATGTTTAATCAAAAGGACACCCATAACCCGGTGTCCTTTTTGCTATCCAAACCGAGCAAAATCATAGCAGCCTGAGCAGACCAAACCGGTAGAGCCGGTCACCGCAAACCGGAACGGCGGGCAATTTTGGTCAGCGCCTACAGATAAGGGGTCACTATAATGTGGTACAAGCCCAGGGACGATTTCCGCTGGGCTTGGTTCGCGGATTTTAATGTTTGCTGTCCAACAGTTTTTGTAGTTCCAGCAGTTGCTCTTTTGTCAGGCTGGATTTTTGCAGCAAGTGTTTGATGACATCGAATTCACTTTTGCCGTCCAGTGTTTTTACTATAATTTTTTTATCGATGAGGTTTATATCGCCGTCTGAACCATCCAGCGCATGGAAAACCATTCCACGCAGGCCATCTTTTTGATCCATCAATAACTTTTTGATCTTCTCACGTTTTTCTTCGGGTAACTTGCTTAAAGCCAGATCTAATTCAGCCTCATTTTTCAGCTCATCATTGCTCCAGTTAAACTCTTCAGTTTCACCATCCTGAACCAGCAGAAGTTTGGTTTTTTTTGGCGATTTTTCGATTTGAACCTGTTCGGAGCTTGTGCTGGTTTTTGCCTCAGCTGCCGAGAGCTGAGTGGAGGCAGCGACCAGTAAAAAAAGTGAGCTAAGCAGAACCAGTGGTTGAAATGTTTTCATGATCAATCCTTCAGTTAAGTAACAGCACTTCACCAATGAAGCGCTTGCTCCTTTGACTTGAAAATTTAATGCCAGAATTAAATTGGTTTAAATTCAATGGCTTAAAAACATAACGTCAGGGTTTACTGCCAAATATCCCGAAATAAGGATAAGGTTTTGCTGAAATAGGCAAATTAAACAGCGATACATCAGCTTGCTGATGCCTGATTTTTAGCTAAGTGGCTATTATTCAAAAGCTTTTTTATTAACCTTTGGGCTGGGATACTGGCATCTATCTTGTATTATCCAGACAAGACTGCAGATAAGACCATCAACAACAGGACCCTTGCATGAGTATTCAAAAAGCCTTGTTAATAGGGATCAGTGTCTTGCTGCTGCTGTTAAGCCTGAGCCAGCTTGCTACCCTCTGGTGGTTTCAACAGCAATTGCAGCAGGAACTGACGACCCAAAGCGGCCAGTTAAGCCGCATTGTTTTAGCCCGTACCGCAGAAAACATCAGCCGGATTAAACAGCCAGAGGCCGTCACCACATCAGCTGTTGCAACAAAGGCTAAGGCGATAGTTCAGGTAGAGGAGGGCATAAAAGTCATTCAGCTGTCGGACAATGCTCTGCCTGCCGAGATGCAACAACAACTGGATAAAACCCTGAAGGAGTTGCGTGAACAAAGCCCCACTGCAGGCAACTGGGTACAAAAATTCCAACTGGAGCAAAAAGGCAGTAGCCAGATACTGATCCAGAACTATCTGCAAAACCAGATCATGGCATTTATCATCATTGCTGTGCTGGCATTTTTTTTAGCCAGCTGGCTTGGGTATCGTTTTATTGCACCTTTACAGTTGCTGGTTCAGGGCTTTCGCCGCCTTGCTGCGGGTGAACACAAGGTGCAACTTGCCAGTCAGTTCAGGCTGAAAGAATATCGTTATGTGTTGGAGCAATTTAATCAAACCAGTTTGCAATTGGATCAACTGGCAGAACACCGTGAGCAATTACAACAACAGCAACAATTAGTGGAACTGGGGGAAATCAGCCGTGGCCTGGTGCATGCGCTGCGTAACCCTATCCATACGATGGCATTGGCTTTGGAGCAATTGCCACAGGCATCTGCAGAGCAACAGCAGTTACAGAAACTGGTTGAACACAAAATGCAGCATATCAACCGCACTTTAACAGCGCTGCTAACTTTAAGCTGCGAAGGCGTGGATCGCAGTCAGACTGTCAACTTAAATACCTTGCTGCATGATATAGCGCTGGAATTCAGCGCTCAGCCAGTCCGGCTCAATTTAACATTACCTGAGCAGTTGAAGCTGCAAGGAGCAGAGGCCGAACTTCGCAGTATCTTTCATGCGGTGATTAGCAATGCAGTGGAAGCGAGCCCTGCTGGCTCAGAAGTACAAATCAGCCTTAGGTCTATACAAAACAGCGTACTGCTGGAGGTCGTGGATCAGGGCTCAGGCTTAGATCCAGCCATTGCTGAGCAGTTGTTTCAACCTCATGTTAGCAACAAAGCCGAAGGGGCTGGGATGGGACTTTATCTTTGTCAGCGTTTATTACACAGGTATTATCAGGGGAAAGTGACTTTGGAAAATACGGTCGAAGGTGGCTGCATTGCTCGTATTGAGCTCTGTCACATCGAAGGGGAAACCACATGAAAGCATTGCAATTATTAGTGGTTGAAGACGACCTGGCACAACGTGGTTTATTAAGCCAGTTACTGACATCTGACGGTTATCTGGTGCACCAGGCGGACAGCACTGCATCAGCTATAGTGGCGTTAAAGAATCAGCCAGAGCTTGCGCTGGTGCTTTGTGACTGGAAGCTTGGTTCCGGCAGTGGCGCTGATGTGTTGCAGTATGTACGTACCGAATGTCCTGCTTTGGGTTTTGTTGTGGCCACGGCTTATGGCTCAGTCAGCCATGCGGTTGACGCTATTCAGGCCGGAGCTGATGATTATCTGTCTAAGCCATTTAAACGGCAGGAACTACTGCTGGCTATCAGTAAAGGTTTGCGGGCGAGGCAATTGCGCCTGCAAAACCAGCAGTTGAGTGCCCAATTGACCGAGCAGCAACAACTGGTTGATTTGATTGGCCATGCGCCATGTATGCAACTGCTGTTTCAGCGCATTCAACGTGTTGCAGGCAGTAATGTGACTGTGCTTATCAGTGGTGAAAGTGGTACAGGTAAAGAGTTGGCAGCTCGTGCTTTGCATCAGTTATCGCCACGTAAAAATGCACCTTTTATTGCGATCAACTGCGGTGCCATTCCGGAAAGTCTGGCCGAAGCCGAGCTTTTTGGGGCTGAAAAAGGAGCCTACACAGGGGCTGTTCAAAGCAAAGCCGGAAAGTTTGAAGCTGCTCAGGGTGGTACTGTCTTTTTGGATGAAATTGCAGAACTGCCATTACCTCTGCAAGCCAAGTTATTACGCTTGTTGCAGGAAGGGACTGTAACCCGGTTGGGTAGCCATCATGAAATCAAACTGAACTTGCGAATTATTGCCGCCAGCCATCAGGATTTAGCGACCGCAGTGCAGCAGGGACGATTTCGTCAGGATCTGTTTTACCGCCTGAATGTGGTGCCCGTGCATATGCCTGCTTTACGTGAGCGCACTGAAGATATTCCGGGTCTTATCCAACATTTTTTTCAGCTGCAACAAAGCCGTTATAAAACCAGTTTGCCTGCCTTATCAAAAACAGCGCTCAAAGCCCTCATGGCCTATCCGTGGCCCGGCAATGTGCGCGAGCTCAGCAATAAAATTGAGCGTTTTGTCTTGTTGCAGGATGAACAGGAATTGCTGGCCGATTTACAGCCTCAAAAACCAGAGCCAGCTGCAGGCCTGTTTCAACTGCCTGAAGCCGGCCTGGACTTCGAAGCTCTGGAGCGCAGTTGCCTGGAACAAGCCTTGCAATTGAGCAATGGCAATAAAACCAAAGCGGCCAAATTACTGCAGCTGAACTACAAGGCATTTTTATACCGGCTGGAGAAATTTCAGCTGGATGGTAAAAAGTAAAATTCGACGCCACTATTTGCTTAAAGCAAGCGATGAAAACAAGCCGCAATATGAAAAGCTGAAGAACATGCCCTGCTGATTAAGCTGCTTTGCTTAGCATTGATTCAGTTTTGCCCACACTTTGGGTGTGGTACCAAAACAGGTTTTAAAGTGTCGGGTCAGATGGCTTTGATCGGCAAAGCCGCTACTGATAGCTACCTGCACTAAGGGCAAGCCCCGCTCAATTAAGGCTTTGGCTTTTTGCAGTCGCTTGAGTGTGACGTAGCGGTAAGGCGTTGTACCGTAAAGGGATCTGAAATCGCGGGTTACTTGCCACTTGCTGTAGTGTGAAATAGCGGCCAGTTCATCCAAACTGATGTCGATGTGCATACAGGAGTCAATAGCGATGACATCATCAATGTATTCACGGACTCGTTTTATGGCGTGGTAGTTTGCTTTGGTATGTTGAACGCTGTTGCATGTTATCAGCTGTAAACAGCTGGCAAATGCAAAGATGAGGTCTTGCTGCTCCAGTGTCTCCAGTGGACGATCAAATTCAGCCAACAGCTTTGTGGCGATCTGGCTAAGTCGCGGATCTCTGGTGACTCCACCTTGCAAGAAGGGCAGGCTGACACCCTGCAAAATATTCTGCACATCAACAGGGTTGATGCTGATAGCGCGATACGCAAAGGGGCTATCTGTTCCTGCCTGGCCGTCGTGAGTTTCGTCGGGGTGCAATATCACCACTTCACCTGGCAGGGAATGGCGTAATTCGCCACGATAATTAAAGCTTTGCACGCCAGCTGTTGTTAACGCCAAAGTGTAGGTGTCATGGCTATGTGGCGCATAAGCAAGCCCGCTAAAACAGGCTTCGATGCGCTCAGTTTCTCCAGCAGCTCTTTTTACCCAACTGGTTACTAAACTCTGGTTTTTAGCCATCCTTGCGATACTCCTGAATTTGTCCATTTCCAGCCAAAGCAAAGCAGATCTTAGCTTTGCATCAAAGCGCAATATCGTTCAATAACACACTAGCTGACCGAGCTACTATATCCCAGAAATTTCATTGGGTTATAGTATCTGCGTAAAAAAACAGATCATGCCAAACATTGAGGAAATTAAAATTATATGAACGGAATCAAGAGGTTTTTACTGTGGATGCTGGCCATTATAGCGCTGGTTGCGGTGTCAGCTATTGTGGCTGGTTTCTCCTTTCGGGCAGGTCTTGGTGCGCCTGTTGAACCTTATCAGGCAAAGGCTGTGTATGCGCCTAATGCTGTGGTTGCAACCAGTCAGCCCTTAGCCAGTCAGGCCGGTCTTACTGTGCTGAAAAATGGCGGTAATGCAATTGACGCTGCAGTGACTGCGGCAGCGGTGTTAAGCGTGGTCGAGCCCTATATGACAGGCATTGGTGGCGACATGTTCGCCATGATTTGGCTGGAAAAAGAACAGCGGTTGGTCGGCATCAATGGCAGTGGACATGCAGGCGCATTAATGACCTTTGAAAAGATGGCTGACCGTCGTCGTGTGCCAGACGAAGGCCCTGAATCTATTACCCTGCCTGGTGCATTATCGGGCTGGGCAAAGCTATTAGAGCAGCATGGCACTCTAACCTTGGCGCAAGCATTGGCACCGGCTATTGCACTGGCCGAAAAGGGTTTTCTGATCTCTGACACTACGGCCACTGAATGGGGCATGTTCGAAAGCAAGATCAATTGGGACAAGGGTTCAAGAGCTACTTTTTTAATAGACGGCAGCAGAACACCAAAAGCCGGCGAATGGTTTGTGAACCCAGATTATGCCAACACTCTGAAGCTGATTGCGGAGCAAGGCCCACACGTGCTGTACGGTGGCGAATTAGGACAAAAAATTGCGGCACGAGTGCAGGAGTTAGGTGGCTTTTTAACGCAAGAGGACTTTGCGAACTATAGTGCAGAGTGGGTTGAGCCTTTATCGGTTTCGTTTAAAGAATACCGGCTATGGGAATTACCGCCTAATGGCCAGGGCATTGCGGCTTTAGAAATGCTCAAAATACTGGAACCTTTTGATTTAGCTTCTATGCAGCACAATTCGGCGGATTATTTGCATCACCTGATTGAAGCGAAAAAACTGGCTTATGCTGATCTGGAACTTTTTGTTGGTGACCCCGAATTTATGCAGGTTACACCAGATCAGTTATTGTCAGATCAGGTGATTGCAAAACGGCGTGCGCAAATTCAGGCGGACAAAGCCATGACAAGCGCGGATCCCGAACCTTCGTTAACCACCAGCGAAACCACTTACTTAAGCGTTGCCGATAGCCAAGGCAATATGGTGTCTTTTATTAACAGTTTAGCGGGTTCTTTTGGCTCAGGTATTGTGGTACCGGGCACAGGTTTTGCGTTACAAAACCGCGGGGTCGGGCTGTCCGTGCAGCCTGACAGAGCCAATACAGTTGCCCCTGGCAGACGCCCATTTCATACCATTATTCCGGGTTTTGTGACTAAGGCAAACGCACAAGGCAAGCAACAACCCTGGTTAAGTTATGGCATTGTCGGCGGTGCGCAACAGCCGCAAGCTCATGTCCAGGTGCTGCTGAATATGGTGCTGTTTGACATGGATGTGCAACAAGCCATAGATGCGCCTAGGTTTCGGCACTGGGAAGAAAACAGTGTCAGTTTTGAGCAAGGCATACCTCAAGACACTGTCGATAAATTGTATGCAATGGGCCATGCCCCACAAAATCCAATTATGGCTACGGCGCAGAGTGTTTTTCTTGGTAACAGCCGGGGTTTAATATTCGGTGGCGGCCAGGGCATAATGAAATTAGACAAGGGTTATGTGGCTGGGTCTGATTCCAGACGAGACGGAGTTGCCGCGGCTCACTAAGTAGCCTTATATTTGTAGGGTAATCAAAAGGATCCATTAATCATAATGAAAATATCCGAACTCTACGAAGAGATTATGAACCTCAAATCTTCGCTGCCTCATTTGTTTGAAGGAGCAGAAATAGAGTTCCCATTTAAAGATTCAACAGTGCCAATTGGACAATGGTCAGAGCATTCAACATTTGGCATTGTTATTACTAACGACGGCATTGGTTCAAAAAGTGGGGTTTATTTTTTTGCTAAACCCTGTGGCGAAGTGTTCTATATAGGCAAAGCTGCAAAATTGCACGGAAGAATATGGAATCATGTCAATACTCCCGGACCAGTTGAAAATGGTAAAAGGCAATTTCCCGCTCAAACATTCAGAAGTGATGAAGCGCTGGAAGAAATACGCAGTGTGCAAGACGGCACAGCAAGGTTGGGTGTAGCTACAGTGTCAAAGCCTGAACTGGTCTCACTCATTGAAGTATTTCTTCACACTCTACATCTTCAAAAATATGGGAAATTGCCCGCATTTAATAAAAGGATAGGCTAGAGATGGCTGACCTATAGTGCATAACCGATTTACCCAATGGCAGGCAATGCTCAGGTGTCCCCCTTTTCAGCGCGTTAAAAATTGGTTAAATTCATGTCTCTGAACTTTTAGGAATGCATTTTTAATGAAATCTCTTAGCTTCAAAGCTGATATTTTTATGTTGCTTTTAGTGGTACCCATCACTTTCGTTATCACATCAGTTTTGCTCCGTGCTGATAAAAATCTGAGTTTTGATTATTTATTGACCTGCATCATTTCTGGGGGGCTGGGCATTGTATTAGCCGCTGGTTTTTATACATATGTTCTTAAGAAGATGAGTAAAATGAAGTTTTATCCTTTGGTTTCCTTCTTCGTGATCTTTGTAGCAAGCATGTTATTAATCGTACTTATACTGTTTTTTATTAATCCGACTATCACTGTGATAGGTAGCAGCGAAGTTGCACTTGGTTTTTTGGTCTCAGCATTTTCGCTGTCGTCAAAGTCAACCACGCGCTCTAAGAGTGGCTAAATTTAACATGGCTGACCATATGAACATTGAGCTGGTGCACAAAACAGACTATCGCGAGCTGTTGGATGTTTGGGAAGCTTCAGTCAGAGCTACCCATGACTTTTTGGCAGAAGACGATCTGCAGCAGTTAAAACCGCTGATCTTGGAGCAGTACTTTGACGCTGTTGATTTAAGGTGCGCAAAAGATGGCAATGGTGAAATACTGGGATTCTGTGGTGTGCATGAAAACACTATCGAAATGTTGTTTATTGCACCTGAGGCTCGGGGAAAAGGTGTGGGTTGCTTATTAGCGACTTATGCCATCAAGGTTCAGGGGGCAACCCGAGTGGACGTGAATGAGCAGAATGCACAAGCTGTGGGTTTTTATCAGCATATAGGTTTTTCGATCAAGGGACGCTCAGCAGTTGATGGTCAGGGCAAATCTTATCCTTTGTTGCATATGACGCTGTAAAGATGTAACAAAGTGCGGCATGTGCTGGCTTCTGCATGTTGCGCAAGGAGCTCGTTTGTAGTGGCCAAGTTCAGTAAAAGATGAGAGAGGTAAGTTCAGAATGACGAAGACTGACAAGGTTTTAATTAGTGTGGCAGTGATACTGGCTGCGATCAATGTCTATGATTTTTTCTATGACGGGCAGCAAATCCGCAATCTGGCCGGAGCTACAGGCTTTGCACTGTTAGCTTTTGGAACCTACAAAAATGTAAGTTGGGCGACTGCCACAGGAGCTGTGCTTGCTATTGGTGCCATTGTTGTAAAGCACCTGACATAAGCACTCAGCCTTTGTGTTACCTGAATAGCTTTGCAGAGCGAGGTTTGTAAATCAGGTGCTCTGGGTAACGTTCATAATTCTGACTATGCAAAATCAATGTAGCCACTACCTACTACTGATACGGTGTGGATACAAATACTGACACAGTATCTTTACATCACTGCGATTTTTCAGAACCTGTGGCTCAGAGCTTATAGCGCTGCGCCTGCTGCTGTCTGTGCTAAAATGCCGCGTTTTTTTAGCTGAGCCTCTTAATCAGGAGTTGTTGTGTCCGCATTATCATCCTTATACCCACAGCCGTTATGGCAATGGTTTGGTCAAATTTGTGCCATTCCACATCCTTCTAAACATGAACAAGCCTTAAGTCAGCATATTCAGCAGTGGGCACGTGACAAAGGTTTGCCAGTAGTTGAAGACAAAGTGGGTAACCTGATCATTAAAAAGAAAGCCACCCCAGGTTTTGAAAACCGTAAAGTGGTGGTGATCCAGGCGCACCTTGATATGGTGCCGCAGAAAAATGCCGACAAAATCCATGACTTCACTACAGATCCTATTGAAGCTTATGTCGATGGCGACTGGGTTAAAGCTCGCGGCACAACTCTTGGTGCTGACAACGGTATAGGTATGGCGTCGGCTTTAGCTATTTTAGGCAGTGACGACATTCAGCATGGCCCATTAGAAGTGCTGCTGACCATAGACGAAGAAGCCGGTATGACAGGTGCCTTTGGTGTGGAACCCGGCATGCTGGATGCCGAAATACTGATCAATACCGATTCTGAGCAGGAAGGCGAAATTTACATGGGCTGCGCTGGTGGCGTAGACGCTGAATTTACCGTACCTGTGCAATGGCAGAACACTGCTTCTGGCGTTATAGCTTTTGATTTAAGCTTAACGGGCTTAAAAGGTGGTCACTCAGGTGTGAATATTCACCTGGGCCGTGGTAATGCTAATAAACTTTTGGCGCGTTTTTTAGCTGATCATGCCACAGCACTGGAACTAGCTATTGCCGGTTTTAGCGGTGGTTCATTACGTAATGCGATACCTCGTGAAGCCACTGTCAGCTTGACAGTTCCTTCGGCAAAACTGGCGCAGTTACAACAGGCTGTAACAGAGTTCGAAGCCTTGTTAAAGTTTGAATTAGCAGCTGTTGAGCCAGCATTAAAACTGAGCCTGACTGAAGTGCCTACCCCAACACAGGTGCTAACAGCCGCAACACAACAGACTCTGATCCACTTACTGAATCTATGCCCTAACGGCGTGATGCGGATGAGCGATGAAGTCGAAGGCGTAACCGAAACTTCCCTCAACATGGGCGTGATCAGTACCAAAGAACACAGCATTCAGGTGCTTTGTTTAATCCGCTCTCTAATCGACAGCGGCCGCCAGCAAGTCGAAAGCATGTTAAGTTCATTAGCGCAGTTGTCTGGCACAGAAGTGAAATTCAGCGGCGCTTATCCTGGCTGGAAACCAAATCCGGATTCACCTGTAATGGCGATAGTGCGCGACACCTATCAGGATATTTACCACAAAGAGCCTGTGATTATGGTGATCCATGCAGGCTTAGAATGTGGTTTGTTTAAAAAACCTTATCCGGATATGGATATGGTGTCGATAGGCCCAACTATCCGTTTTCCACATGGACCGGATGAAATGGTGAATATCACTACCGTTGGTCAGTACTGGGAATTATTGCTGGCTGTACTTCAGCGTATCCCTCAGCGCTCTTAACTTAAAACGCGCTTAATTAATACTGCTATACCAGAGCCCCGCTATCGGGGCTTTTTTGTGCCGTAAACACCCACCTTTTTAACAGCAACCCTAGTTTTCATCTTTGATGCTGCTTCTGTAGTCTCAACAGCGCTGTAAGTTATGCGGAACTTAGCTCTTGTGCCTGCTGATGTTTGCCAGTAATGTTTTTCATCTATGCGATATACAGGTGTGGCTGAAAAAGCATTAAATCCGAAACTTCAACATGGATATTGAGTGGCAAACACTGGTATCAGGCTTGCCTGTTAATCTGTGGTCCCGAGGATAAATATGATACCTAACTTACAGTCTGAGAGGCTGAAACTGCGGCCTTTTAAACCAGAAGATGCAGCCAGAGTTCAGCAGCTTGCCGGTGCAAAAATAATTGCCGAAATGACCGAAAATATTCCTCATCCCTATCTGGATGGCATGGCAGAAGCGTGGATAGACGAGCATGAAAGCTGTTATCAAAACAGGGTTGCCGCGGTGTTTGCTATGGTGATCCGGCAAACAGATGAACTTATAGGTGCTATTAGTTTTACGCAAATCGAAGAGCAGACGGGTAATCTTGGGTATTGGGTTGGCTTACCTTATTGGGGAAATGGCTATTGCACAGAAGCGTCAGGACTACTGCTTGAGTTTGGTTTTAATCAATTTGGCTTGTCGCAGATCTACGCTAGGCATCTTGCCAAAAATCCGGCATCAGGCAGGGTGATTACGAAAAATGGTTTTCACTATTTAAGGGATGAAGTTGTTGCTGGTCGGAATGTTAAACACTACGAACTTAAAAAGCTCCAGTGGCAGAGTTTGCACAAAACGCAGTAAGGCAGTCAATTTGGCGCTTCTGCTGTGTAGTGGTATTACTGCTTAAGTTTTGTATCGTTAAAGGATAAATAGAGCACTTAAAACGAGAGCCTCATTAGCAGAGAGTGGCTGTAAAGGTTCGGTGCAATCTGGCTGTATCGGCCAGCTTCTCTCTGGTTTACAACCATCAGACGGCCTGCCATGGATTATAAAATGAAAGTTCACGTTATTGATATTATGAGTTTTTTACTTAAATGTGTTGCTGTTCAGCCTTGTTTTTCCCGCACTGAAAAGCCGCAGCACGGGAAACTAAAAGGAGTAGCTTTGTGTTAACCGAACGCTTCAGATTTCTGCTCAACCGACTTCGTGACCGACTTTGGGTAAAACCGCTGGCCCTATGTTTGCTCTCTATTGCGGTCGCCTTTGTTGCAAAATTTGCTGATGGCACTGACCTGGCAAAATTTACCCCTGCGGTTTCACGGGATTCGATAGAAGCGCTGCTCTCTATTATGGCGTCCAGTATGCTGGTGATCGCTACTTTTTCTGTGTCCTCTATGGTGTCTGCCTATGCCTCAGCTGCCAATACTGCAACTCCGCGTTCATTCACTTTGGTAGTCGCTGACGATGCTTCTCAAAATGCGCTTTCCACTTTTGTTGGAGCCTTTATCTTCAGTATCGTAGCCCTGACTGCGGTCAAGAATCAGTATTTTGAGAAGGCAGGTCTGTTTATTCTCTTTGTTTTGACAGCGTTTATATTTGGCATGGTTGTGGTGACCTTTGTGCGCTGGGTTGATCGTATCGCACGCCTTGGACGGATGGGAACAACCATTGATAAAGTTGAACAAGCGACTGCTGCTGCCCTGAAACGGCGCTGCAAAGCCCCAAATCTCTGCGGGGTTCCGCTAAGTTCGCAAGCCGGAGCTAAAACAGGCCAGCCGCTGGTGTGCGCAACGAAAGTAGGTTATGTCCAATATATAGATATGGCTGCGCTCCAGAGCTGGGCAGAACAAAACCAGGCGAGGGTGGTTATTGCTGCTTTACCTGGCGCTTTTGCGACTCCAGACAAAACATTAGCTTATGTTATTGCTGAGTCGGTTGAACATACGAAGATCGATTGTACTGCGGTAGCCGGAGCTTTTCAGATTAGTGGTTCCCGTCTTTTTGACGATGATCCCCGATTTGGTTTAGTGGTGTTGTCCGAAATCGCCGGCCGTGCTTTATCACCTGCGGTGAATGACCCTGGTACAGCTATCTGCATTGTTGGAACATTGGTGCGGCTTTTTACACTATGGAGTGAGCCTGTTGAAGAACAACAGCCGCCTAAGTATGACCGTGTTGAAGTACCAGAGCTTTCGGTACGGGATATGTTTGATGATGCATTCACGGCAATAGCCAGAGATGGAGCCGGAGTGGTTGAGGTTGCCGTCAGGCTGCAAAAAGCCTTTGGATCTCTGGCAGCAAGTGGTGATGCGGATATACGGCAAGCGGCAGACTATCATCGCGGCCTTGCATTGAAGCGTTCGCGCATGGCGCTGGATTTATCCGAGGATATGCAGGCTGTTGAAGATGCGAGCAAATATGCAAATAAGCCCACTGAGTCTGCAGATAGAAAATAGCAATAATACTGTTAACCTGCTGATATTTAATGCAACTATGAGCCAAAAGGGTATATAGGGTAAAGACCTATGATCACTGCATATAGTGTGATCCAGCCCCAAAGCTCATGAAGTTTGTGGATGACAGTTGCTTGCCTAAGCCAAATAGATACATGTTACGCCAATCAAATCTTACAACTATCGCATCTGGTTACACTTTCAGAGCTCTTTCAAGTGGGAACTCTGTTTAGCGTTGTGCTAGCTTTCGAGCAACAGAGAAAGTGGTGTTGTGTTGCATACAACCTTCTTTTGCCCCTTATTCTGTGGACTAATTTGAGGGATTAACTATGTGGCGTCTACTAGGCTTAGTGATCATAGCGGTACTGTTTGGCTATGGGCTGATTCGGATTGGTGTTGGCGGCCTGTTACTCGCTCAATCGCTTGATTTAATTCATGTCACTGACTTGGCAGATGCAATAGCGGAAGTAAAGCGTTTTACAGAAGCGCGGGCAGACAAGGAATTAATGTCCTTTAGTGTATCGGGATACTCTGTTTACATTATGGTGATGGGGTTTTTGTTAGCTGCTGGCGCTGCCGGTGTGTTCCGCTATAAACGCTGGGGATTTATAGTACTTGGCTTGTATCTGGCTATGCACGCTGCACTTTTTGTCAATTATCAGGAAGTTAATCCCAAGTTATTCACTCTGGCTTTACAAGGCTTGATGTTGGTTGTGCTGATTTATTTAAGGCCTCCACGATCAACTGATCAGCTAAAGAGTGCGTCATGATCACACGCCCTGAGCTGACCAAGGATGATGGGCAATTGATAGCTGTCAGCTTTGAAATGCGTATTTACTAAGAGCAGAGATATATTCAGGTAGGCTTATACCACTGAGCCTAAAGCCTGGTTAGTTAAACAGTATCGCTGCCGCCTTTCTTCAGGCATTAAAGCATTTTGTTTCATGCTGCTTATTTTTCAAATTTTTGCCGGAGGAGCAAACTAAATTGCTTCTTGTGACGACTCATCTTTAGATAGCAGGACGCTACGACAAAAGTTTGCACCAGTGCATTGATTGTTATGAGTGCTGCAGAACCATCTGGCAGCAAAGACCCCGCATCCAATAAATACCAGGGAATGTATGAAATTCAATTGTTGCCAGAGTGACTGCCACTTTGGGGTGGAAATAGCAGATAGTTCCAACCAAAGAAAAGATCTCAAACGACTTTGTAGATCACCTGGTTGGGGAGAATGAAAATTTAACACCACATCATTTTTCTCCTTTTGCGAAAAAAGTAACAATAGAAAAACAGGGAGAGCATCTGGTGCTTGTTAATTCTGAACGTCGGAATGAGCCAGTTCCCTCCATTATTACGGCGGAAAATAAATTCAGGCTTGAACAAGTGGTGAATAGTCAGTTAGGGTTATTAATGGATACACAAGGGCTTACCTATATAACGCTGGAACAGCCGGGTACCAGTTTTGTCAGTAAAGCCTTGCGCAAGCTACCAAAAAGGCTTGCTACTCAATAGAGAGAATGGAAATCATGGACAGAATCCTATTTATCGTTATATCTCTGATCGTCATTGCCACAATTCTGGTCGTTGGTGACCCTATGTATATGGGTCTTTGGTATTACATCGCAATTCCAGCTGTGACCTATTTGATCACCTTGCCTTTTCAACCAAAACCGTATTTTTTAACCGGGCTTGCTCTGGCAACACAAGTCACTTATGTCCCCTATTTTTATCATAATTTATTCTCAGTCCGTCCAGACGGCTTAATAGGTTTAGGCCATCTGTTTTCCTTGCCTGGCCTGATTGCAGGAGTGTTAGTGTCGGGTTTCATTTTTAACAAAATAGCAGCTCGCAGCTTATATAGAATGGCAGGCGCATTTATCATTACACTTTTGTGTTTTTTGTTGAACCAACTTATTGTTTGTAATACAAAAATGTATTGTGGTGGTTTGATATGGCCACTTAGTTTAATGTCAAAAAGCTGATCAATGGCTCAAGGTTGCAGTGCTTGAATTTGATTGAGCTTTTGGTATCAAGCCGATGATAACTTGATTCTTATTGTCTTATGTGCAATTTAGCCCTTCAGCTAGGCAACTATCGCTGCTTTAACTTCAGCGTATGAATGTCCTTTTCAACTTCAAATGAATTGTAGAGCAGCTGGTGTTGGCTGATATCTGATATATCTTTCCCGCTCAGGCTGATGCTGGATACTTGTTTACACACTTTAGTGCTGTAATCAAAAAACCAGATCTCGCCAGCTTCTTCTGAGTTATGCGGACTGAGCAGCAAATAGATACCTGCTGATTTAGCAAAGTGCTGAGTTATACGGTAGTTGCTTTTTACTTCAAACAGCGGATTGCCTTCAGCATCTTGTACTTGCTGCTGATCTATTTGAAAACGTTGAGCTTTATTCAGCAACTGAAACTTATTGCTGGCTGTAATCTGCTTTTGTTTCTCAGTGGCTACCGAAAACTGATACCAGCGGGTAAAAGGTTGCGAGTTCTGGCTTATCAATAGAGAATCAGCTTGATCCAGCCATTGTCTAGGTTGGCCTATCACCTGATCAAAATGCTGCACCTGGGGATCTTTACCTGCAAGGTTGATCGTGACTAATCGCTCGTTTCGGGCAAAAGCCAGTTGAGAGTTATCGCCTGACCAAACAGGTTGCGACAACGCCAGGTGCTGATCGCTGTTGCCATAAACTAAGCGTTCAGTGTTCGATTTTATATCCAACACAAACATCTGGCTGTGACCATTTTTGTTAGAGACATAGGCTAATTTTGAATGATCCGCTGAGTAGCTGCCTTGCCAGTCATGCATAGTTGAAGAGGTCAACTGACTGAGCTGAGAGGAAACTAAATCAGAGCTGAATATATTTCCTTTCATTTTTGCCTGAGTAAACGTCAGATGCTGAGCATCTGGCGATAAGCTTGGGTAATGTAAAAATGCATAGTTTTCAAAATTCAGTTCACTAAATTGCAGCTGCTCATTTAAATGAAATAACTCTTTGCCATCGCTCAGTAAATAGCCGCTCAACGCGCTGGTGTAGGAAATGAAGTACCAGTTGGCATCCAGAGTTTTTAAATCAGTGATCTCACCCGTAGTGGTAGATAGCAGTTTAATTTGTGAACGTCGTTGCTCATCAAATCCTAACAAAGTGATGCTGTTTTTCTTGGCAGAAGGCGCAATGCGATAGGGGGAAAACTGCTGACTGGGGGAAAACAGCAGGTCTACCTGACCTGTGGTTAAATCACCTTTGTATAGCCGGTGCTCATTCGCTTGCTGTGCTAAAAAGAATACCTGTGTTTCGTTGCCGAAAAAGGGGCTTAAACTCTGATTGCCCGATACCTCAAAATGATGCGTCGTAGCTAATACCTGATAGTCGTCGGACAAACTTAAACTAAAAAAACGCACTGAATTTGTTAATTGGGATGCCACTAGCAATTGAAATTTAGCAGTTTTCGCATCACGAACCGGAACCCAATTGAAAAAATCAATGGGGGAGTTACTGCGATACAGTACTCTGTTTTGTTTTCTGTCCAGCGAAGTTAACCACAACTCAGTGTTGAAGTTACCTTGTTCATCTGCACGCTGCTTGAGGTAAACGACAGAGCGGCTGTCTGGTGTAAATAAACTATAAGATTCTTGCTCTGCTGTTGCTGTCAGTGGCTGAAGATCTGATAGATACCACTTTTGCTGCATTGCCCAGGGGGCAAAGAAAAACAGCAATATAGTGCAGATCACAGCTAGGCCACATGCAGCCAGAAATTTTTTGTTGACTGCTTTGTCAGCTGCAGCTTTGATACTTTGCTTTTGCTGCGGATTAGCATTAAGCAGTTCTATGCTGGCATGAAGTGAATAACCACGTTTAGGATGAGTTTTGATCAGAGATTTGTCTGTATCATTAAAAACCTTACGTAACTGGTTGATTGAGCGCCTTACCGAAACCGGGCTATAGATTGACCTGGGCCATACCAGTGAAAACAATAGTTCAGTACTAAGCACTTCTTCTGATGAAGCCGTTAAAGCCAGCAGCACATCCATTACCTTAGGCTCTAAGGTCACCACAGTGTCATGCAGGGATACTTCCCCTGTGGTTGGCGAGATAAAATATTGGTTTAACTTAAATCCTGCCTGAAGCTCAGTAGCCTCTACAGTTTTGTCCGCCGAATCCATAGGTTTAGAAGTATACAAACTACTGATTTCCTTATTTTTTATTCTTCTTAACTATTTCCGTACAAAAAAATCAGGCTTTGTTTATCGTCAAACCAGAGCAATTCAAAAACACTCGGGCAGGTTATTTAACTCCGTGGTGCCAGAGGGTTCCGGGTTTTATCTAACAAACAGATTTTGACTCACTTAGCCATGGTGGTTTTTTATTATGATACCTTCACTAGTAAAACTTAAACACATATCTGCTGCTTTGAGCATTTGTATCGCTTTGCTACTGTTTCCCTGTGCCGTAGTGCAAGCCAATGACGACAATAAAGAAGCGAGCTACAAAGCCCGAATGAACGCGGCAATAAGCATGTTGCAGAGCGATCAAACACAATCAGTGAGCGATTTTGTTGATTCACAGCTGCATCAGGACACTCTGGCAGGCTTCGGCGGTGACGGACGGAAGCGCTACATTGGTTATTTAACGGATATCAAACTATTTCATCGCTCTTTTATCCTGCAATCCTTTGAACCTATAGCGCCTGAGCGTAATGAATTCAGGGCTAAACTTCGATCTTTTAATACGGAACTTGATTACGGCCTTACTTTAGAGCTATCGGAGCATGCCCCCTATAAAGTTGTGGATCTTTACTTAAGTTCCCCTCGGCTTTCTCCACAAGAAAATAGCCTGAAGTTAACGAAGCAAGAGTTAGTCAGCCAGCTATCCACTTATGTCGACAGGTTGGCAGAGCGTGGTGCTTTTTCCGGGGCTGTGTTGCTGGCAGATAAAAATGACGTACTTTATCAAAGTGCCAAAGGCATGGCTGATCTGCGGTATCAGGTGAAAAACAATCTGGATACCAAATTTAATCTGGCCTCAATGAATAAGATGTTTACTGCAGTCAGTGTCCTGCAACTGGTGGCAGGAAAAAAGCTGGCGCTGGATGACAAACTGGTCAAGTATGTTGACCGATCGCTGTTTGCTGAAGGTGACTTTGATAACATCACTATAGCGCAGCTGTTGACTCATACCTCAGGCCTTGGCTGGCCAAACTACCCGGACACCCATCAGAATAAGTTAAGAAACTTAAATGATCACCGTCCTTTTCTTAAACACTTACCGTTAAATTCTAAGCCCGGAACTCAGTTTGGTTATAGCAATGAAGGCATGCTGCTGTTAGGTATGGTGATAGAAGCTGTTTCTGGTATGTCGTATGACGATTATGTACAAAAAAATATTTATCAAAAAGCAGGCATGATGAACAGCGGAAACTTTGATATCGATGGCGTAACGCCGAATATGGCCATGGGGTACTTTTATTCTCAAGAGCTGCAGTCGATGCAAAGCAACTGGTTTATTCACGCTATTAAAGGCAATGCTGCGGGTGGCGGTTATTCTACCGTCAGCGACTTGTACAAGTTTTCAACGGCCTTAACCAGTTACAAGTTACTTGACGAAGCCTTCACAAAGGCGGCCTACAGTGCAAAACCGGAATTAAATTCGCCTTATTACGGCTATGGCTTTTCTGTTCGTTCTGGTCAAAAGGGGTCTGTAGTTGGACATAGTGGGGCTTTTATCGGTGTTAGCTCTGAAATGCGTATTTACTTAGATCAGAGGTATACCCTGATTGTATTAGCCAATCAGGGCTTCGCTAGTGAACCTGTGATTACTGTGGCCGATAGTCTGATTAAAGCTTTGTAAAAGAGGCTCGCAGTTTAACTGTGACTTGATGTTGTCTGAGCTTCAGGCAAAACCAGCTTTCGTTGTGGGAGCCTCGAATGTTGGTGATCATTAAACTGCGAGCAAAAGTAGAAGGTCAGCCGATAGGCTCCAATTCAGAGAAAATATTTGTTGTCCACTAAGAAAAAAGCTGATCTGTACAAAAGCTAACACTCGATTCAAAGTACAAAGTCATATATCTTCAGGTACTTAGGTGATGGTTTTAACTTTACATAGAGGCGCTCAGTTTTTCATTGTGTCAGCGCCACTGTGTAATTCGGGAGGGTGAAATCAGCAGATGACCAAAGTAATAGCAATAAGCGGTGCTTCAGGTGCGGGGAAAAAATCCGTGGTGAAGGCATTGTCAGATTATTTTAGCTGTCCTTCGCTGTATTTTGATGATCATGTTGATGGCAACAGTTACCCAACAAATATGAAAGCCTGGTTTGAAAACGGCGCTCATCTGTCTGAGATTAACACACCCACTATGGCCGCATCACTCAGAGATTTATTAGCTCAGCAGCCTGATTATATTGTGGTGGAAGAACCTTTTGGCAGGGAACGTCAGAGTATTGCTTCGATGATCAGCCATGTTGTATTGCTTGATACGCCGCTAGAGATATGCCTTTGCCGAGTGATTAAACGGAATCTGTGCAGAAATTCAGTAGATGGTCTGAACTCTGTGCAAAGTTACCTCAGCCAGTATGAGGACCATTTAAGGGATATTTATATCGAGACTGTCAATCAGGTTCGTAGCCGCAGTGATATGATAGTGAGCGAAATTCAGCCGGTCTCAGCCTGCGCTGATGCGATTACCAACTGGCTGAAGATAAACGTAAATTAATATGCTGTTTGATGTTCAGAGCGACAGGAACTGTCCGGGTCAGCCACTTGAATTACGGTTTATATCTGCATACTTAGCCGATGCCCGGCAACTATATACAGGAAAATTGACAGTGATTGGACGACTGATAGATAAGTTGGTTTTTGGTGTAGCGCTTATTGTATCGCTGCAGATGCCGTTGTTGGTTGATTATTATCATCAGTATTTGTCGGGGTGGTATAAAGCAACTCAATCGCAAGTTGATGGTTATGCAGCAACAGCGAAAACACATCAGTTTGCTAGCGTGCAAGCAATGATTGACACTCATCTGAACAACGCTGAACCTAGCGTGCGCACAGATGCAGAACAAAAACTGGCGACAGTGCAACTGCTGGCTGATCTTAGCGCTGGCATGGATACCTTTGCCACCGGCAACCTGTTGGGAAAAATGCTGTTTATGCTGCACCCGGACAGAATTCAGCTGCTAATGGATGTAGTGGAGAATTTCAAACCAGGCATCCCGCTGAACGCAAGTGGTCTGGCTTTTGCTGTGGTATTTGCTCTTCTACTGAATTTTCTGATCATGTTGCCATTTAGAGTCTTCGGCAGAAGAAGATCCAGGCAGTTATCATAGTTTTGCCTGGGATCTGTGCACTGTCTGAATGAGTTTATCCTTTCTGAGGTGAGATGCCGTGTCCAGAGAAATGCTGCTTTTACTGCTGGCTGATACGATTTTGGTTGTACATGTGCTCTTCGTCTGTTTTGTGGTATTTGGGCTTTTTGCTGTTTATCTTGGCTATTTTCTTAAGTGGTCATGGGTTTTAAATCTCAAATTTCGGCTACTGCATTTGCTGGCTATTGGTATAGTGGTTGTGCAGTCCTGGTTGGGTGTGATTTGCCCTTTAACGATTTGGGAAATGGCTCTTAGAAAAGAGGCCGGGGCAGGCACTTATGCAGGCTCTTTTATTCAACATTGGTTACATCAGTTGTTGTATTACACAGCGCCGCAATGGGTATTTATGGTGTTGTACAGTGCTTTTGGCGTTTTGGTGTTGGCAAGCTGGTATCTGGTGCGACCAAAAGGCCGCAGTGGCTAAACATCAGATAAAAACGCTCATCTGAACTGCTTTTCAACTCTACAATATCCCTGTCAACGAATGCAGTTTAAGTAAAGGAATACAATGTTTTACACTAGATTAGTGAGTTTGAGTTAGGAGTTATTTTGAAGTTTATTCTAGTGATATGCACCTTGTTGTCTTTTTCACTTTTTGCCGCCGGGAGTTCTTTTGTTAAGGTAAAAGATGCTGAACTTGAATATGAAATGGCAGGTAGCGGCAACACCATCGTGTTGCTGGAAGCAGGTGGTGGTGCCGCCATGGAGGACTGGGAGCCGGTATTTCAGCAGATGGCAAAACAGGCCACAGTGATCCGTTACTCCAGAGTAGGTAACGGTAATTCAACCGCGATAAAACGTCATTTGACCTCTCGTGATTACGCCGATTATGCCAGCGAGCTTCTGATCAAACTGAATATCAAAACTCCTGTCATACTGGTGGCACATTCTTATGGCGGCAGTATTGCCCGGGATTTTGCGGCCGCTTACCCAACGCAGATCAAAGCGCTGTTGATGCTTGACCCTTCGTCTGAGCATGATGTAGATATTATGCGCGCCATCGATTTGGAACGGGCAAATCGTGAAATAGCGCAAATTAAACTGGACGATATGGCCAATGGCATGTCGAATCAATATCTGGATTTCTGGAGCAAAAGGCCATTGCCGGATTACCCGCAAATCAAAGATATGCCGGTGACTGTTATTGCTTCTATAAAAACTCATGAGAAGCCAGCACATCTATTTTTCACCGATCAGGCCCGCAAGATGTGGGGTGAACTATGGCAACAATGGGCAACGGCATTTCCACAGGGCAGGGCACTATTAACCAAAAAAAGTGGCCACTACGTGCAGTTTGATGAGCCGGAATTGGTGCTGAGTGAACTGCAATTGTTGATTGATAAAACTGATGACAACTAAGTGAGCAGTGAGGCTGAGCCAGATGCGGGAAGATGTGATTGAATTTTTATTACTTGCAGATGAGCCATCTGCAGCAGATATAGTCGCGTCCTGGTATTTTGAGCAGTGGTGTCGCGATACAGGCCGTTACACTCAAGAACAAGTGCTGGCTAAAGTCTTAGCTGCAACAAACAGAGATCAGGCTCCGATGCTTATTCTTGCCAGACTGAATCAAGAATTGGTTGGGGCAGCCGAGCTTAAAATTCGTGAAATGGAGTTGTATCCAGATTATGAGTTTTGGCTTGGAGGAGTTTATGTCGCTGAGCAGGCCCGGGGTTATGGCGTGGCTTCAGCTTTGGTCAAAGAAGCACTGGCGCGAGCCCGTTCTGCCGGAATAAAGCAGCTGTATTTACAAACTGAAGATTTAACGGGGGGACTTTATGCTCGTCATGGTTTTGTACCCGTAGCTCAGGTTGAATATAAAGGCCTGAATGTATTAGTTATGTTGACAATTCTGGCAGAGTGAATAGTACTGTAGACGTTAAAAAAACAATCAATAAAAGGAACTTATATGAAAAAGTTAGTGTTAGCGCTGGTTGGTTTTATTGCTATGTATCATGCAAATGGAGCTGCAGAGGACTTTGATTATGATGCCTTTGTGAAGGCTTATTATCAGGCAGAGGTGGCCACTCAGCAACCTGACGCCACCAAAGAAGATCTGGAGCAGTACCTGTCTTTTTTGACGGACGATGTGGGCAACCAGCATTTGCCGAATGCACCTGATGATTCACGCCAGCCTGATGGCAAGGCCTTGATGCGTAAAGGTATGACCTATTACTTAGGCTCGCATACTGACTATAAAGCTGAACTGATCAGCTACGAATTTGGCCACAATGCAGTGGCTATTAAACATAAGTTTTCAGCGAAGGGAAAGCGGGCTGACGGCTCTGAGTTTAGTTATGCCAAGACAGCAATGGATGTATTGGAGCTTGAAAATGGCAAAGTATCAGTGATCCGTCGTTACAGTAAATTAGATGAGTAACAGTCACTTATGCACAACGCGCTTTTCATTGCGAAGAAAAGCTAAGAGTGGTCATCAGCAGTTTTCACTATGCTGAGTTGTTTCAATCTGGCTTTATGTGAAGCTGCAGTGCACAGATGGTTGAAAAATAAGAACAGATAATGACGAAACAAGAGTTTATACAGCAGAAAAAATTATTCGAAAAACGATTTGAGCAACATGACATTTTTTACGCAATCGCTTTTGTCGTTGTACTTTTGTTGAACTGGTTGTCAGTCAGTTCAGTTCCTTTGTTGAGTCGTGGATTGTGCTTTATCTGCTGACACTGAGCAGCATTTTATTTATCTGTATTCGCTGGATCAAAACGTTACAACAACGCGAGATCAGTAACTCAGGTTTGCGCTGTTTTTTTGTGATGGACTGTTAACCGGAGATCTGGCTGATATTGCATTAGCCACAGATCATTGCCCAAAGTGTGGTCAAGCTGCGTTTGACGTGCAGTCATCTGAGTAAGGAGCATATGAGTTTATCTGGAACCAGCTGGTGGAAGAGTGCACTGATTGATGTTGCGATTTTTTGCCTGCCACTGACAGTGTTTTGCTTTTTGTCTTTCGATGAACGTGATTTTTTATTGATGTTTAGCTATTTTGTTGTGCTTATGGTTTTGTTTGTGGGGTACATATTTTTCAAAAATTACAGTCAGCAGCAAAAACTCAAAAGGAGCTCAGTTCATAACAAGCCTGGTTGAGACTTTGCAAGTTGCCGGGCTGTCATTGCAATAGACTTCAGCCTTTACTGATATTTAAGCGGCTCGTGCTCGTTAGTGTGTTATGTTAACCGCTGTTGTTCATTTCTTAACCCAGATCCTGTCTGAGTGCTGTAGGCAGATAATGTGTTATTTGCGTATGTGTAAAAGCTGTAAGAGTTTTTCACCTACAGCTTAACTTCCAACATCTCTTGTTCCTCCTTTACTTTAATAAAAACCGCCGCTGTATTTGGGCAGAGTGTTTTGCGCAGTGAAGTTAATCTTGCGTGTGATATCGCACAGAAGTCGTTTTGAGCTAAGCAGTATCTTCAGCCGGTTTTAGCCGCATCCTGGTCACCATTCCAATTTACCGAGGGATTATGTCAACAAAACCCAAACCGCATCCACAGCAAAATCATCTGCTGGCGGCTTTAGCGCCCGATGTGCAGGCTCGCTTGTTTCCACATCTGGAGTTGGTGCCGTTACCGCTGCGCTCTCTGATGTATGAGTCTGGCCGTACTATGCGCCATGTCTATTTTCCAACAGACTCAATAGTGTCGTTGCAATACATAATGGAAAACGGTGCATCTACAGCAATTCTGGTTGTGGGGGAATGAAGGGTTATTAGGAATCTCATTGTTTATGGGAGGACAGGGAACTCCAAGCCGCTCAATAGTGCAAAGTGCTGGCCATGCATATCGTCTGCCACGGCCCAGGGTGAAAGAAGAATTTAATCGGCATGGCCAATTACTGTTGTTTATGCTGCGCTACACCCAGGCATTGATCACGCAAGTAGCACAGACAGCTGTATGCAACAGACATCATTCGATTGACCAGCAGCTGTGCCGCTGGTTGCTGTTGTCTATGGATCGTTTATCACACAATCAGCTGACGATGACGCAAGAGTTTATTGGCAACATGTTGGGGGTTCGCCGTGAAGGTGTGACACAGGCTGCATTAAAGCTGCAGCAGCAGGGCATCATTTCGTATTCACGTGGCCTGATTAAAGTACTGGACAGGGAAAAATTAGAAGCCATGAGCTGTGAATGTTACGGCGTGGTAAAAAAAGAAACTGAAATTTTATTGCCTTATTTGCCGCAGCGGCAGGTAATTAAGGATGTCGCAGCTATTCCTGTGGTCACCTTGCCAACTGCTTAGGCCTGGTTGACTAAAGCTACGGTGTTGCTGTGCTGTGGCTGCAATTGCAACTACTTTTGCCTGTACTTGAGTCATGGGGTGAGGGCGGGCAAATAGTGTACTGTTGTTTTCTCAAGAGGTGGCCATGTCAGGAAAATCGAAAGAGCCCGGAAAAAAGTGAGCACCAAGAGCGTGTCGCTGGATGGCGTACTGAAAAAGAATGAAGAAATTAAAATAGATGTGGGCAGAGCCGCTGGGGAACTGGCATCAGTCTATGATGTTTTAAAGCAAGAGAATGCTTCAGTCCGGGCGATGAAAATAGCTCTGACTCAAAACGCAGATGCTGAAAGCAGAGTGACGAAAGCTGCTGAAGATCTGAAAAGAGTTAATATTAAACTTGCGAACGAAATTGCGGTACGGGTTGGTATTGAATTCGAACTCGACACCATAAAAACAGACTTAGCTGTAGTGCGTGACGATTTATTACAGGCGCAGTTAACCGGGCGACAGGCACAGCAACTAGCGCTGACTGATACTCTGACAGGTTTACCGAACCGTGCTTCTTTTGATCAAGCTCTGAATCATGGTCTGGTACAGGCATAGCGGCAGGGCTGGGGGCTTGCACTGATGTTTATTGATGTTGATAAATTTAAGAGTATTAACGACAGCCATGGTCATGATGTGGGTGACAGGGTACTGTTGACCGTAGCAAACCGGTTAAAATCCTTTATCCGGGATGGTGATATGGTGAGCCGCTGGGGCGGCGATGAATTTGTGTGCCTGCTGCTTGAAGTAAAGCACGAAGACGATGTGTTGCGCCTTGCCAGCAGGTTAATTCAGCGAGTTGCGCAAGGGGTAGAGGTGAGTGGTCAGACGCTGCATATAAAAATCAGTGTAGATATTGCGTTGTGTCCGTCTGACGGTGACACTGCGGATCTTCTTATCAAACACGCAGATAAGGCAATGTATAAAGCCAAAGGTACAGCGCAGCGGGTGGCGTTGTTCCGGCAGTTGAATACGCCTGATTAAACAGACAGAACATAAATAAAAAGCAGGAAAGATGGATAATTTAGTGCTGGATGTCAGCTTTCGTTTTCGTCAGTTAAACAAAATGCAGCTACTGACATTGTGTCGCGAACTTGAGAGGGTTTCATATTCTGAACACTCAGCCAATGAAGTTAACCTGAAGCCCCATAGCTTCGAAGCTTTGGTCGAACTTACTGCTTCCAATCTTGATGCCATCAACATGTTTTATGTGCGCCAGGGCCTGAATGTCAGCAACTGCGACATTTTTGTCAGCGTAAAAGCAACTGATGCAACAGGCTTTACGCTGCCCGCCATAGTGAATCAAATGCTAAAACACATTGATTGCCCTCTGAGTTTTTCTATAGGCACTTAAAGGTTCTGAATTGAGAGCAGTTGCTGCTTGCTCTGTGGTTTAACTGCATTCAAACAAGAATAGTTCTTAATTACTTTGCAATTGAGAGTCGTTTGCATTTAAAATTCAGGCACTGTATTCAAAGGAAAGTGCCATGTCATTGTTTAAACTCCATAAAATATCCTTAGTTGCTTTGGCTGTTGCCACAAGTTGTTATTCTGCAGCCTTGCTGGCAGATGACAGTAAAGCCGCCGACGAAAAAGAAATCGAAGTGATCACGGTAAAAAGCCAGCGTGGTTTAATTTCTTATGTCAGCGCATCAGGTGCGAAGTCAGACACTCCTATTATCGAAACTCCGTTGTCTGTGTCTGTACTGACCGAAGAGCGTATTGCTGATTTAGGCGCGCTGACGGTTCAGGATGCTTTGGGTTATGTGTCGGGTTTATACAATGGCCCTTATGGTTTGGATACCCGTGGTGACTGGTCTGTGATCCGTGGTGTGTCGCCGGTGCAGTATCTGGATGGTCTGAAGTCCTTGTTTGGTTATTACAACAATGTGCGCACCGAGCCTTTTGGCTTATCGCAAATTGAAATTCTCAAAGGCCCAAGTTCAGTGCTGTATGGACAGGGTTCTATTGGCGGTATCGTTAATTTAGTCAGCAAAAAACCTGAAGCTGCCACCAGCGGTCAGTTATGGGCACAGTTGGGTAACTATTCACGTAAACAACTGGCTGGTGATATTACCGGCTCGCTGAATGACGATGAAACACTGCAAGGCCGTTTAGTGGGGGTTTGGCGCGACAGTGATACTCAGACAGACTTTGTGCCGGATAACAGCAAAGCCTTAGCGCCGTCTTTTAGCTGGCAAGCCAGTGACGACACTAAAGTAACGGTGCTTGGCAACTGGCAGGAAAAAGAATCCGGCTCCAGCACGCAGTTTTTCCCGCATCAGGGCACTATTTTGCCCAATGAGTTTGGCCAGATCCCAAGCAGCCGTTTTGTCTCCGAACCAGGTTTTGACCGTTATGACACAAAACAACAAGCCGCAACTGTGATTGTTGAACACAATCTGACGGATGATTGGGATTTACGTGTCGCCAGCCGTTACAGTGACAGTCATGCCGATTACGACACTATGTATGGCTGGCCTCCTGTGTTGCAGGCAGACAACCGTACTATTTCCCGTGTGGCTTATGTCAGTAACGCCGATGCACGTTCTATAACCAGCGACGCTCAGTTGCATGGCGATGTACAAACAGGTGCAGTGGAACATCAGTTGGTGATGGGTTTTGATTATCAAAATGCCTACACCGACAATGACTCATTTTATTCGCCTACTGGTGGTGGTTTGCTGGACTTATACAACCCTGTGTATGGTCAGGTGACCAATTTGCCAACAGATGCTGATGTGACTGATTATGCTGCCACCAAGGTGTATCAGAGTGGTCTGTATCTGCAGGACAATATGAAAATTGCCGATAGCTGGATGGTCTCTGCGGCGTTACGCCGTGACCGCACTGTCAGCCGCACTGAAAGAGCTGAGGCAGAATCTCAGTACGCTACTACGGGTCGTCTGGGCCTGATGTATCTGATGGATGGCGGCGTTTCGCCTTATATCAGCTATAGCGAGTCCTTTGAACCGCTGCTGGGCACTGACGCATATGGTAAAGCCTTTAAACCTCAAACCGGTGAGCAGTGGGAAGCTGGTGTGAAATACCAGCCTGACAATACAGAACATCTGTTAACAGCTGCTATCTATCAAATTAAAGAGCAAAACCGCACTACCACTTTATCGGCAGACCAGATGAATGACGAAGGGCTGATTGATCCCAATGGCCAAATTCAGGGCGGGGAAGTTACAGCGAAAGGTGTGGAGCTGGAAGCTCAGCTGGCATGGCAGCAACTGGATATTTATGCCAGCTATGCCTATACCGACGCTTATGTCAGCCAAAGTAATACACTAGGTGAAGAAGGTGCAGATTTATCTGCAGTGCCGGAACAACAAGCCTCAGTTTGGGCGACCTGGCGTTTGGCTATGGTCGATGGAATGAAAGTGGGTGGTGGTGTGCGTCATGTAGGGAAAACATCGGATGGCAGCGCATATGTCGCCATGAATGGTGTGGTGTTAAACGACCCGCTGACCACTCCTTCTTACACCTTGCTGGATGCCATGTTGGGTTATGAAATGGGGGCGTACGATGTAAGTTTGCAGGTGCAAAACCTTACGGACAAAACAGTGATCACCTCCTGCCTGAATCGTGGGGATTGTTTCTACGGTCAGCGCCGCTCTGTCAGTGCAAACCTGCGTTACAAGTTCTGATCTTTACACTGACGTTATTCCTGTGTAAAACCCCGGATATATCCGGGGTTTTATTTTTGCCCGTATAAAAAAAGCCCCGCGGTTACACCAGCGGGGCTTTGTTTATGCTCTAGCGGCTAATTAGTTCTTAGCAGCTGCAGCTTTCTTTTCTTTCTCTTTTGCAATCACAGTGTCAGCCACGTTTTGTGGACATGGAGCGTAGTGAGAGAATTCCATAGAGAACTGACCACGGCCAGAAGTCATAGTACGCAGTGTAGAGATGTAACCGAACATCTCAGACAGTGGTACGTCGCCTTTGATACGTACGCCAGTTACGCCAGCTTCCTGACCAGAAATCATGCCACGACGACGGTTTAAGTCACCGATCACATCACCGACGTGATCTTCAGGTGTGAAGACGTCAACTTTCATGATTGGTTCTAACAGCTGTGCGCCAGCTTTAGGCATAGATTGACGGAAAGCACCTTTGGCAGCGATTTCGAACGCGATGGCTGATGAGTCAACTGCGTGGAAACCACCGTCGAATACTTCAACTTCAACGTCTAATACCGGGAAGCCAGCCAGAGTACCGGTTGACATCATAGACTCGAAGCCTTTTTCTATGGCAGGCATAAATTCTTTTGGAACGCTACCACCAACTACTGTTGATTTGAAAGCAAAGCCTGAGTTTGGCTCACCCGGACGAATGCGGTAGTCGATTTTACCGTACTGACCTGAACCACCAGATTGCTTCTTGTGGGTGTAGCTGTCTTCAATTTCACGAGTAATCGTTTCGCGGTAAGCAACCTGAGGCTGGCCTACAACTAATTCAACACCGTAAGTACGTTTTAAGATATCTACTTTGATGTCTAAGTGCAGTTCACCCATACCTTTGAGGATGGTTTCGCCTGAATCCGGATCTGTTTCAACACGGAAGGTTGGATCTTCAGCCACCATCTTACCTATAGCGATACCCATCTTCTCAACAGAACCTTTATCTTTTGGTGTAACAGAGATAGAGATTACCGGCTCTGGGAAAATCATTGGTTCTAAAGTACAAGGTACTTTAGGATCACACAAAGTGTGACCAGTCTGGGTGTTGTTCTTCAGACCTACCAGCGCGATAATGTCACCGGCCTGAGCTGTCGTCAGGTCGGTACGGTCGTTTGCGTTCATCTCAACCATACGGCCGATACGTTCGGTTTTACCTGTGAATGAGTTCAGCAGGGTATCACCCTTGTTCAGAACACCAGAGTAAATACGGATAAAGGTCAGGGCGCCGAAACGGTCATCCATGATCTTGAACGCTAATGCGCGGAACGGCTCGTCAGCAGAAACGATAGCGAATTCGCCAGTCTCGTTACCTTCTTCGTCAGTCAGCGGCTGTGGATTTACTTCAGTCGGGGACGGTAAGTAATCAACAACAGCGTCTAACAGTAATTGCATACCTTTGTTTTTAAAGGCTGAACCACAGTAAGTTGGGAAGAATGCCAGTTCACGTGTACCTTTACGGATACAAGCTTTGACTTGTTCCACAGTCGGCATTTCGCCTTCCATGTATGCCATTAACAGGTCGTCGTCTTGCTCAACAGCTGTTTCGATCAGCTGTTCACGGTACATAGCCACATCGTCAGCCATATCTGCTGGGATATCTACTACTTTGTAGTTTTCTGGCTGGCCAGAGTCATCCCACACAAAAGCTTTTTCAGACAGCAGGTCAACCACACCAACGAAGGTATCTTCGCGGCCGATTGGCAGAGTCATGATTAATGGCTGAGCGCCCAGAACGTTTTTCACCTGTTCAGTTACACGGATGAAATCAGCACCGATACGGTCCAGTTTGTTTACGAAAATCAGACGAGATACTTTCGCGTCGTTCGCATAACGCCAGTTAGTTTCTGACTGAGGTTCAACACCGCCAGAACCACAGAATACACCGATACCACCGTCTAATACTTTCAGAGAACGGTACACTTCAACTGTGAAGTCAACGTGTCCTGGTGTATCGATAACGTTGAAGCGGTGACCTTTCCAGAAACAGGTAACAGCTGCTGACTGGATAGTAATACCACGCTCAGCTTCTTGCACCATGAAGTCAGTGGTCGATTCACCTTCGTGAACTTCACCTATCTTATGGATTTTACCGGTCAGTTTCAGGATACGCTCGGTAGTAGTTGTTTTGCCGGCATCAACGTGGGCGAAGATACCAATGTTTCTGTATAAGGATAAATCTGCTGACATAGTCATCTCGATAAGCTAGGGTTTGAAAATAGTGCGACAATATACAGGAAATTATTCCAATTTGCCCGAAAAAAAATCAGCGAGATCTTCGGTTTTTTCACTAGCGCCGTCAACTGCATTTTTATGAAGTTTCTGAGTAGTGAAACAACAGCTGATAAATCTTCTGCCCGCTCTTTGGGTTCCACTCTGTTCACCAGCGAAAAGTACCACTGCAGCTACGCCATTCTTCATATCATGTGGCATAGGCTGGCTAAGTCGTATTGCTTCGGCAGGGACCGAAGTGCCGGTACTCAGCATAGAACAGCTTTGGTGTATCTGAACTTTTCGGTCAGGTAGTGACGCTGCTCTATATAAGCAAAGGCCAGAGGTGAAGCTGGCCTTGGTTTTTATCTGAGCTGAAGAGCTGGTTTAGCCTAAAGCTGGGTAGTCTGTGTAACCTACCGGGCCTTTGCCATAAAATAGCTCTGGTCGTGGCTGGTTTAATGGTGCATCGGTTTCCAGGCGTTTCGGTAAATCCGGGTTGGCAATAAACGGAATACCAAAGGCGATAGCGTCGGCTTTGCCTTCTGCTAACCATGCATTGGCTTCTGCTTTGCTGAATTTTTCATTCGCAATCACAGAGCCACCAAACAGCTGTTTAATCAGTGGTGTAATGCTGTCTTCTGCCGGATGTTCGCGGGTAGAGATAAAAGCAATACCACGTTTGCCCAGTTCAGTGGCTACATAACCAAAAGTAGCGGTGCGGTTCGAATCGCCCATATCGTGAGCGTCCATACGAGGTGCTAAATGCATGGCGACTCTGTCTTTACCCCAGACGTCGATACAAGCGTCTGTGATTTCCAGCATTAAACGGGCGCGGTTTTCTACAGAACCACCGTATTCGTCATCACGTAAGTTGGTGCTGTCCTGCAGGAATTGGTCAAGCAAGTAACCATTGGCACCGTGGATCAACACTCCGTCAAAACCTGCAGCTTTGGCATTGACTGCACCCAGGCGGAAAGCTTCAACAACGTCTTTAATTTCGCTTAAAGTTAAAGCCCGCGGCTCTTCATAGTTTTTCATTGGACGTACCAGACTAACATGGCCGGCCGGGCGCAACGCACTGGGTGCTACAGGTTTTTCGCCCGCTAAATAACTAGGATCAGAAATGCGGCCTACATGCCACAGCTGCAGGAAAATACGGCTGCCCGCTTTGTGTACTGCATCTGTCACCAATTTCCAGCCTTCAGTCTGAGCTTCAGACCAAATACCTGGTGTATCAGGGTAGCCGACACCCATAGGGGTCACTGCTGTGGCCTCGGATAAAATCAAACCTGCGCCGCTGCGCTGGGTATAGTATTCAGCCATCATGGCGTTAGGCACTCGGCCTTCGTCAGCACGGCAACGGGTTAAAGGCGCCATGACAATACGGTTTTTCAGGGTTAAATCACCCAGGGTGATGGCATCAAATAAAGTTGGCATCTGTAACTCCTCAAAGTTGATCATTTAAACGCGCCAGAAACTGTTGAATCACTTCTTCATTGCGCGAGAAAAAATTCCACTGGCCTACTTTTTTGCTACTGATAAAACCAGCACGTTGCAAGGTGGCCAGGTGGGCGGATACGGTGGACTGAGACAAACCGGTTTTTTGGTCGATTTTGCCGGCACATACACCAAAACTCAGTGAGTGTTCCTGATCGGCAAAATAGACTTCAGGTTGTTTCAGCCAGTTTAAAATATCCCGTCGCACTGGGTGAGACAGGGCTTTGATCATGTCGTCGAGTTCTGCAGAGCTCATCGTTTAATCCATATTTATATATCGCGATAAAGCGAAATGTATATCGTAAAAGTTCGATATGCAACTTTTATTTTGTTCCAACCGGTACATTAGGCTGGTGCGAGCTGTAAACAGAACAAAACAGCACAGTATAAGTGCATCAATAGCCTGAATAATCGTTCTGATTTTTATGCCGTACTACGGCATTTTTCTGTTCAGGTTCACAGAAATTAAACAAATATAGTTTTGATCTTTTTAAGGATGAACTGCGTTTCTAGTGTGGGTTTTATCTTCAACAAAAAGGATATCAGTATGAAATTTCGCTCATTATTGAATTTAACTGTACTCTCTGCAGCTTTAGTGGTCAGCGCTGCATCTTACGCTTCAGCCAAGGCTGATATTGTCGATACAGCAGTGGCGGCAGGCAGCTTTAATACGCTGGTCACTGCTGTTAAAGCGGCAGATTTGGTCGATACCTTAAAAGGCACTGGCCCGTTTACTGTGTTTGCACCCAATGACGCGGCCTTTGCCAAAGTTCTAGCAGCAGATTTACAAGCTCTGTTAAAGGACAAAGCAGCCCTGGGGAAAGTACTGACTTACCATGTGGTGGCAGGGAAGGTGATGGCGTCTGATGTCGTGAAGTTAACTTCAGCTAAAACAGTACAAGGGCAGGAGCTAACCATTGCAGTGAAAGATGGTGTGGTTTATGTCGATGGCGCTAAGGTGATCACTACTGATATTGAAACCAGTAATGGCGTTATTCATGTGATTGACTCTGTTGTATTGCCAAAATAATCCTGCCTCAAGCGCAAAAGGAGCCATTGGCTCCTTTTCTTTTTGCCCATACTGCATCTGGCCATCTGCTGTTAAACTGAATCCATCCCTTTTTATTATGATTATTCAAGGAAGAGGTCTTTGGTTAAAACATTCATGCTTGTCGTTGGCTTTTGGTGTAGTTTTTGTTATGCGTCAACAGGACAAAACGCTGTTATATGGATGAAAAATGGTGACAGGCTGACAGGCACTATTACTCAACAGGATAAAGACATTGTATTTTTAAATCTGCCTTATTCGGGGCAGGTGCAACTACCCAGAATTCAGATAGAGCGTATTGAACAACAAGAGGTAGCTCCCACTACCGTAGCCATGGAACCTCAAACTCTGATGGTTGAAAATCAAGCCGTACAGCACTTGAGTGTGGATTTAACCGCAGGAAAAAAACGCAGTAGTAGCAGTACGGATAACTTAGGCTTTAAAACAGCCTTTGAGCAACGCGACGAGGCGATGCGGTTGACCTTTGATGGTAAATACGATTACGAAACCAGTAATTCACTGAAAAAAACTCATAAGTACCTGCTTAATCCCGGCGCTGACTATTTTTTCCAGTCTCAACTGTTCTGGCGCAATAAAGTGGATTATTCACATGACTTTATGGCGTCTGATTACAAAAATCTCGATCTGAGTTCAGGTCTGGGCTACAGCTTGTACGATACAACAGAGCTACGGGTTGAATTTATCGCTTTGGCTGGTTTAAAACGCACTTACTTTAAAGAAACCGACGGGCTTGAGCTGTTTCTCGGTGACAGACAAAGTCTGGATTTTCGTCATCTGCAGCTGGAGTGGGACCTGCGCTACTTGTGGCCGGGCAGCAGCTTAGAGGTATTTAGTGAAGGCAGTTATTTAAAGCCTGTGAATCAGCCGGTGCAGTACATTGAATTTAATCAGGAAATCAATCTGAGTTCAGGTGTGCATTATTACCTGACTGAGCGTATTCGTTTGTCATTTTCAGTGGATTTAGATTGGTCAAAAATTGATGTGGTACTGCCGCAATACGAAGGACTTTCAGTAGACAGCCGCGATTTACATCAAAAACTCAGCATAGGTGCTAAGTTCTGAAATTGCGGTCAGAGAAAAGGTTCTCTCTGACCTAAATGTAGCCAAAGTAATTGGAGTTGCAGTGGGGTGACAAGAGCGTGAGACCCCAGGAGCATAGTGACCTATGCTCCTGGGGCGAGAGTACGCAGTCAACAAAACTGCAGCTTCAAGTACTAAGGGTTTACAGACTGATAGAAGTGCTGGCACTACACTTGGTGGTGCTTGCCGCTTCACAGACTTTATAACTGTAACTGCCACGGTTTAATGGGCCGTCGCGGTGAGCGCCGTCATTGGTTGTGGTCAGGATCTTCACGTTGTTGCGGTACAAGTCGACTGAACTTGTGGTCGCACTTGCCCAGTTCAGGTCAACATAACGTTTACCTTTGCTGGAGATCGCTTGTAATGTCAGGCTGATACCAGGAGTGGTAGTGCCACCATCACAACCGTTTGTCGTCAGGTATTGATGCGCAGCCGCAGCCTGCACTATACCGTAACCGAAGTACACGTCTTTGCCCGCAGCACCTGCATCTTTGGCTGTTGCTTTTAAGGCATTACGGATTTGAGTACCAGTACAGCTTGGGTGATTTGACCAAACCAGAGCCGCAATACCTGATACGGCAGGTGTCGCCATAGAAGTACCGCTCATCAGGCCATAATCACTGGTGCCAATGTTGATGGACGCTGTGGTTGCTGCCAGCAGGGCAGTTCTGTCTTCAAAAGCTGCACCTACAGCAGGGATGGATGTAGTGTTGGCAGAACCTTCACCTAAAGTACCGTACAACATGCCGGCTGTGTTATTGATGAGCACAGCGCCGACACCACCAGAGTTCTGACAGTTTTTCACTTTGTCATGGAAAGAGATCACACCACGGTCAATCATACAGATCTTACCGGCAGCACCTGAGTTTACCGTTTCTGCTGTGCCCATAAAAAAGGTGGCAGCGCTGGCAGAACCAGGGTTTTCCATAGCAGAAGTTGCAAAAGGAGTGCCGTTAGCACTTAAAGTCGCGCTGGTGGCCATGTCGGCCGGGTAGGTAGATAAGGTATCCACACCACCAGCTGTAGCTTCCACACAAATGGTTTCATCGGTTTTCCCTTGTGAAGTACAGCTTGGGAACTGAGAGAAATCCGCAATATTGTTGTTATTGTCGTTGGCACCTATCATCATGACTGAAGGGTAGCCAGCAGGGTAAGAGCGGACGTTGTTACCGTCGTTACCTGCAGCAGCTATGACTAAACCACCAGCATCGGTAAAGGTTTTAAAGGCGTTTGATTCTGTGGTATTGGCGCCGCCGCCACCTAAACTCATGCTGATAATGTCAGAGCCTGCGTTTTTACATTTTTGCGCTGCGTACGCCAGGTCTGAAGAGTAACCCCAACCTTCAGCGTTAAATACTTTGATAATGTGCATAGGCACGCTTGGAGCCATACCAATTACACCTATACCGTTATCTGCTGCGCCTATGGTACCTGCCACGTGAGTGCCGTGTGGGCCACCGTTGAGGTTCCAGTTGCCTGTGCCTGAGTCGTTGTCGCCTGTGATGCTACCCCAGTTAAAATCAGGGTTTGACTGGTCTAAACCTGAGTCGATGACACAGACTTTAATGCCTGCGCCCGGGTTAAATTGCACCTGATTGGCCTGAGATTGATATACGGCATAAGGCGTGATTTGTTGTTGCATAGGATCACCAGCGTCGTCATTAAATAACGCCATTGGTTTACGAACAAAATCTTCTTCAACCAGTTTGATATGAGGGTTCTTCAAAATACCTTTAATTTCATCTACCGATTTGCCATTAAACTGAGCGGCGATAAAACCATCTGCATCCACTTTGACTTCGCCACCCAGCTGTTTTGTTAATGCTGTGATAATACCTTTGTTAGCATTGTCGACCTGAATAATGACCCTGTCTGCAGCTGCCACAGTGGTGCAGCCTAAAGCCATTAAAGTAGCGAATGAAATTTTGTTTAACTTACTGATTTTCATTGAGTTGTTCCCGTTGCTTATTATTATGTTCTCCACTGCGCCTATTCATCTCTTGTGCTTTTGTCGCAGTAATTTGGAGTCTTGTCGCATTCTTGCTGTGTATCAGCAACTTCTAAATGCCATTTTTTGCTATGGGAAATCAATCAAGTCATTAAATTTTGTTTTCAGATGTAATTAAATGTAATCGGTAGCATGTATAGCAATTTGTACGAAAAGTGACTGCAGACCGCTTAGACTGGAAGAAAAGCAAGCGATCTGAGAAATGTAAAAAACTACTCAATTGCAGGACTAATCAGCAATCAGCTCTGCCGCAATTTTAAAACTCTTTTGCCGGGCTTTTGGGTCGTGCATCATGGCTGTCAGCATCAACTCGTCCGGTTGATGTTCTGCGATAAAATTCAAGATACCTTGTTTTACTTCAGCCGGGTTGCCTATTACAGAGCAGGCCAGAGCTTTTTCCACATAGGCTTTTTCATGCGCTTGCCAAATCTGATCCATATCCCCGACTGGCGCAGGCAATAAACCTGGTACGCCCCTGACTAAATTGACAAATTGCTGCTGAGGCGAGGTAAAAAGCCGATGAGCCTCTGCCGTGGTATCTGCCGCAAATACATTCAGCGCCAGCATCAGATAAGGTTTATCCAGTTGAGCGGACGGCTTAAACTCTTTGCGATATAAAGCAGCGGCCTGTTCCATCATGGCTGGTGCAAAATGAGAGGCAAATGCATAAGGTAAACCCATATGAGCCGCCAACTGAGCACCATATAAACTGGAACCTAAAATCCATAAAGGTACATTCAGGTTTTGTCCTGGTACAGCTTGTACCGCCTGATTGGGTTTCACAGGGCCAAAATACTGTTGCAACTCAAGGATATCGCTTGGGAACTGATCTTCAGTTTCCATGCGGTTACGGCGTAAAGCCCGTGCCGTGATCTGATCACTGCCTGGCGCTCGACCTAACCCCAGGTCAATGCGGTTGGGGTACAAAGTGGCCAAAGTGCCAAATTGTTCAGCAATAACCAAAGGCGAATGATTTGGCAGCATAATACCGCCGGCCCCTAAACGGATGCGTGAAGTGGCGGCTGCTAAGTGGCTGATCAGTAAAGACGTTGCCGCACTGGCAATACCCGGCATATTGTGATGCTCAGCCAGCCAGTAGCGCTGGTAGCCCAAGTCGTCTGCCTGTTGGGCCAGGGCTTTACTGTTGGCAAAACTATCACTAATAGTGCTGCCTGAAGGGACAGGGGCTAAATCTAAAATAGAAAAAGGGATCATCAGTGCTCCGCTATGCTGTAAATGTCTGCATTCAATACCACTTGGTATAAAACTAACAGGGCAATGGGTGCGCGGCTATATAGATTCAAGAGCAGTGCTGTATTTAGTCAGATTTTACCGCTGAGTGCGCTGTTTTTTGCGACAGGCATAAGCAAGTTGAACTGGGATTGCGACAGATCAATAGCGTAAAGAAAAATTCAGCTATGCTGGGATCAACTTACTAAGACGATGAATGATGACTGGATTTGACGTAACACTGGCTCAGAACTTTTTGATTGCGCTGCTGATAGGCGCTTTGGTCGGGATTGAGCGGGAAAAACATAAAAACAATAATCACCCCGGATCTTTTGCCGGGCTACGTACTTATATTTTGTTTGCGCAGCTAGGAGCCGTCAGCGCCTGGTTATCGGTGTTTTTGCAAACGCCCTGGTTGTTTATCGCGGCTTTAGCAGCAGTGTCTGTGATCGTGCTGAGCTCTTATTATCTGGAGAACAAAACCCACGCTGTGGCTTTAGGTTTAACCAGCGAATTGTCTGCAATTACAGTGTGTTTATTAGGTGGCGCTGTGATTTTCGGTTTTGCCGAAATAGCAGTATCTCTGGCTATTCTGACGTCGGCTATTCTGGCGTTTCGTGAGCCTTTGCACGGCTTGGTCAGTAAAATTGGTGCTGATGATCTCTATGCTGGTCTGAAGCTGTTGATAGCCAGCTTTATCGTGCTGCCCTTGTTACCCAATGAAGCTGTCGATCCCTGGCAGGCGCTGAATCCTTATAAACTCTGGCTGCTGGTGATTTTAATCTCAGCTTTGTCCTTAGTGGGTTACATCGCGGTACGATTTTTGGGGTCAGTGAAAGGCACTATGATCACGGCCGTGACAGGTGGCCTGGTGTCGTCTACCGCTATGACCTTAAGTTTTGCCCGCAGCAGTAAAATAGAAACGGACAGCGGTGCTGCCAACAGGTTAGCTGCAGGTATTTTAGTGTCCTGGCTGGTGATGTTTGGCCGGGTTTTATTAATTGTCACTGCGGTTTCGGTGCCTTTAATGCAACAATTAGTCTGGCCTTTGCTGGGGTTGGCGGTGTTAACTGCGGTCTTTGCGCTGGTGTTTTTTCTGGCAGGACACAGGCTGCAAGCTGTGTCTGCAGCCGATGTGCCTGTGACTAATCCTTTTAGCTTATGGTCAGCCATTCAATTTGCTTTGCTTTTTGCGCTGGTGTTGCTGCTGGTGAAGTTGGCTGAACATTATGCACCAGGTCAGGGCTTGTATTGGTTAGCCGCTTTGGCGGGTTTAACGGATGTCGATGCCATTAGTTTGTCATTAGCCGATTATGCCGGTCGCAGTCAGGCGGTTGATTCAGCAGTCACAGCCATAGCTATTGCTATCTTAAGTAATTCACTGGTGAAAACAGCCATGGTATGGGTAGCAGGTACCCGAACTCTGGCCTTACGTATAAGTGCAGCCATGCTGGTGCTTGGTCTGGCAGGACTGTTGTTTTTTTAGTTAAATGCAAAGGTCTTCAATACGTAAAGCCTCAGCTTGTCTTAAGTTTAGGCTGGCAGAATGACAATAAATTTTTAAACACAGAGGTGGTTATGCCGGTTTCTCAACAAAGCTACAGCAACTGGATGGTCCGTTTGCATTGGCTGACAGTGCTGTTGATTATTGCTATTTACGCCAGTATTGAATTCAGAGGTATTTTTGAAAAAGGCACAGCAGAGCGTGATTTCATCAAAGAGGTGCATTTTGTGCTGGGGTTAAGCTTGTGGTTGATTACCTTGCTGCGTCTGGTGGTGCGGCGTTTTAGTGTTATCCCAGCAATAGAACCGGCGCCCTCTGCTCTGGCTATTAAAATTTCTGGCCTGATGCATCTGGCACTTTATGGCTTTTTACTGCTGATGCCTTTACTAGGATGGCTGATATTAAGTGCTGGCGATAAAGTGATTCCGTTCTGGGGTTTTCAGTTGCCAGCACTGATAGGGCCGGATCCGGATTTGGCGGGGTCCATGAAAGAAATCCATGAGGTGCTGGGTACAGCTGGTTATGTGCTTATTGCAGTCCATACTTTGGGCGCGCTGGCGCATCATTACCGATTAAAAGACAATACCTTAAAACGTATGTTGCCCGGTTTATTTGGTCAGAAAAGCTAAAACTGGTTGACGAGGATCGTTGAAAGGTTTTAACTCTTGGCCCTCTTTAGCGAGGGCCTATGAGTAAAGCAAAGCAAGCTTCCGAAATTACCTTGCCTCCCAAAGATCTGGGCTGGGGCACTGTGCTGCATTTTCTGATTGAGAAATTCAGCCGTATCGACGCTGCTATTTGGCGACAGCGGGTAGCGGATGGCAAAGTGCATTGGTTTGGTGGTGACGTGATCCATGCCAATACTGCCTTTTTACCCAGCCGCAGAGTCTGTTATTACCGTGAAGTGGTCGCTGAACCTTCAATTCCTTTTGCCCATCAGATTATTTATCAGGACCAGCATACAGTTGTCGCCTGCAAACCGCATTTTTTACCTGTGACACCGGGGGGCGAATTCGTCAATGAATGTCTGCTGGAGCGTGTAAAGAGGGATACCGGATTGCAAGATGTTGTAGCAGTGCACAGATTAGACAAAGAAACTGCAGGTTTGGTGTTGTTTTCGGTCAATAGTCAAAGCCGTCCTTTGTATTATCAGTTGTTTGCTGATGGCAAAATCCAAAAAAGTTATCAGGCGGTGGCGAAATTATCTGAAGTACAGCAACACATGCAGCTACCACAGCACTGGCAGGTAAAAAACCGGCTGGAAAAATCTACGCCAGCATTTTTAATGCAGCAAGTGGAAGGGGAGGTCAATGCATTTTCCAGCCTGAGCCTGGTCGATAAAAGGGCCGACCTTGGGTTATTTGAATTAAGCCCCCATACGGGAAAAACGCATCAGCTTCGCTTGCATATGTTGTCTTTGGGTTGCCCTATTTTATTTGATAAATACTACCCACACTTGTTGCCAAAACAGTCAGGGCAGCAGTTGGATTTCACACAGCCTTTGCAATTGCTGGCAAAAAGCTTAAGTTTTACTGATCCAGCCACTGGATTGGAGCATCAATTTGAATCAAGCCGTCAGCTGCAAAGCTGGCCTGTACCTAACGGATCTAAGGAAAACTAATGTCTAAAAAAGTCTATTGCATAGCCCAGTTTTTACCTAAGCCAGGCAAAGAAGCTGAACTCTTTAAAGTGCTGCAAGGTTTAGAGGCCAATACCCTACGTGAAGATGCCTGCCTGCAGTACAGAGTTACCCGTCATATTCCAAGCCCTTTTGCCGAAGGTAAAAGTTTTCCTATTGTCTTTAACGAAATTTGGGCTGATATGCAAAGCTTTGAAGCTCATTGCCAGCGCAATGAAATTAAAGACTTTTTCCAGACCTATTGCGTCGCTGAAACCGGATTGGCGGCAGACTGGAATGTCTGTGTTTACACCGATGAGCCAGAAAACTTTGATGCTCCAAAATTGGTGTAACAGGATCAAACTGAGCTGGCGTTATCTTTTAATGGCAGATCCTGCTGCTTTGCTGTGCGATGCCCAAATGTAGCCTGAAAGCTGTAAACACGTTCTTACTAGGGTGAGTGCCGAGATGTCAAAACCTGTATTTAAAAAACTGCCAGCCCGTTCTATGGCTTATGTCATGCCGCTGATTTTATCCATTATCATGAGCTGTATTGTGTCTTTGATCAGTACATTGAAAAGCACAGGCTTTAGTGGATTTGAACTGCCTGTCTGGTTCGGAGCCTGGGGGTTGTCCTGGGTGGTGGCTTATCCGGTGTTGCTGTTGATCCTGCCCTTTGTGCGCAAGCTGACCGCCTTGATTGTTGAAACTCATTAAGCAAATAAAAAAGCCGGTTTTGACACCGGCTTCAATAGTCGACAAGGCGTAAGTTAAGAGCCTATGACGCCGCCATCATCTTTAGTGATAATCACAGTGGCAGACCGTGGTCTGCTGGTGCCATCGTTCGCTGGCCAGTTACTGGTGAACTGGGTTGGGGTCGAGCGATCGCCCGGGTGCTGGATATTCACAAACATGGTTTTTAAATCAGGTGTAAAAGCTAAACCTGTGACTTCTGCATCGACAGGGCCAACAAAAAAGCGTTTTACGGTGCGGGTGGCGGGATCTGCAACCAGCATCTGGTTATTGCCATAAGGGCCTTCACCTTGCTGAGAACCGCTCATATCAGTTTGGATCCACAGCAACCCGTTGGCACTGAAACATAAACCGTCCGGGCTTGCCATATGGTTATCTGCTGTCAGTGTCAGGTTAGTGCCTGGAGTGGCCGTACCTACATCACCTGCTAACAGGAAAATATCCCAGTTAAAACTTAAGCCTTGAGTTGCAGCGTTTTCTTTCCAGCGAATAATATGGCCAGTGGCATTATTGGCACGTGGGTTAGGCGCATCTATTTGCTCTGGTTTACGGCCGGTGTTGTTGGTCAGGGTAAAATACACTTCACCGCTTGTTGGATGCACGGCACCCCACTCAGGTCTGTCCATTTTAGTCGCACCAGCGATATCAGCTGCCAGACGAGTATTAATTAATAAGTCGGCCTGACTATCAAAAGTCACGCTGGCAGCAGCTGCTTTGGCCATCAGGGCCTGGTTATTAACATCTAAAGCCAGCCATTCGCCAGATCCGTCAGCGTTAAACTTAGCTACGTACAAAGTACCGTCATTTAATAAATGACCGCCAGCTGTGGCTTTAAAGTAGGCGGCTTTGGATACGTATTTATAGATGTATTCAAAAGTAGAATCGTCACCTGAGTAAACCGTAATGGGCTGACCTTCCACTACAGGTCCAAAAATAACACCTTCATGGCCAAAACGACCTAAAGCTGTACGCTTTTGTGGCACGCTGTCCGGGTTAAAAGGGTCAATTTCTACTATCCAACCGAAAGTGTTTGGTTCGTTACGGTAATCGTTGTACGAGTCTGCAGCTATAGTCGATGCATTAAAACGCTGGTACTGATCTGCACCCGAATCAGCTGTTTCCCAGTAGTAACGACCGTTTTTGCTGCTTACGCCATAACGTTTATGTTCGCGTGGCTGAGTGGCATCGGCATTCATAAAGTAGCCAGCCCAGTTTTCTTCGCAGGTTAAATAAGTGCCCCATGGCGTAAAGCCGTTACCACAGTTATTTAAAGTACCACGGGTACGGGTGCCGTCCTGGCTGTATTTTGTGACGACTTTGGCATTACCACGCACTGGTCCTGTGATATCCATAGGGGTCGCACCTGTAATACGGCGATTCAGCGGGCTGCCTTGCACCAGCTGGAACTGACCTTGCGCATCTTTTTTGATATGAGCCACAGTCACGCCATGAGCTGCTACTTCTTTACGCACTTCATCAGCAGGGCGTGGTAAACCTGTAGGACCCATAGGGTGTAGTACGTTGGCATCCAGATATTCATGGTTAAATACCAGCACACCTTCATCGCTGTTTTTATTGCTGCTGCGGGCGTCTATCGGGAAAAAGTGCATGCCGTCATGGTGGGCGCCTACTTGTTGTTCCATGTCCGAACCTGTGTTGGTACCTCCAGGCTGATAGGCTGGATAGCTACCAGTCAGTGGTGTGCCCATAGGTAAAAAGGGGCGTGCTGTATAACCAGCCGGAACTGTCGCTGTGTCTAAGCGGTTGGCTGCAATAGCTGTGAAACCTAATAACACGGGAGCAGGCTCAGGTTTAACACCAACAGGACCTGTGACAGGAGTTGCAGTGTCGCTTTCACAACCTACTAAAGATGTGCCCATAATAGTTGCAATGGCTGCACCTAATGAGCCTTTTAAAAAGCTACGGCGTGATGCCAGCACGGACTGAAAATCCGGGTTATCTGAAAAGTTTGTTTGTGGATCTACACCACTGTTATCGATCTCGAAATTTTTGTTCTGCATTTTGACTCCGATGTCGGTTTAATTAAAATCTGCCCGCGACATTAGAGCTGTTGCATGTTTCAGTAAGGTTACTTTTTGTTGATAAAATAAAGACGGCTATTCGACATTTATATGACAGTGTGGGGGGGGAGCCTTGTCGGGGACATGAGCGCAGTACAATAAATCTGCACTCATGTCCTGAATTTTTTTGCTGGTATCAAAGTTATCCACCACATTCTCTATGCCGGCGTCTTTACTATTCGGATCCTGCACAGCCAGCACCTTCATAGTAAATTGAATAGAAAAAACCTGCTTCCCGGGATTTTGTCTGGCAGCAAAGTGAAAGCGGAGGGGGATTTATCTGCTGTGTATAAAAGAGTCCTTTTTGGCCTGAGCGTCATCCTGATGTTTCTTTATTTAGCTGAATTTACGAAAACAGATACAAAACCTCAGTGCCCTTATTGGTTAAATTAAATGAGCTAATTGTGCCTCAGGCGGGGAGAGGCAGCTATGAGATTGCAGCCCAGCGCGGATTTCAGCTTAGTTTGTTCAGGTATGCAGGTACTATTTTAGCGGCCGGACCATAATAACCTTCGGCAAAATCACCACGAGTGGCTTCCATATTAAGTTCTGTGGTCAAAGCGCCGGACTCTGCAGCTATTTGTACAAAACCAGCAGCTGGATAGACCTGGCCTGAAGTGCCAATCGAGATAAACAAATCGGCCTGCATCAATGCATCTACGCATTCATCCATCTGATAAGGCATTTCTCCAAACCAGACAATATCGGGTCTGAGTGGTTGTGGAATTTTGCAGCAATGGCATAAGTCAGTGCTGGTTAAGTCTTTTAACCAGCTTTGGTTTTTGCCAGTGACCGGACATTTCACTTTTTGCAGCTGGCCGTGCATTGCAATCACAGACTCTGAGCCTGCTCTTTGATGCAGATTATCGACATTTTGAGTGATCAATAAAAAGCTGCCGCCTTTGGCTTTATGCTGTTGTTCAAAGCTAGCCAATGCCAGATGGGCCGCATTGGGTTTGAGTTTGGCATCCAGTAGTTGAGCGCGGCGCAAGTTGTAAAACTGATGAACCAGGGCCGGATCGCGCTGATAACCTTCAGGCGTGGCGACATCTTCAATGCGATGATTTTCCCATAAACCATTATTATCCCGAAAGGTTTTAATGCCGGATTCAGCAGATATACCAGCCCCTGTCAGCACTACTATGTTGTTAAATCGCATAAATCAAAGCCTTTGTTGCTGTCAGAGCAAAAGTGTTTTGTTGATGGTCCGGATTATTCAAAGTCTTGCCTAATGTATGCTACCGCCAACTTCAATGGAGAACCAGATCATGAACACAACTAATGAAAACACTATTCCTGTGTTAGGGGCCGGTACTTTTCGCTTAAAAGGCGATGATGCCTATCAGTCTGTGATCACTGCCTTAGAGTTGGGATATCGCCACATTGATACCGCTCAGATTTACGGTAATGAACAAGACGTAGGCCGTGCAATCCGCGACAGTGGCATTAAAGCCAGTGAACTTTTTGTCACCACAAAAATCTGGACAGAGTTTTTAAGCAAAAACAAACTCAACGCCAGCCTCGAGCAAAGCCTGGAGAAATTACAGCTGGATAAGCTGGATTTAACTTTAGTGCACTGGCCCTTGCCTGATGAAGTTCCGGTGCAGTCATATGTTGAAGCTTTAGCTGAAGCTAAACAAGCAGGTTTAACCCGGCTGATGGGCGTATCCAACTTTACTATTGCACAAACCAAAGCTGCGATAGACGCAGTAGGCGTGAAAGAGATCAGCACCAATCAGGTGGAACTGCATCCATTGTTACAAAACCGCAAACTGACGGTTTTTTTGAAACAGCAGGGCATTCAGACGACAGCTTACATGCCTTTGGCCTATGGCAAGGTACTGGCTGAACCACAGATACTGCAGGTTGCCGCTGAGCACCAGATAACTGCAGCACAAGTCGCTTTAGCCTGGTCGTTGCAACAAGGTTTTGTGGTGATCCCCTCTTCAACCAAAAGAGCCAATCTGGCAGAAAATTTAGCTGCGTTAACTGTGAAACTAACCGCAGAGAATATGTACCTGCTGGCTGAGTTAGACCGGAATGATCGTCAGGCTAATCCGGATTTTGCGCCAGACTGGGATTAACTGCATACACAGGCTTTGCCTTTAAGAACAGTGCAAAGGAGCCAAAGCAGGCTCCTTTGTTTAACATCTGCTGGTTATTGTCCTAACTCTTGTTTCAATTTTATCATATCCATTGTTTCTTTATTTTTACTCTGCTATTTTCCTTTTTATCAGCTCTTAAGCTGACCTATAGTTACAAGGCTTTAAGTCATTTTGACTGAGCTTGTAAAAGTATCTGGTGTTGCAGTTCAACAGATCAAACAGGAGTTGTATGCCAAGCTCGACGTTAGCCTCGTTAAGTGATTATATTGATCAGTTACTTGAAGCTATTTGTGTTGTGGATGCCAATGGATGCTTTTTGTACCTGAGCTCCGGCTGTGAGCGGATCTTTGGCTACAAAAGCACAGAAATGGTTGGCCGGCCTATGATTGAGTTGGTGCACCCGGAAGACCGGGATCGTACTTTGCTTGCTGCCAGTGAAATTATGGCGGGCGATCAAAAAATCGATTTTGAAAATCGCTATATCCGCAAAGATGGCCAGATTGCATATATTCAGTGGTCGGCACGATGGTCGGAAGACCAAAACGTTCGGGTGGCTGTTGCTCGCGATATCACCAAACATAAACAGCTGTTAGAGCAACTGCAGCATATTGCCTTTTACGATCCACTAACCCAGTTACCTAACAGAGCTTTGTTTGAAGACCGGTTGCACCAGTCATTAGCCCGTGCCAGACGTGAGCAGGGCATGTTGGCTTTATGTTTTATTGATCTGGATAAATTTAAAGAGGTAAATGATCAGTACGGTCATGCGGCTGGTGATTTATGCTTGAAAAAAGTGGCAGAACTTTTGTTGCATTCTGTTCGTGAAACTGACACCGTCGCCCGTTTAGGTGGCGATGAGTTTGTTATTGTGATGGATGCGGTAACCGAGCAATCCGCAGTGGTATCTACTTTGCACAACCTGTTGCTTCAACTGCAACAGCCCTTTGTATTTGAACAACATCAGTTGCAACTGTCTGGCAGTATAGGTATTGCGTTGTACCCTCTGCATGGCCAGGATCAAGCCAGCTTGTTAGCTGCGGCTGACCGGGCTATGTATAAAGCGAAACAAGCAGGTGGACTTCGGCTTTGTACTGCAGCAGAATCTCCACAATTAACCGGAAAAAATTACGGTTAATTTCACTCTTATTGCTGTTAAACTTTTGTTTATTCAACAATATTGAGTGTTAAATTTGATGTCCTTACCCCGTCGTCTGCATCGCTTTTTAGGTTGGTGTTTAATTCTACCTTTTTTTATCTGGGCGTTAACTGGCTTAGTCTTTTTTATCAAACCTGGTTATCAGGCCGCATTTTCATACCTGACAGTCCAGTCTTACCCTATCAGTAAAGCTATTCAAATCACCCCAAAACCAGAGTGGCAGGAAATTAAGCTGCTGCAAACTGTGCTGGGTTTACATCTGATGGTGAAACAATCAGATGGCTGGCAGCAACTGAACCCTGAAGATCTCACCCTGCGCTCAGAGCCTGCAGTGGATGACATACAACTGCTGATTAAAGATGCTATCCGTTTTGATCCGCAACGATATGGTCAAGAGTTACAAAAAACAGAGCAGGGATTCGTTACTGATACAGGGGTCACTATTCAGTTAGACTGGGCCAGCTTAAGTCTGTCACAGCAAGGAAAAGATACTGAATTAATTAATAATTTATACAAAGCTCATTACCTGCAATGGACAGGGCATAAAACATTGGATCAGATACTTGGGGTTGCCGGATTAGCAGTACTGATGTTAACCACTGTACTTGGGGTCTTGTTACTGATCCGCCGTCGTTAAAGGCTGTTTAATAGCTTTATCGCTGGGGAATACAAAAAAGTTCCTTCTAAATGAAAATTGTTTGCAAACAAGAATGATTCTCGATAGCATGCGCAGCAGGATCAGCGCCGATGCCGAAAAACTTATTGTTAACACTCTATTTTCAAAGAAGGACTTTATTCAATGGCTTTTATCACCGCTAAAAAACATCAGCAGGTGGCCCGTTTTAATACCACTTTGTTAGCATCGGCTTTCGCTTTAGCCTTACCAGCCACTGCAGCTGCCGGGCAACAGGATGCTGCTTCAAAAAATGACACTGAACTGGATGCTGTAGTTGTGACCGCTGATGCAGTGGAAGCAAAATACAAAGCTGAAAAAGCCAGCTCAACCAAGTTAACCCAGCCTTTAGTTAACACACCACAAACTCTGGTTGTGGTAAAAAAAGAGTTGTTCCAACAGCAGGCTGCAACCACCTTATCTGACACTTTACGCAATACACCTGGCATCACCATGCTTATGGGTGAAAACGGCAATACTGCCACTGGCGATTCCATTTTTATGCGTGGTTTTGATACCCAGGGCAGCATTTTTGTCGATGGTATCCGTGATTTAGGCACCATCAGCCGCGATACCTTTAATACAGAACAAGTGGAAATCGCCAAAGGCCCGGCTGGGGCTGATAATGGCCGTGGTTCCTCTTCTGGTTATATCAACTTATCCAGTAAACAAGCCACACAAGAAGAATTCACCACTGGCAATCTGACTTTAGGTTCTGGCTCCCACAAAAGAGCCACTGTGGATTTGAACCGACAGTTGTCTGACAGTTCGGCCATCCGGGTGAATCTGTTAAAGCAGGATTCTGGTGTTGTCGACCGTGATGAAGTCGAAGATAACAAAACTGGTATTGCTACTTCATTGGCTTTAGGTTTAGGCACAGCAACCCGTACTTATTTGAACCTGTTTCATGTTGATCAAAACAATCTGCCGGACGGTGGTATTCCTACTGTAGGTTTGGAGGGCTATTACAATGCCGCCTTTGATGCCGACCCAAGCAGCACTTTCCCAAATGGCGGCCCGAATGCCGGTAAAACACTGGCACCAGTGGATACCAGTAATTTTTATGGCTCAAAAAATGACTTTGATGATGTCAAAGCCACTATGGTGACGGCCAAAATTGAACATGATCTGAGTGATAAAACCACTATCCGCAACACCTCACGTTTTGGCCAGTCCACACAGGATTATTTACTGACAGGTGTCAATGCTATTACCACTACAACAGGAAGTGGCGCTGCGGCAGTGCCTATTGCTGATCCGGCTAACTGGACTATTTCACGTAGTCGTCAGGGTAAAGATCAGCAAAACCAGATCTTAACTAACCAGACTCAGTTAAATACTTCTGTGGAAGTAGCGGGTCTGACTCACGATATCAGCTCTGGTATTGAGTTTATTTATGAGAGTCAGCGCAACAATACGCTAGCCCTGCCAACAGGCGTCACTCAGGCTGCAGCAAATTTATATAACCCAAGCACGGACGATGTTTTCGTAAACCCGGTGCGTACTGGCGCCAGCACAGATGGCAGCACTTTAACTTCGGGTGTCTACTTACTTGACACTATCCATTTAAACGAGCAATGGCAGTTCAATGCCAGCGCCCGTTTTGAGCACTATAAAACTGAAACCGATACAGTGACTATTCAGGGCGCTGCCACACCACAAATAATTCCGGTAGGCACTAAGTTGGGATCTTCAGTGGAAGCCTCTGATAATCTGACCAGTTACAAGCTGGGTGCTTTGTACAAACCCGCCAGCAACGGCAGTCTGTATTTGTCGTATGCCACCAGCCAGTTACCGCCAGGTGGCGCTAACTTCACCTTAAGTGAAACAGCCGGCAACATTAATAATCCAAATTTGGATCCGCAAAAAGGCACCAACCTGGAGTTAGGCACCAAATGGGATCTGTTGAATGAAAAACTGGCGCTGACAGCTGCTGTGTTTAAAAGCACCAACAAAAATGAAATAGTCACTGAAGCGGACGGCACTGCAGTTCAGGTGGGTGAGCGTAAGGTGCAAGGTGTTGAATTAGGTCTGGTAGGGGCTATTACTTCAGCCTGGCAAATCAGTGCTGGTGCGGCTTATATGGATTCTGAAATAACCAGAGGCAATCTGTCTGGCCGCACTATTACAGACGGCGGTGTGATCCAATGGACACCTGAATTGACCTTCACCTTGTGGAATAGTTATGAGTTGCCTATGGGGCTGACCTTAGGTGCTGGTGTGCGTTACGTCGATACAGTAGTCCGTTCCAGCAGTACTGACTTAAATCTGGCCAAAACCTCTGTGGTGGAAGTACCAGATTATTGGGTAGTGGATGCGATGGCCTCTTACCCACTGACACCATACGTAGATGTGCAACTGAACGTCTATAACCTGTTGGACGAGGAGTATATGTCCTCTCTGAACAACGGTGGCTCAAGATATTATTTGGGTACACCCCGTTCGTTCCGTTTGGGTGTGAATGTTCAATTCTAAGGTTATTACTGGTACAAGGCCTCAGCAATGGGGCCTTTGATACAGGATTTTTTATGTTAATCCATATTCCGGACGTTTTAACTAAGGCTCAGGTGGCAGAGTTCAGGCAATTGCTTGACGCTGCGGACTGGACAGACGGTCGGGCGACCGTGGGGCCACAAGGTGCTTTGGTCAAACAGAACAAGCAACTTGCGGTCGAATCGCCTTTAGCCAAACAACTGGGCGCTGTGATTTTGCAGGCGCTGTATCAGCATCCGTTGTTTATGGCCGCCGCTATTCCGCTGCGCACTGTGCCACCATTGTTTAACAGTTATCAGGGCGGTGAACATTATGGTTTGCATGTTGACGGCGCTATCCGTGGTTTACCAGATTCAGGCTTAAGCTTAAGAACGGATTTGTCTTCGACCTTGTTTTTATCTGAGCCAGATCACTATCAGGGCGGTGAGTTACAAATAATGGATACCTTTGGTTTACATGAAATAAAACTGCCGGCCGGTGACTTAATTTTATATCCGTCCAGCAGCTTGCATCAGGTATTGCCTGTCACCAGCGGCGAGCGGGTATGCAGTTTTTTCTGGACCCAAAGTATGGTACGCAATGATCAACAGCGTTCAATGTTATTTGAACTGGATCAGACCATACAACAGCTGCGTTCGCAGCATGGCGATACCCCAGAAGTGTTGGCGCTAACCGGCCATTACCATAACCTGGTGCGTTTATGGGCTGAGCTGTGAAACGATCTGTCTCATTATTTTTACTGGTGCTGCTGCTGCATCTGAGTTTGATTGCTGCTGTGGTCAGTCACACCAGTGAACCACAAGCCAAAAAGGTCGAAAAGGCTATTGAAGGGGTCATTATTCCGGCTCCTGTTGCACCGCAGCCAGAAAAACCTAAGCCAAAGCCAGTTCAGCCAGAGCCTGTAAAAAAGCCAAAGCCCAAACCGCTGAAGCAGAAAAAAGCTGAAACCAAAAAAGCAGTCACTACCCCAAAGCCAGCGCCGATAAAACCTGCTCCAGTGGCGGAAGCATCCCCTAAAGCTGTCAGTGCGCCAGCACCTGTTGCCGTTGCGGCAAAAACCAAAACAGCGACCAAAGCTGCAGAGCCTGAAGCTGCAGCAACGCCGCCTGTGGCTTCAGCCAATAAAGCACTGAACAAAGCGCCTCTGTATCCGACCTTATCGCGCCGACTGAAAGAGCAAGGCACAGTCTACTTACAAGTGCTGGTGCTGAAAAACGGCAAAGTAGGGCAGTTAAAACTAAAACAAAGTTCGGGTTTTGCACGACTGGATCAATCGGCATTAAACGCAGTGCGGGGCTGGACTTACCAACCAGCGTTAAAGCTAGGTCAGCCGATAGATTACTGGTTTGTTCAGCCTGTAGTTTTTAATTTAAATTCAATTCACTAGCGAGTAAATCATGCAAGAAAATCCTTATGGCATTGCTGCACTTTGGGCACAGGGTGATTTCGTCATCAAAGCAGTAGCTGTGATGCTGCTGCTAATGTCTGTGGCCAGTTGGTCAGTGATTGTTATTCGTGCCATTAGTTTATGGCGCTTAAAACGTATCAGCAGAGCCAGTAATGATTTCTGGCATGCGCAGAGTTTTGTTGAAGGTGTACGTATTTTAAGTTCGGCCGATTCGGCCACCGGGCCTTTGAACCCCTTTCGTTATATGGCTGACGAGGGCCAGGCCGCTTTGGATCATCATCAAAGCCATCAACAGGACTTACACGGTAATCTGCCGTTAACCGAATGGCTAACCTCCTGCTTGCGTGGTGCCATAGATGAAAGTGCGGAGCAGATGCAAAAGGGCCTGGCTATTCTGGCATCTGTGGGCTCCACAGCACCTTTTGTCGGGTTATTTGGTACTGTCTGGGGCATTTATCATGCATTGGTCGGTATAGGTGTGTCCGGCCAGGCCAGCATCGACAAAGTTGCAGGACCTGTAGGTGAAGCATTGATCATGACGGCCTTTGGCTTGGCTGTGGCTATTCCGGCCGTGCTTGGCTACAACGCTTTGCAACGGGGTAATAAAGATGTTTTGAACAAGATGCACCGTTTTGCTCATCAGTTGCATGCTTATTTTCTGACAGGAGCTGCGCCTAAAAGCAGTAAAGTTGTAGTGCCATTAAAGGAGGCAAAATAAATGGCTTTTGGTGGCGGTTTGGACTCAGACAATGAAGTGATGAGCGAAATTAATATGACACCTCTGGTGGATGTGATGCTGGTGCTGCTGATTATTTTTATTATCACAGTGCCGGTGCTCACCCACAGTGTGAAGGTGGATTTACCCCGGGTCAGCAATGAAAAGCAGGAAATTAAGCCCCAAACCATCACCTTAACAGTCAAGGCAGATGGTGCTGTATTTTGGGATGAGACAGCTGTTGATGCGGCTGCACTTGAGCTCAAACTTGCTGAACAGGCACAAAAACAGCCACAGCCTGAAGTGCATATTCGGGGTGACAAAGCTGCGCCTTATGAGCATGTATTAAAAACTATGGCGGCTGTGCAGCAATCGGGTTTGCTGAAGTTAGGTTTTATCAGCGAACCAGCACACTGACACAGTGGTTTCGCTGTTCGTTTTTTTGCATAAGCTTTATCGATAAAATTAAATTGCATGCAATTTAATTGTTGGGCATTATGTTTGCACTTTCAGTCCTTACCGGATCCCGAACCGCAGAGCGCAACAGAGGAGCATCGTATGTCAAACCCAATTTTTGATTTAGCAGTCACCAATATCAAAGGCCAGCAGGTGGAATTAAAAGACTATCAGGGCAAAGTGCTGCTGATTGTCAACACCGCTAGCAAATGTGGTTTTACACCTCAGTACAAAGGCTTAGAAGAGCTGTACCAGAAGTACAAAGCCCGGGGCCTGGAGATTTTAGGTTTCCCTTGCAACCAGTTTGGTAAGCAGGAGCAGGGTAATGAAAGCGAAATCAGCGAGTTTTGTGAACTGAATTATGGGGTGTCTTTCCCTATGTTCGCCAAAATTGACGTCAACGGCCCGGACGCTTCGCCTTTATTTAAAAACCTCAAGCAACAAAAACCAGGTTTATTTGGCTCAGAATCCATTAAATGGAACTTCACTAAGTTTCTGATTGGCCGTGATGGCAAGGCGATTTTACGCGCAGCGCCGCTGACTAAACCCGAAGATCTGGAAGCTGAGATTCAACAGGCTTTAGCGACAAAATAAGGGGAATCCTAATCCCTTTCTTACTTGAAGCTGCAGCTGGCCCTGCAGGCTTTTTACAAGGACGTAAAATATAAAAAAACGCCTGACGACAAAGCTGTAGTCAGGCGCAAATACACAAGATTGGGATCGGTTGAATCAAAGACCTGTATCTTCTACAACCCGTTCAGTAGTGCAACAAGAACAAAACAGAGTGTGCGCCTATTCAGCGCTTTATATATTGATGTAAAACAATAAAAGCTTCACTCTGTTGTCACTTGTCCTTTAGCTTTTATTCCTCTCCCAGCGGAAAAAAAATGCAGCAAAAGCCAGATTTAATTTCTTTCGTGCTGAAAAACGTGGCGACCACCAAAATTGGCGCATCAGCGCTTTCAGTTGCTGCGCCAGTTGGCTTGGGAAGCTGTGCAGGGTTTTATTGTCCAGCTGCAATTTATAAAGTAAATAAGCTAAGTTAAACAATAAGATATGCCTCAACACCTCTGGCATTGACGGAAAAGACTGCTTTTGCTGTAAGCCTGTGAAAAAGCGCTGCAACTGTTGCTGATGCTCTGCATTGACATGAAAAGATGCACTGGCGGCGTGCTCGCGGTAGGCATAGAGTGGCAAGCGCAAATGGTAAAGTCGTTGTGCTGCCTGATATAAAGTGGGAATGGACATCATGTCTTCGCAAAAGGCAATGCCCGGAGGAAACTGAAAATCCGCCGCTATGCATCTGCGATATACCCTTAGCCATGGAAACCAGCGATTCGCCAGAAATACTTCGGTCATGGCTTTGTCTTTTGCCAACCAGCCTGTTTTGCGATGTAAATAACGTGGTTTTGCTTCATCAAGTGCGGAAGCCTCTGTAAAACGTTTGTAGCCCAATTCAATCAAATCAGGCTGATGCTGAAGGATCACCTGCAGCAAACTGCTGATATAACCAGGCAGTAGTATGTCGTCTGCATCGATAAAGCCAATGTACTGGCCTGTCGCGTGTGCTATGCCGTTATTTCTTGCGATGCTGACACCGCTATTGGTCTGACACAGCAGCAGGTAGCATTCTGGTTGCATTGAATTAGAAATATGCTGTTGTGCCAGTTCAAGGCTGCCGTCTGTAGCGCCGTCACAGACCAAAACCACTTGTACCTTTTCGGTCAGTTGCATATCAATAGAGTGCAGTAATTGCGGGAAATAACGCGCTGCATTGTAGAAAGGGACAATAACAGATAATACAGTGTTTGATTGCATAGTCCGGCTATCCGCTGAGTGGGGACAAGTAAAATGCAATTTTATCAGTCAGCAGCGGCCTTACACGAAAGGGTAACAGTTAGTAACTAAAGCGCTAAAACCTCTTACATAAAGCGCTTTTTTGATGCAGCGGCTGGTGTTGTGCAGTTGTTGTGACTGCCGGAATATCTGTGTTTCCAGTTCATGTTCGATCTTTGCTGCTTTTGCACTTGCTTTCGTTTGAGGATTTTTGAACACTAGCCCGCTATTTTCTGCATTATTCAGGGTTTTATGAAAAGTCTGGCTGCTCCCTCCCTTGATCATCCCACGAAGGGAATGTTGTGTATGTTGCTGGCTGTGGGGATGTTTTGTGCAATGGATGCCTGCATGAAACAACTGACGCAGCATTATGGTCCCATGCAAATTACCAGTTTACGGGCTTTATTCGCCTGGCCTTTGATTGTTGCCTGGCTCATTACCACCAACAGAGTGCAGCATCTACTTAATTCACGTTGGTCTTTGCATTTGTTGCGAGCCGTGCTTGGCATAGTGATGTTATCGGCTTTTGTCTATGCCATTCAAAGCCTGTCACTTTCTGATGCCTACGCTATCTTTTTTGCTGCGCCACTTCTTATTACCGCAATGTCGGTCTGGTTTTTAGGTGAACATGTGCAGGTACGCCAATGGGTAGCTATTACTATTGGCATGTTGGCAGTGATCTTTATGCTGAAACCTGAAGGAGCTCAATTGCTCAGTTTAGGTGCGCTGGCGGCTTTGGTGTCGGCACTTTGTTATGCCATTTCGGCTATTACTGTTCGGGTGTTGTCCCGCACAGACAATAGCGGCAACATGGTGTTCTGGTTGATGACCATGATAGGACTTGGCGCTGGTGCTTTGGCTTATCCGGATTGGGTGGCTTTGTCGTCCGATCATCTGTGGTTATTTGCGTTGATGGGATTAAGTGGTGCTGTAGGGCAGGTGTTTATTACCGAGGCCTTTCGTTTAGCTCCGGCTTCTGTGATTGCGCCTTTTGAGTACACAGCTCTGGTCTGGGGTTTAGGTTTTGATATCTTGTTGTGGCAGTTGTATCCGGACTTATCTTTGCTGATTGGTGCCGGAGTTATTGTGGCCAGTGGCCTTTATCTGTGGGCACAGGAAAGACGCTGATTTAAGCATTATGTTACAGCGTTAAACAAGAGATGGGCGGGGTAAACCAGGGCGCTTATGTCATGCTATTGTCACTCTGTGGTTTTAGTATGAAGTTTTGCGAAAGGTGTACTAACTATGCTGATACAAAAAGGTTTATTCCTGCTGCCTCTGAGCCTGCTGTCTGTCACTTTATGCTCAGGTGTTGCTGCAGCAGACAGCTGTGCAACTCCACCTCTGGTGATTGCACATCGGGGGGCCAGTGGTCACTTACCTGAACATACGTTGGAAGCTTATATGCTTGCGATGCGGATGGGCGCAGATTTTATTGAGCCGGATTTAGTCCCGACCAAAGATGGGCAGCTTATCAGCCGCCATGAAAATGACTTAACCAATACGACTAACGTGGCGGTACTACCGCAGTTTGCTGATCGTAAAACCACCAAGCGTATTGATGGTATTCCTATTACCGGCTGGTTTAGTGAAGATTTTACTCTGGCTGAAATTAAGCAACTGAAAGCGCGTGAGCCTTTGACTGCACTGCGGCCTCAGGGCGCTGAGCATAACGATCAGTATGCCATTGCTACGTTGGCTGAAATTGTTGGTCTGGTAAAACAGTTTGAAGCCGATACAGGCCGTAAAGTCGGGCTTTATATTGAAACCAAACACCCGACGTATTTTCAGTATGAAGGAAAAACTCTAGAGGGTAAGGCTATTGCTATGAACATCAGCAAAAAGCTGGTGCAACAGTTAAAGCAACTGCGGTTTACAGAGCCCAAACGGGTTTTTATTCAGTCTTTTGAAGTGCAAAACCTGTTGGAGTTAAAACAGCAGTGGATGCCGGAACTCAAGGTTCATTTTCCGCTGATCCAGCTGATTGGCGATACCGAAAAAGCCTATTTGCCACCGAAAGACAGTTTTTCTGTGCCTTATGATGTGTTCTATCATCAGCAGCAAGGTACTGATTTAAAGGCTGTATACCCGCAAGACACTGGTTTTTTAGCGGCCGCCGCTCAGCCGCTGGATTATTCCGCCTTACTCAATGCTAAAGGGCTTGGTTTTATGCACAGCTACGCCGCCGGTATTGGGCCATGGCGCAGCAGTATTTATCAGAAGTACAGTTTGACGTTAAAGCCTTTTATCAAAGCTGCCCAGCAACAGGGCTTAAAAGTGCACCCTTATACCTTTAGGGCTGAAGCCAATTATTTAATGGCAAAAGACGCCAAAACCACATTCAGCTTTGATGAAGAAATGCAGGCTTTGTTTAAACAGGGCATAGACGGAGTATTTTCCGATTACCCTGATTTAGCCTTAAAAAGCAGGGCTTTGTTTCAGCAAAGCTGCGGGCTTTAACCATGGTCGTGAGGTAGTTCCCTCTAAACCATGCTGCTTTCTGTCAGAGAGCAGCTTTCCACCACGGCTTAATTGACTGCTCTGTGCTATCAAAATAAATAGGTTGTCCTATAACCGGAGTCCTGAGCTGATAGTCATAGTTTTGGCTGGCCTTTGACAAGCGCTCGAATGGCTCGAACCAGTCATGAGGCGCCAGAGTGAAACGCCCGACATGGGCTGGAGTCATGGCCTGAGCGTCGAGGTCATCGGCCGCCTGGGCAGCTTGTTCCGGAGTCATATGCAAATGTGCCCAGCGTGGATCATACTGACCACTATCCAGCGTCACCCAATCAAAGGCACCGTATTTACTGCGGATCTCCGCAAAGTGGGAGCCATAGCCTGAATCACCGCTAAAAAACAGCCGGCGTTGCTGGCTTTCTACGACAAACCCTAGCCATAAAGATTGGTTGCGGGTAAAAGTACGGCCTGAATAATGACGGGCAGGAGTGGCATGTAGTTTCAGGTTTTCACTGATCTGTAGTTCAGCATACCAGTCCAATTCATTGATAATGGCTGGGTTGTAACCCCATAACTCAAAATGCGATCCGACGCCTAAACCTGTAACCACCTATTTAACCAAGGGCTTTATTGCCAAAATGGTGTCGTAGTCCAGGTGATCATAATGGTCATGGGTAATGAGTAACAAGTCCAGTGTCGGTATATCTTCAGCGGAATACAAACTGGTGCCGTCAAAGGCTTTAATCATGCTAGGCACTGGTGCTGCATAGTTGCTAAACACTGGGTCAATCAGCATGCGTTTGCCACCCAGTTGCAGATACCAGGAGGAGTGGCCTAACCAAATCGCCAGATCATCCTTGGGATTGAGGGCAAACAGGTCAGTCTTTTCTGCGGGGATCAGATGTTCAGGCCGGGTTATTTTCTTTTCGACAAGCCAGTTTTCAATGCGGATAGATAATTGCGTCGCGCCGTTGGTTAAAAAAGGTGTCTCAGCCTGGTTTTTGAACGCGCCTTGAGCATAGTTCGGAGAGGCCTGGATCATTTCCAGCTTGGCTCCATGCGGTAAAGTGCCGAATAAAGCATGTTGAAAATAGGCATAAACTAAGCCTGCTATCAGGGCTAGCAGGCAGATAAATCCAATAAATAGTTTTTTATCATGTAGTCACTCTGGTTGTGTACGGCAGTTCTTTGCTGCCTGAACTGACGACCGAATTGTTAAATTGATACTGCAGTGGTATTGCCATAGTAACGCCATTGTACCGCCGAGGCGGCCCGTTGATTAGCGGCATAAAACTTTATGCAGTCATGAGTAAATTTCAACAATCATGGTATTTACTGTGCGACAGGCTATTTATTTTCTCTGTATCTGATGGCATCTACAAAAGCCATAAAAGCAGGTGAAGCTTGACGGCGATTTGGGTAATACAAATGGTACCCCTGAAAATACGGGCTCCAGTCGGTTAGGATCATTTTTAATCGGCCATCTGCCAGATAAGGTGCCACCAGAGGTTCTGGTACATACGCTAGTCCAATACCATCCACAGCCGCATTCAGCACATGCATAATGCTGTTAAACACCAGCGGGCCTTCCGCCTTGACGGTAAAAGAGCGTTGGTCCTTTTCAAACTCCCATGCATAAATAGACCCGGCCACTCGATGGCGGATATTAATGCAGCTATGTTCTGTCAGCTTATCAGGTGTAATCGGTGCTGGGGTTCGCTCAAAGTAATCGGGAGAACCTACGACAACCAGCCGCCAGTCTGGGCCTATGCGCACAGCAATCATATCTTTACTAATGGATTCTCCAAGCCGGATCCCGGCGTCAAAACGCTCTTCTACCAGGTTGGTAAAGCCATAATCAACATAAAGCTCCAGTTGGATCTCAGGGTAGTCCCGTAGAAAATTTGCCAGCATAGGGCGTAAATGCAGCTGGATTTGATCATCAGTGCAGGTCAATCGAATCGTGCCTTTGGGTTTATCTCTGAGTTCAGCCAAAGCATCCAGTTCGGCGTTGATCTGCTCAAACAAAGGCGTGATAGATTGCGATAAACGTACACCAGCTTCGGTTAGCGAAACATTGCGTGTTGTTCTGGTAAGTAAACGCACCCCTAAGCGTTCTTCCAGCGCACGGATGGTGTGACTCAAAGCCGAAGGCGTAACCCGCAGTATAGCTGCAGCTTTGGTAAAACTTTGCTGCTGTGCTACCGCCAGAAAGGCCTGTAAATCGTTCATCTTATTTTGTGCCATTGCTGAATTTTTCTCACAACTACATGAAGATTATGTCTACTAATCAAATTATGAAAGCTCTGTCAAGATAAAGCCATGTTTTTGGTCCTTGAAGACGTGATGAAATGAACAGCCTTACTCATAGTTCCGGTATTTCTGAGACGGCAAATAGCTGGAGCAGCGTACTTGCCATGTCAGTGTGTGCCTTTGCGCTGGTCGCTTCAGAGTTTCTGCCTGTGAGTTTGTTAACTCCTATAGCTGAAGATTTACGCGTAACTGAAGGGTTGGCAGGCCAGGGGATCGCCATCTCCGGCTTGTTTGCTGTGCTGACCAGTCTGTTTATTTCTCCACTTTCTGGCAAGCTCAACCGTAAAACCTTATTGCTGGGACTGACCGCAGCCATGGGCTTGTCAGGCGCTATTGTTGCCTTTGCGCCTGACTATCAGGTCTATATGCTCGGCCGCGCACTGATTGGGGTTGTTGTCGGCGGGTTTTGGTCCATGTCTGCCGCTACCGCTATTCGACTGGTGCCGACACATCAGGTGCCACGCGCCCTTGCTATCGTCAATGGTGGTAATGCTCTGGCTACGGTAGTTGCTGCGCCACTTGGTGCCTGGCTCGGGGCCACACTAGGTTGGCGTACTGCCTTTTTTTGTTTGGTGCCAGTGGCATTGATGGCGCTTGGCTGGTTGTGGCACACCTTGCCTTCGATGCCTGCCGTTTCTGATGCAGCTGGTTCTGGTCGCGCTTTTAAAGTTATTCGTTTACTTCAACGTCCCGGAGTGCTGCCTGGGCTTTGTGCCAGCAGTCTGATGTTTATGGGACAGTTTGCTCTTTTCACTTATCTGCGGCCATTTCTGGAAACCGTGACCGCAGTGCAAGGCAGCACTATCTCGTTTTATTTGCTGGTGATCGGCATTGCAGGTTTTATTGGCACCTTATTGATAGGGCAAGTGCTGCAATGGCGCTTTTATCAGACTCTGGTTGTCATTCCTGTGTTGATGGCACTGACTGCTCTGGCACTGATAGCGTTTGGCGATTGGAATACTGCTGTCCTTGCTTTGCTTGGGTTGTGGGGACTGACTGCAACTGCGGCTCCTGTCGGCTGGTGGGCCTGGATAGCTCAGATTTTTCCGGATGATGCCGAAGCGGGCGGTGGTCTCTTTGTTGCTATGGTGCAGTTATCTATTGCGTCAGGTTCGACAGTCGGCGGTTTACTGTTTGACCACAGCGGCTATCAAAGTAGCTTTTTACTTAGCGCTACCCTGCTGCTAATTTCTGCTGGCTTGACAGTCATCGCCGCTCGCACTGCAGCCATAACAAAGCCGAAGGTAGGTTCAGATGACTAAAACATCTGATCACTTCTTCATTATCCGGGCTTTTGCTGCACTGCTTATTCTGATTGCCTGCGCTTTAGTGCCAATCGCCCATGCCGATGTCAGTTCGGAGGAGGTCCCAGTGTCCAAGATACAAAAGGTGTACAAGATACAAATTGAACTGGATGGCGTAGTGATCTCTGCCACTTTGGATGATAACCCGACAGTGCGGGATTTTATTGCCCGCCTGCCGTTGACACTGAAGCTTAAAGATTACGCTTCTACCGAAAAAATCGGTTTTTTGCCGGACAAGTTGACCACTCAGGGAGCTCCTTCCGGCAGCACACCAGCCGTTGGCGATATCAGTTATTACGCCCCCTGGGCCAATCTGGCTATTTACTATAAAGATTTCGCTTATTCCGCAGAGCTTGTCAAGCTTGGACGCGTCAGCAGCGGTATAGAGCGCCTGAACTTCAGCGGCGAAAAACACGCCACTATCAGCCTTATTCACTCTAATTAAGCCATAAGGAGAAAGACCATGAACAACGAGCAATCCCAGATGAAACATGCCGGACAACCGGACACAGGCCGGCGTAATTTATTAAAAATGACAGGTGTAGGTATTGCTGCAGCTTGTGTTGCGCCGTTGTTTTCGGCTGCAGCAGCTCCAGTCTCCGCCGCAGCTCAGGCAGAACTCAAGCTTGGTACAGAGTGGGATAAAACCTTCGCCAAAAGTGACAAAGTGGAGCATAAAAAAGTCAGCTTTAAAAACCGTTATGGTATTAGGTTAGCTGCTGATTTATATCAACCCAAAAACCCAGGAATCATAAACAATGGCGGTAAGCTGGCAGCTATTGTAGTAGGTGGTCCTTTTGGTGCCATTAAAGAGCAGTCGTCTGGTTTATATGCGCAGACCATGGCAGAACGCGGTTTTATCACACTGGCTTTTGATCCGTCCTTTACCGGCGAAAGTGGCGGTGAACCACGCCATGTGGCCTCACCCGATATTAATACAGAAGACTTTAGTGCAGCCGTCGATTTTATCGGTCTGTTAGCTAATGTCGATCGTGAGCGTATTGGCATTTTAGGTATTTGTGGCTGGGGTGGAATGGCGTTAAATGCAGCTGCTGTCGACAAACGTGTCAAAGCAGTAGTGGCCAGCACTATGTACGATATGAGCAGAGTGATGTCTAAAGGTTATAACGACAGTGTGACCCCTGCGCAGCGCACAGCAACGCTTGAGCAACTGGCGCAACAACGATGGCTGGATGCAGAAAAAGGCAGTCCTGCCGCAGGGCCTGTTTCACTGGAGTTAAAAGGTGGTGAACCGCAATTTGTGTTGGACTATGCAGGTTACTATAAATCGAAACAACGGGGCTTTCACCCAAGGGCCATTAACTCTAACGCCGCATGGACTTTGACTAACGCCTTATCCTTTATGAATATGCCGCTGCTATCGTATATCAACGAGATTTCACCACGCCCACTATTGTTGGTCCATGGTGAAAAAGCGCATTCACGGTACTTTAGTGAAACAGCGTACGCCGCCGCCGCAGAGCCAAAAGAGCTGATGATTATCAAAGGCGCTAACCATGTTGATCTGTACGACCAGATGGATGTGATCCCTTTTGACGAAATGACCCGCTTTTTCCGCCAGCATCTGACGGCCTGAGTCTCGGCTTCAGTCTTGGCGCGCTTGCCTTTAGAGCTGAGGCTTATCCAATGAACCTGCTGATCCAGCGAAAACCAACCACACTGCGCAGCACTTTGACTGCGCTGTTGTGGCGTAATTGAAACAGGCAACCGGCACTGAAACTTAGCATCACCCCTGGTGTTGACCCTATAAAAGTCAGGGCACTTTGCGACCATTGTTGCTTTCTGAGCAGTAAAACCTGTTGTTGCTGCTGGCTTTGTTGTCTCAGCAGGTTCAGCTTTAATTGCTGCTTGTTAAGAAGCTGTTGAATGAGCATTGCTGTCCTCCGGTTTTGCGGCAAAAAACAAAAGACGTAATTGCTTTAATGTGTTCGAAAAGCCCACTTGCGACAATACATAACCCAGACTTTTCCAGCACCACAGCAATAAGGCAAACTGCAACAGCACTAAAGCTGCAGAAGTTATCAGTAGCGAGCTGCTGAGCTGAAACAGCAGATAACCCAGTACTAATAAAATACTGCCCCAAAGTAAAATCAAACCAGCACCAAAACAGACCACCAAAGCTGCAGCTATAGTCAGGCTGCGCCCGCTAAGCCGCCATTCTGCTGTGGCTATTTGCCCTGTCAGTTTCAACTGGCTGACATACGCCTGCTTAACAGAATGGCCAAGCGCTGCCAGATGCGCCAGTTGATCCAGCGCCTGTTCAGCACTCTGGCTCAAGGCAGCCGAGGCAGGCTGCCCTGGTTTTTGTGCAGGGGCTTCAGAGCTTTCCCGATGTTGCATAAATCCGCCTTGCTTAAATCGTGTTTCCAGAAAGCTTTAGTTACGGCGCAGCAAAGCAGTGAGCAATACACCAGCAGCAAAAGCTATACCTGCGGTTGCTAACGGATTTTGTGCCGCTAACTCACGGGTTTTACTGTAAGACAGTTGCAGTTGCTGTTTAATTTCTTCCTGTTTATGCGTCAGCGTTTCCTGCGAGCTGGCCGCTGTTTTGCGAAGCGTATCTTCTGCTACAGCAGCTTTTATCGCAACTGCGTCCACTGCATGATGGGCAGCTTCAATAGCTTTTTCCGTCACCGGCGAATTTAATGCACTGTTGCTTTTACTCTTCGCTTGTTCTGTTGCACTTTGTGAAGTGGCCATAAGATGACTCCTTGGTAAAGATTGTGAAATGCAGCAACATACTGCACTTTGCATCTTAGAGAGAGCAACGGCTGTGCCAAAGGTAGTTAACTGATTAAAAACAAGTATTTAGCTGATTTTGGTCTTTGGCCAAAGGTTTAAATGACTGTAGAACTTACCCGTTGCTGGTAATTTTTACATGGGGTGTGGAAGCCGTCAGGTAGCAGAAAATAAAAAGCCGGAGCTTTGAGGGCTCCGGCCTGTGTTCACTCTGAATTTGCTTAGAAATCCAGTTTTAAAGTCACAGTGGCAGTGCGTCCTGCACCTATGAAATAAGCGCCTTCCTGGCCGCCTGTTAAGTAGTTTTCGTCGTTTAAGTTGTTGAGTACTAATGAAAGATCTATGCCTTTAAACATATCGTTTGTCGACAAATCCTTGCTGTAACCGACGTAAAAATCCATCACAGTAGAGGCCGGAATTTCATCTTTATTGCCACCTAAAGCTGCGCCGAAGTAAGTGTCAGTGCGCTTGGCCGTTAAACCTGCACGGTAAGCGTCACCCTGATAACGCAATGACAAACTCAACATAGTTTCAGGCGAACCTGCCACTTTGTTACCTGCAAAAATTGCAGCAGGATTGACCAGAGGTTTACCATCAGGGCCATTGACCACATTGCCATCTTCATCCAGTACCAAAGCGTTGATGGTCTGGCTGTATTCGGCATTATTGCTGGTAAAGGCGCTGTAGATACTCCAGCCTTGCATAAATTCCCAGTTTAAGCTCGCTTCTAAACCGTTGGATTCAATACCACCCACGTTGACATAAGTACCGTCTAATTCGTTCAGGTAATCCGGGCCACCGTTTGCACCTGGTTGCAGCATGGTAATGCGGTTGTCAAACTGCACATCGTAGTAGGTCAAAGACAGGCTCAGATCGTCGCCAAAGTAGCGTAGACCTAAATCAATGTTTTCCGCAGTTTCAGCTTCAAGGTTAGCAAAATCCTGATCGGTTTCTAAAATGGCATCTCCGATAGCTTTAAAGTTTTCAGCGTAACCAGCAAAGACTTCGTAGCTTTCGTTTAAGCGATAAACAAGACCCAGGCTTGGCAATAAATCTGAATCGCTGTCCAGCTTGCCTTCGTTGCCTGCAACTATATTGTCTTTACGGCTGACATCGACATAAAACTGCTTCACGCCCAATGTGACAGTCAAGTCGTTCCAGCTGATTTGATCCTGCAGGTAAATTTTCTGAGTGTCAGTTTCATAACTGCGATCGTAATGCACCCAGTACGGCTGGTTGTCGAAATAGTGATACTGTTTCGGGTCAATCACGTTGTGCCAGTCGCGGCTTTCGTCGCGGTCTTGCTGTTCCAGCCAGGCACCTAAGCGCAGCTCATGATTATCCAGGCTCCACTTTAATTCAGAAGTCAGGCCGTAACGGTCTTTTTCATAGTGAGTGTGACGGTAAGAGGCTACGCGGGTAGCACCTGTTAAATCAGCATTTGGGTCCAGAATTGGCTGACCCGCAGCATTGATATACATATAAGGTGTTAATTTGCCGTTGCCTGTACCACGACTTACGCGATTGCCTGCAGCATCTTCCACATAGACCTGATACGGAGGCATCCAGTCACCGCGGCCAGATTGCATATGGACATAAGGCGTCACTGTCAGGTTCAGGCTGTCTGATAAATCAGTATCAATTTTTACGTAGGTGAAGCTGTTTTCACGTAAGGTCGACCAAACTTCAGCAAAATTTTGATCGATATCCGGGTTACCAGTCCAAACGTTGGTCAGACGGTCCCATTCCGGATTATCAAAAAACTGAGCTAAAGAGACGGTGTTGTAGTTGTCTTCTTCAGTGTCATCGTAAGAAAAACGTGCTGTGATAGTGGTGTTTTCAAGTTCTGTCACCGTTTTCACTTCACCGTGCAAACGGTCAGTAAAGCCATTGCTGCCTGAACCTATCCATCTGTTGTTAAAGCTGTCTGACAAGCTGAAATACGCTGTGGTATTGCCACCAATCTGGCCTGTGTCAAAACGGGTGTAATAACGGCGGGCATTGTGATCGCCGCCTGTCACACCAATGGACAGGTTTTCTTCGGCCAGTGGGTTAGCTGATACAAAGTTTAAAGTGCCACCTAAAGCGTCCAGTGATGCCGATCCGATATCGGACGTACCCTGACCCACTTCAACATAAGCGGTGTTTTCTGTATCCAGGTAACGGTTGGCTTTACTGCCTCCACCATAACCTGAACCACCATTAGGTAAACCATCGACGGTAATACCCAGCTGCTGTTCACTGCCGTTCACATTAAAACCGCGCATTGAAATAGTGGTTGACCAATCATCACCACCAAAGGCATCACCCTGGCCGATACTGATACCAGGCAGTTGACTGACTAAATCCAGCACGTTGCCTATAGGCGCTTTGGTATGTTTTATGGCTTCGTCTGTGCTGTTATTGGCATAACTAATACGTTTGCCTGTGATGGCCAGTACTTCGACTTCCTGCTCGTCAGCTGCAGCAACTGCGGCTTCTTCTGCTGCCACAGATGCTGATAAACCCAGGGCTGTACTGATCGCCAGAGCGAGCAGATGTTTGTGATGTAATGCCACGTTGAACTCCATTTTGTTGTTTGAATTGAGGAAAACGCGAACATTCTGGAGTGGTCTGATTACAGCCCAGTGAAAGGCAGGTGACAAAATGAAGTAATTAAAGTGTAAGTTTTATGAAAACTCCTTGGCCTGATCTGCAGTTTACGCAAAGAAAAAACTGGAGTTTTCGCATGACTCTGGCCTATGCTGGAATTGAACTGTGGAAGGTGAGTTTGATGCAACAACTGCTGTATCTGGGATTGATTTGTGTTGCCTTATGGGCTGCTCCTGCAAAGGCGCAGCAACTGCAGCTTTTGGTGGGGATGGAAAAACCACCTTATATTCAAGTACAGAGTCAAACGGGCTATGAGCTTGATTTACTTAAAGCTGTGGTTAAACGTATGGGGTTTGACAGCCAGTTTATTCATGTACCAAACGGCAGGTTATTAACTTTATTCAACGATGGCCAGGCTGATTTAGTCTCCTTGCAGCGTGGCACGCCTGCTGGCCTTTATGCCACCCAGCCTTATATCAGTTATCAGAATATTTTGATTGTCCGCCAGGACCTGCACAAAGATATTTTAAGCCTGAGTGATCTTGTCGGGCTTCGCGTTATGGCCTTTCAAAATGCCAGGCAATTTTTGCCACCCGACTACGCCGAAGCCATAACCAGAACCAGCAGCTATCTGGAAGTGGTAGAACAACACCAACTTCCTGCGCTGCTGTTAAAAAACCGGGTCGATGTGCTGGTGATGGACCGAAATATATTTCTGCACTATTACCGTAAAACAGCACCTAGTGACAACAGCCTGAAAATTTTGAGTTTTTTTCAATCAAATCATTACCATATGTTAGCCCGTACTCCGGAAGTGGCAGAGCGCTTTAACAAAGCGCTGGCTGAAATAAAACAGTCGGAGTTATTTAGTCAACTGCAGCTGAAATACTTTGCGGAGTTAAATCAATAGGGGAAAGGCCTGGTACTGTGTTGTTGCGAAAGTGTGGACATGCATTTAGTTGAAAAGGAATGTTGTCGATGTTTAACAAATTTGTTTTTTCGTTAGTGATGATTGCATCACTGTCAGGTTGCAGTGCAACGGGCCCTAAGTTTACTCAAACGGAAGCGGCCGAGGCGAATAAAGCTAAGGTCTATTTCTATCGACCTTGGGCCATGCTGGATGGCGCTGCCGCTCCGACAGTGCAGATCAATGGGGTCGATAGTTTTAGCATCAGCAATGGCGGCTATCATGTTTTGGATCTTACTCCTGGCAATACGGTAATTGCAGTTAAAGAGGGGGGGCTTATGTCTAACTGGCGTGCCGGGCCATTGCAAATAGTGCTCGATGTTCAAGCCAATAACCTCTATTTTGTGCGCTTATCTGCTGAGCTTGCTAACGCAGCTTATGTTGGGAACCTGGCGAGTTTTTCTGGTAAATACTCGCTTGGACTGGTGACTAAGGAAACTGCATTACAAGAGTTGCATGAGACGAAGAAAAATTAACAAGGCAGCAGGTACATTCATGACAGAATTTGCTATGGCTTGCCGCAAAGCACAAGGTTGTGGTGTGTAAAGGAGTTTTTATGTTTGGTCCTAAACTTAAACATAGAGTTTTTTCTTCTCTATTGTTTTGTCTGGCTGCTGCGGTTTTGGGAAATGTCATGTTAGAGATATATGAGCAAGGAACAGTGACATTCAAAACCCTTTCAGGTTTTGGTGCTGTGTTGTTTGTTTTATCTATTGCAATAATTCCTGAGTTTGCTTTTTTGAAACTAGCAGACGCATTCAAAGTAAGGCGTAAAAGCCGTAGGGAGAAGATCTCTGAAAGGTTTTTATATAGCGGCATGGTCATGGTATGTATCGGTTTTATGGGAAGGTTCTTGCTGTAATAAGCGGGTTGCGTCCCTCAAGCTTAGCCCTATGCGCTGGATGTACTATTTCAAGGAGTAGTCTTGAAGATATTCTCTTTTATTTCGTGAGTTGGGATTATGGGTTGTACTTCTGACTTGGATGACTATGCCTTTTTATTAGCCGCCGTGTTAAACCAGTGCAGCACAGGGTTATAGCTTCACTTACGGTCAACTACGGACTTTTTGTAAGGGCAAAGATTGCATGGACAAAAACAAAACTAAAGCCACTGATGCCAGTGTCGGTGACTACATTGCTTCCAGAGCCAAAGCGCAGCAAGGCGACGATTGTCAGGCGTTGATGGCGCTGCTTGAAAAGCTCACAGGGCAGGTTGGTACAATGTGGGGCCCAAGCATAGTGGGTTATGGCTCCTACCGATACACCTACGATACTGGCCGCACTGGCGAAGCGCCTTTAACCGGATTTGCCATTCGTGGTCGGGAACTGGTGCTTTACTTATCGGTGGATAGTGCGCAACAGCAAGCTTTGTTAGTCAGGCTGGGTAAACACAAAATGGGAAAATCTTGCCTGTACTTTAAGCAGCTTGCTGATTTGGATCGCTCAGTGTTGGAGGAGTTGCTGCTTGGTTCTGTTACAGAGATCAAGGGGCGTCACGCTTAGGGCGTTTGTGTTCTTTAGTGGGATGACGTAATGCTGTATCGCGGCGATAGCTGAATCGACCAGACTTTCTTAGACAGTTTGTTGCCTCATAAAGTACTGCTTTTCAAATACAGCAGGAGGCAGATCACCACTGTACCCATGTTTGCGTTTGATGTTATAGAACATTTCGATGTAATTAAAGATATCCGACTTCGCTTCTTCTCTGGTTACATACACTTTTCGCCTGACCCGCTCTCGCTTTAACAACTGGAAAAAGCTTTCTGCACACGCATTGTCATGGCAATTACCGCGACGACTCATACTGGCTTTGAGGTTGTGTTCTTTTAAAAAGCCTTGCCATTCGTAGCCAGTAAACTGGCTGCCTTGGTCGGAATGAACAAGGACTTCCTGCTTGGGTTTTCTGCGCCAGATCGCCATTAGTAACGCTTTGAGCACCACATCCGCATCCATTCTCGGCTGCATCGACCAACCAACAACCTGACGCGAGAACAAGTCCAGTACGACCGCCAGATACAGAAAGCCTTCATGGGTTTTGATGTAAGTTATATCGGTGACCCAAACCCGATTCGGTTCTGTGACATCAAACTCGCGTTGCAACACATTCTGCGCCACCACCGCAGGCTTGCCATGGTAGTGGCCTTTCCGTCTGCGGTATCCCACTTGCGCACTCAGCGTTTCCTGCTTCATCAGCCTGGCCACGCGGTTTTTACTGCATCGTTCGCCTAAATCTTTCAAATCGCTGGTGACTTTGCGATAGCCATAAACACAGCCACTTTCCAGCCACGAATGCTTAATTAACCCTAACAAGCGGTTGTCTTCCAAGGTCCGGCCAGAATGTGGCTGTTTTAACCATGCATACAACCCGCTGCGCTGAATATTCAGCACCTGACACATCAGTTGCACCGGATAGTGAGCCAGTCTGGATTTTATGAACGTGTACTTTTCTTTGACTCCACGGCAAAGTACACGGCGGCCTCCTTTAATATATCGCGTTCCATCGTCACCCGTTTCAGTTGTTTCTCTAACTCACGGATCTTGGCTTCCTGCTCAGAAACCTGTTGATAATGTTCGCTGTTGCTGCCGTATTTTTTAAGCCACAGGTAAAGACTGTTTGTAGAGATGTCTAAACGCTTCGCAACGCTCGCCACAGAATGGCCGCGCTCCGTAATTTGCTTGACTGCTTCAATCTTAAATTCTTCTGGAAACCGTTTTGTCGTCATTTGTCCCCCTTAACACACTGCATTGTAATGCTATTTTGTGTCTAGGAAACTCTGGTCGATTCAAGCTGCCTGCTGCCAGGTATTAAAAAAGGACCCGAAGGTCCTTTTTCACAACGTCAAATCAATACTTAGCCGCCTGATCCGGCTTAGGTAAAGTGGCTTTGATAAAGTCACGTAAGTCTTGGTTCGACTGGCGTAAGTCGTCGTAACGCAGGTACATCATATGACCGCTGCGGTAGCCTTTGAAGCTTAATCTGTCTTTCATTTTGCCACTTGGGTCCAACTGCCACATATTGTATTTGGCATCAAAATAGTTGGTGGCACCGTCGTAGTAACCCGATTGAGTCATCACATGCAGGTAGGGGTTTTGTGCCATGGCCTGACGCAGGTTTTCGCCTGTATTGTCATTGCTTCTGTCCCACGGATGCACATTACCGAACATATTGTATTTCACGTCGGTTTTGTAATTTAACTCGTTTTTCAGGTAGTGATTAATAGCTGGAGTAAATGAGTGCAGCCATGAGGTCAACTCGGCGTTGTAATCCGGCTCTGAGCCTGCATCTTTTTTGTCGATACCTAAATAACGTGAGTCTAAACGGCCCACAGTCTGGCCACGCTCACGCAGCAATTCTTTCCAGAAAAAGTCTGTATTAATATCCAGATTATTCTGCAGCACAGCTTTGACAGATAAACCTGAATACTTCGCCACTTGCTCGGCGATTTGTTGCTTTTCAGCTTGTGGTAAAGAGTTGCCTTTGGCCAAAGCCGGCAGGTAGGTATTGAGCGTGAAGGCTTCTACTTCCGGCAGATAGTCTGTTAAGTCTTTTTGCTGGAACTCACTGCTTAGCGCTTTGTGGTACCAGGCAGTGGCGGCAAAGTAGGGCAGGCGGTTGGCTGCATCAACAGGGCCGTCACGTTTAATACCAATCTCAGTTGGAGACACCAGCACTACGCCGTTTAAATACATCCACTGTTGGTTTTGCAGTGCTAAAGCTAAACCTGAAACCCGTGTTGTGCCGTAGCTTTCGCCGATCAGATACTTAGGCGATTCCCATCTGTTATAGCGACTGACAAAGGTATTCACCCACTCGGCCAGGTATTTGATATCGGCATTCACACCAAAAAACATTTTACCTTGTTCGTCGCGGCTTGGCATTTTGCCATCTTTACCAGGTAAAACGCGGGAATAGGCTGTGTTCACAGGGTTTACAAAGACGATGTCAGCCGTATCTAGCACTGAATACGGGTTTTGTTTTACGCCATAAGGTTGCAATGGGTAGCCTTCGCTATCTACATTCAGCGCTTTAGGACCTGTGTAAGCAATTTGCATCCAGACGGAAGCTGAACCAGGGCCGCCATTAAAGGAAATCAGCAAAGGGCGGCTTTTTCTGTCCTTCACATTCTGACGTTCGTAATAAGTATAAAAAATGGCAGCAGTTGGCTCGCCTTGTTCATTCCAGACGGGCTGAGTGCCAGTGTAGGCTTTATAGTTAAAGCTTTGATCCAGCACTGTCGTTTTGTGTTCTGTAACGACCACTGAGTCAGCGTCTATTTGCACTGTGGCATTTTTTTCGGTTTTGGTTTCTTCGGCCTGAACTGTGAGGTTTAAACTGGTTGCACTCAGACACAGGCTGAGCAACAGAAGTGGACTGATTTTCATAGATTTCCTGCTGGTACTTTTATTGTTTGTTGTTCTTTGGGTGGTCATTCAGTTTACTGTGTAACTCACTAGCAGCAAAATGACCACCAGACTTGAGACTAATTACTAAGATTCAGGTTAAAAGGGCCTATCCCTGACTCTGGCCCATCTATCGAATACAGCTTAGTAACCTTTTGATTCGGCTTCGAACTAAGGCTAGGCGGCCTTTGTCTGTTGCTCCGCACTTCTTGCCTAAAAGTCCAGATGAGCGGTCTGGCAGATGCAGGCCTTGTGCTTTGCTTTTATACTGGGTTTAAATATTTTTTTGGGAGTCAGGGAATGAGCATTTCAATAGAGCAGCAACTTGATCAGCTAAAAACACAGCTTATACCCCACATGCCTGTTTATGGTGGCATAGAAACTCCGATCCCGAATTTGTTTTTGTATCGTACTGAAGTCACCACAGAAGTCACCCCTGTTGTGTATGAGCCTTCTTTATGCCTGATGCTGCAAGGAGAAAAGGAGGTTTATCTGAATAATGACCAGATAGTGTATGACCCTTTAAGTTATTTGCTGGTGCCTGTGACAGTGCCTGTCAGTGGTAAAGTCACAAAGGCCAGCAGCGATAAACCTTATCTTGCGCTTCGTATGACGATCGATTTAAAAGAGCTGGCCGATTTGGTGATAGATATAGGTGGCCGGGTTGAACGGAGTAAGTCGCAGGTCAAGGCGATGAGCGTAGGGCGGGTAGATGAACCTTTATTATCGGCAATGGGCCGTTTGGTGCAGTTGCTGGATAAACCTGCCGATATAGCTGTGCTGTATCCTTTATTGAAGCGAGAAATTTTATACCGCTTATTGTTGGGGGATTTAGGCAGCCAGTTGCGTGATTTTATGCTGCTGGACAGTCAGGGTCATCGTATTAGTAAAGTGATTGAATTGCTGCGGAAAAAGTACAATGAGCCGTTGCGTATTAAAGATCTCGCCGATGAAGTGCATTTAAGCGAGTCGGCTTTATTTCAGGCCTTTAAGGCGGTAACGGCAATGTCACCTTTGCAGTATCAGAAGAAATTACGTTTGAATGAAGCGCGCCGCATTATGTTGCATGAAGGTATAGAAGCGGCTACCGCCAGTTATAAAGTTGGCTACGAAAGCCCGTCGCAGTTTAGTCGTGAATACAGCCGTTTATTTGGTGCACCACCTAAAGCCGATATTGAACGAGTGCGCTTACAGGGCAGTTGAGTCAATTTTGTGAATTTTTGTTATTCAGATCAATATAACGCAACACCGCTGTGCCATAATCGCCACCACAAAAAGCTGACGTCAGCTTTATGACTGCACTTATGCTGCAGTCTTATCCTTTTGCATCAGGTGTTGAACATCCATGTTTAAATCTACCACTATAAGTCTGCGTTTGATTCTGGCTTTTGCTGTTCCATTGCTGTTATTAGTCATTTTGGGCAGCCAGAGTTACTTTTCAGTTCGGGCTATGCATCAGCATATTGATACCTTATATGACGATCGAATAGTGCCTTTAACCGAACTAAAATTGATTGCCGATGCTTATGCGGTGAACGTGATAGATGCAGTGAATAAAGCCAATGCCGGGGTTTTTACCGCTGAACAGGCAGTACAGGAGCTGGAAAAAGCCCAGCAAATTATTAAAGAGCAGTGGACTGTTTATCAGTCACACGCGATGCAAGCCGAAGAGCTGCAACTGATCAGTCAAACCCAGCAATTGTTCAGTGCTGCTGATCAGCAAATTATTGCGGCTATTGAACTGATTTCGTCGAAACAAGGTTCTGTAGTGCGACAACTGGATAGTATGGACGGGCCTTTGTACCAAAGCATAGATCCTATCAGTAACCAGATTTCAGCCTTAATTCAGTACCAGTTGGATCAGTCTGCGGTCATTGATCAGCAAGCCACTGCTTTGTATGACGCAGAGGTTTGGGGTATTTGGATTATTACTTTGCTGGCATTTGCCGGTAGTGCTGTGGCTGGTTATATAGTGAGCCAACGCATTTTACGCCAGTTAGGCGCTGAACCTGTGCATGTTGTGCAACTGGTGAAAGACATTGCGGCAGGGCGTTTGGACTTGAGTATTCAGTTGCAAAAAGCCGATGAACAGAGTTTATTGTTTTCATTAAAACAAATGGTTGAACAGCTGATTAGTGTGTTAACGCAAGTGCGTCTGGCTGGCGATTTAGTCAATCAGAACTCAGTGGCGCTGGAGCAAAACAGTCATCAGGCCTCAGCTCAGCTAACACAGCAAAAAAATGAAGTAATGTCGGTCAGTGCTGCAATGAACGAAATGACCACTACAGTGGCTTCGGTTGCTCACAATGCCCGTCAGGCTTCGTTAAAGGCGGAATTTGCCAGCCAGGAAAGTGTCAGCAGCGGTAAGGTGATGAGTCAGGCGCTGGCTGCTATGCAGCAGTTGCAGCAAAATATTCATCATTCAACCCAGGCTGTACAAAGCCTGTCGGCAGAAAGTGAGCAAATTAGTCAGGTGATTGAGGTGATCCGCGGCGTTGCTGATCAAACCAATTTATTGGCATTAAATGCGGCCATTGAAGCGGCCAGAGCAGGTGAGCAAGGCCGCGGTTTTGCTGTAGTGGCTGATGAAGTTCGCACCCTGGCCAGCCGCACTCAGCAATCGACTCAGGCTATTCAGAAAATTATCGGCACTTTGTTAACTGGGGTGGACGTGTCGTTGCAGTCGATGGAAAAAAGCCGCGATGAAGTGCAACAGGTGGTGGTATTAGTCAATCAGTCCAGCGACAGGTTGCAGCAAATTAACCAAAGCGCGCATTTGGTCTGGGACATGAGTTCAGAAATAGCCAGTGCCGCAGAGCAGCAAAGTGTGGTGGCTGAAGATATTAATAAAAACGTCAGTTTTATTCACCAGGGGGCAGAGCAAAGTTCTGCGGCTGCGGCCACTGTATTGGCATCCGCAGGGCAGCTGCAGCAGTTGTCCGTTCAGCTGAAGCAACAAATTGCCTACTTCCGTTTACCGTCCTGAACGCCATTGCTCTAACCAGTTCCAGACTTGTTGTTGCTGTTGCTGGTTAAATTCGTGGCGGGCTTCACTCCAGAGTTCAGTGCGTAGCGCGGATCCGGCGCCAAAAGCCTGCCAGACTTTTTTCAGTTGTTGTTGACCTTGGATAACTCCTTGCACCGGCATTAATGGGTCTTGTCCGCCATTGATTAAATACAAAGCTTTGGGTGCCATTAAACTGACCTGATCCGGTATATCCAACTGACGGGCCAAGCCTGGATGCAGCATGTAAAAGGACGACTGACCTTTGGTTAAATTAGCACCAGGTTGTAACAGCTGTTGATAGGTGTTAAACCAGCAAATTGCGGCGGCGGCTTGAATATGCTCAGACAGTGCAGCCACTTGCCAGGCGCGGTAAGCGCCCATCGAAAACCCTATGGCGGCAATTTTGCCTTTGGGCACATCAGGCCGTTCTGCTAAAAACTTCGCTAACTGCATATCTTCGTAAGCCGACAAGCCGGAGAGCGAATGGCCTGTTGCTATAAGATTAGCCGCCAGTTGTTGTTGCTGTTCGTATTGAATGGGCCCACGTTCACCAAAACCTAAAGTATCAGCGGCCAGCACCAGATAACCCAAAGCAGCCAGTTCATCACCAATAAAACGGCCACTGTAGTGTTTGTCCACCCAGTTTTTGGCCGCTTTTTTCAAGGTGGAACCGGCAAAAGGCCGGATCATTTTTTCTTTACCAATGACAAAATAAGCACCGTGATCGTGCAGCAATAATACTGCTGCTTTGATCGGCTGATTTTTTGGTACCAGCATTATGGCGTTGCTCTGACTGATGCTGCTGAGTGGAACTTGCCACAGTTCTGCTTTGTAGTTGCCCCTGTCTTCTTGTTGCAGCAGGAATGGAGCAGCCAGATCCGTTGCATCCGGAGCGAGCAGGGCGTCCAGATAGGACTGCTGTTGCTGCTGGTGCCATTGCGCAGGAGTGCTTTTTTCCTGCCAGCTCCCTGAATAGAAAGGCGCAGGGGCCAGGGGTAAAGTGACATCGGCACGGGCAAACCAACTGATACTACAAAGCCACAACACAGCACTGAATCTGAACATGAGGACAAGCTCCAAAGTCTTTGCCTGAGCATAAAGCATGGCCAACATTTAAGTTGAAGTTCTGTCTTAAAATTCCATAAAGCGAACTTTACAGGTAAATAAACTCCTGTTGTGTTCCGTTCGTCGTAAAGGATGCTTTGGGCCAACAGTTTTGTTATGCTCGGCAACGACTTTATTCACACACTACCCAAAGTAATTGAACCATGGTTAACAATGCTGTGGCTTCAATGAAGAAGGGAACAACATCCGGGGAACAGGATCGATGAAATACGCATTAAGCGCAGTGGCTTTGGCTTTATTAACAGCCTGTGGTCAACCAAGTGATACCAGTAAAAGACAAGAAACCGTTATGACAGAATCTCAGGCCGCTCACCCTTTTACTTACCCTGTCACTGCTAAAGGTGACGTGGTTGATAGCTATTTTGACAGCAAAGTAGCGGATCCATACCGCTGGCTGGAAGATGACCGTAGTGTCGAAACCGGCAACTGGGTGAAAGAACAAAACAAAGTTACTTTTTCTTATCTGGATCAGATTGGTTACCGCGACCAAATCAAGCAACGTTTAGAAGCGCTGTGGAATTATGAAAAAGTAGGTGCGCCTTTTATTGAAGGTGAATACACCTATTTCTTTAAAAACGATGGCTTACAAAACCAGTCCGTGTTGTACCGCAAAAAAGGCGAAGGCGAAGCTGAAATCTTTTTAGACCCAAATACCTTCAGTACTGATGCTACAACCTCTCTAGCTGATGTATCTTTTTCAGATGACGGTAAAACTCTGGCCTACTCTATCTCTGAAGGTGGTAGTGACTGGCGCAAAATTATTATCATCGATGTTGAGACGAAAAAACCAATTGAAGAAACATTGGTAGATGTTAAGTTCAGCGGTGTGTCGTGGAAAGGCAACGAAGGTTTCTACTACTCCAGCTATGACAAGCCTGAAGGCAGTGAGCTTTCTGCGAAAACCGATCAGCACAAGCTGTATTACCATAAATTAGGCACGGCACAAAAAGACGACCCAGTGGTGTTTGGTGGTGTTGATGCGGAGAAACACCGTTATGTCGGTGGTGGTGTCACAGATGACGGTAAATACCTGATTGTCTCTGCCGCAAATGCAACCTCTGGCAACAAAGTCTTCCTGAAAGATTTAACTAAAGCCGACAGTGCTTTTATCACCTTATACGCTGAAGGTAATGCCGATTTTGAGTTTGTCGACAGCCGTGACAACGCCTTGTATTTTGTCACCAACTTAAATGCACCTAATAAAAAGCTGATCAAAATTGATGCAACGGCGCCTGCTGCTGATCAATGGACTGATGTGATCCCGGAAACGGCAAACGTGCTGGATGTGAACAAAGGTGCAGGTTTCTTATTCGCCAACTACATGGTGGATGCGATTTCCCAGATCAAGCAATACGATTACGAAGGCAAGCTGGTGCGTGACGTATCTCTGCCGGGTTTAGGTACTGTGTCTGGTTTTGGTGGCAAAACCAAAGACAGCACCTTGTACTTCAGCTTCACTAACTACAATACGGCACCTAGTACTTTTGCTTTTGAGCCAAAATCTGGCGAAACCAGTACGTACTATAAAGCTGCTGTGAAGTTTAACAGCGACGACTACCAGTCTGAACAGGTGTTTTATACCTCTAAAGACGGTACTAAAGTGCCGATGATCATCACCCACAAAAAAGGCATCAAACTGGATGGGTCTAACCCAACCATGTTGTACGGCTATGGTGGCTTTAACGTCAGCCTGACTCCATCATTCAGTGTGGCTAACCTGGTGTGGATGGAAATGGGCGGCGTGTATGCTGTGCCTAACCTGCGTGGTGGTGGCGAATACGGTAAAGCCTGGCACGACGCCGGTATCCAGCTGAAAAAACAAAACGTGTTTGATGATTTTATTGCCGCAGGCGAATACCTGATTGCACAGAAATACACTTCAAGCGACAAACTGGCTATTCGTGGTGGTTCTAACGGCGGTTTGTTAGTGGGCGCTGTGATGACCCAAAGACCTGATCTGATGAAAGTGGCCATTCCGCAAGTGGGTGTTTTGGATATGCTGCGTTACCATACGTTCACAGCAGGTGCTGGTTGGGCGTACGACTATGGTACATCTGAGCAAAGCAAAGAGATGTACGACTACATCAAAGGCTACTCGCCAGTGCATAACGTCAATGAAGGCGTGGCTTATCCGGCAACTCTGGTGACCACTGGCGATCACGATGACCGCGTAGTACCAGCGCATTCCTTTAAGTTTGCAGCTGAACTACAGGCTAAAGCAAGCGGCCCTAACCCACAGATGATCCGTATTGAAACCAATGCAGGTCACGGTGCAGGTGTGCCTGTATCCAAGCAAATTGAATTAGCTGCGGATATTTTTGGTTTCACCTTGTTTAATATGGGTGTCAAAGAGTTACCTAAGCAGTAATAACCAAAAGCCAGCTCAGTTTTGTATTTAAGCCTGAGCTGGCTCTTATTTGGTCGTGGTATTTTTGTCCTCTGTTTTTATATCAGCCGATGCTCTTTTCCGCCTCGTTTTTTCTAGCTCCGCTTTTATTAAAGGTGCCAACTCTGCGTTGGATTTATGCAGCACATGGTACAGCGCTAACTGCGGTGTTTTGATCAGCAGACTGTTGGTTTGAGGCAGCTGACCGGTTTTTAGCCTGTGGCCTTCCAGCCAGAAAAAACGGTCTATCTTTCCTTCATTATATAAATCAATGAGTTGTGACCAATCGCGCACAGTATAGACCTGTGCTTTGTAGTTAAGCTGTAACATTCGGAAAACCTGGTTCTGCGCCGGAATAAAGAGTAGGTTTTCCGGATCTTCTAAATCTGCTTCAGTACAACTCAGGCCTGGTCTGCACTGTAAGGTCAGTTCGAGTTGATCAAATTGATACACCAGCAGCATAGATGGCAACACAGAGGTCAGTTGTCCTAATCTGGCAACATCGCCGTCTACAGCCCCTGATTCAAATTGCCGGATAAATCTATCGCTTGGCATATTTACAAAACGTACCTTATAGCCGAGTTTGCGATAAGCATCTGAGATCCGGGGTTTGAGGTGCAGTTCTATGATTGGATGGCTGACATAGCTGAACACTAATGGCTTTAATCTGGCTGTTTCCTTTGCGTCAGAGAAAAAACAGCAAAACAGCAAACAGTGAACGAAATAAAAAACCATTTTCATAGGTCATCAGCTCTGTAGGCACTGCAGAGGCGCAGAGGGAGATTTTTGTCGCTTTAGTAAAGACTAGTGTGGCACCCCATTCAACCGCTTTGAGCTTTATGCGGAGAAAAATTTTAGGCTTGTGTTTTGTTTCAGCCTAAAAAAAATCAACCAGTTGCCTGATATAAGCTGCGTCTGGCTACCTGCAATACATTCTGCCGTAATTGATACAGCAGTGGGCTTTCGCTTTGCCAATAGTGCCAATACAACTCTGTGTCGAGAAAATAACCCGGCGTTAAATCCACCAGTTCACCGCTTTCCAGCTGCGACTGCATTTGTAGTTCTGGCAATAAACCAAAACCTAATCCGGCCAAGGTCGCTTTTAAAAAACCTTCAGACGATGGGCACAAATGAAAACGTTGAGGTACAGCTTGCGCTACATGCTGCAGATATTGGTGTTGCAACTGATCGTCCTGATTAAACACCAGACAAGGCGCCTGACGGATCCTTTGTTTAAACTGCTGATTTAATTGATAACGCTGAATAAAAGCCGGACTTGCCACAGCTCGGTATCGCAGTGCGCCTAATGCCATCACTGCACCACCATTGACCGGCTGAGGACTGGCACAAATACAGGCCATGACATCGCCTTGTTTCATCCGTTTTAAACCAACGGACTGATCTTCTACCACCATATCAAAACGCACAGCCTGCTGTGCTGGCAACACTAAAGCTTCTGGTAACCAGGTGGCTAATGAGTCGGCATTGGTGGCCAGCCGGACCAACAAATCCTGAGGATCGTCCGACAAGCCCAATGCAGTCTCCATCTGTCGCACTTGCTGTAAATGGTTTAACAAAAGCTGTCCCGCTGCAGTGGGTACTGGCGGGGTGCTGCGCATTAACACTGGTTGTCCCAGCCTTGATTCCAGTTGCTTAATGCGACGACTGACAGCGGATTGAGTTAAATGCAGCGTCGCAGCGGCTTTTTCAAAGCCACCTTGTTCAGTCACAGCGGCAAGGGCCTGCAATAAACGGTAATCCATCATCATTTTTTTTCATGATATATAAAATATATTCGTTGGATTCATAATAAGCCTAGTGGTTATGCTTATACCAGTAGTTTTTGCTGGAGACGGAACTGATGCTGTCGTTTTTTACTGGTTTTACCGTGGGTTTGAGTTTAATAGTAGCGATAGGTGCGCAGAATATCTGGGTGTTAAGTCAGAGTATGGCTGGCGCCAACAGGTTGGTGATAGCTGCGGTCTGTATTTTGTGTGATGCGGCATTAATAGTGACAGGAGTCTACAGTGTGCAGCTGATTCAACAGTGGTTGCCGCCACTGGTACCGGTCCTGACCTGGGCCGGTGTTGCCATGCTGTCATGGTTGGCTTTTGGTGCTGCTCAACGAGCCTGGCAAGGACAGGGTGCTTTACTGGCAAACAGTAGGGTGCAGGTGCATAGCTGGCAAAAAACGGCACTGACAGCTTTGGCTATTACCTTATTAAACCCTCATGTCTATCTGGATACAGTAGTGCTGATTGGCAGTGTTGGCTCAGCACAGTCAGAGCCTTTCTGCTTTACGTTAGGGGCATGTCTGGCGTCTTTGTGTTGGTTTAGTGCCCTAACAGGCCTGGCACCCAAACTGAAAGTCTGGCTTAGTTCGCCTTTACGCTGGCGGTTATTTGATGCTTTGGTGGCTTTGGTGTTGACGGGCATAGCCCTAAAGCTGGCGGTGTAAAGCGATAGCTGGTTGATAAAATCTGCCGTATTGCTCTTGCCTGATCGGCCGTGATCAGGTCTGATAGAACCTTGTTTTTAGCAAAGCACAGATGTCAGGAAGGCACAGATGGCCGATTTTCGCAGTGACACAGTCACCCAACCTACAGAGGCTATGAAAGCCGCTATGCTGGCCGCACCTTTGGGTGATGATGTATTTCAGGACGATCCAACGGTCAATGAGTTACAGCGTTATGCTGCTGAACTGTTAGGTTTTGAAGCTGCATTATTTGCGCCCAGCGGCACCCAAACCAACTTAATAGCACTGATGGCGCATTGTCAGCGGGGTGACGAAGCCATTGTAGGGCAACAATGGCATACCTATCGCTGGGAAGCTGGTGGTATGGCGGTGTTGGGTTCTATTCAGCCGCAACCTATTGAACACCAGCCAGACGGTACTCTGGCGCTTGAGCACATTCGTGCTGCGGTAAAACCGGACGATCCACATTTTGCCCGTACAAAATTGATTGTGATTGAAAACACCACTGGCGGTAAGGTGTTGCCTTTGTCATATATGAATTCAGTGGCAGCTTTGGCCAAAGAGCTGGGGTTAAACTGCCATATAGATGGAGCCCGGCTGATGAATGCTGCTGTGGCTTTGGCTACAACTGATGGTTCAGATCCAATTCAAAAAGCCAGGCAGCTTTGTGCAGGTTTTGATTCCGTATCTTTGTGTTTATCCAAAGGCTTAGGTGCTCCGGTAGGCTCTTTGCTGCTGGGGAGTTTTGCGTTTATTCAGCAGGCAAGACGGCTGCGTAAAATGTTGGGTGGCGGTATGCGCCAGGCTGGAGTGCTGGCAGCAGCAGGTTTATATGCGCTGCAACATCATATAGAACGCCTGGCAGAGGATCATCAGCATGCACAGCAACTGGCTGAAGGTTTGCAGCGGATAGCCGCTGAACATCCGCGACTTAAAGGCAAGCTGGAGCTGGTGTCAGTGCATACCAATATTTTATTTACTGATATTGCCCTTGAGGTCGCAGAGCCTTTATTGGCTCATTTAGCTGCCCATGGTATCCGACTGACCAGCAGTAATTACAACAAGGCTGATCAGCACTACAAGCGGGTACGTTGGGTGACGCATCTGGACATATGCTCCATAGATATTCAGCAAGCGCTCGATACTGTCAGAGGTTTTTAAAGAAGAAAAAATGCGCTGAAGAAGGCGCTTTTTTTTATATCAAAAATACCTCAATAAGGTAAAAGCATAATAAAAATATCACAAATATATAAAGGTGTTGTTATTTTGCGCTTCTATAGTGTGTTGGCCCAATATCGGGCACAATCACAGCTATGGAGAACTGAAATGGAACAACAATCTTTAGTCTGGTCTTTACCTCCACAAAACCTGAGTGCTTGTCATGCCACTATTCAAGGCCTGAAGGATTATCAAAGCCGTTTTTGGGCAATAGGTTTAAATGGTGACACCCTGCAACCTGATGGATTTCTGAAGTTTTTTGAAGACCGCAGCCTGCCTTTTGCGTATTTTGTGCGTAGCCAGGGCGTTTCTGCAGGAAATGAGTCTGCTTATGATGCGAACATCAATACTTTACAGAGCTATATTAATCAGCAAGTCACAGCTGAAACTAATCTGGTGAATGCTATTGTGACTCAGCTTAAAGACTATCAGTCTCGTAACTGGGCTATAGGTTTAAATGGTGATACGCTGCAACCTGATGGTTTTGTTGCATTTTTTGGCCAGCGCCAATTGCCATTTGACTATTATGTGCGCAGTCAGGGCCTGTCTTTAGGTGAACCTACGGCGTATAACAACAACATTCAAACCTTGCAGAAATACTTACAGGCAGTGAAGTAATTCAAGGGGGCTACTAATGCCCCCTTTCTCTTTAGTGTTCCGGAATGTTGGCATGGGATTAACTGTCTGATTTCTGAGGTGGTACCCTCTGCTTTTTTTATGTTGAAGCTGATATGGTAAAAACAAATAAAAACATCCGGGGCTACCATGAAACTCACTTTAATCGCTTGTCTGACGGCCGCTGTTTTTACCAGCGCTTATACAAATGCTGCTTATTACCGCTCTCCTGCTGTGCAACAAAACCAACTGGTGTTTACCGCCGAGGGGGATTTATGGCTCAGTTCAATAAATGGCAGTGAAGCGAAACGCCTAACAACTCATCCTGCTGAAGAAACTCAGGCCTTGTTTACACCAGACGGTAAAGCGGTAGTTTATGTTGCGGCTTATGACGACACAGCGGATGTCTATTATTTAGCCTTAGCCGGTGGGGCTCCAAAGCGTCTGACGGCGCTTAATGCCAAAGTAAAACTACAAGGCTGGAGTCTGGATGGCAAGTTGCTGTACAGCACAGATGCGATGACAGGGCCGGTAAATAGTTGGGTGCTGAAACTACTGGATCTGGAAACTCAACAGACTGAAACTCTGCCGCTTTTAGATGCTGTCGAAGCAGCTCTGGACCCACAGAATGGCTATGTATATTTTATCCGCTATGGTTTGCAACTGACCGGAGATAATGCCCGCCAGTATCAGGGCGGGGCCAAAGGCCAGTTGTGGCGCTGGAAACTGGGGTCGCAACTGGAAGCAGAGCGGTTACTAACCGATCATCAGGGCTCTTTACGCAACCCAATGATGTGGGAAGGGAAACTGGTGTTGGTTAGTGATGCGGGTGGCAATGCAAATTTGTGGTCTTACGATCCGGTCTCAACACAATTAAAAGAGCTGACTACCCACCAGGATTTTCCAGTACGTTCAGCCCGCATTGATCAGGGTAAAGTGACTTATCAGTTGGGTGCTGATATCAAACTGTTAGATTTAAACTCGGGCCAAAACGATAGTCTCGCCCCGGCTTTAATTACAGACTCCCCGCAGCAACGTCAGCGTGTATTGGCAGAACCTATGAAGTATTTAACTGCGGGCTCAGTTGGCTTTGCCAAAGAAAAGCTGGTGCTTACGCTTCGCAGCAAGGTGCTGGTATTATCCCGCGCCCCCCAACGAATTGTGGAATTAGCTGTGCCTGAAACTGCTCGTGCCCGCAGTGCAGTGGTCAGTCAGGATGGCAAATGGGTGTATTTAATTTCCGACCAGTCTGGTGAGCCTGAAATTTGGCAATACGCTGCTGATGGTTCAGATAAAGGCAAGCAACTGACCAAAGATGGCCGTGGGTTTCGTTGGAATTTAGCCTTATCCCCCGATGGTCGTTATCTGGCTCATGATGATAAACAAGGTCAGCTGTGGCTACTTGATGTAAAGAGTGGCAGCAATCAGTTGCTGTATAAAAGTGGTTCTGGTTTAAGCCCATACAGTGACCTGAGCTGGAATAAAACCAGCAGTTTGCTGGCTTTTACCACTGAAAAAGATGGCGTGGGCCGGCAGCAAATTGGCCTGTATTCAGTCAAAGAACAACAAGCCAAATTGCTCACTACAGATAAATACAACTCGTTCAGTCCGGCATTTCATCCGGATGGTGATTGGTTGTATTTTTTGTCACAACGTGAATTAAAACCAACCCCGGGCGGCCCATGGGGGGATCGCAACATGGGACCCGCTTTTGATAAAAGAGCGCAGGTGTTTGCATATGCATTAACCAGTGCCGCACAGTTTCCATTTGCCGCTGAAACTGAATTAACGGCAGGGCTAGACAACCAGGCGAAGCCTGTCTTATTCAAAGACTTGCCTGGCCAGTTATGGCAAGTGCCTGTTGCGGCCGGAAACTATCAGAAATTGCAGGCCGGTTCTGATTACCTCTATCTGCAGGAATTTGAATACAGTGGTCATGCGGCGGCAGCGCGTGCTTTAAAAATTGAACCAGATAACAAAAAACTGTTGAGTTTTGCAGGTAAGGTACGGACCTTAGAAACCAGTACAGACGGTAAGTCGTTGTTTCTGCACTATGAAACCGAACCTGGTCAGCACAGGTTTTTCTTAGGTTCTGCAACAGCTAAAGCTCCGGAAGGGGAAGACTCTGAGCCTTGGGCTATTGATAAAATAAGCCTGACAGTAACGCCCAGAGCAGAATGGCAACAAATGTTCCATGACGCCTGGCTGATGCACCGTGAGTTTTTGTTTGATCCGGCCATGCGTGGAGTGGACTGGGGCAGCACCAAAAGACGATATCAGCCTTTACTCGACAGAGTCACAGACAGATTTGAGCTGGATGATTTGCTGGCACAGTTGATTGGTGAGTTGTCTGTATTGCACTCGCAAGTACGGGGCGGTGATTATGCCAAAGCCAGTGAAAGCAGCAAAGCAGCCAGTCTTGGGGGCGAATTTATCAGCCGCGATGGCAAACTGGTGTTGCAAACCATTTACCAGACCGACCCGGATTTACCTTCTATTGCCAGTCCGCTTAATAGCCCCGGTGTAGAGCTGAAATCGGGAGATACCTTGTTGGCCGTTAATGGCAAGGCTGTGGCTTCAGCGCTGGATTTGCATCAGGTGTTACAGCAGCAACAAGGTCAGCAAGTGTTGTTGCAGTTAGAGCGGGATGGCAAAGCATTTAAAAAAGTGGTGGTGCCAGTCAGCCCACAACAAGAACAGATGTTGCGTTATCAGCATTGGGTGCAACAGAAAAAACATCAGGTGGAGCAGCAGGGTAAACAGCAACTGGGTTATCTGCATTTATACGCCATGACAGCCAATGATATCAGTAACTTTGCCCGCGAGTTTTATGCCAATGTAGATAAACCAGGTTTGATTATTGATGTGCGCCGAAACAGAGGAGGCAATATCGACAGTTGGGTCATTGAAAAACTGTTACGTCGGGTCTGGTCCTTCTGGCAACCCACTCAGGGCAAAGCCTATGGCAATATGCAACAAAGCTTCCGTGGCCAACTGGTGGTACTGACTGATCCGCTGACCTATTCTGATGGCGAAACTTTTGCCGCAGGGGTAAAAAGCTTAGGCTTAGGGCCAGTGATAGGACAGCAAACTGCAGGTGCCGGTGTTTGGTTATCTGGTCGTAATTTGTTAGCTGATATGGGCGTGGCTCGTGTCGCCGAAACCGCGCAGTTTGATAAAGAAGGACGCTGGATCATCGAAGGCCGTGGTGTTAGCCCTGATGTACTGGTCGATAATCTACCCTACGCCAGTTTTAGTGGTCAGGATGCACAGTTATCTTATGCCATCAGTCTGCTACAAAAACAGTTACAGGAAAAAGCAGTGCCACAACTGAAAGCTGAACCTTTAAAACCAGGGATGGCCAAAGACGCTCAAAAGCTGAACTGGTAATATACTCGTCGTACTTGAAGCTGCAGCTTTGTTGACTGCATGCTCTCGCCCCAGTCACATAGTGTACCTATGTGACTGGGGCCTCCCTGCAATTCCAAGTTACTTGGGTATACACTCAAAATGGGGGGAGAGCAGGTTACGAAAAAACGTAATATGCTTTACTTCTACACTTCAATGTAAGCGCTTTACATTTAATGATTAAACTGGTATCCAATTGAAATCACTCATTATTGGATAAAAGCAATGACACTTAAACTCCTGTGTTTTTCTATCGCCTTTTGTAGTTATTCAGCATTGGCAGCGGACTGGCAGCCTTTGCTGGATAAAAATCTGAGCCAGTGGGACACCTATTTAAGTTATAAACATAAAGAGTCTTACGATGGTTCTGTGCCAAAAGACGAACAGGGTAAGCCGATAGCGCCTATAGGTTTTAATACCGGCAACGACAGATACAAAGTCTTTACTATACAGCAAGAAAACAACGAACCTGTACTTAGGGTCAGCGGTGAAATTTATGGCGCAGTCACCAGTAAAAACTCCTACAAAAACTACCATTTAAAACTGCAATTTCGCTGGGGTGATAAAAAGTGGCCACCTCGGCTGAATAAACTGAAAGACAGCGGTATTTTGTATCACGCCATTGGTGAGCATGGGCAGGAGTATTTCCGCTCCTGGATGATGTCGCAGGAATTCCAGATCATGGAAGGTCATAACGGTGACTACTGGCAACAAGCTGGTTCAGCCATTGATATTCGTGCTTTTATGCCTGAGTCTATTATGAATGCTGTCGCTGATGAGAGTCAGCCATTTCTCAAGGTCGGCAAAGGCGAAGAGTTGCAGGGCTTTGTGCTGCGTAAAGAAAATCATGAAAAACCAGCAGGGCAGTGGAATACAGTGGAGCTGATTAGCTTTGAAGGCCAGAGCCTGCATATAGTCAACGGTCATGTAGTGATGGTGCTGAGAAATTCCCGTTATGTGACGCCGGAAGGCAAAACCGAACCTTTAGTCGAAGGTAAAATTCAGCTGCAAAGTGAAGCCGCTGAAGTGTTTTACAAAGATGTGAAAATTAAACCGTTACAGCAGATGCCTGCGCAATACACAAGTTTGTTTTTATAGCATGATGAAGAAAGGCTGCCATCGGCAGCCTTTCTTCATTTGAACTCTGTTGGTCGAACCATCAATCAGAATTTATAACCGACGTTAAATACTGCCACAGTTTTGCTGTCGCCATTCCTGCGGCCTCCATCGTAATCTGCAGTGCCTAAACCACCACCTAAAGTCCAGCCACGGCCACTAAAACCGCTAAAGTGGTAATCATAAGTGGCAAGTATTAAATCTTCACTGTCGAACACATCGGATCCAGAAGCATACTGAGCACCAAATACGTGCTGGCTGTTGGCTGATGGGGCGATGTGAAAACCTACAGCAGCTCCACCTACACCTGCACCCACATAAAGAGCCATATTGTCTTCACGATACATAAACTTAGCGCCTAAGTCGCCGTACTGAGAGCCAAAACCTGCGGCCGGGACAAATACACCAGCCTGAGCAAAGCCTGTTGCCATTGTGGTTGCAAATACGAACGTGGCCAAAGCTAATTTAATTTTCATTATTGTGATCCTTCTTGTAAATCAAGCAGACGTCCAGTGACGATAAGGCGGCAGTCTACCTTTGTTAACTGAACGGCAGCTTACTGTTGTTTAACTGTGCTCTGAGCGGGGATTGGGGGGGGTATTTTGTGGTTAAAAAACAGTTAGCCAGTTCAGCTAGCGCTCATCTTTAGCGGGTTAAACTTCAAATTCGCCTGCTGTTGGGAAGCCCGAATCTTACCCGGCAGTGTCAACCAAAAGAAGACAGGAGTGCATCTTATGAGTGCAATCAAACAACAGCAAAGTGCGCAACCCTTTGGATACAGCGCAAGTAATGGAAAGGACGATTTAACCCAGCAAGAACGCAGAGCGCTAAGCTTGATCTGGCGTGACGATGATTGCGAAGCTGTGAAAGCAAAACGCTTTGACCCGACCATAGAGCATTGTGCAGAACTGGGTTACAACTGATTTTAAAATGGCACCTGTTCGTGATCAGGCAAAGCGGGGGGTAACTATGAACCCGCAACTGTCCCTTGTTTTGCCTGTTCTTTCCATTCCTGCTCAAGCTGAATAAAGTCAGGTCGTTTTAGTTTGCCGCTGCACTGATAGCTGATAAAGACCGCCAGGCATAAGCTAAAACTTATGGCGAAAAGTGCAGGGCCTCCCCACAAGTCCAGTATCACGCCGCCTAATACTGGGGATAACGAATAGCCTATGGCGTACAAACTGGCGGCGCCAAAGTAGCTGCCACGTAACGAAGCCGGTGCCAACTGATCCAAATGCACATTCATATTGGCAAATAAAATAGCTTCGCCAAGACTTAATACAACTACAGCTGCTATCCAGCCCCAAAACCACGCGGGTGGATTGAGCGCGAAACCAAGTTGTGATGCCGCCAGTAACAACAACCCCGCGTAAATACGTGATACCACAGGCCAACTGGCCATTAGCCGTAATAACGGAAACTGAAATAGCACTATGACGCTGGAATTCAGAATAATCATGGCTGAGATCAGTGCTACCAGCTCCGGTACTTCCGCCCGGGTCAGGTATTGGATCAGACTGGAGTCACAGTGCGCATAGATAAAAGTCACTAAAATATTGGCCACAATCACCAGTAAAAACAGCTGGTCTTTTTTTAATAAAAATAAGGTTTGGCCAAAGCGCATCGGATTGTGACTTTGCGAACTTTGTTTCGGTTTACGGCGAAAAAACAGCACGGCCACACCTAATAGAAAATACGAGAAGGCTGTAATAAAAAACGTCAGAGGATTACCCGTCAGACCTGCAGAAAGACCCAACAGGGGCCCAATAGCTGCGCCTGCATTCACCATAAAGTAAAGGCCTTGCAACGCCAGTTCACGATCTTTGGGGTCGGGTAATGAATCGCCCAGCCATGCTTTACTGGGCGCATCCCATAACGCCCGTGGCAAAGTGGATAAGAAAATACAACAAATAAAGCCTTCTTTGCTTTGGGCTAAAGCGAAGCAGCTAAATGTAAAAGTGCCTAGTGCGGCTGCGGCCAGCAATAATGGATAACGACCAAAGCGGTCAGATAAATAACCTGCATAAAAGCCAAGCACCACAGCAAGCATAGCTGCACTGGTAAGCCAGAGGCCTATTTCGGTCGCACTGAGCTTAAACTTTTGATAGAGCAATACAGAGATAAATGGCCAGACCATAAAATAGCTGCCGCGAACAAAAAAATTGCCCAGCAACAATACCCAGGCGGGGCCGGGTAAATTTTTTATACGGGACCAACTGACCAGATCGGACATGATTACAACTCCCAAAGCCCGTAGCTATCCTATATGAAAAACTCAAACTAAGCGTCTGAGTTTTCTGGATAAATTAGCTTGTTTTCGGAAACTCAAGGTTGCTTTAACTGCTTTGATACAGCCCCAGTTGTTGCATTAATTGCCAGACGCTTTTGGATTGCTCTGTCGATTGCAAATAATCCCCAACTTTCTGGCGTTGTGCTGCTGATTTATTCTGCGACAGTTTCATTTTGCCAAGCCAGCTACTGATGTCTATCCGCACCCCACAGATGCCATTGACCAGTTTTTGCTGATAGTCAGCAGATTGCTGCATATCAGGTGCAGAAAAGCGTTCCTGCCTGCGTGCTAAAGCCAGAGTTTGCTCAGTGTTCAGCGTATAGGCTGTGCCTTTGAGTTCAACCAGGCTGTAGTTCCAGGTTGAAACAGCCTGCGCATCACCATAACAGTCGCCTGCGACAAAAGCATGAGGCCCCATAATGACAATTTGCACCTGCTGTTCATTAAGCTGCTTTAATTGCGGATTATTGCGTGCCATATGGCAGTGCGCAGTCAGTTGGCCTTCATGCCAGTCAAACAAAAAAGGCAAAGGAGTGTAAAACAAATCCGGACTGTTGCTGAGCAGTAAACCAAAATAATGCTGCTGCAAAAAAGCACGGATCTGATCAATATCCTGATTTTGAAAGTGTGTTGGTAAATACATAGTTGCTTAACGTTCTCTTTTCAGCACAAAAGCATTGTGGCATAACTGATAACCTACTTTGGGGTAGTAACCCATCGCACTTTCAGCACTGTGTAACAACTGCTGGACTTCAGGGCCCGTAACTTGCTGCACCTGATGCAACAGCTCTTTGCCAATGCCTTGTTGTTGCAGATGTTTATCCACCAGCAAATCGCAAATATACACCACCCAGGCTTTATCCGTCATGCAGCGCGCCAGGCCCACCAGCTTGCCGTTTTGCCGTGCCGTTACCAATAAATTGGCGCTGGCAAGCAGGGTTGCCATCCGGCTTTTATTTTCTATGGGCCTGTTAATACCAGAGGCTTTATACAACGCCAGCATTTCTTCTAAATCAAAACCGGATTCCACTTGATAACTTAGCATATAGACTCCTCTGTGCTTGTGTCTGCTGCAGTTTTATCGCTAAACTGGTTCTGTAGAAAGTGCCAGTTTTATTAAAATGAGAGATCCAGTTTGCGAATTGAGCTTGGAAGTTTTTTTCTGTCCGGTCAAGGGACTTTGCAGCAGCAGTTGTATCAGGCGCTGCGTGAAAAACTATTAACTTCTCAATGGCCTGCTGATGCGTTATTGCCTTCCAGCAGACAGTTGGCTGCGGATTTGGGGCTGAGCCGTAACACCATTAATCAGGTATTGCAGCAGTTGGTGGCTGAAGGTTATCTGCTGGGGCAACAGGGACGGGGTTATCAGATTATATCCACAGCTCCTGATCATTTTTTCCAGGCCAGCACCGAACCACCTTTAGGCGAAGTGCAAACAGAACTGACACTATTTGATTACGGTGTAACCGCCAAAACCGGGCCTGCCTCGGGCTTATTGCAGCCAGGAGTGCCAGATTTATCTGCCTTTCCATTCGCGTTATGGCAAAAATTGACTCAGCGCCATAGCAGCAGAGCAGCTTTGGCTGGAATGGCTGATGCTCTGGGGTATTTACCACTGCGTTTGGCACTGAAAGACTATTTACGTCAGTCCCGTCAGGTGGTCTGTAACGAGGACTGTATTCTGATCACCCCAGGCGCTCAGGCCGCTTTATTTATAGCGGCAAAGCTGGCCAGTAAAGCTGGCGACAAGGTGGCTATGGAATCTCCGGGTTATCCACGTCTACGTCAGGCCTTGCAGCTGGCAGAAGCAGAGATCCATTATATTCATGCCAGCTCAGAGCATGGATTAGCGATTTCAGATCTCCACCAACTGAATGGCTGCAAAGCTTTGTTTGTGACTCCCGCTCATCAGTATCCTATGGGAGGCATTATGCCGCTGTCAGAGCGTCGGCATTTATTGGATTGGGCACGGCAGCAGCACTGTGTTCTGGTGGAGGACGATTACGACAGCGAGTTTCAGTTCAAACACAGGCCCTTCGCCAGTTTGCAAGGTTTAGCACAAGGCCAGGGAGTGCTTTACGTTGGATCTTTTAGTAAAACGCTGTTTCCTGCATTACGTTTAGGCTATCTGGTGTTGCCGAAACCCTGGATGCCCAAAGCTGCAGCTTTGTTGCAGGCTGTGTATGGAGATGTGGCTTTATTGCCTCAGGCAGTAACAGCCGATTTTATGTTGGAGGGCCATTTTGGCCGGCATTTACGTAAAATGCGGCAGTTATACCAGCATAAACAACAGTATTGCCTGCAGCTTATTGCAGAGTACTTGCCAGAGGTGAAGTTGCATGCCCGTTATGCAGGTTTGCACATCAGCATCGAGTTTCCCTACAGCGTTGCCGATCAGCACCTGACTGCCGAATTGTTAAAACAAGGCTATAGAGTGCAGCCGTTAAGCCGTTATGTATTTTCCGGTCCAACGCGTACTGGTTTTGTGATAGGTTTAGCCAATACAACTGAATCGCAGCTTCATGCGGGTGTACAGTTAATTGCGCGCTTATTGCCGCTGTTTGATAAAGGCAGTGAAGCATAAAAAGTTGCTCATTTTGCAAATAGGAATTATTATCATCTAAGTTGAATTTAATAACCTTTGTTAACACCTGATGATTAAATCTAAACCGCAAAAAACGCTATTAAAAACTATTAAAACTGCCCGGCAATGGCTTGGACTCCTTGTTGTGCTGGCGGGGGCTGTGTTGTTACTGCTTGAAAGTACTAAAGTGATCCCCGCCTGAAATCTTTGAAATCCCAACCCTATGTATTGGCATTGCGTAATAGTGATAAAAACGCTAAGTTTGATTGTAGGTATTTATTGATGGACGTTGATCTCAGGGATGGTTCCGCTGAGGACTGTCTGATGCGTTTGTTACTGCTGTTTTTTAGTTTGTTTAGTCTGGCGTGTTTCGTCGGGGCTAGCGCCAGTACTGCAATTCATGTGGCCACGCCACAATCTAAGCTGGAAGCCAGCACTTCGTATTACTTTGATTTACTCCGTTTGGTGTTGCAAAAGACGTCCGCTGATTATGGCCAGGCCCATTTGGTATTTGAACCAATGCCTGCTTCTGGCTCCTTGTGGAAACTGATGCTGAAAAAAAACCGTATCGACGTACACTGGCTAACGCCAACAGCTGAAATAGAGCACAAATTACAGCGTATTCCGGTCGTTATTTTATATGGAGGTTTAGGTTTAAGAGGTCTGATAATCAAAAGCAGCCTGCTACAGGAGTTTCAGCATGTAAAAACTGTAGACGACTTACGCCGCTTTACCGCTTGTCAGGGAGAACATTGGCCTGACGTACAGGTATTGCAATATGCTGGACTTAAAGTTCATACAGCGCAAAAGTTTGATTCGATACTGGATATGCTGCACAAAGGTCGCTGTGACTATTTCCCTCGCAGCATCATTGAAGGCGACGCTGAACTTGCCAGCCAGCCGCAGAATTATCAAGGGTTGATTTTTTTTACATCAGTGCTGCTGTATTACCCTCTGCCTGTACATTTTTATGTAGACCCAGAGAATAAAACACTAGCCAGACGACTGGAACAAGGCTTGACGGCAATGCATGACTCAGGAGAGTTGCTCCGGTTTATGCAGGAACATCCGGTCACCCGACATGTATTTGAACCTCAACGTTACAGTCAGTCTTTAGTGCTAAAACTACATAATCCTGTGTTGCCAGCCTCGCATCAGCAAGACCAATCTAATGTTTGGCTGGAACTGCTGCAGCTGAAACAAAAACCTTCAAGATGAACCCCCTGGTAGAAAAGATCTGACTATACTTAGCTTTTTGTAGGTAATTATTTGATTAAGCAAGAATAAATCTTTGTTTTGGCTCAAAGGTGCAGTGGAAAAGGCAAAGGATCATCACCAAAAGGGAGATACATGATGTTACTGAGTTTAAAAATCCAATTCAGGTTATTGGTGTTAGTTTTGCCTTTGTTTGTATTATTACTTTGGTTTGTTAGTCAGCAGGCGATCGGGCGCTGGCAACAAACCCGGCAAAGTAATGCGGTCACAGAGCAAATGACTGTGCTGGTAAAGGCGGTGGACCTGGTGCATGAACTGCAAAAAGAACGGGGCTTAAGTGCAGGTTTTCTGAATAGTCAGCTGCCGGATTTACCTGCGGAACTTGCTCAGCAACGGGCATTAGTGGATCTGCAACTTCAAATGTTTTTGCAGCAATTAAAGCAAAGCCAACAAAGTTTCCAGAGCACAGATCAATTCACTCTGCTGCAACAAATAGAATCCAGACTTAGCAACTTATCGCAAAACCGGGCGCAAGTAAGCAGTAAAAATCTCACTGTAGCTGCGATGATCCGCTACTACAGTGAGTTAAATCAGCAGCTGTTATCTATAGCACCATCAATCCTGAAGTTTAATACTGACATGCAGCTGAATGGCATTCTGAACTCCCTTTATAGCTGGAGTGAAGCGAAAGAACGTGCCGGATTAGAACGGGCGCAGTTAAATGCGGCGCTGACAAAAGGCAGTTTTACTCCGCAGAGCTTTGCTTCTTATCTGAGCAATAATGCAGAGCAGCAACTGTTTTTCTCACTATTTCAGCAATTTGCTACCAAAGAACAAGTACAGTGGCTGGACAATCAGCAATCGTCATTTAGTGAAATGTTAAGTATCCGCCAGCAGGCGATGCAGCAACAATTGACTGTTGAACCCAGGCGGTGGTTTGAACTATCTACAACCCGTATTAATCAGTTAAAACTGATGGAGCAGCAACTTACAGAGCAAATAATGCAGCTGGCTGGTCAGAGTTATCAGCAAAGCTATCAAAGTTTTATCTGGTTAGTGGGACTGAACCTGCTGGTGCTGATGCTTGTGAGCTTTTTAGCCTGGAAAGTGATCGGGGGGCTAGTGATGCAAGTGAATACGCTGGTGCTGGTGATGCAACAATCTGCTCTGCAAAAAGATTTGCGCGTGACAGCACCGCAATGGGGCCGGGATGAATTCAGCCAGATTGCAGTAGCCTTGAATCAAATGCTGCAGCAATTCAGAAGTACTGTAGATCAACTGTTGCATGCCAGTGTGCAGCTCTCTGCCGTGGCAGAGCAAACAGCTGCTACTGTGGATCATAATGCGGACGCCTTACACAAACAAAATGAAGAAACACTGACAGTGGCTTCTGCTGTTGAACAACTGAGTGTTTCGGTGAAGGATGTGGCCTCTCATGTACACCAGAGCTCAGCAGCGGCAGAAGATACGCATCAACTGACTGCTCATGTGAATGAAAGAGTAGAGCAAAGCCATCAGGCGGTAGTACAGGTGGTCAGCAGGTTAAATCATGTGGCCGCTCAGGTTGGTCAATTGAATCAAAGCAGCCAGAGAATTAATGAAGTGGTGTCAGTGATCCGTGCTATTGCCGAACAAACTAACTTACTGGCGTTAAATGCGGCGATAGAAGCTGCAAGGGCCGGAGAGCAAGGTCGTGGTTTTGCTGTAGTTGCTGACGAAGTGCGATCTTTAGCGCAACGTACTCAGCAATCTACTTCAGAAATTCAGAGTATGGTCAGTCAATTTCAACTGGATATGTCTGCGGTTACAAACTCTATGCAGCAAAGTGAACAACTTGCCAGTTCCAGCCTGGAGCAAAGCGAGTTTGTTAGTCAGGCGATGTCTGGTATTTTTCAGTCTATTGAACAAATCCGCGCTATGGCTATTCAAATCAGTGCTTCAGTGGAAGAACAAGCAACAGTTGCTGAACAAATTGCGCTGAGCGTCCAGCATATCAGCGATCAAACCGAGCATGCAGCCGAAGGCGGCCGACAATTATCTGCGACTGTGTCTGAACAGGCTAAATTGGCCAGTTCGTTACAACAAATGGCTGCAGCCTTTCAGGTGTAAGCTGGTCGATGCAGATAAGGCCTGTACCCCTCTGTAACTGAAATGACAGAGGGGCGCAGGCTTTGTGATCTGCTCTCTTGTTGTTCTTCTGTACACTGATTACAATCGCCGCCATTTCTGCTGTTTGTTTGGAGTTTTGATGAATAAGAGTTTTATAACCAATCTGTTGTCTTTGGTGATAATGGCCTGTGGCTGGTTTTTCGCGCTGCCCTGGTTATGGGCTATGGGATTGTTTGCTTTTTCCGGTGCCGTGACCAACTGGCTGGCTATTCATATGCTGTTTGAAAAAGTACCTTTGCTTTATGGCTCTGGTGTCATTCCTGCGCGTTTTACTGAGTTTAAACAAGGTATTTATGATTTGATCATGGGGCAGTTTTTCAGTAAAGAAAACCTGCAGCGTTTGCTTGCTGAGCAGCATGATCAGGATGCCGTCAGCTTAAAACTGGCTCCGGTTATTCAGGCTATCGACTTATCTCCTGCTTTTGATGCGTTGCTTGAAACAGTGCAAAAATCCTCTTTGGGTGGCATGCTGGCGATGTTTGGCGGAGCGCAGATGCTTGTGCCACTGAAAGAACCTTTTATTGAGAATTTAAGTCGTTCCTTAGCAGAGCTGGCCGATAGTCCTGAAGTACAACAGCACATCAAAAACCAACTGCATCAGGGCGATACTATTGATTTGCTGCAACCTAAAATTGCTGCAGTAGTCGAAGGGCGTTTAGCCGAGCTGACACCAGAGATGGTGAAAGACATAGTGCAACAGATGATCCGCCAGCATTTAGGCTGGCTGGTTGTGTGGGGCGGTGTGTTTGGTGCTCTGATAGGCTTGTTAAGTAGTATTTTGCCCGCGATTTAAACTGACATTCACAGCAGGGCAAAGCCTGTTGCCCTGCTGATTAGCCTGTTACGACAGGTAAATCTCACCGTGCAGATACAACTTAGCCTGACCTGATACCAGTACTCTGTCTTGAGTTAATTCACACGCCAATACACCACCTCTGCTAGACGCCTGATATGCCATCAACTGGTTTTTACCCAATTGCTCTGCCCAATAAGGCACGAGCCCAGCATGGATAGAGCCGGTCACCGGATCTTCATCGCCACCATTGGCTGGCCAGAAATAACGGGAAACGAAGTCATAGTTTGTGCCAGGAGCCGTAGCTACAACATCATAAGGTGCAAGCTTTTTAAGTTCAGCACTCTCTGTAGCTAATTCTTTCACCTGCTGCTCATTTTCATAAATCGCAAAATAAGCCTGAGCGCTTTGCAAAACTGCAGCCGGAGCTATGGATAATCCGGCAAGCAGTGCCTCTGGCGCTATAACGGGGCTGGCAGGGCGTTTGGGGAAATCCATTTGGATCCAGTGATCAGCTTGCTTGCTGACTACCAAGTCACCTACAGCTAAAGTACTGAAGCGAAGCTTTGTACTGTCGCTTTGAGCAAACAACACAAAAGCAGCTGCTAAAGTGGCATGACCACAAAAATCAATTTCAGTGACAGGAGAAAACCAGCGGATCTGATAATGATCTTTAGCAAGCTGCAGTACAAAAGCGGTTTCCGACAGGTTGTTTTCGGTGGCAATCTGTTGCATCAGCTCATTGCTGATGGCCTGTGTTAATGGCACAACTGCGGCATAATTGCCTTTAAAAAGCTGATTGGTAAATGCATCGACCTGATAAATCGGCAGTTTCATCGGTGTCTTTTCTCTGTCTGACTTTAAGTTGCAGCATCATAGCTCAGAAAAGCACTGCACGAGGGCCGAACTTGCTTATAATAAGGCCGTTTTTTTAAGAGGATTCCTGATGAAAGTAGTAATGTCTGTGCTGTTAAGTGGTCTGTTGTTGTGTAGCTCTGTATCTGCAAGTGATGTGGATATGGAAAAAACCATGAAGCAGATGGCGCTGAGTTTTAAACAAGCCAAAGAAGCGCAATCCGTCGAACAAATGACGGCTGCTTTAGCCAGTTTTGAAGGCCAGTTGCAGCAAGCGCAACAAGGTCAATTCCAGCCGGAAAAATCAGAGTTGTATCAGCAAGGACTGAAAGAATTAGCGATAGAGCTTGATCAGACTCAATTGCTGTTGGAGAAAAATGATTTAGCTGGTGCACAACAACAACTGGTAAAAATGGATGATCTGCGAAAAAAATATCATAAACACCGTAGCCCCAGTTTCTGGCAACTGATTTTTGGTTAGGTCCATAAGCTCGATTTTAGAGCTGAACTCAAGTATATTGCACACAATTCAATTGAGTCAGGCAAGGCCATGAATGCAGAGAACGAAGATTATTTAGTGCTGGAAAAGCAACTGTGTTTTTCACTGTACAGCGCCAGCCACCGGCTGGTACGCAGTTATCGTCTGCTGCTGGAACCTCTAGATTTAACCTATCCACAGTATTTGGCTATGCTGGTGTTGTGGCAGCAGAGCGAGCTGAACGTCAAAGAATTAGGTGAAAAACTACATCTGGATTCTGGTACTTTAACCCCTTTATTAAAGCGGCTGGAAAGCAAAGGTTTAGTGAGCAGAACCCGCAGCCAGCAGGATGAACGTGTGGTGCAGATTGCTCTGACCGAGCAGGGAAAAAAACTAAAGGCAGAGGCGAGCCATATTCCTATAAGCATTTTTCAGCAGTCAGGTATGCCTTTAGAGCAGTTACTTCAGTTAAAACAAAGCTGTGATTTATTGTTTCATCAGCTAGAAGCCTTGTAATCCTCTTGTGCACCCCCATTTCAAAGAGCAGATCTTGCAAAGGGCAGGATGGCTTGAATGAGGCAAATAATATGAGTTTATCTTTTTACAGCGCGTCAGTGCCGGTATTTAAACAGTTTCTTACCAGCTTAAAAGACTTGTTAGCTAAAGCTGAAAAGTTCAGCCAACAGAAAGATCTGGCTGACGCTGTATTATTGCAATCACGTTTATACCCTGACATGTTTCCGCTGGTACGTCAGGTGCAAATTGCCGCTGATTTTGCCAAAAGTGTGTCGGCTCGTTTAGCTGGTGTTGAGGTTCCGGGCTATGAAGACAATGAACAGACTTTTGCCGAACTGCAGCAACGTTTGGATAAAACTCTGGTTTTTCTGGATAGTTTAACGGCAGAGCAATTTGCCAACGCTGCGGACAAAGAAATTGTATTGCGCCCAGGTACTCCAAAGGAAAAACGTTTTACCGGTAGTCAGTATTTAGCCCAGTATGGTTTACCTCAGTTTTATTTCCATGTGACCACCAGTTATGCTTTGTTGCGTCACAACGGTGTTGAAGTAGGTAAAAAAGATTACATGGGTCAAATCTGACGCTGTTTGCAGTTGCGAGAAATCCCAACTGCGCCAGCTAGACTAAGAAAGCACAGCTTTGGTTTGCTGATTGAGCAAACCAATCTGTTCTATCAATTCGGTGAGAGCTATTTGCTCTTCTTCGCGCAGATAAGGATTCCAGATATCTGCCAGTATGACGGCTCTGGTGTTGTCACTTTTGTTCCAGGCTTCATGCAGATAGGTGTCGTCAAACGCAAATATTTTGCCTTCCTGCCAACTCAATTCAGCAATACCGGGTAAATTAAGTCTGCAATGATCCGGGATATCCAGACCCAGATGCAATACGGCTCTGCTGTTTGTTGCCCCTCTGTGCGGCAGTATATGAGTATGTGGTTGCATGATAGAAAAACAGACTTCAGGTGCATGTTCCCTGATATGAACTAAGGGAAGTTGGCTCAGGGCCTGAGCAGTAGCAGGGCATTGTGCTAAATGCTCAGTGTAGGTCTTGCCGTGACGGTAGAAGAAGTAGGCATCCCATGCCCCTCCTGCGGTCAATGATTTTCCTTCTTCGCCTTCCTGAAAGGGTTTGAAATCCTTCGATTGCTCTTGCAGTTGTTTCAGTTCAGCTTGAATACTGGTGGTCGCACTTTCGTATTGCTCAGCAAAAGATAGAACATTACGGTCAAAAACAGGAGTCAGAGGTAAATCTGGTACATACAAATAGTTGGGTTGTTGTCTTGGATCAGCCAGCACTAAGGGCCGCTCGCCAGTGTACATTTGTATAGCTTTAGTGACCCGCTCCATCTCGGTTTTGCCGAATCTTTGCCATAAAGGCTCAAGCCACTGGTAACCCAGGTTTACTTTGTATTTATTGATAAAGCCAAGAGCATACGCGACATACTGGCGGCACCAGGGTGCTGTGGATGCCTCATTTAACCAGAATCCTTTAGCCTGAGCTGTTTTAACTGCCTTCAGGTATTGACGGCCAGCGCCAAACATATCTCCCTGTAATTCCAATGCTCTGCCATACAACAAACGACTGGAATAGGCCCCAGGCAGTTTTTCCAGCACTGTGGCTAAAGACGAGCCTGAAGGGTCTGAACTTGATAACTGCTCCAGACTGCGGGCCAAGACTTGATGTAACTGTAGGTTAGCAGGTTGAATGGCCAGTAGTTTTTCACAATAAAAAATAACCTGATTGTAGTTGTTCTGAGTCAAGTCGATTTGGATTAATGTAGTTAATGCATAAATATCATTGGGTTCCTGTCTGAGAAGGTTCTCACAAAGAGGGCGAGCTTCCTCCAATGAATTAGATGACATAAGTTTTTGAATACGAGAGACTAAATCTGATGTGCTTAACATTGCAGCAAAGATCCTGACGGAAATATCGAGCCAGACTGCCATAAAGTTTTGCCAATAACCAGCGCCTGTTTTATAAAAATTGAGCGGGATCAATATTTAAGTTTATTCAACGGCTCCAAGCTTTGTTGATACTAAAGCTCTGCTGGCTAAAGCTTGTATATCGCTGCTATCTGGTATCTTATGGAAAAACCATAACGCCATTTAGTGTTTGAGTTTCAACGCCATGGTAGTGCCGCAGTATCATCTGCCATTTCTCGGCGATAAATTGCTGTTCGCCGCTGGCTTTTAGCTTGTTCGCTGCATGACGCCAGCGTTCCAGCAAAGTTATATCAGTGCCTTTTTTTGACATTAGCAAATAAACATCGGAGCGTTTTAGCTGATAGACGGGTTTGATATCCTGCGGATCGAGCCCTTCTTCTAATAACAAATGCTGAATACCCTGACTTTCGTAAGCTACTAAATCTAACCGGCCAGAGCGTAACCTGTGCATATTCTGCTGGTGATTAACCGATGGGTGTAGATTTCTAAAGCCTTGCTCAGTCAACCATTCTTCCCTTATATCACCGCGAACAACACCAATGGCTTTCACTTTACGTAACTCTTCCAGTGATTGAATTTGTACAGGATTAGAACTTAAAGCATAAACAGACCAGGCTTTAACACTTAACTGCCCAACCCAATAAAACTCATCTTCTCGTTTGGGTGTTCTGGAAAAGCTGAATAGCAGTACGTTAGGTTCAGTGCGGGCAATATGAATAGCGCGGGCTTCAGGCAATACTTCAATCACAGTTTTGTCGTCCAGGTTGCGCTGAATTGCCTGCACCACTTCGACCGAAAAACCTGTCAGTTGACCATGGCTATCCAGATAACTGGCTGGCGGCTCGACTACAGTGATGATCCGTAAATTTTGGCTTTGAAGCTCAAAACTTATACAGAAGAGCAAAAGGCTGACTATCCATCGCATGCTTTGCGTTCTCTGATAAAGAAACACTGCTTTAGGTATAGTCAGATTTAATAACTCTAGCAACACGAAGAGTGGTGACAGCTTATGAAAGCCTGGCAAGGCGTTTTAGTTGCGCGCCAGGCAACAAGATAATTAAATTTCCCAACGCAACAATACAAACACCAATCAGGGCAGACCAGCTCCAGTGGTAATTCTCAAACAGGGTGGATATGCCCAAAGCGACAATAGGGAATAACACCATGGTGTAAGCCGCTTTGGCTGGACCAATACGACCCACCAGCGTCAGGTAAGCACCAAAGGCCAGCACTGAGCCGAATAATGACAAGTACAACAAAGACAAGTTAAAACTAAGACTGCTATCAAAAACCGGCATGATGCCCTGAACTAAGGCCAGTATGGCCATCATAATCGCACCGTAGGTCATACCAAACACATTACTTTGCACCACAGGCAATTGCTGCTGTTGATTTTTTGATGAGAGCATATTGCCAAGTGAGGCGATATAAGTACCGGCAATACTCAGTACTAAACCCCAAAAAGCCGAGCCGTTGCTCTCCAATCCTGCCAGTTCCGGCCAGAATACAAAGGCTATACCGAAGATACCTAACAAAGCTCCCAGCAGTGTTTTAACTTCAATCGGACGACCAAAAAACAAGGCACCGTTGAGTATATTCATCAGCACTATGCTGGAAAACACCACTGCGATCAGACCGCTGGTTAAATCAGAGGTGGCCAGATAAATCAGCAGGTAGTTTAAACAAAATAAAAACAAGCCTTGCAGTGCCATCCAACCATGCTGGTGGCGATTAAATTTCAGTGGCAGCTTACGCCACAGACACCAGAACCAGAGCAACAAAGCTGCTAAACCAAAACGATAGGCAATAGACCACATTTCAGGCACATCACCGAGTTGAAATTTAATAGCAAAAAAGGTCGAGCCCCAAATCAATACTGTGGCCAGATACAAGGTAATGGAATGGGTCAGCATACAGCCTCAGGATAAATAAGAAATTAATCAGCTTGTTTAACAGGTTTTGCCAGTTTTTTCTGGAAATCGCGTTGTACTATGGTCAGAGCAGCCAGCACTATTTCTGTTGGCAAATCCTGTTGCTCAAGCAACAGGATCAGTTCCACTGCAAGTTGCACCTCAAGGGGCGCATCAGATAAAGCCGGAGTCTTATTTTTTGTCACGTTGGGTGTCTAAGAAGCCTTTGGCTTTGGCAACAGCTTCGCGCACTTTCATCACCATTTCAAAACGTTCGGTCTGAGGCAGGTAAAACGCCATATCCACTTCATAACGAATGTACTTAGGCGGTAACTGATTCAGCACTATGCAGCATAAATCGGCCAGATATTCGGTGTCGTACTCATCATCCAGACGTAGCTCAACTAAATGGTCCAACAGAAGTTTTTCGTAATAGTTATGGATATCGTCATCTAACTTCATCTGTTACTCCTTGTGTGCCTGAGCTTTGTGCCCCTGCCGCTGACTACTTAACTGAGCCTAAGCATAATCAGTTCGGTTATAAAACGCTACCAGCAGATGTTAACTTCTGGTCGTGCTGATAGAATAGCGCGGTCAAAATAACAGGCCATGGCCTAAGATTAAAAAAATGCAAAAGAATACAACCCCTTGTTACTACGGTGACTACCTGCAACTGGACAAAATTTTAACAGCCCAGGCCCCTGAAAGCGCAAAGTATGCCAATGAAGCCCATGATGAAACCTTGTTTATCGTGGTGCATCAGGTCTACGAATTATGGTTTAAGCAAGTACTACATGAACTAAAAGCCGTCTTGGCGGTTTTTGCTGGTGATGAAGTCAAAGATCAGCAGTTAACAGGAGTGGTGCATAAGCTGAAGCGGGTCATTACCATTCAACAGTTAATGAACCAGCAAATTGGTGTAATGGAAACCATGACACCTCAGGACTTTATGTCCTTCCGCGACTACTTAGTGCCAGCTTCTGGTTTTCAGAGTGTGCAATTTAAGATGCTGGAAATTGGTCTGGGTTTAAAAAGTGAATACCGCATCGACTTTGATAAAAACTCCTTTTACAGTCGCTTAAATGAAAAAGACCGGCTGTTTTTAGAAGGTTTGGAAACTCAACCGAGCTTATTTGAACAAGTCGAAAAGTGGCTGGAACGTATGCCATTTTTACAGTTCGGCGACTTCAGCTTCTGGCAGATGTACCAAAGCGCAACAGAAAAAATGCTGAACGAAGATGAAAGCACTGTGCTGTCTATTGAACAGATTGCTGAACATGAACGTGAAATGCAGCTGAAAGAAATCATCAATACCAGAGCTAAGTTTGCGGCTTTGCTGGATAAAGACAAATACGCTGAACTACAACAACAGGGGAGCTTCCGCTTAAGCCAGCGCGCTATGTTGGCCGCTTTGTTTATTACCCTGTATCAGGAAGAACCTGTGTTTAACCTGCCGTTTCAGGTGCTAACCTGCCTGACAGAAATAGACGAAAATATGACGATATGGCGCTACAAACACGCCATGATGGTACAGCGTATGCTGGGAACTAAAATTGGTACCGGCGGTTCTTCGGGCCATGATTATTTAAAACGCACCACGGAGAAAAACCGCATTTTTACCGATTTATTCCATATGGCTACTTTCTTACTGCCAAAATCGGATTTACCTGAACTGCCTTTGGCTGTGCGTAAACAGCTGGGGTTTTATTTCTCAGGCGCACAGCAGATTTGAGTTGTAGGGGCGAGGTTTATCCTCGCCCGTCTATGGATACCGCGGGGCCCGTTGATGGGCCGGGACAAGCCGCGGTCCCTACAACCCGCCCGTCTTTCAATTCAGGTTCGAAGGGCATGAAACCAATGGTTTGTATCAGGTAATGGCAGTCCGCTGAGTTGAAAGGCTGCATAAAACAGTTGCAGGTGAATTTGAGTTAAAGCCTCAAGATCTCGCTGATAACCACCCCCTATCACGGCAGCAACCGGAATACCGCGCTTGTGACATTCGTTCAATACATACCAATCGCGCTTGGCCACTCCTGCTGTGCTGATATGTAAAAGCCCTAAATCGTCCTGCTGATGAATGTCAATGCCCGCATCATAAATCACTAAATCCGGCTGATAGATTCGTAACAAATAATCCAGACTTTGTTTTACTGCTGCCAGGTATTCGTCGTCGGCACAGGCCGTGGGCAAACCTAAATCCCAGCTGGATTGCTGTTTGCGGGATGGAAAATTCTTTTCGCCATGCAAAGAGGCGGTAATGATAGCTGGCTCATCAGAAAAAATGGCGGCAGTGCCATCGCCCTGATGCACATCACAATCAAAAATCAGCACTTTATCCACGCCTTGAGTTAAGGCGTAACGTGCTGCCACTGCTAAATCATTAAATAAGCAAAAGCCACTGCCTTCACCAGCAAAAGCATGGTGATAACCGCCACTTAAATGCAAAGCTAAACCTTGCTGTAGTGCAAGCTGAACCGTTTGCACTGTGCCACCAACCGAAGTTAAAGAGCGGGTTACCAATTGTTCCGACCAGGGAAAACCTATACGACGCATCGCCTTAGTATCCAACTGACCGGAGATTAGCTGTTCTGCATAAAAAGCCTGATGTACTGATAATAACTGTTCAACGCTGGCAACTTGAGATGACGTGAACTGCTCGGCCAGCACACCCAGCTCGAGCAAGGCTTGATACAAAGCCTGATATTTACCTATCGGATAGCGGTGTTTAAAGGGCAGTTCGAGCTGACTGTAAATCGGGTGATAGATCAGCCCCGGCGGTTTTGTTCTGACCACTGAATTTCTACCTCTAATTCGCTTAAGGCTTTGCGGCAACGACCTAAACGGGCATGTATGGCCAGTACTCTGTCGGCGCTGGTATCCGCTGAACCTCCGGACAACTGGCGTTGTTCCAGTTCCAGCATATCCAGCAAACGCCTTTCAAAACCCTGATATTCAGAGAGCTGTTGATACAACTCCTGAGTGGAGCGACGTAATTGTCCAACCATAGCCTGAGCTTGTTCTGAAGCATTTGGGGAAACGGCGTGCTTTTTGACTTTACCAGGCAAATAACGTAAGTCTTTGGTTTGAAATGCCCGGCTTAATGCCTGAATTTGGGCGCTAAGTTTAGCGGCCAAGGCTTGGGCTGAGCTGGTGCGCTGCTCTGTGCTTGCCTTCAGGCGTTTGAGCATGGCTTCGGCTTCTAACACATAGTCGGTTAAAAAAGGCGAGTGGGATTGAAATAAGTCGCTATCAAACCAAGCTTTTTGTTGCCAGCTACTTTGTTTGCCATCTATGGTTTTAGCTTGCTGCGTTAGTTGCTTCAGTTGTAGCTCCAATGCAGCCAATAAGTCTTTCATCCATTGCTCCAGGCTTGCCATAACAAGCGGGCGGTAATAGCTAAAACCATAGTTAAAAAAATCGGCCGGATAAACTTACTGCCAAAACGTATCGCTGAACGGGCACCAAAATAGGATCCGAGCATTAAACAAGCACCCATGGCTAAACCCAAAGCCCAATAAATATGACCCAACCAGGCAAATGTCACTAACGCAAAAACATTACTGACACAATTCATCGAACGCGCCACGCCGCTGGTCAAAAGCAAATTGATTTTATACAAGGCCATGGTCGACACCATCCAAAACGAACCTGTGCCAGGGCCCGCCAGACCATCATAAAACCCCAAGGTAAAGCCCTGGGCTCTTTGCTGCCAGAAGTGTTTAGGGGTTTGTTCCGGCAGGGTCAATTGGTCGTCTGGCTGCATTTTTACCACTAAACTGTATAAAGCTGCGATGACGATAAAAAACGGAATGATACGTTCCAGCCATTCTTTGCTAATTAAATCCACCACTAAAGTGCCACAAATGGCACCAATAGCAGTGAATATCAGCGCCGTGCGCCAAAACGCAGGATCAAAAAGTTTGCGTCTGTAATAAGTGATTGAGGCTGTAATGGAACCAAAAGTCGCAGCCAGTTTATTGGTGCCTAACACCAGATGAGGCGGTAAACCTGCGGTCAGTAGTGCAGGGACAGTCAGTAAGCCACCGCCTCCGGCTACAGCGTCAATAAAACCTGCGACTAAAGCGACTGCGCATAAAGCGGCGACTACCCAGAGGTCTAAACCTAATTCCATCTTTACTCTTCAATAGTTTGTGAAAAGGGAGGCAAAGCGTTGAGCATGGCCTTGCCATAAGTTTTGGTCACTAAGCGTCTGTCTAATATAACAATACGGCCATGATCCTTCTCCTGGCGTAGCAGTCTACCACAGGCCTGCACCAGTTTTCGTGCTGTGGCTGGTACTGTCATTTGCAAAAATGGATTGCCGCCTCTTTTAGTAATAGCTTCAGATAAAGCTTCTTCTAAAGGTGAGGAGGGTACAGCAAAAGGTAATTTAGTGATCACCAGATTAGTCAGCAAGGCGCCCGGTAAATCCAAACCTTCAGAAAAACTCTGGGTACCACATAAAATACTGCCTTCGCCTGCTTTTACTTTCAGGGCATGAAGTTCCAGCAGTGACTGGCGGGATGCTTCACCTTGTACTAAAAAAGACCAACCTTTAGCTCTCAGAGCCTCTACTACTTTTTGCATCTGCCAATACGACGCAAACAGCAGTAGGTTACCGGCTTTTTTATCCATATACTGTGGCAGTTTTGCTATTAATTCATCAGTAAAGGCGTCACTGCTGGGGTCTGTCTGCATTTTGGGCAACAGCAAACTGGCTTTGTTTTGATAATCAAAGGGGGAGTCGACTTTGAGGGTTTGCAAACCTTGGTGCAGGGAAAGCCCCAGCTCCTGCTTGATATAGTCAAAACTATTTAGCGTCGTTAAGGTGGCGGAACAAAGTACTGTTGCAAAAGCCTGACTGAATAACAAATCGTCTAACAGAAAACTCACCGACAAGGGGCTAGCATAAGCGCTGCTTTGCTGATGCTCTTTTTGATCTTGTGTGACCCAACGCGCCTGATTGACGTGTTTTTGCTGCGGGACTGAATACAGTCGCCACAGTTCCGATTGCTGCTCAAATCTATGCTCTATCGCGGTTAATTCAAACTGCAGTGGCAGTACCAACTTAGTTGCAACTTTATGTTCAGTAGCAGCTTCAGATAAAAACTGCTGCAGCTTCTCTATAGCGGATAAGGCTTTACCACTTAACTCGGCTAATCGGTTAGCATTAGAAGCAAAGGTTTCCGGCAGTACTGCATCTGCAAAACGGTAATGCGGCTCTTTCGCAAACCAGTGGTGCTGATTCAATTCAATTTGATGTTGCACGGGTTTGAGTTGTTTTAAAAAGTCGCTTGCCAGTTCATCAAGTTTTAATACCTCGGTCATAGCGCCGTGCTGTGGTAATACACCGGCGAGCTGCTGAGTGGTCTTTTTTAGTTTTTCCAGATACTGGGCCGGGAAACTCAGCGGGGCATGGGCTGAAAAGAAATCACGACCACTGTCGGGTAAGTGATGAGCTTCATCTATGACATAAATACAATCAGCAGGCGGCGGAAGTATTTGCGAGCCAGCATCCAAATCTGCCAGTAACAAAGCATGATTGACCACTAGTACTGTGCTGCCTTCTATTTCGGCACGAGCTAAATGAAAAGGGCATTGATGATGCACCGGGTTGGCTTTGCTGCAATGTGCAGGATCAGAAGCGATAGCATACCAGTGTTCATCAGCTACCGGCTCTTTTAAGCTGTCCCTGTCACCTAGCCAATGCCGTTGCTGCCAGTTGCTGAGTAACTGCTGTAACAAAGAAGCAGGCGCTGTACTTTGGAATAAAGGCAATAAATCTGGCTGCTGCAGTTGCTGGCGGATTTTTTCTATACAGGCATAACGCTGCCTGCCTTTCACCAAGCAAAATTCAAATTTCAGACCGCTGTATTTCAGGAAAAAGGGCAAATCTTTTTGCACCAACTGTTCTTGCAAAGCCACAGTCGCTGTTGCTATCACCAGCGTTTTTTTTTGTTTTAATGCAAAAGGAATTGCCGCCATTAAATAAGCCAGCGACTTGCCCGTGCCTGTTCCTGCTTCCACTAATAAGGTTCTGTCATAGCTGTGGTAGCTACCTGCCAGAGTATTGGCAATTTCGGCCACCATTTTATTCTGGCCAGGGCGAGGCTGGTAATTCGTCAGATTGCTTTTTAGCTGCTGGTGAATGTCGCGGATTTGGTTTTTGAGAGCATCAGTAAGCATTAAAACATCTGGATAAAAAAACAGGTGTTCATGATAAGTCAGCTTTCAGTGGATGGCAATATTGGTATTAAGGTTAAAAATTGACATTTTCTTCGTCGGATAAATGAAAAAAATTGACTTATAGGTTGTAGAGTTAAGTTTACAAAAATTAGCGACGAAATGAAGGAGAAAATTAAAATGGTTAAAAATGAGGCCGGTATTGGCTGGTAAATGAACTTTTTGAGGGTTAAATAGAGATAAATTTAAAAAAAACACCCACTCTGTTAACTATATTTACTTAACGCTCTTTGAGTCTTGGCGGCGGTTGACAACACCAATGGCAATTCGTTCCGTAAAAGCTGTTGACCGTGCTGAAAAATTGCGTTTATTATCGGGTCGTTGTTTTCGACGTCTGCCCAGATTGCGAAACGTTCGGAGTTCCAATCGCCGTAAAGGTTGGTCATCGTAAAAATAGAATCACTATATAGTGGTCCAGGGAGAAAAACATGTTTACAAATACTAAGTTGTCCAAAGCAGTGCGTTTAGCAGTTGCTTTTGGTGCTGCCTCTACAGCTGCATTCACGGGATCAGTAAATGCACAAGAAGCTGAAGAAGCTAAAGATGTTGAACGGATTGAAGTTACTGGTTCTCGTATCAAACGTACTGACTTAGAGTCAGCAAGCCCAATCACAGTATTTACTGCTGCTGATATCGAAGCTTCTGGTCACGTTACTCTGGAAAAATTCGTTCAGTCTTTACCAGCAGTAAACGGTGCAGCTCAAGGTTCTAACGTAAACAACGGTAGTGCTGGTAATGCTACTGTGTCTTTACGTGGTTTAGGTTCAGGTCGTACTCTGGTACTGATCAACGGCCGCCGTTTTGCTTCAAGCGATTTAAACTCTATTCCTCTGTCATTTGTTGAACGTGTAGAAGTTCTGCGTGATGGTGCTTCAACTGTATACGGTTCTGATGCTATCGCTGGTGTTGTTAACTTCATCACCAAAACTAACTTCGAAGGTACAGAAGTTAGTGCTCAGACAGATATGACTGGCAAAGGTGACGGTGAAACTTATAAACTTTCTGTTACTACAGGTGCTTCCAGTGAAAAAGGTAACGTTGTTCTTGCTTTAGAATACAGCAAGCGTAATCCTATTTCTCAAGGTGACCGTGACTTCTCAGCTTGTGCTTACGCAGATGATGGCGAAGGCGGTGTTGAATGTGTGGGTTCCGGTACTGGTGCTGACGGTACGTGGCGTTCTAGCGTTCCGGGCAACTACTACACTCAGTCAGGTGCCGGTGGTTCTACAAGCTGGATCGTTGATCCTGTGACTGGTTTAAACCGTAAGCTGACAAGCGCAGACACCTTCAACTATGCAGCTGTAAGCTACATGGTTACTCCACAGGAAGTGTTCAGCATCAACGGTTCTGGCCGTTATGAATTAACTGACAGCACTCGTATTTTCACTGAAGCTGGTTTCACTAACCGCCAATCTAACCAGTTAATGGGCGCTGAAGGTACATTCTGGGGACAAGTTGTTCCTGCGGATCACCCGGACAACCCAACTCGTTTTGATATCAACGGTAATGCAGCAACTCCTACTGCTGTTACAGTAAACCGTCGTTTATTCGAAACTGGTGGTCGAGCCTTTACTCAAGACTTCTCTGATTACCGTATGGTTGTTGGTTTTGAAGGTGACTTCGAAAACAACTGGTCATGGGATACATCTTTTAACTACGCTCGTTATGTAGATTCACGTATTGACTTCGGTCGTGCTAACCCTAAACGTTTCCTGACTTTAACTAACCCTACTGCTTGTGCGGCTGATGCAGCTTGCCCAGGTTTATGGAACCCGTTCAAAGCCGGTACTTTAACTGATGCAATGATCGATTACGCTTTCCTGCCAAACTCACCAGTAGTTCGTGGTGTAACTAAGCAGTTCCAGGCTAACTTAAGCGGTGACTTTGGTGATTTCGAATTACCAGCAGGTCCAGCAGCTTGGGCTTTTGGTGTTGAAAGACGTTGGGAAGATTACCTGAACCAGCCAGACGGCGCTGCTATAATCGGCGAAATCTACTCAGTAGTAGGTGAGAAGACAGAAGGTCAATACGATCTGAACGAAGCTTACTTAGAATTAAGCGCTCCGTTACTGGCTGACTTACCTATGGTCGAAAGCCTGAACTTATCTGCAGCTGTACGTCGCACTGACTACAACTTCCTGAGCGCGGCGTCTAACACCAAGTTAGGTTTAGAGTGGACTCCTTTTGATGGTTTATTAGTACGTGCTACTAAAGCTGACGGTTTCCGTGCTCCAAGCATCTCTGAACTGTATGCTCCTCAAGCTGAGTCAAACCTGAACTACGCAGAACCTTGTACTAACTATGCAACTGGTACTCAGTCTGCAAACGTAAAAGCAAACTGTGCTGCTGAAGGTTTACCAGGTAACTTCACTCTGACGTCTAACCAGGCTAGTGCTTTAACTGGTGGTAACCCAGATTTGACCCCGGAAGAGTCTGAAAGCTTAACTATGGGTTTCGTCTACACGCCATTTGATAACTTCAGCTTTGCACTTGATTATTTCGACATCGAAATTACCAACGGTATAGGTACTGCTGGTACTAACAACATCGTTACCGCATGTTATGAAAGTGCAAACTTCTCTAGCCCGCTGTGTGCTCTGATGGTTGGTCCTGGCGCTTTGCCAACTCCGGCAGCTCCGCACCCAACTTCACCACGTCGTGATGCTTTAGGTGCTATCTCTGGTGTTCTGGTTACAAATGCTAACCTGTCGACTTTCGAAACTTCAGGCGTTGACTTTGATACGTCTTACCAATTCGATTTAGGCGCTGGTCGTTTGAAAGTTCGTTTAGATGGTACTTACTTAGAGAACTACTCCTACGTTCCTTTCGCAGGTGAAGCTGAGCTGAAATATGCTGGTAAGTATGCAGAAGACCAATGGGAAACCAGCCCGGCTGCGTTCTCTAAATTACGTGCTAACTTAACAACGTCTTACACTACAGATGCATGGTCTGCAACCTGGATGATGCGCTCTCTGTCAGGTGTTGATGCGTTAACTCCAACAGAAGGCAACACTAGTGATAGCACTGGTACAGTTGTGTATAACGACCTACAAGGTAGCTACTACTACGAGAATATGACCTTTACATTGGGTGCTCGTAACTTATTTGATAAGAAGCCACCATACGTAACAGATTACGGCGATATGAACACTCTGAACGCGTCATACGATACTGCTGGTCAGTACTGGTATGCTCGTGTGTCAGCTAAGTTCTAAGCTGAACTCTTGAAAAAACCAGCCATATGGCTGGTTTTTTTTACCTTTATGCGGTGGAAAATGATCTGCCGCAATAAGCGGCTTTGTGGTAAAACCTAGACTGATGAAAACAGACTGCGATAATAAGAAGTGATGAAACAGTTAGATTCTGCTCAGTTAATGCAGCAAGCGCTGGGCTTGTATCAGAGCCAACAATACCAGCAATCCATCCGGTTGTTACAGCTATTGGCTTCACGCCACAAAGAGCATGCACAAGTATGGCATTTAAAAGCATTGACAGAACGTAAGTTAGGCCAGGAGTTGGATGCTCTTGCCTCCTTTGAACATGCCTTTAAGCTGCAACCTGATAATCCTGAGTTGTTAAATAACTTTGCAAACTTACTCAAGCGGCATAAACAGGAAGCCAGAGCTATAAGTTTGTTCCATCGCGCTATTGAGCTACAGCCTCAGTATTTTGACGCTTACTATAATGCTGCTTTGCTGCTACAAAAACAGCTCAGATTGCGTGAAGCTATTCCTTTGCTACAGAAAGCACTTAGCTTCAAGCCAAAACATCCTGACGCAATTTTGGCTTTGGCGCAGGCCTTCGAAAAAAGCGGCAGAGTGAATGACGCAGAAGTTTTACTTGAAGCTACCGTGGCCGAACAGCCGGGCCAGCTTAAGTTATGGCTAATGTATTCTTCCATATTAAGACATCAAGGAAAGTATCAGTATGCACTTGAGCAATTAGCTCAGGCTATGGCAAGGAACCCTGCTGATCTGTCGTTAAAACGAGAGTATGCGACCATCCTTTATTTAACAGGTGATACAAAAGCAGCCATAATGCAGGTTAAATACTTACTGCAGCAGTTTCCAACCGATGCTTCTTTGCATCATTTATTATCGGATTTTAGCTGGCTGACTGGCGATGACGATTGTTTTAGTCATTATGAACAGCTGCTGGTGCAGCAACCGCAACTACTGCATTTATATGGACCTTATATTCAAAAGCTGATTAAAGCCAATGCATTGGTCAAAGCTGAACAGATCACAGATTTGTATCTGGCTCAAAAGCAGACAGCTGAAGCTTTAGTATACAAAGGCTTTCTACGCCGTAGCGCCGGAGATGCTGGGCACGCCTTGAGTTTTCTTAGCGCCGCATTTCAGCAACAGCCGACAGACTCGGAAATTCGTAACGAAATGGCACTATGCTATTTGTCTTTGGAAGAAAATGAACATGCATTACTGCAGTTTAAAGCGCTCATCAAGGATTTCCCTCTGAATCAGGCCTGGTATGCGCATTATGCCGCTGCGTTAAAGCACCTCGGCCAAAGCACCGCCTATCGACATTTGTACAATTACGATAGCTTTGTGCAGGTAAGAGCGGTTGAACCTCCTGCTGGTTATGCGTCCATACAGCAGTTTAATCAAAGCTTAGCCTCAGTGATAACCCCTCTTCATCAGACACAGAGACATCCTCTGGATCAATCTCTCCGGCACGGTACTCAAACTGATGATCACTTGTTTTTAAGGCAGGAAGAGCCGATCCAACAGTTGGAACAACAAATTCGTCAACAGGTGTTGTTATATATTCAAAGCTTGCCACAGGACAATTCTCATCCGTTTTTGTGTCGTAAATCCGACAGATTTTTATTTACAGGTGCCTGGTCTGTGCGTTTGAATCAAAGTGGGTTTCATAAGAATCATTACCACAGCGAAGGTTGGATCAGTGGTTGTTATTATGTGGATATACCGCCGGCTGTTGAAGAAAAAGGGCAGGGGTGGATTAAGTTTGGTCAGGCTGAATTGACTGAACAACTTGCAATGCAGCCTGATATTTTAGTTAAACCTCAGGCCGGAACTGTAGTATTGTTTCCATCAATGATGTGGCATGGCACTGAACCTTTTGCAGGCCAGCATTACCGTCTAACAGTGGCGTTTGATTTAATTCCATTGGATTAACTTTTTAAAGGAGGATTTATGTTTTGGGGACGATTTAGTGAGGAGCAAGCTGCAGACAATAAGCTAAAAAATCATGCAGATGCGATCGAAATGCCCAAAGGTGAAATGTATCTTGCTTCATGTATGAATATTTTGCGCAATGTGTATGGTTATGTGTTTTCGGTTGAAAAGGGGGTTGCGGTAGATAAAAGTGGCGGCTATTTACCTCTGTATACCTATCCGACCATTGAATACCTGACGCAGTTCGATTTCAGGAAAAAGCGAGTGTTTGAATTTGGCGCCGGAGCTTCCACTTTTTTCTGGATGGAGAGGGCTGCTGAAGTTGTCAGCGTCGAAAATAATCAGGATTGGTACACCAAACTCAAATCGCAAATCAAACCTAATGTGCAGCTCATTTTTGCACAGAACCGTGACTTTCCTTTGGCGATCAGCAAGCAGGACGGTTTGTTTGATATCATCATCGTTGATGGCTTTGGTTATCGTTATGATTCCGCAGTGCAAGCTTTAAATAAGCTGGCACCTGGAGGCTGTATTGTGCTTGATAATGCAGACTGGCATCCAAATACAGCGGCTTTACTTAAATCGTCTGGCTTGCTGCAGGTCGATATGACTGGTTTTAAGCCTTGCGAATCCCATACTTCGACAACATCAATTTTTTTCCGGCGTGATTTTGACTTTGAGACTTTAGAAAAACGTCAGCCTGTTTATGGCAAAGGCGCTAAATGGATTAATTCTACCGAGTGGGATAAAGCTGTACTCTGATGTCAGGATTTGCGGCACCTGTTGCACCTTTGCTGGGCTGGGTCGAGTTCAAGTAGCTCAGCAGACAATTCGGCTTCACAGTCAGCACAGTAACCGTATAATCCAATTTGAATTTGGCTTAATGACGCTTCCAGTTGCTCTAGTCTGTGCCGGTAATCTTTTAGTTGCTCTGAAAATACACCAGACATCAACTCTGGCCATTTCATAACTGAATCAGCTTGCAGTTTTTTTGCAAGCAGCAAATAGTCAGAATCATGGCTTTGCTGTAAGCAACTGATGATTTTCTGCTGAATTTGAGCAAGCTCAAGTTCTAGTTTTTGCTGATAGTACTGGGTTGTGTGCAAAGGCATGACGAAAGCTCCTGATGAAGCTGTTAGTTTGTACCTGAGTGATGCTGTCTGCCGTGATGTATATCAATAAATTTTGCGTAATGTGAGAAGTATTGAAATTTTTTTGTAGTTAGTCTGGTCTGTTTGAAGCAACTTAATGCAACCACAAGGAACATTGTTATGAAATCAAATAAAACTACTGCTGTTGCCGTCAGTGCTTTAGTACTGGGTTCTTTAGCTACGCTGAGCTTAAGCGCAAATGCGAATCCGTTTTCTGCTGAACAGCTGAATGCAGGTTACCAGTTAGCGTCCGCTGAAGCTTCTTGTGGTGCTGATAAAGCCAAAGATAAAGAAGCTAAATGTGGCGAAGATAAAGCCAAAGCGAAAGACAAAGAAGCCAAGTGTGGTGAAGGTAAATGTGGCGACGAAAAAAAAGACGCTAAAGACAAAGAAAAATCCAAAGAAGCTAAATGTGGTGAAGGTAAGTGCGGTGGTGCTGCGTAGTACCACAGATAGTCAGCCTGCACTCGCGGGCTGACTGCTTTTAAGGAGACTGTATGTCTGATTTTGGTTTAGCTGCTTCTCATGTGGGTTTAGGCTTGCGGCGTGAAATGCTGAATGCTGTGCTGGAGCAGCAACAAACAGATATTGATTTCTTTGAAGTGGCACCGGAAAACTGGTTGCCTTATGGTGGGGGTTACCAGAAAAAATTCCGCCAGCTCACTGAACGTTATCCTTTTATCTGTCATGGTTTATCTTTGTCTTTAGGCAGTCCTGATCCATTAGATTTGGATTTTGTCCGTCAAATCAAAGCCTTTTTAAAAGAGCATCAGATTAAGCTTTACAGCGAGCATTTGAGTTACTGCTCAGCTGCTGGCCATCTGTACGATTTATTACCTATCCCTTTTACCGAAGAAGCTGCTGTTTATGTGGCAGATCGTATTCGTGTAGTGCAGGATATTCTTGAACAGCCATTGGTCGTCGAAAATGTCTCTTATTATGCAGCGCCTGGCCAGGAATTAACGGAGCTTGAATTTACCAATGCGGTGTTAGAGTTGGCCAACTGTAAGCTGCTATTAGATGTGAATAATATTTACGTGAATTCAGTCAATCACGGCTATGATGCTCTGGCGTTCTTAAAAGGACTGCCAACACAACGTATTGCTTATGGTCATGTCGCGGGGCATTACCGCCAACATGACAGCTTACTGATTGATACCCACGGTGCTGATGTGTCTGAACCGGTCTGGTCTTTATTATCTGAAGCTTATCAGCATCATGGCTTATTTCCGACTTTGCTAGAGCGGGATTTTAATATTCCGGATATGCAGCAACTGCAACTTGAGTTGGCGCATATTCGTCGCCTGCAGCCAACTGACTCTATGAAGTTAAGGGCCTGATATGAAGTTTCAACAGGTTCAACATCAGTTTGTTGCTTATTTACGCTCTCCAGAGCAGAGCGAGAAGCCTGCAGATGTCGATCAGGAACGCCTGGATGTGTATCGGGAGTTATTGTTTAACAATGTTTCGGGTTTTGTCAGCAGCGCTTTTCCTGTGCTGAAGTCTCTGTATGCAGATCAGGCATGGCAGCAGCGGTTACAGCTGTTTTTCGCAAGCTATCGCTGCGAGAGTCCGTTCTTTTTATCCATAGCCCAGAGCTTTTTAGATTTTTTACAAGAGCAATACGAGCCCGAGGGCGATGACCCGGTTTTTATGCTGGAGCTGGCCCAGTACGAATGGCTTGAGCTTGAACTTGCAACCCGTAAGGCAGAAGTAGTGCATGCGGTGACGGATCTAAAACAGCAGGCATTGCAATTGTCTGAACTGGCATCTGTTCAGGCCTATCAGTACCCGGTGCATAAAATTTGTGTTGAGTTTCAACCCACTGAAAGCGAAACCAGCTTTTTACTCATTCATCGTAATAGTGACGATGAAGTGAAATTTATTGCCCTCAACCAGCTGACTACTTTATTGTTGCAACTATTAGCGCAGCAACCCGGCTTGACATTGGTAGGGCTGGTTGATGAGTTAGCGCCTTATGTGCCACAACTGGATGCTGAGCAATTATTGTCAGGCGCTGAACAAATACTGTTGAATTTTGCGGCGAAAGGCATAGTGCATGCTTTTCAAGCTGACTAAAATTCATTACCATGTTCCACCTTTTTAGCGAGTGAGCTCCGATCATGGCAGACGAAAATTTTAAAGAATCTTTTGGCATCGGCCAATTAGTGTTATTGGTAGTCGCTTTTCTGGCGTGTTTATGCCTTCCTCCAATTATCAGCTGGGTTCGTTTTTTCAGCTAAACCTTTTGCGAGTGATAAATGAACCGCCTTGTGGCGGTTTTTTTATCTATTTTAGGTCGGTCTGATTGTGCCCGACTTTGGTTACTATTTTAGGATCAGGAAACTGAGAATGACTACAGAATCTCTTTCTGCTTTATTAAGCCAGGTGATCAAAGCCGTACCTGACTATCCAAAACCAGGTATTTTATTTCGTGATGTCACCAGTCTGATGCTGGACGCCGATGCGTTTGCGAAGGTGATTGATGCCTTCAAACTAGAGTATCAGGGCAAAGGTTTTACTAAGATTGTTGGTACTGAATCCCGCGGTTTTATTTTTGGTGCACCTTTAGCTTATGCGATGGGATTACCCTTTGTGCCAGTGCGTAAACCGGGTAAATTGCCACGTGAACGTATTGCCCAGTCTTATCAGCTGGAATACGGCGAAGACACGCTGGAAATTCATAAAGACGCTATAGTGGCCGGAGATAAGGTGCTGTTAGTGGATGACTTATTGGCTACAGGTGGTACTATTGCTGCGACAACCAGTTTAGTCGAGCGTTTGGGTGGCAAAGCAACAGACGCCGCTTTTGTGGTGAATCTGCCGGACTTGGGCGGACAAGCGCGTTTAGAAAAGCTTGGGTTGAACCTTTACAGTCTGGTTGAATTTGCAGGCGATTAATTCCAATAAAACACAGGCGCAGGTGGCATGAGTTATCAGGTACTGGCAAGAAAATGGCGACCTCAACATTTTGGTCAACTGGTTGGTCAGGACCATGTGAAGACTGCGTTGACTAATGCGCTCAATCATAACAGATTACATCATGCCTATTTGTTTACTGGCACCCGTGGTGTCGGTAAAACCACCATAGCCCGTATTTTTGCTAAAAGTTTAAACTGCGAAACTGGCGTGACCTCCACGCCTTGTGGTGTCTGTAGTGCTTGTATTGAAATTGATCAGGGTTTTTTTGTTGATCTGTTAGAAATTGACGCTGCCTCCCGCACTAAAGTGGAAGACACCCGCGATTTACTCGATAACGTGCAGTACGCGCCAAGCCGCGGTCGTTATAAAGTCTACTTAATAGATGAAGTGCATATGCTGTCGCGCCACAGCTTTAATGCGCTTTTGAAAACGCTGGAAGAACCACCACCACATGTGAAGTTTTTGCTGGCGACTACTGATCCACAAAAGCTGCCTGTCACAGTGTTATCCCGTTGTTTACAGTTCAGCTTAAAGGCGTTAAGCCCAGAACAAATTAAACAGCACTTGTCTTATGTATTGGCGCAGGAAGGTATTTCGGCCGCCGAAGAAGCTTTAGCTTTGTTAGCTCGTGCCGCCAAAGGCAGTTTACGCGATTCGTTAAGTCTGACTGATCAGGCCATAGCCCAAAGTAATTCCAATATTACAGTGCCGCTGGTGCGCGATATGTTGGGGTATCTGGAGCAGCAATGGGCTGAGCTTTTATTAGCTGCTGTGATTAACCGCGATTTAGCTGCACTGAAACAGCATCTGGATCAATTAGTGCAGCAGCACAGTCATTTTGCCCATGTGCTGGATGATATGCTGGCCTTACTGCATTTAGCGGCCTTAAGTCAGTTTAATTGGCAGGCGGCTGACTTAGTGACAGATCACAGTGCTTTTGTGCAGCAATTAGCGGAGCAGCAAAGCCCTGAGCAGTTACAGTTGTTTTATCAGTTACTGATTTCCGGCAAAAAGGAACTGGCTTTTGCACCAGAGCCTCGTATTGGTCTGGAAATGGCATTATTACGAGCTGTGGCTTTTGTGCCCGGCGCTGATACTTCTCCAGCGATGCGCGCTTCAACTCCTGTATCGCATGCGGCTGAACTCAAAGCTAAGTTTAATTTACCTGAAACCGCAGCGGCAATTCCGGCTAAAGAGCACGAACCTGCGCCTGAGATGGCAGAATCAATGCCTCAAATGCTTGAAGCCGCAGTCGAAATGCCGCCAGAGCAGAATGTTGCAACAGAAGCTGTGGCCGTTGTTGCGCAGCCAGCTGCTTCAGGTATTGCCGCTTCTATTTTGGCGCGCCGTGGTATTAAAGCTGATAATGTGAGCGTAGATAGAGCTGTGGAGACTCAGACCGAAAAAAAGTCTGAACCCACTCCTGCTGTAGCCAAGGCTGCAGAGCCATTTGTTATGCCAAGAGCACAAGTTGCTCCAGTCGCCGCTTCACAGCCAGCAGTTTTGCAGCCCGTTGTACCGCAACAAGCGCCGATTTTACCTCCAGTCGTGCCTGAACAGTCAGAACCGGCAATGTCTGCTTATCCAGATGAATCTGATTCGTCAGATATACCAACAGAGGATGCTGATTTTGCGGCCGATTGGGCCTGGCAGGAATTTCAGCAACAGCATCAATCTGAAGCTGTGCCGGAACCACAGCCTGTTGCTGCCGTACCAGAAGCGAAAGCACAGTATCGTTTTGATGGTGTGATCACAGCCGAAAACTTCTCTGTGCGTCTTGCCGCTCAGGTGGATGAATGGGCTGCTTTAGTAGACAGCCTGAATTTAGGTGGATTACTGCGTTTGTACTTATTGCATAGCTGCATCAATTGGGCAGGGGATACTGTGCAGTTGCTGGTCTGCCAAAGCCAGCAGCACCTGGATAAAGAAAAATTCCGTGCTGAAATTGTCAAAGAGTTGAGTCAGGCCTTTCATAAGGCGGTTCAGCTGGATATTCAATACCAACCTTGGGTAGAAACTTGCCCTGTGGCTATTCAGCAGCGTATTGAGCAGGAACGTTTGGTTTATGTAGAGCAGTTGTTGCAGCAGGATCCATGGGTGGTGCAACTGCAGAAAGATTTTGGGGCGGAAATAGTCGCTGACAGTATTATTGTCAACTAATTCGTCTTGTATTTTGGGGCTCAAGTCATTATCTTGTCGCCAGTTTAATTGAGTCATTTTTTAAGAGAGTACAGTTATGTTCAAAGGTGGTGGTGGCGGTTTAGGCAATATCATGAAGCAGGCGCAAGCCATGCAGGATAAAATGCAAAAGGCCCAGCAGGAATTGGCTAATCTGGAAGTGACAGGCGAGTCAGGTGCTGGTCTGGTCAAAGTGACTATGACAGGCAACCACAATGTACGCCGTGTCAGCATAGACGACAGTCTGATGCAGGATGACAAAGAGATGGTGGAAGACTTAGTCGCTGCTGCTATTAATGATGCGGTACGTCGGGTGGAAGAAGCCAATAAAGCCAAAATGGCTGCAGTGACCGGTGGTATGCAATTACCTCCTGGTTTTAAGATGCCGTTTTAAGTGGTGATTTGATCCACTATGAGCAAATTTAGCCCATTGTTGCAGCAACTGATCGACGCCTTGCGTATATTGCCAGGCGTAGGTCCTAAGTCGGCACAACGTATTGCCCTGCAGTTGCTGGAACGCAATCGCTCTGGAGCCGTGCAGTTGTCTAAGGCTCTGGCTGTGGCTATGGAGAAAGTAGGGCATTGCCAGCAGTGCCGTACTTTTTGCGAAACTGATTTATGTGCTATTTGCTCAGACCCGAGGCGCAGCGACAGTCAAAGCCTTTGTATTGTCGCTTCGTCTTCTGATCAGTTTGCCATAGAGCAAACCGGCCAGTTTAGAGGTCGTTACTTTGTCTTGCAGGGCCAGTTGTCGCCACTTGATGGCATAGGTCCTTCAGAATTGGGCCTGGATTTACTGCAAAAACAGCTGGGTACAGGTTCGGTGCAGGAAGTGATACTAGCCACTAACCCGACAGTGGAAGGTGATGCCACAGCTTATTACATTGCCGAGCAGTGTAAAAAGTATCAGGTGAATGTCTCCCGTATTGCCCATGGTGTGCCTGTGGGGGGGGATTTAGAGTATGTGGATGGGACTACCTTGTCACACGCCTTTAGTGGCCGCAAACCTATCTGAGCTTCGTCCTTGAAGCTATAGCAGCGTTGCTGCGTTCTTGCTACAACTCCAATGCCTTTGCTCAGAACTTTCGTCCTTGAAGCTGCAGCTTTGTTGGCTGCGCTCTTGCATTACCAAATAACAGCTTATTCTTTATCCAATTGCCTGATGCTCTATTTTTGTTCTCTGTTTTGCCGCTATTGCCCCCTTGATATTTGTGGGTATTAAACCCATATCCTTGCCAGCACAATTGAAAGTCATTCCACGAAAGATAAGGAGCTGTATATGACTGAGACAGTACAAAAACAAAAGCACGGCTTTCAGGCCGAGGTCAAACAACTTCTGCAGCTGATGATCCATTCGCTGTATTCCAATAAAGAAATTTTCCTGCGCGAGCTGGTATCTAATGCTTCAGACGCGGCGGATAAATTGCGCTTTTTAGCTTTGTCAGACAGCAGCCTGTATGACAATGATGGCGAATTACGCGTTCGTATCAGTCTGGATGAAGCTGCCAAAACCATTAGCATCAGCGACAACGGTATTGGTATGACGCAAGATGAAGTGATTAGCCATTTAGGTACTATCGCCAAATCCGGCACTAAAGAATTTTTTGGCCAGCTCTCAGGCGACCAAAGCAAAGACTCTCAGCTGATAGGTCAGTTTGGTGTAGGTTTTTATTCCGCTTTTATCGTGGCCGACAAAGTGACAGTCAAAACCCGTAAAGCCGGTGCGCCAGCTGATTCTGCTGTTGAGTGGGAATCTACAGGCGAAGGTGAATACACTATTACACCTATAGTCAAAGCCAGCCGTGGTACAGAAATTATTCTGCATTTACGTGACGAAGAAACTGAATTTTTAAACCAGTGGAAAGTCGAGTCTATTGTCACTAAATACTCAGACCATATCAGCATTCCTGTTGAAATGTATCAGGAAGGCACGCCAGAGCAGGACGGTGAAGAGGGCGAAAAAATCCCTGCTACTGAAGGGTTCTGGAAAGCAGTCAACAAAGCCACAGCGCTTTGGATGCGTGATAAGTCTGAAGTAACAGAAAATGAATATCAGGAATTCTACAAGCATATTTCGCACGACTGGAGTGAGCCATTAAGCTGGACTCACAACAAAGTCGAAGGCAATACCAACTACACCAGTTTATTGTTTGTGCCGAAAAAAGCACCTTTTGATATGTGGAACCGTGAAGCCCGTCATGGCTTAAAATTGTATGTGCAGCGTGTATTTATTATGGATGACGCTGAACAGTTTATGCCAAGTTACCTGCGTTTTATCAAAGGTGTGTTGGATTCAAGCGATTTACCATTGAACGTGTCCCGCGAGATTCTACAGGATACTAAGGTGACGCAAAGCTTACGCAAAGGCTGTACCTCTCGCGTCTTAAAAATGCTGGAAAAAATGGCCAAAGCTGAAGATCAAACTGAGTACCAGACCTTCTGGAACGAGTTCGGTCAGGTGATGAAAGAAGGCCCGGCTGAAGATGCGGGTAACAAAGACAGCATAGCTAAGCTGCTGCGTTTTGCTTCTACTCATAACGACAATGCCGATCAGACGGTTAGCTTAGAAGCTTATGTCAGCCGGATGAAAGAAGGTCAGGACGAAATTTATTTTATCGTTGCTGACAGTTATGAAGCCGCCAAACACAGCCCACACTTAGAAGTGTTGCGTAAAAAAGGCATAGAAGTGCTGCTGTTATCCGACCGTGTTGACGAGTGGTTAATGCAGCATCTGACTGACTTTGAAGGTAAAAAGCTGCGTTCTATCGCCAAAGGTGGCTTGGATATCAGCAAGTTGGATGACGAAGAAACCAAAAAAGCTCAGGAAGAAACAGAAAAGCAATTTGCTGCTGTGACTGAACGCTTTAAAACAGCTTTAGGTGATCAGGTCAAAGCAGTGAAAACCAGCCATCGCTTAACCGACAGCCCAGCTTGTATCGTCACTGACGAGTTTGACATGAGCACGCAGATGATGAAGCTGATGGAATCTGTTGGTCAGAAAGTACCGGACGTAAAACCTATTTTTGAACTGAACCCGGACCATGCACTGGTGAAGCATATTGCCGATGTGCAGGACGAAACGCAGTTTAAACAGTGGGCTGAAGTCTTGTTTGATCAGGCCTTATTAGCTGAGCGTGGCAGCCTGAAAAATCCTGCAACTTTTGTTAGCCGCTTAAACGCGCTGCTGTTGGATTTATCAAAAAAAGCTTAATCTCTTGATGAGTTAAGTGCGGGTAGAAGAGTCAGCTGTTAAGGCTGACTCTTTTTTTTGCCCCAATTTGAAAGATTATTTCGCACTTTCCTGTCTCTTGTCACAACGGCATTATGCGGAGCCTGCTTGTGATACAACAAGGTATTCTCTTTTATCAAAAACTAGTGAGCCAACTACAGCAGCTGGATTTTATTCCATTGTTGTTACTGCGGTTGTACTTAACGCCTGTGATGATGCAGGCGGGCTGGACTAAGCTACAAAACTTTGACAGCACCTTAAGCTGGTTTGCCAACCCGGACTGGGGCTTAGGTTTACCTGCGCCTGCGCTGTTATTGTCTTTGGTCATACTGCTAGAGCTCGGCGGCGGTTTAGCTCTGCTATTCGGGGTATTCACCCGACTGACTGCTTTGGGATTAAGTATGACCATGCTGGTGGCTATGCTAACAGTGCATGCGAAAAACGGCTGGCTGGCGATAGCGGATGCGTCAAGTTGGTTAGCCGATGGCACTATTTTTCGCAATGACGCTGTGATAGCTGCACCAGAGAAACTAGCCAAAGCCAATCAAATTTTGCAGCAACAGCCAGATTACCACTGGCTTGTCTCCAGCGGAAAATTAGTGGTGCTGAATAACGGTATTGAGTTTGCCGCCACTTACTTTGTTATGTTAGTGGTATTGGTTGTGTATGGGGCTGGGCGCTGGTTAAGTCTGGATTATTGGTTAGGGCGCAAAGTCGTTCAGGTAGCTATACCGCAGGAGACAGAAGCTTGAGTTTTCTTCGCTCTATGTCCTATAGTGAGCAGCCTGAACCGACAGAACCGCCGGATTTAAGGCTCTTGGCTACAAGGACAAAAAAAATAATGTGGTGGTCAACTCTCAAATCAGCACCTAAGAAACAAATAACGGAGAAAGAGCAACGTCAGCATAGCTATATGCAGTTAGTACGTTTATATCATGCGGATTTATACCGTTATAGTTGCTGGATTTGTCGAAATGCCGATGTTGCCGAAGATTTAGTTCAGGATACCTATTTGCGTGCCTGGAAAAGTATTGATTTGCTGCAAAACGAAGCCTCTGCCAAAGCCTGGTTATTTACTATTTTACGGAATGAAAATGCCCGGCGTTTTGAACGTAAACAGTTTCAATACCAGGAAGTAGAGCAGGATTTACTGCTGGATGAACATCAGGTGAGCCCTGAGCAATTGTATTCACAGCAGCAATTATTAAAGCAAATTGAGAGTCTGGAGCCTGAATACAGCGAGCCTTTGATCCTGCAAATTATCGGCGGTTTTAGTGGGGATGAGATAGCACAATTGCTGTCTCTGAATCTTAATACAGTGAACACCCGTTTATTCCGCGCCCGTAAGCAGTTACGGGATTTGTTAAGCCATGAAAGCGTCAGGGAGCAAAGAAATGGATGAGTTAGAAGTTCGTCGTCGTTTGCTGACTGATCCCTATCATTTGACGCCTGAACAACGACAGCAGTTGCAGCAGGATCCGGATAGTCAGCAATTTCATCAGGATGTACTAGAGCTGGACCAGCACATCAAGCAGTTGTTAAGCCCTCCGGTGCCAAAAACGCTGGAAAACACATTGTTGATGCAGCAGCACAAACACAAGCAACAACAGCAAAAGCGCTTTTATCAGAATTTGATTGCGTTAGCGGCTTCAGTGGCGTTTTTAGCTGGTTTTGCGCTGAACTGGTCGTTTTTCCTGTATGGCTCGCAAAGTCTTGGCGAAAATTCGCTGGCTCATGTCTACCATGAAGAGCCATATATCCAGCATATGACGACGGCTTTGTCGTTGTCTGATGTGAATGCAAAACTGGCTGAGTTTGACGCCAGTCTGGTTGAAAGCAGCCATGCTGTTGTTTATGCCAACTTCTGTAACTTCCGCGGCACCCGTTCTTTGCATCTGGTCGTTGAGACTGAGCAAGGATTGATGACGGTTTTTGTGGTGCCCAAAGAGAACTCATTGGATTATGAAGCAGAGTTTCATGATGATAAATATTTGGGACGTAGTATCAATAGCCATAAAGCTATTCTGGTAATGGTGAGTGATAAAGCAAAAGTGCTGCAACAGGGCGAACAGCAACTGCTGCAAAACCTGCAATTTAAAGCCTGAATAAAAGCGGGGTTTCGGGGCGTTTTCTATGCTTCCGGAGCCTTTCTGTATAAAATTCCTGGTTTTATTGATCTCAATCAATTTTGTTGAGGCTTTGCGCGCAACCTGCTGATTTAGTCCTTTAGAATCAATTATTTATTTTGAATTCTCTTTGGTTGTTATTTCGGCAGTTTTACAATTTAATCTTAAATGCCTTGCGATAGCTACTGCGCTGAAACGCAGTAAATATGCACTACCTTAGTCGAATAGCTTACTGTCTTTATTCGACTTTTTTTCCTGTCAGTCCTATTTCCGCTCTCCAGATAGCCCAAAAGGCTATTGTAGCAAGTTATCCTACCAAAGTAGGCTTGACTGCGGCCGATCAGGTAAGACAAGCAGACAAATTCCTTGTCTGATGATGCACATTATGTAAAGATTCACCCCTTATAACAAATGGATCAATCCCAGGTTAATTGAGGATCTTTGTATGCGTATTATTTTGTTGGGTGCCCCGGGTGCTGGTAAAGGAACTCAGGCGCAGTTTCTGATGAACAAGTATGGGATCCCACAAATTTCGACTGGTGACATGCTGCGTGCTGCCATCAAAGAGGGTAGTGCTTTAGGTTTGGCTGCTAAGCAAGTGATGGATGCTGGCCAACTTGTGTCTGACGACCTAATTATTGGTTTAGTGAAAGAACGGATCAGTAAAGAAGATTGTGCCAAAGGCTTCTTATTGGATGGTTTCCCGCGCACTATTCCACAAGCTGATGCCATGAAAGCCAATGGTGTAGTGGTTGATCACGTCATTGAATTTGATGTACCGGATGATGTGATTGTTGAGCGTATGAGCGGCCGTCGTGTGCACCCGGCATCAGGTCGTGTTTATCATGTCAGTTACAATCCACCAAAAGTGGATGGTAAAGACGACTTAACGGGTGAGGATTTAGTGATCCGTGAAGACGACAAGGAAGAAACTGTGCGTAAGCGTTTAGGTATTTATCACGAGCAGACAGAACTGCTGGTCGGTTATTACCGTAAAGAAGCCGAGCAAGGTCGCACTCAGTACCATTATATGGTAGGTACTTTACCAGTTGAGCAAGTCAGTGCAAAACTTGAGGCGTTATTAGGTTAACCCACAGCTGTTTCATCTAAGCCCACCTAGAGTGGGCTTTTTATTAAATTCTGTAGCGATTTCTGTGGTTCTAAGGATTTAATGAGCTTCAGTCTCTTCGGCAGGATATTTCAGTCGATAGTTCTGCAACAACTTTAAGGGCATAAATGTGACTTTAGCTATTACCTCTTTTTACGCTGCGATTCTGGCACTGTTGTACGTCGTCTTGGCTGGTTTTGTGATACGCCAGCGTTTTAAGCACAGAGTTGGGCTGGGTACAGGTAAAGAACCACAGCTGTTACAGACGGTGCGGATGCACGGTAACTTTGCTGAATATGTGCCGTTTTTGCTTATTCTTGTTGCGTTGCTGGAGTTACAACAAAGCCCTGTCTGGCAACTGCATCTGGTGGCTGGATTAACTTTAGCTGGACGAGTACTGCATGCCGTAGGTTTGTGGCGCAGCAGCGGCACGTCGGTGCCTCGTTTTTTAGGTATGATTTCCACTTTCGCTGCACTTATTGTAGGTGCTGTGTTTTTGCTGATGAAATAACTTATGCAAACTACGGTTCTGATGCTGCATAGTTCGCTTTCCAGCGGGCGCCAATGGCAGGGCTTGAAGCTGGCTCTAAAAGCAGATTATCAGGTACTGAATCCTGATCTGCTGGGTTATGGCGGTAATACAGAGAGTTACCCCCGCCCTATGCAACTTGCTGATGAAGCAAAGCAGTTGTGGCCTTTGCTGGAAGGGAAAGCAGCTGCTTCAGTGATTTTAATTGGCCACTCCTTTGGTGGTGCAGTCGCTTTGCATATGGCGCGCTCAAGGCCAGAATTATTTAAAGCCGTGTTAGTGTTTGAACCTGTGGCCTTTCATTTATTTAAAACGGCAGAGGTGTCGTTGTATCAGCAGGTGCAACAGTTAAGTCAGCAGATGCTGAATGTAAGCCCAAAAGACGCGGCAGAGCTTTTTATTGATTATTGGCAAGGTGAAGGTTATTTCCGTCATTTGCCGGATGTTATGCAGCAGAAACTCACAACGCAAGTGGGGAAAGTGGCCGCTGATTTTGAAGCTTTAAGTGCTGAGCCCGCAACGCTTACCGACTATGCCACAGCTATTCACTGTCCTGTGTTGCTGTTAAGTGGCGAGCAAAGCCAGTTATCAGCACAACGTTTGGCTACCATGCTGGCTGGCGCTTTGCCTTGCGTTGAGTTCCAAATAGTAAAAACGGGCCACATGGGGCCCGTTACAGATGCAGAACTGGTGAATTCGGTTCTGCTTGAGTTTATTCAGCGTTTAGCCGTTACTAAACCTAGCCATTATTAAGCTTATCCATTACTCACTTGGGCCAAATGTTCATTCAGCAGTTGAGGTTCAACTTTGGCCGTCGACTGCTGATTAATACTGATTTTGCGTGGTTTTAACGCCTCCGGCACTTCACGTACCAGCTCAATATGCAGCAGGCCATGGCTCATCTGAGCGCCAGTCACTTTAATGTAATCAGACAGCTGGAACTTACGTTCAAAGTTACGCTCTGCTATGCCCTGATGCAGAAAGCGGCGACCTTCGGTTTTATCGGCTTTCTGACCACGTACCACTAAGTTGTTGTGTTCAGTCTCAATCGACAGTTCGTTTTCATCAAAGCCGGCAATAGCCATGGTAATACGGTACTGATCTTCACCTGTCACCTCAATATTGTAAGGGGGATAAGCAGGCTGCTTTTCATTGCGGGCAGCGGCATCCATCAGGTTAGCTAAATGATCAAAACCAATAAATGAGCGGTAAAATGGGGTGAAATCTACGGTATGCATAGTTAAAATCCTCTAAGGCGATTTATCTGTTCTGCTCTTCAAATGAACGAGCAATTGTTCCTATACTTTCCTAAGTAATTGCAGTTGCAAGGCAACTTCAAGTCTTAAGGACACAGCAGGTGCCGGATGGCCACCTGCTGTTTTAATATGTTCGTTTAGAGAATTTTCAAGAGAGGGGCAAGCAAATAATTAGGATTTTTTGCCAGTAATTTGCGCAAGAGCAGCCATGCTGTGGGCGTAATCCGGCTCCTGTGCCAACACGGGAACCAACTGTTGATAGGCCAAATTTCCTTTACTATCAATGATTAATACCGCACGAGCCAGAATGCCCATATCTTTAATTAATAAGCCGTAATTACTGCCAAAATCGCGCCAGACGGCATCAGATAACACCATTAACTGATCTACTTTTTCCTGAGCACAATAGCGCTTTTGTGCAAAGGGCAAGTCAGTAGATATGGTCATCATCACCACATCGTCAGACACCTTACTGACTTCCTGATTAAATCTTTTGGTTTGCAGCGAGCAAATTCCTGTGTCGACACTGGGCACCACACTGATCAATACGGTTTTGCCTTTAAAGTTGCTTAATTTGATGGTTTTAAACTTCTCATCTACTACTTGAAAATCAGGTGCTTGTTGCTGCAACTGCACCTGATGGCCTTGCAATTCAACGGCTTTATTACCGACTTTTACCTCAGACAAACGGCTTGGCAACTGAGCATTTAAATCGACTGCCCAAGCCACAGGACTTAAGCTCAGACAGCAGATGATTGTTTTTATCAGATTAGTTGACATTCGATGTCTCCCAGATTGGTAATAGGGCTGAAAGTGAAAAAATAGTAGGTATTGCTTATTTTTTGTCAGATACTACACGGGGTTAGCGCAGAGCCATCTTTCTGACTACACTGAAAAATAACAATACGTGAAGTGAGCCGTAAATGGTAGCAGCAGTTTTGATATGTGACGATTCCAACCTGGCACGTAAGCAAATGGCGAGAGCTTTGCCATCTGAGTGGCAGCAAAATGTACAGTTTGCTGGTCATGGTGGAGAAGCTTTGGATATTTTGCAGCGCCAGTCGATAGACTTACTTTTCCTCGATTTAAATATGCCGATACTGGATGGTTATCAGGTGCTTGCTGCTATCCAGAAACAACAGCTTTCCGTCAAAACCATAGTGGTATCAGGTGATATTCAGCCGGAAGCCCGGGAACGGGTTTTATCTTATGGCGCATTGGATTTTATTAAAAAGCCAGTTGATCAACAAAAGCTGAATCATGTGCTGGGTTTGGTTGAACAAAAAACAATTCAGCAGCAAGAGCAAGCCAAAAACGAACCCAAAGTAGCAGTAAAAAACAGCGGCTCTTTTGTTCTTTCCAACGATTTACGTGATGTGTTCCAGGAGCTGAGCAATGTGGCTATGGGCCAGGCCGGTGACTTATTAGCACGTTTGTTGAACGTATTTGTCAAACTGCCGATCCCTAACGTCAATGTGATTGAAGTCAGCGAATTGCATATGGCCATCGCCTCGGTGGAGCAAAAAGAAAACACCTCTGCAGTCTGTCAGGGCTTTATTGGCGGCGGTGTTGCTGGTGAAGCGCTGCTGATATTGAATGACTCCAGCTTTGTCGATATAGCAAGATTGATGCAGTTCGATGGTGAGCTGACCACTAAAGTCGAGCTGGAGCTATTGATGGATATCGCCAATATTCTGATTGGTGCTGTGTTAAAAGGCCTGGCCGAACAAATTGATATGACCTTTAGTCAGGGTCACCCTGTGGTATTAGGCCAACATGCGCCTGTCAGTGAGTTAATTAAAGCCAATGCCAGACGCTGGCGCCGTACTTTAGCGATAGAAATCAGTTATGGTATTGAAAACTATAATATCAGCTGCGATTTATTACTGTTGTTTACCGAAGACAGTATTAAAACGCTGAATTATAAAGTCGAGTTCCTTCTGGAAGATTAAATGTCACAAAACAACGTAGATGTATCCGAAATCCATTGGTTGATGGACATGTTCCAAACGGTTGACGTTGGTCTGGTGGTGTTATCTGCTGATTACCGCATTCAGGTGTGGAACGGCTTTATGGAAAACCACAGTGGCCTGACGCCCCGTCAGGTGCGTGACAGATACCTGTTTGATTTATTCTCCGAAATTGATGAAGACTGGCTAAGGCGTAAATGCGATCCGGTGATTTTGTTGAAAAACCGTGCTTTCACTATTTGGGAGCAACGACCTTATATTTTTAAATTCCGTAACTACCGGCCTATTACAGGCTCGGCTGAATACATGTATCAAAACAGCACCATATTCCCGCTGAGCGATACTATGGGCAGAGTGACCCACCTTTGCCTGATTATTTATGACGTCACTGACGTGGCTGTCAGCAGGTTAGAGCTGGAGTCGATGAATGGCCAGCTCCGTACTTTATCCAAAACTGACTTCCTGACCGGTTTAAATAACAGAGGCTTTTGGGAAGAGGCGTTGATTAATGAATACAAACGCATCAAACGCAGTGGCCATCACAGTACTTTGCTGATGTGTGACATTGACCACTTTAAAAGAGTGAACGACACCTTCGGCCATGCAGCCGGTGATGCAGTGATCCAACAGGTTGCTGTTGCTGTGAAAAAAAATCTGCGCAGCACTGATGTGGCTGGCCGTTATGGCGGTGAAGAGTTTGCCGTTTTGTTGCTCGATACCACTGTTGAGCAGGCGATGTTTTTTGCTGAACGTCTGCGTAAAAACGTTGAAGCTATGGCTGTGGAGTACAATCAGCAAGTGTTGAGAGTAACCGTCAGTATAGGCGTGGCTGAATACAGTGAAAATATGGGTGAATATCGGGACTGGCTGGAGGCTGCTGATAAGGCTTTGTATCAATCCAAGGCGGCAGGGCGCAACTGCATTACTAAAGCCAGCGGATCAGACCCACTCTGACCCACTACACAAATTGCTTTGGTTGCTTTCTGGTCCCTCAAGCTATTTTTGTAGTTTAATCTGAATCAGATGTTTCACTCGAATTTTGATATCTGGGTCAGAGCAATCTGACCCAGTCTTACAGCGGGCAACTCCCTAAGAGTTTCACGCTACCATCTTCGTTTTGTTGCTCCAGTTGCACATTAAAACCCCAAAGCCGGTGTACGTGCTTCAGCACCTGCTGGAAATTGTCTGACAGTGGAATACGCTGATTAGGAATAAATCTTAAGGTGAGGCTGCGATCCCCTGTGATATCAGCGCTGTACACCTGAATATTGGGTTCAATATTGCTTAAGTTATACTGAGCTGACAAGGTTTGGCGGATTTGCTGGTAGCCCTCAGCGTTATGAATAGCAGCCACTTCCAGCGTGCTTTCTTTGTCATCATCTGTGATGGCAAACAAATGAAAATCCCTGATAATTTTTGGTGATAAATACTGGCTGATAAAACTCTCATCTTTAAAGTTTTGCATGGCAAAATGCAAAGTTTCCAGCCAGTCCGAGCCCGCAATATCCGGAAACCATTCTTTGTCTTCTTCGGTCGGGTGCTCACAAATGCGGCGTAAGTCGGTAAACATGGCATACCCCAAAGCATAAGGGTTAATTCCTGAATAGTATTTACTGTGGTATTCGGGCTGGAATACTACATTAGTGTGATTGTGCAGCACTTCCAGAATAAACTTGTCTGTGACTAAATTCTCCTGATACATATGTTGCAATATGGTGTAGTGCCAGAAGGTTGCCCAGCCTTCATTCATCACCTGGGTTTGTTTTTGCGGATAAAAATACTGCGAAATTTTCCGTACTATACGCACCACTTCACGTTGCCAGGGTTTGAGCAGTGGCGCATTTTTTTCAATAAAATACAAAATATTTTCCTGAGGCTCGGAAGGAAAACGGTATTCATGTTCGGCAGACAAATCGCCTTTATTCGGAATGGTTTTCCACAGCTGATTGACCTGAGACTGCAGATAAGCCTCTCGATCTTTCTGACGCTTTTGCTCTTCGTCCATTGAGATTTTTTGTGGTCTTTTGTATCTGTCAACACCGTAATTCATCAGTGCATGGCAAGAATCCAGCATATCTTCCACTTCGCCGATACCGTATTTTTCTTCGCAGTGACTTAAGTACTGTTTGGCAAATACCAGATAATCGATAATGGACGATGCATCAGTCCAGGTACGAAATAAGTAATTGTTTTTAAAAAAAGAGTTATGACCATAACAGGCGTGCGCCATCACCAGCGCCTGCATAGTCATGGTATTTTCTTCCATCAGATAGGCGATACAAGGGTTGGAGTTGATCACTATTTCATAGGCCAACCCCATAAAACCTCTTTTGTAGTTTTGCTCGGTCTGGATAAACTTTTTGCCATAGGACCAGTGGTTATAACCAATAGGCATACCGACACTGGAATAAGCATCCATCATTTGTTCGGCGGTAATCACTTCAATCTGATTGGGGTAGGTGTCCAGTTTGTATAGTTTGGCGACCCGTTCAATTTCTGCCTGATACTGGCCTAATAATTCAAAGCTCCAGTCCGGGCCATCGGATAAAGGTTGTTTTTGTTCAACAGAAGACATAAGCAACTCCCTGAAGTCAGTAGCTAAGCAGCCTGTTTTTTGAAGAGCTCACGAAATACAGGATAGATGTCTGCTACTTGCCGTATCGGCTGAATAGCAAAGTTATCAAAACTCTGCTGCAATTTTTCGTACTCCAGCCACAAGCTCTGGTGGGGCCTTGGGGTAATTTCGATATAGGCGTAATAACGCACAAAAGGTAAAATTTGTTGTGCCAGTAAATCGGCACATTGCGGGCTGTCATCGGCCCAGTTATCACCGTCTGAGGCCTGAGCTGCGTATATATTCCATTGTGCCGGGTCATATCTGTCTTTGACTATATCGGCCATCATTTTTAGCGCACTGGATACTATAGTGCCGCCAGTTTCTTGTGAGTAAAAAAACTCTTGCTCGTCCACTTCCTTAGCTTGGGTATGATGGCGGATATAGACTACTTCGACATTTTTATAGCTGCGGCTTAAAAACATATAAAGCAGGATATAAAAACGTTTGGCCATATCTTTTGTCGCCTGATCCATAGAACCTGACACATCCATCAGGCAAAACATCACTGCCTTACTGGTAGGTTCAGGGCGCTTCTGGAAATTGCGAAAGCGTAAATCAAAGCTGTCGATAAAAGGTACTGCGCCTATGCGTTTTTCAAGCAGCTCAATTTGTTCGCGCAGTGCCATGAGTTGATGCTGATCCGGCACAGGTTCAGCTTCGACTAAGGCTAATTTTGCCTCCAGTTCATGCAATTCGCGTTTTTTACCGGCCGTCATAGCGACACGGCGGGCTAGAGAGCCTTGTAAGGAACGCACTATATCAATATTGGTAGGCACGCCTTCAGAGCGAAAACCAGCCCGCACATTTTTGTACTGTACCAGTTTATCCAACTGATTTTTTTTCAGATTAGGAAGTTCCAGATCTTCAAATAACAAATCCAGGTATTCGTCTTTAGAAATCGAGAATACAAATTCGTCTTCGCCTTCGCCATCAGCGCTGGCATCGCCTTGGCCAGAACCTGCCCCTTGTCCGCCCTGAGGGCGTTTGATTTTGTCGCCTGGGCTGAATTGGTCATTGCCAGGATGCACCCGTTCTCTGTGGCCACCCTGACCCTGATGGAAAAAAGGCTCCGTAATGTCTTTGCCCGGAATAGAAACTTTTTCACCGTTGTTGATATCAGTGACGCTGCGTTTGCTGATGGCATCGGACACAGCTTGTTTAATTTGCTGCTTATAGCGGCGAATAAAGCGCTGTCGGTTAACAGCACTTTTGTTTTTGCCATTTAAGCGTCGGTCAATAAAATGCGCCATACAACCTCCAAGGCTCTGACCTTACTGCGATTTACGAACCCGTAAATACCACTCGCTCAGTAAGCGCACTTGTTTACGGGTGTAGCCTTTCTCCATCATCCGGTCGACAAAATCATCATGTTTTTTCTGATCGTCTGTGGAAGTTTTGGCGTTAAAGGAAATCACAGGCAACAGCTCTTCGGTGCTGGAGAACATCTTTTTCTCTATCACAGTGCGAAGTTTTTCATAGCTGGTCCAGGTTGGGTTTTTGCCATTGTTTTTGGCTTTGGCCCTCAGCACAAAATTGACGATTTCATTGCGGAAATCTTTTGGATTGCTAATGCCTGCTGGCTTTTCAATTTTCTCAAGCTCAGCATTCAGCGCAGCTCTGTCAAACAGCTGACCAGTTTCCGGGTCTCGGTATTCCTGATCCTGGATCCAAAAGTCTGCATAAGTGACATAACGGTCAAAAATATTCTGGCCATATTCAGAGTACGACTCTAAGTAGGCCGTCTGAATTTCTTTGCCAATGAACTCGATGTATTTCGGAATTAAATAGCCTTTTAAATGCTCCAGATAACGCTCGGCCACATCGGACGGGAATTGCTCCCGTTCTATTTGTTGCTCCAGCACATAAAACAAATGCACTGGGTTAGCTGCTACTTCGGTGGAATCAAAGTTAAACACCCGTGACAAAATTTTAAAGGCAAAGCGGGTCGATAAGCCCGACATGCCTTCATCCACACCGGCGTAATCACGGTATTCCTGATAAGACTTAGCTTTTGGATCTGTATCCTTTAAGCTTTCGCCGTCATAGACCCGCATTTTTGAATATAAACTGGAATTCTCTGGCGCTTTTAAACGCGACAATACGGCAAACTGTGCCAAGGAGGTTAAAGTCGCCGGAGAGCAAGGTGCGACTTTTAATTCGCTATGCTCCAACAGTTTTTCATAAATTTTGACTTCTTCAGACACCCGCAGGCAATAAGGCACTTTGACAATATAAACCCTGTCTAAAAAGGCCTCGTTGTTTTTGTTGTTGCGAAAGGTCTGCCATTCCGACTCATTACTGTGTGCCAGAATAATGCCTTCAAAGGGCAGGGCGGCTAAACCTTCAGTACCGTTGTAATTACCTTCCTGAGTGGCAGTTAACAGTGGATGCAGCACCTTAATAGGCGCTTTAAACATCTCAACAAACTCCATCAGGCCTTGATTGGCTCGGCATAAAGCGCCTGAGTAGGCGTAGGCATCCGGGTCGTTTTGGGCAAAATGCTCCAACTGGCGGATATCCACTTTACCCACTAAAGATGCGATGTCCTGATTGTTTTCATCACCAGGCTCAGTTTTAGCTATACAGATTTGATCCAGAATAGAGGGGTATTTTTTTACCACTTTAAACTGGCTGATATCGCCGTTAAATTCATGCAGACGTTTACTGGCCCAGGGTGACATAATGGTTTTCAGGTAACGTTTGGGAATGCCGTATTCCTGCTCCAGAATATTGCCATCTTCGTTCACATCAAACAGACACAAAGGACTGTCGTAAACAGGTGAGCCTTTAATGTAATACACAGGAACCTGCTGCATCAGCGATTTTAGCTTTTCAGCTAAGGATGATTTACCGCCCCCGACCGGACCCAATAGGTATAAAATTTGTTTGCGTTCTTCCAGTCCCTGAGCTGAGTGTTTCAGGTAGGAGACAATTTGCTCTATCGCGTCTTCCATGCCATAAAACTCGGCAAAAGCCGGATAACGGCCTATCACACGGTTTGAAAACAGGCGGCTGAGTTTTGAGTCCTGTGCTGTGTCAATCAGCTCAGGTTGACCTATGGCCATTAACAAACGCTCGGCAGCGCTTGCATAACAACTTTTGTCTTTTTTACACAGCTCCAGATATTCCTGGATGCTGTATTCCTCTTCTTTGGCTGCTTCGTATCTAGATTTGTAGTGCTCAAAAATGCCCATAGTGCACCTCCGAAACTGGTCTGTGGGAACTGAATGCAAATAAAGCCACTGATGTAAGGTTAGACAGTAAAAAAGCGCTTCGCTCAACTAATTCACAGAAAAATATGAATTTTTTTTGTAGCGATGGGTGAACAGAACAGTAAGGCAGAACTTTAATTGAGGGCTGGTTTTTAATTCGGAACAAAAGAAAAAGCCCGGCAAGCCGGGCTTAAAGATTTACAACAACAGCAAATTAAGCAGCGAAGTTTTTCGCAGCAAATTCCCAGTTGATTAATGCCCAGAAGGCATTTAAGTAAGTTGGGCGAGCATTGCGGAAATCGATGTAGTAGGCATGTTCCCACAGATCCACTGTCATCAGCGCAGTGACTGAAGTATCAGTCAGTGGCGTGCCAGCGTTGCTGGTGTTAACGATATCTAAAGAACCGTCTGCTTTTTTCACTAACCAGGTCCAGCTTGAACCGAAGTTGTTAACAGCTTTGTCATTAAAAGCTGTCTGGAATGCAGCAAAAGAGCCCCACTGTGCAGTAATTGCAGCAGCTAAAGCGCCAGTTGGTTCACCGCCACCATTTGGTGATAAGCAGTTCCAGTAAAAGGTGTGGTTCCAAATTTGCGCTGCGTTGTTAAATACCGGACCCTGAGAAGTACGGATAATATCTTCTAAAGACTTACCGGCAAATTCAGTACCTTCAACTAATGAATTCAGCTTCACAACATAGGCGTTATGGTGTTTGCCATGGTGATAATCCAGAGTTTCAGGAGAGATGTGAGGTAATAATGCGTCTTTTGCGAAAGGTAATGCTGGTAATTCGAAAGCCATTGTCGTTCTCCGTAGGCGTTGTTTATGGGGTCTGCATCGCGTAGACTACAAAACCCGACTAAATTACTCAAGTTTTAGTCGTAAATTTCACAGCCTGAGCTTATTGCAATGCAAGTGTCTGCTCCCCATATTCTTGGGGCACTTTGTAAAATCTCAAGTGCGAAATAAACGAACTCAGCGTAAAATGAGATAAATTTTTAAACCCAGTAGTGCCAGAGGCTGAAGATGGAAACCATTGAGAAAATTGAACAACAGTTGGCTGATAATCCAATCATTCTTTATATGAAAGGTTCGCCGAAATTCCCGAGTTGCGGTTTTTCAGCTCAGGCTTCTCAAGCCCTGATTGCATGTGGCCAACCTTTTGCGTTTGTCGACATTCTGCAAAACCCGGATATCCGTGCTGAATTACCAAAATATGCCAACTGGCCAACTTTCCCGCAGTTATGGGTTGAAGGTGAGCTGATTGGTGGTTGTGACATTATTCTGGAAATGTTCCAGCGTGGTGAATTGCAGCCGTTAATTAATGAGACTGCAGCTAAACACAACAGCGAAAGCGCAGAGTAATTTTGCGTTTGAAGCAAAAAGGCAGCTCAGGCTGCCTTTTGTATTTCTACATCATTATTTATAAATTCGAATCGATTAAGCCGGATCAGACAGCGTACTTTCTTGTGGTTCACTATCATCCATCAGCATAGGTGGCGGCCAGCCGCCAAGTTGATGCCAACGGTTGACTATGTAGCAAAACAGTTCAGCCGTGCGTTCTGTGTCATACAAAGCGCTGTGCGCTTCTTTGTTATCAAAATCAATACCGGCTTGTTTGCAGGCTTTGGCCAAAACCGTCTGACCTAAAGCCAGGGCTGACAAGGTCGTAGTATCAAAAGACACAAAAGCATGAAAAGGCGATCGTTTTAATTTAATTCGATCAATAGCTGCATTTAAAAAACTTTGATCAAAAGCAGCGTTATGAGCCACAACCACAGCACGCTGGCAGTCGGCATCCTTCTGAGCTTTACGTACAGCACGACAAATTTCAGTCAGGGCTTCCCGCTCTGAAACCGCGCCACGAAGAGGGTTGTAGGGGTCTATACCATTAAAAGCCAAAGAGCTTGCTTCCATGTTGGCACCTTCAAAAGGTTCAATATGAAAATGCAAAGTCTGGCTTGGAACAAGCATGCCTTTTTCGTCTATAGTCAACAAAGTTGCAGCGATTTCTAACAATGCATCTGTTTTTGCATTAAAGCCTGCGGTTTCTACGTCGATAACAACAGGGAAGTAGCCACGAAAACGTTGTGCTAACGGATGTAAAGCTTGAGTCATAAGGCCTGTGTCCTGATAAGATTGGCAGGTATTATGCCAAATAAATTGCGAAGCGTCTTGTTTGAGTACCTTGTTTGTCCTGGTTGAAGTTGAAAAACAACGGGTGTTGAGATGAAAAAAGGGAAACCTATGCGATATAAGCTCTGGCTGGTGCTGTTTTTGCTTTCTGCTACGCAAGCGGAAGCTGGATTGCGTCAGTATTCGGCTACATTGGACCAGTCCACCTGGGCTTTAAAGCAAAATTCGCCTTTAGTCTGTGAGCTCAGCCATCCTGTTCCTCATTTTGGTGAAGCTTTTTTCAGGAGTATGGCTGGCAAAGAGCTGAATATGCAGTTTGAACTGAATATGCTGCGTTTACCTGACCATTACGCTTTGGCAGAAGTGCTGTCAGTACCACCGGTCTGGCGTCCGGGCGAGCAGGCGAAAGCCATCAGCAGCATGAAAATGCTAAAACAGTTTGATGGTGATTTAGGCAAGGCGGAAAGCTGGATTATGCTGACGGAGCTGGAGCAAGGTTATAGCCCAACTTTTTATTTCTCTGATTGGTACAGTCCTTATGACAAGGTCAGCGTATCACTGAATCCTGTGCATTTTATTGAAGCAATGGATCAGTTTACCCAGTGTGTCAGTGCCTTGCTGCCCTACACCTTTGACGATATTGCCTTTACCGTATTGACCTATGAATCAGGTGGCGATGAGCTGACCAAAGCCTCTAAAAAGCGTTTAGAACAAATAGCACAGTATTTAAAGCATGATCAGAGCATCGAGAGTATTGATATTCAGGCTTACAGTGACTCTTTTGGTGGTCGTTGGATGAATGAGCAGCTGTCGATAAAACGCGCTGAAGCCATCAAAACCAAGCTGGTCAGTTTTGGTCTGGAGAAAAGCAGAATACGCACCGAAGGTTTGGGTGAAAAACGTCATGTGGCTTCGAATGAAAGCTCATTAGGCCGCGCCAAAAACCGTCGTGTAGTGATTCAAATGGAAAAGCCCTGATGGTTCAGGGCTTTTGGATCAGGGGTTCGGAAGCAGCTTTTGGTAGCTTGTCGTAGTAACGATCAAACTGTTTTAACACCGCCAGAATTTTATCTGCGGTAAAAGGTTTGACGATAAATGAGGCCGCGCCTGAAGCTATGCTGGTTTTGACATTTTCCAGCGTGCTTACGCCGCTGACCATCACGACAAAACAATCTGGTTTTTGTTCTTTAAAGCGCGTGAGCAATTCAAGACCTGAACCATCAGGTAATTCAATATCCAAAAACACTATATCTGGTAGTTGCTGGCTGAAAGTGAGCAAAGCTGAAGAAGCGTTATGAGCCTGAAAATAGCTGAAGGCTTTGTATTTTAATTTTTCTCTGGAAAATAACGCAGTCAGATTGTTGCGTAACAATTGTCTGTTGTAATCCAGATCGTCCACCAGCAATATTTTTTGTTCCCGCACTTTTACTTTAGTTTGCATGCCTTGCACTGCTCCAGAAAATAGGTGGCGCGCTCTGTCCTTTGCCCTAACGGTATAGTTTCCCATTCACTTTGTAATTGAGCGGCCAACTGACTCAAAGGGGCTAAATCAAAGCTGGCGGCACTGCCTTTAAGTTGATGCACAATTGCCATAAAATCAATCCAATTTTGTTGTTCTGAGAGCACAACCAGTTGCTGCAATAACTGTTTAGCATGTGCCAGATAAGCCTCTTTCAGCTCTGTTGGCAGTTCTAATGTTATCGAAGGAATAGCTTTAAACTTTGTCAGTTGCTGTTGAACCTCTGGCCACAGCAGTGGTTTTTTCAGTACTAAATCAAAGCCAACAGCTGTCACCTCTTCGGCCGACATGGCAACAATAGGCCTGTCGTAGCCCAACTTACGTAGCATCTGCATTGCGCTGACGCCATCCAGTATTGGCATCTGAATATCCATAAAAATCAGATCAAACTGGTAACTTAACGCCTGCTGCACTGCAGCATCACCATTGTCTGCCCAAATAACCTGATGGCCCGCACTTTCAGCTTGTAACTGAAACAACTGGGCCAGTAGTTTATCATCTTCAGCAAAAAGTAAGTTCAAAGGGATTATTCCACAGTGCTGTGGCGAAGATAGCGTTGTATATCAATGCTATCCAGCTGTTGTACCGTTAAAGGTAGTGGCTCTTTCATAATGACACAAGCCAATACTTCAGCCAGTAGTGGGGCCCAGGTTAACCCCCGAGCGCCTAAAGCGCCAAACCTCCATAGCTGTTTTTGCTTACCAAGCACAGGCATATGATCCGGTACAGTGGCACGTAAACCTGCTTTGGCAGACATCACTTCAACATCATCAAACCAATCGGGTTGCCCTAATGTTTGATTGACTAAATCGAGGTTTTGTTGATTGTCTTCTGCCAGAACTTCGCTGTGTCCACTGCTGCGGTCAAAGGTCGCTCCAACGCAATGCAGTTGCTGGTGGGCTGGGGTGATATAACCCTGATGGCACACCACAGTTTTTAGTGGCGTCATAGTCCTGCTTTGCAGATGACTGACCTGGCCACGAATTTGTCGAAGTGGAAAGGACTCCTGCTGCGCAAGAGCATTTAATAGCGCCCCTGTGGCCAAAACCACTGTTGTCGCATGCAATGTTCCAGCGGAGCTTTCCAGTTCACAGTAGTGCTTATGCTCTTTAATTTGATGCACCTGAGTACTGTAAAGAATCTCAACGCCTTGGCTGCTAAGCCAGTGCGCCATCTGCTGGCAATAGTCTTGAGGACATAACCAGCCTGCGGTTGGAAAAAATAAGCCGTCATAAGGCAATTCAAGCCCTGCGATTTGTGAGGCTTGCTCTTTGGTGACAGGACTAAACAAGCCGCTTAAGGCAAAGGCTTGCTGCTGGATTTTATGTTGACGTTTAATAAGATTTTCGTTGCAGGCAAGAGTCAATACACCACACCAATCAGCCGCTACTGCTAATTTTTCCAGCCAGGTCTCATAAAACTGCCTGGCATATAAAAAGCTCTGGCAACTTAAAGACGACATCAGATCGTAAGTCGCATGCAGATTAGGGTAAACAGCGCCCTGGCGGTTGTGGGATGCCCCCATACCCGCTTCTGCATCCGCACACAGCAACTGAACTTTTAATCCTTTTTGCCATAACGCAAAAGCAGCATTAATACCCGCGACACCAGCACCTATCACTGTGATTTGGTTAGGCTGATCTGCAGTCAATTCGGCTGCCTGCTCAGCAGTTGCAATTAGCATTTCGCGTTTTTGGCCATGGCCTTTGGTTTTTCTGGCAAAAAAACCTGCGTCATTTAAACCACGACGGACAAAACCTGCGCAGGTAAAGGTGGAAGCTGTTGTGCCGCTGTGACTCAACCTGAACATCTGATTAAACAAATTTTGTTGCCACATATCCGGGTTTTTACTGGGGGCAAAACCATCTAAATACCAGGCATCAACTTTATTATGCTCCGGCACTTGCGGCAGCAATTCATTCACATCTCCCAGCCATAAATCCAGTACCACAGAGCCATCATCAAAAGTCATTCGATGTGGGCCTGGCAAAGCTACAGGGTAGTTTTGTACTAATAAAGTTGTCAGTTCAGCCAGTTGGGGCCAGGCGGTTAAAGCTTTGGTTAAGTCTGCTTTACTAAAGGGATATTTTTCGAAACTGCTGAAGTATAGACGCTGACAAGTGGTGGACTGCGCTTTGTACTGGCGAAACCGCAACCAGGTCAGCAGAAAGTTTAAGCCTGTGCCAAAACCAGTTTCTGCGATATGAAAAAATGGGCGCGGATGAGTAAACCAACGTTCAGGTAACTGATTTTTATGTAAAAACACATAATCGGTTTCGTCCAGGCCGCCATTGTCGGAAAAATAAATATCGCCAAACAGGTCGGAAACCGGTGTGCCAGCGTCGTTGTAGTGAACTTGAGCCTGTTGCAATGAAGTCAAACCCTATCGAAAAAGAATAAGGTATTGTAACTTAGCCGCAATATAAATAGATAATAGTGTACAGCTGTGCGCTGAAAGCGGACCAGTTTCGAAAAGAAACTCCGTACAATGTGGCGCAATTACTAAAAGACATCCGATTTTTTGTTTGGAGCAAGCATGAAAAGAGCAGTGATCACAGGGTTAGGCATAGTATCCAGTATTGGTAACGATAAACAGCAAGTGCTGGAATCGTTAAAAGCCGGACGCTCAGGTATTAAAGCGTCACAGGAGTTTGCCGACATGGGCCTGAGATCACAGGTCTGGGGCCAGATTGAAATTGATACTGCGGCGTTAATCGACCGCAAAGCCTTACGTTTTATGGGCGATGCAGCAGCTTATGCTTATATCTCTATGCAACAAGCCATTGACGACGCGGGATTAACCCCTGACCAAGTGTCGAATTTTCGCACTGGCTTAGTGGTAGGTTCTGGCGGTGCTTCCTCTAAAACTCAGATTGAAGCAGCAGATACTTTACGTGAAAAAGGCGTAAAACGTGTGGGCCCTTATGCAGTGCCAAAAACTATGTCGAGCACCTGTTCAGCATGTTTAGCTACTCCTTTTGAAATCAAAGGTGTGAACTACTCCATTAGTTCTGCCTGTGCGACCAGCGCCCATTGTATTGGTCATGCTGTTGAGCTGATTCAGTTAGGTAAACAGGATATTATTTTTGCCGGTGGCGGTGAAGAAGTGCACTGGACTTTAGCGATGGAATTCGACGCTATGGGCGCTTTGTCTACTAAATACAACGAAACGCCTGAACTGGCGTCCCGTACTTATGACGCTGACCGTGATGGTTTTGTCATCAGCGGTGGTGGTGGTATTTTAGTGGTTGAAGAGCTGGAACATGCGCTGGCACGTGGCGCTAAAATTTACGCTGAAATCGTAGGCTACGGCGCAACTTCAGATGGGTACGACATGGTAGCGCCAAGTGGTGAAGGCGCAGTGCGTTGCATGGAAATGGCGATGAAAGACGTGAAAGGTCCAATCGACTACGTCAATACTCACGGTACCAGTACTCCGGTTGGCGATGTCAAAGAATTAGGTGCTATCCAGCAGGTGTTTGGTGGCAAATCTCCAGCCATCAGCGCAACCAAAGCCATGACAGGCCATGCCTTAGGCGCTGCTGGTGTGCATGAAGCCATTTATTCGCTGTTGATGATGGAACATAACTTTATTGCACCTTCTATCAACGTCAATACGCTGGACGAAGCTGCTGCTGGTTTAAATATCGTGACTAAAGCGACAGAAGCTCAACTGACAACAGTGATGTCAAACAGCTTCGGTTTTGGTGGTACCAACGCCACCTTAGTGATGCAAAAATACCAGGGCTAATTTTTTCCGCTGTCAAATAACGCTGCCTGGTGCAGCGTTTTTTATTGGCGAGTCAAAAATTAACAAATCCGATAGCTCAAAGGATTGAGCGTAGTTACAATACCGCCATTCTGGCTGTGGACTGATACAGATGAAGATATACGCCGACGAAAATATGCCGTACGTCAAAGACTTCTTTGCCGAATTAGGCGAAGTAACGCTGGTCAATGGCCGCACTTTAACTGCTGAGCAGATTGTTGATGCAGATGTGCTGCTGGTGCGCTCTGTGACCAAGGTCAATCAGCAGCTGTTATCAAAAAGCCCGCAGCTGAAATTCGTCGGCACTGCGACTATCGGCACCGATCACATCGATCAGAGTTATCTGCAACAACGGGGTATTGGTTTTAGCAGTGCGCCTGGTTGTAATGCTCAGTCTGTGGTTGAGTATGTATTGAGTAGCATCTTTGTGCTGGCTGAAAAATACCAATGGAATTTGCAGCAAAAAACTGTGGGTGTAGTAGGGGTTGGCAATATAGGTCGTTTACTGGTGAACGCTCTGGAGGCGTTGTCCATCAAGGTTTTATGCTGCGACCCACAGCGTGCTGCCGCCGAGCCTGATTTTCCGCATATTCCGTTTGAGCAGTTATTACCTCAGGCGGATGTTGTCAGTTTTCATGTGCCTCTAATCAAAACAGGTCCTGACGCCACTGTGGATTTACTGAACAGCCGGACCTTAAAGTTACTTAAGCCTGATTGCGCCGTGATCAATGCCTGTCGTGGTGAAGTGACCAATAATCAGGATTTATTGGTCGAAGCTCAGTCTGGTCTGAAAAGACCGCTGGTGCTGGATGTTTGGGCTAATGAGCCAGAACCGGATCTAAGGCTGATTCCTTATACAGATATAGCCAGCGCTCATATTGCAGGACACAGTATTGAAGGCAAAGCCCGTGGTACAGAAATGCTGTATCAGGCATTTTGCCAGCAGTTGGGGTTAAGCCCGGCAAAGACTCTGGCGCAAGTGCTGCCAGAGCCTCAGGTTTCAGAGCTGAAAATAAATTCAAATTTTGGACTTTTAGATGTCCAAAATCTAAGCCGGCTGTTATATGATGTGCGCCGGGACGATGCTTTGTTTCGTTTCTACATGATGCAAGATAAGAAAACACAAGGTTTTGACTGGCTTAGAAAGTCATACCCACCGCGGCGTGAATACAGCTCGGTGCGGCTGACAGGACAAGAGGTGCCTGAGTTTTTAACAACATTAGGTTTTAACACCCAAATTAATTGACGTTGCAGCGCGGCGACAAGCGAACGAGACCCCAGGAGCATAGTAGTCCTATGTGACTGGGGCGAAGAGCGTAGTCAACAATGCGGCAGCGTCAAGTAAGAAGGGTAAAGCAGCCAGTAACAAATGAAAGGGGAATAACCATGGCTCAGCAATACGACGTCGCTGTGTTAGGTGCTACAGGTTTAGTAGGCCAGCATTTAATTGAAATTTTAGAACAGCGCGATTTTCCGGTAAATAAACTTTATCCTTTAGCCAGCAGCCGCTCTGCCGGTGGTTTTATCACCTTTAAGGGTAAACAAATCGAAGTACTGGATGCTGAGACCTTTGACTGGACTAAGGTGCAGATTGGTTTGTTCTCTGCGGGTGGCAGTGTTTCTGCAACTTATGCACCTCGTGCTGCCGATGCCGGTTGTGTGGTGATCGACAACACCTCACATTTCCGCTACGAAGCCGATATTCCACTGGTGGTGCCAGAAGTGAATGCACACGCTATTGCTGAGTTTCGTAACCGCAATATCATCGCCAACCCAAACTGCTCCACCATTCAAATGCTGGTGGCCTTAAAGCCTATTCATGATGCCGTAGGTATCAGCCGTATTAATGTGGCCACTTATCAGTCGGTTGCTGGTGCTGGTCAACAGGGCGTTGAGGCATTAGCTAAAGAGACAGCTCAGTTGCTCAACGGTCGCCCTCTAGAAGAAGGCGGCAAGTTTGCCCGCCAGATCGCTTTTAACTGTATCCCACAAATTGATGTATTTCTGGACAATGGTTACACCAAAGAAGAAATGAAAATGCACTGGGAAACCCAAAAAATTATGGGTGACGCCAGCATTTCCGTAAATGCTACTGCGGTTCGTGTGCCGGTGTTTTATGGCCATGCCGAAGCTGTGCATCTGGAAACCCGCATGCCAATCAGTGTTGAGCAGGTCAAAGCTTTGTTAGCTAACGCACCTGGTGTCACGCTGATGGAAGACAACGCAGATTATCCAACTCAGGTGGGCAATGCTGCGGGTCAGGATGACGTCTTTGTTGGTCGTATTCGTCAGGACTTCTCGCACGAAAATGGCATTAACTTATGGGTTGTTGCAGATAATATCCGTAAAGGTGCTGCCACCAACAGTATTCAGATCGCTGAGCATCTAATTCGCGATTATCTGTAAACGCAGATTAAAACTAAACAAAGGCTCCTGATGGGGCCTTTGTTGTTTTCTATACGCAAATTAATCTCAACAAAGCTGCAGCTTCAGGTGAGAAGAGGATAAAGCATTTGATTCTGCAGCCGATATAAGCAACAGAGCAGATTATCTATAAGCGTAGCCAGTGGCATCCTTCTGGTTTACTATTCAGGTATGGAACGATGCTTGCAGTGTTTTTGTGTCAGAAAAATAATCTCCGGCCTTAAGGGATCATCGATGCGTTTAGTTGGGCTTCTCATTTTTAGTATTTTGTTGCAGATCTGCAGTGCTAACGCCACTGCGGACACCACTGTGCGTCTGAAGGGCCCTAAAAGCACCGAAAATCCGGATCGCAGCAGGGTCGGTCCTTTAACTCCAAACGACACTTTATGGCGTATTGCCGAAGAAGTTCGCCCTCATCCAGGTTTAAACATTTATCAGGTGATGTACGCCATTTACCTGAAAAACCCGCAGTCTTTTCTTGATGACAACTTTAACCATCTGAATGTTGGATCATTTTTAGCTATTCCTAATGTAGATGAAATACTGCAGGTGGATGCGGTAGATGCGCAGCGCAAATCGGAAGAAGATGATCGGATTTGGGCAGATCGGGTACGCGCAGCAGCTGCGGCTAAAGTGAAACAAGGGGTTAATACAGCACAACAGAAAGATGTTGATAAAGCTAAGCAAGAAATCAAACAGGAGTTAAGCAGAGTTGAAGGGCTGCAAAAAGGGCAGCTGGTTGATCTGCAAAGAAAGCTCGCGGAATCTAAAGTTACGGTTGAAGCTGTTTTAGCTGATAACACAGCCTTAAAAAATAAACTGGATCAACTGGCTGATCAAATGCTGTTGATGAAGTCTCAGGTTGATAAAGACAGTGAAATTCAGCAGCAACTGCAATTACTGGTTGCGCAACAATCCGAAATGCTTGCACAGCAAAAGGCCCAAATTGAGCGGGAACAGCAAGGGATGAATTTTGCCGAACTGTGGCAAAATATTTCCTCCAGTAGCCTGTCCTGGGTGCTGTTGGCTACTTTACCTACTTTGTTTGTGTTGTTTGCTGTAGTGGGCTGGATTAAGCGCCGAACCAGAAAATCGGAGCAGATTGTGAATGCGGCCACTGCTGTACCTCAGCAAGAACCAGGTTATCGCTCACCCTTACCACCTTTGGATGAAAGTCTCGACTTTGACGAAAGCAGCCTGATGACGCTGGATGAATCTTTGTTAGATTCTGGCAGCAAAAGCATACGTCTGGATGACGAGCCGATCGATTTACATGATGATATGTTACTGGATACCAGAGCTGATGAGTTTGACGACATTCTGATGAATGACGATGACCTGCTGGACAGCAAAGATTTGCTCGACGCCAGTTCAATGGATGATGAGTTATTGGATGATTTGCTAGATCAACCGGTAAAAGAATCAAACAAGGATTTTGATCCAAACAATATTTTATCCGGTGCTGATTTATCGGCCTTATTTGACGAAGAACCTGAGCTGGATGACAGCGAAGATATATTCGCTCAGGCGGTGGCTGAGCAGTTAGCTGAAGAGCAAAAACAAAAACAAGCTGAACAGAATGAAGACGAACTGGATGAGCTGCTTGAAGAAATTGAATTAGATGAGCCGGATAGCGATACCTCTGATCTGAGTAACCCGGTTTCTGTCGAAACGGACGAGTTCAACCTGGATGAAATAGAAGAGGTTGAAGAAGTCGACTTTGATTCGTTACTTGATGAACTGGTGGTGACAGAAGATGAGCCTGAAGCCGTGGGCGGGGCAGAAGGTGCATTGGATACCTCATTGGATAAGACATTCGACAGTCAGGCAGAAGACGCAGAAGATGTTGTCGATGTAAATCCTGAACAGCCTCATTTTGACAGTTCAGAATTGGACGAGTTCGCCGAATCGTTGGCTGATGAAGAATTATCAGAACCAGAGGTTCTGTCTCTTGAAGATGAAAGTGATATTGATATTGACGCCTTGCTAGAAGACACAGTGAACAGGCCTGATGCCTCAGACTTTGATGCTGTTAGTGAGCCTGAGCCAGATGAATTTAATGTGCATGAAGATGATGTTGCAATTGACTCTGCTGCATCCTTTGATACCAGTCTCGAATTTGACGAAGATGATTATCCGCTAAGTCCGGATGATGTTGCTTTACTGTTGTCGGATGAGCCGGTACAGGAACAAGCCGTGGATATGCCACCCAATTTTCACGCAGACCATGGTGATTTGGCCGAGTTGATCGACGAAGTTGATTCGCAATCAGAGCAGTTAGCAGAAAACAGTTCCGAGGTTAGTGACGAAGACCGTTATGAGGTTGAGTCAAATGAAGCCTGGCAAGAGCTTGCCGATCAGGCCATTGAGCCAGCTTTAAGCGAGTCGGTTCCCGATCTGGATTTACAGGAAGATTTAACTGTCAGCCGCATATCTGCTGCAACGTTGTCAGTGGAGAACCCAAGCAAAGTACTGGAAGAATACCCAGATCTTGAATTCTCAGACGAAGCCGCACCAAGCGATGAGTCAGAGGATGAGTTGGATGACGACCAGATCCAAAGCTCTGATGTCTTAGCTGTGGATGCGGCAGCTACACAGCAGGCAAATGAAGATATCTCAGCTGAACTTGATGCTTTGGAAGGGACTGATTTTGATGCTTTGTTGGCCGACTATGCGCAAACAGACACTGAAATCAGACTGGCTGACGAGCAGATAGCTGATGCTGTGTTATCTGAGTTAAATCCAGTGGAGCCTCATATTGAGCCTGTGGATAGGACAATTGAAATAGCAGAACAAGAACAAAGTTCAGCGCAAGCGGAGCAGGTTCAGTCGAATGATTTAGAGTTTTCATTACTGGCGCTCGATAAATTACTGGATGATTCTGAAGATGAGTCCGATCAGCATCAAAATCCGGTTCGCAATATAGATGTTGGGCTGGAAGATTATCAGGATTTCATTGCTGCACAACACGAACCGGAACTGGACCCTGCTGAGCAAGGCTATGCTGCTGATCTGGATTTGATCCGTGCTTACATTGAAATTGGTGAACAGGATGGTGCTGAACACCTGATTGACAAAGTACTCAATTCTGCAGCACCAGAGCATATCAAACAAGAAGCTCAAAGCTTAAAAGAGCAGCTTTAAAGCAAAGGGGTAGAGTCTTAGCTCTGCCCTTCAATTCTTGAATTTTTCCACCGCATGATACGAACCAAAGCCAAATTAACCCGCCATTTTTATCGTCGGATGAAGGCTCTGACCGTTAAAACTCGTGAGTTTCTTTCCATGCCTGAGTTATACTTCAGCTCCTAAGAGATAGGAGTCTGAATGCGAATTGCGTTAGGTATCGAATACAACGGTGTAGGTTTATTTGGCTGGCAAAGGCAACGTGAAGTGCCAAGTGTACAAGGTCATCTGGAAGCTGCGTTATCCAAGGTTGCCAATGCAACTATTGAATTATCCTGTGCTGGTCGCACTGATGCCGGTGTTCATGCAACAGGCCAGGTCGTGCATTTTGATACTGATGCCAACCGTGACATGCGCGCCTGGATCATGGGGGCCAACTCCAATCTGCCGGATGGCATTGCAGTGCGCTGGGCAAAACAGGTATCAGATGATTTTCATGCCCGTTTTTCCGCCACAGCCCGCCGTTATAGATACGTTATTTACAATAATAAATTCAGGCCTGCCATTCTGGGTGCAGGTTTAAGTCATTATCATCAGGAATTAAATATTGAACTGATGCAACAAGCTGCTGTCCATCTACTGGGTGAAAATGACTTCACATCCTTTCGTGCAATTCAATGCCAGTCACATAGCCCCTTCCGTAATCTGATGCATCTGCATTTAAGTCGGGTCGGGCAGTTTATTGTGCTGGATATTAAAGCCAATGCTTTTTTACACCATATGGTGCGTAATATCACAGGTAGCTTGCTACAAGTGGGAATGGGCTTAAAAGATCCGGATTGGATTGCAGACTTGCTGGCAGCGAAAGATCGGACTTTAGCCGCTGCAACGGCCAAAGCAGAAGGCTTATATCTGGTGGATGTGGATTACCCCGAACACTTTGGTATTCCTAAAATGCCTCTTGGGCCACTGTTCCTGCCAGACAGTTTTTGCTAACTACTACGACCAGTTAGCTATAGGTTCTATCATAGCTTTGTGCTTTAATAAGCGCCGTTAGCCGCATGATCGGCGCTTTTTTACACAATAAACTAAGTTTGGGCTCAAGCCCTGCTGCGATACCAAGGAACAACTATGAGTTGGTTAGAAAAAATTCTGCCCAGAACTTCGTCTTCATCCCGTCGTAATATTCCTGAAGGGGTCTGGACTAAATGTACCTCTTGTGACGCTGTATTGTACAAGGCAGAACTGGATCGGAACTTAGGTGTTTGTCCTAAATGTGACAACCATATGCGTATCAGTGCCAGAGACAGATTAAACAGTTTCCTTGATACCGGTGGTATGGTGGAACTGGCTGCAGAGCTGGAACCTCAGGATCTGCTGAAATTTAAAGACAGCAAAAAATACAAAGACCGTATTGTTGCTGCACAAAAAGAAACCAATGAAAAAGACGCCATGGTGGTGATGCGCGGCACTTTATTGGGCATGCCAGTGGTTGTGGCTTCGTTTGAATTTGCTTTTATGGGCGGCTCAATGGCGTCTGTAGTAGGTGCCAAGTTTGTCAAAGGTGTTGAATACGCCCTTGAAAACAAAGTGCCTTTTATCTGTTTCTCTGCCAGTGGTGGCGCCCGTATGCAAGAAGCTCTATTGTCTTTAATGCAAATGGCCAAAACCAGCGCTGCTTTGGCTAAGCTGAGTGAAGCAGGTTTACCTTATATTTCTGTGCTGACCGACCCTACTATGGGTGGTGTATCTGCCAGTCTGGCGATGCTGGGCGATTTGAACATTGGAGAGCCAAAAGCTCTGATCGGTTTTGCCGGCCCCCGTGTTATCGAACAGACAGTACGTGAAAAATTACCTGAAGGTTTCCAGCGCAGTGAATTCCTGCTGGAACACGGTGCTATCGACATGATTGTTGACCGCCGCCAAATGCGCGATACAATTGCGCGACTTGTGGCTAAATTCATGCGATGGCCAGCTCCTGCTAAGGAACACCGCGTCGCCTAATAAGGTGTTATGACCAATTTTTTATCGCCTGCAAGCCAATCCTGTCAGACTCTGACGGATTGGCTTTGTTATATAGAACAAAAACATCCTCAACATCAGATCGAATTGGGATTGGGCCGTGTGCTGAAGATTGCACAGCGTGCCGATTTGCATCTGCTGCCGGGCAAAAAAATACTGATCGCCGGTACCAATGGCAAAGGCACTACAGCCCGGACTCTTGAACAGCTCTGCGCTGTGCAGGGATTGTCTGTGGGTGTATACAGTTCTCCCCATTTATTGCAGTTTAACGAGCGCTTACGCATCAATGGCACAGATGTAGCCGACAATCTTTGGTGTGAGGCTTTTGCTTTTATTGAACAATTGCGTGGCGACATTGAACTGACTTATTTTGAGTTCACCACACTGGCATCTTTTTATCTTTTGAAACAACAACAACCGGATTTATGCCTGATTGAAGTGGGGTTAGGCGGTCGACTGGATGCCACCAATATTATTGAGCCGGATTTAAGTATTCTGACCACAGTCGATTTAGACCATCAGGATTATTTAGGGCCAGACCGCGAAAGCATTGGCCGCGAAAAAGCCGGCGTGTTCCGCGCAGACAAGCCCGCCGTGATAGGTGAGACTGATATGCCGCAGTCGGTATTGAAGTACGGCCAGGATATTCAGGCCCAACTGCTCTGCATCAATACGGATTACCTTTATAGCGTCACAGAAGCAGGCTTTCATTGGCAAGGTATAGAGACTCGCCTCGAGGCGTTACCTCTGACAGCAGTGCCACTGCAGAATATAGCCACAGCTCTTACTGCACTTGAAGTTTTGGCTTTATTGCCTTCAAAGCAACAGGTTGCAAAGGTGTTGTCCGCTTTAAGTCTGCCCGGTCGGATGCAGTGGCTGAGTAAAACTCCGGGTATTTTATTGGATGTGGCGCATAACCCGCAGTCGGCCGGTTATTTGGCGGCTCAGCTTCAGTTCATCAAAGGCCGTTATGCTCGGGTTCATCTGTTGGTTGGGATGTTAAAAGATAAAGATATTGAGCACAGCCTGGCACCCTTTCATTCGTTAGCAGACCACTGGCATTTGGTGAATTTACCTGGCGCTCGTGGGGCACAGGCCAACATGTTGCTTGAGCAGTTGCCAGCACAAAGCAGTTATTCATGTTATTCAGATTTGGAGTCGGGTTACCAACAGGCGCTGCTATCGCTGCAGGCTAATGATTTATTGGTGATTTTCGGCTCTTTTGTTACAGTGTCGGCAGTTCTAGCGCTGCAAAAGGAGACAGATGTATGACCAGCGCCTTTAAAAACCGCTTAATTGGCAGCAGCATTTTAATTATTGCTGCCATCGTTTTTTTACCTGATTTGTTGGATGGGCAAAAGCAAGTGGTCAAAGATGAATTTAAGGCCATACCGGAGCGGCCGGAATTTGCCACAGTGCAACAGGAACAGGTGTTTACTAAACAGCAACTAGCGGAAAAACAGCAGGAATTACTAGCGACTCCGGTGAATGATACTGCTGTTGATGCGGGTTTGCCGGATGATAGTTTTGCTGAGGTTACTGCTGGGGCTCCGGGCAGCGAAGCGGCTACAGACAGCGCTGATATGGTTGCAGTAGCTGCAGGCGGAACAAGCACAGACTCCATTCCTGTGCCAACAGAAAATCCTCTGGCTCCAGTTCCTGTTGCTGACAGCTCTGCACAAACCACAGCCTCTACTGCGCCCGTTACAGAAAAAACAGTTGAACCCAAAGGCAACCCGGCTCTGAACGAAACAGCCTGGATAGTACGTGTGGGGAGCTTCAGCAAAACAGATAACGCCACGGCTTTGGTAGCAAAATTAAAAGAAGCGGGTTTTACTACCTTTACCCGTTCAACCACTAATGCGCAGGGCCAGTCTATGGTCAGTGTGGTGGTTGGGCCTGAACTGAAAAAAGAGCGTCTGGAACAAAAACTTCCTCAATTGCAGCAACTGACCGGAATAGCGGGTCTGAAGCTGACTGCTTTTAAGCCTATCGAAAATAATTAGGTGTTCGGGCGCGTGTTTTGGTAGAATGCGCGCCGTCCTTAAGCATCCTTTGGTAGCAAATGGTTTGGATTGATTATGCCATTCTGGCAATTATCGGCCTGTCGACTGTGATCAGTCTGGTCCGGGGATTTGCCAAAGAAGCGGTTTCACTGATTATCTGGATACTGGCCTTTTTTGTTGCCAGTTATTACTACCCCTATCTGGCAACCTATTTCACTGAATTGCAAGACGCACTGGTGCGTAATGCGGTTTCTATCGCTGTTCTGTTTATCTCTACTCTTATTCTTGGTGCCTTAATTAATTACCTGATTGGCCGTTTGGTTGAATCTACAGGTTTGTCTGGCACCGACCGTTTACTTGGTCTGATCTTTGGCGCCCTGCGTGGCGTGTTGGTGGTCAGTGCATTGTTATTTTTCCTGGATGCTTTTACTGGCGCTGATCAAAGCGAGTGGTGGCAAGCGTCCAAACTAATACCCGAATTTGGTTTTATCATTGAATGGTTTTTTGAGTACATCAAAAACCATTCCAGTTTTATGCAGCGACCCTAAGCGTGGCGAGGAAATAATCGATGTGTGGTATTGTTGGAATCGTAGGTAAGTATCCGGTCAATCAGGCGTTGTACGACGGTTTAACTGTGTTGCAGCACCGTGGTCAGGATGCCGCCGGCATAGTGACAGTAGACAACAAAACCTTACGTTTACGCAAAGCCAATGGCTTAGTGAAAGACGTATTTGAAGCCCGCCATATGCAGCGTTTGTCTGGCAATATGGGCATAGGCCACGTGCGTTACCCAACAGCGGGTTCAGCCAGTACGGCCGAAGCTCAGCCATTTTATACCAATAGTCCATTTGGTATAGCCCTGGCGCACAACGGCAACCTGACGAACTCTGAAGAATTAAAAGACGAGTTATTCCGTACCGCTCGTCGTCATGTTAATACCAACTCAGACTCAGAAGCGCTGTTAAACGCTTTTGCCCATGAGCTGGATATTCATGCCGATATGCATGTAAACCCTGACCATATTTTTGGTGCAGTCACTAATTTACATCGTAAAATCCGTGGTGGTTATGCGGTGGTGGCAGTCGTTATTGGCCATGGTTTAGTGGCATTTCGTGATCCAAACGGTATCCGTCCTTTAGTGATGGGGAAACGCGAAACTGCGCTTGGCACTGAGTATATGGTGGCTTCAGAAAGTGTGGCTTTAGATGCGGACGGTTTTACTGTTCTGCGTGATGTAGCGCCTGGTGAAGCTGTGTATATCACCGAAGATGGCGAGTTGTTTAGCCAGCAATGTGCTGAAAACCCAAGTTATGCCCCATGTATTTTTGAATACGTGTATTTTGCCCGTCCGGACTCCACCATAGACAATGTGTCTGTGTATGCATCCCGCGTGGCTATGGGTAAAAAGCTGGGTGAGAAAATCAAAAAAGAATGGGCGCATTTAGATATTGATGTGGTCATTCCAATTCCTGAAACCAGTAACGATGCTGCGTTGCAAATTGCGCATGAGTTAGGTTTGCCATACCGTCAGGGTTATGTGAAAAACCGTTACATTGGCCGTACTTTTATTATGCCGGGTCAAGGGGAGCGTAAAAAGTCAGTCAAACGTAAACTGAACGCGATTTGGCAGGAATTCAAAGGCAAAAACGTCTTGCTGGTGGATGACTCTATAGTTCGTGGTACAACTTCACAGCAAATCATTGATATGGCGCGTGAAGCCGGTGCAAAGAAAGTGTATTTCGCCTCTGCGGCTCCGGAAATTCGTTTCCCGAACGTCTACGGTATTGATATGCCATCGGCCAACGAGCTGATTGCTCATGGTCACGATGTTGAAAGCATCTGCAAAATTATTGGTGCAGATGGTTTGATTTTCCAGTCACTGGAAGATTTAGTGGACGCAGTGCGTTCACAAAATCCGGAACTGAAGCGTTTTGAAACTTCAGTGTTTGATGGTGTTTATGTGACTAACGACATTGATCAGGCTTACCTGAACCGTTTGGATGCACAGCGCAACGAAGCGGCAAAGAAGAAAAAAGAAGCTGAATTATCTGCCAGTTTAGAGTTACATAACGAAGGCAACTAATACTGCTCAGAAGTTGAATAAAAAAGGGCTGTCACAGACATAATGCCGATCAGTTAAGCAAATATCAGATCGGTTGACCGATCCAGTGGTTAATGTATAAAGGCCTGCAACAGAGATGTTGCAGGCCTTTTTCTATGCAATTAGTTACCGCTTTAACCCTTGCCAATCGCTATTTCCCAACGAACCTGAATACAGGTGCGTTACACCAGCTTTTACCCGAAGAATTTATCAGCCAGTGCCTTGAAGAGGCTGGTATCGCGACCGTGCGTCGCCGTCGATTGCCCTTAGAATCCTTAGTGTTGGTTGTACTTGGTATGGCGCTTTATCGTGGTAAAGATGTCTGGAGCATTGCAGATAAAATGCAAATTATGCTACCCGGTCGACGTGAATTGGTGGCCCCAGCGCTGTTGTTCAGGGGAGGCAGCGGTTGGGTTTTGAAGCGATGCGGCAGGTGTTTCATCACACCCAAAGGCTGTGGCACAAGGAAGCCGAACACCCACGCTGGTGCGGTCTGCAGTTACTGGGGGTGGACGGAGTTGTCTGGCGTACACCAGATACAAAGGAAAATACAGAAGCCTTTACGAAGCCAAAAACCACAGCTGGCGAATCGGCCTGGCCCATGGTCAGAATGGTGTGTCAGATGGAGCTGACCAGTCATTTGCTGGTGAATGCAGCCATGGATGGGTACAGCACCAATGAAATGGTGCTGGCAGAGCAATTGGTTGAAAATACGCCGGACAACAGCCTGACGTTATTTGACCGTGGGTTTTATTCGTTAGGGCTGCTGCACGCATGGCAGAGCAAAGGGCAAAGCCGGCACTGGCTTATCCCGCTGAAAAAAGGCACTCAGTATGAAGTGATAGAAAAGCTTGGAAAGCAGGACTACCTGGTACGACTGACAACAAGTCCTCAGGCAAGAAAGAAATGGCAGTGCTTGCCGGAGTATATGGAAGCGCGGTTACTGCAGAAAAAAATCAAAGGCAATGAGTTAATGCCAGTCAGCTTAACTGACTGGCATTACTGTCACAGACAGCCTTTTTTATATTTGTTTGACCAGCTAATGAGTAAAAGCCGGACCGAAGCCGGAACTCCATAAAATAGCTGTAGCTGTCATCACACAAACCAGCAGAATCAGGCCTGTGGTCACCACTGAGCTGGCGTAAATAAAGCCACGTTCTTCAGGTATATGCATCAGGATCGGCACACCCACATACAACAAATACACCGAATAGGTTAAGCCAGCCAACCCTACCAGCATGACAAACCAAAGCTCCGGGAATAATGCAGCAAAACCTACCATAAAAAGTGGCGTCGAAGTATAAGAGGCCAGCTCTAGTGTTTGGGTATAAGTGGGTTCAGAACCAAAAGTATGAGCCATCCAGTGTGCCAGATAGGCCAATGCAAAGACCCCGCCTATTAAAGCCACATACATTGCAACAGAAAGCATCATGGCGCTTTCTGCAGTTAAACGTATAGCTTCACCCACACCAATGCTCCAGCCGATGTGCACCGCCGAATAATAAGCACAGACGGAGGGAATTAAGGCGACAAGCAGGATGTGAATTAAACTGTATCTGAAACTTTCGTGACGTGCGTCTATCGTATGCCATTCTTCTTTGGGATGGGCATACAGCCCCCATAAGTGATTTAAAATCATAGTTGTTATCCTTGGCTACTACGTTGTTCATTACAGGGCCACACAACAAACCCTTACCTTTGTTATGGCTAATAGATACGGGTTCGTCAAGTTTAGGACAAAAAATCTCTGTGGAAGAAAACACGCATGCATCAGGCAGACTGACGCATGCGTCAAATGAGAGAAAAATATCGGTTTAAACGGCAGTCTCAGGGGCGCCGCTGTGGAATTTAAAATCCGGATCCGGGCTTGAAATCAGCTCTGCTTCAAGGTTACCAAAAAAGCGTACCCGCTCTGTAATATCTGATTTGGAGATCACCTGAGCCAGTTCCAGATAGTCGGTAAAATGCCGGGCTTCTGAGCGTAACAAGGAGGTGTAAAAGCTGGCTAACTCCGGGTCAACAAATTCAGCGAGTCTGGCGAAACGCTCACAGGAACGGGCTTCGATGTAAGCACCACAGATCAGTTTATCGATCAGAATTTGTGGTTCATGGGTTTTGCAGTTCTGGATAAGTGTCCTGGCATAACGACTGGCGCTAATATTTTCATAGGGAATGCCGCGAGCCTGCATAATCTCCAACACTTGGCAAAAATGGTGCAACTCTTCGCGAATTAACAACACCATGCGGTCGATAATACGATCGGAGTGTGCAAAATCAGAACGGCCAATAATGCTTTTGTTTAGTTTTTCAGCCTGCTTTAACCCCTGAATATCACCGTCAAAACGATAGGCAAAGTCTTCAAAAGGTTTCAGCCAGTTTAGTAAGGTTAAAGAACTGTCTTTATCGCAAGCATAACGGCGCAGCAGATACATGGCAGTTTGCGCTGCTTTTAATTCACAAATTAAGTGGTCTTGTAAAAGAGCGGGCAGCCTTTCTGGCTTCTTTGCTTCGTTGAGCCAAATCTGGGGGGTTGGACATTTTAAAAACTGATAGACCGGTTGAAGCAGAGTATCAAATGGCATAGTTATAAAACTCGATTTTTTGTTAATTTTAACAGCTCTTGATAAGGCAGGAAAGGACATAACAAATAGGCGGGTAGGTGCGGTAATTAGAGTTTAAGCTATGAAAATTTACTGGAAAGTTAAATTGCGAGGCTGTATGGAGTGTGGCTGGTATCAATTGTTTTACAAAAAGTTAAATTAACCTGAGGTCTCCATTGTTATTTAATGCGCAAAGCAATACATTAGAAAATGAATGTATTGGGAACAAAAAATCAAGGAGATATTTCATGGCGGTACTATTATTCAGAGCTGCGAATTAATGCGTTTTCCAGATGACCTCAGTGGTCATTATGTCATTGAGAGAAATGGCAGTTTTCAGCTGATTCCATAAAAATTAAATCTATTGTTAGATTACATCAGTTACATAGGAGAATAATATGATCACATGGGGTTCTATCTTTATATTGTCAGTTTTGTTAGGTGTTATTATTAGCTATGTACCTTCAAAATGGTCTTGGTTGCTCATCATCCCGATCACACTGCTGACTCTCTTTGTACTGAACTATTACTATGATCGGTTACCTACAACTTCTATTGGTGCTTCAATGAGTGAACTTGCTTATATCTTTGTTGGCATTCCCTCTATTAGTATCGCTCTATGTAGTTATTTTTTTAAGCGAAATTTTAGACGCAGTTAACAGGTTCGTTTATTAAATCATGACGAAATAATCTGAAATCTGGAACCCTCTTCGTGACTGGATTTTTTGACTAGCAAATCATCCAAATCCAACGCAAAGAGGGCTTTTACACAAGCTAGTGGAGTTAAACGGTTGAAAAGGCTGAAGATATAAGGTAAATCCATACGCAGTTCAGTGTAGAGTTCAGTTGGAACCCGGCGGCAGGGCGTTAAAGTGCAGTTGCCAGCCGTCCACTGACACATCCAGATAAGAGCTTTGGCTGTACCAGTCGCCTAACACATAACGTTGTGCTGCACTGCCATCGGCCAGTTGCAATGGGTGCACTGCAGGTCTGTGGGTATGACCATGAATTAAATGCTGCACCTGATGTTGAGCCATCACTTTAGGGACTTCATCTGGCGTTACATCCATAATGTCAGAGGTTTTACCTTTTTTATCCATAGCGCTGACACGGCGTGCTTTGCGTGCCAGATGTTGCCGGTACCATAGCGGTAACGACAATATGAGCTTTTGCCACCATTTTTGGTCCCACCAGGCTCGAAACTTCTGATAGCCAATGTCCAGAGTGCAAAGCGAATCACCATGCATCAATAAAGTGGCAGTGCCGTACAAATCGACGACGGTCAGAGGCGCAAGCAACTGCATGCCTGAGCGCTTAGCAAATTTTTTACCCAGTAAAAAGTCGCGGTTGCCATGGCAAAAATAGATGGGCACAGATTTAGCGGACAGGGCCTTGATAGCGCCAGCAACTTCAGTCAGTAAAGGCGAGGGGTTATCATCACCAATCCAGACTTCAAACAAATCGCCCAGAATATAAAGCGCATCAGCATTGGCAGCCTTTTGCTGTAAAAAAAGCAAAAACGCCGCGGTAATATCCGGGCGTTGTTCGCTTAAATGCAGATCGGCAATAAAAAGGCTGTGGCCTTTAGCCATGGATTTCTGCTTTTTCGATGATTACAGCGTCAGTTGGTACATCAGCATGACCAAACTTACGACCTGTAGACACAGTTTTAATCTTGTTTACAACGTCCATGCCTTCCACTACTTCACCAAACACACAGTAACCCCAGCCCTGAGAAGTTTCTGAGCTGAAATCTAAAAAGTCGTTGTTAGCCACGTTAATAAAGAACTGGCAGGTGGCTGAATGTGGATCGCTGGTGCGGGCCATAGCAATAGTGCCGGCTTTATTAGCCACTTTGTTGTTTGCTTCGTTTTTGATGGGTTTGCCCGGCTCTTTTTGTTCCATTTCAGGAGTGAAACCACCGCCCTGGATCATAAAGCCATTGATCACACGGTGAAAAATGGTGTTGTCATAAAAACCTTCTTTTACGTAGTTCAGAAAGTTTTCTACTGTTGCAGGGGCTTTGTCGGCAAATAATGCCAGTTTAATAACACCAAAATTGGTATGTAAGCTAACCATGATCATCTCCTATGGCTTAAAAACGGCGATAGTGTACCGCAGCTGTGGTAGATAACAAAGCGAGGATAGCTCAAGGCTTTTGCTGATGTTACACTGTTGCACTTTGTGATTGCCGTTTTGATGATTTCCCGAGGAGCCCATGCTACAGATTTTTAACACCCTGACCCGTAAAAAAGAGTCCTTTGTGCCTTTAGTGCCTGGCAAAGTTTCTATGTATGTCTGCGGCATCACTATTTATGATTTCTGTCATGTTGGCCACGCCCGTACTTATGTAGCTTTTGATGTGATGAACCGTTACCTACGTTTCAGCGGCTATGACGTCACTTATGTGCGTAACATCACAGATGTAGACGACAAAATTATCAAAAGAGCCAATGAAAACGGCGAAAGCTGTGATGCTTTAACGGCCCGTTATACTGTGGCTATGCATGATGACTTTAATGCACTGGGGTTAATGCCTGCCGATATTGAACCTCGTGTCACCACGCATATGGCCGAAATCATTGAGCTGATTGAAACTTTAGTGGCTAAAGGCTACGCCTACATCGCCTCTGACGGTGACGTACTGTTTGATGTCAGTAAATACGACGCTTATGGACAGCTTAGTCAGCAGAACCTGGATATGTTGCAATCTGGCGCCCGGGTCGAAATTGATCAGGCCAAAGACGATCCACTGGATTTTGTATTGTGGAAAATGGCCAAGCCTAATGAGCCAAGCTGGTCATCGCCATGGGGCGAAGGCCGTCCTGGCTGGCATATTGAATGTTCGGCTATGAGTGCAAAGCATTTAGGCACACATTTTGATATTCACGGTGGTGGTTCAGATTTACAGTTCCCACACCATGAAAACGAAATTGCTCAGTCTTGCTGTGCGCATGACACGCCGTACGTCAATACCTGGATCCATACAGGTATGGTGCAGGTGGATAAAGAAAAGATGTCTAAATCTTTAGGCAACTTCTTTACTGTCAAAGATGTGCTGGCTGATTACAACGCTGAAGCTGTGCGTTATTTCCTGATCTCCAGTCATTACCGCAGCCAGCTGAACTACTCAGCTGAAAACTTGCTGCAGGCGCATTCAGCTTTAGGCCGTTTGTACACAGCCTTGCGTGAAGTAAAACCTGCGACAGACGTCGATATGAATAACGATTACGTCAAAACCTTCCGTGCTGCTATGGATGACGACTTTAACACGGCCTTGGCTTTGCCTGTATTATTTGAACTGGCCCGTGATATCAACAAAGAAAAAGCCACAGATCCAACCAAAGCTTCACAGCTTGCGGGCTTGTTAATTAAACTCGGCAGTGTGATGGGTATTTTGCAGGGCGATGCAGAGACCTTTTTACAGTCAGGTACAGATTCAGATGATGTGGCTGAGATTGAAGCTTTAATTACACAGCGCAATACAGCACGAGCTAACAAAGACTGGGCTGCGGCTGATGCTGCCCGTGACGCTTTAGTGGCTAAGGGTATTATTCTGGAAGATAAAGCAGGTGTTACCACCTGGCGTCGGGGTTAATAGTCTGCAATAAAAAGGGGCAGAGTTTTAGCTCTGCCCCTTTTCCATTTATGGCTGCATCTGACTATTGATCGTGGAACTGCTCGCAAGCTTCCAAGGTGTTTTCAATCAGGCAGGCCACCGTCATAGGGCCTACACCACCTGGCACTGGTGTAATAAAACGCGCATGCTCTTTGGCTTTATCAAATTCAACGTCACCGACCAGTTTACCGGATTCTAAGCGGTTAATACCTACGTCAATCACCAGCGCACCAGGCTTAATCCAGTCGCCCGGAATAAATTCAGGCTTACCTACGGCCACCACCACTAAATCAGCGCGGCGTACATGCTGTTCCAGCTGCTTGGTGAACTTATGGCAGACTGTGGTAGTGCAACCGGCCAATAACAGCTCCAGTGCCATAGGGCGGCCTACAATGTTTGATGCGCCTACTACCACTGCATCCATACCACGGATTTGAATACCAGTGCTTTGCAGCAGCTTAATGATGCCTTTTGGCGTACAAGGACGAAGGGCAGGCATACGCTGCGCTAAACGGCCAATATTGTAAGGGTGGAAACCATCGACATCTTTCAGTGGATTGATACGTTCCAGAATGGCCGAAGCGTCTAAACCTGCAGGCAAAGGCAATTGCACCAGAATACCGTCTACTTTGTTATCTGCGTTTAAAGTATCGATTAAATCAAATAACTCTTGTTGAGTTGTGCCTGATGGCAAATCGTAAGAGAAGGATTCAAAACCTACTTCTTCACAGGCTTTACGTTTACTGCCTACATAAACCTGAGAGGCTGCATCCATACCTACTAGTACTACCGCAAGGCCTGGGGCTCTTTTTCCTGCTGCAAGGCGTTGCTGAACCCTTAATGCGACCTGTTGACGGGTAGATTGAGCTACCGCTTTGCCATCTATGATTTGTGCTGCCATAAAACTGCTCTGTTGACCTGAAATCTGAGGATTTGTATTTTCGCACAGCTACGCCAAAGAGGCCAAGCAGATCAGTTTAACTGGCGTAAAAAGTTAAAAAATCAGCATATTTTCACCGTATTGGTCGCTTTTATAGCAAATGGGTTCAAATATTAAGCAATCAGTTTTTTAGCTGCAAAAAAGGTTTGACGCTCCAAGGGTTGGGCTGTAATATTCCGCCCCGTTGCAGTAGTGTAGCGAAGTCGGTGATTAGCGCAGCTTGGTAGCGCACTTGGTTTGGGTCCAAGGGGTCGCAAGTTCGAATCTTGCATCACCGACCATTTAAGAGAGCCTAGCGGCCTCGAATTTGGCGCCCGTAGCTCAGCTGGATAGAGCAACGGCCTTCTAAGCCGTGGGTCATAGGTTCGAGTCCTATCGGGCGCGCCATTGCAACAAGTATAGTGTTAAAAGTTCTACCGTGGTGGCTGTAGCTCAGTTGGTAGAGTCCCGGATTGTGATTCCGGTTGTCGTGGGTTCGAGCCCCATCAGCCACCCCATTTTAGACTGGTTTATATGTCGGTGATTAGCGCAGCTTGGTAGCGCACTTGGTTTGGGTCCAAGGGGTCGCAAGTTCGAATCTTGCATCACCGACCATTCTCCCTCTAAAAACAATAACAGCAGCAATGCTGTTTTTTGCTTTCTGGCGTTCTGAAAATCTGTGTTACCACAAACAACAACCTTCCTATTCTTTGTTCCTGTTCAATGATCCTCTTGAGCTTTACCTGATCTCCTTATCAAATCTTTAAGCCATGTATCATTACAGGCAAAAAAAAGCCTGCACAGGGCAGGCTTCTTTGTCGGTTATTGTCGCTTAAGCGGCAACAGACTTCGCTTTTGGCTTTTTATCAAACAGTGACTTATCTGCAGCCAGTTCCAGTGGATCAAAATCATCCACGTTAATGGTATGCAGGCGGCCTTGTTCAGCCACGCGCAGCTTCTCTGCTTCAGCTTCGGTGATCACACCCAGCTCTAAGCCTAAAGCGGCCACTTCGTGTAAGCGGAAGAATGGCAGACGTTTATTTGCTGCATGCACCACTTTGTCGAAGATTGGTTCAGCGGCCAGAATATCCGTCAGGGCTTTTTCAATTAAACCGATCTGGTTGTTTGGTTCCAGTGTCAGATAAACGTTCGTTGCTAAGCGGCTGCGGGCTTCACAAGGGGTTTGCATAATGCGCGACACTTGATGATCCAGCTGATCCGAAGCTTTACGTAAAGTACGACCCCAAGGGAATAACAGCTTGCCTAAGACTGAGCCTACGATACGATTCGGGAAGTTATCCAGCATTTCATCCAGCGCGACCTGAGCTTTGTACATATTGTCTTCACAAGCCCATTGCACTAAAGGTAAATCCTGCGCCGGACGGCCGTCGTCGTTATAACGCTTCAGTACAGCAGAAGTTAGATACAACATGGATAACATATCGCCTAAACGGGCAGAGATACGTTCACGGCGTTTTAAGTCACCACCCATGGTACCCATAGCAACATCAGACATCAGTGCCAACGCAGCGCTGTATCTGTTCATTTGTTTGTAGTACTTAGCTGTTGCATCTGCATAAGGGCTAGAAGAGAAGGCTGAATTGCTTAAACCTAACCATAAAGCACGGAAGAAGTTGCTGATGCTAAAACCAATATGGCCAAACAAAGCACGGTCAAAGGCAGTCACAGCAGCACGTTCGTCTTCTAAACCTGCAGCCTGTAATTCAGCCAATACAAACGGATGGCAACGAATAGCACCCTGACCGTAAATAATCATGTTACGGGTCAGAATGTTTGCACCTTCTACAGTAATAGCCACCGGAGCACCCTGATAACCACGGGCTAAATAGTTGTTCGGGCCCATACAGATGCCTTTACCACCGTGAATATCCATGGCATCAATAATGGCCTGACGCATACGCTCTGTCATATGGAACTTGGTGATAGCAGAAATAACCGAAGGTTTTTCGCCTAAATCGATAGAACCAACCGACATAGTAGTCGAAGCTTCCGCCATATAGGCATAACCACCGATACGGGCTAAGGCTTCTTCTATACCTTCCATTTTACCTATAGGCAGTTTGAACTGACGACGGATGCGGGCATAAGCACCAGTTAACAAGGCGGCAGCTTTGATACCACCAGTACTGTTTGAAGGCAGTGTAATAGCGCGGCCTACTGACAAACATTCCACCAGCATACGCCAGCCCTGACCGGCCATTTTCGGGCCACCTATGATGTAATCCAATGGTACGAAAACATCTTCACCCTGAGTAGGACCATTCTGGAATGGCACGTTCAACGGGAAGTGACGACGACCAATTTTTACACCTGGTGTAGAGACAGGGATTAAAGCACAAGTGATGCCTAAATCTTTTTTGTCACCTAATAAACCATCCGGATCCTGCATCTTAAATGCTAAACCCAATACAGTGGCAATAGGAGCCAAGGTGATATAACGCTTATTCCAGGTCAGGCGCATACCAATAATTTCCTGGCCTTCCCATTCGCCTTTACAGACAATACCCACATCCGGGATAGCGCCCGCATCAGAACCTGCTTCCGGGCTGGTTAATGCAAAACAAGGAATTTCTAAACCTTTGGCTAGGCGAGGCAGGTAGTGGTCCTGTTGCTCGACTGTTCCATAGTGCTGTAACAGCTCGCCTGGGCCTAACGAGTTAGGTACACCAACGACGCTGGATAACACCATACTTTTGCTGGTTAATTTTTGCAGTACACAAGACTGGGCATAAGCAGAGAATTCCAGACCACCGTATTTCTTTTTAATAATCATTGCAAAGAAACCATGATCTTTTAAGTACTGATACACTTCCGGAGATAAATCAGCACGTTCATGTGTGGTGTGCCAGTCATCGACTATGGCCAGTAACTCTTCACAAGGGCCATCTAAAAACGCCTGTTCTTCAGCACTTAAACGTGGTTTTGGATAATTGTGCAGCTTGTGCCAGTCCGGCGTGCCACGGAATAAATCGCCTTCCCACCAGGTGGTACCGGCATCAATGGCTTCTTTTTCTGTGGTCGACATTTCCGGCATAATTTTGCGGTACAGTTTTAACAAAGGTTTGGTTAAATACTGTTGACGTATGCTGGCAATATTCAAAGGTAAAGCGACGACTAAAAACAGTATCCAGCTGACCACACCCACTGTATCAGTGAAAGTTGCAACAGCTAATAAAGCAGCGATCAACGCTGTAAACATAGTTAAACTTGCTCTGTGGTAGGCGAGCACGGCGACTGTGCCAAGCAAGGCTACCCAAAAAATCAACACATCCATAATTTACTCCTGAGAACTAGAGGTCAGACCACTGTGAGCTTAGAGTAGTGTGCCTGTTGCAAAGATGCAAGTAATTCCTTACTTTGCACTCTGGTTTACTGTCAACTTTTGTTGCAGCTTCAGTGCGTCACGTTATCAAGTATAGGAAGCTATCCGATCTATGTGTGAGTTATTAGGGATGTCCGCCAATGTGCCTACCGACATCTGCTTTAGTTTTAAAGGGTTAAGAGAACGTGGTGGCAAAACTGGTCCGCATAAAGATGGCTGGGGTGTAGCTTTTTATCAGGGAAAAGGTGTTAGTACCTTTAAAGATGCTGATCCGAGTTACCAGTCGGAAATTGCACGGCTTATTAGTGATTACCCTATTAAAAGTACCGCTGTGGTGGCGCATATCCGCCAGGCGAACAGTGGTGGAGTAGGGCTTGAAAACACTCATCCTTTTACCCGCACTTTATGGGGGCGCTACTGGACTTATGCCCACAATGGTCAACTGCACGGTTTTGAAACTTTAGACGTAGGGCAGCATCATGTCGTAGGGCAAACCGACAGTGAGCATGCCTTTTGTTATTTACTTCATAAGCTTGAGCAACAGTTTCCGGTTGCACCTTCGGATATGAAACAGGCCTTTGATTACCTCGCTTCATTATGTCCGGCCTTGCAGCAGTTAGGCGTGTTTAACTTGCTGCTGTCTGACGGTGATTATCTGCTGGCCTATTGCAGCACCAAACTGCATTGGATCACCAGAAGAGCACCTTTTGGTGTGGCATTATTGTCGGATATGGATGTAGACATAGATTTTTCAAAAGAAACCACTGAGAAAGATGTGGTGACTATTATTGCCACTTTACCGCTAACCTGTAACGAGCAATGGCAGGTCATGGAAAGTGGGCAGGCCCAACTGTTTAAAGCGGGAGAGCCGCAATAAGCGGCTCTGTCATGGATGTTCTAAAGCTTTAATTGGAAGGCTTGAAAGTCGCCAGCTGAATATCAAACTGCTCAACTTTGTCCTCAGCCTGCCATAAACGCACCAATAAATAATCCAGCTCTGGTGCTACCCAAGCCAGGACTTCTTTATCTGCGCCTGTGCCAGTGCGCTCAATCCGGATAGTTTTTACTTTGCCGTAGGGCAGGGATAACCATTCCTCGCCCGCAACTTTGTAACTGTATTTGCGCTCGTCACCATGGCGGTTTAGCACCTGATACACAAATTCAGTTTTACCAGCTTTTAAATCCAAAGCCAACTGGTTGTGATAACTCAACGGATCTAACCATTGTTCATTCCACTGAATGGCTTTAATTTTTTTAGATTTCTCAACCCGCAACTCTTTGCTGTCCCAGTTCAGATTTAACTCGTAATACCGGTTTGGGCCCGAGCCAGTGCGCTGCATGACATAACGAGTGGGCTGAATGCGGCCCTCTTTAATGGTAAAAAAGGACTGTTCTGAACGTTTATCGGTAAATATCAGCCAACTGATATCGCTGCTGTAACCCAGTTCATAACCTTGTTCTGTGGTTTTCAGATAACGTTTGGCTTCACCATGTTTTTTGCCTGAGCGCAGTACATTGTAACTGGCTTCAAAAGCTGAAAATTGAGCAGCAGGAGCAGCTGTGGGTTCTTCAGCTGATAAGAGGCTTGAAAAGAGTAAAAAAAATGACGCACTAAGGCGCCATTTATTCATCATCCTGGTCATTTGCATATCCATGGTCAGATAATAAAAGGCCGTCTAACAATGCCTTATCTGACTGCTGTTGTAAACGGTTCTGGCAAAACCAGCGTACAACCAATGGATAAATACGATGTTCCTGCTCATGCACACGTTCTGCGACAGTGTCCGCGTCATCACCAGGGAATACCGGCACTTTGGCTTGCAAAATGACCGGGCCACCGTCCAGCTCCGCAGTGACAAAATGCACTGAACAGCCGTGTTCTGTATCACCCGCATCAATAGCGCGCTGGTGAGTATTCAGCCCCTGATATTTGGGTAATAACGAAGGATGAATATTCAGTAAACGGCCCTGATAATGCTGGACAAATTCAGGCGTTAAAATACGCATAAAACCAGCAAGTACCACCAAATCGGGTTGATGCTGGTCGATAGTTGCGATCAAATCTTGATCATAAGCTGCGCGGTCGGCATAGCCTTTATGCTCCAGCACTAAGGCTTTAGCTCCGGCTTTTTTGGCTCGCTCCAATCCAAAAGCTTTGGCTTTGTTTGACAGCACAGCCGTGACTTTTCCGTCGATAAAACCAGCACTGCAGGCATCTAAAATTGCCTGCAGATTGGAGCCGCTGCCTGAAATCAATACCACAATAGATTTCATGTATGGTTTTAGCCTTGGATCACAACTTGAGGTTCGTCCGCGGCAACCTGGTTGATTTCACCTAAATGCCAGGCATTTTCGCCAGCAGCTTTTAACTGGGCTAAGGCCGCATCGAGGTGAGTTGCAGGAACCACCACAATCATACCAACACCACAGTTAAAGGTGCGGTACATTTCGTGACGCTCTACATTACCTTGCTGTTGTAACCAGCTGAAAATAGCAGGCCACTGCCAGCTGCTCTCTTTGATGTTTGCCTGAGTGTTTTCTGGCAGCACCCGTGGGATATTTTCCCAGAAACCGCCACCAGTGATATGACACAAGGCATGGACCGGCATAGATTTAATTAAAGCCAGCAGGTTTTTTACATAAATACGGGTAGGCTCTAACAGATGATCGGCAATAGTTTTGCCTTCCAGCAGGGTTTGAGGATCCTGACCGCTGACTTCCAGTACTTTACGAATTAACGAAAAGCCGTTGGAATGAGGGCCTGAAGCCGCTAATGCAATTAATTGATCGCCGGCTTTTACTTTGCTGCCATCAATAATTTCAGACTTCTCAACCACACCAACGCTAAAACCAGCGATGTCGTAGTCTTCGCCGTGGTACATACCTGGCATTTCAGCAGTTTCACCGCCGACCAGAGCACAGCCAGCCAGCTCACAGCCTTTGGCTATACCTTCAACTACAGTAGCAGCGGTATTTACATCCAGCTTTCCTGTCGCGTAGTAGTCGAGAAAAAATAAAGGTTCAGCACCTGAAACGACAATGTCATTGACACACATAGCTACTAAGTCGATACCGACGCTGTCATGGCGTTTTAAATCCATCGCCAAGCGCAGTTTAGTACCCACACCGTCAGTGCCTGATACCAGTACTGGCTCTTTATAGCCAGCAGGGATTTGACACAAAGCACCAAAGCCGCCTAAACCGCCCATTACTTCTTTACGGGTCGTGCGTTTTACCGCACCTTTAATACGGTCAACCAAGGCCTCACCGGCATCTATATCCACACCAGCGTCTTTGTAACTTAACGACGTTTTTTGCTCGCTCACGGCAATCCCCAAATGGCTAAAAAGTGAAGGTCCAAAAAAATTGGCGGCATTTTACCTTGTAACGCCGCCAGACAAAAGGATTTACTGCTTCGCATTTTTGAATGCTCAGTTGTGCCTTGTTACAAAGCAGTATTATTGCATCGCATTACTCATGGCCTGAGCCACATAATTACGTAAGCTGGCACTTGGTGTTTTGGCAATCTGATGATAAACCAGAGATGCAAAAGGAAACTCTTTGCCGTTGTAACGCACACAAATGTAAGGCGCGTCTGGAGTGGACTCATCGTGATACCACTCACCACCTACATGGTGAATAAAAACCTCACCTGTATAAGCGCCAAACACATTGGACAAAGTAAACAGCAGTTCGTCGGCATGGCGTTGTTCTTGCTGGCGTATATACAGCTCACTGAGGATCTCGTCGACTTTTGTCAGGCTATCCAGACTGAAATCGAGCAAAACCTGATGTTCTTCAGCGGAGTACACCACTGCATCCTGCGCAGTGACTTTCATTAATTCAGTTAACTCTTGCTTGTTCATGCTATTCCCCGGCTATTAAACTTTATGTTCGGCTAGCAGCAGCTCACGTAATTGACGGCTGCCAGGCCCTAATGTTTCTTCTTTAGGTGTAACCAAAGCTAAAGGTACGGCCCGTGCTGAGCTTTGCGCTATTGTAAGTCGCGCCAAAGTACCATTTTGTATTAAATCGCAGATCAGAAATTCAGGTAACCAGCAGAAACCAATACCGTTTTTCAAAATATCTACAGCTTCAAAAAAATTATTCACTGTCCAGCGTTGTTCGGCGCGCAACCAGCCTACATCTTTGGGTTTGCTGGCGGTATCTCGGATCACAATTTGTAAGTATTGGCTTAGTTCATTTAAATCCAATTCTGGTTGCTGCGCCAACTGGTGGTCTTTTCCTACGACCGGTATCATTTGAATCACAGTCAGAGGTTCACCTATATAGCCTTTAGGCACGCTTGGAGAGGCGGCTATGACTAAATCTGCTTTATGCTCCAGTATCATTTCCGTAGAGCCCGTGATCACGGTATCTATAATCTGAATACGACTGCCACGGGATACAGGATGAAATTTTGCCAGGGCGCGGTACAGTATTTGTTTTGGATAGACCAGCTCAACCGCGATGCGAATTTCAGGCTCCCAGCCTACATTAATATTAGAAGCTAACAGCTCCAGATCTTCAATTTGTTGAGTTAACAAGCGCGAGCGGCGTAACATCACTTCGCCAGCTGAAGTTAAAAAGGCTTTACGGCCTTTGACTTCCAGCAGTTCTACACCTAACTGGTACTGCAATTTGGCGACAGCATGATTCAGTGAAGACTGACTTTTATTCAGCAAATCGGCTGCTTGCGCATACCCGCCTGCATCCACAACTGCTTGCAGTATGCGCCATTGTTCCATGGTTGACTTGGGGCGGTATGGCATTGAAAATCCTTTCGATTAAACCTGAGCTACAATCACAGCGCGAAGCGGTGCCGGGTAACCTTCAATGGTTTTACTATGATCAGTTGGGTCAAGAAAATCAATCAGACTTTCGTTTTCCATCCAGCTGGTTTTGCGTTGTTCATCCAGACTGGTCACCGACAAATCCACCACTTTGGCGTCTTTAAATCCAACCCGCTGCAGCCAAAGTAATAAAGCTGCAGTGCTTGGGATAAACCAGACATTCCGCATTTTTGCGTAGCGATCTGTGGGCACTAATACGGCTTGCTCATCGCCTTCAATCACTAAGGTTTCCAGTACCAGTTCGCCACCAGGGCGCAGTTGCTGTTTTAATTGGGCTAAAAAGTCGATGGGGGAGCGACGGTGATACAACACGCCCATTGAAAAAACGGTATCAAAAGCTTTTAGGGCCGGCATATCGTCTATGCCGACCGGCAATAAATGCACTGTAGGATCAGGATTAAAATGTTTAATAGCTTCAAATTGGCAATAAAACAGCTGTGAAGGGTCTATGCCTACAACAAACTCTGCTCCTTCGCCTTTCATGCGCCACAAGTGATAACCACTGCCACAGCCGACATCCAGCACTGTTCTGTGTTGAAGTGGGCTGATATGAGGCAATACTCGGTCCCATTTCCAGTCGGAGCGCCATTCTGTATCTATGCTTAACCCATGCACTGTAAAAGGGCCTTTGCGCCATGGCATTAACTGGCGTAACAAGAATTCCAGGCGTTGTTTTTGGCCATCATTCAGCTCATCTGGCTGGCCAAATTCGACTTTAGTTTTTAGTTCGACACAGCTTTTGGCTGCAACAGGCAAGTGATCCAGTACTTTTTGCCACTGCTTAAAGTCACCATGTAAAGCCTCTTGTTCCCAGCTTTTCAGCTGAGAGGGCAGGGTCTCCAGCCAGTGCAGTAGTTTATTGCCTGCTATTTGTTGATAAAAACTCTGAAAACGGCTCATCGCTGCGCCTCTGCTTTAATGGCCACCATAGAGCAGAAGTTAAAACACTGGAACCATAAACTGATATGTTCAAAACCTGCAGCGGACAGTCGAGCTTTATGTTCGGCCAGGCTGTCAGGGCGCATTACATTTTCAAGTGCTGTGCGTTTTTGACTGATCTCCAGCTCGCTATAGCCATTGGAGCGCTTAAAATCATGGTGCAAATCAATCAACAGCTCATGAGTGGTTTCATCAGTTTCGATAATTTTTTCCGACAATACAAAAATACCACCAGGCTTGAGCGCTTTGTAGATTCGCTCAATCAGGCGGGCTCTGTCTTCTTTAGCTAAAAACTGCAGGGTGAAATTACTGACCACCATCGCAGCGTTTTCCATAGGAATATCGCGGATATCAGCTAGTAGAACAGTAGCCGGTACGTCAGAGCGAAAGGCCTGTAAATGACTGGTGCAACGTTCGACCATAGCGGCACTGTTATCGACGCCAATCAACTGACAACCAGGTTCTGTGATCTGGCGGCGCATGGCTAAACTGGCGGCGCCCAAAGAGCAGCCCAAATCGTAATAGTTGCTGTCAGCTTGCTGAAAACGGCTGGTCAGTTTACCTATGGTCTGAATGATAGTTTGATAGCCAGGCACAGAGCGTTGAATCATGTCCGGAAAGACATCTACCACGGCGGAGTCAAAACAAAAATCCTGAATATGGCCCAGAGGGTCGGCGTAAATATGATCTTTTTGCATCAGTGGAACAACTTCATACCTGTAATTGGCGGATAGTTTAACGTATTTCAACTTCAAGACGAAATCAAAGCAAGCTTAGCTGAGTTTGATCCTGCGCCCAGGGCGCCAGTATTGGGTGTTCTATACCCAAATCCATTACAAACTGCCGCGCCAAAACCGGCGCTGTTAAATTATCCGGGCTATGGAAAAAACAAAAAGGAGTTTTTCCTTCATCCAGCCACTGCCGCACTTTACCCAGCCAGGGCTGATAATAATGCTGATTCACCGCCATATCGTCCGTGCCTACAAAACGCAGCATTGGCTGCTTCGTTAACGCCACCGCATGCACAGGCAGGTAAGGCTTTTTGCGCTGCGCATCCAGCAAAGCTGCATTAGTGGCTGGCACAGAAAATAATGCTCTGCTGTCAAATATCACCCGCTCGGCATCGAAGTCACGTAATAAACGGTTTAGGGTGATTTCATGCTCTGCTTTATCAAAAAATACCGGATGACGCACTTCAACGGCCACAGCAAAAGATGAGCATAAACTGCTGAGCATCTGTTTCAGCCAGCTTAAATTTTGTGGTGAAAAAAAGGCTGGCAGCTGCAAATGCACCAAAGCGAGTTTGTTCGTAAGAGGCGCGATCAAATTCAACCAGAGTTGCAATTCTTCCGCCTGAAACTGCTGGAACTGATGACTTAAACGCTTAGGTACTTTTAAGGTAAAAAGAAAGTTTTCGCTGCTTTGCTCGGCCCATCGTGTCACAGTTTGCGCCGATGGGTCTGCATAAAAACTGGTATTGCCCTCTACAGAGTTGAAATACCTACTATAGTTAGCAAGAAAGTCGGACGGTTGCAGTTTGCTGTTAAATATCAGGTTTTTCCACTGAGGGTTAGCCCAGACCGGGCAGCCAAGATAAAGCATCTGCGATTTCCGTTATAAAAAGTGCTGATATAAATGAATTGCGTATTATCGCTGTATTCGACATCTTAACCCAAGGTAAAAATCACTGTCCTGAACATGATTAAAAAGCTGCTGCTGTTGTTTGTGTTATTTACATGCTGTACTGCTCAGGCCCAAAACTCTGTAGCCGTCAGTCCGCTTCCTGCATCGCTGAAAATCGGTATATCCAGCGACACTTATCCTTACATGTTCATTGACGAGCAGGGCAAACCCGCAGGTTTAGTGGTGGACTACTGGCGCAAAGTCGCTGGGCAACGAGGCGTACAGGTCGAATTTATTGCCGCAGACTGGGCCGATACCTTGAGTATGCTGGATGCAGGGACTATCGATTTGCATGGGGGGTTAGGACGGACAGCAGATAGAGAACAACAGTATTTATTAGGCCAGAGCTATCTGGATATCTTCAGCAATGTGTTTGTGCATCGCGATTTAGTCGGAGTGCATAATCTGGCTGATTTAAGGCCTCATCTGGTGGGGGTTGTTGAGCGTTCTACTCATATTGATAGCCTGACAAAGCAGCAATCCGATTTGGTGTTAAAACACTATGATTCAGTATCGAAGATGTATGACTCGGCCTTAAAGGGAGAAATAAAAGCTTTTACTGGTCTTGACCGATTGCCTCCACGTTACAGCAATTACCGCGAACTGATGTCATTTTATCCGGTGTATAAAAAAGTACCGGTCCGGAAAATAGAGCTCACGTTTGCCGTCAGGCGGGATCAGCCGAAGTTGTTGCAGGCTTTAAAGCAGCTGGCAGAAGCTGTTGATATGAGTTTTCGAGACCAACTGGAACGAAAGTGGCTGAGTGTGGATACCGATCCTAATACCTTACTGATAGGGGTTTCTATTGGCAACCAGCCTTATATGCATGTCAGCGGCATCGGAGATGTACAGGGTATTTTTGTTGATTTATGGCGGTTATGGTCAGAGAAAACCGGTATAGCGATCAGCTTTGTACCTAATCAGTCCGAAGATTCATTAGCTTATTTACGTAAAGGTCGTATTGATGTGCAAATGGCTCAGGTGGAAAACGCTGAAAAATTTACTGGCTTAAAACCAGCGTACCATTTGTACAATATCTATTCTTCGTTATTTTATAATAGCCAATCTGTCCTCACCGATCCGCAACAGCTAAAAGGTGCCACGCTTGGCTTATTGCACACATCCAGCTTTGGTCCGCAGGTTCAACAGCAATTTCCTGATATCCGGCTACAAGTCTTTGATACTGTTGACCAAATGATTGAGGCCGTATTAAAAAAACAGTTAACAGGTTTTTTAGCCTCTGACGTAATAGTGCGCAATCGGCTGGGGCAGAGCAGCAGTCAGCATAGTCTTAAAGTGTTTCCGGGCATTCGTTATGAATCTGCTGTGTATTCTCTGATCCGTATTGATGATAAAGAGCTGTACCAAAATATTCAGCGAGGTTTTGCGCAAATCAGCCTGGATGAAATGGTGGCCATTGAAAAGCGTTGGCTGGACAAAGAGGCTGGCGGCTATTTCCAGACATTCCGTGACAAAGTGCCATTAACTGTGGCAGAACGACAGTGGCTAAACCAGCATCAACAAATTAGAGTTGGCGTCATGAGCAATTGGCGCCCGGTAGAGTTTGTGGATGAAAAAGGCGAAGCCCAGGGCATAACGTCGGATGTATTGAAACTGCTGAATAAACGACTGGAAGTGCAATTTGTACCTCAGCCATACAACGATTGGGAGCTGTTGTTGGCTGACTATAAAGCTGGAAAGTTGCAAATGGTGGCGAATATTTCCGACTTGCCAGAGCGACGCAGTTTCAGCGCCTTCAGTCTGGATTACTGGACTTTGCAGTGGATTATGCTTGGGAAGCATGATGCAAAATTTGATGCAAAAGTTGCTCAGATGTCTTCTCACCGTATCGCCATTATGCGCGAGTATCAATTTGTCAAACAGCTGAAAAAAGATTTCCCGCAACATCAGGTAATTGAAGTCGATAGCTTAGAAGAAGGGCTGGAGATGGTTGTGGAGGGCAAGGCTGACTTTGCACTGGATACTGTGGTTGCTTCAGGAATCGCAGTACGTGACCCCCGTTATGTTAATTTGCGGGCTTATTTGCCAACAGATTTACCGGTATATCCTTCTTATTTTGGAGTCCACAAAGATCTACCCGAATTATTGGTGATCCTAAATAAAGGCATTAAAACTATCAGTGATGCAGACAGAAAAAGCTTACAGGATAAATGGTTAAATCTTGAAATTAAACAAGGGGTGGACCAAAGTCGCGTGGTGACGCTGGTATTGCAAATTGCGGGTTTATTACTGCTGGTCATAATAGGGTTCCTGATCTGGAATTTTTCATTACGTCGTGAAGTTGAGCTACGTCGTAAAGTTGAAGAAAAAATGCGTTTCATGGCTGGCCACGATGACTTGACGCAGCTACCCAATCGCAGTTTGTTGGTTGAGCGACTGCAAACTGCGTTGCATCAACATGCCCGTCACAATGAAATGCTGGCGCTGATGTTTATTGATTTAGACGGCTTTAAACAGGTCAATGATCAATACGGCCACGATTTGGGGGATGAAATGCTAGTGAAGTTGTCGGCTTTACTAAGTCATTGTGTACGAAAAACCGATACTGTGGCACGTTTTGGTGGCGACGAGTTTGTTATTTTATTAACAGGGCTGGTCGACAGAGATGATGCGGCTATAGTGGCTGAGAAAATTTTACTCTATTTGCAGGAACCGCTGACTTTGTCGGTTTGTCAGGCGACAGTAGGTGCCAGTATCGGCATTGCTATTTACCCGCATGATGGTACAGATGCTGCGGCTTTATTAAAGTCTGCCGACAAGCTGATGTATCAGGTCAAGCAGCAGGGCAAAAGCCAATACAGGTTTAGTCGCTAATCGGTGTTTTACGATCCTGGTTTTCCGATTGAAGTACTGTTCAGGCAAATAAAATTTAATCTCGCAACCTCAACAGGCTCTAAGAGCAGTGACATTAATCGTCTTTTCTATATAATTAGCGCTCATTTTCGCAGGCAGATTAAAGTTCGACTGAAAGGATAAGTTAATGCGTAGCCATTATTGCGGTTCATTAAAGGCAGAAAACATTGGTCAACAGGTGTCATTGTGTGGGTGGGTCAACCGTCGCCGTGACTTAGGTGGTTTGATTTTTATTGACCTGCGCGACCGCGAAGGCCTGGTTCAGGTATTCTTTGATCCGGATTTAACTGACTTATTCACTCAGGCTGCCGACTTACGCAATGAGTATTGTGTGCAATTAACTGGGACAGTGCGTGCCCGTCCTGATTCACAGGTCAACAGCGAGATGGCCACAGGTGAAGTGGAAGTGTACGCATCCAGCCTGACTATTCTGAATAAATCTGCGCCAATACCGCTGGATCCAAACCAGAACAACAGCGAAGAACAGCGCTTAAAATATCGTTATATTGATTTACGCCGTCCTTTGATGAGCGACCGTTTAAAATTCCGCGCTAAAGTCACCAGCTTTGTGCGTAATTTTATGGACAGCCAGGGCTTTTTAGATGTTGAAACGCCAATACTAACCAAAGCCACTCCAGAAGGTGCGCGTGACTATTTAGTGCCAAGCCGTACTCATAAAGGTCAATTTTTCGCGTTGCCACAATCGCCTCAGTTGTTTAAACAATTGCTGATGATGGCTGGCCTGGACCGCTATTACCAAATCGTTAAATGTTTCCGCGACGAAGATTTACGTGCTGACCGTCAGCCGGAATTTACTCAGATCGATATCGAAACCTCATTCATGACTTCTGAGCAGGTGATGGAAGTCACTGAGCAGATGGTGCATCAGATGTTCCTCGAGCTGTTGAATGTCGATTTAGGCAAAATGCCACGCATGACCTACAACGAAGCCATGCGTTTATACGGTTCAGACAAACCGGATCTGCGTAACCCTATGCAATTCGTAGACGTGGCAGACTTATTAAAAGATGTTGAATTCAAAGTATTCTCTGGCCCGGCTAATGATAAAAAAGGCCGCGTGGTGGCATTAAAAGTGCCAGGTGCTGCAGAGAAAGTTTCGCGTAAAGACATCGACAATTACACAGCTTTTGTTGGTATTTACGGTGCTAAAGGCCTGGCTTGGTTAAAAGTGAACGACATCAATGCAGGCGTTGAAGGCATTCAGTCTCCTGTTGCCAAGTTTTTAACGCCTGAAATTATCAGCGAAATTTTAAGCCGCACTGAAGCGACCACTGGCGACTTAATTTTCTTCGGCGCTGACAGCTACAAAGTAGTCTGTGAAGCTATGGGCGCTTTACGTTTGAAGTTAGGCGAAGATTTAGGTTTAACAGTACAGGGCTGGAAACCGTTGTGGGTCGTTGACTTCCCAATGTTTGAAGAAAACGATGATGGCAGCTTCTCTGCTGTGCACCACCCATTCACTTCTCCTTTGGACACAGCTGAGTTTTTAGCGACTGAAATGGACAAGCTGGATCACCGAGCGCTGTTATCTAATGCCTACGATATGGTGTTAAACGGTACCGAATTAGGTGGTGGTTCTGTCCGTATCCACACGCCAGATGTACAAGCTAAAGTATTCCAGTTACTGGGCATCAGCGATGAAGAAGCAGCTGAGAAGTTTGGTTTCTTACTGGAAGCCCTACGTTATGGCGCGCCTCCGCATGCTGGTTTAGCATTTGGATTAGACCGTTTGGTGATGTTAATGACAGGCGCTACTTCTATTCGTGATGTAATGGCCTTTCCAAAAACAGCCACAGCTGCTTGTCCGCTGACCGACGCTCCAGGCGAAGCCAATCCGGCTCAATTGGCCGAGCTAGGTATTCAGGTGGTAAAAAAACAATAACTGACGAAGTGCCGCAAGCTGTTATTGCGCGCTTTTGATGAAGTATGTTGAAGCGGCTCAGGCCGCTTCACTTTTATAATAACAATGGAGTTTGATGCTGATGGCTGGTCATAGTAAATGGGCTAACATGAAGCACCGCAAAGCTCGTCAGGATGCCAAGCGGGTCAAGATTTTCACCAAACTGATTCGTGAGCTGACGGTGTCAGCCCGCATCAGCGCTGATGTCGATGCCAATCCACGGTTACGCACAGCAGTAGCAAAAGCACTGTTGAATAATATGACGCGTGATGCGATAGACAGGGCTATTAAACGGGGCGCAGGTGAGCAGGACGGTAGCAATTACGAAGAGTTAGTATATGAAGGCTATGGCCCTTGTGGTGTAGCTATAGTAGTTGAAACGCTGACCGACAATCATAAACGTACAGTGGCTGATGTACGCAGTGCTTTTACTAAATACGGCAATATGGGCACCGCAGGCTCTGTCAGTTATTTATTCAGTAAAAAAGGCATTATTTCTTTTGCGCCGGGTTTATCGGAAGATCAGGTGCTGGACATAGCGTTAGAAGCTGGTGCTGAAGATGTGGTCAGTCATGAAGATGGCAGTATTGAAGTCATCACCAGTCCAGACAGTTTTAACGATGTGCGTGAAGCTTTAGAGGCCGCAAAGTTAGTAGCGGACGACGCTGAAATTACCATGGTGCCTTCAGTGAAAGCTAAAATGGATGCAGAGCATGTCGTGAAGTTTTTTAAGCTGATTGACATGCTGGAAGATTTCGACGATGTGCAAAACGTCTACCACAATGCTGAAATTGCGGATGACGTCATGGCGCTTGTGCCTTAATGGCTATCATCCTTGGTATTGACCCCGGCAGCCGGTTAACAGGCTATGGGGTTGTACGCCAGACAGGGCAAAAATTCGAATACATAGCCAGTGGCTGTATTCGTTTGACACTCAACGATATCCCTGATCGGTTGAAACAAATTTTTGATGGTGTCAGTGAAATTATTCAGCAAACCCAGCCGGATGTTTTTGCAATAGAGCAAGTGTTTATGGCGCGCAACCCGGACTCGGCTTTAAAACTCGGGCAAGCCCGCGGTGCCGCCATAGTTGCCGCTAAAAACGCCGGGCTTGAGGTGTTTGAGTACTCAGCCCGTCAGGTCAAACAAGCTGTTGTAGGTACTGGTGCTGCGGATAAAACTCAGGTGCAGCATATGATCCGCACCTTATTAAAATTACCAGGCAATCCACAAGCCGATGCTGCCGATGCCCTTGCTGTGGCTATGTGTCACGGGCATACTCACCAAAGTTTATTGCATATGGCAGGACAGGCTACTAAAACAGTGCGTGGCCGCCTACGCTGATTTTTTCTGAATACCGGAGCTTTTGACTGTGATTGGATTATTACGTGGTGTTATTTTAGAAAAGCAGGCGCCGGATTTGTTAATCGATGTGGCAGGTGTGGGATACGAAGTACAGCTGCCTTTAACCAGTTTTTATAAGTTGCCTGAAGTTGGCAAAGAAGCAGTGATCTACACCCACTTTGTGGTGCGCGAAGATGCACAGCTGCTATATGGGTTTCACACCAGCACAGAGCGGGCTTTGTTTCGACAATTGATTAAAGCCAATGGCATAGGGCCGAAGTTAGCTCTTACTATCTTATCCGGCTTGTCAGCCCAGCAGTTTGTCCGCTGCGTACAACATGACGATATCAGCACTTTGGTAAAATTACCGGGCGTTGGTAAAAAAACCGCTGAGCGTTTACTGATTGAAATGCGTGACCGCTTAAAAGACTGGGGGCTAAATATCAGCACTCCAGTCACTGATCATTTAGTGCTGGCTGGCGATGAAGTGGACTCGTTTGAACTGGTTGAAAGCGCTGAGCAGGACGCGATCAGTGCGTTAGTGGCATTGGGGTATAGTCAATTACAAGCCAGTAAAGCAGTGCAAAAAATTAAACAAGCCGATATGAGCAGCGAGCAGCTGATCAAACTCGCGCTGCGCAGTATGATTTAAACCAGATTTAAGCAGGAATACTCATGATAGAAGCCGATCGTCTGATCGATAGTAAAGCCAGTCGTGAAGACGAGCTGATTGACCGTGCCATCCGGCCTAAATCTTTGGCTGATTACACAGGGCAGTCTCATGTCAAAGAGCAGATGGCGATTTTTATCGAAGCCGCCCGTGGTCGTGGTGAGCCTCTGGACCATTTGCTGATCTTCGGCCCGCCGGGTTTAGGTAAAACCACCCTTGCAATGGTGGTCGCTAATGAAATGGGGGTGAATATCAAAAACACCTCAGGCCCTGTGCTGGAAAAAGCCGGTGATTTAGCGGCGCTTCTGACCAACCTTGAACCCAACGATGTGCTTTTTATTGATGAGATCCATCGCTTAAGCCCTGTAGTGGAAGAGATATTGTATCCTGCAATGGAAGATTATCAGCTGGATATTATGATAGGCGAGGGGCCTGCGGCCCGTTCTATCAAACTTGAATTGCCACCTTTTACACTCATAGGTGCAACCACCAGAGCTGGCGCTTTAACTTCACCACTGCGTGATCGCTTTGGCATAGTGCAGCGGCTGGAGTTTTATAAAACCGAAGAGCTGGCGCAGATTATTTTACGTTCTGCCCATTATCTGAATTTAGAGCTTGAACTGCCTGCAGCTACTGAGATTGCACGTCGTTCCCGTGGCACGCCCCGTATCGCTAACCGTTTACTGCGAAGAGTCAGGGATTATGCTCAGGTCAAATCCAATGGCCTGGTGCCAGTGGACATAGCCTCTGCTGCTTTGCATATGGTAGACGTAGACGCCAGTGGTTTTGACTATATGGATCGTAAGTTAATGCTGAGCATCATTGAGAAGTTTGCTGGTGGTCCTGTAGGGCTGGATAACCTAGCGGCAGCTATAGGCGAAGAGAAAGAAACCATCGAAGATGTGATAGAGCCATTTTTAATTCAACAAGGTTTTATCCAACGCACACCACGAGGTCGGATAGTTTCCCCTGCAGCCTACAAACATTTTGGTTTTGATTTACCTGAATCTAATTGAGTAATGATCGAAAATCACAGTTAAACACAAATTCGTCAGGAACGAATTTGAACAGCTTCAGCTGGCCTGATAAGGCGAGGGCAAGGATAGCCCGAGTAAAAATGTCAGGAACGAATTTGAACAGCTTCAGCTGGCCTGATAAGGCGAGGGCAAGGATAGCCCGAGTAAAAACGCCGGGAGCGTTTTTCACTCACATCGTCCATGATGTTCACCTTTGGCAGCTAAAGCTGTGAAAAACAGCTATCCTGCTGTTTTTTGAACATCGGAGTGCAACGACGATGGCCCGCAGGGCGAAGCCGGAATTAGCATTGCCAACAGTTTGGCGATGCACGGCTGAGCGCCAGTGGCTCTGTCCACTGGCCGGATGGAGTCATGGGTGCAGGCAAAAAAATCGTCTGGAGCGATTTTTAACACGGGAGCGAAGCGACGGTGGCCCGACCGGGCATTTTGCAGGAAAGCAAAATGTAAAAAAAAGCCCGCTAATTTAGCGGGCGAATGCAACAAGTTGAAGTAAATCTTCAAAATCCAGGGAACATGTTGAGAAGCAACATGACCATCTTCGAACAGATAATCACATCACCAGTATTCATCACTAAAGTTTGGGCACAAGGGCCGAAACTTTTGCGCTAGCTCAGAACACGGGGGCATTTTAGGGAGTTAGTGCATTTACTTCAAACTAGAAAAATTGAGATCTCGCATTATATTTTTTAATCTGAATAAATAGTTAATTTGTTTGAATTTTAATCTTATTTTGTGGTCGATATCTCGGCAACCCTTAAAAATTAAGGGGTGCTGAACAAAGTGATTATTTTCTCCGAATTACTAATTTTTGAGCAAAATTTATCTGACTAAGTAAAATGGTCGTTAGTCGCTATTTTTTCCCCTTCTGTCGTGAAGAGGAAACTTTTTATGAATATCAGACCCTGAGTTTTTTTAATCAGTCAAATTAACCGTAAAAGTAAAATATTTTTAACTCTGGTAAGGGTCGCCCTGTTGAGTTCGGCAATGGCCTCCAATATCATAGCGACCAATTTGGATGGCAAAACAGTATGATGCTTGAGGTGTTCGAGTTTCCGATCCGAGTATATTACGAAGACACCGATGCAGGTGGCGTAGTATATTATGCTAACTATCTGAAATTCTTCGAAAGAGCCAGAACAGAATGGCTTCGAAGTTTAGGCATAGAACAAGACCTATTGCTAAGTCAGGATATTGGTTTTGTAGTGAAAAGTGTTCAGATGGAAAACCATAAGCCGGGAAGGTTTAACCAGCTTTTGTTGGTAAAAAGTGAGATTAGGCAGCTAAAAAAGGCCAGCTTGGTATTTTGGCAGGAAATCTACAACGCAGATGCACAATTGCTTTGTTCAGCGCAGGTTAGTATTGCTTGCGTAAAACTATCATTAATGAAAGCGAGTGCAATACCTCGCGATGTTTTAGGGGTGTTATCAGGTGACAGGCGGACTATCAGTTCTTGATTTAATTCTTCACGCTAGTGTTGTCGTACAGCTGGTTATGCTTATTTTGCTGAGCATGTCTGTGATGTCGTGGGCCATGATCATTCAGCGCAATAAAGCCCTGAGTGAGGCCGTAGAACAAACAAAGCAATTTGAAGATAAGTTTTGGTCAGGCATTGATCTGTCAAAACTTTATAACGAAGTCAGCGCCAAAGTGACGGTAACTGGTGTTGAAGCTTTATTTAAGGCAGGTTTCAAAGAGTTTGCCCGCTTGCATAAAAGCAGCCGCCAATCTGGCGCCGTGATGGAAGGGACCCAACGTGCGATGCGTGTTGGCTTGTCTCGTGAAGTAGAACGTCTGGAAACGCATTTGCCGTTTCTGGCTACTGTAGGCTCCATCAGCCCCTATATCGGCTTATTTGGTACTGTTTGGGGGATCATGAACTCCTTTATTGCTTTAGGTGCAGTGCAACAGGCCACTTTAGCTATGGTCGCGCCTGGTATTGCTGAGGCCCTTATTGCTACGGCTATAGGTTTATTTGCAGCCATACCAGCGGTTATTGCTTACAACAAGTTCTCTCATAAAGTTGAGATGCTGGAAAGTGCGTACGCTAACTTTGTCGAAGAGTTTGCTAACATTCTGCACCGTCAGGCGATGGCCAGCGGAGATAACAACTAATGTACGTCCGTAAAAAACGCCGTATGGTGGCAGAGATCAACGTTGTTCCTTATATCGACGTAATGTTGGTACTGTTGATTATTTTTATGGTGACGACGCCGATCATCACTCAAGGCGTAAAAGTGGAGTTACCTAAGTCAGATGCTGAACCTATAGAGCAAATGAAAGATGGTAAGACTCCGCTGGTTGCTACAGTAGATGAAGGTGGTTTGTATTATTTTGAGAAGGATGGTGTCAATAAAGGCCCATTTAACGCTCAGGAAATGCAAATGGAAGTAGCCGGTACTTTGCAGGTAGAGCCAGGTACTCAAGTGATTATTAAAGGTGATGGCCGCGTGAACTATGCAGCTATTATCCAATTATTAAATCTGTTGAAAGATGCAGGCGCCCCTTCCGTTGGTTTAATGACTGACGATGTGGAGCAAAACTAAGATGGAACCAGCGTTTAAGAAGTCGCTGATCATCTCAGGTGGTTTACACGTTTTTATAGCTGTGTTGCTGTTTGTTAACTTTAATTTCTTTAAAAATGAAGAAATTTTAGTGGTACCTATGGCTGGAGACTTGAGTGCACCTTTAAACGCCACGACAGTCGACCAGTCACAGTTTGATGAACTGAAAGAAAAAAATCAGCAGAAAAAGAAAGCTGATGAAAAGCGCAAAAAAGATTTGGAAAAGAAAAAGCAGCAGGAAGAGCGCGAAAAACGTCTTGAAGCACAGCGCCTGAAAAAACAGGAACAAGAGAAAAAAGAAGCTGAAATAGCAGAAAAGAAAGCTATTGAAGAAAAGAAAAAACAGGCTGTAGAAAAAGAAAAACAGCAAAAACTTGCCGCTGAGAAGAAAAAGAAAGAAGACGAAAAGAAAAAGCAGCAAGAGATAGAGAAGAAGAAAAAGGAAAAATTAGCTAAAGAAAAGGCAGCTAAAGAGAAAGCTGCCAAAGAAAAGGCTGAAAAAGCCAAAGCAGAGCAAGAGAATCGTGAACGCGAAGCTGCAGAAGAAATGTTAGCTGAGCAGTTGGAAGAAGAAGCAGAAGCACGACGTGCAGCGAAAGCTGGTCAGATCCTGACCGAGAAGCAACGCTACCTGGCGATGATTGTTGCGAAAATCCAACAAAATTGGTTTGTAGACGATACAATGCGTGGCAAAGAGTGTCGGGTAAATATTCGTTTGGCCAGCAATGGTTTTGTTACTGCCAGCACTATCTTAGGTGGGGACAGAGCACTTTGTGAATCGGCGATGCGTGCAATACAAAAGGCAGGTAACTTCCCAATGTCACCGGACCCAGATGTATATGATGCATTAAAAGACATCACAACTATTTTACAACCAGAACTGAGATAACAATATGTTGAAGTTGATAGGAAAAAGCCTGGTGGCGTTCGCCCTGGTGCTAAGTGCAAAATCGTATGCCAGTTTAGAAATTGTCATTACAGATGGTGTGGACAGTGCCCGCCCTGTCGCTATAGTGCCATTTAAGTTTGAGGGCAATACACTGCCTAATCAACGTATTGCTGATATTGTGTCTGCAGATTTAATGCGCAGCGGTAAGTTTAACCCTATCGCCACAACACGGATGCCGCAGCAGCCTACCAACAGCAAAGAAATTGATTATCAGCGCTGGATGAAACAAGGCGTGGAAGCAGTAGTTACAGGCACTATTCGCGAGGTTGGAATTAACAGATACGCTGTGCGTTTTGAGTTGGTTGACGTATTTAAAGGTGCTTCAGGTGGTGGTTCGTCTTCTGCCATCATTGGTGGTCAGCTGACAACTGGGTTAACTCACATCCTTGATGCACGCGAAACTACGATCAGTGGCGACCAGTTCAGACAATATGCTCACCGCATCAGTGATATAGTCTATGAAAAATTAACTGGTGAACGTGGTGCTTTTTTAACTAAAATAGCCTATGTCTTAGTACGTGACAAAGCAGACTTTAAATATCAATTAGTTGTAGCTGATTACGATGGTGAAAACGAGCAGGTATTATTAAGAGCGAAAGAGCCTTTGATGTCTCCCGCCTGGTCACCAGACGGAACTAAATTAGCTTATGTGACTTTCGAGAAACGTCAGTCGCAAATTTATATTCAAGATATATATACAGGCCGTCGCAGTATATTAACCAGTTTCAAAGGCATCAATGGTGCGCCTAAATGGTCTCCGGATGGTCGAAAAATGGCCATGGTGTTGTCAAAAGATGGCAATGCAGAAGTTTATGTGATGGATATTGCCACTAAGGTATTGACAAAGCTTACAAATCATAGACGGATTGATACTGAGCCGTCATGGTCACCAGATGGTTCTAAACTTATTTTTAGTTCAGAACGTGGTGGTAATCCACAAATTTACAGCGTAAATGTGGCTTCAGGTGTGACTGAAAGGGTAACATTTGAGGGAGAAATGAATTTAGCTGCATCTTATACTCCAGATGGGCGTGGTATTGTTATGGTCAACAGAACAAATGGCCAGTATAATATCGCCCGCATGGACGTTGAGAGTCGCTATTTGCAGGTGTTGACTCGCACTTATCTGGACGAGTCACCAAGCATTGCGCCAAATGGCTCAATGATAATTTATAGTACTTTGTACGGTTCGTCACAAGTACTGGCACTGGTATCCATGGATGGGCGCTTTAAAGCACGGTTACCGGCGGCAAACGGCAGAGTTAAATCTCCGGCTTGGTCACCATTTTTATAAAAAACGAAAATTTGGTTAATTGATTTACTAAGGACAACAATTATGAACTTAAACAAAGTTTTAAAAGGCTTGTTAGTTGCGGTGCCAGTGTTAACTTTAGCTGCTTGTAGCTCAACTGATGAAGTAGCTGCTACTGATGCAAACACTGGTGCAAACACTAACCAAGTAGTTGAACAAGGCCTGTCAGCTGAAGAATTGCTGCGTCAGCAATTAGAAGCTCTGCGTCAAGACAACACTATTTACTTCGACTTCGACCAGTCAGCTATCCGTTCAGAATTCGCTTCTGTTCTGGAAGCTCACGCTGCATTCTTACGCGCTCGCACTAACATCACTGTAACTGTTGAAGGTCACACTGATGCTCGTGGTACTCCAGAGTACAACATCGCGTTAGGTGAGCGTCGTGGTCAGGCTGTGACTCAATACTTAGCTAACCTGGGCGTTGCTGCTGGCCAAATGTCAGTAGTTAGCTACGGCGAAGAGAAACCAGCTGTTGAAGGTAACGACGAAAGCGCGTTCTCTAAAAACCGTCGCGCTGTTTTAGTTTACTAATAACTGATACGAAGCAAAGCAGTGAAAAAATATTTAGTTACTGCGCTTTCTGTTATCAGCATTGCCTCGTGGGCAGATCCGGCTCCTGTAGCCGATCTGTCCCGCGCAGGCGGTGGCGCTATCCAGACTCCAAAATACGCCTCCACGGCTGACCGTATAGCTGCGCTGGAACGTATTGTTGAGGCCAGAGCCAACGCTCAGGTTGCAATGCAACAGCAAGTGTCCGCTTTATTAGACGAAGTGTCTGAACTGCGTGGCGTGACTGAAATGCATTCCTACAAATTAGAAGAAATATTGCAGCAACAACGCAATATTTATCAGGAAATTGACCGGAGATTAGGCACTGGTGCCACTTCTGGTTCAGCTTCAACCACTCCGACACAACCAAGCACCCCAACAACACCCGCTGAACAGGCGCCTATCGGCAATCCTGCGGCTTTGGTGAATGCTGGAGAGACCCAGACTGCTGAAACTCCAGTTGCAGGCAGTGCTGAAGCGTCTTCCAGTCCATCTGAAAGTGATGCTTACGAAAGTGCGGTGAATTTGGTGCTGAAAGATCGCGCCTATGATGCAGCTATCCCTGCATTCGAGAATTTCGTCCGCTCCTACCCGGATTCCAGTTACGCTCCAAACTCTTACTATTGGTTAGGCCAGTTGTTTTTCACCAAAAACGAACTGTTGAAAGCCAAAGCCCAGTTTGAACGAGTCGTAGCTCAGTATCCGCAGTCTGCAAAAGCAGCTGACTCTTTGGCTAAGTTGGGTCAATTGGCAGAACGAGAAGGGGATACAGCTGCAGCTAAGCAGTTTTATCAGCTTTTAGTCAGCAAATACCCTCAAGCTAAGCCTGCAAAAGCAGCCAAGGCAAAGTTAGAGACTCTGTAAGCGTATTGCTGTGCTGAATAAAGACCCTGGTAAATACCAGGGTTTTTTATAGGCACTACATTTTGTAATCATTCCTAATGAGCCAGAAGCTGTTAAAAAATATTCCATATAATTTGTTATGGAAAAACTGAAAACGAAAAATATGGACGAATGTTTTCCATTTCAGGAAAAAAAGGTGCGGCAATAGCAAAAAGCAAAAACACGCCTCATCATGGCAGTGTCCAAGGCGTAGCAGTTTTTTGTACAGAAATAATACTGTTATTTTTTGATTTCGCCGAAGCGGCCGGCTTTATGCTGTCATTTTAAGCAGTTGAACAAAGAAAATGGCCTTTCTGGTAATTTTTGGTTGCACTGGAAATTTAAATAAGTAAGATATGCGTCCGCGGCAGGGGTCATTAGCTCAGCTGGTAGAGCAGCGGACTTTTAATCCGTTGGTCGATGATTCGAATTCATCATGACCCACCACTCCCGCGCAAACTTTGTATCGAAATGGGTCATTAGCTCAGCTGGTAGAGCAGCGGACTTTTAATCCGTTGGTCGATGGTTCGAATCCATCATGACCCACCACTTCGATGCCCTAGTTTGGGTCATTAGCTCAGCTGGTAGAGCAGCGGACTTTTAATCCGTTGGTCGATGGTTCGAATCCATCATGACCCACCACTTTCTCGATTCTCCTTGCATGGGTCATTAGCTCAGCTGGTAGAGCAGCGGACTTTTAATCCGTTGGTCGATGGTTCGAATCCATCATGACCCACCATGCAATCATCGTCTTCTCAGTGTTTTAAGCTAAGCTTTTTGTGTATAATGCCGCACTTTTTAAAACCGGGTGGCCGTTATGGATCAAGCACTGCACTTCAACGAACTTGACTTTGTATTCCCGAAAAAACCTTTGCCATTAAACGCGGATCAAAAAGCTGCCTACAAAGAACGTATCAAGCTTTTGTTACAGCAACGTGATGCCGTATTAGTAGCGCACTATTACACTGATCCGGAAATTCAGGCCTTAGCCGAAGAGACGGGCGGTTGTGTGTCCGACTCGCTGGAAATGGCGCGTTTTGGCAATAAGCATTCAGCCAAAACTTTGATTGTGGCCGGTGTAAAGTTTATGGGCGAAACGGCCAAAATTCTGAACCCGGAAAAAACCGTCTTAATGCCGACTCTGGATGCGACCTGTTCACTGGATTTAGGTTGCCCTGCTGATGCGTTCAGCGCCTTTTGCGACGAGCATCCTGATCGCGTGGTTGTGGTCTACGCCAATACCTCTGCTGCAGTAAAGGCCCGTGCTGATTGGGTGGTGACATCCTCTATTGCTTTGGATGTGGTCGAGCACTTAGACAGCGAAGGTAAAAAGATCCTGTGGGGCCCAGATCGTCATCTGGGCGCTTATGTACAAAAACAAACAGGAGCAGACATGCTGTTATGGCAGGGCGCTTGTATTGTGCACGACGAGTTTAAAGCCAAAGCGCTGGTTGAACTGAAAAAGCAATATCCAAACGCCGCTGTTCTGGTTCATCCTGAATCACCAGCCAACGTAGTGGATTTAGCTGATGCTGTGGGCTCAACCAGTCAGTTGATTAAAGCCAGTCAGACCATGCCAAACGATACCTTTATAGTGGCCACAGACCGAGGCATTTTTTATAAGATGCAACAGGCTATGCCAGAGAAGACCTTTATCGAGGCTCCAACGGGCGGCAACGGCGCAACGTGCCGCAGCTGCGCACATTGTCCATGGATGGCGATGAACGGTCTGAAGGCGATTGAGGACGCTTTACTGCAGTCTGAAGGCCACGAGATATTTGTTGATGCCGATTTACGCGAACAAGCCTTAATCCCGCTGGACAGAATGCTGAACTTCGCAAAATCAGCGCAAATGCCTGTAAAAGGCAACGCTTAAGGCGTTAACAGCAACTTTTGCTGAAAAATCCAGCAAAAGAACAAGGCTTTGTATTTAACAGTTGCACGGCGCGGTGATTTTCAATAGGATAGCCGCGCTTGCTGTAGCAAGCCTCGGAGAGATGGCTGAGTGGCTGAAGGCGCACGCCTGGAAAGTGTGTTTAGGTTAACCCCTAACGAGGGTTCGAATCCCTCTCTCTCCGCCAGTTTAAATGAAAAAGCCCCGGACGAAAGTCCGGGGCTTTTTCATTTAAACCGGAGAGCGAGGATGTGGTTCGAACCCTTTGTTCGACCGGTTTGCCGGGAGCAAACCGGAACGCGCTTTAGCGCGGCCCCAAAGGGGGGGAGGGCAGGATGCCCGGAATAATCCCGAGGTACTGCTGTCGCGAACTAAAGTGCCGAGCTTTTATCCATAAGTAGCTTTTCTGTATAAATACGTAACAAGTCTTTGAATTTATCTCGGATATCTGAGATTGTCAGCTATGCATATTTAAATATGCACATAGGCCTGATAAGTCGGGATATATAGTTCTGGCATTTACTCCAAGTATATTAAGCTCATATAACAAGAAGCTCTTCTTGGAAGATGGAATTTTATATTCAATGAAACGCTCGAAAACCTTCGACATAGTTAATTCTCTCAATTTCTAGTGGAATAAACTGCTTATCTTTTTCTGAGTATGCATGCAAAGTGAACCAGCCGAATTGAGCTTTGACTCTATCGTTATTGATTCTTGGCTGAAACGCGAGAGTATTCGCTACATCAAATGGAGAAATGTTTATCTCCTCTGTATTACATACACCATGTGTATACAAGGAATACATCCAACCATCAGTATTCTCTGCAGAGTCTGATTGGCATGCAAACCAAAGTGCAATTAAAGGGTTCGTTGTCCAATCTAAAAGACGTGTTTTTAATCCATGATGTTGGGCTAAAACCGTTATTAAACTCCCTGAGTCAACTAAACCATCACTCCGACCAATACCAACTGGTCACGTTATACCTATAGTTGTCTGCAGTTTCACCATTCACAGCTTTCACCCAGTGCTCAGAACCCTCTGACGAAGGGTCAAACAACACACAGCGGTTGTACAAAGGCGGGATAGTTACGGGGTTATCATTCTTTCCCATAAATACCAGTTCACCCCCCTTGTCGTTGTGCCAATCTTTATTTAAATAGAGCAGCATACAAATTTCTCGGCCTGGTGAGTCATCCGCATGTTGGTTAACAAAATCTTTGGCATTTAAGCGAAAATAATTGGTATTAATTTCAGGTTTTGCCACGTTGATATCCGTTATGTGCACACGAAAGATACGTGATAACAAAGACATAAATTCATCGCTACGTAAATACGACAAAAACTCATGAGCTATAGCACAGGGATGTTCGTCAGCACTGGCCCCCGCGGCGCGGTCCCAAATGTCCCGCTGCACAAAACGTTCTGTGTCAGGGGTTTTTTGCCATTTTGCATTATTCACATACAAAGCAGAATAGGTATGCTTTTGCGTTTTCCAGCACTGTTGTTGTTGCAAAATATGGCAGACGGCATCGAGTTTGGCATGATCAAATAAATCATCAATAACGACATAATTCGGATTGGATCCGACTAAAATCTTTCGATAGGCTCGGATCGCAGTATCCGTAACTTGCTGTTGATTCAGCCACATAAAGATGACTCGCTTGTAGAGTTAGATCATGTCTAAAATCGCGATGATACAATATTTTCAGTCGGGTTTATTCAGTTAAATTGCTCTTGTTCAACTACGGCATGTAGAGCATTCGTCAAAAAAACCTCTCGAACAAAGTTATTGAAATAAATCATTTTTTTTATTACTTTAAAACAAGTTAGTTCATTTGAACTGGCTAAGACCCAGATTTTTGCTGCTAGTAAAGGTCGTAGGGTTTTTGGGATAACACAATGTATAAAAGGACTTCGTAATGAAAAGTATATTTTTCTTTGACTCCATGCTGACGCCAAAAATTATCACTGTGGTGTATTGGATCTTGTTGGCCGTTTCGGTCTTCAGCGGCTTAGGCGCGATGTTTTCCGACTATGGTGGTGGTTTTCTGGTTGGTTTAGGTATTCTGATTGGTGGTGCTGTTGGGGCACGTATTTGGTGTGAGCTGTTGATCGTGTTATTTAAGATCAATGCCAACCTGCAAAAAATTGCAGAGAAGAGCGATCAATAATACTCCTGATGCTACGGCAGTACAGCAAGTCAGTGACCGGCTTGCTGTTATTTTTAATCCAGCTCGGTCAGCCTACCCGCCATTCCAAACCATAATGTGCAAAGAGTTCCGCATCTTTAGCAAACCACACCTCAAAGGCCTGTACATCAAAACCTTCTTGTCTGGCTAACCTGAATATTCTGACTGACAGCTCCAGCAAGTCGCGGTAGACCCAGGCTTTGCCCTGATAAATCACAGCTAAATCAGGATGTTCTGCCAAGATCTCTATGGCTTTCATCGTCTGATTTAAACGACGTAATTCTTCTTTGCGCCATGTTGTGTTCATCCTTACGCTCCTTTGGTCAAAATACCGTCAGTATTTGCTGAGTACAGGATGCATTACAATTTTTGTGCCAAGGCTTTTACAGACAACAGAACTTAACGCAGTGCGCGGCCCAGCAAAGAAAAATAGTCAAGCCAGTATTGGGCTAATAGTGCAGACAAAGCGGAGTCCGGGTATAGGCCCGCTTTAGCCGCTTTGCTTTTTAAGGTGCCACTGACTAAAAAGCTGTTTTTAACTTGTTGTTGCTGCAGCATATGCTCAAAAGCCCGTGCTGCCAGTTCTTCCGGTTTGGCGTAATAATAAATGCCATGGTTTTGATCAAAAGCGGCAGAGGTTTTGACATAGCTATTGGGTTCAGATCCATCGGCAGATAGAAACAGCGCGCCAAAGCTCTGATCCAGATATTTATTTAGTGGGTGAGGCGATACAGTCGCATTATTTAGCCAACTGGAGCTGGCAAAAGCGGAAGCAGGAAGCTCATTGCTGAACAATTTACTGCAAATATAATGATCAAACGCATGGAACCACTCATGGGCTAAACTGCCACCCCCGGCATTTTTCGCTAACGCCAGCAAACGGCCTTGCGGCTGATAAAAAGCGCAGCTGCCTTGTTGGCCACCAATACCAAAATTCAGGTTCAGGCTTTGATTTAATGAAATCACTTGCTCTGGTACCTGCAACAGCAGCATCAGATCGGACAAAGCGTCAAAAAACAGATTGGCAGCCAATTGTTGTTCTTCGGCCGTAACCCAACGACCAATTTTAATACTTTGGAAACCAAAAATTTTTACTATGTCCAAAAAGCTGACATCGGCGCCGGATCTGTGCTGCGGACCGTTACGAAAATAGGCTTGCTGGATGCGGGGTACTAAATCGGCCATAGGATAACTGGTTCAAATTTAAACATTTTTTTAAAGGCTTGTGCTGGGAAAACAGAGTTTAAGTCGTATACTGACAAGCGGTATAGTGATTTTCATTAAAACCTTATGGCTTGCGCCACTGCAAAGCCTGTTGAAACAAAGAGTGATTTTATGTCCCTGCTAGAAAATTTGCTGATTATGTTATTGCTGATCAGTGCCAGTGCTTTCTTTTCCATGTCTGAAATAGCTTTAGCTGCTTCACGCAAAATCCGGTTAAAACAGCTGGCGTCAGATGGTGAACCGCGCGCAGCCTTGGTGTTGCAGCTGCAATCTAACCCCGGCAGTTTTTTTACCATAGCCCAAATAGGCTTAAACGCTGTGGCTATTTTAGGTGGTATTTTGGGTGAAGCTGCGTTTACGCCTTATATCCTGAGTTTACTGGATTTAATTTTTAAAAATCCGGCCAATGAAGGCATCGCCTTTGGTTTGTCAGTGTTTTTTGTCACTGCATTATTTATTTTGTTTGCCGATTTAATGCCAAAACGCCTGGCGATGTTAGCACCAGAAAAAGTGGCTATTTCTGTAGTGAACCTGATTTTGCTGATGCTGGTGCTCCTCAAACCTCTGGTCTGGTTATTCAATAGTTTGGCCAATCTGGTGTTCAAACTTTTTAACGTACCCATGCAGCGAATCGATCAAATTACCCCTGAAGATATAGTGGCTATGATGGATGAAGGTGCTCAGGCTGGTGTACTACAGCAACAGGAACGTACCTTGCTGGAGAACGTCTTTGATATGGACTCCCGCACTGTCACGTCCGCCATGACAGCGCGTGAAAGTTTAATTTATTTTAATTTAAAAGAATCGGCCGAGAGTATTAAAAACAAAATTGCCGAACATCCACACGCCAAATTTATTGTCTGTGATGACAGCCTGGATAAAGTGGTGGGTTATGTCGACAGCCGCGATATTTTGATGCAGGTATTGCATCAGCAGCCTATTAATTTACTGAAAGAAGGCATGATCCACACGCCTTTAATAGTGCCTGATTCGTTGTCGCTGTACGAAGTGCTGGCGCATTTTAAATCCAGCGGTATCGATTTTGCTGTGGTGCTGAACGAATACGCTTTAACTGTGGGTATGGTCACTCTGAAAGATGTGATGAGCATAGTGATGGGTGAGCTGGTTAATTCAGACGAAGAGCAAATAGTGCAGCGTGACGAAGCATCCTGGCTGGTCGAAGGCTTAACGCCGCTGGATGACGTGATGCGGGTTTTTGATATCGACAGCTTCCCGGATGATGAAAACTACGAAACCATTGCCGGTTTTATGATGTATATGCTGCGTAAAATTCCAAAACGTACCGACTTTGTCGTCTATCAGGGTTACAAATTTGAAGTGGTCGATATCGACAGCTACAAAATAGACCAACTGTTGGTGACTAAAGTCAAAGTGGCAGAACAAGGTGAGCAGGCTGGTGGTTAAAGGCTTAAAAAGCCAAGAGGTGTGGGGCAGAATCTAACATCTGCCCCCATTTAGTGTTATGCCTTCTGACTGGCCACCCAGTTTTTCACTTTCGTATCCAGCACCGACATTGGCACAGCGCCACCTAACAGCACTAAATCGTGGAAGGCCTTGATATCAAACTTGTCGCCTAACTGCGCTTTGGCATAAGAGCGCAGCTCAACAATTTTCAGCATGCCCAGCTTGTAACCTAAAGCCTGACCTGGCCATGCCATATAACGTTCGATTTCCGAGACTACATCAGATTCTGTGGTGCCTGTGGTTTCTGCCATGTAACTAATTGCTTGTTCACGCGTCCATTTTTTCGCATGCAGGCCGGTGTCAACCACCAAGCGTACTGAGCGGAATAACTCAGCTTTCAGACGGCCTAAATCGCCAAAAGGATCGTCTTTGTACATGCCCATTTCTTTAGCGACCAGCTCTGAATACAAAGCCCAACCTTCGACATAGCTGTTGTATGGCGCGACACGGCGCAGCAGCGGCAAATGCTCCTGAGCTAAATTCAACGCCACCTGCCAGTGGTGGCCTGGGTTGGCCTCATGGTAGGTCAGGGTTTTTAGATCAAATTTTGCGTTGGCTTTAATATCGCGCAGGTTAATCCAATAAATACCAGGCTTGCTGCCATCAATGGCTGGCGAGCTGTATTGGCCGCCCGCAGCGCTGTCCTGAATTTCTACCGGAATACGGCGTACTTCCACCGGATAAGGTGGTTTAGTGGCAAAAAGCTCCGGCATACGCAGATTTATTTCAGCTATGTATTTATTTAAGTCATCCAGCACCTGCTGACGACCCGCGTCTGAGTCTTCGTATAAAAAGCGGGCTTCGCCATTTAATGCCGTCATACGAGCGCCGACAGAGCCGTCTTTATAACCTTGAGCCTTTAAGATACTGTCCATCTCCTGACTGATACGGGCCACTTCATCCAAACCTATCTGGTGAATTTGCTCTGGCGTCAGGTCGGTATCGCCCAGTTGTTTTACTGACCAGGCATAAAACTTATCGCCATTAGGTTGAGCCCAAATGCCGGATTCCATTCTGGCTTTTGGCAGTTCTGAGCGCACTGCAGCAGCGAGTTGCTGATAACCTGTCTGTACTTGCTTTTGTACTAAAAGTGCAGCTGAGGTCAGATACTGCTGCTTTGCTTCTGCAGATAATTCTTTCAGGCCACCCAGTTTTTTCGCAAAATCTTTATACAGCACATGCTCTGTTACTTCACCGCTGGCATAACCATCTAAAATGACTAGAGATTTCTCCAGCAGAACTTTTGGCGCTATCCAACCCGTGGCGGCGTCAGAGACAAAACGCTGTTCAACAGCTTTTAACGCTGCGCCAAATTTTTCCAGCCGGCTTAGGTAGTCTTTTGCATCCTGTTCTGAGCTTATCGGATGCGAATTTTGTAAAGCGCCCGCCATATCTATGGTGGGACCGTTGATTTGATTGACGACAAAAGCTGAATGCCCCATCCAGGAGTCGATATAACCTTGAGGAAACTCATTGCTGCCGGCGTAGTACTGCATAATGTTTAGCATGACGGCCTGATTTTCCGCTTCAACATCATCTGCTGGCACCGGAAGGGTAGCGAGTTGGCTGATTACTGCATTCAGCTGTTTGCGAAGTTCAGCTTCCGCTTCTTCACTATAGTTCTCCAGTTCGGTGTTAAATGCTTTACCTACGACATCTTCAGATAAACCCAAAGCTGAGGCATTTAAAGCGCGAGCCTGAAACAAGAGCTGAGTGGCCTGTTGATACAGTTGTTCAGCTGACTGAGCAGCGGGAGCCTTGGTTACTTCAACTGTTGTTGTTGGTTGAGCAGCAGTGTTCGATTCTGCTTTTGTTGGGGCTTCGTTACAACCTGCCAACAGCACACCGCTGATGGCCAGAGCCAGAAATGACAAACGCATAGTTTTTCCTTTTGGTTTGAGTGCGTAAAGTAGAGCTTATCTTACGCTTTGATCTCAGGTATTTCAGCAGTGCGACAGCCATTTGCGGTAAAGCAAAGTAAAAATTAGCTTATTCGCGGTATACTTAGCCATCTTTTGTGAGCGCTCTTTGGCTCTGCAGTGTTGATGATGGTCGTGATTGAACGATATGACTAAAAGCTATGATTGATAAAAACACCCCTGCATTTTATGCCGCCAGTTTTGCGCTTTGTCTGGCTGCTGTTTTTGTGTTTGCCAACCTGCATATGTTGCAGCCTTTATTGCCGCTGCTAAGCCGTGAATTTCAACTGACACCCCTGCAAACCAGCTGGAGTTATGCCATAGGCACGCTGGCACTGGGCTTGTCTTTACTGGTGTATGGTGCCTTGTCGGATTCTTACGGGCGTCGCACTTTATTGCTCTGGAGCCTGGGCGGTATGGCGCTGAGCACATTGGCGCTGACTCAGGTCGAATCCTATCACTCACTTTTGCTACTGCGTGCTTTGCAGGGCTTTTGTTTAGGTGGTCTGCCCGCTATTGCCATCGCTTATATGGGCGAAGAATTCAGTAAAACGGCCATGGTGGTGGCTGTGGGTTATTACATCAGTGCCAATTCGTTGGGGGGCATCAGCGGGCGTTTGTTGTCAGGCTGGTTTGCAGAAATTAATCACTGGCAATGGGTGTTCTGGCCTATGGGGTTGGGTAGTGCGCTTTGCACTTATCTGGTCTGGCGTTATTTGCCTAAATCCAGCTATTTTCAAAAACAGCCGTTTCAGCTCAAACAAGCCATGTCAGATAACTGGTTCCATTTACGCCAGAAAACTTTGTTGCTGACCTATATGATCGGCGGCCTTAACTTTTTTATCTTTTTAAATCAGTACACTTTTGTCGCTTTCCGCTTGTCTGATAGCCCATATTTATTGTCCAGCGGTTGGATAGGTCTGTTATTTATTACCTATTTAACCGGTACTGTAGGATCGGCTTTATCTGGCAAAGTAGGGCAGCGAATTCATCCTGCGTTGGGCATGGCGCTGGGGATTGCTATTATGATGCTCGGTACAGCCTTGACCGTTTTTAATGCCTTGCCTTTGATTGTGTTTGGTTTTTTTATCAGTGCCTTTGGCTTTTTTCTTTGCCATTCTCTGGCCAGCAGTTGGGTTAATCAACAGGCGGTCAAAGCCAAAGCCAGTGCCAGCGCTTTGTATCTGGTGTTTTATTATCTGGGTGCTAGTTCTGGTGGTTTGTATTTATCGCCATTCTGGCAGCAGTGGGGCTGGAATGGGGTCGTAGCAGGCTCCTTGCTGATGTTTATGCTGACCTTAGTTTTCAGTCTGTGGCTAAAACACAGCGCAGCAAAAGCGCCGTGAAATAACTTGCGTCCACTTTGTTTTGCTTGTTAGCATAACGTCACTTCCACTTCGAGTACCGCTGAAATGAACAACTAAATTCCCGAAAATTTGTAGCCGTTATTTTACAAATCTTCAGGATAGCTGTTGTTTAACAGGTATTTATTTCATTTTCTGTTTGTCTGTGAACACAGCCTTCCTGTATTTCAGGAGTCTGTATGTCTGAATCATCTACTGTGTTGTTATGTCGCCAATTCCAATGGACCCATCCGGGTCTGGAATTATTACACCCAGCTATTGATCTGCAACTTCAGAATAAGGCTCAGGCCTTAGTCGGCTTAAATGGCTGCGGTAAATCGTTATTTTTGCGTTGTTTAGCCGCTCAGGACTCTGGCTTGGCTTACAGTGGTGAATTGCTTTGGCAACAGCCATTTTATTACTTGGCACAGCTAGAGCCGGATCTTAACCAAAGCATCAGCTGTTATCTGGGGTTAGATGCTTTGTTTGACGCTTTAGATCGAGTAGAAGCTGGCAGTCTGGACCACACTGATTTTGATTGCATCGGTGATCGCTGGTTAGCGAAAGCAGAGCTTAGGCAGTGGTTGGTGGATTTAAACTTGCCCGCAGATCCTGCCTTACCACTCAAGGCTTTAAGCGGTGGGCAGTTGATGAAACTGCGGCTGGCGAAGGCTTTTGCAACAAAACAGTTTTTATTGCTCGATGAAGTGTCAAACCATCTGGATCAACAAGCTCGTTTATGGCTTCAGCAGCAGCTAAAGCAGTACAAAGCTGGTTATTTATTGGTGAGCCATGATGTGGAGTTATTGTCGACTGTTGATTGTATTTACCAGTTATCGCCTTTAGGCCTGGAAAAATATCAGGGCAACTACCAGGACTTTTTGCAGCAGAGCCAGAGACTAAAGCAGCAGTTGCAGCAACAAAATGACAAGCTGAAAAAACAGCAAAATCGCCAACAACAGCAGCAACAGCTATTGCTTGAACAACAAGAGCAAAAACATCATCAGGCTAAAAAGAATAAAGCCCATGCCAATCAGGCGCCTATTTTACTGGGCAGAAAAGCTCAGCAGGCTGAACAAAGCCATGGTCGTTTGCAGCTTCAGGTGCAGGCTCAGCAGCAGGAGTTAAGTGCCAGGCGCCAACAGCTGCAACGACAACTGGATTGCCGCGACTTGCCAAAACTACCTTCTGTTGCCGCGGTAAAAGCATGCAGCGGTCCTGTGCTTTATTGTGACGGCTTGGTTTTACCTTATGGCTCAAAAGCGCCTTTATCTTTTCAGCTTGATGTGCAGCAGCGCTGCGTTGTCACTGGAAGCAATGGCAGTGGCAAGTCGACCTTACTTAAAATACTGGCGGGTTTTATTCAGCCAACACAGGGTTTAGTGCAGGTGAAACAACAGCTTTGGTATTTGGATCAGCATTTATCTTTACTGGATGATTTTCCGGACGCTGTAGAGGCGATCAGAACGCTGACGATGTCGCAGCAGGAATCGCAGATCCGAACTTGTTTGTCTGGTATAGGCCTTGGTGCAGAGCGCCTGAAGTTACCAACGCGGCAGCTCAGTGGCGGAGAGCGAATGAAGTTGTTGTTTCTGACTTTGGCATTGCAGCCTTATGCGCCTTTTTTGCTGCTGGATGAGCCGGATAATCATTTGGATTTTCAGGCGTTGGCTGTGCTCAAAAGCTTTTTACAGACTTATCCGGCGGGTTTTATGTTGGTGACTCATCAGGAAGCACAGTGGCAGCAGCTTGGTTTCTCTGCTTTGGTAAGACTGGATTAATCCAGTCTTACCCAGACCTCCTCAATTTTCATTCCATCTTCCATACCACTGTGATGCCAGAGATCGCCTTCGACTTTGGCTTTAAATTCATAGGTTTTATTAAGCATGCTGGCGACTGAACCTGTTTGTGGAGTTTCGTGATAGTCATTGCCTTTCAACTGGTAAGTGCCTGTTAAGGCGCTGCTGAAACTGCCGTCTTTATTGACTGTGACAAAACTGAAATAGCTTTTGGACAAGACTTTCACCGATTTCAAATCCTCGCCTGACACTTTGATCACAGTGCCATCGGCCTTGGTGTAAACCGCAGATTTAAGTGTCCAGCTGCCTTGGAGTGATGTAGGTTCTGACGCTTGTAGAGGTGCTACCGCAAAGCAGAAAGCAGCAAAGATCCCGATAGCTAAGTTCTTCATTTTTGCCCTTTTTTAGTAACTTTATGAATACTTACTCTACAACACAAAAATAGAAATTGATAACAGACATTATTTAACCGGCAGGCAAACAGCTTTAAAACAACCTTCAGCTAAATCAGCGAGATTAAACTCCGCCAATTGAATACGTTTGAGGTGCAGCACTTTAAAGCCCTGACTGCGGCACATATAGCGGATTTGTCGGTTTAAGCCCTGGGTCAGCACAATTTCAAAACGATCGGTGCTAAGTTGGGTCACCTGACAAGGACGGGATTGATAGCTATGAGGGCCAACAGTCCAACTGACACCGGATGCCAGTTGCTTCAAAGCCTGAGTCGTCAGTGTTTTATCTACCGTCACCTGATAGGTTTTTTCATGGTAAAAATCAGGGTGCAACAAACGCTGTGCCAGCTCGCCATCATTGGTCAGCAGCACTAAACCACAAGAGTCTTTATCCAGCCGTCCGACCGGAAACAGCCGCATAGGGAATTGTTGCAGCAAATGGTACAGGCTGTCGGCTTTATCCGGATTGAGGTTACAGTCTATACCCACAGGCTTGTGGTACAGCAGATAATGTTTTTCGGTGGTAGCAGCAAAAGGTTGCTGATCGACCAGAATTTGGTCGTCAGCATCTACATGATCAATATGATTAGCGGGGCGGTAATTTACCAAAACCCGGCCTTCGTCAATCAGCCTTGAGGCGGCTCGTCTTGAACAAAGGCCATGGTCGGCCAGGTATTTGGCTAAACGAATCTTCATCCGCTTTAACCGTTATCTTTTAAGCCGTCGCTTTAGGCTTAGGTTTAAAACGACGGCGCTGGCCATTGCCGCTGTTATGTTCAGCAGCCGGAGTGGCCATATGACCTGCAGCCTGCGTTTGAATACCAGGAGTTTTTGGCGCTTCAAAACGCCGTGGCGGCTTTTGCCCCTGATGTTGGGCTGGTTTTTGTCCTGCATTGGCTTTAGGTTTATTGCCGTCAGCTTTTGGCTTAGCACTGTCCGCTTGCGGCTTACGCACAGGGCGGGGCGGGCGAGGAGCTTTGGCTATAGCCACCATAGCCTCAGGCAAAGGGTTTGGATTCATAGTCTGACTTGGCAGTTTAATACCAATTAAACGCTCCACCAATTTCAGTTGCGGTATTTCATCAGGAGCGACAAAAGATACGGCTAAACCAGATTTACCGGCACGGCCGGTACGGCCTATACGGTGCACGTAATCCGCAGGAGAGCGTGGCAATGCAAAGTTCACTACATAAGGCAGCTGGGATATATCTATGCCCCGGGCGGCCACGTCGGTTGCCACTAACACCCGTAACTCATTGGCTTTAAAATCGGCTAAAGCTTTAGTCCGGGCATTCTGACTTTTATTGCCATGCAAAGCGGCTGACGGAATACCAGCATAGGTCAGCTGTTCACTTAAACGGTTGGCTTCGTGTTTGGTTGGCATAAAAACCAACACTTGTTGCCAGTTGTTTTCGGTGATCAGTTCACACAAAGCAGCCGTTTTCTGGCCTTTGTTCAGCAGGTAGACTTGCTGCTCAATTTTTTCGACTGTGGTATTTTCCGGTGTGACCTGGATCATCAGTGGGTTTTGCAACAAACCTTTAGTCAGAGATTTAATTTCATCGCTGAAGGTTGCTGAAAACAGCAGGTTTTGCCGGACTTTAGGCAGCAGCGCCAGAATTTTTTTCAAATCGCGGATAAAGCCCATGTCCAACATGCGGTCGGCTTCATCCAGAACCAGCATTTGCACCTGATCCAGCTTCAGCGCATTTTGGCTTAATAAATCCAATAAACGGCCAGGAGTGGCAGTTAAAATATCCACACCACCACGTAAAGCCATCATTTGTGGGTTAATACTCACGCCACCAAAGACGACATGGTGTTTTAGTTTTGGGCTTAACTCTTTACCGTATTTCTGAATTTGTTCTTCAATCTGCGCCGCCAGTTCACGGGTCGGCGTTAAAATCAGCGCTTTGACCGGACGAGGTTTCTGAATTGGTTGTGCTGATAAAATTTGCAGTATAGGTAAGACAAAGCTGGCAGTTTTGCCTGTGCCGGTTTGAGCGGCTGCTAACAAGTCACGACGCTGCAATACAGCAGGAATGGCCTGTTGTTGAATAGGGGTTGGTTGGGTATAACCGGCCTGATGTACGGCCTCAACCAAAGCAGGGTTTAAACCCAAAGCAGAAAATGACATTAAATTTCTCAAATAAAAGCGTGAACCCCAATTGGCCCCCGCAAAAAGCCGCGCATTGTAACGGGAAAGCGCCAGTGCGACCAGCGCTATTGTTGGTTTTTTGTGCAACTTAGTGAATTGAGTGAAATTAAAGCTGATTTAGAGCCTTTGTTAGCCAAAACGAAGCGAAGCCAGTTTACTTAATCCCATAGCGACAGAGCCAAACTGGTCGCCGCGGATCACAGGTACATCAGGCAATAACTGCTGCAGCATTTGTTGTACGCCAGGTACAGCAGAAGCGCCCCCTGTAACAAAAATACTGTCTGGTTTTGCGCCAGCACTTTGTAAACACTGCTGAATTAGCTTACTGATGCCGGATAACTCCTGATACAAAGCATCCATCAGTTGTTGTTGCGACAGGTTTTGCAAAAGACCCTGATCAATACGGTCCAGTACTACATCCACAGCAGCATGTTCGGTCAGGCCGATTTTAGCTTGCTCAGCTTTTTGATTCAGGTAATAACTTAAATGTTGCTGGTATACCTGCACAAAGCGGTTTAAAAGTTGTGGTTCAGCCGCTAGATCTTTTAAATCCAGCAGTTCATCGTAGGTTTTCTCAGCGTAAAACCGCTCCTGGGCATGAATGTCGATAATATTGACTGCATCACTGAACAAAGCACCGGGCAAAGGTTTTCCATCCAGCGCCAGACTCTGGCGGCCAAAAAGTTTCATCAAACCATAAATCGTCAGTTTGATATCCATATCCACACCACCAATACGTTTACCGCTGTGGCCTAACAGGTCTCTGCTGCGGTCAAAGGTTTGGCTATGCTCTGGCCCTAACCGGATCAAGCTGATATCGCTGGTACCACCACCAATATCCACCACCAGCACCAGTTGCTCCCGGGTTAAATGCCTTTCGTACTCAATAGCTGCTGCTACCGGCTCATAGGCAAAATCCACTTCTTTAAAACCTACCCGGCTAGCTGCCTGATTTAAAATGGCCAAAGCCCGTTCATCACCTAAGGCTAAATCTATGCCCTGAAAATGGATAGGGCGGCCAATCAATACCCTTTCAACCTGATGACCTAATTTCTGCTCTGCACCTTGTTTGATCCGGCCTAACAATAAAGTGGCTACCTGCGTATAAATTTCAGTTTGAGCTGGCGTCAAACGGCTGCCGAGCATCGACTTCGGTGAACGGATAAACACACCACCTAAGGGATCCATGCTGTAACGTTCGTGTGCGGCTTTACCGACCAGCACTGTGCTGTTTTGTGCTAATAAACGGGTCAGACTAGCTGAAAGGTAAGCATCTTCATCTTCCGGATCACGCTGGCGCTCTATATACAAAGCCGAGCTTAAATAACGGCTGCCGTCCTGCTCCAAAGCTAATAAATGTGGCTGTTGGTCCAGCATAAAACCAGCGGCACAGTTGGACGTACCAAAATCAACAGCAAGATATGGAGCAGACATAAGATCACCTGTCAGAAAAAAGGCCGGCGAGTATAGCTTTAATCGTCAGGCTTGTCAGGCGACAGCGGCAGGATTTTGGCCTCGCCTGCAGGTTGTCTGAGGACCTGCAGTAAAAATTCTAAAGCTTGTGGTGATTGATAAGAGTTGTGGCGCGACGACACAATAATTTCCTGCACAGCTTTGTTTTGATGGGCGCTGAAAAAGGGTACGACACCGTCGCTGATTTGACTGCAGCTTCTTTCGTCTTGACAGGATAAAGGCCCATCGCTGCCGACAATGGAATAGACCGGGCGTTGATAAGTAAGCCTGTTTAAGCCTTGTAGCAATGGATGCCGTGGTGATAACACCTGCACAGAATGCGGGCCTCCACCGCCATTGAGGTATTCCCGCATCGGCAAGGTGATCTTATCCGGCCCCAGTTTCAGGATAAAGTTACTCATCAGCAGGGTGAAATTTTTGGGCAGGTTAATAAACCAACTGGCGATCTTGGCGAGAATAGATTCAGAGGATTCAGAGCCGCCATGGGGAGTATCCATAAACACCACTTTATCGATATAAGGTCTGGTGTTAAAAATAAAAATATCTTTTACCTTTTCCATTTCCTGCTGTGCATATCCCAGTTGTTCCGGGCGTTCTGTAAAACTTAAATCCCAGAGGACAAAGTCTGTATTCTGGACCAGCGTTTTACTGATAATACCGCCCATGCTATGGCCAACCACCAGCATCTGATCCAGTACCTCTGAGTCACCTTTGGCGTTGAGCATGCTATGCAACTCATCCAGTTTTTTACGTAATCGCATCGAATTGTAAAAGGGCGGCGGCCCTGACGGGTAAAAAGCATGCCAAATCTGATAACGCTGTTTGAGCTCTTCATCCTGCAATACCGCCATGGTGAGTTCATACCAGATCAAAGGGCTGGAATTTAAACCATGGATCATTAACAGCGGTTGTTTATTTTTTTGCAGTGGAGTGACGCTGTAAATGCCTAACTTATTGTCAGCCAGTTCCGCATTAAATAAGCCTGGCAGCTCTAAATCGGCCAGCTTCGCCTGCTGTATCAGCCATAAATAGCTGCTGGCCGCGTCATACAGCAGTGGATAAGAGGCTGATGTAAACCTCAGCTCTGTCGCCTCTTGCATCAGATGCCCTTGCAAGGTCAGCTGAATTTGCAGGTCTTTATTAAACTTCAGCTCTTTAAGACTAACAGTGACAGAGCGGAAAATGCCTTCTGGCGGGTAGTTTTTATCCCAGCCTGTGCCGGTGTTTTCCCGCGCAGCCACCAGACTGACACCTAAGCCTGTGCCTTTTATTTTTTGGTGATGACTTTTAATGGCTTGAAAATCACTGGCCAGTACAAAGTTTTCAAAGGGCAAGCCTGTTTCATCCAAAGGCGGCTCCAGCACGATGCGAAGCGCAGGATGACGGTATTTTTGTTTAGGTAGCATCAACTGCAAAAAGTGAGTCAGACTTTGATTGTATAAGGTGGTGGCTTGTTGCAGCTCTGTGTTGGTTAAGTGGGAAGACGACAGCCAAAACTGCGCACAACTGAGTTGTAACAGGCTTTTATTGGCAGTTTCATCCGGTAAGCTCAATAAGTCAGGGCAATACAAAGCCAGTTCAGCGGCGTCCATCTGTTGCATTCGGGCATATTGGTAACTAAACAGCTGGTTCGCTTCCAGCGCCCTTTTGGTGGATGGCAGCAGTTTTAAAAAATGCGGGCTGGTACAGCCGGCAAGCAGAAACAGGCAGAGCAAAAACAAGCTGATTTTTTTAAGCCGTGTTTGCACCTGTAGCTCCCGTTTCACACTAGACAGCACTCAGTTTGTCAGATTTCAGTAGCGTAAGACAAACAAAATTTATATTAAAAATCAGTCACTCAGCTATAGTATGGGCCAATATTATGCTGGGTTTTAAAATATTTATTTTTGTATTTAAACCTTTTGCAGCTGTGCGTTCGACTAACCAGATAACAACAGCAATAAAACAACAGGAATGGGATGTTAAGGTCTGACTTTCCAGAACAATGCGTGCCAGAGCAAAGTGTACGAGCCATGGATGAGCTGGTGTCTTTATCACAGCAGGGCGATCGTGCAGCGTTCAGGCAGCTCTATCAGCAACATTCTGGCCGGGTTTATGCGGTCTGCGTACGTTTGCTTGCCGATCGCAGCAAAGCTGAAGATGCTTGTCAGGAAGTGTTTGTGAAGGTGTGGCAACAATTAACCTTGTTTCGGGGTGACAGCAGTTTCAGCACCTGGCTGCATAGCATTGCCACCCGCACCGCCATCGATTTATGGCGTCAGGATAAGTTGCTTAGGTTGGCTACCGAAGAACTGCCCGAAATAGCAGGAGCAGAATTAGGCCAGAGCCGCGAATTAGAGCAGTTGATTTTACGCTTGCCCCATCAGGCAAGAGCTGTGTTTGTACTGTTTGCTTTAGAAGGCTATCAGCATCAGGAAATTGCAGAATTGCTTGGCATAGCCGAAGGCAGTTCGAAATCGCAGTACCACAGAGCACGGCAGTTATTACGGGAGTGGTTAGATGAAAACTGAACATGAATTAGATGCCTTAATCGCCGGACTTTCCAGTGAATTAACGCCATCCCGCGATTTATGGCCAGAGTTAGAACAGCGCTTAACGGATCGCAATGCAGCCGTAAGTACAGTGGTGCAGTTTAAAACCAGTAGATGGTTGTCCGTGCCTTTTGCCAGTGCCTATGTCGCTAGTGCTGCATCCGTTTTATTCGCCGTCACTTTATTTTGGCAGCCAGAGGTAGCACTACAGCCGCAGGTTTTTAACCCGAAGCTGGCAGATGCCGAAACCGCTATTGTGTACAGCTTTGAACAAGCCAAAGCTGAGCAATTGGCCAGTATGCAAACTGTCGACCCTGTGTATGCCGACTGGCAGCACCAACTTGCGCAATGGCAGCAGGCGATCGGGCAAGTACAACTGGCTTTAAAATACAATCCGAACGAAGCGCTGTTACTGAAACAATTACGTCAATTGTATAGCCAACAGCAGAATTACTTACAAAAAGTGGTCCAGTCGGGCCAGGTTTAATCTGGAGTAACATGATGAAACAACAACTTATTCTAGGCCTTGCCTTGTCTGTATTCTGTCAGTCTTTATGGGCTGCTGAATCGGTCAATGAAAATGTACAGGTGGCCAACAACGAAAAAATTTACATCGAAACTATGCGTGGAGAAGTGGAGATTGTTGCCAGTGGGCAGGGGCGCTTTAAAGTTTCTGGCACTTTAGATGAAAAAGCCGAAGGTTATGATCTTGAATCTAAAAATGGATTTACCAGCTTTAAAGTCAAAATGCCCCGTATGCGCAACTACGGCAATTGGGACGATCAGGAGAAAGAAGGTTCACGTTTGAAAATTGAAGTCCCCTCAGGCGCACAACTGGAGTTTCAGGGGGTGAATGCCAACGTTCGCGTGACTGGTGTGGAGGGGAGTACCAAAATCAGCACGGTGAACGGCTCAGTCTATGGCGAAAAATTACAAAAATTTATTCAACTGGAAACTGTGAACGGAGAAATCACCAGTGTGAACAACAATGGTCGTATCAGTCTGAATACGGTCAATGGTGAAATCGAAGACGCTGGTTCACAAGGCCGGCTTACTATTGAGACGGTGAATGGCAGTATTGACAGCAAATCTTCAGCGTCTGAAGTTGCTGTGTCACTGGTCAATGGTGATGCTGATTTGGAACTGAACAATGTACAACAACTGACCATGAGCTCTGTGAATGGCTCATTAGATGTTGGACTGAAAGGCAGTAAATCGCCCAGAGTGGAAGTCAGTACCGTCAGTGGCAGCGCTGAGCTGAAGCTGGAAAAAGATATTAGTGCCAAATTTAATTTGGTGGCTAATGCTGGCGGTTCTATAAAAAATGAGCTGACCAGTCAGAAAGCTGAAAAAGCAAAATATGGCCCACGTCGTAGCCTTGAATTTAGTACAGGCAATGGTGACGGTAGTATAGAGATGAGCACAGTCAGTGGTTCATTGAAGCTGGAAACACACTAAGCCAAAGGCAGGCGCAAGCCTGCCTGCTTACCGCAGCGCCTTTACATAACTTTGCAATAGCTCAATCGTGTTCAGTTATGTCTGAATTGTTAAAGCCTGTTATTAACTGTTGGATTTGGTAAAAACGCTAGGATTTTCAAAGGGCTATACATAATCTCTTGGCCAACTAACAACCAAGTTACAGGATAGCTTTATGAACATGATACAGCGTGCCAGTCGTCTGGCTTTGCCTTTGTTTTCGCTGATCGCCTTGGCAGCCTGCGGTGGCAGCTCAGGGGATAAAGCAGAAGAAGGGTTTAATCAGGGGTACGTGCAGTTTTACAATGGTGCTGCCAATAGTGCGAACAGTGCTTTTACAGTCAATGATCAGGCCGTTGGCTCAGCTATTTTTGGTGACGCTTCTAATATGCTGGCTATTGAGCCAGGCACTTACAAATATCAGCTAAAAAATGCAACCAGCACAGCCCTGATTAAAGAGGCTGATATCACGCTGAACAAAGGCGAAAAAACGCTGTTGTTAATGGCGGGTGACGCGACTAATCCAAGCATTTTAACTTTAACTCACAAGCGTGAAGAGAAGTTTGATGATGAGTTCCGTATTTTTGTTGCTAACTTATCAGCAAACTACGACAAAGTAGATGTTTACACCGCTGCCGAAACTGATGATTTCAGCAAAGCAACCTTGTTAGAGTCCGTTTCTGCTAAAGAAATTACCAAAACAGGCAAAATGCTGAAGCGTGGTAAGTACAAATTGTTCATCACCACTGCGGGTAGCAAAACGCCATTTTTTGAAGCTGCTGCTTATAACTTCCAGTACACCACCAGCTATGTCATGGTGGTTCGCGATAAGTTAGGCCCTATGGTCAATCAGGTTTCTCTGGATATAGTAGGTAACTCGACCACAGTGGAAGCTTTAGAACACCGTTTAGCTAAAGGCCAGGTTCGTATCTACAACAGTCTGGACAATCAGCAAGGTCAGATTGCTATCAATAATTTACCAGTTGCAGATTTAGTGCAGGATACACTGACGGATTACATCCAATTAGACAAAAACGACTACAGCATCGCTGTACTTGATCAAAATAACCAGCTGTTGTTAAACAACGTACTGTTGACCATCAACGCAGGTCAAAGCAAGTCAGTGCTGTTATTCCGTGATGCTGAACAAAAAGTAGGTTTAGTCAGCTTCACTGAAAAAAATCTGCCACAAATCCACGAACATGAAATTAACGTGGCCAACCTGGTCCCTGATTTCAAAAATCTGCACTTCTATTTTGTTCGTCAAAACGAAACTATTGAAAGTGCTAAATTCCATGTGAAAGCGCTGGATTTCAAAAAGTACGCTACGTTAGTGCTACCAAAAGACTTGTACTCAATTTCTCTGGTACAAGTAGCTGAAAATGGCACTATCAGCTTGTTAGACAAAACTGACATGCTGCAACTGGAAGCTGGTAAAAACTATATTCTGGCGGCTGAGCCATCCACTGTTGCACCAAGTGGTTATAAAATCACCCTGGTAAAATAGTTCACAGGTAGTGAAGTTGTAAAGAAAAAATGGCCACAGGAAGTGGCCATTTTTTTATCCTTAACCGGCTTTTATGTTGCACTGATCTACAGTATTACCCGTGATAGATTTCACCAGTCCGGCCATAGCAGGCGCTAAGTTCTGAGAGGGAATAATGATTTCCTCCAAAGCGGGTGTCTCTTTATTTGCCATTATCTTGTTCAGTGCTTGCTGCAATTCTGCTCCTGTTTGTACTTTGTATTCTTCAACAGCAAAAGCCTTGGCTAAACTCAGGTAATCCAAGCTAAGCCGCAGGTCAAAAGGCGCAAGCTGGTCTCCTTTGGCGAAAGTGCAGATATCGACAAATGATTGTTCTATGGCGCACACCTTATTGCTGCGCACAAAGACTACAGAGTTCAGCTGATGATGGCTGATGGTCGATAAACTCTGACCGATCATCATAAAACCAACGTCTCCGGCTATCGCCTGGGCAGGTTTATCGCTTGCGTAAGCAATGCCAGCTACACAACCTGTTTCCGGTAAAGATCACCCCCAGCGCCAATACCGCATCTGCCTTGTCGACATAATCCCGGGTCGCAGGCAAGGACGCACCATCAGCATAAGTGCCTACAAAAATGCCTTCGTTTTCACTAATCAGGGTTTTAGCCAGACTGGTGGTGCTGTGTTCGTAGGAGTAGGCTTCACCTACTATGTAGATCTCCTGATCTGCAACAGAATGGCGTATCCGGCACATAATTTATTCATGCCAGTCACCGTCCCATAACTCAACTGCTCAGGCGGCAGTACCTATGCTGCACAACCTTAAGTTAACGGTGAGTTCTACATCAATGCAGAGAAAGGTTGAACGCCGCTAGTCCCTTTGGTGTGAACATCATGATGGCTCAGACTGAAAGTCTTGTAACTATATTGGGTGCGTGATTTGTGCGGTTTTATCAAAAATAAAAATCGCGATAAACAATGAAGCGCAGTTGTTCTGGCCAAAAAAAACCACCGTAAAAACGGTGGTTTTGACGAGCAGCTGTAGCACTGTTCCTGCGGATTAGAACTTATAGTTCCATTGGACAGCCAGGATTTGTGCTTTATTGCGGTAGGTAGCCTGTACACCTGAGTTATAGATACGATCGCCATTGGCGTTGTATTCATGCTCATCAATACTGACTTTGTTCATCCACATATAACCGTAAGCAAAATCAATACTTTGCTCTGCAGTCACAGCCCAGTTTGCGCCCCAGGTCCACCAGATGCGGTCGGCGGTTGGAACTCTGGCTGTTTTATGACTGCCACTGATTGGGTTTTCATCATAAGCCATACCTGTTTTCAGCGTCAGTTCTTCGTTGTATTGAACCGTAGTACCTACAGAGAAAGACCAGGTGTCCTGCCAATGCTCAGGGATATACCCAATATAGCCAGCCTGGTTCAGGTTCTGTGGCAGCTGAGTGCTTAATGAAATACTAGGTGTTGCGTCATCGCTGACGATATCAATAGACTCAAAGCTGCTCCAGCCAGTCCAGTTCACACTGGCCTGCACAGATAAAACATCCGTCAGTTTCTGATCAACGCTAAAAGCCAGGTTGGCCGGCGTGGTTAAGTCCAGTTTACTTTGTTCCGACAAGTAGCTGTTTGATGCCAGTTTTCCGGTTGCTAAGCTGATGGCTGGCAGATTGGGAGCCACTGCAATAAAGTTTGGATTTCCTACTACGTTGGCACCAGTGATAGGTGTATTGGTGATTTCAGAATCACCTTTTAAGGTGTATTTCACTTCAGAGTGATACACCAAAGCCAGTTTAGTTGAGCCTAAATCACCGTGAAGACCAAAGCTATAACCCGCAGCTACGTCGTCACCATTTACTTCATAGTGGCTGTCACAGTAAGCCGCGTTATAGACATTGGCGCCATACAAACCATTTATGTTGGTTCCTAACTCACATAAACCGGAATGGTCTTTGTATTTAGATAAGGTGCCTTCGGCGTAATTGATATTTAAGCCTAAGCCAAAAGACCAGTCCTGACTCAACTTGTAAGCCACTGTGGGTTGCATAGCTACTACTTTAATGGAGGTTTCATCTGCAAAATAACGACCTACCCAATCGTTTTGGTAGTCAGATGACAAACCAAAAGGAGCGTACACACCAATACCCCAGCTTAAGTTGTCGGTGAAATGGTCACTGTAAAAGGCAAAAGGCACTAACTCTGACAACGTCAGTTTACCTGAGTCACGGCCTGAAACAGCCATACCATTGGCGCTTTGCGCCGATGCGTCGCTGTAACGTGTGGTGGCGTGGATCAGATTCAGACCACCGGAAAATTGTGCACCTTTGAGTTTTGTTAAAGCTGCAGGGTTAGAATACACCAAAGAGGCGTCGGTGATTTGCGCACCACGGCCAGCATAAGCATTGCCAGCGGCGCTGACAGATTGTTCAAATAATTTGTAGCCTTCAGCAAATGCAGACTGGCTGACTAAGGCAAGACTGATTGCTAGTGGTAATGAAGCTTTTCGTAACATTGTTTTTGTACCCTGTAATAAATTTCGCGGCATTATAGGAGGGTGAGGGCTTAGAGTACATGCTCTAAGACTGGCAAATTTTGCTACTGGTCGGATCTTGCTTTGACTAAAAAGTAGTGGAATTAGCTAAATTCAAATAATGAACAGAAGCTGATTATGTGTTTTATTTTATTAAGTTGTTGTTTTTAAATGGAATTGTTTTTCATTTTCGAAGTGGCACAAGGGATGCAATCCCACTGCAACTGATTCGACTTTGCTTGTTTAAGGATAAATTATGAAAACCCGTTCATTGCTTGCTACTGCTGTAACTACTGCCTTATTGGCCAGCTCTTTGGTATTAACCGGTTGCGGCAGCGCTGAAGGAAGTCCGGATGCTGCAAAAGTGGAGGCTGTGATCAGCATCCCTGTGGAAGCCGCTCTGGTCAGCCGTGGTGAAATCAGCAGTTTGTATCGCACCACCAGTACCTTGGAAGCCAAAGAAGATGCTGAAGTGAATAGCAAATCTACCGGCATAGTACAGCAGCTGTTTGTTGAAGAAGGTGATGTTGTAAAGGCTGGGCAGGTGATGGCTATCTTAGACACTGAGCGTCAGCAATTAAACTTAGCCAAAGGCAAAGCCGAATTAGGTCAATTGAAAAGCGAATTAACCCGATTAGAAGCCATGTACCAGAAAAAACTGGTTAGTTTCGACTTATACGACAAATTAAAATGGCAGGTTGAATCTTTATCTGCTTCTGTGGCTTTGTCCGAACTGGCGTTAAAAGAAACACAGATCATCGCGCCTATCAGCGGTGTGATAGCCCGCCGTCATGTCAAAGTGGGTCAGTTGATCACTGAATATTCATCCAAAGCTTTGTTTGAAATTGTGTCACAAGAACGTTTAGAAGCAGTGATCAATTTGCCTGAGCATCAGTTGCCTCGTGCCAAAGTAGGCCAGGTTGCCTATTTGCACTTCGCTGCTATGCCTGCAAAGGAAGCTAAAATTATCCGTATTTCTCCGGTTGTTGATGCCGCTACAGGTACTGCCCGTGTCACTGTTGCGGTGGATAACAGTGACCTGACATTAAAAGCCGGTATGTTTGCTCAGGTCGAAGTGCAATACGATGCCAAAACCGCTGCGTTGTTAGTGCCAAAACGTGCAGTAATGGCGATGGATAACAGTAGTTCAGTCTTTGTTGTGAACAAAGATGGCAAAGTAGAGCGCAAAACCATCACAACAGGTTATGAATCAGACAGCATGTTTGAAGTGGTTGAAGGTTTAGCTGAAGGTGATCAGGTGGTTACTGCAGGTCAGGCCAGTCTGAAAGAGCAAAGCCCTGTTCAGGTGATTGCGAAGAGTTAATTTAATCTCCCTCCATGGCAGGGTGAAAGCCCTGCCATTACGCCCTAAGTAATTGGAGTTGCAGCGCGACGACAAGCGATAGAGTCCCCTGAGCATAGTTGTCCTATGTGATTGGGGCGAGAGAGTGAAGTCAACAAAGCTGCGGCTTCAAGTACGACGGGCATAAAACAACTAAAAAAATATCTGGAGATCTTCTATGAAATTAGTGGATACAGCCGTTGCACGTCCGGTCACCATGTGGATGTTCACTTTAGGCATTATGTTATTTGGTCTGGTCGCTATGGGCCGACTGGCCGTCAATTTACTTCCTGATTTGTCTTACCCAACTTTAACTATCCGCACTGAATATGCAGGCGCAGCGCCGGCCGAAGTGGAGCAGTTGGTCAGTAAACCAATCGAAGAAGCTGTGGGAATTGTCAAAGGCATTCGTAAAGTGCATTCAGTATCCCGTGCAGGCCGTTCAGACGTGATTATGGAATTTGAATGGGGCTCAGATATGGATCTGGCAGGCCTTGAAGTTCGAGAAAAAATCGATGTACTGTACCTGCCGCTGGATGTGAAAAAACCTTTGTTGCTGCGGTTTAACCCAAATTTAGATCCTGTTGTTCGTTTGGCCTTAAGCCGGGATGAAAAAGCAGGCTTAAGTCCGGCGCAGTTGGTGAGCTTACGTACTTTTGCGGAAGAAGACCTGCGACGTCGTCTGGAGTCTTTAGCTGGCGTGGCAGCAGTGCGGCCTGATGGCGGTTTAACTCAGGAAATTCAAATTCTGATCGACAATGAAAAACTCAGCCAGCTGAAATTGAACATCAGCACTGTCAATCAGCGTTTAAAAGAGCAAAACATTAATCAGGCGGGTGGTCGTTTAGAAACTGGCAGCCATGACTACTTAGTCCGTACCATTAACCAGTTTGCTAGCTTAGACGAAATACGTAATTTGTATATTGCCAAGGTAGGCGAGAGCCAAATTCGCTTGTCTGACATCGCTGAGATCCGCGATGCCTTCGTTGATCGTCAAAGCATTACTTATGTGCATGGCAAAGAAGCCATTGAAATTGCCATCTACAAAGAAGGCGATGCCAATACAGTACAAGTGGCCAAAACTGTGACGGCGAAACTGACAGATTTACAGAAAAACCTGCCTGCAGGTTATCAGTTGACCTTAGTGTATGACCAATCCACTTTTATCAAACAAGCCATAGACGAAGTGAAATCCGCCGCTTTTGAAGGCGGTATTCTGGCGATGCTGGTGCTGTATTTGTTCCTGCGTAATGTCTGGACCACTCTTGTGATCTCCATTTCTATCCCGCTGTCTGTGATTGCCACTTTCAACCTGATGTATGCCCAGGATATTAGCCTAAATATTATGAGTTTAGGTGGTATTGCTCTGGCTATAGGTATGCTGGTGGATAACGCTATAGTCGTATTAGAGAATATTGCCCGTTATAAAGAGCAAGGCATGGCGCCTATGGAGGCGGCGAAAAAAGGTGCCAGCGAAGTCGCTATGGCCATTACAGCTTCTACTTTGACTACTGTGGCGGTATTTTTCCCACTGGTGTTTGTCGAGGGAGTGGCTGGTCAGCTGTTTAAAGATCAGGCGCTAACCGTCACTTACGCTTTATTGGCGTCACTGCTGGTGGCTTTAACTCTGATCCCTGCGATGGCGGCTCGTGAGCGCACAACGTCTGCTGCAACTGTAGCTTCCGACACCACAGCAGCACCACTGTCTATTAAGCCAAGCCGCTGGTATTTATGGCCGCTGGTGCCTTTTCATCTGTTGTATCTGGGCGTACGCTTTCTGTTTTTATGCCTATTTACCTTATTCACTATTGTGTTCCGCGCTGTAGCTAAAGGCTTAAGATTTATCTTTAATCCGCTGCTGAATCTGGTTCAGGCATTTTTACGGGTTTTGGAGTCGGGTTACCGTGCTGTATTAACTGCGGCCTTACAAGCTAAAGCTTTGGTACTGACTGCCACTATAGGCCTGACGGCTCTTATTTATTCACTGATCCCAGGTTTAGGTTTTGATGTGATCCCAAGCATGAGTCAGGGGGAGTTTTATGTCGAAGTGCAACTTCCTGTCGGTAGCGCGATCGATCGTACCGACAAGGTGTTAAAACAATTGGCAGAAATTGCGACGCTGCAGCCGGAAATTGATCGTAGTTATGCTCAGGCCGGTACAGGTCAGCAAATGACTGTGGATCCAAATGTTGGAGGCAGTCATTGGGGCCGCTTAAATATTATTTTAAAAGACAGCGCGACTAAAGCTGATGAAGAACGACTGATCCAGTTGTTCCGTGATGCGGTTAGTACAATGCCTGCGCTTACTGCAAAAATAGACAGACCCCAGTTGTTCAGCTTTAGCACACCGCTGGAAATTGAGCTGTCGGGCCATGATTTAAGCAGCTTAAAAGCAACCTCGGATCAACTGGCAAAACTGTTAGCCGGCAATGACAGATTTACTGATATCAAAAGTTCATTACGTTCAGGTCAGCCTGAAATCACCTTACATTTTCACCACGACAGGTTATCTCAGCTGGGTTTAACAGCGGCGGATGTGTCCAAGCGGGTGGCCAATTATATAGGCGGTGAGATTGCAGGTCAGTATTCCATTAATGATCGTAAAGTAGATATTCGTGTACGTCTGGCGGAAAACTTCCGCAATACCGAACAGCAACTGGCGCAAATTATTATCAACCCAAATAGTGAAAAACCACTGCCATTGTCTGCCGTTGCTGATATTAAGCGCGAAGTAGGCCCAAGCGAAATTACCCGTATAGGCCAGCAACGTGTGGCGTTAGTCAGCGCGAATCTGGCTTATGGTGATTTAGAACAAGGCACTGTGGCTGCTAAAGCTGTGTTGGCACAACTGACGCTGCCTTATGGGGTTGGCGCCACTATTGTCGGTCAAAGTGAAGAGATGGAACGTTCTTTTAATTCCTTGATGATGGCCTTGTTGCTGGCGGTGTTCCTGGTGTACCTGGTGATGGCATCGCAGTTTGAAAACCTGCTGCAACCCCTGTTGATTTTATTCACTGTGCCTTTGGCTGGTGCTGGTGCCGTACTTGGCTTATGGCTGACTGGAACCCGGGTTTCTGTGATTGTGTTTATCGGCTTGATTATGCTGGCCGGTATAGTGGTGAATAACGCCATAGTACTGATAGACCGTATTAACCAGTTGCGTGACGAAGGAATGGCGTTAAATGATGCCATAGTGCAGGCTGGTGCTACTCGTTTACGTCCTGTTCTGATGACGACTTTAACGACAGTGCTTGGTTTATTGCCAATGGTACTGGGTAGCAGTGATGGTGCTGAAATCCGCTCTCCTATGGCCATTACAGTGATTTGGGGCTTAAGCCTGTCGACCTTGCTGACGCTGGTGTTTATCCCTGTGTTGTACCGTCTGACTGCGCGTGATGTGCAAACGGTTCAGGAGTAACGGTATGGATCATAAACCTTTAGCCATCACCCGTTTTGCTTTAACCCGGCCTGTCACTTTATGTATGATGTTTTTGTCCTTGCTGGTGTTTGGCTTAATCGCCAGCCGCATGCTGCCACTGGAGAGATTTCCCGGCATCGACATTCCTGAAATTTATGTGCATGTGCCTTACCCCAATGCCACACCCAGCGAAACCGAACGTTTAATTACCCGACCAGTGGAGGAAGCGCTGGCGACAGTGACTGGCATTAAAAAGATGCGCAGTTTTTCTAAAGAAGATGGTGCAGATGTTTCGCTGGAATTTAACTGGGAAGAAGACATCAATACCAAAAGTATTGAGGTGCGTGAGCGTTTAGACAATATGCGTCATTTGTTACCACGTGATGTGGAGCGGGTGATGGTGTACCAGTTTAATACCTCCGATATGCCGATTTTCCAGCTGCGGATCTCCAGTGATCGTGACTTAGCTATGGCGTACGACTTGCTGGAACGGGTGATTAAACGCCCATTGGAGCGGGTGCCTGGGGTATCCAAAGTTGAGCTATATGGCGTGGATAAACGCCAGGTAACTATTCGCCTTGACCCACAGCGTATGCGTAATTTACAGGTAGACCCGGTGCAATTGGTGCAGCTGCTGCAGGAAAGTAACTTCGCGATGACTGCGGGCGAGCTGCGTAATCCAAACGAAAGTATTCTGGTGAAACCTGTAGGAGAGTTTGCCAGTCTGGATGAAATCCGTGCTTTACCTATACGAGCTGGTTTAACTTTAGGTGCAGTGGCTGATGTAGTGCTTGAATTACCTAAACGTCACGAAGGCCGGCATTTACATCAGGCTTACGCCGTGGGTATGAACGTATTTAAAGAATCCAACGCTAATCTGGTGGATGTATCCCGTGCTGCGATAGCTGTGGTGGATGCAGCAGGAAAAGATCCGGCTTTTAACGGCATTAATTTATTCCTGATGGACGATACGGCTAAAGGGGTAACGGACTCTTTGTCTAACTTGTTAAGTTCCGGAGCTATTGGCGCTTTACTATCTTTTGGCGTGTTGTATTTGTTCTTACGTCATATTCCAACCACATTAGTGGTAGTGTTGTCTGTACCAGTCTCTATCGCGATCACCTTGGGGGCTATGTATTTCCTCGGTTACAGCTTAAATATACTGAGCATGATGGGCCTGATGCTGGCTGTTGGTATGCTGGTAGACAACTCTGTGGTTGTCACTGAAAGTATATTCCGTGAACGTGCCGCTGATCCTGATACGAAAAAAGCCACAGAACTGGGTGTAAACCGGGTCAGTCTGGCTGTACTTGCCGGTACCGCCACAACAGCCATCGTATTTTTGCCTAATATTATTGGCCAAAAAGTGGATGTGACAGTGTTTTTAGAGCACGTCGCCATAGCTATTACCATAGCTCTTGGTGTGTCGCTATTAATCGCTTTAACCCTAATTCCATTCCTGACCACTAAAATCAAACAAATTCACAGCTCTGAAAACGCGGCACCAAGTAAAGTCGATAAGTTTTATGGCCGCTGCTTACGCTGGGTCATGGCATCGCCAAAAGCCGCAACTGGCATCGCCTTTTTATTGTTGTTCAGCGTCGCGATCCCTATAGGCGCTGTATCTGGTGGCGATGATGATGGCGGTGACAGCAACAGGGCTTTTTTGAACTATAACGTGCAGGGCAACTACAACCTGACTGAAGTTGAGCAGGAAGTAAAGAGGATGGAAGCGTATCTGTATCAGCATAAAGAAGAGTATGAAATTGAGTCTGTGTACAGTTATTACACCGCTAATCATGCCATTTCGATCATTATGTTTAACGATCCATTGGTGAAACCCGTTGCAGAAATTAAAGAAAGTATTCGCAAAAACTGGCCACAACTGGTGCGTGCACAGCCCAGCTTTAGCTGGAGTGATAGTGGCGGTGGTATGCAGGTGCATTTATCCGGTCCATCCACTGAAATGCTGACCAAACTCGCGGCCGATATAGTGCCGGTCATCGCACAGGTGAAAGGGCTGGAAGACGTGCGATCTGAAATCGCCGATGGTCAGTTTGAAATGCAAATACAGTTGAATAATGAAGAGTTACAACGTCAGGGCCTGGATGCCAGTGCTGTAGCTCAGGCTGTAACACTGGCGCTGCGCGGCACCAACTTGCGCACTTATCGTTCTGATGAACAGGGAGAAGTACAGCTTAGAGTCTTGTATGACGAAAAAGTTAGTCATTCACCTGCAGAGCTTGCTGCTATTCCTGTGCTGGTAAAAGACAATGTAGTGATCACTTTAGCTCAGGTGGCTGAACTTAAAGTCGAACCTTTGTTGTCAGAGATCCGTCGTTTTAACCGTCAGACCACCCTTGCCATTGGTATGAATATGGGCAAAGAGCTGACGATGGACAAAGCCCGCGAAGAGCTGACCACGAGGTTAAATCAGCTGCAGCTACCCGCTGGTTATGCCTGGTCTTTTGAAGGCAGTTTCCAGTATCAGGATGAAGCTCAGGGCATTATGCAAATTAATATGCTGTTGGCTGTGGCTATGATTTATCTGGTGATGGCGGCGCTGTTTGAGTCCTTGATTATGCCAACAGCTGTAATTGGCTCCCTGCTGTTTTCTTTTGTTGGCGTGTTCTGGGCTTTTTTAATCACCGGCACTTCTATGGGCATTATGGGCATGATAGGGATGCTGGTGCTGATGGGCATAGTGGTGAATAACGGTATTGTATTGGTGGACCGCATTAATCAGTTGCGTAACGAGCAGCCTGATGCAGAGCTGGTGCCACTTATTATCGAAGCCTGTGAAGCAAGGTTACGCCCTATTCTGATGACGGTGTCGACCACAGTTTTAGGTCTGCTGCCTCTGGCCTTTGGTGATGCAACCATAGGCGGGGACGGTCCGGGTTATGCGCCTATGGCTATCGCCATTATTGGCGGGCTGGTGTTTTCTACCTTAACCAGCTTGCTGCTGGTGCCATTAACCTACTGGGGCTTAATCCGCTTTAATATCCGTTGGTCAGGCTTCTTGGGTAAGGCACGGCTGTTGGCAAATAAGGTGATTACGGCGGGTTAGTTGTTAGCTCATTTGCAGAAGGCAAATCTAGTTTGATTTGCCTTCTATTAGGTATGTAAGGCAATGACAACTCAGTACTTTCAATGCGGCTAAAACACCTGAGTATCTAATCAGCCACAGCATTTTTTCATCCTCTTATCCCAGCCGGACAGTGCCGACAGACTTCCTGTTGTTTACTAAAGCTCCAGGGGATGAACCACAGTGTTTTGCTAGTTTGGGGCGGCTTTGTGCCGCTCTTTTTTTTAGATGAACGGTCGAGCCTCACCTTGTAAATCAATATGCTGAATCTATTCTTAGTGTTGATTTCTTCATCTTTTGGTTTCACCATGACTTGTATTTTAAGCTGTGTGATCTGCTGTACACTGATGCTGTTCCCTCTGCAATCCAGAGCTGAAGATATCATCAAAATCCGGCATTATCATTTGCAGCCCCGCCACGATTTTGCTTTAAAACTGCTGGAGCTGGTGCTGTCAAAAAACGGGACTCCCTACCAAATTCTGGCCGTGAAATCCAATGAAGTATTAACAGAGGGCCGGGTCGAAAAAATGGTGGTGGATGGAGAGCTGGACATGTTGTTTATCTCCACCTCTTCAGCACGCGAAAGCGCTATGATCCCGATTAAAGAACCCATTTACCGGGGCTTGCTCGGATTGCGGTTGTTGCTGATTAAACCCAAAAATAATGAAAAGTTTAAACAGATAAAAAACCTGCAGGATTTGAAACCTTATGTAGCTGGTCATAACGTGCACTGGAGTGATTTTGCTGTGTTTAAAGCCAATGGCTTAAAAGTGGTTAGCACGACCAGTTATGACGCCTTATTTGAAATGTTAAAGCACGAAAGGTTCGACTATTTCTCCAGAGGTGTCAATGAAGTCTGGTCTGAATTGGCACAACACTCAGCTCAACTGGTGATAGCCGATAATCTGATGTTGTTTTACCCGCACCCAGTCTATTTTTTTGTCGGTAAACACAGGCCTGAATTAGCTGATTTAGTGGAAAAAGGTCTGAAGATAGCCACGCAGGATGGATCCTACAAAGCCTTGTTCCTGAGTTATTATGCCGACACTATTAAAAAGGCGAATTTAAACAGCAGAACTATGATTTTTTTGCACAATCCGGCTGTGCCAGCAGGCACGGCCCCTATTGATACCAGTTGGTGGTTAACGCCCTGACCCCTGTATAAAAGGAGCAGAGCGTTGTTAGTTTTTTAGCTATCAGGCTAAAAAATACAAGGTTACAGTGCTTTTAAAATCGCATCCACAGTGGCTTTGGCATCGCCAAAACACATTTGGGTATTGTCTTTATAAAACAGTGGGTTATTTACGCCCGAGTAGCCTGTGTTCATAGAACGCTTAAACACCACTACGTTTTGTGCTTTCCAGACCTCCAGCACAGGCATACCGGCGATTGGGCTGGTTGGATCTTCAGCGGCTGCAGGGTTGACTGTATCGTTGGCGCCAATGACCAGCACTGTGTCGGTGTCAGAAAAATCTTCGTTAATTTCATCCATTTCCAACACTATGTCATAAGGCACTTTGGCTTCCGCCAGTAACACATTCATATGACCGGGCATACGACCAGCCACAGGGTGAATGCCAAAGCGAACAGTGATGCCACGCTCTTTCAGTTTCTGGCAAATCTCTGCTACCGGATACTGCGCTTGAGCCACAGCCATACCATAACCTGGGGTGATCACCACAGAGCTTGAGTTTTTCAGCAGCTCTGCCACGTCTTCTGCACTGATTTCGCGGTATTCGCCTTGCTCTTCTTCGCCAGAACTTTGTTTCGCATCGGCCTGACCAAAACCTCCGGCAATGACGGAGATAAAAGAGCGGTTCATCGCTTTGCACATAATGTACGACAAGATAGCGCCGGACGAACCCACCAAAGCACCAGTGACAATCAGTAAGTCGTTGGCCAGCATAAAACCTGCGGCCGCAGCGGCCCAGCCTGAGTAGGAGTTCAGCATGGACACCACAACCGGCATATCAGCACCGCCTATGGAGGCGACCAGATGCAGACCAAAGACTAAGGCTATCAGCGTCATAATCAGCAGTGCTGTTTCACCCGCTTCGAAGCCAACAAAATAAACCAGCAATACGGCTGATGCTAACAAGGCCAGTAAATTTAGTTTATGTTTATGCGGAATGCTCAACGGCTTAGAGCTGGCGATGCCACGTAATTTGGCAAAAGCAACGATAGAACCTGAGAAGGTGACAGCCCCTATAAAGATCCCTAAAAACACTTCGGTTAAATGCACAGTTAAGGCTGCGCCAGCAGCGTGGGTTTCAAAGAAGCTGTTGTAACCCACCAGTACTGCAGCCAATCCGACAAAACTGTGCAGAATGGCCACTAATTCCGGCATTTGGGTCATTTCCACTTTCAGCGCCAGTCGAAGGCCAATAGCGCCGCCTATCGCCAGAGCAATAGCTAATGGCAGCATGGCGTCAAAGCTGACACCAGCAATGGTAGCGAGCAGGGCTATGGTCATGCCCAAAATACCTAACCAGTTGCCTCGACGAGCACTTTCCTGTTGAGAAAGTCCCGCTAAGCTGGCAATAAAAAAAGCGGCGGCCAGCAAATAAGCTGAGGTAATTAATCCTTGTGTCATGGCTGTTACTCCCCGCCTTTGGTAAACATTTTCAGCATGCGCTGCGTCACAGTAAAACCACCTACTATGTTAATACTAGCTATCATCACTGCCACAAAAGCCAGCACTTGCACCAACAGCGAATCGCTGCTGATTTGCAGTAATGCGCCCAGCACTATAATGCCGGATATCGCATTGGTGACGGACATCAGCGGGGTATGCAAGGCATGAGTAACGTTCCAGACTAAGTAGTAACCCACCACGCAGGACAATAAAAATACGGTAAAGTGCGCTAAGAAATCACTGGGAGCTGAGTAGCCAATCCAAAGTAAAAGCAGAGCTGCAACACCAATAAACCAATTGGTGTTGATTGATTTTTTCGGCGTTTTGGCAGCTGGTTTTTCAGGGGCGGCCACAGGCTTTGCTGCGGCAGTGACACTGATAGCCGGGGGCGGGAAAGTTACTTCGCCCTGATGCACCACAGACATGTTACGGATAATCACATCCTGCATATCCAGTACCATCTGGCCATCTTTGGTTTTACATAACAGCTTGGCTAAATTTACCAGATTGGTGCCATAGAGCTGTGAGGACTGAGCGGCTAAACGGCCAGGTAAGTCGGTATAACCTATGACTTTAACGCCTGACGCTGTTTCTGTGATTTGGCCAGTTACTGTGTATTCACAGTTACCGCCAGTGGCTGCGGCCAAGTCAACAATGACAGAGCCGGGTTTCATTGAATCGACCATGGCTTTGGTAATAAGCTTTGGCGCCGGACGTCCTGGGATGAGCGCCGTGGTAATAATAATGTCGACTTCTTTGGCTTGATCAGCAAAAAGCGCCATTTCTGCGGCAATAAACTCTTCCGACATCACTTTGGCGTAACCGCTGGAGGAGGAGCCATCTTCAGCAAATTCGAGTTTTAAAAATTCACCCCCCAACGACTCAATTTGTTCAGCCACTTCAAGCCGGGTATCAAAAGCCCGTACTATCGAGCCCAAAGAGCGGGCCGCACCAATAGCAGCCAGACCAGCCACACCAGCACCAATGACCAGCACTTTAGCGGGCTGCACTTTACCTGCTGCGGTAATTTGACCACTTAAAAACCGGCCAAAACTATGGGCCGCTTCAATCACTGCACGATAGCCTGCAATATTCGACATGGAGGACAAGGCATCCAGCGACTGAGCACGTGAAATCCGCGGCACCATATCCATCGCCAGTACATTAATGCCTTGAGCAGCAAGACGAGCGACTAAATCCGGGTTTTGTGCCGGCCAGATAAAACTGACTAAGGTGCTGCCTTTTTGCAGTAAACTTATTTCCTGATCTGTCGGCGCATTAACCTTATAAATCAGCTCACTGGCCCAGAGTTTTGCACTATCAGCTACGCTGGCGCCTGCCTGAATATAAGCTTCGTCGCTAAAACCTGCAGCAGCACCAGCGCCACTTTCCAGCAGGACACTAAAGCCTAATTTCTGTAGTTGTTCGGTGGTGGCCGGAGTGGCGGCCACTCTGGTTTCGTCTTGCAGTTTTTCTTTGGGGATAGCAATAAACATCCTGACCTCTTGTCCTGTTTTTTTATTTGATCCTGCAAAGCAGAGTGATCGATAGCCCACATCTTCAAGGATGGAGGACATACTTCTCGCACTGGAACTGCAGTACTGCTTGCTTCGGGTTTCCTGAGGGGACTACCACCCCGCCAACACAAAACAATGATGCGGACGGGGGCTCGGTCAGGTGTCTTTGCTCTGCAGCGCCAGACTAAAGCCTTGCTTGCTGCTTGTTTCAGCAAAATTCGGCGTAACGACTATAAAGAAAGGTCAGATCAGTTGACAATGCCTTTTAGTTATAGCTTAGAGGATAGTCGGCAATTTCAGTTTTGCTTTTCAGCAAATAACAGGAAAAAGCTTCGGATAGTCAGTGTAAAAAAGAAAACCCCGGCACAACTGAAGGCTCAGACCGGGGTTTGGGTTGCTAATAAATGCAAGCAGGCTACTTTGGGTTCAGTCCGCCCCATACAAAAAGCCCTGAAACTGGCTCAGGGCTTTTGTGCATTTTCAGTGATCTTAGCCTTACTGTGGCTGAGCTGCCTCAAGGATCAGCTTTGCTACCTGTTGTGGGTTTGATGTCATCACAACATGAGAGGCGTCTTTTATTTCAACAATCTTTTTGGCTCCAGCACGTTCTGCCATAAATTTCATTGCCGCAGCCGGGATGTTTTTATCCGCAGTACCGTAGATGGCCCATGACGGAATTTTTTTCCAGGCTGGAGCCCCTGATGCTTCGTGCAATGCCGCTTCAGTGACAGGGCGCTGAGTTGAGGCCATTAAGGCTGCTTCTGCTGCAGGTACGTCAGCTGCGAACTGGGCGCCGAATTTATCCTGTTGAATATACAAATCTTTGTTCCCATCTTTTAAGACTACAGGGGCAGCAAGAGTGGGGCCTAAAGTACCGCCAGGGTAACGTCCTGATAATTCCGCAATATTTTCACCTTGTTCCGGAGCAAAAGCGGCGACATAGACTAAAGCTTTTACTTTGGTTTGATCTGGTGTGATTTGACTAATTACTGCACCACCGTAAGAGTGACCTACTAAAACAACAGGTCCTTTAGTGTTTGCCACTACATCAGAAAGATAAGCTGCGTCTCCTTTTACGCTGCGCAGTGGGTTAGCAACAGCAATTACAGGGTAACCTTGTTGGTGTAGTTCAGCGACTACGCCATTCCAGCTGGATGATTCAGCAAAGGCGCCGTGTACTAATAAAACCGTTGGTTTCTCTGCGGCAAAAGCTGCGGCACCAAAGGTCAGGCCAAATGTTGCGATAGCTGTGGTTAATAAGCGTGATTTGAAATTAGTCATGTTAGTTTCCTTCTGGGTTTGCAAGCTTAGTGAATGAGCTGCGATCTTTTGGTCGCGCTCAGTTGTTTAATTTTTCGCTCGCTTCAGGCAGGGGGGTGTTGTTTTCCCCTTGTTGGCGGCTGAGATTATAGTAAGTCGCCTTTCTTTTCTTTTGGGCTCAAATAGTCTAATTTATGCAACAGATCGTCTAATTCTGCTTTTTTTAAATAAAAAACTGTCTATCCAAAGCAATTGGAGTTGCAGCAAGGCGACGATAAATCAGGCCGTATACAGGATCGTTCGATAGGATTGGTTGGGGATAAACGCAAGCGCGCGGTCAAGGCCGCTGCCGTTTCTGGAGCGAAGGATATTTATGGATCGGTTATCTACGTTGTTAGCGCAATTTGGCATGCACGCGACCACTATCTTTGGTGGAGTGCTTACGACTGAAATAGGTTTTGATGTCACCGACAGAACGGCCAAGTTGCATTTATTACGCTCTGGTGATGCGGTATTGCTGCTGGGGCAACAAAAACCTGTGCAGATCACAGAGCCAAGCTTGTTATTTATCCCAAGACCTTGTAGCCATTGTCTGAAAGCGGCACAAGGGCAGAACTCAGATCAACAACTGGAGTTGGTATCTGCTGCGCTGAGTTTTGATGGCGGGCTGGATAACCCGCTGACCACAGCCTTGCCTGCTTATGTGCTGATGCCTTTGGCTGACATTTCTATGCTCAGCGGCAATCTGGATTGGTTATTCGACGAAGCCTTTGCCCAGCACTGCGGCAAAAATGCAGTTTTAAATCGCTTATTTGAACTAGTGGTGATCCAGCTACTGCGCTATATGATGGCGAACCGCAGCGTATCAAGTGGCATGATGGCCGGGCTGGCCGATTTACGCTTGTCAAAAGCCGTTACTTTAATGCATGACCAGCCTGCTAAGGCCTGGTCTGTCGCTGAACTTGCTACTGCCGCCAGCATGTCCAGAGCCAGTTTTGCTGCTAAGTTCCATAAAGTAGTAGGCATTACGCCAGCTGATTATCTGGCAAGCTGGCGGGTGAGCCTTACGCAAAAACTATTGCGTGAAGGCCGCCCTGTGGCCCTGATTGCAGATGAAGTCGGGTATGAAAGCCCGTCGGCGCTGGCCCGTACTTTCAGGCGGAAAACCGGCAGCAGCCCAAGAGAGTGGTTGCAATTGCAGGGGTTGCAATAACAGCATTAGCTAATGCTGGCAGACGCCCTGGTGTATAGCTGTTCATAAGATTTTCTGCGTCTGCTGCCAAGGCTGGACTCAAGGGATTCATCTGTTACACCAGTCCATTGTTTTGCTCTGTAAATAGTACCGGCATCCGTTTGTACTTTTGTGTCGTGGTGGAAGCGGTCTGGTAGAGTTGAGTTGTAGTCTTCTATTTGCTGAATGATTTGACTGTCAGATAAACCTTCGGCTTTACCTTCTTTAAAGATAGCGATGCGCTTATCGACATGCTGATCAATCAACTGTTCACTCTTAAGCCATTCGTCGTAGTTGACGATTTCGGTTGAGTCCATCCAGCGCGGCGGATAGGTTTCCGTATTGATGCGCAAACCATCCCGCCGATACACCATATCTTCCAGCGGTGTCGCAGGGTCTGGTGCCAAACGGTGAGGTGCGGACACATATGCATCTTTAATCAAAAAGGCCGGGGTGGCGTTGTAACTTTTTTGCAGCTCCAGTGCTTTGTCAGAAATATGCACAATAGTACTAGGCGCTACGTAAGCTGTTTGTGATGGGTCATCTTCAGTGGATACCGGTACCGCCGGACCTGTTTGTAAAACGTTATTGTAGCGTTCCAGTGCCGGAGCCGCGGCTTTAGCAAAATTTTCTATTTTATTAAACATACCATTCATCATGATCCCTTTGATAGCTGGTGTCCCTGAACCTATGTTGATTGTTGCAGTTTTTATGCCTGAGTTTGAAATAAGTTACAAAAAGGTGAAGTTAAGCGTTGGGATTGACTTCGTAGCCTGCCAGATAGCACAAGGGATAGATGAAAATATGTAGTTGTAACGACAGGGAGGCAATTATTTTCCGTAGAAAAAGGCCAGTGCGGAATTAAACTTCAGCTGCTTGCATAAAAAAGCCCATGTCATTTATGGGCTTCTCTTTTTTAAACAAGAACTAGTGTCAGACAGGATCTGAAACTTTGCTCTGTGTCTGTTTATCTTCATGTTTTTCTTTGTATTTTTGCGCAAAAACTAAAATAGCCATACTAATGCTGCCAAAAATCAAAAAGCCGGCAGTCACAGGAATAACAGTACCGTTGTACAGCAAGCCTATCACTGTGCCGATAATCATCGACATAATGGATGAGGTTGAGCCAATAATAGCGGCAGCTATACCAGCCACATGGCCCATAGGCTCCATCGCCATGGCATTGATATTGCCAAACACCAGGCCAAAGCAGAAAAACAGCAAGGATGCGTACACAACAAACATCCACAGCTGCACTTCAACCACCAGATGCAGCACTAAAAACAGCGCAGAGCTGATAATAATACCCCACACAGCGCGGTTAGATAAATGCTGCATTCCCCATTTCTGCACCAAACGCGAGTTCACCAAAGAGGCCGCACCAAACACAACCGCCAGCAGGCCAAAGTACAACGTGAATAACTCGCCTGTGTTAAACAAGTCCTGGAAAATTTGCTGTGACGAATTCAGATAGCCGATAAAACTACCAAAAAACAACCCCATACACAGCATGTAGCACAGTGTAGGCACGTTACTGACGACTTCTTTAAAGCCTTCCATAAAACCTTTAGTACTCATGGTGATACGGTGCTCTTTTGGCAAGGTTTCTTCTAAGCGGCAGAAAATCCATACCACGATGAGCAGCGCATAAAATACATAAAGCACAAAAATATCGCGCCATGAACCTACCCATAACACCGCCTGACCCAGGCTTGGCGCCAGAGCCGGCACCATGACAAAAATCATCATCACCAGCGACATAATACGTGCCATATCATTGCCTGAGTATTTATCCCTCACTATAGAAATAGCCGAGACATAAGGGCCTGACACGCCTAAGCCCTGCACAAAGCGGCCGAATAATAAGGTGTTGATATCATTGGCGAAATAACAAATCACAGTGCCTACTAAAAACAGCGCTATACCGCCGTTTAATACTTTCTTACGGCCAGCTGCATCGGATAAAGGCCCACAGATCAGCTGGCCTATCGCCATACCAAAAAACAAGGCACTGACCACCAACTGCGCCTGATTTGGATGACTCATGGCAATATCAGCACGAATAGCGTCCAGCGCAGGCAATAAGGCGTCGATGGAGATAGCAACAATCGACATCAACAGCGCCACCAGCAAGGTAAATTCGCCGGTAGAAATACGCGACTTGGACGCATGAGTGGAGTAATCAGACATACAACAGCATTCCTTTTTTATACAGCCCGAAAAAGGCGCGGGTAGTTTACCTTTTTTAGCAGGTTTAGGTGCTGGCAAATCTAAACAAATTCAGGGGCACTAGGTTGGGGGGAGCTTTAATCGACTGGGAGTGAGGTCGTTTTTCTACCAGGTTTGTGCGGTTGCCGGCAATGACTCTGACACCTGCTGCATAAAAGAGCCAATAACCACCACTTATTCATCACCACCTCAAAAGATACAAAAGGTTGCATTAGCCGGATGGTGCGGCTTTGCCAATAACTGTTCTAGTCCTGAATGCTTTCATCTGGTCTACCAAAGGCATGTCTGGTTTGATGTCGCGCTGTTAGTCATTGCGCTGAAAATCATCCGCTAAGCGGGTGAGTTCTTGTAGTTGTGCTGCTTTTTGTTGTTTTTTTAACTGCAAACCTAAGGTCATCAGCAGACAAAGCGGGCATACCACAAGGCTGTATAACTGCAGCAGAACTGTGGGAACCTCTGCAAGTTTCCACCACTGCAACAGCCACAACAAGCCGGAAAATAGTATCAAGGCTACGCAGGATAATTGGGTGTATAGGTAGTAGCGAAGTGTCAACTGACAGGCTCTGGCACGAAATTGTACCAAGCCACTGCTGCTCCAGTTGTCATAAGCAAGTATAGGTCTGTGCACTGTCCAGCCGACATAAGCCGAACTAATAGCACCGAGAGCCAGAAATAAGGCGGACAGGTAGCCGAGCCAGCCTGATATCACAAAGGCAAACCAGCAAGCTGCAACTAGCATCACAATAGCACCAAGCCAGTCGCCGTACATCAACCACTTTTGCTTGTGTTGACGCCGTTTAGCATGGTTCAAATCTGCGGCTTGTGGCAGCTGTTCGGTTGGTGTGTTTTGTTGTTGCCAGCTTTTGGTCAGGGCGGCAAAGTCAAAATTATCTGCCATGCTGCATAATCTCCATCAGTTCTGTTTTAGCGCGATTTAACCGCACTCTTACCGCGCCCTGGCTTAACTGCAGAATATCTGCGATCTCAGGGGCATCCAAATCTTCCATTGCCAGCAAAATAACCTGACGGTTGGCAGGGGATAAGCACCGTATCGCCTGCATCAGTTGGTGGCTTTGTTGTTGCTCTGTGAGCTCAGTTGAAGGGCAATCCTGTACCAACAGTTGTGGCGTATCTTCATCCAACGGTTGCCATTGCTGACGTTTTGCTCTGGCTATGTGATCCACTGTCACGTTATGCACAATACGAAACAGGTAAGCACGTGGCATCTCTGCTGCCTGAATACGGGTTGCCGACTGATGCAGTGCCAGAAAAATATCCTGTTTTAAATCCTGCCTTGCTGCCGGATCCGCCTCAGATGCCATCAGGGTGCGGCTAATCGCCGCCTGATTTTGTTGCCACAGCTCCAGTAAAAACTGCTCCGGCTGCACAAGGCTGGTGCTGGATAGGGTCAAAAAAACCTCCCTGTTCAATGTATTAGAGTTTTTATCGCAGTTATCAATCTGCCATTAGTAAGTCTGCCCTGACTGGCAAAGTGTTACAAAAAAAAAATTAAAAAAATGTGTAACAGCTGGCAAGAAGGCCACGACTTCTTTAGCAAACAGAATAAGTCTGTCTGACATGAAAGCTTAAGCTTTTACAACACTGAGCTGAGATCAACCACGAGGATTATTTTATGGAAACTCTAAACCACTGTCTCTCTGCACTGACAACTGAAGCCCGCTCCAGCGACGCTGAATTCCTGGTGCTTTTTATGGTGTTCTGGCTGGTCGCATCTGTACTGCAAAACAAATTTGAAATGAACACAAACGAGGAGTAAGACATGGAAACTTTACAGCAATTTTTCGACACCTTTATGCAGGCATGGCTACAAGCGGATCTGGTTTTTTTAGTCGTTTTTGGCCTGTTGTTTGTAATAGTCTGGTTTTTGCCAAGCCTGCTGGCGCTATTATTTAATCGCCAACATCTAGCTAAAATTGCCTTACTCAACATTCCGGCAGGCTTTTCATGGATAGCCTGGGTTGCATTAGTGGTGTGGGCTGTAACCGGCAAGCTGGGCGATAAACTAGCTGAAAAAGCCAGTTTAAAGCCGGTCGCCTGATAGTAACGCACCTACAACTGCACGCTGTCGCCTTCATTTAAAATCAGCAGCGGCACCTGGCTATCCAGTTGTTGCTGCATATGCAATAAGCGTAATAGTGGCGAGTGCGAGCTAATGTCGCCCATCTGCCAACTGGCATTGCCATACCCCCAGGGGATCATCACTTTGCAACCAAGTTCATCGGCGGCAATTAAAGCATCTTCAGGTGTGGTATGGACATAGCGATACCAGTCACCTTCGGTTTCATGGTGATAGGAAGCTATCGGCAACAGGCAAATATCAATATCCCCATATTTTTGCTGAATATCTTTAAAATGCTTTGAATAGCCGGTATCCCCGGCAAAAAATAAGGTATTTCCTTTATGTTCTAACAACCAGCCTCCCCACATGGCCTGGTTTTGATCGTTAAACAATTTGCGGCTGTTAAAATGGTGCGCAGGTACCAGATGTATAGCCAATTCACCCCGTTGGCTTTTGCTGTACCAGGCTTGTTCAATAATGTTGTAGCCCGCTTCGGGCATATAGTCGGCCATACCTAAGGGCAGATAATAGGTCGGGCTGTTGCCTAGTTGCTCTATGCTGGCATGGCTAAAATGATCGTAATGCAAGTGCGAATATAAGACGGCGTCTGTAGCGCTCAGTTGCTCTGCAGTCAATGTCGGTGTGTAGGGCCTTTTTATAATACCGGCGAAATGCTGAGCCCAGCTTACAGGCCAGTCAAACTGGCCAAACACAGGGTCAATCAGCATTTGCTGGCCATCCGGTGTCTTGACTAAAAAGCTGGCGTGGCCAAGCCACTGCAGACTAAATCCACTATGTAATACAGGAGCTTGTTGCGCTCCGGTATAGCGGCAATCCTGGCCCGGAGTCTTACACTCCACAGCCTGATGCGCCGGATAGCAGTCAGCCTCACAGTTGGCCGGATACTGGCGCTGCTCCACAGGAGTGCGATACAAATTACGATAAGTGCCTTGATGCTCACCATCAGTAAACTGCTCAATGACTGCATCTTTGCCAACCTGGCGTTGGACCTTATTTGGCGTACTACAAGCGCTGAGCAACAGCGTGCTGCCAAGCAGCACGCTAGCTGAAACCCACCTTAGTTTCATCAATAATCCTTTATATATCGTTATGGTTTCCACTAGTGCTGTCTTAATACCATAGCCGGTTTGCGCCCTGCAACCTGCCAGGCTAAAGCGGCCACTGTACACCAGCAAATAGCGAAGGTTGCTGCTGCCGCCAGCAGGTACCAAAGCGGGTTTTGGCTGATCCGTACGCTGAATTCACTTAACCAGCTGTTCAGCGCCCAGAAAGTGGCCGGTATCGCCAGTACAGCACTGATGGCCATCAGTTTTATATATTCGCTGGCCAGTAAATTCACCAGATTAAAACGTCCGGCGCCCAGTACTTTACGCATTGCCACTTCGCGTGAACGTTGCTCGGCACTAAAAGCGGCCAGACCAAATAAACCAACACAAGTTAAAGCTATGGCCAGTGCGGCGAATATAGCTATCACTTTGCCCTGGCGTTGTTGATTCTGGTAAATCGCATTGTAATCATCACTCAACCAGCTGAGTTTTAAATCCTGACGCTGCAGACGCTCGGTCAGCAACTGCTGTACTTTATCGCGGGCAGTCACAGCTATTTGAGGATCCATGCTAAGCATGATATTGGCATACGTCATAGGCGAGCGGCCGCAAATCAAAATTAAAGGCTCTTGTTGTTTTAAGGCCGATCCCACCTGAATATCTGCAACTACACCCACCACCTGCATCCGTAGCACTGGAACGTCTCCAGGCAGCAGCCATTGCTGACCAATCACATCCTGCAGATTTTCGTAGCCCGCTTTACGTGCCAGCGATTCGGTAATAATCACCGCCGCTGTGGCATGATCGTCATGTTTTTGATACCAGTCGCTTTGATAGGTTTCGCTAAAATCCCGACCTGCCAGCAAAGTCAGACCTGCGGTTTTGGCAATATCAAAGCCTGTGCCCATCTGTGAAATTGGTGGCAGCGCCGTGTCCACATTTTGGCCTGGCAGCTGAATATTCATCGCCTGAGAAATGGTGTCGGTGATTTGCATGTCCAGCATTGATGCTGCATTGACACCTTCTACCTTTTGCAGGCTTTGTAACAGGTTTTGATTTTCAGCATGAAATAGCAGGCTGTTATCCATAGCATTCACTATTAATCTGGCTTCACGCTGATAACCCGTGCTCTGGTTTTGCAGCAGCTGTAATTGCTGCTGCAATACAACGCTTGATACCAGTAAACCTATAGTAATAGCGCCTTGCAGTACCAGTAAGCTTTTACGTAACCACACAGCAGTATTGCCACGTTGAAAATCACCACTCAGTACTTTTTTCGCATCAAAAGCAGAGATAAATACCGCCGGATAGACACCAGCCAGTACACCCACACTGAACACACTCGCCAATAAAATCAGGCCAAAGTCGCCGATATAATCCAGCTGAAGAGGGCGGTTCACCAGCAGGTTAAATTGTGGCAATACCAGCTCTACCATAACAGCTGCCAGTAAACCCGCGCAGCAGGCGATCAGTAAGGACTCCAGCATAAACTGCACAAACAGCTGACTGCGGCTGGCGCCAAGCGCCTTGCGAACACCGACTTCTTTTGCCCGCATAGCGGCACGAGCTGTGCTCATATTGATAAAGTTGATGGCAGCAATCAGCAGCAATAAGGCAGCCAATACCAGACAAATATTAACAGTGCCGGCAGATCCATTAACTTCAAATTCGTAGGCCAGATTGGAGTGCAGATGAATATCGGTCAGGGCACGAAGTTGCAATTCAGTAACTTTGCCACCCTGATAGGCCTGCTGGTTCAATTCTGTGGTTAACTGTTGTAGTAAAACGGCTTGATCTACATCGGTTGGTAAGTGGATATAGCTATAGACGTTATTTATGGCCAGACGGCCAGTTGCCACTTCATCGCTGATCCGGCGTAATGAGCCCGCCTTAAAATGGCTTTGTTCAGGCATGCGATATAAGGCGCTAACGCTGTAACGCTGCTCTCCCAGTTGGAACTGCTGACCAAGTACTTCGGTATGACCAAATAACCGCATGGCCTCCTGCTCAGACAGAGCTATTTGGTTGGGCTGCGTTATAGCCGCAGTTAAATCGCCTCGCAGTACCTCAATCTGGAAAAAATCTGTGATATTGGCATCCACAGCCTGAGCTTTTTCTAAAGTCAGTTGCTGGCTGGACCCCGCCAGGCGCAAAGCTGGTGCACCGCTGTTAATACGACTGACCTGAATTCGTTTATCATAGTTTTCCAGCACGGCTTTCATCGCCGGGCTTGAGACTGGAAAACGCTGATTCACTGGCAGAAAAAACTGCTCCAATCGGTAGCTGCTTTTGGCATTCGGATGCATGCTGTCATAACCCAGTTCATAACTGGCGTAGAGCAATATCAGCAAGGCAGAAGCCAAACCTGTGGTTAAGCCCAAAAGGTTCAGCGCCAAATGCGTTTTATGCCGCAATACAGCCCGTATGCCAGTGGTGAAATAGTTGCCTATCATGCTGAAAGAGTTAAGCATATTTGGCCTCCAGCGCGCGCTCGGTAATGATCTGACCATCCAGCATTCGCACTATACGGCTGGCGTAACGTGATTCATGTTCAGAGTGGGTCACCATCACCACAGTGGTGCCTTCGCGGTTGAGCTGGCGCAACATCTGCATCACTTCTTCACTGTTTTTAGAGTCTAAATTCCCTGTAGGTTCGTCGGCTAAAATAAGCGCTGGGTTAATCACCAAAGCACGGGCGACGGCGACACGTTGTTGCTGACCGCCGGAGAGCTGCAATGGCAAATGATCGGCCCTGTGGTCAATTTGCATGCGTTTTAAGATGGCTTCCACCCGGCTTCTGCGTTCAGAGGCGGCTACGCCCTGATACTGCAGCGGCAGCTCAACATTTTGAAATACTGTTAACTCATCAATCAGGTTAAAGCTTTGAAACACAAAACCCAGCTGGGTTTTACGCAGCTCTGCCAATTGCTTTTCGCTGTAATGAGCAATGTCAGTGCCTTGAAACAAATAAGCACCAGAACTTGGGCTGTCCAGCATGCCCAGAATGCTGAGTAAGGTGGATTTACCGCAGCCGGAAGGGCCCATAATGGCGACGAAGTCGCCTTGTTCTATGTGCAGGTCAATCTGGTTTAATGCTGTGGTTTCAAGCTCCGCAGTACGAAATACGCGGTTTAATTGTTGTAATTGGATCATGGCATAGTCCTTATTGCTCTAATTGAATAGTATCGGCTTGTGCGAAATCGCGATAGCCGGAAATGATCACCTGATCACCGGCACGCAGGCCGCTGACAACTTCAATCTGGTTGGCGCTTTGTTTACCCAAAGTGACGGCTTGTTTGCGCGCAGTGGCTGTTTTGCTGTCGAGCAGATAGACATACTGGCCAGCACTGTCGGTCAGATAAGCGCCACGTGGCAGCACCAGCGTTTCGCGCTGCTGGGCTTCGAGTTGCAGTGTCAGGTTCACCGACTGGCCACGTTTTACCTGCTGCTCGCCCGGCAGAGTAAATTCAAGTTGGAACTGGTTATTGACTACCCGGCTGTCAACCCGACTGACCGTCAGTTGCAAGTCCTGTTGATTCACTCTGGCTTTGGCTTGCATGCCTGTGCTGACGCGGCTTAAATAAAACTCATCGACACTGGCCACTAACTTGTACTTATCGGGGATATCAATTTGCCCCATACGGCTGCCCGGAGCCCGGGATTCACCAGCCTCAACGTTAAACTCGCTTAAATAACCGCTGACCGGAGCCCGCACCAACAGGTTTTGCACGTTCTGGCGGGCAAATTCGAGGTTTTTGGTTAGCATAGCCACACTTTCACTTAACTGGCTTAATTGCTGCTGGCGAATGGCTTCATCTTGTTTTTGCTGTTGATGCGTCAGCGCTAAACGCTGTTGCTGATAGCGCAAATCCTGCTGCAAATTCAGCAGGGTTTCTTTAGCCAATACGCCACTTTTAACCAGTGGCTCTGTCTGGGCCAGGTTGCGTTTCAGAGTCACCAGTTGATGTTCAATATCCAGCACATCACGTTTCAGATTTAATCTGTTGGTTTCAATGGTCATTTGGGTGTTACGCAGAAAATTCATCTGCTCTGTGACCTGAGCTTCACGGCTGATGAGATCCAGCTGCAAGGCTGTGTTGCTTAGCTTGACCAGAGGCTGGCCTTGGATAACAAACTGACCCTGTTCAATCAGTTTTTCTTCAACACGGCCACCTTCAATTACATCCAGATACACCGTCTGCTGCGGCATCACATTGGCGCGCAGCGCTATGCTTTCCTGCAGGCTTTGCTGCTGCACTATGGCTGTGCTGACTGAGCTTAGTGGCAACGCCAATGACATTTGAGCACTGGCTTGCCAGGTACTGCCAAACCAGGCTGTGCCTGCAAGCAGTGCAACCACCATAACTGGCGCGGTCAGGCGACGGCGGGTTGTAGGCGTGATTTTTTTATCCATTGGTATGCTCCCAAAAATCCTGTGTTGTGAGCTTAATAACGCAATGGCTGTGCCAGAAATTAAGTTATTGTTTATCAACGGTTTATCGTTTTTGGTTGTTTGGAACTGTCCGCTGGTGATACAACCCACTGTCCATAAATGGACAGTGTGAAAAGGCCTTAAGCTATTGGATTTAAAAGACTGTTGCGAAGGCATGGCGTTTTCGGTAGGGTTCTGGCATCAACCGCAAGGACGTAGCAATGAAACAGCCCTATAAGATACTGGTACTGGATGATAACCACGACATTCTGATCGCCAGCCGTATTTTTTTGAAGCAGCATTTTGCCCAGGTCGTGACCATACAAGAGCCTGCGCTTTTGCTGACGACATTGAACTCGGAGCACTTTGATTTATTGCTGCTTGATATGAATTTCAGCCGCGATACCCAAAGTGGCGAAGAAGGTTTGTTTTATTTAAAACAGGCATTAAAGGCGCAGCCAGAGCTAAAAGTAGTGATGATGACCGCTTACGCAGCCTTGCCTTTGGCGGTAAAAGCTATGCAAAGTGGGGCGGCCAATTTTATTGCTAAACCCTGGCAGAATGAGCAGCTATTACAAACACTGCAACAGGCGTTGCAACAGTCAAGCCAATATACTTCTGCTCAACAAAACCCAACTTTGCGTGCAGCATCAGAAAACACGGCCACTATTCCACTTTTGGGAGAAAGCCCGGCTATGCAGCAGGTGCTGCGCACCATTGAAAAAGTAGCGGCCACTGATGCCAATGTATTGCTGCTTGGCGAAAGTGGCACAGGTAAAGCTTTGGTTGCTCAGGCTATTCATCAGGCTTCCAAACGTACCGCCGCGCCTTTTGTCAGCGTGGATATGGGCAGTTTAAGCACCAGCTTGCTGGAAAGTGAGTTGTTTGGTCATAAAAAGGGCGCTTTTACCGATGCAAAAAGCGATTATGCCGGCCGTTTTGTTGAGGCCAGTGGCGGCACTCTGTTGCTGGATGAACTGGCGAATTTGGCGTTGCCACAACAAGCCAAGCTACTGACCGCATTGCAAAACCGCACCGTGGTGCCTGTGGGCGCCAGTCAGGCTGTGGCTGTGGATATTCGTTTAATTTGCGCCACCAACGAAAACCTCTATCAGGCGGTGACAGAGGGCAGCTTCCGTCAGGATTTACTCTATCGAATCAATACAGTGGAGATAGTGTTGCCACCCCTTCGGGAGCGCAAAGAAGATATTCCTTTGCTGCTCGATTGGTATCTGGAGCATTATTCTCAGCGCTATCAGCGCGATGCTTTACACATCAGTGCTGCCGATAAGCGTCATCTGCAGAGTTACGACTGGCCAGGTAACGTACGGCAATTAGCGCATGCGGTAGAGCGCGCTGTGGTATTGGCTGAAGCTAATATGCTGGATTTTAGTCAGTTGCAAAGTTCTGCACAGAACGCGCCTGCGACAACTGCATCTGAGCAAGAGGCTGATACCGAGTTTTTCCTCGAATTTGTTGAAGAAAAAACCATTCGCCAAGCGCTGCAGTATTATCAGGGCAATGTCAGTCAGGCAGCGAAAGCGCTGGGGTTAACCCGTGGTGCTTTATACCGGCGGTTGGAAAAATATGGCCTTTAATACTCGTTTGTTGGTACTGCTTAGTAGTTTTGCTGTATTGCTGATTTTAGCCTACAGACAATGGCAAAGCGGAGCATCGGCCTTTGCCGTGGCTTTGACTTTAGCTGCGCTATTGGCGGCCTGGTTGATTTGGCAACACTGCAGCACCCGCCAGCGCCAGACCGCTTTGGTGCTTAAAGCGTTGGCGAATCAGGATACTTCGTTAAATCTGCGCGACCAGCCAGAACTACAACAGTTACTGGGAGTGGTTCAGTTGCAATTAGGCAATAGTCGCCAGCAGGCGGAAGCCAAAGCCCAGTATTTGCAAACTCTGCTGAGCCAGTTGGATGTTGCAGTACTGGAATTTTCAGCTGAAGGGCAACTGTTACAAGCTAACCCGGCAGCACTGCGTTTGTTGTCAAAAGCACAGCAGCAACAGCTGCAACAAGGTCGCTTTGATGAGGTTAACTTAGCGCAACTGGCCGCTATGCTGCACAGCACCACTACGCATTATCAGGGCCAGTTGCAATGGCAGCAGCAAGGCCACACCGACAGGCTGGCGCTGAGCATTGTCTGTAGCCGCATTCAGGGCCAGCTGCGTAAATTGGTGACGCTGCAAAGTATTAATCAGGCACTACTTCAGCAGGAAGTGCAAGCCTATCAGCAACTGACCAGGGTACTGACGCACGAAATTGCTAACTCTGTTACCCCTATGGCGTCTTTGGCGCAAAGCTGCCAGCAGATTTTGCCTACAGCAGGTACTGTGCTAAGTCAGGATGATCATGCTGACCTTTGCGAAGCGCTGACGACCATTCACAGGCGCGGCCAGCATTTGGCCGATTTTATCCTGTCGTTTAAACAGCTAAGCCAGCCGGTACATGCGAATTTACAACAGACCAATCTGGTGGCTATTGTCAAAAATTGTTTGGCCCTACAGCGTGATGCTTTCAGTCAGTCTGGAGTTGAGCTAAAGATGGATTTACCCAACCAAGCCCTGCTTTGGCTGGATGAAGCACTGATGGAGCAAGTACTGATTAACCTGCTGCAAAATGCAATGGATGCGATGCAGCACAGTGAGCAAAAACAAATCAGCGTGAAGCTCGAACGCACCGCACAACAGCAATGGCAATTGGATATCAGCGACAGCGGACCAGGTATACCGCCTGAAGTCGCACAGCAAATTTTTATTCCGTTTTTTACCACTAAGGCTACAGGCTCAGGCATAGGCTTACCTTTATCGCGGGCTCTGTTGCAGGTGCAGGATGCTCAGCTGGAATACAAACCAGGTGATCAAGGCGGCAGTTGTTTTAGTATCCGCTTTGCGCTGTAGATTTGTAGCGTCTGAAAAAGCGGGAGACTGTATTGAATTTTAAAGACTTTAGGTTAAGGCATATAAAATATGATCGGTAAAAATTTGTCGTGGAACCTGTGGGCTTTTATCTTTTGGTGCTGTGCAATGGGCGGATTTACCCTTATTCGAATTGGAGCTCCGGTTCTGGGTGAGGTTATGTTGTCTTTTGGTATTTTCGCTGGTGGTTTTTGTGTGCTTCGTAGCATCCACCATTACTTTTTTGAACGAAAAAAAGTTGAGGGCTAGTGAGAGTAAGAGCTTGGGTTTGATAGCGCAGTTTTGTATTACTATCAATACCTGACAGCTCACTCCGAGTTTACCTTATTTTCCCCCAAGCAAAATCCGGCATAACTGTTGAAAATCCTGTAAACGATGCAAAATGACATGTTCGGTCACGGCCAGTTGCAAGCGTTGATATTCGTGAACAGCGATGTTTCTGAAACCAATCATTTTTTTCAGATTGTCGGCAAGTTCAGCCGGAATAAAATCAGCTGTGGCTAGCAGGCTAAATACATCGCGCGAGCTTTGCGGCACGCCAAGCTTATGCAGACGGATCAGATGCTGACCCATATCAAGTGCCGCTTCACAAGCGCGTTGAATATTCAGAATAGCAGCATCCTGACGGGTAAAGTCGCTAGCAAAAGTTGCAGGGTTTTTATTGTATTCTTCCAAAGCTCGGTGTATGCAGCGCTCTATAGTCGCAGTCTTGTTCAGTAGCACATCATCAGGTTGCGTATCAGAAAGCTGTTTACCAGAAGGCAATCAGTCATTATCAACGGCCATAAACAGACCCATCCTTTTTAATATCTGCTAAGAGTCCGGCGCGGGCTTCGTTGAGTGTGGTCATTGCTGACAGCAGTGTAGCTTCATAACTGCCAACCTGTTGATCAACGGCGTAAATCCGCTGTCCTTTAGTCAAAATTTGGTATTGCATCACAGCGGATGCGGCACGAAAATCCAGCAAATCCACTTCACAATGTAGCAGCTCTGCCAGATCGCTACTGATATCCCATAAATCAATCACATCGGCATAACCTGGCACCAGTACTGCTAAATCCAAATCACTGTGCTTGTCTGCAGTGCCTGCGACCTGACTGCCAAAAGCATACACAGCCATAAGATCTGGCAAGCGCTGTTGCAATAGTTGAACGATAAGAGGAAAGTTCAACATAATCACTTGTTTGCTGCATTTGTTCTGTCAATCATAGTAACTTTTAACCCCCAACACGACAAATAAAAGCACGACAAATAAAGATCTAGCCTGATACCTTTGGAAAGCTTTCCAAACCTTGCTGCAACCAATCCAGCAGTAATCTTACCTTCACTGGTAAATGCCGGTTCAGTGGATACAAAGCCCAGATGCCTTCGTCGGACGGTTGATGCTCTGGCAATAAAGCCACTAAACGGCCATCCTCTAAATAAGGTTGCAAGTAATAATCTGGCAGCTGCGTGATGCCTAAACCTTTGAGTACCGCATCTGTTAACGCCACGCCGCTATTACAGCGCAAATATGGCTGGGGTTTAAATTGCAGTTTTTGGCCTTGCTGTTCAAAACGCCAGAAATCGACAGATCCCACTAAGCATCGATGCTGATGCAATTCGGCCACTGTAGCGGGGTTACCAAATTTTTGCAGGTAGTCGGGGCTGGCGCATAAATACAAAGTGCGTTTGCCTAGGGCCTTGGCCTGCAAGCTCGAATCGTTAAGAGTTCCTAAGCGTATGGCGCAATCAAAACCGCCTTGCACTAAATCCAGTTGATCGTTAGTCAACTGCAAATCCAGCTGCACTTTGGGGTAACGTAATAAAAATTCATGCAGCAAAGGCGCAATAAATTGCTCGCCATAATACACAGGGGCGGTAATTTTTATCGCACCTGAAGGTTCGTGTTGCAGGCTGGTCAACAGCTGATTGGCTTGTTGCAAACCGTTGACCAAAGCCCGGCAATGTTGGTAATACAAAGTGCCTTGTTCAGTCAGTCGTACCTGGCGGGTGGTGCGAAGCACCAGTTTGCAGTTCAGCCGCTGCTCTAATTGCAGTACGGTGCGGCTAACCTGAGCCACTGAAATGCCTAAGACTTTGGCTGCCTTCGAAAAACTGCCAAGTTCTGCTACAGACACAAATTCGCTGATGCCTTGCCATTCTTTCATTTATGCAAAACTCATTTGTTATTTGCAGGGATTATCATCTAATAAGAAAAAATTACAATAAGCTATAGTAACTACTAATCTGGTTTGGAGAACAAAAATGAAAATGATCAAAACACGTGCTGCTGTGGCCTGGGGGCCGGGTCAACCATTAAAAATTGAAGAAGTGGATTTAATGCCACCACAAAAAGGCGAAGTACTGGTACGTATAGTGGCAACAGGTGTTTGCCATACCGACGCTTATACCTTGTCGGGTCAGGATTCTGAAGGCAAATTCCCCTGCATTTTAGGCCACGAAGGTGGTGGTGTGGTTGAAGCTATAGGCGAGGGCGTCACCAGCGTGGCTGTGGGCGATCATGTGATCCCTTTATACACGCCTGAATGCGGCAAATGTAAATTCTGTTTATCTGGCAAAACCAACCTGTGTCAGGCCATTCGAGCCACTCAAGGTCAGGGTTTAATGCCGGATGGCACCACTCGTTTTTCTAAAGATGGCCAGCCTATTTACCATTACATGGGCACTTCTACCTTTTCTGAATACACTGTGCTGCCGGAAATTTCGTTAGCCAAAATTAATAAAGCTGCGCCTTTAGAAAAGGTCTGTTTATTAGGTTGTGGCGTAACCACAGGCATGGGCGCTGTGATGAATACCGCCAAAGTGAAAGAGGGTGATACTGTTGCCGTCTTTGGTTTAGGTGGTATAGGTTTATCTGCCATTATTGGCGCTGTAATGGCCAAAGCAAGCCGTATTATTGCCATCGATATCAACGAGTCTAAGTTTGATATTGCCCGTCAGTTGGGCGCTACTGATGTGATTAACCCAAAGAATTTCGACAAGCCTATTCAGGATGTCATTGTTGAAATGACAGATGGCGGCGTGGATTTTTCCTTTGAATGTATCGGTAATGTCAACGTGATGCGCTCTGCTTTAGAGTGTTGCCATAAAGGCTGGGGTGAGTCAGTCATTATTGGTGTGGCGCCTGCTGGTGCTGAAATCTCTACCCGTCCTTTCCAGTTGGTGACTGGCCGTGTATGGCGTGGCACTGCTTTTGGTGGCGTAAAAGGCCGCACTGAATTGCCGGATTACGTGGAGCGTTATTTAAAAGGTGAGTTTGAACTGGATACCTTTATCACTCACACCATGCCATTGGAGCAAATTAACGAAGCTTTTGATTTGATGCATGAAGGCAAATCCATCCGGACTGTGATCCACTTTTAGTTCATTTTTATTAAAAGCCCGGTTCGCCGGGCTTTCTCTGCACAAGGATAAAGCAATGACGTTAATTCAGTTATCCGAACATAAGCTGTTTGCTGGCCGTCAGATTAAATATCAGCATCACTCAGATTCAGTCAAAGGATTGATGCAATTTTCGGTTTATTTGCCGCCAGCCGCTGAAAAACAAAAAGTACCAGTGTTGTATTGGTTGTCCGGTTTAACCTGCACCGATGAAAACTTTTCGGTCAAAGCTGGTGCGCAGCGTGTCGCTGCAGAGCTGGGCATAGCTTTAGTGATCCCTGACACCAGCCCACGAGGCGAGCAAGTGGCAGACGATGCAGCTTATGATTTAGGTCAGGGCGCTGGTTTTTATGTCAATGCGACACAAGAACCTTGGGCTGCGCACTACCAGATGTATGACTATATCAGCCGTGAATTGCCATCTTTAGTGGAAGCTCATTTACCTGTGACTGCGGCCAAAGCCATCAGTGGTCATTCAATGGGCGGCCATGGTGCTTTGGTGATAGCGCTGCGTGAAGTGGGGGCTTATCGCTCTGTGTCGGCTTTTTCACCTATTTGCCAGCCGACAGAGTGCGATTGGGGTAAAAAGGCCTTTACTGCGTATCTTGGCAATGATCAAAGCCAGTGGTTACAGTACGACGCGAGTTTTTTACTGGCACAAAAACAAAGCAGTTTGCCTATGCTGATTGATCAAGGCGAGGGCGATCAGTTTTACCCGTCACAGCTACGCACTGAAGCTTTAATCGAAGCCAATCAGCGCAGCCAAAGCGGTGCGCAAATTCGTTTGCAGCCTGGTTACGATCACAGCTACTTTTTTATCAGCAGCTTTATTGAAGAACATTTGCGTTTTCATGCAAGGCACTTAAAAGGCTAAAGGAAATTTGGTTGTAACTGAATTTTCTCTTGCCTCAACTCCATGAGCGCGGCTAAAATGCCCCCGCGCTTAGGGGAGTAATTTACAAAACCGCCAGGTTTTGTGTTGTTGTCAACATACTTGTACCTCAATGTACATGGCAACAACGTCCCGTTGATCGTCGCTGATCAGGTATTAATGAGACCTAAGACAACTTACTAACCCCAGGCGGGAGTTGGTTCGTTGTCTTATGTTTAATGATCCCGCCAGGTGCAGTTTATGTTTTTCGATGCCTTTGTTGCCTCCTTTGCTTCTGTAACTGTTGCAGAAATTGGCGATAAAACTCAGCTTTTGTCTTTATTCCTCGCAGCCCGTTTTCGTTCCCGTGGCGCTATCATTGCCGGTATTCTGGTGGCAACCTTATTAAATCATGCTGCGTCGGCCTGGTTTGGTGCCTGGGTGGCGCAATTTATTCCAGAAGGCTGGCATGCCTGGTTGTTAGGCGGCTCTTTTATTGCGGTGGCGCTGTGGTTGCTTATTCCGGATAAAGACGACAGCGAAGAAGTCAGCGTTTTAAAATACGGCGCTTTTTTTGCCAGCTGTATCTTATTTTTCCTGGCAGAAATAGGCGATAAAACACAAGTAGCTACTGTGCTTTTGGCTGCCACTTACCCAGAGACCTGGCAAGTGATTTTAGGTACCACCATAGGCATGTTGGCTGCCAATGTGCCTGTGGTCTACGCCGGTAGCTGGTTGCTGGAACGTATTTCATTAGACTGGGCGCGCCGTGTCGCCTGCGCGATATTTATGTTGCTGGGTGTCGTCACTATTGTGATGTACTAGAAAAACAGCTTTAAGTTCAAATCGGGCTTTATTGCGTCAGTGTGAATTAAAAAACCGCGATGTATTGCTACAACGCGGTTTCATTTTTTCACAGCTGTTTACGTCAGTTATAGGGTGTTATTTTACCTTAAGACATCAGAAAACAGCCCTGACACTTAACGCATAACGACGGTCTGTCGTGAAACTCAGCGCATCAGTTCTGTCACCTGCCTGATTCATTTGATACTGGGTTTTGGTTTCAGTATTAAGCAAATTGCTGCCCTCTATACCTACTTTCCAGTTGTCGTTAATGCTGTAGTACAAGCTGGCGTCCATCATGCCTGAAGCTTTGGCGAAGGCTGGTACGTATTCTTCAGATTCACGTAAGGTTAACAGGTACTCAGAGCGCCAGGTGTAAGCCAGACGGAATGAAATATCCTCGTACTCATACATACCGACGATATTCATATTCTGATCGGAATAACCTTGCAGCGGCAAACCACCAAATACACGGAAGGTATTGCGATTGTCTGCAATAGGATTACCATTTTCATCAAAACCTAAAGTACCTTCTGAAATGGCGTTAGGGTCTTCCAGACCACTTTGGTCTATATAGGTGTAGTTAAACTGCAAACCTAAACCGCGCCATGCGCCTGGCAACATATCGTAGAATTGAGAGTACGAAAATTCAGCCCCACGAATAGTACCTGAGCCTGTGTTCGCCGGACCATAAGCCGATACGTCGTAATCCACACCGTTGTAGCTGACATCCAGATCAAATTGTCTGTTGCGGATTATATTGTCCAGCTTTTTGTGGAATAAGCCGACGTTGATAAAGCCGCCATCAGCGAAATACCATTCTGCAGTTAAATCCAGATTAATAGATTCTTCCGGTTCCAGATAAGGGTTGCCTGCCAATGCAGTCACTTCAATATCGTCGATGGCAACTACAGGGTTATTGACTTCATCCTGATCCGCTCCTGGCGTTTGCAGACGACGGGTGTAATCCAAATCCAGCAGACTGATATTGCGTGCATCCACTAAGCTTGGGTAATACAAGCCCTGAGAGGCACCAAAGCGCATCACTAAATCTTCGGCTACTTCAAAGTTCAGGTTTAAGCTTGGCAATACCGCGCTGTACCCTGTACCGTCCACAGTGCTCAATTGTGAATCACCCGAAGCGAGATCGTAATAACGCTTATATTGTGGTTGCTGCAACACAGTGTTCAGCGAGGTACCTGGCTCACCACGTTTTGTCGTGGATGGCTGCACGAAAGCGCCGGTAGACTCCAACTGGTAGTTAACAAAACGCAAACCAAGGTTACCTTTCACCGGAGTGCTCAGGTCGACCAGCTCAAAATCACCGCGCACGTAAAACTCTGTACGTTGTTCATTGGATGAGCTGATGTTATGTGCCGCATAAGGCCCCTCTACACGGTTAGGTTTATCGGCATAAGGAACATAAGTGCCGGTACAGACGCCGTTATTGGCTGCACTCAGAGTTGCGTTATGCCATCCGTCTTTACAACCCTGACGCAATGAATCTGCATAGTTTCTCACCAGATCCATTTTAGGGAACAGAAAGTTATTCACATTGCCAACAAGAACTTTGCCATTGTAATAATCAGAAAAATCAACACGTTCAAATAACTCAGGTCTGTTGACTGCAGCTGCTGCGTTACGATCATTCATGTCCCATGGCGTACCAATAGCAGACCAACCTTCGTATGCAGTATCGCGTACTGTCAGGTCTTTATTTGTGTAGTAAAAACCTGTTTTAATGCCGGTGAACACACCATCGAGTTCATAACTGGCGTCAAATTTAAAGCTGTCAGCTTTTGCAGTGTTGTGCTCTTCCTGTTCCATACCGCTGCCAAGGAACAGATTAGGCACAGGTCCATTCCAATCACTGTTTGGAGACCAACCTGGTGTCAGAATGTTATCGCTCAAAAACTCCACTGTCGGGCGGTCGCCACGCATATCCAGGAAGTAAGGTGATACCGCATGCACATGGTTGCCACGGGTTTGACCTGACATGCTGTAGTTATGCACCACTTTTTCAGAGTCAATGTGCTGATAATCTAACTCTAGCTTTAATCTGTCCGTAGCTTTTATCTTCAGGTTGAGTGAAGTGTCTTCCACCGTATTTTCGTTGTAGTTCCAACGACTACGATAGAAAAATGGTGTTTCCGGACTGACACCAAGTGCAACACCTGAGGTAACAAATCCATTGTTTGTGGTTAAAGGATGGCCGTTGGCCGCATCGTCCCGCCAGTTTTGGGAGGAGCCCATAAAACCTTTAAAACCCTGAGCCGCCTGACCGATTTGACGTTCGTTCCACTCTAAAGATGCATCAGAATTAATGTGTTCTAAAGTGGCAACTATGGTGTCGTCTGTGTTCGCCCATTGCAAAGACGACGTGAAGCCTGTGCGCTCGCGATCATTATCCGCTGTGCTCATATGAATGGCTACCGGCACATGCCAGACGCTGCCTGCTGGTTGACCCGGAAGTCCCGGACCATCGACAGGGGAGCTAGGGTCAACACCAGTAATGCCTCCCCACTGATCTGTGGTAGGTATAAAAGAGTCTCCACGGGAGTGGAAATTACCTAAACCCACGCCATCACCCCGTGATTTGTATTCTGATTGGGACGCCGCGATCAGAAAGCCAAACTTACCGCTTTTGGTTTCCCAGCTATCAGAAAAAAGGCCTGATAAAGAAGGGGTGACTTCTTCGCGGAAATCACCGTAGTTTGCTTTTGTGCTGAAGGCCACGACTCTTTTGTCAGAATCAAAAGGTTTGCGGGTTACAAGGTTGACAGTGCCGGCTATGCCGCCTGAGATCAAGTCGGCCGTCTGGTTTTTAACCACTTCCACTGAGCCCAGTAGCTCTGCAGGAAAGTCTTCATAGCTCAGACCGCCCCATGGGTTTGCACTGAAAGCACCACGGCCATTTACTTCAGAGCGCACACGATCCAGACCACGCACCAATACACCTGTTCCTTCATCGGCATAGTGTTTTGGGTCGTCAGAAGAAGCAAAGCGCTCAATGGTGACACCAGGAACACGCTGCAAAGCTTCGGTTACGGACTTATCCGGCAGTGCGCCTATGTCTGTTGCAGTGATGACATCTTTCACTGTATCAGCAAAACGCTTAAGATCCTGAGCTGACATAATACTGCCCCGGATCCCTTTTACTTCAATAACTTCTAGTGGTTCAGCCTTTTTTTCGCTAATGACACCGCTGTCATTTTTTGGCAAATCTTGTGCAAGCAGCCACGCAGGGCTCATGCCCAGCAAAGCTGCAGAAATAGCCAGGCTAATTCTGGCTCGTTTAGTGCTTTTGGTGCTGTTGTTATGACAGTTAGCGCTGTAGTGATGATAGTTATTGTTGTGTAATTCAGACATAGTTTAAGTCTCTTCTGTTCTTGTTTTAATTCATGCAACCTGTCAGTCATGGTCCCACTGACATCGCCATGAGATATTGACTCTGCTCTTCCTGTTCAAAGCTGCCATTACTACCATATATGCCAAGCTCTAATGTTACTTTGTACCATGATGATTGAAAAGTAAACATGGGTTGATGAAAAAAAATGCATCAAATCGTGTTGGGTTACAGGCAAGCTGCTCTTTGTTATTGATTATTTATATGTTACCAAGTAACAAAAACGCAGAAGAAATGAGAGTTTTGAGCCGCTGCAACGCTGTTTTCCCTGTGACGAACTTGCGAAGTAAGGAAGGGTCAAGGCGGCAAATCGCCAGAGCATTGCATTCACATTCTGAGCTGCGACAACAGTAATCTCGGGCTTTCGCGCTATGATGTTGCTACGTTGATACAAACAGGCCATAAAATTCAGGTCGTTATATAGGCACTTTTATAGCCACAAGCTAAGTTCTTGGTCTGTGATGGCGCATGGCCAGACTTTCGGCTAAGTTTTATTCGGCAAAAGAGCTGAAGCAGTTCAGCTTAAAGTTAGTAATCCTTCACTTAAACAAGTATAATGCGCGGCCATTTTTGGCAGGCAAAACCGAGTGAAACAACAGATGCAAATGAATCAGGCCCCTTTAAGAAAATCCCCAGCAGTGGACCGCATGGCGGCCGAGCGGGGACTATTTTCTTATCCTAAATACTGGGCTGAGTCCTTTGGTACTGCACCATTTTTGCCAATGAGCCGGGCCGAGATGAAACAACTGGGCTGGGACAGCTGCGATATTATTCTGGTGGTCGGTGACGCTTATGTCGATCACCCAAGCTTTGGCATGGCTGTGGTAGGTCGTATGCTGGAAAGCCAGGGGTTTCGGGTAGGTATGATTGCTCAGCCTGACTGGTCTTCCAAAGATGCTTTTATGACACTTGGCAAACCCAACCTGTTCTTTGGTGTCTCTGCCGGCAATATGGATTCGATGATTAACCGCTACACAGCGGATAAAAAATTACGTCATGACGATGCCTACACGCCTGGCAATGAAGGCGGTAAACGACCTGACCGTGCAGTGCTGGTCTATTCGCAGCGCTGTAAAGAAGCCTACAAAGATGTGCCTGTGATCATCGGTGGTATTGAGGCCAGCCTGCGCCGTATTGCCCATTATGACTACTGGCAGGAAAAAGTTCGTCGCTCCATTATTTTTGATGCCAAAGCCGAGATGCTGATTTACGGCAACGCCGAACGTCCGCTGATTGAAGTGGCACATCGTATTGCCAATGGCGAAGATATCAATACGCTGCATGATATTCGTGGTACTGCGGTGATCCGCAAAGAGCCTTTACCTGGTTGGCGTGGCGTGGATTCTACCGCCATAGATAAAGTTGGCAAAATTGACCCTGTGCCTAATCCTTATGGTGCAGATGATGTAGGTTGTGGCACTTTCTCTGAGTTTGCGCAGCAAGGCATCGACTTAAGCAAAGCGCCAGAAGTGGAAGCCAAGCCGATACTGGTGCAGCCGCCACGGCAAAAACCCTGGGAAAAAACTTATGTCAAACTGCCTGCTTATGAGCAGGTGAGTGTCAACAAAGCTTTATATGCCCATGCTTCACGTATTTTGCATCAGGAAACTAACCCGGGTTGTGCCCGCGCTATTTACCAACGCCATGGCGATCGGCATTTATGGGTCAATCCTCCGGCATTCCCGCTGACTACAGAAGAGATGGACGGTGTATTTGGTCTGCCTTATCAACGTGTGCCTCATCCTGTGTATGGCAAGGCGAAAATTCCTGCGTATGAAATGATCAAAACCTCGGTCAATATTATGCGTGGCTGTTTTGGTGGCTGTTCTTTTTGTTCTATTACGGAACACGAAGGCCGCGTGATCCAAAGCCGTTCGCAGGAATCGATTTTAAATGAAATTAAACAAATTCGTGACAAAGTGCCGGGCTTTACCGGCGTGATCTCGGATTTAGGCGGTCCAACTGCCAATATGTATCGCTTACGTTGTAAAAATCCAAAAGCGGAGCAAACCTGCCGCCGGCCTTCTTGTGTCTATCCGACTATTTGTGAGCATATGGACACAGACCAAAGCCCGACCGTAGATTTATACCGTGCTGCCCGTAAAGTGGATGGTATTAAAAAGATTCTGGTGGCATCCGGCGTTCGTTACGATTTAGCTGTTGAAGATCCAAACTACGTTAAAGAGTTAGTGCAGCATCACGTGGGTGGTTATTTAAAAATAGCCCCAGAGCATACCGAAACAGGCCCATTGTCGAAGATGATGAAACCTGGCATGGGCGCTTATGACAAGTTTAAAGAAATGTTCGACCGCTTCAGCCGTGAAGCAGGTAAAGAGCAATACCTGATCCCGTATTTCATTTCAGCGCATCCGGGAACTACAGACAAAGACATGGTGAATTTAGCACTCTGGCTGAAAGAACGTGATTTTAAACTGGACCAGGTGCAGAACTTCTACCCAAGCCCTATGGCGAACGCGACCACCATCTATCACACCGAGATGAACTCGCTAAAGAACATCAAAGGCAATACCGAAGTAGTGCCAGTGCCTAAAGGTGAACGTCAGCGCCGCTTGCACAAAGCTTTGTTGCGTTACCACGACCCAAAAGGCTGGCCTATGATCCGCGAAGCTTTAGTCAAAATGGGCTTAAAACACCTGATTGGCAGAAGCAAAGGCTGTCTGGTGCCGGAAGAGGGCAAAGAGGACATGTTCCTGCGTAACATCAAAGTACCAGGTAAAAAACCAGGTCAGGTGGCGTTAACCCGCCACACTGGGGTCAATCCTGCGGCCAAAGCGGTGGAGAAAATCAAACGCTCGTCCGGCAAGCCATCTTTTAGCAAAAAAGCTAAGGGTTAAAGCAAGTCGATGAAGGCTGTACTTGAAACTCCACGATTAATCTTGCGCTCTTTTACGCTGGATGATGTGGATGCCATGTATCAACTGATGACAGTGCCAGACGTCATACGTTATGTCGGTAATAAACCAGCACAATCGAAACAGGATGTGCTGGATTATCTGCAACAGCATCCACTGCGGGATTATCAGGTCTATGGGTATGGCCGTTTTGCTTGCGTCTGGAAAGAAACGGGGCAGGTAATAGGTTTTAGTGGCATAAAATTTCTGGAAGAAATTAAAGAAACAGAGCTTGGCTACCGTTTTTTGCCAGAGTTTTGGCGCAAGGGGCTAGCTACTGAAGCCGGGCAGGCTGTTATTCAGTTTGCTCAAGGCTTAAGTTTGGAAAGATTAGTGGCTGTGATCCATCCACAGAATGAAGGTTCACAGCACGTGGCCTTGCGCTTAGGTTTTACTCTGGAAAGTAAAACCAAGCTGTCCTTGATCGAAGAATACGATTTATTACTATTTTCCCGCGCCATTTAAACAAGCCGCTTTAGTACTGATTCAGGCTCTGTTAAACTTTGCCGCCTTTTGATTGGAGTTTGTATGGCGTTGAAGTTTCAGCTCAATTTACAATCTGTTGCAGCACAGTGGCTGATCTGCCTGCTCGTTGTTGTCGCGGCTATCTGTGCCTATCAGGTGAAACCCTGGCTGGCGTTTGTGTTGTTACCTGAGCCTATGACCCAATCCCAGTTAAAACAAGCCAACGACTTTGAAGCAAAGGATCCGGAGGCTGCGCAGCTGATCCATGCTTATTTAGGCATTCGTGCTTTGATGGCTAAAGAGAAAGCGCTGCTGGAACAACATGAAGCCTGGGAAAATCAAGACCGTGACGACGGCTGGGCTGACGCTACTGAATATCTGCTGGCGCATTTAGCTGTCACCACCACCAATAATGAATTACGTATTCTTGACAGCGAATGCCGCAATACCTTGTGTCAGGTCAAATTGATGGCGCCGACACCATTGACCAAAGAATTTACCGCCAAAATTCTCGACTATGCCAAAGTACTGAAAGCGGGTGAGTTGGAATACGCTGATTTGGAAAGTTTACCAGGCGCTGTGTTATTAAAACTGAAAGCCAATAAAAGATATAAGTTTGACGACGCCACCACCAGAGATTTATGGCCTGACGAGCGGAAACAATGGGAACAGGAGCTGAAAACATGGTACACAAAATAAAATATCCGGCAGTTTTTATTCTGGTGTATTTGCTTTGTGCTCTGATAGATTTTGGCACCACCTATTACCGTCAGGCGAAAATCCCGGTGACGCAGCACAGTAGCGCTGAGTTGTCTGAGGCTATGCAACAGCTAATGCAGCAACACCAGTTAACCGGTGCTGATTTGTCTCAAGCCATCAGCGATGTGCAGCAACAGAAAAAGCGTTACCTCGAATAACGCTTTTCTTTTAGTCTGGCGTTTTGTTTCGCAACTGCACTGACAGCATAGCTAAAGCCCCATATAAAATCTCATCATTAAATAAGCTGATCTCATCGCCCTCTAGCATGCTGCCCAGCACATAAAGCAAAGGTAAAAAGTGATCCGGATGGGGCACGGCCAGTCTGGCCGCTTCACCTGAATATTGATATTGAGCTATAGCATCAAAGTTTTTTGTCAGTAAAAACTCTTTGATCTGTTGGTTAAATTGCTCAGCCCACAAAGGCGGTCTGGTGCTTTGCCAGTCCAACATTCGCAAGTTATGCACTACATTGCCAGAGCCGACAATCATCACACCTTGCTGTCGCAGCGGAGCCAGTTTTTTTGCCAGTTGCAGATGTTCAGCAGGGGCTAGATGCTGATCAAGGCTAAGCTGTACTACCGGTATGTTGGCATCGGGAAACATATGCATCAAAACTGACCAGGCACCATGATCCAAACCCCAACTTAAATCCAGAACCACCTGATGCGGTGCTAACAGGCTTTTAATTTCCGCAGCCAGTTCAGGGCTACCTGGGGCAGGGTACTGCACCTGATGCAACTCTTCAGGAAATCCATAAAAATCGTGAATAGTTCTGGGGGCGGGCATGGCTGTGACTGCCGTACCTTTGGTGTACCAGTGAGCCGAAATCATCAAAATGGCTTTGGGCTTGCGACCTTGCGTCAGCGATTGCCACTGTTGCACTAACGCATTGTGTTCCAGTGCATTCATAGGACTACCGTGGCCAATAAAAAAAGCAGGTTCAATCAACATGACACAACTCCAAAGCTACAAAAATGCAGTATAAAAGTTATGGCTTCGATTAAAAATGGCTATATTTGGCCCAATTTATTCGATTATATCGATCTGTCAGTCAATAACAGCAGCGTCCCCCTGATAGATCACCACTTTATTACGACCAGTTTTTTTGCCCTGATACAAGGCTATATCGGCGGCCGATTGCCAGCAAACCAGCTCCAGTTGTACGTCATCTAACTGAGCTAAGCCCAAAGTGGCTGTCACAGCAATTTGTTTATGATCATACTCAATCACCAATTGCATCAGGCTTTGGCGCAGTTCTTCACATACGATGAAGGCGCCTTCTGTTGTGGTTTCCGGTAACAGTAAAATAAACTCTTCGCCACCCCAGCGCGCCAGCACATCACGCTGACGTAAGCGTTGACTCAAGGCCTGCGCCACTTTGGACAACACTACATCCCCCGCATCATGGCCATAGGTATCGTTGATACTTTTAAAGTGATCAATATCCAGTAACGCCAAAGTAAAAGGTAACTTTTGACGTATGGCCTGGCGTTGCAGTAATTCAAACTGCTCAGAGAACGCCAATCTGTTCGGTAACCCGGTTAAAAAATCTGTACGGGCTTGTTGCAACAAAGCGCTGTTGGCTTGTTCCAGCGCCTCGGTACGTTGTTGCACCAATTGATTTAGTCTGATGTTTTGCTGATGCAGATTACGCACTCTGGATTGCCAGAACAGCCAGAGTAACAAAGAGGCAATCAGGCAGAAAAAAAGCCATAAGCGTTTGTCTTGCCATAAAGGCGTGGGAATTACAAAGTCTAGTGTCGCCGTAGCAATCTCAGTGGGTTCGATGGCATTTCTTACTTCAAAACTGTATTGGCCTGCTGGCAAATGAGTAAAGCTAATATGGTTTTTATGGCCGATATAATGCCATTCCTGATCAGTACCTGCACCTGACAAACGGTATTGGTACTGATGTCCTTCAGTGAAGTAGTACTCCAGAAAGCTGAAGTAGATGCTAATTTCTTTGGCCGGAGGGGCTAACTCCAGAGGCGTTTGGGCTGAAGTAACAGGATGAAACCATTGCTGTACCCCGGCTTTCACTTTGCTGATCACCAACGGAGCATTAAATTTATGCTGCTGTATATCATCTGGTTTGAAATTATACAGTCCAGCCGCTGTACCTAACCAGATATCACCTGATGCTGTACTTTGCAGCGCTCGGGTCTCCAGCAGCATGGATGTGATATTGGCCTTTTCGCCAAGAACTTTGAATGATTGTCTGGCCAGATCCATGACAGCCAGGCCTTTTTTAGTGCTGACCCAAACGGTACCGTTTTGAAGCGCCTGAATTGCAATCACTCTGTTATCAGGCAAGCCTTGCTGGCTTTGGTACAAGGTGCCTGATTTTTTTTCAAGGTCCATAAAAAATAGCCCTTGATTTGTGCACAACCAGAATTGATAAGCTGATGCTTTCTCCATGCAAAGCAGGGTGTCAGACGGTAATTGGATCGGACTGTCAGCACCACTGTGGTATCTGGTAATAAGCCCGGTGTTACGCTGCAACTGATATAAACCACTAAAACGGCTAACCAGCCATATAAATTCAGCATCTTCGCTATCAATACTAATAATGGCATCACCCGGCTGAGTGGCTATAGCATGTTGTTCTACTGCGCCAAGAGGATTTTTTTTATCCCATTTCACCAGGCCTTTTTCCCATAAACCAAGCCATAAAGTCCCGTCCGGATCTGTGGCCAGCGCTGTAACAGAAGTAAAGTTGGCGATAGTCGCGGGCAATTTGTCCTGCAAAAATGTATCGTCTTTGCCCTGAGCATGAAATAAGCCTATGTCTGTGCCCGCCCAGTAAACGCCATCTGTATCTTTGACTATGCCGGATACCTGATGATGTTGTCTGTTAGTCTCCAGACTATGTTTTTTCCATAGCTCTGTTTGCAGGTCGTAGCTGAAAATATCCTGATCCAGCCCCAACCAGATCCTATTGTCCACTATGGTCTGGCTGTAGATGCGGCGTAATGCATTGTCAGGCATAGCGGCTTCCAGTGGCAAAGGCAGATAGCGGACCTTATGTTGTAAGGGATTCACCTTGTAAATCCCTCTGTTGCGGGTAGCTACCCAAATGACCCCGGTTTTGTCTCTGAATAACTTTCGAATATCTGCTGTTTGCAGAAAATAGTCTGGTCTGGGTTGGCTTTTGTCATCAGTATTGATCTGAAAAAGCCCTGAACTGCTGCCAACCCAAAGGCGACCAGGTTGTGGACTAAACAAAGCATTGATACTGCCAAGCTCTGCCGGATATCTGTATTGTATTTCAGAGCGCTCAAAACTAAAAAAGAACAATCCAAACTGGGTGCCTAACCAAAGCCCTTGCTCAACCAACAATAATGTTCTGATCTCGTTAGATACTGCAGAGGACATTCCGCCATTGATAGTGTCTAATGTCCAATATTGATGTTCTTTCAAATCGGCCGAAAGTCTGAATAAACCTTTTGAAGTGGCCAGCCATAACACACCATCAGTAGATTCTGATAGTTGCCAGACTCTGACATTTTTCAAAGCATCAACTTGTTGCAAAACAGAAGGTTGAGCCGCCTGTACATAACGCAACCCCTCCACAGCACCTATCCAGATCCGATTTTGGCTGTCTTCAAAGAAACTTTGCACCCGGTCTGAGGGCAGTCGCTGTTCAGGAGCTGCTGTACTGGTGAAGCGCAATTGCACTTGATTGTGTTGGTCCAGCAACGTGACACCTTGACCCCAGGTACTGACCCATAAACGCTGTTCACTGTCGATCAAAAGCTGATTCACATTGGCAAATTTCGGGTTTTTCTCTTGTTTTCTCAAGACGGACCAAGCTTCTAACTCATAACCGTCGAAACGCTGTAAGCCATCCAGCTCACTTGCAAACCAAATATAGCCTTGTTGATCCTGTGTGATGTCATAGCTGACTAAAGGCGCATCGGTGTACTGTTGTGCCAAAGCAGAGAATTGCGGCGGTGCTGCTAAGCAGCAGCAAAGCAGTTGCAGAGTGAACAGGATGAATACTGTAAAGACAGGACGCATATTAAAAAAGTCTCTTGAAAACAACTAAATAGGTCCTGATATGTTGAGAATCCATAACACTGATGATCCTAGCAGTGCAGACAAAATATGCAAAGTAACCCCAGAAAATAAAAAACCGGCCTGAGCCGGTTTTGTGATCAACGAAGCATTTAATGAGTTTTTGGACTAAAAAACCAGGGCGCCCGTTGTTTTTTCTCCGGATACACCTGGTTCATCGATTCAGCGTCATACAAACGGCCGTTGACCATACTGTATTTCACTTTGTCAGTGTCCATAATGTTTTTCAGCGGATCGGCATCCAGGATAATCAGGTCGGCCAGTTTGCCGGCTTTAATAGAACCTAATTGATGATCCATACCAAAGGTTTTGGCCGGGTTAATGGTGGCTGTTCTTAGTGCTTCCAACGGGCTCATGCCGCCTTGGGCAAACATCCAGATTTCCCAATGCGCACCTAAACTTTCGCGCTGACCATGAGCACCAATGTTGGTGACTACGCCTAAGTCGGATAGCTCTTTGGCCATTTTGGCAATAGAAATATGGTTGTAGTGATGATCCGGGGCTTTAGGACGACGCATGCTGCGTGGACGCAGTTCATCTGCTGGCACATACTGGCTTAATCGCGGATGTTTCCAGACATCAGTTTTATCGTACCAGTAGTTCTCACCAAAAATACCGCCATAGGCCACAATCAAGGTGGGCGTATAGGCCGTGTTGCTTTGTTGCCACAGTTGTTTCACATCGTCATATAACACTGCTGCAGGTAAAGAGTGCTCCAGTGTGGTGTGACCATCCACCACCATACTCAGGTTATGCTGCAGTAAAGAGCCGCCTTCAGGCACCACCAGCATTTCCAGTTCACGAGCCGCTTCAATCACCTGTTGGCGCTGATTACGACGAGGCTGGTTGTAGCTTTTCACCGAAAAGGCACCGACTTTTTTCAGCCGCTCTAAGTGAAATTTCGCATCGTCCAGACTGTCGATATGAGAGGTATAGCCTGCGCCATAAGCACCGTACAAAATAGTACCAGTGGAGAATATACGTGGGCCCACAGTGATGCCGGCTTTTTGCAATTCACTGGCGGTGAATATTTCCTGAGTGTCATTGGACGGGTCGTGAATAGAGGTGACACCCAAAGCAAGACTTGCGTAGTTGGCATAGTTTTGTTGTGGGATCAACTGATTGACACCCTGAGCGCCGTGGGCGTGTGCATCAAACAAACCCGGCAATAAGGTTTTGCCTGTGATGTCGATGACTTCAGCCTCTGCCGGAACTTTGACATCAGCCTTAGTGCCAACAGCTTTAATTTTATTGCCTTCAACCAGCACTACAGCATCCTGCAGTACCGTATCGCCTTCCATGGTAATCACCTGACCACCAACAAAAGCGATTTGGCCTTGGGGTTTATCCATAGGCACGCTAAAGCCAATATTGCTGCCGTTTTTGGCATCAACTTTCACTTTGCTGTTTACATCAAACAAACCGGCAATACTGTGATGATACAGCTCTGGCCCTAAGTGCCAGTACAAGCTGCTGCTGTCGGATGTCCAGCTGATATCAGTACCGGCTTTGACGGACAGTTGCTTCACCGGGAATTGTTTATCTGAACCGCTGATATCAATCACTGCACCCCGTTCGGCAAAAGGTGTGACATAAACTTTAAAGCGATCGACAAAAGCTAAGTACTTGCCATCCGGCGATAACTTAAACTCAGTACCATACTTCGCTGTGTATAAAGTGCGTTGCTGCTCTGTGGCCAAATCTATGCTGAGCAGTGTTGGTGATTCGCCATAATCCTGGGCAAAAACTCTTTTACTGTCTTTGCCAAACATAGGGGCAAAGCCATTACGGCTGAGAAGTTTAGGTTTATCAGCGCCACTGACGCTGACCGCATAAAGGCCGGTATTCAGCGACCACTTTTTGTCCAGCAATGAGCCGGCACCAGATTTGCGGTACACCACAGTGCGACCATCAGGGCTGAAAGTCGGTTCGACATATTTGCCCGCTTCAGGTGTTAAATCACGGCTTTGGCCTGTGGCTAAATCCAGCAGTTTGACCCGGCCTTGTGCTGTATCATGCCAGCTGACATACACCAGCTTGCTGCCGTCACGAGAAAACTGCGGGTAAAACTCAAAATGTTCACTTTGGCTGGTCAGACGCTTTGCTGAACCTGATTTTAAGTCTTTGATATATAAATGACCTAAAGCCGAATACACAGCTTTTTTACCGTCAGGCGATATATGCAGGTTACCAAGCACTTTGACGTCTAGCTGGTCTTTATCTAAATCCTGCTTAAATTTAACCGCCTGCTGAATTTTTTTGCTGCGCTCCACAGAAAACGGAATGTCGGTTTTGGTTTTGCTGGCAATATCCAAACTATTGATTTTACCACCTGCCCAGTACACCAGCTTTTTGTTATCCGGTGTCCAGCTTAAGGTTGGATAAACCCCATGAATAGCCCAGGTTTCCTGCATATCGCGGTCTAGTTGGTTATCCAGTTGAATATGCTCGCCACTTTCTAAATCATATAAAAACAAGGTGGTCTGGAAATCGACACGGCGGATATAAGCTAAATATTTGCCATCAGACGAAGGTGTAGGGCGGATAGCGCCACCAGCGCCTTGTAGCAGCACATCAATTTTGCCGGTTTCACGCTCAAAGCGTTTAATGACATAAATGCCTTGTTCTGAGTCTTTGCTGTAATGGAAGGTTTTGCCCGGCGTATCGTCCTGTGAAAAATAAATGTATTTACCGTCAGGTGAAAACGCGGGTTCTCCCAGATCTTTTTGGTCACTGGTTTTGGCTGTCAACATCACACCAGCACCGCCTGATTTATGATATTGCCATACTTCACCGGCACCTAAAGAACGACTGGCGGTAAAGTGTTTGCGGGCGACGATAAACTCGCCATCCGGACTCCAGGCAGGACTGTTTAATAAGCGGAAGGTTTCTTCTGTGACAGCTTTTTGCTCAGAACCATCAGCTTTCATCACCCATATATTGTCGCCACCTCCCTGATCACTGGTAAAAGCAATGTATTTGCCATCAGGGCTAAACACTGGCTGCATTTGCCAGCCTATATCCGAAGTTAAGGCTTTGGCTTTGCCACCGCTTATCGGCATAGTGTAAATATCACCCAATAAATCAAAGGCGATGGTTTTGCCATCCGGGCTGACATTCACATTCATCCAGGTGCCTTGTTGCACGTCGATTTTTATGTCAGTGAATTTGCCTGCGGGTTTATCGACATTCCAGCCTGGTTTTTTATCATCGGCTGCGACTGCCAAAGTGGAACATAAAGCCAGGGCTATCAGACTGTAGTTATAGTTTTTCATCAGTGGACCTCTTGTTGGTTGAACGTACGCTGCCATAAAGCCAAAGCAGCGTAAAGCCTCACAAGCAAAACTGCGGTTAAAGACCCTACATTTCGGACTGATTACAGGTTCAGTGGAGTAAAACTTTGGCCTGCATCAAAAAGTGGTTACACTGGAGTGAGTTAGAATAAATAGCCGGAGCTGAAGTGGAATCTCCTTGTGTTGCCTGTTGCAGGCTCAATGAAGAAAAAGTGTGTGTAGGTTGTTATCGCCATATGGATGAAATTGTCGACTGGCGTAAAAAAACGCCAGAAGAGTATCAACAAATTTCATTGAATATTCAAAAGCGTAAAGCCGTTGCCCGCAGTTTAGGTGAAACAGTGCCTATGACTGAAGCCGAGTGGAAAGCGGCCAGGGCTCGTAACGCACAAAAGTTAATGGCCGGAGGCGCAGTATGATGCTGGATCCAGTCTGGTTTAATATCAGCCCTTTATCCTGGCAGGCCATAGGCATCACCTTATTAAGTGGCAGTATTGTTGGATTAGAGCGGCAGCTGCGGGGTAAACCTGCGGGGATCCGTACTTCTATTCTGATCACTTTGGGCACTTATTTATTTGTCGCCTTGTCGTTGCCTTTAGGCCATGCGGTCCTTGATGCCAATCGTATGGTGGGGAACGTAGTCACAGATCCAAGCCGTATTATAGGTCAGGTGGTGACGGGAATAGGTTTTCTTGGCGCTGGCGTCATGCTGACCCGTGAAGGCATAGTGGTAGGTGTGACTTCTGCTGCGACTATTTGGGTGCTTGCCGCTATAGGGGTTGCTACAGGTTTAGGCCATTATCAGGTAGCAATTTGGTTATCTGTCGTAGTAGTCGCGGTGTTAACAGGGGTAGATATGCTAGAAAATGCCAGTGCAGCCCTACGTCGTGGTGTACACAGAACAACAAAAGACTGGATAGCCCGTAAAGCAGGTGATAGTGCAGGTAATAGCCATGAACAGTCAGAAACAGAGCCTGATCAAGGCAAATAACAAAAGATAAATACAGGATTGTTATGTTAGAAGCGGTATGGATAGGATTTGCCTTTAGTTTAGGTTTGTTGGTGCGCTTAATTGGCTTGCCACCTCTGATTGGCTATTTGGCGGCTGGTTTTATGATCACGGCCTCTGCAACAGAATTGGATTTACCTAAAGAAGGCAATGCCATTATTGCCCATGTTGCACATTTAGGCGTGTTGCTGCTGTTATTTACCGTAGGTTTAAAACTCAATATCCGCAGTTTAGGTAAACCAGAAGTCTTAGGCGGCAGTCTGGCTCATTTTGCCAGCTCAGCTTTGCTCTACACCCCTATTATCTATCTGACCTTTGAACCTGATTGGTATTATGCTCTGATGCTTGCCGCTGCTTTGGCGTTTTCCAGCACAGTGCTGGCGGCTAAAGTACTGGAGGGTAAGCGCGAAATTCGGGCTTTCCACGGCCGTGTCGCCATCGGCATTCTGGTTATGCAGGATTTAATAGCGATGGCGCTTTTGAGTTTTACTCAGGGCATTACGCCTTCGCCTTTTGCTTTACTTGTGCTGTTGGTGCCTTTACTAAGACCGCTGCTGTACAAGTTAATGGATTTAACAGGCCATGACGACTTGCAGATTTTGTTTGGTGTCTTGCTTGCTGTGGTATTAGGCGGCTCAGGCTTTCATGCCATAGGCTTAAGTTCTGAATTAGGGGCTCTGGTATTTGGTGCTTTGCTGGCTGGGCACAACAGAGCAGGGGAGTTGTCTAAAACCTTATGGGGCTTAAAGGAATTTTTCCTGGTAGGCTTTTTCCTGCAAATAGGTTTAGGGGGCTTACCTGATCAACAAGCCTGGCTCTTTGCAGCATTGATGACCGCATTGCTGCCTTTTAAAGCTGTGCTGTTTTTTGCGCTGTTGGTGTTATTCAGGTTACGAGCCCGTAGTGCCTTTTTATCTGGCTTAGCTCTGAGTAACTACAGTGAGTTTGCGCTTATTGTCGCAGCCAGTGTGATGCCGCAATTTCTTATTCCACTGGCTTTAACTGTGGCTTTATCTTTTGTGGTTTCTGCACCTTTAAACCGTTTTGCTCACCCTTTGTATGAACGTTTAGCACATAGGCTCATTCCGTTTGAACGTGATATTCATCACCCGGATGAACAACCTGTGTCTTTGGGCGACGCTGAAGTGTTGATTATGGGCATGGGACGCACAGGCTCTGCTGCCTATCAATATCTGGAGCATAAATGCCATTTGGTTGCATTAGACTCTGACCCAGCCAAAGTGGCAGAGCATCAGGAAAAAGGTAATAACGTGCTGTTTGCGGATGCAGAGGATCAGGTGTTCTGGCAGGGGTTAACATTGGGTGGGATTAAAGCTGTAGTGCTTTGTTTAAACGATGTGGAAGCCAAAGTGATAGCGACCAGAAAGCTGCGGCAAGCAGGCTTTGGTGGTTTGATTGTCTCGCACAGCATGCACAAAGATGAAGCCGCAGCTATTTTGGACGCGGGTGCTGATCATACCTATCTAACTATGTCAGAAGCTGGTGTGGGTTTAGGTGAACGAGTACGGCAGCATATTACGCTTTAACTTTTAGCGGGGCACAACAGTGCCCCTTATATTTCAGAACTAAAACTTAAGAACTGAGTTTTAAACCAATAATACCTAATAAGATCAGGCCAATACTGATTAAGCGTCCTGCAGTTGCCGGCTCACCTAACAAGTAAATTCCGACTATCACAGTGCCGACCGCACCTATGCCAGTCCAGACCGCGTAGGCTGTGCCTACAGGTAAATCCCGCATCGAAAGCCCAAGCATGCTGATACTCAAAAGCATAGCGCCAAGGGTCCAGACCGATGGCCAGAATTTGGTAAAACCTTCAGTGTATTTTAAACCTACAGCCCAACCGACTTCCAATAAGCCAGCCACAACAAGCAATAACCAGTTCATAAGGTATTCCAGTTTTTGAAGTTGGGGTCGTCCCCGAATTATTGATGCGCTATCGGGTCGTCCCGATAGGCCACAGTAGAAAAAGCGCGGAAATTTTAACCATGCGGGCGCTTTAAGGCAAGCTCCAGGATGATATCTAGTCGAGTGTGCCCGCTGCTATTTGTAAATCTTCTGTGCTTTGCAGTGCGACAGGCAAACAGAGTTTTAGTGCGCGCACTACCATATCTACAGGCATTGATGCCACAGCTTTACCAATAGCTTGTTCCGGTGCAAAAGGGATATGTAAAAAACCAGCCCGCACTTTGGGTTTATCTTTCAACTGGTGCATCAGCGCGTAAAACACTGTATTACAGACATAAGTGCCAGCTGTGTAAGACACAGCAGCGGGGATGCCTTGTTGCTTCAGGCTGTTGACCATAGCTTTGATGGGCAAGGTCGTGAAATAAGCTGTAGGGCCATCATTGACCACAGCGGCACCAACCGGCTGCTGTCCGGCATTATCGGCGATACGGGCGTCGATAAAATTAATAGCCACTTTTTCAAAACAAAGTTCGGTGCGACCGCCGGCCTGACCTAGAGCCAACACCAGCACAGGCTTTAATTCTTCGATGGCTGTTTTAAGTTCCTGCTGGCTTTTTTCAAAGACACAAGACAGCTGCCTGCTGACAATCTGCACTTCATCGTCCAGTTGATAACAGTCCAGCTGCTGTACGGCCAGCCAAGACGGATTGCTTTGTTCGCCACCAAAAGGCTCAAAGCCGGTCAGTAAAATAGTCTGCATGTGTGCTCCAGCTTAAAACATTAACAGATACATCAGAATGATATTCACGCCAAGCAGCACCAGGGCTGTTGGCGCCTGAGCTTTAATCACCGCATTTTTATCCGGCAGCTCCAGAAGTGCAGCCGGCACTATATTAAAGTTTGCCGCCATAGGGGTGAGTAAGGTGCCGCAGTAGCCACAAAACATGCCGATAGCCGCCATAATGGCCGGATCGCCGCCATGCTGCAGCACCAATAACGGAATACCAATACCAGCGGTGATCACCGGAAAAGCGGCAAAAGCATTGCCCATAATGACAGTAAATAAGGCCATGCCTATGGCATAACAAGCCACCGCCAGCAAAGGATGGTTTAAATTTAAATACAAAGTTGTCAACTTCGATACGGTTTCACCTACACCGGCCTGATTAAACAATAAACCTAAGGTGGCCAGTAACTGGGGTAATAAAAAAGCCCAGCCTATGGCTTCGATTAAACGCGAAGATTCTTTTAGTGCTTGTTGTGGTTTTTCTTTGGTGAGATACAAAGCTGCCAGTACAGCAAAAAATGCCGCTAAGCCCAAAGCGGAAAGGGTGGCGTTTTTCGGATCCAATAAAGACCAGCCATCGCCCTGAATATGCAGCAGAACCAACGCCGAAAACACCGTAAGCAAAGGGATCATCAAGGCCGGAATAAATAACCTATTGCCAAGACGTTTGACGGATTCTAGCCGCTGTTGCAGCTCTAACGTCTGATAGTTGCCACCTATAACACCGCCAAAACCTGCCACTAAGGCCATCAGCACCACTAAAGCACCGACCAGAGCAGGCGGCATAAAATCACCCAACAAGAAAATCAGGCCATAACTGAACCAGAACAAAGCGCTGCTGTATCTTTTGTCTTGGAAACTAAAAAAAGACACAGCAAAAAACAATATCGCAGCCACGTAATAAAGCAGAGTCATACTAATCATGGCGCGGCTCCTGCGAAGGTGCTTGCTTCAGTTCATCTTTCAGTTGGCGCGCGAGATAGGCGTCAAATCGGATTAAACGGGTCCCGTGAATTAAAAAGGCAGCTATGGCTGTTGGTATGCCCCAGAGCGCTATATGCAAAGGGTCAGTTTCAATACCAGATTCGCGTAAAAAGGTATGCATTAAAATAATAGCGCCAAAAGCGACAAAAATATCCTCACCAAAAAACAGCCCTATATTGTCGGTTGCAGCTGACATAGCGCGGATTTTGTATTTAATTTTGTCCGGCAGGCTCTGGTGCTTTTGCTCAAAAGCCGCTTCTGCCATAGGAGAGAGTAATGGCCGCACCATTTGTGGATGACCACCCAAACTGGTCAGGCCTGCGGCTGCTGTACTTTCACGAAGTGCCAGATACACCAGCAATAAACGCCCGGACGTAGCGGCTTTGATGTTTTGGATCCAGCTTTGGGCTTTTTCGCGCAGGCCATGCCGCTCTAAAAGACCAATAACTGCCAAAGGCAATAACAAGATCAGCGGCAAATTACGGGTTTTTAAAAAGGCTGTGCCCAGGGACTCAAGCCAGCTTATGATTGGCATTTTTACCGCCATGCCTGTAGCAAATGCCGCTACTGTGACCACCAGCACAGGGTTAAATTTTAAAATAAAACCAAGCATCACGACGGCGATGCCTAGTAAAGGCCAAAGGCTGAAATCGATCATAAAGGTCCTGTTGTTTTTGTAATCGAAGTCTATTGCTACACAAAAAGTGGCGCCAAAGCGAGAGCAAAACGCTAAAAATCATCAGAAAAGCGGCGCTTATCCTTTGCTGATTTTTCTTTTCAGGCACTGGTCTTTACACTAAAAAATGAAGTGAAATTAGGCCTCTAAGCCGCGCCACATCTGATGTTTCATCAAAAGCTCGACTCAGCGAAAAACCCTCGCTATAATGCCGCGTCCTATATAACAGGTCTGGATTGTGTGCGTAAAGACAGAGCCCGGACAAGCGAAAAGATGGCGTAGCGAGACGCCCGATTTGATTTTGAGGTAACAAGATGCAAGTTTCTGTTGAGACCACACAGGGTTTAGAACGCCGTTTGACTATTACTGTTCCAGCTGCTGCCATCAGCACTGAAGTAGAAAAAGAATTAAGAAATATCGCGAAAAATCGCCGTATTGACGGTTTCCGTCCAGGCAAAGCGCCTGTTGCGATGATCAAAAAAATGTTTGGTCTGTCTGTATTACAAGACGTGGCTTCACGTCAGATGCAAAACCATTTCTATCAAGCCATCATTGCGAACAAATTAACTCCTGCTGGCGCTCCTACTTTTGCTCCAGGCCAACTGGCTGAAGGCAAAGACTTAGAATTCGCAGCAACTTTCGAAGTGTATCCGGAAGTTCAATTGAACGCTCTGGACAAAGTTGAAGTGACTAAGCCAGTTGTTGAAATCACTGCTGAAGACTTAGAGACCATGTTAGGCACTTTGCGTAAGCAACATGCAACTTGGGCAAAAACTGAAGCTGCAGCAGCTTCAGGTGATCGCGTGATCATCGATTTCGTAGGTTCTATCGATGGTGAAGAGTTCGAAGGCGGCAAAGCCTCTGACTTTCCACTAGAACTGGGCCAGGGTCGTATGATCCCAGGTTTTGAAGACGGAATCGTCGGCAAAAAAGCAGGTGAAGAAGTGACTGTTGAAGTGACTTTCCCTGCTGAATACCACGCTGAAAACTTAAAAGGCAAAGCAGCTAGCTTTGCTGTAACGGTAAAAGCAGTTGAAACTCAGCAGTTACCAGAAGTAAATGACGAGTTCGCGAAGCTGTTCGGTTTAGCTGAAGCTACTGTTGATGCGTTAAAAGTTGAAGTGAAAAAGAACATGGAGCGCGAGCTGAATAACAGTATCAAAGCTCGCGTAAAAGATCAGGTGATCAAAGGTTTGTTAGCAACTCACGAAGTTGAAGTGCCACAAGCTCTGATCGACAGCGAAATCGAAGTATTACGTCGTCAGGCGTTACAGCGTTTTGGCAACAACCTGGATCCGAAACAATTACCAGAACTGCCAGCTAGTCTGTTCACTGAACAAGCCAAAGACCGCGTGAAAGTAGGTCTGTTATTAGGTGAAGTGATCAAAACAAACAGCCTGCAGGTTGAAGATGCCCGCGTACAGTCTCTGATTGAAACTGTTGCTTCTGCGTATGAGGATCCACAAGAAGTGATCCAGTACTACAACAGCAACAAAGAACTGTTACAAGGCATGCGTAATGTTGCTTTAGAGGAGCAGGCTATTGATCTGGTTCTGACTAAAGCGAAAGTAACAGAAGAAAAAGCCAAGTTTGATGAGATCATGAATCCACAAGCTGCAAACTAAGATTTGACATCTGTTTGTCAGGCAGTTTTAATGGCTCGAACATCATAGTTCGGGCCATTTTTATTTGTAGCTGTCGTACTGGACGCTCCAGCATTGTCAACAGTGCGAAGCAACGCCAATGACCAAGGCTACAGAAAGCCCCTCTTTTCAATGAAGGAAATCGCATTATGGCATTTGAGCCGAGAATGAATGAGTTAGTGAATGCCTTAGTTCCTATCGTGATCGAACAAACCGCTAAGGGTGAGCGCTCTTTTGATATTTATTCACGTTTATTAAAAGAAAGGGTGATTTTTTTAACTGGCCAAGTCGAAGACCATATGGCCAATCTGATCGTCGCTCAGCTGTTATTTTTAGAATCTGAGAACCCGGACAAAGATATTTATATCTATATCAATTCACCGGGCGGTTCTGTCACTGCTGGTATGTCGATTTATGACACCATGCAATACATCAAGCCAAATATCGCCACTGTATGTATCGGTCAGGCTTGCAGTATGGGCGCGTTCTTATTATCAGGTGGTACTAAAGGCAAGCGTTACTGCTTACCCAATGCTCGTGTGATGATCCACCAGCCATTAGGTGGTTTCCAGGGCCAGGCCACAGATTTCGAAATTCATGCCCGTGAAATTTTGCATATCAAAGAGAAATTAAACCGTTTGATGGCAGAGCATTGTGGCAAAACTTATGAACAGGTTTGTAAAGATACAGAGCGCGATAACTTCTTAAGTGCGCAGCAAGCCTTGGAATATGGCCTAATCGATGCCATATTAACGCAAAGGGATGCGAAGTAAGTTTAATTCAGAGATGGTAAAGGGCGCGAAGCCGGCCATCTCTATGTAGTGAAAGAGGAAGTTACATGTCTGATCATCGCTCTGATGGCGAGAAAAGCAGCAAGTTGTTGTATTGCTCTTTTTGCGGCAAATCACAACATGAAGTGCGCAAACTGATTGCAGGCCCACAGGTTTATATCTGTGATGAATGCGTCGATTTATGCAACGATATTATTCGCGAAGAAATTAAAGATATTTCGCCAAAACGCGACAGCAATAAATTGCCAGTGCCAAAAGAGATCCGCGCCCACCTGGATGATTACGTCATAGGTCAGGACCATGCGAAGAAAGTTCTGGCGGTAGCAGTCTACAACCACTACAAGCGTTTACGCAGCATGCAGCATAAACAGGACGTTGAGCTGAGCAAAAGTAACATTCTGCTGATTGGCCCTACAGGTAGCGGTAAAACTTTATTGGCCGAGACCTTAGCCCGTTTACTGGATGTGCCTTTTACTATGGCCGATGCCACCACCTTAACCGAAGCGGGTTATGTCGGTGAAGACGTTGAAAACATCATCCAGAAGTTACTGCAGAAATGTGATTACGATGTAGAAAAAGCCCAGCGTGGTATTGTCTATATCGATGAAATCGACAAAATTTCTCGCAAGTCAGACAACCCTTCGATCACGCGCGACGTATCAGGTGAAGGTGTACAACAAGCACTGTTAAAACTGATTGAAGGTACTGTGGCTTCGGTTCCGCCTCAGGGTGGCCGTAAACATCCACAGCAAGAGTTCTTACAGGTCGATACCTCAAAAATTCTATTTATTTGTGGTGGCGCCTTTGCTGGTCTGGATAAAGTGATTGAACAGCGTTGCGCTAAAGGTTCAGGCATAGGTTTTGGTGCTGAAGTGCGTGCAACCTCACAAAGCCGTACTCTGACTGAAAGCTTTAAAGATGTGGAACCTGAAGATTTAGTCAAATACGGTTTAATTCCAGAGTTTATTGGTCGTCTGCCAGTGGTGGCGACTTTAACTGAGCTGGATTTAGCTGCATTAATGCAAATCTTAAGCGAGCCGAAAAACGCTCTGGTGAAACAGTTTGGTGCCTTATTCCAGATGGAAGATGTCGAACTGGAGTTCCGCGAAGATGCGCTCAAAGCCATAGCGCAAAAAGCCATGGAACGTAAAACCGGCGCCCGTGGATTACGCTCTATCGTCGAAAATGTCTTGCTCGATACCATGTACGACTTACCGTCTATGGAACATGTCAGCAAAGTCGTCATTGACGAGACGGTGATCCGCGGCGAGTCTCAGCCGATATTAATATACGAAACAGTAGAAGCTGCTGCTTCTCAGTAAGTGAAAAAGTCTGGCCGATAAGAACGGGGTCAGGTCACATTGGCAACAAATACGTGATCTGCCCCCATTTTACAGACCCATTTTAGAAGTCCATATTTTTTGCTAACTCATTGAAGTGACATAAACAGCCCCCATATACTGTTGAATCATGTCACCTGCAGTAAATAATTCGAGAGAGATTTCATGACAGTAGCAAAGACTGAACGTTTGCATATGCCAGTATTGGCATTAAGAGACGTGGTCGTTTATCCGCATATGGTGATCCCGCTGTTCGTTGGCCGGGCTAAATCCATCAAATGCCTGGATGCCGCGATGGAAAAAGAGAAACAAATCTTTTTAGTTGCGCAAAAAGACGCCACGCTGGATGACCCTAAAGATACTGATCTGTATCGGGTTGGTACTGTCGCCACTATTTTGCAATTGCTCAAGCTTCCTGACGGCACGGTCAAAGTGCTGGTGGAAGGGGGCAAGCGTGCTCAATTGGTTGAGTTTACCGACACAGAAGACACCTTCGCCGCTTATGTTGATTTAATTCCGACACCGGAAATGGACAGCCGCGAGCAGGAAGTGATTCTGCGCTCTGCTGTGAATCAGTTTGAAGGTTATATCAAGCTGAATAAAAAAATCCCGCCTGAGGTGCTGACAGCGCTTTCTGGCATAGATGACGCTGCACGTCTGGCGGATACTATGGCGGCTCATATGCCGTTAAAAGTGGACGACAAGCAGAAGGTATTAGAAATCATTGACGTGACGGAACGATTAGAGTTCCTGATGGCGATGATGGAAAGTGAAATCGACATTCTGCAGGTGGAACGCCGTATTCGCAGCCGTGTCAAAAAGCAAATGGAAAAAAGCCAGCGCGAGTATTACCTGAATGAGCAAATGAAAGCCATTCAGCGTGAACTGGGCGAACTGGAAGATACACCGGATGAATTTGAAACCCTGTCGAAAAAAATCGAACAGGCGCAAATGCCGGAAGAAGCCCGTACTAAAGCTACGGCTGAACTGCAAAAGCTAAAAATGATGTCACCTATGTCGGCCGAAGCCACAGTGGTGCGCAGCTATATCGACTGGCTGACCAATGTGCCATGGAAAAAACGCAGCAAGGTGAAAAAAGATCTGGCTGGCGCAGAGCGTATTCTGGATTCAGACCACTATGGCCTGGATAAAGTCAAAGAACGCATCCTTGAATATCTGGCAGTACAACAGCGCGTTAACAAATTAAAAGGCCCGATCTTATGTTTAGTCGGACCTCCAGGTGTAGGTAAAACTTCACTGGGCCAGTCTGTGGCTAAAGCGACAGGCCGCAAATATGTGCGTATGGCGTTAGGTGGGGTACGTGATGAAGCGGAAATCCGTGGTCACAGACGTACTTACATTGGCTCTATGCCGGGCAAAATTATCCAGAAAATGGCCAAAGTCGGAGTGCGTAACCCGCTGTTCCTACTGGATGAAATTGACAAAATGGCATCAGATTTCCGCGGTGATCCAGCAGCGGCTCTACTTGAGGTGTTAGATCCTGAGCAAAACACAGCCTTCTCTGATCACTATCTGGAAGTAGATTACGATTTATCTGACGTGATGTTTTTTGCCACATCAAACAGCTTAAATATTCCGGCCGCTTTACTGGACCGGATGGAAGTGATTCGTTTGGCGGGCTACACCGAAGATGAGAAGCTGAATATTTCCAAACAGCATCTGATCAACAAACAAATTGAACGCAATGGCTTAAAACCTCATGAAATTGAGATTGAAGACAGCGCTATTATCGGCATTATCCGTTATTACACTCGTGAAGCTGGGGTACGTAGCTTAGAGCGTGAAATCTCCAAGTTATGCCGCAAAGCAGTGAAAAACATTCTGCTAGATAAAAACCTGAAGAAAGTGGTGATCAACCAGGATAACCTGGAAGATTTCTTAGGTGTACAACGTCATGACTACGGTAAAGCGGAAGACAGCAACCGTATCGGTCAGGTCACAGGTTTAGCCTGGACTTCTGTCGGCGGTGATTTGCTGACGATTGAAGCGGCCGCTGTGGTTGGTAAAGGCAAACTGACCTACACAGGCTCTTTAGGCGATGTGATGAAAGAGTCTATTCAGGCGGCTATGACAGTGGTTCGAAGCCGTGCTGAAAAGCTGCGTATCAACGAAGACTTCTATGAAAAACGTGATATTCACGTGCACGTGCCAGAAGGCGCCACACCAAAAGATGGTCCAAGCGCTGGTATAGCTATGGTGACAGCTCTGGTGTCCAGTTTAACGGGCAACCCGGTGCGGGCTGATGTGGCCATGACAGGTGAAATTACCTTACGTGGTGAAGTTCTGCCTATAGGTGGTCTGAAAGAGAAGCTGCTCGCTGCCCACCGTGGTGGTATAAAGCGGGTTCTAATCCCTCATGACAACGTTCGGGACTTAAAAGATATTCCGGACAACGTCAAAGGTGACATTGAAATTCGTGCAGTAAAATGGATTGACGAAGTGCTGGAACTGGCTCTGCAAGAGCCGCCAACAGGCATGTCGGTGCTTGAAGTGGAAAAAAATCCAGCAAAAAGCAAAAAAAGCATAAAAAATCCGGCTTAGGGGCTTTTCAATTGCTCTGGCTGTGTTAAGTTATGGGCAGTTTCGACGCAGCCCTTGCCCAGCAAGGGTTGTGGCCTAACAGAATTTTTTGTAGTGCGTCGTTTTGTGCTTGCAAGCCCACATCAGGCTTGATATAACAAACGCGCTACTACGACAAACCAAATTTACTGTAGTTGTTGAAAATAATAACAATTGAAGGGGATGATATTGTGAACAAGTCTCAACTTATCGACAAAATCGCTGCTGGTGCAGATATTTCTAAAGCGGCAGCTGGTCGTTCTCTGGACGCGTTCATCGACGCTGTTACTGAGGCTCTTAAGGAAGGCGATTCAGTAGCCTTAGTTGGTTTTGGTACATTTGCAGTTCGCGAGCGCGCTGCACGTTCAGGCCGTAATCCACAAACTGGTGAAACTATCCAAATCGCTTCTGCGAAAATTCCTTCGTTCAAGCCAGGTAAAGCGCTGAAAGACAGCGTAAACTAAGCTGAACGCTTGGCTGTTGCGGCCAAGCCTACGAAGCTGATGGTTCTGCGTGGCTCAAGGCCACAGGCAGAGAAAAGCAAAACGCATTAAGCCTGACGCTGCCACAGCTTTTATGAAAAAGGCGTATCTGCTAAGATGCGCTTTTTTTTTAAGACAACCAAAAGTTGCCAAAAGAGACGTAGATATAATGTTAGAAAAGATCAGAGAAGGTTCGCAGGGCATGATCGCCAAGGTCATTCTTGGCTTTGTGATCCTGACGTTCGCTTTAGCCGGGGTTGGCAGTTATCTTGGCAACACCAGAGAAGCACCTGTTGCCACAGTCAACGGCGATGAAATAACTAAAGTTCAGTTCGACACAGCCTATCAAAACGAAAGAGCCAGAATGCAACAGCAGTTTGGTGAAATGTTCGGCATGTTGTCAGCTGACAGCAACTATATGAGCAATTTCCGTAATTCAGTGCTGGAAAAACTGATAGACGAACAATTACAACGTCAATTAGTTAGTCAACTGGATCTGATGGTCAGCGATGATACGTTGCGTGACACTATTCGTGCTATGCCTGAGTTTCAGGTAGACGGCGTATTCAACAATGACCGTTATATAGCGCTGCTGCGTCAAAATGGCTATGAACCAAATCAATTCCGTGATTATTTGCGTGCGCAAATGTCAGCAAACCAGTTGGTGGTTGGTGTAGCGGGTTCAGAATTTGCAACAGTGTCTGAAATGCAGTTGTTGTCTAAATTACAACAACAAAGCCGTGATATTCAGTACGCTGTGTTAAAAGCTGCCGATTTTGCCTCTGCTGTTGAAATTAATGATCAACTGCTGCAGGACTATTATCAAAGCAACACCAATCAGTTTGTATCGCCAGAAACAGTCTCAGTAGATTATGTGCAGTTAACAGCTGCTGATATCGCCAAGTCTGTTGTAGTGGCGGATGCTGACTTGCAGGCTTACTACGATGCGAACCAAGCGCGCTATCAAACCGAAGAACGTCGTCGTGTGTCACATATTTTACTTGAGTCTGCCGAAGACGATGCTGAGATCAAGGCCAAGGCTGATGCTTTAGCTGCTCAGTTACAGCAAGGTGCTGACTTTGCTGAGTTAGCGAAAAAAGAATCTGCCGATACCTTTTCTGCTGAAAAAGGCGGTGATTTAGACTTTATCGAAAAAGGCGTGATGGATGCAGAGTTCGAAAAGGCAGCTTATGCCTTGGCGAAAGCTGGTGATATAAGCCCTGTGGTGAAAACTGAGTTTGGTTACCACATTATCAAACTGACAGAAGTTCAGCCTGGTTTAACCAAAGCTTTTGCTGATGTAAAAGAGCAAATTCTGGCGACAGTAAGAGAAGAAAAAGCGGCTGAGAAGTTTGCCGATCTGCAACAATTGTTAGGCGAGAAAAGCTTTGAAATTGCTGACAGCCTGCAAGAAGCTGCAGAAGCTGTAGGTACTAAAGTCGTATCAGTACCAGCCTTCAGTCGCTCAAATGCTCCAGCTGAGTTAGCCGCACCTAAGGTGCTTGAGACCTTGTTCTCCGAAGACTTTATCAGCGCCGGCGTGAACAGTGACGTGATTGAAGTGGCTCCGCAGCAGGTTGTGGTCGTCAGAGTGAATTCACATCAGCCTGAAACCACGAAGAAGCTTGACGAAGTCAAAGACCAGGTAAAAGCAGCTGTCATCGCAACGAAGAGTTCTGAGCTGGCGAAAGCGAAAGCTGAAGCTTTATTGGCGGAAGTTGTTGCAGGTAAAACGTTATCTGAAGTAGCTGCTGCTGCAAATCTGACACTGGAAACTAAAGCAGCTGTCACTCGTTTTGGTGGTGATATTGATTCAGATATCCGCACTAAAGCCTTTGAACTGGCGAAACCTGCTGAAGGTCAACCTGCTACTGTGGCTATGTTAAATATGGCCAGCGGTGACGCGGCTTTGCTTGCTGTGACTAAAGTTACAGAGATTGAAGTCACCAGCAAACCGTCAGTAGAACAGTTACAACAGTATTCAGATCAGAAAGCACAAAGTAGTTTTGCAGCTTTAGTGGCCGCATTAAAAGCCAATGCTGAAATTACCCGCTCGCTGCCAGCTGCGACAGTAGACGAATAATCCATCTATTTGTCAGCGCATAAAAAAACCAACCAGCGGGTTGGTTTTTTTATGGCCAATAGTACATTTAGCTCTGAGCACTTTTAATTAATTTTCTGCTGTAATCGTGTTGAGGGTTATCAAATACCTGATTGGTTGGACCATAATCCAGCGCTTTGCCCTGATGTAACACCAGCATGCTGTCACTGATATGCCGCACCAAACGCAGGTGGTTGGTGATCAGCAGATAAGACAGGCCTGTGTTCTTTTGCAACTCCAGCAGCAGATTAACAATCTGAGCCCGCAACGATGGGTCCAGCGCTGTTAAAGCTTCATCCAGTATCAGCAGCTTAGGGTCCATAATAAGGGCCCTGGCGAGCGCTACACGCTGTAATTGCCCCCCTGAGAACATATGAGGGTAATAATCGGCGTGTTCTTCCATTAAACCCAGTTGCTCTAAGGTTTGGTGAATTTTGTCCTGGCGTTGTTCTTGGTCCATTTTTGTACTGTAGCGCAATACATCGTCCAGCATTTGTCCTACTTTATGGTGAGGATTTAATGATCGTGCCGGGTCCTGAAAGATGTAACGAATGACGTGGTTGTATTTTTTATAATCACTAATGGTGACGGTATTACCGTCGAGCAGTATTTCGCCACTATCTGGTGTTTCAATACCTACCAACAATTTTGCCAGTGTGCTTTTGCCTGAGCCGGTTTCACCAACAATAGCCAGTGTTTGTCCCGGATAAATCGTAAAGCTGATATCAGACAATGCCTGAATGGTTTTACGACCAAAGATCCCCTGGGCCTTTTGGTAACTTTTATACAGCTGCCGGATCTCCAGCAATGGGGTGGTCATAGCTTTTTACCCTGCAGCGGAAAATGACAACTGAAGTAGTGATTTTGCTGGCGCTCCAGCACAGGTGTTTTGACACACTCCTTGCGGGCATTGGGGCAGCGGGGCCCCAAACGACAGCCTATAGGTAAATGCTGTAGTGTAGGAATGCTGCCATGCAAGGCATACAAAGGTTGCTTACTGGCTAGCTCTGGCTGAAATTCTGGCACGCTTTTGATCAGTGCATCGGTATAAGGATGTAAGGGCGATTTAAGAATAGTGGCCGTTTCGCCTGCTTCAACCAATTGGCCACAATAGAGCACACTTAAGGTTTGAGTATTGCGCGCTACAGTTTCAAGTTCGTGGCTTATTAATAAAATAGACATGCCTTTGAGCTGGTTAAAGCTGGCCAGCAAGCGGAATAACTGTGCCTGAGTGGTGCTTTCCAGTGCCGTTGTTGGCTCGTCGGCGATTAATAACTTTGGTTTTTTCGCTATTGCCATGGCGATCATGATTTTCTGACAAACCCCTTCAGGCAACTGATAAGGATAAGAGTTAAAAATAGCCTGATGGTCGCGAATGCCCACTTTATGCAATAAGGCTATGGCTCTTTTGCGGCGCTCAAAAGGCCGGCTCCACCAACTGCCACCAAGCTCTGAATCCGGTATGGCTTCAAGTAACTGCTCCAGAATCGGGGCTGTAGGGTCCATACTCCGGCTGGGTTCCTGATAGATCATCGCTATATCGCGGCCAATGATTTTGCGCTGTTCTTCATAAGACAAACGCAATAAATCCTGGCCCGCCCAGCTGAATCTGTCTGCGGTGATATGCCATCTTTTATTCAGCACACCTACTATGGCCTTGGCAATTAAGCTTTTACCTGAACCTGATTCGCCAACTAAACCCCGAATTTCGCCTTCACGTATGGTCAGATTGACTCTGTCGACTGCGCGAATTAAGCCTTCCGGAGTTTCCAGCTCTATCGTCATATTTTTTATATCGAGCAGAATCATCAGTTTTCCCGCCGCTTTTTCATCGCTGTGCGCAAGCCATCACCCACCAGATTCACCGACAAGACGGAAGCAAATACCAGAATACCTGGCAGTGCTATGGCCCATGGTGCCAGATAAATTAAGTCCAGCGCGTCTGCTATCATCACACCCCATTCGGATGTCGGTGCCTGAGCACCTAAACCTAAAAAGCCTAAGGCTGCTATATCCAAAATAGCGGTAGAGAGTGCCATGGTCGCCATGACGGTTAAGTGCTCCCAGATATTAGGCAACACCGCATAACGCAATACCTGCCAATTGGAAGCGCCATCCAGCCGATAGGCCGCCACATAATCCTGTTTTAAGGTGTCTTGTATCGCATTACGAATACCGTGCACAAACTGCGGTAACAGTGCCAGCATAATGGCCCAGGTGGTGTTCCACAGGCCAGGGCCCAACACTGCCACTATAATGATGGCCAGTAGCAGGGAAGGGATAGTTAATGCTAAATCCAGTACATGGTTAAAAATGCTTGATTTAACACCTTTGCTCATACCCGCCATGGCGCCTAAGGCCAGACCCATCAGCAAAGATCCAATCACAGTAACCAGGGCAATACCAAAAGTATAAGTAGCACCTTTCATCAGGCGCGACATTAAATCACGGCCTAAATCATCAGTACCAAAAGGGTATTGCACTAACCCCTGATCGCTCCAGGACGGTGCCAGCAGTAACAGATCAGGGTTTTGTAAATAGGGGTTGTGAGGTGTGATCAGTGGCGCTAATAGTGTCAGCAGCAAAAAAAACGAAAACATCACTAAACCAAAAACCGCAGCATGCTGGCGCTGAAATTGTTGCCACAGCTGAGATAATGGTCCGCGGTTATGTTCCTCAAAATACAGCCGGAATTTTCTCATTTTATGCTTTCCTGGCCAGAGGATTAAACAAAGTATGTAGAATTTCAGTCAGCATGTTTACCACTATCACTAAACAGGACACCACTAATAATCCCCCCTGAATAGCCGGATAATTACGCTGATAGATACTGTCCAGCAGCCACTGTCCTATGCCAGGCCATGAAAATATTACTTCAGTAATCATCGCAAGGGTAATCAAGGTGCTGAACTGCAAACCAATCTGGCGTATCACTGGTAATAACGCATTACGCAGACCGTGGTGATACAACACCTGCGCCCGGCTTAAGCCTTTGGCGCGTGCTGTTTTAATATAACTTTGTTCCAGCACAGCCAGCATCGAATCGCGGGTAAAACGGATCATCACAGTCGTAGGGTAGGTAGCAAGCACTATGGCAGGCAATAACAGGTGCCGCAGAGCGTCCTGAATGGCTTCAGACTTATAGCTGATATCGGACAGCCAGATATCCGGTAACATAAAACCTGTAGTTGTCGGGATATCAAACAATACATTAATTCGGCCGGCAGTGGGCAATACACCAAGCGTCAACGAAAACAACATGATAAGCAGCAGCGCCCACCAGAAAATAGGAATGGAATAAGCCACCAGTGTGACCCCAGAGATCAGCTTACCAAAAAAACTATCGGCTTTGACTGCGGCAAATAATCCCAAAGGAATTCCCAGCACAAAAGATAAAATCAGCGCGTAACTTGCCAGCTCTAATGTGGCCGGAAACACCGCGACAATTTCAGATAAAACAGGTTGTTGGCTAGAGAAGGACAGGCCCCATTCACCATCCAGTATACGGTTCACATAGGCAATGTACTGTTGTAACAGCGATTGATCCAAAGCGTAATATTTGATCAGTGCCTGCTGCCGCTCTGGCTGAATGTTGGTCAATCCTGAAACGTTGGTGAGTACATCACCGGGAAACAGGTAACCTAAGCTGAAGGCCAGTACGGTCAGGGCAACAAAAACAAAACCTATTAAAAATACACGGCGTAAAAAGTAATGCAGCATCATAGGGATTTTCTCGCTGCAGCCATTGAAATACCGCCGTAGGGGTTAATGGTCACTCCTGTTACTTTGACACTTTTAGCTTGAAAACGTTTGGAATGTGCAATGCTAACCAAAGGCATTTGTTCATCAAGATACAGTTGAGCTGTTAAATAAAAACTGCGTCGCTGTTTTACATCTGCCGTCAGCAGTGCCTGGTTAATCAGAGTATCAAAGTTAGGATCGCACCAGTTGGCTCTGTTGCTGCCAGACTCTGCTGCACTGCAACTTAATAGCGGGCGGAAGAAGTTATCCGGATCGGCATTATCAGCTGACCAGCCAATCAACACCGAATCATGCTCAAATTCCGAGAGTTTGCGCCTGAAGCTGTTCCATTCAAAAGACACCACAGAAGCCCGTACACCAATTTTTGCGAGGTCAGCCTGCATCAATTCCGCCATTTTAAGCGCGTTTGGGTTGTATAAACGTTGCACTGGCATAGCCCAGATATCCATACGAAAGCCGTTTGGATAACCGGCCTGGGCCAACAGCTCTTTGGCTTTCACCGGGTCGTATTGCTGTTCAGGTAAGTCGTGATAAAAGGCCCAGGACGTTGGCGGCAACAAGGTTTTTGCCTTGTCGGCGTAACCAAAATAGACTGCATCCAAAATGGCGTCTTTATTGATGGCAAAAGCCAGCGCTTTTCGTACCAGCACATTATCAAAAGGAGCTTTTTTGGTGTTAAAGGCCCAAAAACCCACGTTCATACTGGTTTGGCTTTGTACTTCCACATCGGGCCTTTCCGTAATGAGTTTCAGCTCAGCGTTGCGGGGGTAAGCCACTACATCACATTCATGGGTCAGTAGTTTGGCCATACGTTTGGCATTATCCGGCACTAAGTCAAACACCAACTGAGTTAGTTCTGTTTTACCACGCCAGTATTCTGGGTGGCGGTAATAGCGAATAAACTGATCTTTTTTATACTCTTTAAAGAAAAACGGCCCTGTGCCTATAGGTCGTTGATCCAACAGCTCAGGTGTACCTTGTTGCAGTAATTGCTCTGCATATTCAGCAGACAAGATGGCTGCAAAATCAGTGGCGAGATTGGATAAAAAAGAGCTATCAGGACGAGCCAACTCAAAGCGCACTGTCGTGTTGTTTTCGGCGACGACAGCTTTAACCAAAGAACCCCAATCGACACTCTGAAAGTACGGATAGTTTGCACCACCGACCTGGTGGTAAGGATGATCGGATTGCAAAATGCGGTTAAAAGTAAAAGTCACATCCTTGGCATTCAGTGGTCTGGCCGGAGAGAAAAACGCAGTGTGATGGAACTGTACATCAGGACGTAAGGTGAACCAGTAGGTTTTGCCATCATCACTTAAACGCCAGGTTGTAGCCAGAGCTGGCAAAAGCTCACCAGTGAGTGGATCTATGTCCAGCAGGCGGTCATAAAGTTGCTGACTAATCGCATCTATAGTGGTGCCTGAAGTCACACGCTGAGGGTTAAAGCTCTCAGGGGAGCCTTCGGCGCAATACACCATACCTTGTTGAATAGTTTCAGGAATATCAGGCTGGCAGGCACTGAGTATCAACACAGAGCCACAGGGGACCATCAGGCTCAGCAGGGCTTTGATCATTGTTGGCTGTCCAGCAGTTTGTACTTTTTCATATAACCACGTAACTGATGATAGGTCAGATTCAATGCTTCAGCGGTTTTCTTTTGATTGAATTGGCAGGCTGCAAGTGCTTGTTTTATCAAATCCATTTCAAAGTTTTCTGACAAAACTTTAAAATCCTGCACCTGATTAAAATCAAAAGCTGGTGCCGCCTTTACTAAAACGGGAGGATTATCGCTGCTTTGCTCTTTGGATGCTACCACTGCTTTGTCTGGTTGCGGTCTGCGATCTAAAGTACGAACCCGGGTTCTGGGCCTGAACGGTGATTCAAAAGGGTCGAGCTGAATATGATGCACTGGTACATAAGGGTTATTGGTACGGTACACACTACGCTCAACCACGTTTTTCAGCTCCCGCACATTACCGGGCCAATCGTAGTCCAGCAGAACACGTTTGGCTTTTTCGCTGAAACCACTAAAAAGTTCGAACCCTAGTTCGCGTGCCATATTGACGGCAAAATGCTCGGCCAGTACCAGAATGTCTTCCTGCCTTTCCCGCATCGGAGGCAAAGTGATCACATCAAAGGCCAGCCGGTCGAGTAAGTCAGCACGAAATTCACCCAGTTCAGCCATCGAAGGTAAGTCTTCGTTGGTGGCGCAAATTAAACGTACATCCACTTTCACTGAACGACTGCCTCCGACCCGTTCAAACTCGCCGTATTCAATGACGCGCAATAATTTTTCCTGCACCATAGCAGGGGTGTTCGCTAATTCATCTAAAAATAAGGTGCCACCATTGGCCCGTTCAAAACGGCCTTCGTGACGTTTGGCTGCACCGGTAAAGGCACCTGCTTCGTGGCCAAATAATTCACTTTCAAGAAGATTTTCGTTCAGCGCAGCGCAGTTGAGTGTTAAATAATTTTGATCCCAGCGCTGAGACAGGTAATGTAGACGGGCTGCGATCAGCTCCTTACCAGTGCCCCTTTCTCCTATGATCAGCACAGGTTTGTGCAAAGGTGCAATTTGAGAAACCTGATCCAATACGTTTAAAAAACTGTTGGACTGGCCTATTAAGTTATCTTGCTGAAAACTTCTGCTCATCTGGATTCACGAAGTGGTGAAATTAACTAATAAGTAGTGTATTTCATAACGTGAGCTTGGCATAGTCTTTTCGTGGAATAAATAAAATGCATATAAAACAAAGATTTAAAATAGTTTGGCAAGTTGGCAAGAAACCTGAATAGGTAATAGCGAATCCAACAAGTCATTTAGAGGTAAAATAGTATGGGTATCTTCTCTCGCTTTTCAGATATCGTAAACTCCAACATCAATGCTTTATTAGATAAAGCAGAAGATCCGGAAAAAATGGTCCGCCTGATTATTCAGGAAATGGAAGACACTTTAGTTGAAGTACGTTCTACCTCAGCTAAAACCATTGCAGAGAAAAAAGAACTGCAACGTGTAGTGGCTAAATTAGAAGCTGAAGTGGCTGATTGGCAAGCTAAAGCTGAACTGGCTTTAAGCAAAGAACGTGAAGACTTAGCTCGTGCTGCGCTGGTGGAGCGTCAAAAAGCGGCTGACCAGGCTGCGGCAGTAGCCGCCGACATCACTCATTTAGATGAGCATGTCAGCAAGTTACAGGATGAAGTAGGTCAGCTGCAGGATAAATTAGCAGATGCCAAGGCCCGTCAGAAAGCTATGCTGATGCGCCAGAAAACTGTGTCATCCCGTTTGGACGTAAAGCGCACTTTAGACAGCAACCGTTTAAACGATGCCATGTACAAGTTTGAACGTTATGAGCAAAAAATCGATTCGCTGGAAGCTCAGGTTGAATCGTACGATTTAGGTAAAAAGACCTTAAAAGATGAGTTTGCAGAACTTGCCTCATCTGACAAAATCGATAACGAACTGGCTGAATTAAAAGCTAAAATGTCTAAAAAAGATAACGCCTGATTATCAGGCGTTGTAGGAGCTAAAGATGGAAATTACTGAGGTCATTGGTGTACCACTCATTGTATTCATGATTTTTGTGGCGCCACTGTGGGTGTTCATGCACTACAGAAGCAAAAACAAAATTGGTGAAGGTTTGGGTGACAGTGAACTGGCTCAACTGAATGAGTTATCTCATCGCGCTGAAAAAATGGCGGACCGCATCAAAACGCTGGAAGCGATTTTAGATGCAGAGTCACCGAAGTGGAGAGAGAAACATGACTAAAATACGCAAAGAGCTGTTGCGGGATGACCGCAACGGCAAACTGGCCGGGGTCTGTGCAGGTATTGCAGACTACTTCGGTTGGGAAGTGTGGTTAGTACGGTTGATTGTGGTCACTTCGGTATTGTTAGGCTTAGGTGGTTTGTTACCTGTTTTGTACGTTGCAGCCTGGTTTATTCTTGAAAAGAAATCAGTGCATGAATCGAAAAAAGGCCTGACTGAACCGTCTTACGATGAGCGCCCTGTGGAAGTAAAAACCAGGGTATGGCAACGCGGTGAAGTACCAAAGTCGGCCTTACACCATCTGGTCAATCAGTTTAATAGTCTGGAACTGCGATTACGCGACATGGAAACTCATGTCACCTCAGCTAAGTTTCAACTAAACAGAGAAATCAGCAAGTTATAGTCGAAGTAGGGAATAAGTTTATCGACCCGTCGAATAGACGCCATATAGGAACACTGCATGGATTGGTTAAAAAAGGCGCGCTGGCATTCAGAACAACTGACAAAGCGCACCTTTCACCGTCAGCTCAGATTGGGTGTTACTGGCTTAAGTGGCGCAGGAAAAACTGCGCTGTTAACAGCGATAGTGCACCAGCTAACCCAAAGCCACTCTTCACATTTACCCTTTTTTTCCGTGATGCAAAAACGCTGGTTAGGCTGTCGCATTGATGATAATCAATTGCCGCAACTGCCACGTTTTGCGTTTGAAAAAAATTTAAGTTACCTGCAGCAACAACCGGTCTGCTGGCCCCCTTCTACTGTGGGCTGGAGTCAGTTGACCTTAGCTTTGCGTTATCAACCAGAATCCAGCTTAAGGGCGCGTTTTCAGCATTATCAGGAAACCGAACTGGTGCTGGTGGATTATCCGGGGGAGTGGCTGCTGGATTTGCCAATGCTGCAACAAAGTTATCAGCAGTGGTGTGAACAAAGCTGGTTGCTGTTTGCCCAATCACACCGAATTGCCACAGCAGAAAGCTTTAAGCAGCGACTACAAGCCGTTGATTTAAATGATGTGTCAGTGCTTTCTGTACAGGAACTGTGCAGTGATTACAGCACTTTACTGCAGCAGTTTCGTGACGTGGCGGGTGCTTATTTAAATCAGCCGGGTCGGTTATTGGTACCCGGTGAATTTGCCGGCACACCTTTACTGCAGCTCTTGCCTTTGTTACCAGAGCAATTGGCACAGGGAGGTGCTTTGGTGGACTTGATGCAAAAGCATTTTGTCAGTTACCAAAGCAAAGTGATCGAGCCTTTTTACCGTCAATACTTTTCTGGCTTAGACCGTCAGGTGGTGTTGGTTGATATTTTGGGAGCACTGAATGCCGGTGAATCAGCGCTTTTAGAGCTGAAACAAAGTTTGTTGCTAATTTTACAAAGTTTTGATTATGGCCCTGAACACTGGCTGCGACGTATTTTTAAACCACGGATCAGTAAAGTCTTATTCGCGGTTAGTAAAGCTGATCATGTCACACCGGATCAACATCAGGCGCTGACACTGTTATTGCAGCAGTTGCTGTTGCAGCATCTGCAGAGCGTAAAGTTCCAGCTTTGCCCTTATGAAGTGATGGCGATAGCTGCGATTAAAGCCAGTGAAGCTGGTTTTGTGAAACTCAATGGGGCACAGCAGCCCTGTTTACGAGGCTTAAGCGCACAAACAGGAGAGGCGCTGACCTATTATCCTGGAGATGTGCCGCGTTATTGGCCGGATCATCAGCTTTTTACCGAACATCATTTTGAATTTCAGTCCCTTGCGCCTTTGCCATGGCCTAAACAGCACGTACTGGGGCATATCCGTCTGGATCATCTGCTGGAGTACCTGTTAGGAGATAAACTGACATGACAGATTTAAAACAAGCCAAAAGCTTTAAAGAGGCCGATTTTATTGGCTCTGATACGGTTTCAGAACTGCCTATGACGAAAGCTCAACAATTTGCGCAGGCAGATTTTGTGGCTGAACCACAGCTCGAACCAGAACCAGCAAAACCTAAGCCGGTGTCGGCGCTAATGTGGGCCGGGATCAGTAGTGTTGCGCTGTTAGTGGCTGTGGCTTTGTACAGCGCTGTGACTACCATCCAGCAGGCTTTTATAGCGCCAGGTATCAGTACTGTGCTGGAAGCCTTGTTTTGTGCCGCTTTATTAACTTTAGGCAGCTTGTTGCTCGCGCGGGAATGGCGCTTATGGCGACGTTTAGCCAAAACCAGGACCTGGCAGCAGGCCCATCAACGTATTCATGCCAGTATTCAGTACGGTGAAGCCGAACAGCTCTGTCTGGACATCGCCGCCGTATTACCTGAATCAACAAAGCAAGATGTGGCAGACTGGAAAGCGCAAAAACAAGCAGAACACAGTGATCAGGAACTGCTGGATTTGTTTGAACTTAAAGTATTGAGTAAAGCCGATGCAAAAGTGCGTCAGCAAATTCATCAGGCCTCGGCCGACGCCGCCATGGCTGTTGCCGTCAGTCCTTTTGCGCTGGCTGATATGCTGCTGGTGATGTGGCGCACCAGTATATTGTTGCGTCAAATGGCTGAAAGTTATGGTGCTTCTTTGGGGCAGTTGCGCAGTTTGATCCTGATTAAACACTTATTCGCTGCTTTGTTATGGGCAGGCAGTTCGGAGCTGGCGCTTGATCTAGGCTCAGATGTGCTGGGGGCTGAACTGACCAGCAAATTATCGATGCGGGCAGGGCAGGGCTTAATTGCAGGTATGCTGGTGGCGCGTTTAGGTTTAGCTGCACAGCAATTGCTACGTCCTTTGCCATTGGCGAAAAGCCAGAAACTAAGTTTGCTGGATTTAAGCAAAGCCTTAGTGCGGCGTTTGCTCGGTAAGGCAGCTCCTTTGTCAACTTAACGCTACATCTCCTGTTGTTTCTACTCAAACTGACGGTGCTGCTTCAGACCGTCAGATGTCTATATGCCTTGTCGCTGCCTGACCTGCTCGGTATAAAAAACTCATAAAAAATAAAACAATAGTCACAACAGGTGTTTTTTTATGAGTAAGCAGTACAGTCATCCTGATACGGTATGTATCCATGCCGGAAAAACCGGGTTAAACCCCCATGGCGCTTTGGCCACCCCTTTGTATCAGACCTCCACTTTTGTCTTTGACAGCGCCGAACAAGGTGCTGCCCGTTTTGCCGGTGAAGAGCCAGGTTATATTTACACTCGTTTGGGGAATCCGACCACAAGAGAGCTGGAGCTGAAAGTTGCAGCTTTGGAAGGCATGGAAGATGCCGCTGCAACGGCCACTGGTATGGGCGCTGTAGCAGCCGCTACTATGGCCTTTTTGCAACAAGGCGATCATCTGATTGCCAGCAAAGCCATTTATGGTTGTAGTTTTGCGCTGTTTAATCATCAGTTTTCCCGCTATGGCATAGAGGTCAGTTTTGTGGATATGACGGACCACAACGCCATCAAACAAGCGCTTAAACCTAATACCAAAATGCTTTTTGCAGAAACACCCATTAACCCGACTTTGACTGTGCTGGATTTAGATTTTATTGGCCAGTTTGCCAAACAGCACCAATTGATTTCTGTGATCGACAACACCTTCCTGACGCCTTTACTGCAAAAGCCGGCTGATTACGGCGTAGACCTTATTTTGCATAGCGCAACCAAGTACCTGAACGGCCATGGTGATGTGGTGGCAGGTATTATTGTCGGCAGCACTGAGCGCATTACTCAAATTAAACTGACTACCCTAAAAGATATGGGCGCAACCATCAGCCCCCATGATGCCTGGCTAATTATCCGTGGTTTAAAAACCTTGTCGGTGCGGATGGAGCGGCATTGCCAGAATGCGCAAAAAGTAGCGGAATTCCTTGAAGCTCACCCGGCGATAGGCCAGGTCTATTACCCGGGGTTAAAGTCTCATCCGGGTTATAAATTTATCGGCAAACAAATGAAAGCTGCCGGTGGGGTAGTGGCCTTTGAGCTCAACGGTAGTCTGGATGATGGTCGTTATTTTATTAATCAATGCAAATTGTTCAGTCTTGCGGTCAGCCTTGGCGATGCCGAGTCGCTTATTCAGCATCCTGCTTCTATGACTCATAGTCCCTATAGCGCCGAAGAGCGACAGATGGCAGGTATCAGCGATGGCTTAATCCGCATTTCTGTTGGGCTTGAGCATGTTGAAGATATTATTGCGGATCTGACGCAGGCACTGACTCTGATGCAGCAACGTCAGCATAGCTAAGGCTTTGTTGTAACCATAGCTTTACAAAAACAACAGAGTTGACGTTCACGTCAACTCAACCATGGGTTAACAGCTGTTGTCCAATCCTCTAGTATCGGCCGCAACTAAAAGGTTGATAAAACCACTATAAATAGAAAGACAACAGGGTTCTATGAGCAAATCAAGTAAATACGTATCGCACCAGTCGGATGAAGATGGTTTTATTCACTGGTCGGCCGACGAAAATAAAATTTGGTCTGAGTTAATGCAGCGTCAGTTGTCCTGCATTGAAGGTAAGGCCTGTGATGAATATCTGGATGGATTGAAAAAGCTCAATTTGCCACTGGACCGTATTCCACAGCTGGCAGAAATTAATGCGGTGTTAGAGCCAGGCACGGGCTGGAAAGTCACGGAAGTACCAGCACTTATTAGTTTTGACCGCTTTTTTCAGCTATTGGCCAATAAAGAGTTTCCAGTCGCTACTTTTATCCGCAGCAGGGAAGAGTTTGATTACCTGCAGGAACCTGATGTATTCCATGAAATATTTGGTCATTGCGCCATGCTGACTCATCCGGCTTTTGCTGAGTTTACCCACACTTACGGCAAACTGGGCTTAGCGGCCAGCAAGGAAGACCGTGTATACCTGGCTCGTTTGTACTGGTTTACCATCGAATTTGGTTTATTAAACAGTAAAGATGGCTTGCGCATTTATGGCGGCGGTATTTTGTCCTCACCTGGTGAAACACAATACGCTATCGGCTCTGACGTGCCAGAGCGTAAAGCTTTTGATGTGGTTGACGTGCTGCGTACGCCTTACCGTATCGACATTATGCAGCCGGTGTATTTTATGATTAATTCGATTAACGATTTATTTGATGTATCCCAATTGGATTTGATGGCTATGGTACAACAAGCCAAAACCTTGGGTTTACATGCTGCTAAATTTCCGCCTAAAGAAAAAAAGGCAGGCTAAGCCTAGCCTATAACAGAGAACACTCTAATGTCTGAATTAAAACAAGCGAAATGTGAAGCCTGCCGTGCTGATGCACCTAAGGTATCGGATGAAGAATTAGCCCAGTTGATGCACCAGATCCCGGACTGGACCCCAGTGGCCCGCGATGGCATTTTACAACTGGAGCGTGAGTTCAAATTTAAGAACTTTAAGCTGGCATGGGCTTTTCATCAGAAAGTGGCGCAGTTGGCTGAAGATGAAGGCCACCACCCAGCCTTGTTGCTGGAATGGGGCAAGCTGACAGTAACCTGGTGGTCGCATTCGATTAAAGGCCTGCATAAAAACGATTTTATCTGCGCTGCTAAAACTGACGCTTTGTTAGTTTCTTAATACCCGCTGTTGGAGGGGATGGGCTTGTCCCATCCCGTCTTATCCGTAACACAGATCCCTAAAGGTTCGATCCCTGCCATTGGTAACTACCCATGCCTTGCAAATAGTGCAAAGGGTTGTGCATATTTCTTTACAAATAATACTGGTCTGCCCGAGCCTCTTTACCGTATGATTAATGCTAAGCACAGGCTTGAGGTGGTTTTGTATCATGAGGTTAGAAATTCATTGCCAGGACCGACTGGGTATTACCCAGGAAGTGTTAAATATCCTGGTCAGTTATCAGCTGGATTTACGTGGTATCGAAGTGGATCCGGCGCAAGGCAGGATTTTTGTATCCTTCCCGACCGTCGAGTTTGAAAAATTTCAGGAGCTGATGGCAAAAATCCGCCGTATTCCTGGTGTTGACGATGTCAAAACCACTGCTTTTATGCCATCTGAGCGGGAACACAACGAACTAAGCACTTTATTACGCACTTTGCCTGACGGCATTATTGCGATAGACACCCGTGCTAACGTCACCATTATTAATGAAGCAGCGCTTGAAGCCTTGTCTATGGAACGCAATGCCATTGAAGGACAGTCGCTGACCGCTATGGTCAAAGGTTTTAACTTAAGCCGCTGGCTGGAAAGTGATGATGTACTGGCCCAAACCCGCCGGGTAGAAATTCAGAACAAACGTTTTATTGCAGATCTATTGCCTGTGGTTGTGCCGGATGATTCTGGCAAAGATATTCTGGCTGGTGCCGTACTGAACCTGAAATCTGAAAGTCGTTTAGGCGAGCAGATGGTGGTGTTTAAAAAAGGCGATCAGGAGAGTTTTAACAACTTACATGCCCACAGCAATTTAATGCGCAAAGTGGTGCGTGAAGCCAAAAAAATGGCCCAGCTGGATGCTCCTATTTTGATTATGGGCGAAACCGGCACGGGTAAAGAAGTACTGGCCCGTGCTTGTCATGCGGCCAGCAGCAGAACAGGCAAACCTTTTTTGGCAGTCAACGTTGCTGCAATGCCTGATTTAGTAGCTGAGTCTGAGCTTTTTGGTCATGGCCCCAATGCATTCCCTGGTGCCAGCGAAGCGAAAAAAGGCATTTTTGAGCAGGCCAATAAAGGCACTGTGTTTCTCGATGAAGTAGGCGAGATGTCGCGTGAGCTGCAAACTAAGCTGATTCGCTTTTTGCAGGATGGCAGTTTCCGCCGTGTCGGCGATGAAAACGAAGTCAAAGTCGACGTACGGGTGATTTGTACCACGCAAAAAGATTTGCCCGCCATGGTGCAGGAAGGCAAATTCCGTGAAGATTTGTTCTACCGGTTAAATGTGCTGACACTTAACCTGCCGCCACTACGTGAGCGTAAACAGGATGTTGTGCCTTTGGCTGAGTTTTTCATTGCCCGCTTTGCTGCCCGTTTAGGCCGCAAAGCTCCGAAAATGACCGACTCCTGCGCGCATTTTCTGCAACATTACCCTTGGCCTGGCAATGTGCGCCAGTTAGAAAATGCCTTGTACCGCGCTGTTACTTTGCTCGAAGGCTACGAACTGGATAAAGAGCATATGCAGCTGCCAAGTTACACCAGTGACTTTGGTTATCTGGAAAAAGACTTTGACGGCACTTTAGACGAAGCGGTGCGAAATTTTGAAGCGGATTTACTGCGAAAACTCTATCCGGCTTATCCAAGTTCGCGCCAATTAGCGAAAAAACTTGGTTTAAGTCACACAGCAGTGGCGAATAAATTGCGTGAATATGGCATTAACCGCAAGAGCGTAAAAATTTAGATACGCTTTGTGTGATTTGCTCTACAAATGGAAGGCTCTAAAGCTGGTTTTAGGGCCTTTTTGGTTCTTATTTAAGCAAAAATGCGTTTTTGTCAGTTAATCTGTACAAAATCGAGCTTTTATCGCTTTTTTGCCATCCGTTGACCCTCTCTTCCATTTTTTTCCGGCAAGCGCAAGATAAGCACAAACTTGCCTTATTTTTGTCTGGAGACACTCTTATGTTTGACCCTATTAACCCTTTGGGCACCGATGGTTTTGAATTTGTTGAATATACTGCGGCGACAGAGCAGGGCATTGCAGACCTGAAACAACTGTTTAAGTCGTTAGGTTTTACTGAAGTGGCCAAACACCGCTCTAAAGACGCCTGGTTATACAAACAAGGTGATGTGAATTTTATTGTGAACGGTCAGCCAAATTCTCAGGCTGAACAATTTGCTGCCGAACATGGCCCAAGCGTCTGTGCTATGGCCTTTCGTGTCAAAGATGCTGCCGAAGCATTAAAGCATGCTGTAGCCAATGGCGCTAAAGCCTATCAGAATCAGGTAGGCCCTATGGAGCTGAATATTCCTGCTGTGTATGGCATTGGTAGCAGCCTGCTGTATTTTGTCGATCGTTATGGTCAGAATTCTGTTTACGACGTGGATTTCAAATTCCATGACAACTGGCAGGCTGAAATGGAAAAAAACCAGGTCGGTTTAGAAGTCATCGATCACCTGACGCACAACGTCCGTCGTGGCAATATGGCTCTGTGGGCTGGTTTTTATGAGCGTATCGGTAACTTCCGTGAAATCCGTTATTTTGATATCGAAGGCAAGCTGACAGGTCTGGTCTCTAAAGCGATGACGGCACCTTGTGGCAAAATCCGTATTCCAATCAACGAATCTTCTGATGATAAATCTCAGATTGAAGAATTTATCCGTGAATACAAAGGTGAAGGCATCCAGCATATAGCTCTGACAACAGAGGATATTTACGAAACAGTCCGCACTTTGCGTCAACGCGGCATGGACTTTATGCCAACCCCAGATACCTACTACGAACGTGTGAATGCCAGGGTTGAAGGCCATACGGAAGATCTGGACCAGTTGAAAGAGTTACGTATTCTGATCGACGGTGCACCAATGAAGGACGGTATTTTATTGCAGATCTTCACCCAAACTGTGATTGGCCCTGTATTCTTTGAAATCATTCAGCGTAAAGGCAATGAAGGTTTTGGCGAAGGTAACTTCAAAGCCCTGTTTGAATCCATTGAAGAAGATCAAATCCGTCGTGGAGTGATTTAACTATGCGTAAATGGGCGTCTTTTCCGCTAAAAGAAGGTGAAGTTTCCCGTCAGGCTCATGCTGATTTTCCAGACAGGGGCATTTATGAACGTGAAGTGGGCCGCAGTGGCTTTTTTGGCCCAGCGACCCATTTCCACCACACTCATGCGCCGACAGGCTGGAGTGATTGGGAAGGGCCATTAAAGCCCCGTTTGTATAACTTTAACAACATAGCCGGTAATCAAAACGTATCGCCATGGCAAGTGCCAACCTTGCTGCACAATGCATACTGTAAAATGCGTACCTGGCGCTTAACAGAGTCGATGGATTATCTGGTTCGTAATGCTGACGGTGACGAGTTGTTGTTTGTGCACGAAGGTTCGGCCGAGCTTTATTGTGACTATGGTCATTTAACCTTGCGCGATGGTGATTATGTGGTGATCCCACGTTCCACCATGTGGCGGTTAGAAGTGACAGAACCCTTGTTTTTGTTGATGATTGAAGCAACTAATGACTCGTTCCAATTGCCGGAAAAAGGTCTGGTTGGCAATCATGCGATTTTTGATGCGGCTATGATCGACACACCAAAAATTGATGATGCCTTTAAGGCTCAATACAGCGAACAGCAGAGCAGGGTGCAGGTGAAACGTCACGATCAGGTCTCGCAAATCACTTACCCCTACAATCCATTGGATGCTATTGGCTGGCACGGTGATTTGGCGGTGATGCGGATTAACTGGCGTGATATCCGGCCTTTGATGAGCCACAGATATCACTTACCGCCTTCAGCTCATACGACCTTTGTTGCACAGCGTTTTGTGGTTTGTACTTTTGTACCTCGCCCGATTGAAAGCGATCCGGGCGCGCTTAAAGTACCGTTTTACCATAACAATGATGATTACGACGAAGTGCTGTTTTACCATGCAGGCGATTTCTTCAGCCGCGACAATATTGAACGTGGCATGGTGACTTTTCACCCTGCAGGTTTTACCCATGGCCCGCATCCTAAAGCCTTTGCGGCAGGTCGTGAGTACAAAAAGAAATTTACCGACGAAGTGGCTGTGATGCTGGATACCCGCGATGCACTTTATGTGGGCGACGCGGCGTTAGCCACTGAAAACCCGGACTATGTGAATAGCTGGAAAATCAAACCGGCCGCTCTGTAAGGACTAAAAATGAAGTTAGCAAGTTTAAAAAATGGCCAGCGTGATGGCCAGTTAGTGGTGGTCAGCCGTGATTTATCCCGTTGTATGGCAGTGCCAGCTATTGCGGCCACTATGCAACAGGCGTTAGACCACTGGTCGGTAACGGCTCCTCAGTTAGCTGAAGTCTATCAGGCGCTGAACAGTGGCACTGTGCACGGCGAACAAGCCTTTGAGCAGAACCAGTGCGAATCGCCTTTACCACGGGCTTATCAATGGGCGGATGGAAGTGCTTATGTTAATCACGTTGAGCTGGTGCGCCGTGCCCGTAATTCTGAAATGCCTCCAAGCTTCTGGACTGATCCTTTAATGTATCAGGGCGGCTCGGATGATTTTATTGGTCCACGCGATCAGATTGATGTGGTCAGTGAAGACTACGGCATTGACTTTGAAGGTGAAGTCGCAGTGATCACTGACGACGTGCCTATGGCCATCAGCGCAGAAGATGCCAGGCATAAAATCCGTCTGGTGATGCTGGTGAACGACGTATCGTTACGGGGTTTAATTCCAAATGAACTGGCGAAGGGCTTTGGTTTCTTTCAATCAAAACCTGCGTCAGCTTTTAGCCCTGTCGCTGTGACACCGGATGAATTAGGCGCTGATTGGCAGGACGCTAAGCTGCACTTGCCTTTAGTGTCACATTTAAACGGTAAGCTGTTTGGCAAACCTAATGCCGGTGTCGATATGACCTTTGATTTTGGTCAGTTGGTTGCTCATGCGGCTAAAACCCGTAACTTAGGTGCTGGCGCAGTGATAGGCTCTGGTACTGTGTCGAATAAACAAGGCACCGACTATGGCACTTCGATTGATGAAGGTGGTTTGGGCTACAGCTGCATCGCTGAAATCCGTATGATTGAAACCATACGTGATGGCGCACCTAAAACCTCTTTTATGAAGTTTGGTGATAGCATTCGCATTGAAATGCTGGATAAAGCTGGCCAATCTATCTTTGGTGCTATTGAGCAAAAAGTCGTGAAATACGGCGCTTAATTTAGTTAGTTTAAAAAGGCCAGTCGCTTGACCTTAAAAGGGCCGACTGGCTTTTTTGTATCTGCTTCAAATGGATATTCAATAATGAAATTACATGGTTATTGGCGCTCAAGTGCCGCCTACAGAGTGCGTATTGCATTGAATTTAAAAGGCTTACAGCCAGAACATTGTCCTGTGCATCTGATCAATAATGGCGGAGAGCAGCACAGTGCCGGTTATCAGCTGCTAAATCCATCAGAACTGGTGCCTACGCTTGAAGATGGCGAGTTGTGTTTGAATCAATCTCTGGCCATTATTCAGTATCTGGAAGACCAATACCCGCAGCAGCCTTTATACCCTGCAGCTGCCGCATTGAAGGCCAATGTAATGGCTTTTGCGTTGGATATAGCCTGCGACATTCATCCATTAAATAACCTGCGGGTGCTGCAGTATCTGACTGGGCAGCTGGCATTGTCTGAAGCTCAAAAAATGCAGTGGATTAAACACTGGCTGGCAACAGGTTTTAGTGCGCTGGAAAAAAGGTTGCAGTTAACGGCAGGGCGTTATTGCTTTGGCGATACCATCACTGTGGCCGATCTGTGTTTAGTGCCACAAGTCTATAACGCCTTGCGCTTTCAACTGGATATGACGGATTATCCATTAATCAGCACTATTTATCAGCGCTGCAACGAACTGGATGCGTTTCAAAAAGCTGCGCCAGAGCAACAACCTGATGCGGTTTAAGTCGCATCAGTCTGGCGTTTTTGCTAATCTGGTGCAAGTTAAAGCAGTAGGATCTAAAGTATGTTGAAGCTGCCCAAAAAGCCTGTCAATGCTGTGTTTTTTTATGTAGGAACTTTGGGGTTACTCACTCAGGTACTGGTGAGTTTCTACTTGCTGACTCAAGGCCGGACCATGGACTGGCACTGGTGGTTTCACTGGCTGGCACCAACGCTTTGTTTAGTCTGGGGCATTGTTCCCAGGCTACAGTTACAAAAAGAACAATAGTTTACAGCTGTGAATGTTTAACGTCCGGGTGTAAACATACCTTCTATACGTATTTCACTGACCCCGTCTTTGTGAAAGTAAAACTTGATTTGCGCCATATTCTTGTGGAAAAAATACGGTGTATTGTCAAACATCAACACATAACCACCACGTGCTTTGTCTTTGTATTTTGGGTCGGTGTTTTTACGCAATTTAAAGCTGTGTTTGCCAAGCGACCATTCAAATCCCTGCAGAGGTTTATTGACCCAGTCTGTTACCCAAATTTGTTCGTCCTGATGCAATACCACAGCAAGAGTATATTTATCAGGCAATTCAGCAACTTCAACTTCCTGAATACCAGCTTGAAATACTCCTGTACCATTTTGTTGTTTAAAGGAAAAACCAAATTGCAGGCTCTGTTTGGTCCCATCCAGCAATACAAGTTGGCCTTGCCCAGGCACAGTAAAATAGGCCCATGTGCCAGGCACCCATAACAAAAAGAGCAACATCAGGCTCGTTTTAACCATACAACACCTCAACCTCCATTTGCGACTTCAGCCTGTCAGCTCGCCAGATACAAGGTGAGTTCTTGCCCAGGCTGTAAGTACTTATTTGCTTTAATATTATTCCATTTCACGATATCAGCAACCTTTACGTTAAATCGTTGCGCAATGCTGGCTAAAGAGTCGCCAGGTTTCACTTTGTAGGTCATAGTTTTTGCTACAGCGTTTGCTTGTTGCTCTGACATTTTATAGTAAGTGAGTTTCTGGCCAGGCTTTAACTGCGTTTTAGCGTTCAGTTTGTTCCATTTTTTTAGCTGTTCACTACTGACCTTAAGTTTTTGGCTGATCTCCCAAACACTATCACCACTTTTGACTGTATAAGTTTGAGCGCCTGAGGTGGTTTTTTTGTCTGAACTTGCGACTACAGAAGGTTCTGCCGGCTTTGCCAAGCCCGGAATAATCAGCTGTTGGCCTATTTTTAACTGACTATTACTTAACTGATTGGCTTGCTGTATGGCTTTGACTGAAGTTTTGTGCGCGGCTGCAATCTTACTTAAGCTATCACCGGATTTCACTTTATAACGGCCGGTTGACGCAACAGGAGCTACTTTGACTTTAGGCAAGGCTGCCAACTGCTGGTCTATGTCTTCGGCACTGCCAAAAGGCACGACTAACTGATAACTGGCACTTGGTACTGTGGTGCTTTTAAAGCCTGGATTGAGGCGTCTAATTTCAGCCACACTGATATCTAACAGATCCGCCGCTTTGTTTAAATCCAAACCTCTGTTGATTTGGATCACTTTGGTTTGTGGCTGGTTGGCAAGAACAGGCATAGGAATAGCGTACTTTTCAGTATTTTTCAGCAGTTCCGCCAGCGCCAGTAATTTGGGAATATAGCTGGTATTTTGTTTGGGCAGATTCAAGGACCAAAAGTCGGTTGGTTTTCCTCTGTATCTATTGCGCTCAATGGCTTTAAAAACACGGCCTTCACCTGCATTAAAAGCAGCAACTGCACTGAGCCAATCCTGATCAACATTGCTGTATAGATACTGCAGATAGTCCATAGCTGCGCGGCTGGATTCAATTACATCACGGCGACCGTCATACCAGGCGTTTTGCTTTAAGCCAAAATTGCGGCCTGTACCAGCACTAAATTGCCATATACCCAGCACTCCTGAAAAGGAACCTGCTTTAGGGTTATAGGTACTTTCAACTATAGGCAGCAGCGCCAGTTCAAGCGGCATATTGCGCCGTTCGAGCTCGGTGACGATGTGATACAAAAAAGGCGCTGCGTTTTCGGAAGCTGTTTTCAACAATTTTTGATTACGGATAAAAAACCGCTTTTGGCTTTCTATATCGTCATTATCCGGCACAGTTAAGGTCATTTGGTCAGCGACACGTTGCCATAAATTATCGTACTGCGCCAACTTCGCGTCGGGGTGCAACGGAGAGTTATGTTTCAGTAGGGCATTGGCGACCTGTTGTGCTGTTGCGGCTTTATCCTGGATAGGAGCATCTGACGTTTCATATTGTCCATCAGCAGAACCTGCTGTTTTATGCTGTGAGGTTGGAACGGCACAACTGGCCAGTAGTGCAGCCGCTACCGCGACAGATAATTTTTTCAGCATTCGCTTTTTCCAAAATCAAAAAATCCGCCTTATGTTACCTGCTCAGCCTTCAAAAGCAAGGTTGCAAATCAAAATCGATCTTTGGCGGATCGTAATGCGGTGAATAGATCCACTGCATTGTGTTGTTGCCAGCGGTGTTGCAAACCGACATCTTCAGCCCTTAAAAATGGGTTAACTTGTCGTTGCATAGCAAGAGGTGTTGGCAGGGTAGGTCGCTGCTGTTCTCTTTGCTGTTGACACCAGTGTTGGTAGTCGGCCAATACTGTATTGTCTGGATCTGCCCAGCGGGCAAATTCCAGATTGGCCAACGTATATTCGTGGGTGGCGTAAATTAAAGTTTGGTCCGGTAACGTCAGAATACGTGACAGGCTCTGCCACATCTGCGCTGCGGTGCCTTCAAATAAACGACCACAACCTGCATTAAACAACGTATCACCACAAAACAGAACAGGCGCTGAATAGTAGGCTATATGACCTAAGGTATGACCAGGAAGTTGCATCACCTGAAAAGTTAAATTGAAATCGACCAGTTCAACCTGATCCTGGTCCTTTAACCAGATATCTGCATAAGGGATTTTGTCTTGTTCTAAAGCTGGCGCGTACACTCGAACATCAGGCCAGCGTTGTTTTAGCTCTTTAATGCCACCGGTATGATCCGGATGATGATGAGTGATCAGGATCACAGCTAATTGCAGTTGCTGTTGTTGCAGATAGTGCTGGACTACTGTGGCATCACCTGGATCCACGATCAAGGCCAACTTTGCTTGGCGCAGGCACCAAATGTAGTTATCCTTAAATGCCGCTATGGCGGTTATATCTGGCATAAATAATTTCCATGGCTGATGTTCTGATAAGGTGTAGTGTACCGGATGAAACCCGCTTTAAGTTACCACAGTACAACCATACCCCGACAGTGGCAGCAATTGCCGCAAGGGGAACAGATGGCCAAAGCCATAGAGCAGCAGCTGAGTCAGTGGTGGCCAAAAATTTTTGGTTATCATCTGCTCAAAGTTGGCAGTTTAAGCAGTGCATTAGATACCTCAGCATGCAATATCAAACATCAAATCAAGTTAAATGAGCAACAAGAGCAAGCTTCTGTTGTGGCAGACCCTGATGCTTTACCTTTTTTAGAGCTTTCCATTGATGCAGTATTATTGGCGCATTGTCTGGAGTTTTATCCGGACCCACACCACATAGTCCGCGAAGCCCATCGTGTGCTGATGCCTGACGGTTATCTGTTGTTAAGTGGCTACAATCCGATTAGCAGTGCAGGTTTAATGAAACTTTGGCCTGGAGTGAAACAGCAATTGCCATGGGCCGGACGGTTTTTTACCCCGTCCCGTGTCAAAGACTGGCTACATTTATTGGGTTTTGAAGTAATGTACGAACAGCGTTTTTTTTGGTCCAGTTTACTGGGACAGCACAAACCAGAGAGCCGCTGGCAGAAATGGTGTGAAACTTATCTGGGCTATTTTGGCGCTTCGTATCTGCTGGTTGCCCGTAAAAGGGTATTGCCATTAACTCCTATCCGGCCGAAGTGGCAACGGGCTCCGGCCTTTCAAGCAGCAGTCAAAGGCATCAGTGCCCGGCAAGGGCTGTATCACGATTAACAGCGCTGTTTATCCGCTTTTTACCTGCTTTTGCAGCCACTGATCCAGTTGATTAGCGAACTGTTGTTTATCTTGCTGGCCCAGAGGCGCCGGGCCTGATAGCTGCACACCACTGCTGCGCAGTTCTTCCTGCAGATTACGCATAGTCAGTCGGTCACTGATATTGTCAGGCGTTAGCAAACGGCCTTTGCTGGTGATGCAAAGTGCACCTTTGGCAACCACAGCGGCGGCCAGTGGAATATCGTTGCTGATCAGTAGATCACCAGAGCTTATACGTTCTTCGATGTAACGGTCTGCCACATCAAAACCATGTTCAACCTGTACAGTTCTGATGTAAGGGCTGCGTGGAATTTGTAAGCTGTGATTGGCGACCAGATATAAAGGGATTTGTCTTCGTTCTGCAGCCTTATACAACATCTCTTTTAATACTTTGGGGCAGGAATCTGCGTCAACCCAGATTGGCATCCTAATGGTCCTTTAATAGTTGTCGGGCTTGTTTATTGTTGAGTTTCATAAAATACAACAGTGGATCAGATTCACCAGGCTGCTCGGCTTCACTAAAACCCAGCTGTTGATAACACTGCACTGCAATAAGGTTTTTGCGGTAGACAAACAACGAAAAATCCCGTTGTGGATATTGTTGCAGGCCCTGTGCTATCAGTCCTTTAATCAGAGTTTTACTATGACCCTGTCCTCTGCTTTGTGGATGCACCAACAAACGGGCCAGATGATTGCATTCAAAACGATCACAAAGCTGGCCGAATGCAACACGTTGTCTGTGTTGATACAACCAGTAACTTTGAGTTCCTGGCAAATACAGCTGCTGCAAAAATTGTAAGGCTCTGATTGGAAAATGGAAACCTTCACCACCCCACTGATCCAGCTGTTGTTGTGAGTCAAACCAGTTGTGCAGATAAGCTGATTGCTCTGGTGTGACAGGGCTTAACTGATAAGGAGCATGTTTCATAACTGGCCTGCTAATGCTGTAACTTGATAACCCTGTTGTTTTAATTGCGGGATTAAGCCTTGCTCCCCTGCGAGATGCAAAGCACCGACAACAACAAAAAACGGACTCTCGTATTTCGCGGTAACCAATTGTTTTATCCAGGCATTGTTTCTTTTGACAATCAGAGTCTGGTAAACCGCCGGATAATTTTTTAAGTCATCCAGGTATAAATGTTCAAGTTGCTGCAAATCGCCACTGCGCCAGGCTTTTCGCATCGCATCAAAGTCTTCACTGCTATCAGTTAAGTCTTCCATGGTGCTTTTAATCAAGGTTTCAGCACCACTATTATTCAGTTCGGTCAGCACAGCCAGATGCTGCTGCATAGTTTCAAGACCCGTTACTTTTTTTCCGGCTTTTTTTGCTTCCTCCTGCAAGTAGGCGTCTACTCCGGGAGCTGTTGCGCCCTGGGCTTGCAGTTGAGTGGTGGTCAGCATCACAGCGGCAAAAGCGGGTTTAAAACGGGCGATCTGCTCAAGGGGAATGTTATTTTTTTTGCAATACTCGGCCAGTTGCTTTGCTAAAGGTTGTGACAGTTGTTGCAGCAAATTTTCGCCGGAAGGGTAGGAGTTTTGCGCTATCAATTGCTGGATACCTGCCGGACTCGACAGCTGTTCCAAATCGGTTTCAAGTAATAGGCTGTCGCTGTTTTTAAGCGCTATTAGGTATTCTGGTGGCAAAGGATAATCATCAGGGCCAAGCAAATGTATGGAACCTGCCAGATAAAAATGCTGTTCGCCTTTGCTGACTTTCCAGACTCCGTCGGCGAATACAGAACTGCTCAGCAGTATGAAAGTAACAAGGCTAAAAATACGGAACACTACTGAAAACCTCTGATTAATCAAAAGAGCTTACTTTACCGCGCAGTTTTTTTCGTTCTTTATGCTGCGTTTTCTCTTTTAGTCTGTCCATGCGGGCACCAAAAGTGGGTTTAGTGGCGCGTCTTTTTTTCGCTTCAAAACTGGCGGATTGCAGCAGTTGCATTAATTTTGCAACCGCATCTTCCCTGTTCATATCCTGACTGCGGTGGGATTGAGCTTTAATAACTATAATCCCACTCTTGCTGATGCGGTCGTCCGGATACTGCAGCAGCTTTTGCTTAAATTCATCGGGTAAACTGCTGCGCCCAATATCAAAACGCAGCTGCACCGCAGTGGATACTTTATTGACATGCTGGCCTCCACTGCCCTGAGCCCGGATAAAGCTGAGCTCCAGCTCGTCCAAATCAAGTTCAAGGCCGGGTTTGACCTGAACTAAAGTTACCACATCAAATCATCCGGAATTTGATAGGCGGCGTACGGATCGTCTTCCGCCTGCACTTCGGCGCTTTGACCTGTGTTATGCAGCACTATGATGGTTTCAGCTAAACGCTGCTGAATTTTCTCAGCCACTTTCACCGGGATCACATAATACTGCTCAGCCAGTTTGGCGATAGCTGCCTGACCTTTGGTTAATTCAGCATGGATGCGGTTACTGACGTATAAACGTTTTACAACACTGCCGTCGGTGAAGTTAAAGGCGGTTTCACCTTTATGAGTAATGGTATTGAGCTCAACCAGCTGTTTGACCTGAGCTGCCAGTGCTTTTTTATCCTGTTCGGCTTTGCGCTGGCGATTTAACTCCTGATCGCGCTGCAATTGCTGCTGTCTGCTTTGTTCGGCGAGCACCGTAGCTTCATTGACGACTGTGCCATTTTTCCCGGCTTGCACCCGTTCTTTATGCTTTTCTTTTTTAATAGCTTTTAGCTTTTTCTCATTGCCTAAACCGGCTTTGAGCAATTGTTCCTGCAGTGATTTACTCATAAAAAGGTCCTGTCGATCAGATGTCGTTATTGTTTCATGTTCCGGCTGCGCTGCAAAGAGCAGAAGGGCAGACTAACCGCCTATGCTAAAAATGCGTTATGATAAGGCACTTTTATTGAATTTGTCCGGGACCTTATCTTGTTATTTCACGATCTTGCGTTAGACCCTCGTTTAGTCCGTTCTATCCAGCACCTTGGCTTTGCGAAACCAACGCCAATTCAGCAGGAGGCTGTGCCTGCCGCTATGACAGGCAAAGACTTAATGGTTTCTTCGCAAACCGGTTCAGGAAAAACTTTGGCGTATTTGTTGCCGATGATGCAGCGCTTATTGCGTAGCAGACCGTTATCCAAACAAGATGCCCGGGCTTTGATTCTGGTGCCAACACGTGAACTGGCTCACCAGGTCTATGCCAAATTACGTTTATTTGTGGCTAATACGCCTTTAACCAGTGCTTTAATTGTGGGTGGTGAGAACTTTAACGAGCAGGAAAAAATCCTGAAACGTCAGCCGACTATCATAGTGGCAACCCCAGGCCGTTTTATTGATCACCTGCAGCACAAAACGTTTTTTATTCAGGGCCTGGAAATGCTGATTTTAGATGAAGCAGACAGGATGCTGGATTTAGGCTTTATGCCACAACTGAATGAAATAAATAGAGCTGCGGATCACCGTTTGCGCCAAACCCTGATGTTTTCTGCCACTTTAGATCACGCCGAAGTGAATGAACTGGCGATGTCGTTGTTAAAGTCGCCACACCGAGTCTCCGTGGGAGCGTCCTATCAGCAACACGAAGATATAGAACAGCGTTGTTATTTCGCCGATCATTTGTCTCATAAAGAGGCGTTACTGGCTTTTTTTCTTAAACAGGAACAAATTGGTCAGCTGATAATTTTTACAGCGACCCGTGAAGATACCGATCGTCTGGCAAAACTATGTGACTCTTTAGGTTATCCGGCTGTAGGTTTAAGTGGCAAGTTAACTCAAGGTCAGCGTAACACTGTGATGCAGGGCTTTTCAGCCAATAAACATCAGGTGCTGGTGACTACAGATGTTGCGTCCCGTGGTCTGGATTTATTACAAGTCAGCCATGTGGTGAACTTTGATTTACCTAAACATGCAGAAGAGTATGTGCACCGTATAGGTCGTACCGGCAGAGCTGGAGCTAAAGGTATTGCGATTTCTTTGGTAGGTCCAAAAGACTGGGTCGCTTTTTGTGCAATAGAAAGCTTCTTACGCCGTCCTTTACCTATGGAGAAAGTGGAGTCTTTACCGGCAAAATTTAAAGGTGTGGATTTGCATGCACCGGTAAAAGCCGTGAAGAAAGCGAAGCCTGTGGTCAGAAAAGCCAAAGCAAAATCAACAGATACAACGGCTAAAGTAAAGGTCGCGCCAAAACCTAATTTTTATCAGGCTGGCGATGATGGTATGACTCCAGTAAAGAAAAAGATCAAATAATTTACAGTAGTATGTTTTTTATTCGGAAAATAGTGCTACACTCTGGTCGTTACTTTGTAGATTTGTTCGACAGTTTTTATTGCAAGCAATTGTTTTGGCTGAAGAATTATTTAGAGTAACTGGAACGGCCAAAACCAGAAAAACTATTTTTCTGTCGGATCAGTAATAGCTATTGACCACTTTGTCAGGTTCACTGATAATGGGGTCGTAATATGTACTAGCTCGAACACGGCCGGTAATATTTAAGTCGCCAAACAATTGGCAAATTTAGTTAAAGTAAGAGAATGTTATGTCACAATTAATTTCCGGTACCGTTAAGTGGTTCAACGAAGATAAAGGTTTTGGTTTCATCGAGCGTGAAGGCGGCAAAGACGTATTCGTACATTTCCGCGCTATCAATGGCACAGGCCGCAGAACTTTAGTTGAAGGTCAACGTGTAACTTTCGAAGTTACTGAAGGCCAAAAAGGTCCTCAGGCTGAGAACGTAACTGTTACCGGTTAATAGTTTTCTGAAAAAGAGCCAACTCTAAGTTGGCTTTTTTTATGCCTGAAATTCAGAGGTGCTGTTCCGTAACTGACTGTTTTGGCAAGCTAATTAATTATTTTCTTTGATATCAAAGCTCTAATGACAGCTGTGCCTGAGCTTCCTGCGCTTTTAATCCAACATGAATGCCCACCAGCCGCACTTTTTTACCATGCCCCCTGTGCCAGGCTTGCTCTAATAACTGCTTTAAGCTGGCCATATCCAATTCGGGTTGTTGTTTCTCTACAGTGGTTTGTTGAAAATCGGCAAATTTCAGTTTAATACCAATCTTTTGAATATGAGCTGTTGCTTCACAGCGTTCAATACGACGCCTGAGTTTAGGCAAAAGCTCTGATAAGCTTTGTTGGCCTGCATCCAGATCAGGCAGATCTTCAGTGTAAGTATGCTCAACGGCTACAGATTTACGCGGGTAATCGTTTTGTACCTCGCGACTGTCCCGGCCAAAACTGCGGTCTATTAAGGTTTCTGCAAAACTGCCGAAGTGTTTTACCAGTGTATGCAAAGGTGCGTTTTGAATATCCACACACTTAAAAAAACCTAAAGTCGCCAGACGCTCCGCAGTTTTTTTGCCGACTCCAGGGATTTTATGTAAAGGCAGAAATTTTACGAAGTCGCTGACTTTGTCTGGTGGTAATACGAACAAACCATCAGGTTTATTTTCATCACTGGCAATTTTGGCAAGAAATTTATTTGGTGCTACACCGGCTGAAGCTGTTAAACCTGTTTCGGCAAAAATTACCCGACGAATGTCTTCTGCAATACGGGTTGCGCTGCCAGAGAATAAGGTGCTGTCGCTGACATCTAAATAAGCTTCATCCAGGGATAAAGGCTCTACTTTGTCGGTATATCGATGAAAAATAGCCTGAATTTGCAAGCTGGCTGCTTTATATTTTTCCATATTGCCAGGTAATAACAACAGGTGAGGGCAGAGCTTTAAGGCTTGTCCTGTAGGCATGGCAGAACGCACGCCATAGACGCGGGCAGGGTAGTTACAGGTGCTGATCACACCACGCTCGGTGCGACTGCCGCCTATAGCCAGAGGAATATTGCGCCAATCCGGCCTGTCCCGCATCTCTACTGCAGCGAAAAAACAGTCCATGTCGATATGAATGATTTTTTTCATTTACAAAGCACTGTTGGTTTATACAGCTACATAATTGACTAGTTTTTGTTTTTTGTAAAGGCGGTTACTGGTTATATTTACAGTTGATTGCTCTACTCAGCCGACCAGACATAGCAAAACCCACTTTAGATGTTTAGATGGCTACTTTATAGCTGCATATTTAGCGGATTCCATGTAGAATGCGCGCAGTTTTTTTGTAAATAGCCTGGCCCTTTTGGCCACCTGGGAGCAAGCATGTTAAAGCGCGAAATGAACATTGCCGATTTTGATCCGGAATTATGGCAATCCATTACCAACGAAACCCAACGTCAGGAAGATCACATCGAGCTGATCGCTTCTGAAAACTATGCCAGCCCACGCGTGTTGCAGGCTCAGGGGTCTCAGTTAACTAACAAATATGCTGAAGGTTACCCGCATAAGCGTTATTACGGTGGTTGTGAGTACGTGGACGTGGCTGAAGACTTAGCTATCGCCCGTGCGAAAGAATTGTTTGGTGCCGATTACGCAAACGTGCAACCGCACTCAGGCTCTCAGGCTAACTCTGCAGTATTTTTAGCTTTATTAAACGCAGGCGATACCATTTTAGGTATGAGTCTGGCGCACGGTGGTCACTTAACTCACGGTGCTACCGTCAGCTCTTCAGGTAAGTTGTACAAAGCTGTGCAATATGGTCTGCACCCTGAAACTGGTGTTATTGATTATGCTCAGGTAGAAGCTTTAGCACTGGAGCACAAACCAAAACTAATCATCGCAGGTTTCTCTGCTTATTCAGGTATTATCGATTGGCAGAAATTCCGTGAAATCGCGGATAAAGTGGGTGCCTACCTGATGGTGGACATGGCTCACGTTGCTGGTTTAGTTGCGGCTGGGTTGTATCCAAACCCGGTGCCAGTTGCTGATGTTGTAACAACTACTACTCACAAAACTTTAGCCGGTCCTCGTGGTGGCTTAATTCTTGCCCGCAAAAACGAAGAGATCGAAAAGAAACTGAATTCTGCAGTTTTCCCTGGTGGTCAGGGTGGTCCTTTAATGCATGTGATTGCCGCTAAAGCTGTAGCTTTCAAAGAAGCGCTGCAACCAGAATTTAAAGTTTACCAGCAACAAGTACTGAAAAATGCTGTAGCTATGTGCGATGAAATGATCAAACGTGGTTATAAAATCGTGTCTGGCGGTACGCAAAACCACTTATTCCTGATGGATTTAATCGACAAAGACATCACAGGTAAAGAAGCGGATGCTTGGTTAGGCCAGGCCCATATCACAGTGAACAAAAACTCTGTGCCAAATGACCCGCGTTCTCCTTTCGTGACCAGTGGCTTACGTATCGGTACTCCTGCTATTACCCGCCGTGGTTTTAAAGAAGCAGAAGCCCGTTTGGTTGCCAGCCTGATTTGTGACGTACTGGACAGCCGCGGTGATGCTGGCGTTATTGACAAAGTACGTGCGCAGGTGTCTGAAGTTTGTGGCCGTTTACCGGTTTATGCCTGATTGCCAGCTATGACTGAACAAAGATAGAGTGTTATGATGGCCGCTTAATGCGGCCATTTTTTTCGGAGAAATTCCGTGTTTTGTCCTTTTTGTCGTGCCGACGATACCAAAGTTATAGATTCCCGCTTAGTAGCGGATGGGTCTCAAGTAAAAAGACGACGTGAATGTGGCGCCTGCCACGAACGTTTTACCACCTTTGAAGCTGCTGAACTGGTGATGCCTCGTATTGTAAAACGCGATGGCTCCCGCGAGCCTTATAACGAAGCTAAGTTGCGCAGTGGCGTGATGCGTTCACTGGAAAAACGTCCTGTACCTACAGAGCAGATTGAATCGCTGATCAGCAAAGTGGAGAGCTTATTACGCGCCACAGGTGAACGTGAAGTGCCAAGCCAGTTATTGGGCACTTTGATTATGGATGAGCTGGTGAAGCTGGATAAAGTGGCTTATGTGCGGTTTGCCTCAGTCTATCGTTCTTTTAAAGATATCCGCGAGTTCGGTGAGGAAATAGCCCGGCTTGGAGACAACTAAGTGAGCTTTACTGAACTCGATCATCATTATATGGCACGCGCTATTGAGCTTGCCCAGCAAGGCCGTTTTACCACAGCCCCTAACCCAAATGTTGGCTCTGTCGTAGTCCGCGATGGCGAGATAGTAGGTGAAGGTTATCATCGTCAGGCCGGTGGTCCACATGCTGAGGTTTTTGCTTTACGTCAAGCTGAACATCTTGCTTTAGGTGCAACCTGTTACGTCACTTTAGAGCCTTGTAGTCATTATGGTCGCACTGGTCCTTGTGCTTTGGCACTGGTAAACGCTGGTGTGAAAAAAGTCATAGTGGCTATGCTGGATCCTAATCCTTTAGTGGCTGGGCGTGGTATTCAAATTCTGCAAGATGCAGGCATCGAAGTGCAGGTTGGTTTGTTAGAAGGTCAAGCCCGGGCATTAAATCCAGGCTTTTTAAGCCGGATGGAGCGGCAAAAACCTTATATCCGGCTTAAACTTGCCACCAGTCTGGATGGGCGCATTGCGCTTGCCAATGGCAAAAGCCAATGGATAAGCTCGGCGCAGTCCCGCTCTGACGTGCAGTTGATGCGAGCTCAGGCTCATGCCATTTTATCGACTGCGACTACTGTGCTTGCAGACAATGCCCGTTTAACAGTGCGCTCTGAAGGCTTGGCCATACCGTCTTTGGACGATGGCTCTGTGCGTCAGCCAGTACGGGTGATTTTGGACCGCAACCTTAAATTAACAGGCCAGGAGCTTTTGTTTTCGCAAAATGGCCCCATAGTGCTGGTGCATGACAAGCAATTCAAACCGGCATTTGAACATCCACAAGTGCGTTTTATTGGGCTGAATGCTGTTGAGTCAGGACTGAATTTAAATGAATTAATGACTGTACTCGCAGCAGAAAACATCAACGACCTGTGGGTTGAAGCCGGTGCTGTGCTGGCAGGTTCTTTGTGGCAGGCAGGGTTAGTGGACGAACTTATTGTTTATCAGGCCCCCGTGCTGTTAGGTGATAAAGCCAAAGCCATGCTGCAGTTACCGAATTACAGTGAGCTTTCAGAGGCTCAGCATTTTGTATGGACTTCAGTCGAGACACTGGGGCCTGATTTAAAATTAACAGCAAGGTTAGAGCCATGTTTACCGGAATAATCGAAGCGACGGGTCGGGTGAGCGCCATTAAAGCGTCTGGTGTGGATTTAAAGCTGACCATTGAATCCGACAGTCTGGACTTTTCTGATGTCAAACTTGGCGATAGCATTGCCAGTAATGGCGTCTGTTTGACCGTTACAGCACTAGATGGCAAAAGTTTTAATGCCGATGTGTCAGGTGAAACTGTTAAACGGACTTTGTTTGGCCAGTACAAAGAAGGTCAGTTACTGAACCTGGAAAAAGCCTTGCTGGCGACCGGGCGCTTAGGCGGACATCTGGTCAGCGGCCATGTAGATGGTATCAGCAGTGTTGAAAAAATTGAGAAGTTTGGCGAAGCCTGGCAAATCTGGATAAAAATGCCAAAAGACTTAGCGCATTACATCGCTGAAAAAGGCTCTATTACGGTGGATGGCATCAGCCTGACCGTCAATGAATTAAGTGCTAGCGCTTTTCGTTTAACCATAGTGCCTCATACGGCACGGGAAACCACTTTGATGAACCTTAAAGCAGGCAGTCAGGTGCATCTGGAAGTGGATTTAATAGCGCGTTATTTAGAACGTTTGCTGCAGGGCCGGGAAGGGGCTGGCAGTAAAGGCGTGACTATGGATTTATTGCAACAACGTGGTTTTTTATAACGCAGTAAGGCCCGGGGCCTGAGGTGAAGTATGCAACTGAATACACCAGCAGAAATTATTGAAGATATTCGTCAGGGTAAAATGGTTATTCTGATGGATGACGAAGACCGTGAAAACGAAGGCGATTTAGTGATGGCGGCTGAATACGTCACGCCTGATGCTGTGAATTTTATGGCCACTCATGGCCGTGGTTTAATTTGTTTAACGCTGACGAAAAAACGCTGCGAGCAGTTAAAGTTACCGCTGATGGTGGATAAAAACTTATCGCCATTCTCTACCGCCTTTACCTTGTCTATTGAAGCGGCAGAAGGTGTCACTACCGGTATTTCAGCAGCCGACCGCGCCCGCACAGTTAAAGCCGCTGTAGCCCGTGATGCCAAGCCGACAGATATCGTTTATCCGGGTCATATCTTCCCGCTGATGGCTCAGGACGGTGGTGTTTTAGTGCGCGCTGGTCACACGGAAGCAGGTTGTGATTTAGCCCGTATGGCAGGTTTAGAACCCGCGGCAATGATTGTTGAAATTTTAAATGAAGACGGCACTATGGCGCGTCGCCCTGATTTAGAAATTTTTGCTCAAAAACACGGTATTAAAATTGGCACCATCGCCGATTTAATTGAATACCGGAATCTACATGAAACCACAATAGAACAAGTCGCCAGCTGCCAATTACCTACTGAATTTGGTGAGTTTAATCTCGTCACTTTCCGTGACACCATCGACAATCAAATTCATTTTGCTCTGGTCAAAGGTGTAGTTGAAGCAGAACAGCCGACCTTAGTCCGTGTGCATTTACATAATACCTTCAGTGATTTGTTGTTATCCGACCGCGGCGCTAATCGCAGTTTTTCGTTGCACTGTGCGATGAAGCGTATTGCCGATGAAGGTGGAGTGCTGGTGCTTTTAGGTAAAAACGAAAGCAGTGAAGAGCTGGTACAGATGGTGCAAAACTTTGAAGCCGAAGATAAAGGCGAAAAAGCCAAGACCGATCTGTGGAAAGGTACCTCACGTAATGTGGGTGTAGGTTCACAAATTCTGGCCAGTTTAGGCGTGAAAAAAATGCGCTTGTTAAGCGCGCCGAAAAAATACCATGCCTTGTCAGGTTTTGGTCTGGAAGTCGTGGACTATGTGTCTGAATAAGACACTGTAACAACTGCTACAGAAACAGTAGCAGGGGACGGGCAATCTTGTGTTATCATGGCGCCCGTTTTTTTGAATTCTGGTGTTTAAAACCATTTTTTTGCAGCAAATATGCAATAAGGACCTCCAATGCAGGTAATTGAAGCAGGCTTAACCGCTAAAGGTAAAAAATTTGCCATCGTTGTGGCCAGATTCAACAGCTTTATTGTCGAAAGTTTGTTAGACGGCGCTGTAGATACCTTAAAGCGTGTCGGCGACATCGCTGATCAAGACATCACTGTGGTTCGTATCCCTGGCGCTTTTGAAATGCCATTAGCTGTACAAAAAGTTGCAGCCAGTGGTAAGTATGACGCGATCATCGCCTTAGGTGCTGTGATCCGCGGTGGTACACCTCATTTTGAATACGTGGCGGGTGAATGCACCAAGGGCCTGGCTCAGGTGATGATGCAGCACAGTATTCCTGTTGCTTTTGGCGTATTGACTGTAGACAGTATCGAGCAGGCTGTTGAGCGTGCAGGTACCAAAATGGGCAATAAAGGCGCAGAAGCAGCGATGTCCTCGCTGGAAATGGTAAACGTTCTCTCTCAGTTGTAGGATTTGTTGATGAAACCTAATGCACGTCGTTTAGCCCGTTCTTTGGCCGTTCAGGGAGTTTATAGCTGGCAAGTCAGCAAGAACCCTATTGGTGATATTGAACAGCAGTTATTGCTGGAACAAAACACCAAACACCTGGACGTGGGCTATTTCCAGGATATTTTACGTGGTGTGGCTGTGAATCATCCTGTATTGGATGAAGCGGTAAAACCCTTTTTAGACCGTCCATTTGAAGAAATTGATCTGGTCGAAAAAGCCATATTACGTGTCTCCGCTTACGAGCTTAAATACCGTCTGGATGTGCCGTATAAGGTGGTGATCAACGAAGCCATCGAACTGGCGAAAGCCTTTGCTGCCGATGACAGCCACAAGTTTGTCAACGGCATACTTGATAAAGCCGTCAAACGCCTGCGAACCGAATAAAAAATGGAGAGCCGGCGTAAGTCGGCTTTTTTATGGGTGAATTTGAGTTAATTCAACGTTGTTTTGCCGAAGCGGGCCGTAAACGCACTGACGTTGCCATTGGTATTGGCGACGATGGTGCTGTGGTGCAGGTGCGCGAAGGCTGTGATCTGGTGATCACCACCGACAGCATGGTCGAAGGTATCCATTTTTTCCCGGATGTCGATCCGCGCTCGCTTGGGCATAAATTGGTGGCAGTGAATGTCAGCGATTTGGCTGCTATGGGGGCTGAACCTTGTTGGTTGTCACTTGCTTTAACTTTGCCAAAAGTGGATGAAGACTGGTTAACCGCTTTTGCTGAAGGCTTAAGCGAAACAGCGGATTACTACAATTGCCAGCTGATAGGTGGTGATACCACCCGCGGGCCCTTAAGTTTAACCATGATTGCCAAAGGCTTAGTGCCTAAAGGCAAAGCCATTACCCGCGCTGGCGCTCAGAATGGTGATTATCTGTATGTGACTGGCACTTTAGGTGATGCAGCTTTAGGTTTAAAGTTGGTTCAGGAGCAGGTTGAAGTCAGTAAAAAGCACCGGGCTCATATTCTGCAACGGTTCCACTACCCAACAGCCCGTGTGGCTTTAGGTCAGGCGCTGCGTAATATCGCAAGTTCTGCCATGGATGTATCTGACGGTTTAGCGGGCGATTTGCCGCATATTTTACGCCGCTCCAAAGTCGGGGCTGTGGTGGATGTCAGCAAATTGCCGATGTCGCAGGCGCTCAAAGACAGCTGCAGTGCGGAACAAGCATTGCGATATGCTTTGTCAGGCGGTGAAGACTACGAATTGTTGTTCACCGTGCCAGAAAACCGCCGTGGTTCTTTGGAAGTGTTGTTATCTCCTTACGGTGTGCCAGTGACTTGCATTGGCCGCATTACCGGTGCGGTCGGCAAGCTGGAATTTAAGCAAGGGGATTTGCCTTTTGTATACCAGCATCAGGGCTTTGAGCACTTTTAATGGCATCTACTCAACACGCTAAAGCTAAATTTGATCTGAGAAAGTGGACCCATTTTCTTGCATTGGGGTTTGGTTCCGGTCTGGCGCCAAAAGCGCCTGGTACTTTTGGTACATTAGCCGCTATACCTTTAATTTATCTGCAATCTTTAGTCAGCCCACAGCTTGGATTGATCTGGGTGTTGTTTGCTTTTGTGTTGGGTTGTTATGTCTGTGGCCAGACAGCCAAAGACATTGGTGAACATGATCACGGCGCCATTGTCTGGGATGAAGTCGCGGGGTATAGCCTGGCTATGTGGTGTATCCCATTTGAATGGCAGTACCTTCTGGCTGGTTTTTTACTTTTCCGCTTTTTTGATATCGTCAAACCTTGGCCTATTCGTTTGCTGGATAAAAAAATCCACGGCGGCTTTGGTATTATGATTGACGATATGCTGGCTGGTTTCTTTAGCTGGCTCATTCTCTTCGCGCTGGTGCAGTGGCAAGCTTTTAGTTAATATAAATTTTTCCCTGCAACCTGGTGATTTCTGTGCGTTTTGCGCTGCTGGTTTTTTTAGCCTTTTTTTCTGTTGCTGCATCCGGTCAGGGTCAGGCTGGTTCTATTTATGATTTTGACATCAAGCACTGGAACAGTGCGGATGGATTGTCCTCGAATTCAGTCAGAGCTATCAGTCAGGATCAGCAGGGCTATATGTGGATCGGCACTTTATATGGTTTAAATCGCTTTGATGGCCATCATTTCACCCAGTTCAGTACTAAAACCAGCCGTCAACTCGCCAGCAATTCCATCAATAAACTGCTTCTGGATCAACAAGGTTATATGTGGGTGGGCACTAAAGCCGGTTTATCTGGTTTTAATCCACAAAGCCTGAAGTTTGATCGGTATCCCATTTTAGCTGAGGTCACCTCTATTGTTGAGGTGGCTCCTGATGAATTATGGGTAGCCGCAGAAAATCTGTTTAAAGTAAAACAAGGCAAAGTCAGCCGGATTAACAGCATTAAAGAAGCTGTAGTACAGATGGAAATAGCCGGAGACTCGGTATTCGTTAGTACAGCCAGACATTTGTACAAACTCAGTCCACAAGGTGAAACTGAGCAAATTGCTTTGCCTGATGAGCTGCAACAACATCCGTTGTACGATTTAAATTGGTTCAACGATACCTTACATTTTGCCAGCGAGTCTGGTTACTTTCATTTAGACAAAACACAACAGATTGTTCGCTGCGCTATTAATGGGGTGGATAATACTGCTATCTATAAATTGTTCAGAGACAGCTCAGGCAATGATTGGATCTCCGGTTACAACAAGTTGTATCACCATCATGCCGGTCAGGAGTGGCAACACATCAGTTCTGAAGAGCTTGGAAGTTCGCCCTGGTTCAGCGATATTTTTGAAGACAGAGATCATAACATCTGGATGGCCAGTTTCAGCGAAGGTCTATATCGCGCTTCTCCTGGAAAAATGCGGCGGGTGGTTGGTGCGGGTCAACAGGATGTTGTGGTGCGCAGTGTGCGCTACTCAGCCCGCTTAAATAGCCTTTTAGTCGCTACCCAAACTAATGTTGGGCTGTTAAAGGCGAATCAAGACTTTCTTGAATTGGTCGATCATCAATCACTAGGACAAAGTACTGTGTTTGATTTATTCGACAGAAACAACCAGCTGTGGCTGGGGACTGACAGTGGCTTATTGCTTTACAACTTTGACGATCGCAGTGTCAGCCGGCCCTTTCAGGAATTAGCGAGCAGCGCTATTCGGGTTGTGCAACCTGATGCAGATAAGGGCCTGTGGTTTGGTGGAGCAAACGGACTTTATCACTATGACGGGAAAACACTGCAAGCCGCGCCATTTAATGCCGATTTAGAGTCTGGTTTTGTCACAGTGATTGAGCATCAGGGCCCGGATTTACTGGTTGGAACGACCAGTGGTTTGTATTGGTATCAGCAGGAAAAACTAAACAGAGTAGGCCTGGGAACGCCTTTATTTGGTGCTTATATCACTAGTGTTTTAACCTTGCCTGATCAACAACTGCTAGTTGCTACTCTGGATGACGGTTTGTTTATTAAAACAGCTCAAGGCCAATGGCAGCAATACGACAGCAGTAATGGTTTACCTTTGGATCCGGTGATCAGCTTATGGTATGACAAAGACAGAAATTATTTGTGGGCCAGCAGTTTAAAAGGGGTGTTCAGATTTAAACCTCCGGCAGCAAACGACAATGGCAAAGTACTGAGTTTCGAGTTGATCTTGTCACCTTACGATCGACAACTTGGCACAGCACCTGGGCGCTGTTGTAACGGCGCTGGTCACAGTAAAGTAGCTAATTGGCAAGGTCAGCTTTGGTATCCAAGTTTAAAAGGCCTGGTGGCTGTGCCTCTGCAATTAACTATGGCCCCCGACAGAGCTTTGCAACCCTTGTTACAGGATGTCACAGGCCAAAAGTCGTACTCTTTGTTACCTGATCAACATCAGTTGGTGCTGGAAACCTCGGATCGTAACATCAGTATTCGATACAGCGCGCTGGAATTTATCAAAGCAAATGCCATCGAATTCAGATATCAACTGAAAGGATTTGATCAGGAATGGCAGCAGGTTGGCCAGAGGCGGGAGGCTATTTACACAAATCTACCACCAGGACGCTATCAGTTTGTGGTGCAGGCCCGCTATTCCAGCCAGCTCTGGACTGAGCTGCAACAGCTACAGCTGGATTTGGTGGTGCCACGATTATTTACTGAGACTGTTGTATATAAAGGATTGTGGGCCTTGCTGGTCGTACTTGCTTTGTATGGTCTGGCCTGGTTGTGGCGTCGTAATGCCGTGATGCAGCAACAGGAGTTGAGTAAACTGGTGCGTCTGCGCACTGTGGAACTGGAAAACAGCAACTCGCGACTGAGTGAATTGAATGAGCAACTGTCGCAACTTACTCACAAAGACACTTTAACTGGCCTTAGAAACCGCCGTTTTCTATTTGAACAGTTGCCTAAAGACGTTGAGCAATATCAGCATAACAGAGACGCTATGTTGCAACAGGGCAAATGTATAGCCTTGCTGCAGCTGGATATGGATAATTTTAAATCAATTAATGATCTGTACGGCAATAGTGCCGGTGATAGTGTATTGCAGCAAATCAGTGGATTGTTGTTGCGCGAAAGCCGCGGGGCCGACTATGTGGTGCGTTATGCCGGTGAGCAGTTTGTTTTGGTATTACGAGACGTTGAATTTTCTACAGTTCGGGAAGTTGCCTTGCAATTGAATCAACTGGTTGCCAATGCGAATTTCCAGATCCCGGACGGCCGTACTGTGTCTTTGACCTGTTCTATTGGTTACAGCTGTTTTCCGCTGGAGCTTTTAGGAGGACAACTGATTTCCTGGGAAATCTCGTTACAGCTGTCTGAAATTGCCTTACGTAAAGTGAAACAATCGGGTCGTAATGGCTGTGCGACCTTGGGATTTGATCCTCAGGTCGATGCTTTTGAGTTTGAAGATTCAGGTCATATTGACGTACAGATCGAAAAGCTATTAGCCGATGGTGTGGCCTGGTTTGAAGTAAAAAGCTACCGCCCTTAGCCGTTGTTCTTGATGCAGAAGTAACGGGCGCGGGTAAACCGCGCCCCTACGAAAGAAAATAATCAGCGGGAAATAAAGGCTGCTACTTTGGCTTGGATACCTGTGCAGTCTAACCCTAGTTCAGCGTAAATTTGTTCCTGAGTACCGTGTTTGATAAAAATATCAGGCAGGCCGATATTCAGCAGCTTCACTGGCAACTGTTCGGCTATGCAGTATTCATTCACTGCAGAACCTGCGCCGCCCATAAGCGCATTGTCTTCAATAGTGACAAAGTGGCTGTGGGTTGTGGCAAGCTCAGCCAGCAGTTGCTGATCCAGAGGTTTCACAAAACGCATATCCACCAATGTGGCGTTTAATTGCTCTGCTACTGTATGGCAAGCCTGTAATAAAGGGCCAAACGCCAGCAAGGCTACTTTTTCGCCGCGACGGCGCACGAGACCCTTGCCCAGAGCTAATTCACTCATCACAGTTTCTGGCGCTTCGCCATTACCGCTACCCCGAGGATATCGCACTGCGGCAGGCCCTTTGTGCTTATAGCCGGTGTACAGCATCTGACGGCATTCGTTTTCATCCGAAGGCACCATAATCAGCATGTTTGGAATACAGCGCATAAAGCTCAAATCAAAAGAACCCTGGTGAGTTGGGCCATCGGCACCTACAACACCAGCACGGTCGATAGCAAAAAGCACATCCAGATTTTGAATTGCTATGTCGTGGATAAGCTGATCGTAACCACGTTGCAAGAAGCTGGAGTAAATCGCCACTACAGGTTTTAAACCTTCTATCGCCATACCTGCGGCCAAAGTCACAGCATGTTGCTCTGCAATAGCTACATCAAAATAACGCTCCGGATAGCGCTTAGAAAACTGGACTAAATCTGAGCCTTCGCGCATCGCAGGTGTAATACCTTGCAGCTTAGGATCCACTGCAGCCATATCGCATATCCACTGACCAAAAATATTGGAGAAGGTGGCTTTACCAGCTTTTTTAGCGGGCTGGCATTGTGCTGTTGGGTCAAATTTACTGACTGCATGATAACCAATAGGATCTTGCTCTGCCGGTAAATAGCCTTTGCCTTTTTTCGTCACCACATGCAGTAATTGCGGGCCTTTGAGATTACGCATATTACGAATGGTGTCAACCAGGCTTTTGACATCATGGCCATCAATGGGGCCTATGTAGTTAAAGCCCAGTTCTTCAAAAAAAGTACCAGGGGTGACCATACCTTTAAAATGTTCTTCAGCGCGGCTGGCTAGCTGATGTAAAGGTGGCACACCACTTAAAATCTTTTTACCGCCTTCACGCAGGCTGGTGTAAAAGTTCCCGGATAAAATGCGGGCGAAATAACGATTTAAAGCGCCAACATTCTCTGAAATCGACATTTCGTTGTCGTTTAAGATCACCAGCATATCGGGTTTGACTTCACCAGCATGGTTCAGCGCTTCAAAGGCCATGCCTGCAGTAATAGCACCGTCACCAATGACTGCAACCACCTTACGGTTTTTCTGCTCAGCTCGAGCTGCAATCGCCATACCTAAAGCTGCGCTGATAGAGGTACTGGAATGACCGACACTTAAGGTGTCGTATTCACTTTCTTCCCGCCATGGGAAAGGGTGTAAGCCATCTTTCTGGCGGATGCTGTGCATTTGATCGCGACGACCTGTCAGAATTTTATGAGGGTAAGCCTGATGGCCCACATCCCAAATCAGGCGGTCAAAAGGGGTGTTGTAGACATAATGCAAAGCAACCGTCAGCTCAATAGTGCCAAGACCTGAGGCGAAGTGGCCACTGCTTTGGCTGACGGTTTTCAATAAAAATGCCCGTAATTCGTCACTCAGAGCGGGTAACTCATCCTGTGGCAGCTGGCGCAAGTCGGCAGGCCAGTTGGCTTTATGAAGCAGAGGGAAATCCTGACTAGCTGATGTCATGAGAATGCCTGTATTAAAACTGTCGGGCAATAACGTACCGGGCCAACGCCACCAGTTCGTCTGTTGCATAAGGAAGTTCGCGTAAAGCGGCTAACGCCTCTTCAACCAATAAGTGTGCTTTTTGTTTCGCTTGATCTAAGCCCAATAAAGCAGGATAGGTGGCTTTATTAGCTTTTTGATCTGAACCTGCGGTTTTACCCAGTACCACAGTGTCGCCTTCGATATCAAGAATGTCGTCCTGCACCTGAAAAGCTAATCCTATGGCTCTGGCGTAACGAACTAAAGCATCTAAATGGGCGACATTATCCACTGGACTGGCCAGATAAGCAAAACGTACTGAACACTCAATCAAAGCACCGGTTTTTAGCTGATGCATCTGCTCCAGTGCTTCAACCGACATTTTCTGATTGGTATGAGCCAAATCAATAGCCTGACCGCCACACATGCCGTTGTAGCCTGCATGCAGCGCGAGTTGTTGCACCATAGTAAGAATACGTTGTGGCTGAACTTGTTGGTAGTCATGCTGGCTTAGTAGTTCAAACGCGAAGGTCTGCAGCGCATCGCCCGCCAGAATAGCGCTAGCTTCATCAAAAGCTTTATGGCAGGTGGCTTTACCACGACGCAAATCGTCGTTATCCATAGCTGGTAAGTCGTCATGGATTAAGGAGTAGGTATGTAACGCCTCAATAGCCGCCGCCGGGCCATCTAAATCTGCTAAAGAAGCGCCTAACATCTGACCGCAGCTATAAACCAAAAAAGGCCGCATACGTTTACCGCCCAGCAGTAAACTGTAGGCCATGGCCTGATGCAGCCGTGGGTCGGTCAGCGGCTTTTTATCTAATTGTTGTTGAAGTACCTGTTCCAGTCGTTGCTGGTACGAGGTTAAAGAAACTAACGTCAAATCATTCACCTTCGCTTGCTACAAAAGGTTCCAACTGATCTTGCCCTGCGTTCTGGACCAATAACTGGACTTTTTGTTGTGCAGCCTGTAGTTGCTGTTGACTGGTACGGGAGAGTTCGATACCACGCTCAAATTGTTGCAAAGCCTGATCAAGGCTTAAGTCGCCTTGCTCTAACTGTTGTACTATTTGCTCCAGCTCAGCAATGCTCTGCTCAAAATGGCTGAAATCTGTTTTCTTTTTTGTCATATTTTCGCCTGATAATGGGTGTCTGACCAAGCCCAGCGCGCTATTATGAGCAATCAGGACCGCGTTGGGAAAGGATAAATTTGTTTGAGGCCTGAATTTATAGTTAACTATCCCATACTTTTGCCGATAACTCACTATAAGCTAAGATAAAACCAGCGCTATGCTGGTATAAAACCAACTTTTTGCATTCAGTTTTCCGGGAGATACGCAGTGGATTTAGCAACCGTCATAGGATTGGTCTCGGTTATGGGGATGATGGGCTGGGCCATGTGGCTCAGTGCCAGTGGCAACATCGCCATGTTTTACGATTTTGTATCTATTGTCATCGTTTTTGGCGGTAGTATTACAGCTGTAGTGATCAAATTCACCTTTACTCAACTGGCCGATTCAATGAAAGCCGTGGGTAAAGCTTTTATGTTTAAAATTGAATCAGCAGAAGAGTTGATTGAAAAAGCGGTGCAATTGGCTGATGCCGCCCGTAAAGGCGGTTTTTTAGCCTTAGAAGAAGCAGAAATTCCTAATCCTTTTATGCAAAAAGGCATCAATATGTTAGTGGATGGCCACGATGCGGACGTGGTGCGCGGCACACTGGAAAAAGATATTGAATTAACCTACAGCCGACATAACACCGCTATTAGCGTGTTCAAGCAATTAGGTGATTTAGGCCCGGCTATGGGCATGATAGGTACCCTTATCGGTCTGGTCGCTATGTTGTCCAACATGTCTGACCCTAAAGCTATAGGCCCGGCAATGGCGGTAGCCTTATTAACCACTATGTACGGTGCTATTCAGGCTAACTGTATTTTTTTACCACTGTCAGAAAAAATGGCGGTGCGTAACGAAGAAGAAAAAACCAATAATCAGCTTATTCTGGATGCCATTATGGGCATACAGGATGGTCAGAACCCTAAAGTGATCGAAGGCATTTTACGTAATTACCTGGCTGCCAAGAAACGTGAGCCTGCAGCTCCGGCAGCGGAGTAGGAGTTAGTATGGATAAGTGTCCTAAGTGTCCACCTCCGGGGTTACCCGCTTATATGGGGACTTTTGCTGACCTGATGGCGCTTTTGATGTGTTTTTTTGTGCTGCTGCTGTCTTTTTCGGAAATGGATGTACTGAAGTTTAAGCAAATTGCAGGGTCCATGCAGTACGCTTTTGGTGTGCAAAATAAAATTGAAGTTAAAGATATCCCCAAGGGAACCAGTGTGATTGCGATGGAATTCCGTCCGGGCCGTCCTGATCCAACGCCCATTGATACCATCCAGCAACAAACTGTGGAAATGACGCAGCAAACGCTGAATTTTCAGGCGGGTAAAGAAGATGAAGCGGGTGGACGTCAGGAACAGCGGGAGGATAAAACCGGAGGTCAGTCGAGCAGTACCGCAGAAGAGCCTATGGAAGCAGTTGAAGCTGCTGCCACTGAAGTACAGGAACAAACCAACGAGCTGTTGAAAAAAATTGCTGAGCAGTTGGAAAAGCAAATTATGGATGGCGCTATTGAACTCGAATCTTTAGGCCAACAAATTATTATCCGTATTCGTGAGAATGGCTCATTCCCATCCGGCTCTTCGTTTTTACAGCCCAAATTCAAACCAATTATTCAAAATATTGGTACCTTGTTAAAAGATGTTCCAGGCGAAGTTACTGTTTCTGGCCATACTGATGGTGATCAGGTTTCTGATGAATTACATAGCAATAACTGGGATTTATCTGCTCAACGTGCTGTGTCTGTTGCTTCTGAAATGCTCAAAGCTCCAGGCTTTGATAAAAACCGTCTGGTGGTGGTAGGGCATGCTGAAACCCGTCCTTTGGTGCCTAATGATACGGAAAGCAACAGACGACGGAACCGCAGGGTTGAGATTTCTATTATGCAAGGTAAAGCAAAAGAGTCTGACCCTATCAGCCTGGAACCTGCAGCGCAGAGCAAGCCAAATCCGTAACTCCACTGAGTAATAACTGCAGCAATAAAAGCTAAACTGTTGTTGCAAGGCGCGCTATAATTCGCGCCTTTATTTTTTCAGCGAGTGATATGATGGAATTTTTAGTCAAACTGCACCCGGAAATATCGATTAAAAGTAAATCGGTCCGAAAACGTCAGACTATGCTTTTAGAGCAGAATCTGAAAACTATCTTGTTGCGGTTAGACCCATCCGTTGCCATCAAAAATAACTACGACCATTTGCTGGTGCAGGTGGCGTCCAATAGCCCTAAATTACGGCAGCAGATGATTGATCATCTGGCCTGTATTCCCGGCATAGTGCAGTTTATGGAAATGCAGTCGGGCACCTACACTTCACTGCATGATATTTTTGAACAAGTCAAAGCTGCGTTTACCGAAAAACTGGAAGGTAAAAGTTTTTGTGTGCGGGTAAAACGTACTGGCGATCATGAATTCAGCTCGCTTGAAGCAGAACGTTATATAGGCGGTGGTTTAAATCAGCATATCCCTTCTGCCCGCGTGCAACTGAAAAACCCGGATGAGGTGGTACGTGTGGAGATTAAACGTGACCAGCTGATTATTGTCAGTCAGGTGTTTGAAGGCATGGGCGGCTTTCCGCTGCCTAGCCAGAGTGACGTATTGTCGTTAATTTCCGGTGGCTTTGACTCGGCAGTAGCCAGTTACCTGATGATCCGCAAAGGCCTGCGTACTCACTATCTGTTTTTTAATTTAGGCGGCCCGGCCCATGAAACTGGCGTGCGGCAGATGGCTTTTTATTTATGGCAAAAATTCAGTTTGTCGCACAAAGTGAAATTTATCAGTGTTGATTTTGCCCCTGTGGTGACAGAAATTCTGGAGAAAGTTGATAACGGCCTGATGGGGGTTGTGTTGAAGCGCCAGATGATGCGAGCTGCTGCCATAGTGGCTGAACGTCTTGGCGTTCAGGCTCTGGTGACAGGCGAAAGTGTCGGGCAGGTGGCTAGCCAGACTATTGCCAATTTAAGTGTGATAGACAAAGCCACTGATACGCTGGTGTTGCGTCCGCTTATTTATCAGGACAAACAAGAGATCATTGATTTAGCGCGCAAAATTGGTGCTGAAGATATGGCCAAAACCATGCCTGAGTACTGTGGTGTGATTTCCAACAAACCCACCATCAACGCAGATTTAAACAAAGTACTGCTGGCGGAGCAACAACTGGATTTGGCGGCGTTGGAAAAACTGGCTTTGGATGCGAACGTGTTGGATATCCGCACTGTCGAGTTTCAGGCGGAGCAGCAAATCAACACAGTGCTGGATGAAAGCACTATGGCGTCCGACGCCATTATTCTGGATATACGCAGTCCTGATGAAGTAGATGTGAAGCCGCTAACTGGGGTTCGCCATCAGGTGCAACTGTTACCTTTTTATAAGTTGGCCAGTCAGTTTAGCCAGTTGGATCAAACACAGCAGTATTATCTGTATTGTGAACGTGGCGTAATGAGTCGTTTGCAGGCATTGTTATTGTCCGAACAGGGCCACACTAACGTAGGTGTTTATCGTGGTGATTTCTGAAGCAACAGCTGATAAATAGCCTGATGAGCGGGCAGTTGCAGTTGATGCTGCTCTGCCTGTTTCAGTAAGAATCCTGTGATATAGTCGAGCTCATTGCGGCGGCCTTTGGCAAAATCCTGCTGCATCGAGGAGTAATTGTCAGCGGTTTGCCTGATGACTTGCGTTACTCTGTTTTGAATCGCCTCAATGCTGAAATCTTGCCCTGCTGCTTTTGCTACCAACACAAACTCTTCAATCAATAACTCAACAGCTGCGGCATATTTGCTGTTGCTCAGCTCGCCATTTTTACATTGATGCAAAGCGGTGAGTGGGTTAATCACTGCATTTACTGCCAGTTTCTGCCAGAGTGCCGGCCAGATATCCGCCATCACCACCAGTGGACCCAACGCAGCTTGCATAGCCTGTTCAACACTCTGCTGCTGAGCAAGAGCCGCCTGATTAAGCGCACCCAATACCGACTGGCCCAGACCACTGTGGACTACTGTTGAATGATCAGGTTTAAAAGCGCCATGACTGGTACTTAAAAACCACAGTCCTTGTTCGGGTTTTAGCAGTGGTAACAGCTGTTCTATAGTACCCATGCCATTGTGGCTCAATACCAACTGTGCATTATCGCTCAGCAAAGGTAATAGCTGTTTTACTGCGTCCAGCACTGCATAAGCTTTTACAGGCAGAAGGATCGAAGAGTAGGGCTGTTGTATTTGACTGGGTAAAGAAAGGGACTGGGAACTAACAGCAGACTGAAAAACGAAATCGAAAGGCCCGGCAGTGCGCCGATGCAATTGCACCGGATAGCCAGCCAGATGTAAACGGGCTGCCGAGAGAAGGCCGATAGCACCTTCACCTACGACAGTCCAGAATGCGTGGGTTATTGTGTGCGGTTGCGCCATTTTTTTACAGCAAAATAGCACAAATAGAATACGGCTACGCCAACCAGATCGGCGACCCAATCTAACAATTCTGCGCGGCGATAGCTGGTTAAATAATTTTGCAGGAACTCAATGGCAACGCCATAACCGGCCATAATCAAGGCCGCTTGCCAAAGCTTAGGTTTATAACTCCATTGCAGCATAGCGGTCAGACAGAAAAAGACTAAAAAATGCAGGTGCTTGTCGTATTGGTTTAAGCTGATACCACTACTTTTAACTTCTGTCAGAAAACCAAAAGTGGCTGCGGTAAACACCAGCAAACAAATCGCATGGTAAAGATGACGCTTCACAAGATACTCTTCTTTAAAAGACCTGGCCGGATTGTATCAGTTTTACGATTACAATCTCCAGCTTGAAACAACGAGCCCTTGTATTCCTTTTTTCCTTTATGCAACCTGTTGTCAAACCTTGCTTAACAGGAAGTACGGAATAAGGTCGATAATCCGAACCGCGAATTGGCTGACCGCTCTGATTTTCGTGCTGTACAGGCCGCAGACCAATAGAAATGTCTGCAAGTCAGCACGACAGCTGAAGCTGATCTTCAGTGACTACAAACAATAGATAGTTTATTGTCAAAAGCGGTAAAACCCGGCTGGGCTTTGATCTGACAGACCATATTCAGGGCTTTTGAACCGGGAGGAGTTGCCTTTTTGTGATTCGGCGTCTCCTCCTGTTTAGGGGCAGATCAAACCTATCGAGAACGCAATTAGTCTCGGAAGTTCTTAAATTGGAACGGCTGCCCCAGGTCACTTCCTCTGACTAACTGCATCACAGCCTGCAGATCATCGCGTTTTTTACCTGTGACACGCAGCTCTTCTCCCTGAATGGCCACCTGTACTTTAATGCTACTGTCTTTGATTAATTTAATAACCTTTTTGGCTATCTCTTTGTCAATGCCTTGCTTGATAGTGATATGGCGGGTGATGTACTTCCCATGACGATCTTCTTTTTCAATTTTGAAACTACTTACATCTAACTGCAGCTTGCTTGCTTTTGTGGCAAAAATATCGAACAGCTGCATGACCTGCTGATCAGCTTCTGCGGTAAGCTCAATGTGCTCTTTGTTAAACTCAATTTTTGCGTCAACGCCACGAAAATCGAAACGGGTTTCTAGTTCACGTTTCGCATTCTCAACCGCGTTTTTTGCTTGATTCATATCAATTTCAGAAACAATATCAAATGAAGGCATAGCGTTCTCTTTTTTCCTTTGAAATTTATCAGGGCATTATAAGCGAAAGAATCCAAGGAGCGAACCTCATCGAGCTGTTTTCTGCCCTTATCGCTGATGGGAGACGTCTGGATTTCTATTGACATTATGACTGCGACCGCTACACTGACGCCGCGTTTTTCAGGTGCCCGCAGAATGTTGTTAACATTTGAGGGTGAAACGGGAATCTGGTGAAAACCCAGAGCTGCCCCCGCAACGGTAAAACAACAGAGAGCTTTGCTCTGGCTTGGATCAAACCACTGTCTTTGGATGGGAAGGGATCCCGGTTACTTTGAATAGCCTGTTGTCAGCCCGGAGACCGGCCTGAAAAGTTCATTCACTATTCAGGACGCGGTGGGCGTCTTTGGGAGATATCATGTTTAAAAAAACGTTGCTGGCGACAGTAGTCGCTGGTCTGCCTGCTTTTGTTTTTGCCGATAGCTCGGACGATCCGCTGGAACACATCAGTGTGTACGCCACTCGCCAGGCTCAGCCTGTGCATCAGATTTTATCATCAGTTACTGTATTAGACCGCGAGCAAATTGAACAAGCGCAAGTATCTGATTTGCCTGCTTTGTTGCGTCAGGTCGCAGGGGTGCAAATTAGTCGTTCCGGCGGTAAAGGCCAGACTAACACCATATTTTTACGCGGTGGTTCTGCCGGACACACCTTAGTACTGATTGATGGTGTTCGCACTGGCTCAGCTACTTTAGGTTATGCCTCTTTAGCTGAATTATCTCTGCAACAAATAGAACAAATTGAAGTTATTAAAGGGCCAAAAGCCGCTTTATATGGCTCTGACGCTATAGCTGGAGTGATCGCCATCACCACCCGTAAAGCAGATAACACCTCAGTGCAGTTAAAAACCGGCCGTTACCAAAGTCATGAAGCCGATATCGCCACCAGTCAGCAGTATGGTGATGTAACTGTTCGTGCGAATTTAGGCTGGTCCGACTCCGAAGGTTTTGATGTGCGTCCTGGCACCCAGGCTGACAAAGATGGTTTTGATCAGCGTTATGGTAAGTTAGGCGCTGAATACAATACAGCTTATGGTGTATGGTCTGTCGATCATAATGTACTCAGAAGCCGCGGTCAGTACGACTATGACCCGACGTGGGGCCCCGGCTCGGATCAAGTCGAAACTAAAACCAGTCAAAGTCGTTTAGGCTGGGCATTGGATGGTGATAAATCCCAACAGAAGCTGAGTATCTCTCGCAATCAGACGGAAGACTTAAACTGGGGCGAAGACAGTCCGGCCAGTTTGTTTGAAACTGAGCGGCAGGAACTGGATTACCAGTACAGCCGCCAACTGACGCAAAGCTTAACTGCGTTGACTGGTGTAAACTGGTATCAGGAAGATGTGTCAGGCAGCGATTTGGGCTATGACGTTGATTCTCGTATCAATAAAGCCATTTTTGCCGGTTTTAGCTATCAGTCAGGTGCCTGGTTGGCCGATGTCACGGGCCGTTATGATAAACAAAGCCAGTATGGTCATTCCAACACTTATGAAGTGGGTTTAGGCTATCAGCTGACCAACGAATTACTGCTTCGCGCCAGTCGCAGCAGTGCTTTTAAGGCGCCAAGCTTTAACGACCTGTATTACCCTTTGAGCGGTAACAAGGATTTAGCACCTGAAACTGCAACCTCTGATGAGCTGGGTTTACGTTACCGTGCTGGTGATGTGCAGATTGAAAGTTCCATTTATCAGCAGAACGTCAGTAACCTGATCCAGTGGGCTCCGGCAGCTGATGGCAACTGGGTGCCACAAAACGTCGGTGAAGCTAAAATTAAAGGTGCAGAGCTGAGTGTTAGTCACAGCTGGCAACAACTGCATCAGCAAGTCGCTTACAGTTACACAGATGCCAAAGATGAATCCACAGATGCTCCTTTAATTAAACGTTCTAAGCACACAGTGCATTGGCAGGGCGCTTATCAATGGCAAGACTGGCGTGTTTTTGTCACCTCTGATTATCAGAGTGATTTCCATACCGGCGATTTTTCCACACCACAACTGGGTGGGTACACCTTATGGGGCGCTGGCGTCAGTTACGAATTAAGCCGCGAGTTACAAATTTCGGCTAAAGCGGACAATCTGACCAACAAAGATTACTTGTATGTGCCTGGTTATGCTACGGCAGGTGCTGAATGGTCATTGCGTTTAAACTGGACACCTGATTTTTAATCGCCAGGGTCAGAGCCTTGGCTCTGACCCTATTAAGCCTTCAGTAAACTCACAAAAGTCTGGCGAAATTTAGCCAGCTTGGGTGTAATTAAGAACTGGCAATAAGGCTGGCTGGTGTTCTGCAAATAATAACCCTGATGATAGTCCTCAGCCGGATAAAAGGTACTGGCAGCGGTAACTTCTGTCACTATCGGCAAGTCAAATAACGGCCCTGCCGCTTTAATTGAAGCTATCGCCTGCTCACGTTGTTGTTCTGAGTGGTAAAACACTGCCGAGCGATACTGAGTGCCTATATCGTTGCCTTGACGGTTGAGCTGAGTCGGGTCATGCAAAAAAAATAACACCTGCAACAGCTGCTCAAAACTCACCAATGCCGGGTCAAACTCCACCTGTACAACTTCTGCATGGCCACTGGTGCCGCTACACACCTGACGATAATCCGGATTGAGTGTCTGGCCTCCCATGTAACCACTGGTTGCTTTGTTTACACCCTGAAGCTGATTCAGGGCTGATTCAATACACCAAAAACAGCCGGCGCCAAAGGTTGCTAGTTCAGTCTGACTCATGGGGTTACTCCGTTGTTGATCTTAAGCTTATGATACAGCGTAAAAGAGTTATGCATTCAAAAAAGAAAAAGCAGTGATGAAAAAAATAGCAGTGCTAGGTGCAGGACTTACCGGAGCCACTGTGGCAGCTACGCTGATTCAGAAAGGGTATCAAGTGACCGTTTTTGATAAAGGCCGTGCCGCTGGTGGCCGCATGAGCAGCAAAAGAACAGAGCAGGGTTATCTGGATATGGGGGCTCAGTATTTTACCGCCCGCAGTGACTCTTTTAAACAACAGGTCAAGTTGTGGCTTGACGATGGCCAGGTTGAGATCTGGTCCTGTAGTACAGCGCTGTTATCCTTGGCAGAAGGGCTTTCATCACTCAAAACATCAGAGGACGAGCAAGCCCGTTATATTGGCGTGCCTTCAATGCAAAGTCCGGTAAAGGCGTTATTACAGGGGGTGCCTCTGATCAATGGCTGCCGCATCCAACAACTTGATTATCAGCAGCAGAGCTGGACTTTGTTCAGTGACAACGGCTTAAGTTACACAGGCTTTGATGCAGTGCTGTTAACGTTGCCGCCAGCTCAGGTGCAGCAGTTAGTAGTTCAAAGTAGGCTGCCTGAACTTTTTGACTGCGCAGATGAGCTGCTGGAACCGTGCTGGGCTGTGGCTCTGCACACTGACGCCAGGCCTGCGCAGGATGCGATTTTTTGTCAGCATCCTAAATTAAGATTTATCAGTCATCAGCAACACAAAACGGGGCGTAAATCCTGTTACATCCTGCATTTTAATACAGCCTTTAGCGCTCTGTATCTTCATGAAGCAGAACAGTTCTGGTTTGCACAAGCCACTGCAATTTTGCGACAAGAGCTGCATATACACCAGGAAATCACCCCATTACTGGCGCACCGCTGGTTGTATGCCAGTCAAAACGAACAGGTCGCAGCACCGGGTTTAATTGCTCTGCCCAATTTGAAACTTTGGGCTGGCGGTGACTGGAGTTATGGCGGTCGGGTTGAAAACGCCTATCTGGCCGGATTAAATCTGGCGAATGCCGTGATTGAACAGGATAAGTCGCAGCAGGATACTCCATGAGCGCAGTGCTTATTATTGGCGCCAGTAGTTCGATAGGTACGGCTTTGGCAAAACATTATCTGCAACAAGGCTTGACTGTGATTTGGTTATCCCGCAGCGCCGCCGATTTTAGTGATCCCAGGCTTCAGGTGATCAAAGCACCCGCTTTAGCAGAACCCACTGACTGGGCTTCGCATCAGAGCTTTTTCAGCACTGTTATCGAAGTAGTGCAACAGCAGCAGGTGGGACTGATTTTTAACTGCATAGGTTGGTTGCATCAGGATGGTGAATTCAAACTCTTGCCGGAAAAAAGCTTAAGCCAAAGTTCCAGTGCCTTGCTGCGTAAAACTCTGCTGCTGAATCTGGAGCTTCCTGTCTTTTACCTGCGAGGCCTCTGGCCTTATCTAACCAAAACCCCTGGCATTCGGTATCTGCAATTGAGTGCCAAAGTGGGGAGCATCAGCGATAACCAGTTAGGCGGCTGGTATAGCTATCGTTCTGCCAAGGCGGCTCTGAATCAATGGATTAAAACGGCCAGCATAGAACTGAAGCGCAGCAATAAAACCGCAGCCCTGGTAACGCTGCACCCAGGCACGACAGATTCCGCTTTGTCAGCACCTTTTCAGCGCAATTTGCCAGCAGGGCAACTGCAAAGTCCGGCTCAGACCGCACAACATCTGGCAGAGGTTGCCCAACAGCTTCAGGTGGAGCACAGTGGTTTGCTACTGAATTGGGATGGCCTGGTTCTGGGCTTTTAACTCTTGCTGTTAGCATAAGGCAGAGATAAGCTCTGGCTTACCGGTTTTCATCACGTGCATTAACAAGGAATAAAAATGGGAATTTTTAGCGGTTTATTAGGTAATGCAGGCCAAATTGATTTGGCCGATATCGAGGCAGAGTTCAGCCAGATTTTATTGCCTGACGAAAAGCTGCAGCAAGCCTATAAAGTGATTCGCGACCTGATCGTTTTTACCGACAGACGTTTAATACTGGTGGATAAACAAGGTTTAACAGGGTCTAAAAAAGAGTTTATGTCGGTGCCTTACCGTTCCATAGTGCGTTTTAGTGCAGAAACCAAAGGCCATTTCGATCTGGAGTCTGATCTGCATATCTGGCTCAGCAGCACAGATACCCCAATCACAAAAACTTTTAATAAAGACGGCTCTATTTTAGATGTACAAAGAGCTTTGGCTTTGTACTGCTGCCGTTAATCTTTTAGCTCAGGCTGTTCAGCCTGAGCTGTTTTCCTTGCTGCGTTGTTAGTTTTAATACTTCCGTATAAGAGCCTTACCTAAAGAGACAATAGGCGCTCTGTCAACTTTGCTTAATACTCAGCTGGTAATTTTAACGGCAGGGTAAATGGCGCAAACCGCAGCCTATAAATGCCAATTGCTGACTTTATTACCTAAAGCCTGAACCTAATGGCCAGAACCTACTCTGACCCTGTTCTACCCATGCCGGTCCTTGTGCGTTTTATCTTTTGCACTGTGGTCTGATCGGTCACTGAAATCAAAGGAGACCATGATGAAAATTAAACGTAGTGCTTCAGTACGCTGGACCGGTGGCATATACCCAAGTGACCTCAAGATGCGAGTTTCAGAGCCGCTGGGCGTTTGCAATGCAAGGCAGCCTGGCGAAGCAATGTCGTCTACCTTGTGAGACAGGCTAACACCGCAGTGCAATCGTCCAGCGACTCCCGAAGGGCGGGTCTAAAAGCGCTTTATGCAGCGTTAACTGTTGTCGCTTTAGAACCACTAAAGCTTCCAACAGCTGCCTTGCCTAAAGCGTTTTTATCTCCCGCTGAATTCTGCATCTTGAAGTTACTTGGGTATACAGAAGGCCGTGGCGAAATATCCACCCAAACCGGTGCTTTATCGGCTTACCCTTATGGCTTTGCCAGTCGTTTTGAAGGTACACCAGGCAGTAATCCGGAAGAGCTGATAGGGGCGGCTCATGCGTCCTGTTTTACTATGGCTTTTACACTGATTTTATCCAAGGCAGGTTTTACTCCGGCTCAGCTGGATACTCAAGCCGTCGTTGCGCTGGAGCAACAAGGTGATGTGTTTGTTATCCCTTCTATTGCCTTAACTCTGAAGGCTGCTATTCCCGGTATAGATGAAGCCACGTTTAACGAACTGGCGACACTGGCCAAACTGAATTGCCCTGTATCCAAAGTATTAAATGCAGAAATCACGCTGGATGCAGAATTAGTCTGAATGCAGCGGGCGTAACCCTTTAAATCAATCGCCATCTGGCATTGATGCTGAACCCCGGAGATGTCTCCGGGGTTTTTTTAGGCTTTGTCACAGTATTATTCAGTGTAACGTTTGGCTGGATGTTGCAGTGATAAGTGGGGAGCCAAAGCGTACCGGGCTTGTAAAAAGGCCTGCCAGTCGGCCAGATCCGGCAAAGACGGAATGGTCACCAGCTCACCTTGATCCAAACCTGCCAGTGATGCATCGACCATATCACCGGCTTCCATAATCATGCCTGGGTCCAGGTGATTAATATCAAAACCTGCCCGTTCAAATATTTCGGTACGGGTAAGTCCTGGCAACACCGCCTGAATTTTTACCCCAACCGGAGCCAGTTCAGAGTGCATTCCCTGAGTTAATGCCAGCACAAAGGCTTTAGTGGCACTGTATACCGCATTAAATTTCTCCGGCAATAAAGCGACAACTGAAGCTATATTGACGATAGTGCCTTGCCCACGGGCTGAAAATACTTTAGCTGCGGCTAAGGTCAGTTGATGTAAACCCATTACATTGAGTTGGATCATGGTTTCCAGCTCGTTTTCGTTCGATTGCAATACGGCTCCTTCTGGGCCAATACCGGCGCAGTTGATCAGCATCGACAACTTAGTGTCTTTATAGATGCGTGCTACAGTCACACGCCAGCCTTCGGCTGAACTTAAATCGGCAGGCAGGCATTCAACCTTGATCTTGTAGGTGGAACTGAGTCTGTCGGCTAAGGCGGCTAAGCGCGCAGCATTACGTGCCACCAGAATTAAATCGTAACCACGTTTTGCTAAGCGGTCTGCATAAGTTGCGCCTATCCCGGAGGAGGCACCTGTTACAAGAGCTGTTGTCATTTGGGTTGTCCTGTTTTAGTCAATAAGGCTTGTCTGAAGACAAGGTGGTCATTGCATAAGATAGGAGTATTGAGAGGCCAAGGCATTAGTCCATCCGGGTGATTTCGCTCATACTTAGGTATGGCGTGCTCTGCAATTGCTTTAACTGAGTGGCAGCAACAACACAAAACAGGCGCCAACAGCGTTGTCATTGTTTTTGGCTTCAATAGTACCGCCAAGGGCTTCAATGATAGAGCGGCAAATCAGTAGCCCCATGCCCATTCCTGCGCTTTTGGTGGTAAAAAAACTGTCAAAGATATGAGGTAAGTGGTCCGGCAATATGCCCGGACCATTGTCGCTGATTTGCAGTTGCAGATGATGTTGATCGGCTAACAGGCTTTGAATATGGATGCCAGGCACTGTTTTTGATCCGTTGGTCGTTTTGCCGGATAAGGCTTGCATTGCATTCACCAGAATATTAATCAGCACCTGTTGCAGCTGAGTGCGGTCTGCCTGCAATGGCGGCAAACCTGGCGTCAGATCCAGTTCCAGTTGAATACGCTGGCTGCGAAGTTCATGTTGTAAAAACAACACCGACTCTTCCACACAGGCATTCAGATCCATCAGTTGTAGCTGCACTTTCGTATGGCTGGCCATAGCGCGAATTCGGCTGATAATGTCGGCGGCTCTGTAGGCGTCATTGACCATGCGCTGCATTAAATCACGGGCTTTGTTTAAATCTGGTTCTTGCCTGTTTAGCCAGCGCAAGCCGGTTTCACCATTGGTCGCTATGGCTGCCAGTGGCTGATTCACTTCATGGGCAATAGAGGCGGTGAGTTCACCCAGCATGGAAACCCGGGCGGCATGGGCCAATTCATCACGAAAATTATCGCGCTGATTACGATCTGCAACCCAGTCAGTAATATCCACTATAGTCAGCACCACCAGGCCCAGTTCCCTTAACGTAGCGGTAGAGGCAGATGCAAATAAAATATCTATTATTTTGCCATCCAGCCGACGTATTTTAGTTTCGGCCTGATAACCCGGTTCGCCGCGATAACCTGCTTCAATACTGCGCCTGAAGGTATCGCATTGGCCAGGGATCCAATAAGGCGTGACAGGGCCTAAAATTTCGGCTTTGGTTTTAGCGCCATACAAGGTCAGAGTGTAGGGATTGGCTTCGGCTATCCAGACCGCATCCATAGCTTGTTGCACAAATTCCGGATGCTCATCGATATAGGCTTTTAAGTCGGTAACGCCCTGAGCTTTTAAAGCTCTAAATAGCTGAGTCTGACGGCTGACATCCAGTTGCTGAAACGAAATGGCGGAGGCTTCAAATAATGTTCTGAATTTAAATTCACTTTTCATCAGCTCCCGCTCGGCCTGTTTACGTTGAGTGATATCCACTAAGGAGATAAACACTGTACCTGAGTCACGTAAGGCTGGGGAGGCGAACATGGAAAACTGCACATCGACTCTGCTGCCATCGAGTACCAGCATAAAGGTCTCGGCTTCGTACTTCGACTGACGCTGAAATCCAGCATTAATACTATTGCAAAAGGTATCGTTGTTATCGTTATTCCAATAGTTCACTACAGGGCCAAGCAGTTGTTCAGGCCGACTGGCCTTAAAAATCCGCATCGCTTCGGCATTCACTTTGACTACTGTGGAGGCCTGCATGGCTTGGGCTAAAAAGTCCGGGTTTTGTTGTGCATACAAAACTAAATCTGTAACGCCCTGAGCGCGTAACTGGACAAAGATCTGATTCAGCTCACTGGTATCTATCTCAAAACAGCCAACCGACATTGAATCAAACATAGCGCGGTACCGCAGTTCGCTTTGGCGTAACTCATCCTGAACCTGCTGGCTTTGAGTAATATCACGGCCGGATTCAATAATATCCAGCAATTGACCCGTAGCGCTATAACGGCAGGACCAACTGATCTTAATCAGTTTTAACTCGCCGCTTGCGCTAAAACGTTGTACCTGATGCTGTTGAGTGTTGGATTGCAGTGCCTGCAGCACATTAGCTATATCGGATGAACTGGTACAGCGTAGCAATGTACATACATTTTGCCCTAACGCATGCTTTGCACTCCAGCCATAAAGCTGCTCTGCCGCTTTATTCCAACCAGTAATAGTGCCTTCTGGCGTAAAGACTAAAACACTGAGCTGAATAAGGTTGAGGATTTCCATATCGTGCTGCTTCATCAGAAACCCTTAACTTAAATGCAATGCTTCAGCCATTTTGACTAAATCAGCCAGCGTTTTAGCCTGCATTTTGCGCATGGCAGAACCCCGGTGTATTTTGATAGTGACTTCGCTTAATTGCAGCTCCCAGGCAATTTGTTTATTCATCTTGCCCTGACACACCAGCGTCATCACCTGTTTTTCTCTGCTGGTTAAGCTATCAAAGCAAGCGCGTACAGCTTCGTTGCTTTTTTCTGCATGCTGCTGATCATGAATACGTTCCATGGCTGTGGCCACCGCGTCCAGCATGTCCTGATCACGAAAAGGTTTGGTTAAAAAGTCCACAGCACCGGCTTTCATCGCCCGCACAGACATAGGGATATCACCATGACCTGTCATCAGGATCACGGGCAGTTGAATACCATAATCCTGCAATTTCGCCTGAAAGCTCAAACCACTTAAACCAGGCAGACGCACATCTAAAATCAGGCAGCCCTGTGCGCCGGTTTTATACTGCTGTAAAAATTCCGCCACAGCACCGAAGCTCTGAGTTTGATAGCCCATCGAATTTAATAAGCCCTCCAGCGCATAACGCAACGAGCTGTCATCGTCCACTATATACACCACTAAATCCTGTTCCACGCTCTGTTCCTTTGCTGTGCTATTTTTGCCACCTATCGACTATAGCACTGGAATAACAACTGTTTTATGCTGGACTTCAATAGTCTGTCCGATTGCTAAAGGGAGTGTGTATGGAGCTTTCAGTCAGATACCCTGTGTTGTCAGGGCTGGCGGGGATATTATTGCTGTTAAATGGCTGCGGTCTCAGCCAGCCAGTGTTGGCTGATGGGCAATCTGTGGTTGCATTACCGTCACAATTGAAAGAAACCTCGGGTTTACTTTGCCTCGAGCAAGACTTTATCAGTTTCAATGATTCAGGTAATGAGCCCTTGCTTTATCGCTTTGACCATAATGGGCAAATCAATCACCAGCTACAACTTTCATTCAGAAATAGGGATTGGGAAGCTATCAGCTCAGATGGAGAATTTTTGTATCTGGCCGATACCGGTAATAATGCAAAGTACAAACAGACGTTGTTTATTTACAAAGTGCCGCTGAATTGGTCTGGTTTAAAACAACCTTATACCCCGGAGAGGCTAGAAATAACACTCCCTGTTGATAAGAAATATCAGCCTTATCAACATGATATCGATTTTGAGGCTCTGGTGTACCAGCAAGACAGTTTGTGGCTGATCAGTAAAAGCTGGGATAGTCAGATCCCAAAACGTTACAAGCTGGATCCTAAGTTAAAACAGCAAAAGCTTGGCAAAGCTCTGCCTTTTGCTAACCCCGGTTTTCTGGTCACAGATGCAGTTTTTGATCAAAATAAACAAGAATGGTGGCTGGTGGGTTACCCGGATCCACGCAAAGCAATTTGGGCTTATTTAAGTAATGCCGGTTTCCAGCCTCAAATTGCCCGTTATGATGAAAACCTGCTTTTGTTGGAAACCAAAGCTTTAGCCACCACAGGTCAGGTAGAGGGTCTTTGTATTGATCAGGATAAGCAGATTTGGATCAGTGAAGAGGGCAATAAACATAGTCCTGCGCTGTTGATTAAAACAGGCTTTAGCAGCAGTAAATGAAGAACTTGCAGAAGAAAAGAACTGGCCTTAAAAAGGTAAGGCCAGTTTAAAAAACAGCTGGTTTCAAGGCTTAGATGAAACCAGCACGTCAGGAGTCGTTACAACAGATTTACTTACACTTTCACCGAAAACCGCAGTTCGCTGCCGGTATTAGCGGCGACTGATTCAGTCATATCCTGATCTTCTACGGTTTTATCCGGGTTTAAAATCATTTCACGGAATTTAGCGAAGCCTTCCTGTATTAAGGAGTAGGTGCTGTCGATATCATCCGAAACTTTACCATTCAGTACACCCAAACCATCCAGAATACCGCGGGCATCTTCAAAGCCTTTATCTACACCACCGCCAACTAAGGACAGGAATTTATCCAGGCGTTCTTCTTCCGGCATGTCCGGGTTTTGTTCGGAGAACTTTTGATAAAAAGCTGTGGCAAAACCAACAATGCGATCGGCAGTGGCTTGTGGCGATGTGTCGACGCCGCTGTTTTTAATTTTTTCAGCTGCATTAGGGCCAAACTCGGCTTCCAGCTCACTATTAATGCCTTCAAGTGCAGTTTTATACAATAATCTCATCGAGTTATCGTCGTCACCTGTGCTTAGTTTCAGCTGATTTTCCATAATAGTTGCATTCAGCTTTTGCTTATTCATCTGAGACGACTCATAGCCTGAAAGCTTTTTCTCTTCGGTCGTTTCATTGGTTTCCGTCGCTTTGCTGGCTTGAGCCTGAGCTGCTGCATTTGACGAGCCGACACCGTTAACAGATGACATAACACACTCCCTTTGGGCGTAAATGAGCTTCAGTATAGTTCTGACTAATCATGCTATCGGCTTTGGCTTTAGTAACTTTAGGACTTTTTGGCAAAAAATTGCCGCGTTTTGTCGATGTCGGCGCAAAGTTGCCGAATACCAAGCAGCATTCGGCTGGTGGTGCGGTGTACAAGGTCGGAGTTGGGTTGGCTAAACTGTTGATATTTAACGGCTGGAATTGCAGGCCAGCGGCTCCAGTCCAGTAATGCCCGTGGTTCATTCACCGATACGGGCTGGATAATCAGTTGAGGTTGGCTTGCGACCACATGCTCTAAACTGACCTGAGGATAATCGCCTATGGCAGTTGCAAAAGGGTTAGTGGCGCCACAAAGCTCCAGTTGCTGCTGTGGCCAGGCCTTTTGTGCCACTGTCGACAGCGGTTGTTGCCACAACTCATAAAATACAATGACTTTTGGTTTGGTACTGTAGATCTGTCGCAACTCAGCCAGGCCTTGTTCCATTCGCTTCGCTTGTTGTTCTGCCGCAGCAACTGCACCTGTATGTTGGCCTAACAAACGCAGTTCTTTGGCAATATCATTCAGTTGCAACGGGTTAGAATCCACCACATGTAAACCAAGCTGCCGCAGTTTATTGAGATCCGCAGGTGGATTGCCATCTGTCCAGGCCAATACCAGATCCGGTTTTAACGCCAGAATTTTTTCGACCTGCAATTGAGCATAATTGCCAACACGAGGAATTTTTTTCGCGGCATCCGGATAATCAGCATGGTCTGTGGTGCCAACAATTTTGTCGCCTACACCAATGCTATACAGCTGCTCGACCAAATGGGGAGAGAGCGCAACAATACGCTGAGCAGGTTCGGCTTGTACTTTGACTGCAAATAAGGCGCAGCAGCACAACGTAATACGTAGCACGTACATTACCAATCAACTCCTTTTTGCACTTGAATCCCGGAGTCGAATGCATGTTTGATTGACTGCACTTCGCTGACGGTGTCGGCCATCTCAATTAAGGTCCGATGAGCCGCCCGGCCTGTGATCACCACATGTTGGGTGGAGGGTCTGTTATTGAGCGCATTCACTACTCTTTCCAAATCTATGTAGTGGTAACTCACCATATAGGTCAGTTCATCCAGCAGTACCAGTTGAATGCTGTCGTCCTGTAAAAATTGTTCGGCTTTGGCCCAGACCAATTCTGCTGCAGCAATATCAGCGGCTCTGTCCTGGGTATCCCAGGTAAAACCTGTGTTCATCACGGCAAACTCAACGCCATGTTGTTGTAACAAATTGCGCTCGCCACAGTCCCATGTACCTTTAATAAACTGCGCTACTGCGGCTTTTAAACCATGACCTACAGCGCGGGCCACAGTGCCAAAACCTGCGGTGGATTTACCTTTACCATTGCCTGTGATCACTAACAATAAAGCTTTGTCAGTGCTGGCGGCAGCGATACGGCTATCGACTTGCTCTTTGAGCTTTTGCTGACGTTTTTTATGGTTTTGCTGTTTTACATCTGTGTTTTGTTCAGTCATGTTGTCTCTCTTTGGAAAAATTTAAAAACCAGCGCTGCCAATACAGTGGATTTGCCATGGGCTTTGTTTGTTAAAACGGCTGATCCGGCTGACGCTGCCATAGGCAATAGACATCTGCTGCAGCCAGCTGCTTTGCTGTAAGTCGATCTTTAATAAGGAGGCCAGCAGCAGACGGATCACGCCGCCATGCACTAACCATAAAGCATGCTGGTGCTGCTCGTATTGCCGCTCGTATTGAGAGCCGCTATGCAATTCAAAAGCCCTTAAAACCCGCTGCTGAAAATCAATTAAAGATTCACCTTTAGGTGGCGTTATGGCAAAAGGCTGCTGCCAGAATTGTTGTTGTGCAGGCCAGCAGGGGCTTTGCTCATCAAAAGGCACGCCGTCCCACAGGCCAAAATTCATTTCTTTTAAATCCGGCTCTATCACAAGCTCAAGCTGCAGGCGTTGAGCCTGTGCTGCGGCACTGTGGCGGCAACGTTGTAAAGGTGATGTCAGTACATGCTGATAAGACTGGGTAGACAGCCACGACAGACAGGCAGGGGATGATTGCTGCAACATCACATCAGTCCAGCCGTATAAAGCAGCAGGGCCTGCGACAGGGCCATGGCGTACTAAATCAATCTGTTGCATCAATGCCTCGCTTTAGATAAAGCGGTAAGCCGGCTGCAACAAAAATCACCTCATCACAAACTCTGGCCAGCTGTTGGTTCAGCCAGCCTTGTTGGTCGACAAAAACTCGGTTCAGTTCGCCCATAGGCACCAGCCCCATACCCACTTCATTGCTGACCAGTATCAATTTGCCTTCAAACTGACTAACAGCATCTGCTACCTGCTGGCGCGCCAGGGCAAAATCTTGCTCTGGCTGATGATACAGCTGATTATTTAGCCAAAGCGTTAAGCAGTCGACTAATACCGTCTGGCCTGAACCAGAAAGCTGCGTTAAGGCTTCACAGAGCAACAATGGGCATTCGATTAATAGCCAGTTGTTGGGTCTTTGCTGCTGGTGCAATGTAATCCGTTTTGTCATCTCAGCATCAAAAGCAGTGGCTGTGGCTATGTAAGTCACCTGCTCTGATGTTTTGGCGAGAGTTTCTGCCAGACTGGATTTGCCACTGCGGGCGCCGCCTAAAATCAGCGTTTTTTTCATCACTGCTGTCTCCACCATATAAGCCACACCAGATATAAAGCAAGTTCAGTGACTTGTTGCGCTGCGCCTAATAAATCGCCTGTATAGCCCTGTAGCTGACAGCGGTAGTAAAAAAACAGCAGAACAAAACATAAGATGAGGATAGCGAGCAGAGATAAAGCTAAAGACAGAGGAACAAAATACAAAAGAGGCACTACAAAAAGCCAGATCCATAGCAAAGCACGTTTTTGTAGTGAGGTGGCTATAGGTTTGGTTTTACTCAACGAATCCAGTTGCTGATAAGGCAAGACAAAAGTAAGGCTGACTGCTGTGGCGCGCGATAAACCAGCCACCAGCACGAAAGCCCAAATGGCTTGTGTCTCTAAGGCTTGCAGGCTTTGCCACTTGATCAAAAAAACCGATAACAGCGCAACCAGACCATAAGTGCCAACTCTGCTGTCTTTCATGATCTCCAGCTTGCGCTCAAGGCTTAAACCGCCACCTAAACCGTCAGCTGTATCGGCCAGACCATCTTCATGAAAAGCACCTGTTAGTACCAGTCCTGCCATTAAAGCCAATAACACAGCGATGGAAAAGGGCAGCAGTTGAGCTGTAGCCACCAACACCAAAGCTTGCAGGGCACCCAATAACAAGCCCACCAGACTTAAATAGCGGCTGCTTTGATTCAAAAGCTCTGGGCTGTACGGGGTCGATGTAGGCACAGGAATACGGCTGAAAAATGACAAAGCCAGACAAAACAGGTGCCATTGCCTGAGTGGCCATTTCAGCATAGAGGTTTTCACTCAAGAGCTCCGGCTTCCACCACTTGAGTCACGCCGGCATCAGCAAAACTTGCCATATCGTTGTAAAAACTAATGGCTGCTTTGAGTAATGGTACCGCCAAAGCAGCTCCTGTGCCTTCGCCTAAACGTAAACCTAAATCCAGTAACACAGAGGCATCCAGAGCCTTTAACACCGCCTTATGACCAGCTTCAGCACCCTGATGCGCAAAAATTAAATAGTCACGGCAATTCGGCGCCATCTGACAGGCCAATAAAGCCGCGACTGAGACAATAAAGCCATCAATGAGTACAGGTTTTTGTAGTGAAGCTGCACCTAAGATAGCACCACAAAGCTGGACTATTTCAAAGCCACCAAATTCAGCCAGAATGGACAGCGGATCTTTGGCATAAGGTCGTTGCAAAGCCCGCTCAATTAACGCCAGTTTTAATTTAAATTGTGCATCACTGATACCAGTACCACGACCGACACAAGTTTCAATCGGCAAATGAGTTGAAGCTGCGAGTAAAGCGGCAGCACTGCTGGTATTGGCTATACCCATTTCACCCAACAGCAGTAAATCGCAGCCTGCAACAATCTGTTGCTGTGCAGCATGACGCCCTAAAGCCAGACCCGCTTCAACCTGCGCCAGACTCATAGCAGGGCCCTGACTGAAATCTGCTGTGCCACAGCCTAAAGAGTGTTGAATTAAACCTTCAGCATCCGGCAGTGGCAACAGCATGCCGGCATCAACCACAAATAGCTCAATATCATTGGCCTGGCAGAAACAGTTGGCCGCGGCACCGCCTGCCAAAAAATTCAATACCATCTGCTGAGTCACTGCGCTTGGCGCTATGCTGACGCCGTGCACATTGATGCCATGATCAGCGGCGAATATCAGTAGCACAGGTTTATTTAGTGATAAAGGGTCTTGGTTTTTATTTGGGTTCTGGATCAGCGCCAGTTGCAGCGCCAGCGTCTCCAGCATGCCCAGAGCGCCCGCAGGTTTAGTTTTTAAATTAATACGCTGCTGTATGGCTGGCGTCGCAGATTTATCTAAAGCAGGTATTTCAAATAACATAACAAGCGACTCCGTTTTCATCAGCATTTAACCGCGACGGTATTTAAACAACATGGATAAAAAGAACAAGCTGCCTATGGCTGAAGTAACAACCCCTATAGGCAATTCCTGATCTGGCAATACGCTGCGGGATAAGGTATCTACGCCAGCTAAAAACACGGCGCCCAGCCAGACAGAGCCCAGCAACAAAGCCACGCTGGATAAGCCAAATAAAGATCGCACCAGATGGGGGATCATCAGGCCGACAAAAGCGATGCCGCCACAACAGGCGACAATAGCAGCGCTGACCGCAGCACAAAGCAGCAAAATAACTAAACGCAAAGGTTGTACATTCACGCCTAAACTGCGGGCACTTTCATCGCTTAATACCAAAGCGTCTAACTGACGGCGATACAGTAATCCCAACAACAACGTAATAAACACCAGCGGGCTTATCAAAGCGATATGAGTCAGGCTGGCCTGGCTTAAACTGCCCATCAGCCAGAACATCACGCGGTTGGCGGCAAAAGGTTCTGATAAATACAACAAGGTGGTGGTGATAGCGCTGAGCATAAAGCTGACGGCTACGCCACAAAGCAGCAGACTTTCAAGCCTCTGCCAGCGACTGCTGGCGCCAATAATCAGCACCAGAAACACAGCCAGCAAAGCGCCAAAAAAAGCGAATAGGGGCGTGAGTAGCTGCCACTCTGGAACTACGATAGTAGCTATGGTTGCGCCTAAGGCTGCGCCTGAAACTATGCCAAATAAATAAGGGTCGGCCAGCGGATTGCGGCTGGCATTTTGCAATAAAGCACCACAAAGAGCTAAACCAGCACCTGCCAGCAGTGCCAGCAATAAACGCGGAAACCGCAGTTGCCACAGTACTGTTGACTGCATATCATCCAGCGGCGCCAAGCTAAATAATCCGGCCATGGAAATAGGCACTGAGCCGGTGCTTAATGCCAGCAGGCAAACCAGGACAAGTACTACCATTGCCAGTAAAAGACGCAGTGGTACAGGCAAAGCTGTTAACAACACCTTACTCATACATAGTCCTTGTAGCCAAAACTGACCCGTGGACAATCACCAAAAGGGTTTTGATCGATTAAACAAGGAATACGGAACACCTCCGTAAGTAACTCCTGCGTTAGTACTTGCTCTGCTGTGCCGTCGGCCACCAGTTGGCCTTGATTGAGCAGTAATAAACGGTCGCAGTAACGTGACGCCAGATTTAAATCATGAATACTGGCGATCACCGTAATATTCAGAGCCTTGGCAATACGCAGCACCTGATGCTGGTAATACAAATCCAGATGGTTGGTGGGTTCATCCAGCAATAACAGCAGAGGTTTTTGCATCACAGCGCGCGCCAATAACACCCTTTGTTGTTCACCACCGGATAAATGGGCAAAAGAATGACGTTCTTTATTTGCTAAACCGACCAGTTCCAGACTCTTCTTGAGTTGCTGCAGGTCCTGCTCTGTATTGGTTTGCCATAAAGCTTTATGAGGAATTAGTCCCATCAGCACCACATCGGCCACTGTTAAATCAAATAAAGGACCGGATAACTGACTGACGAGCGCCACTTTGGCCGCCAGCTCGCTTTGACTAAAAGTGGAGATGGGCTGGCCATGCAATTTAATCTGGCCGGAGCTTGGCTGATACTCTTTTTGCAGCAGTCGCAATAAGCTGGTTTTACCGGCTCCATTAGGACCAAGCAAAGCGACAAACTGGCCTGGCTCGATAGCAAAATTCAGCCCAGTTAATATCTGCTGCTGATTGATCAGCAACTGCACCTGCAAAAATTCGACAACCGGGGTGTGGCCCACTAAAACGCTCCATTAAAAAACGGGCAGGGACCAGGACATGCAGCACAAAAACCGCAGAGTTCCGGCACAGTGTAAGCCCGCACTGTGTGCTGCAAAAGTTGCAGCGCCTGAGGTTTGTAAAGGCAGGACATCTGACTTGCCATACTGGGTTCAGTGCGGCTTACAGTTGCGGGTACAGTACAGGATTTACACCTGTTTCCCTTTCAAGTTCATTGCACTAGCTAAAAGCTGTTGCTGAACACCTTTAACAAAACCCGCGCAGTGTAGCAGAGCAGGGCGCCGGGCGTCAGCAGAAATGTCCGGCGGTCTGGATGTCCTTTAAAGTAAGGATTCGAGCTTTATTCAGCAATCACTGTTTTAGTCAGTTCTGTGCCATCCGCTTGTTTAATTAAAAAGCTGACGGACTCACCCTTATTTTTTTTCATCAAATCTTTGGCATCATCGGCAGGACATCCCGGAATAGCGCAGTCAGCTATTTTCAAAATTTGATCACCTACCAATACACCTGCTTTTTCCGCAGCACCACCTGGCACAAGTTCTTTTACTTTAACACTGACAATAACAGGGCTAAAAAAACCATCCGCATTAATATCCAGAGATAAACCTATTTTACCCTTTTCCGCAGCCAAGGTTGCGGTACTGACTACCAGGCTGCAAAACGCAGCAGATAACAACAGCATTTTTTTATTCATGTCGATAATTCCTTATCTTTAAATTAACGAATAAAACCAGATGTTTACATAAGCGACAATAAAACGAATGTGGGATGGAAACAAGCCATAGCAGAAGATTTTTGCCGAAGTAGGGTGAGCATGTCTGGTAAAGCAAATAATGCCGTGCAATAGTAGATTTGTGTGATTTAACCCATAGGTTCGTTGATGCAAAAAAGGTTATTGTCTGGATTAGCTGCCTTAGTGTTGTTTTACGCAGGTGAAACACAGTCTTGTGTGCTGCGGATGGCGGCAGAAATCGACTTCCCGCCTCATCTGATCTTACAAAATGACAGCTGGCAGGGACAAAGTGTCGAGCTGTTGCAATTACTGGCCAAGGAGGTCGGCTGTGAACTGCAGTTTATTAACAGCCCCTGGCTGCGTTCTTTAGCACAAATCAAATCCGGCGAATTAGATTTAGTCAGTCATTTATCCTACAGCGACGCACGGAAAAATGATTTTGCATTTATCGGCCCTCATCATATTGAATCCATCTGGCTGATCGGCAATCCGGATAAGTTACCCAAAGTCTCGACTTTAAAAGACTTATCTCACGACGTTGATTTGGGCCGTATCGCTGAGCTTAATGGGGCTTATTATGGCGAGGAATTTGAGCTGTTAAAGCAAAATCCTTTTTTTGCCAGACAACTGGTGAGTATCAGTAGTATTCAGGACAAACTGGCATTGCTGGAGGCGGGTAGGGTCAACGCTATTCTGGAGGATGAGTCAGTGCTGTATTACTGGCAAACACATCAGTATAAAAATGCAAAAAATTACCGGCCTTTAGTACTGGTGTATCAAAGCCCTGTTTATTTTGGTTTCAGTAAAACAACCTTATCCAAAGCTATGTTAATCAAACTGCAAAAGGCCTGGCAGAAGTTGTATGAGCAAGGTGATATAGAAAAGACGGTGAAACGATATCAGCGAACAACCACAGACGTGTTGATCCCTTCGACTACCTTGTAAAGCTGTAAAGTAAAATGGCGACTGTACTTGCCAGCAGACAATACAACGCCATCGGCAGCAAGGTAAACCGCATAATCTGTCCCTCCTGTCCTGTTAGTTTCACCACTGAAGCAGCAGCCACCACGTTCACTACACAAAGCATATTGCCCGCATTGGCTCCCAGCATTTGTAATGCTAATACCAGAGGTAAGGGCAGGTTTGAATCTGCCGCCAGTTGTTGCTGCATACTGGCAAACATCAGGTTGGAAAAGGTGGCGGAACCTGCGATAAATGAGCCTAAAGCACCAACCCATGGCGCACACCATAACCAGACTTCCGCCAGATGTGTAGTGGCCATTGCGGCCAGATACATAGGCATAGCAGGTAAATCTGCGCTGTTCAGATCCGAATGCAAAAACAACCTTACCATAGGCACTGCGCTGGCGAGCGTAATAGCTGCAGGCCAAATTCTGCTCAAGCTTTCTGTTGTGGCTTTACGCATCAATTGGCGGCGTTTGGCTTGCCATGGTAAAAACAGCAGTACAGTTAATACAAACAACGTACCTGGTAAATATAAAGGCTGAACAGAGGTGGATAAATTGGTGCCAAAAATCTCGGACCAATTCAATTGCACAGCTTGTAACGCAGCTTTAAAAGGTAAAAATTCAAGTCGGCTTATCACCAATAAAGCCGCAAGTAACAGATAAGCGCCCCAGGCTTTGAATAAACTGAAATTTGAAGGTGCAGTATGATCTTCTGCACTGGTGTTATCCGCTTCGTTGTCACAGCGCCATCGAGTCACAGGCACGGCAAAACCAAAACGTACCAGCAAGGTCAACAGCAGCAAGCCTGCCAAAGCACCTAACAAAGATGGAAATTCAGGCCCAAGATAACGGGCGACCAAAACTGCGGGCAGGCTGTAACAAAGGCCAGACAACAAAGCGAGTGGCGCAATAGCCAAGCCAGAACGCCAGCTTGGCGTATCACTAAAATAGCGGCATAACAGCAGGCACATCAGCACTGGAATTAAGCTGGCGCACAACAGGTCAATACTGGCTGCAGTGATCGCGCTTTGCTCTATTAGCTCCGGCGATACACCAGGCAGGCCGTTGGTCAGACCTACCAAAACAGGAGTGCCAATAGCGCCAAAAGACACAGGCACTGAATCTGCTATCAGGGTTAAAACCACTGCAGCCAAAGGCCTGAAGCCTAATGCAATTAATAAAGGAGCAGCTATAGCCGCTGGTGTGCCAAACCCAGCTGCGCCTTCTAAAAACGCCACCAGTAGCCAACCAACAAATAATAACTGAATACGATGATCACTGGAGATGCTGGCAAAACCACGACGGATCAGCAAAAAACTGCCGTTATTTTCCAGCACATTTAATAGCAGCAAGGCACCAAACACTACCCACAATACGGTCGTGGCGATCACCAGACCTTCAATAATAGCTGCCGCTATATGCAAGCTTGGGACTGACCACACTACTGCGCTTAAGATTAAAGTGCCCAGCAGGCAAAGTGGCATAGCTTTTCGGGCTGGCCAGCGTAAAAAAACCAGAAAAAACAGTACGCTGAGTAGCGGAAAAAGCGCACAAAAAAGCAGGCTGTAGTCCATTTGCATCTGTTCCATTGCGGATCCCATCAGCCGCTAAGGTAGCTGATTTTTATGCTGATAAACCAGATCTAAAACAAAGGGCGGTGGGAATAAACCCTGAAAAAAGTAAAGGAGAAGGTGTCAGGCTGGAAAAACAGTCTCTGCAGCAAGGTGAATCACCGCAGAGACTCAGAATGAAAACTTTAATGTGGTTCCTCAGACTTCTCCGGGTTGTCCTTATCCAGCTGTTCCAATTGCTTACTGATGGCCAGTGGTGAGCCTGTATTGCGGGCCAGTACCATATAAGCCACTGGTACTACGTAAATGGTCAGCAGGGTAGCTACACCCACACCAGCGAAGATCACCATACCAATCACCATACGGCTTTCAGAACCCGGGCCAGTGGTGACAATCAGCGGAATAGCGCTGAACACTGTAGTGAAAGCTGTCATGACGATAGGACGTAAACGTAAAGCTGATGCGCGTTTAATGGCTTCTTCAAACTCTACGCCTGCGTCACGCAGCTGGTTGGCAAATTCGACTATTAAAATACCGTTTTTCGCCACTAAGCCTATCAGCATCACCAGGCCTATCTGGCTGTAAATATTCAGCGTCATGCCCGATAAATACAGGCCCGCCAAAGCTCCGACTAAGCCCAGTGGCACAGTCAGCATAATGACAAAAGGATGGACAAAACTTTCGAACTGAGCGGCCAAAACCAAAAAGGTAATAAGCAAAGCCAGCGCAAAAATTAATGCGGTTGACTCTCCACTTTCCTTAAACAGCAGCGATTCCCCTTTGTAGTCTATGCCAACAGGCGCTTCGATATTTTCTCTGACCGTGCTCTCCAAAAACTCCAGTGCTTCACCTAAGCTGTAACCTGGTGCGAGATTGGCGGTAATAGTAATACTGCGCATCCGGTTGTAACGGTTTAAGCTGGAGGTGGTTGCTTCTTCTTTTAATGTAACCAGGTTGTCTAATGGCACCAGTCTGCCCGACTCTTTAGAACGAACATATACATTGCTGATACTGCCAGGTCTGGCGAAGTCTTTATCTTCACCTTCGAGTATCACGTCATATTCTTTGCCTCTGTCGAGGAAAGTCGTAACCCGACGTCCGCCCAGCATGGCTTCCAGCGCCTGACCCACAGCACCCACAGAGATACCTAAATCTGCTGCGCGGTCGCTGTTAATTTCCACCAGTACCTGAGGTACAGTTTCTTTATAGTCATGGTCCAGCATTTGCAGGCTTGGATTTTCCGCTGCTTTTGCCAGCACTATATCGCGCCACTGCACCAGTTCCTGATAGGTATTGCCCTGAATAACAAACTGCACAGGACGACCACCACCACGACCTCCACCTAAACCACTGCGCATAAAGGTGAATGCTTTTACATCTGGCAGTTCGTTCAGTTTGGTACTGACTTCCTGCATTAACTCAGAAGTGCGTCTTTTGCCATTGTTCCAGTTTTCAGTGCCAACAATAGCCACGCCTCCTGAATTGCCCCAACCAGGTACGCGGATCAGCAAGCGGTTAAACTCACCTTTTTCGTAGTAGGGCATCAGCAAATCTTCAATCAGTCGCATATTACGGCTGTTATTGCCATAGCTTGCGCCTTCAGCGCCACTCATGTTGACAAAAAATGTGCCCCTGTCTTCTTGTGGCGCCAGCTCTGAAGGGATTAATTTCAGTAGCATGACTGTAGCGACAAAACTCAGCACTAACACAGCCAGCGTTGGCCAGCGATAGTTCATCACTGCATTGAGTTGATTGCGATACCCCGATTCCAGTTTGGCAAAGCCTTTGTGCATTGCAGCACTGAAACGGGACTCGCGTTTTTTGTGGGTCAGTAGTTTACTGGCCAGCATAGGAGAGAGGGTCAGCGCCGTAATACCGGAAAACACCACAGCGGCAGCTACAGCTAAAGCAAACTCAGTAAATAGTTTACCCAGCTCACCTTGCATAAACACCAGCGGTACAAAGACTGAAATCAGCACAAGGGTCGTAGCAACGACAGCAAAACCTACTTCACGGGCCCCACGGTACGAGGCTAAAAGCGGATGTTCACCTTCTTCAATTCGACGGTAGATGTTCTCCAAAACTACAATGGAGTCATCCACCACTAAACCTATGGCTAAAACCATGGCCAATAAGGTTAATAAGTTAATTGAGAAATCGAGCGCATAAAGCACGGTCACAGCGGCAACTAAAGCAACAGGCACAGTGACGGCCGGAATGAAGGTAGCGCGTAAATTCCCAAGGAACAGGAAAATCACCAGCACCACCATGCCCATGGCAATACCTAAAGTGTTGTACACCTCTTTGATGGATTCTGCGATAAACAAGGAAGAATCGTAGCCGGGTTCAATCGTCGTGCCTGCGGGTAAAATGGCCTTTACTTTCTCCATTTCTGCGCGGGCATTTTTCACTACATCCAGCGTATTGGCTTTGGATTGCTTGATAATGCCGATGCCTAACAGATTTTTACCGTCACCGCGGAATTCATTTTCTTCGTCTTCCGAGCTTAAAATAACCTGAGCCACTTCGCCCAAACGCACCAGATAATTATCGTCACCCCGTTTAATAGCTAAGCGGTTAAAGTCTTGCTGCGTTTTGTACGTACGAACGACCCGAACTGTAAAGTTACGATCTTCAGATTTAATATTACCGGCAGGCAGCTCGACGTTTTCTGCACGCAGCACAGTTTCAATATCCTGCACTGTGACCCCACGGGCGGCCATCGCATCTTTATCTAACCACAGACGCATGGCGTAACGACGTTCTCCACCAATTTGAATTCGGGCCACACCGTCAACGACGGAAAAACGCTCGACTATATAACGGTCGGCGTAATCGGATAATTCCAGGTTGGTCATGGTTTCACTGTTCAGCACAAACCAAGCGATGGTGTCATCGTCTCCGTCAGCCTTAAAAACTTCAGGCGGAAACGCTTGATCAGGCAGGTTATCCAGAATGCGCGACACCCGTTCCCGTACGTCGTTGGCTGCTGCGTCGATGTCGCGATTGACATTAAATTCGATAGTGACATTAGAGCGGCCATCCCGGCTGTTGGAATTAATGTTCTTAATGCCCTCAATGCCCGAGATGCGATCTTCTATTGGTTGAGTGATTTTGGTTTCGACTATTTCGGCTGAGGCGCCCGGATAATCGGTGCTGACTGTGACTATAGGAGCATCAATATCCGGGAATTCCCGCAGTGGCAGCATAGTGAAACAGACAATCCCAAAGATCAGTAAAATCAGATTCACTACAGTGGCGAAAACAGGCCTTTTGACCGAAACATCTGACAGCCACATGTTTATTGCTCCACTTTAGTGATCAATGAACCAGTGCGGATTTTGGTCGTACCTTCGATCACCACCTCGTCGCCTGCATTCAGACCGGACACTATTTCTACCAGGCCCGGTATACGTTGGCCCAGTTGAACTTCGGTTTGTGTCACGCTGTTGTCTTTATTCACTACAAACACATAATGTTTGCTTTGTAGCGGCACTATGGCCTTTTCTGAAATTTGCAACGCCTGTACTTCAGCCAGGGTGACACCGACATTCAATAACATACCTGGGCGTAATTCGAGTTGGCGATTTGGCACTAACGCATGGACTTTCACTGAACGGGTGACGGGGTCTAAGCGGGTATCAATGGCCTTAATCTGACCGGTAAATACTTTGCCTGGGTAGGCCACACTACTGGCATTCACCACCATGCCTGGCTTTAACTGCGCCAGATAATATTCAGCAACACTGAATTCCAGCCGGATAAGACTTAAATCGTCCAGCGTGGTTAACACTGTACCTGCGGTTAAATAAGCGCCTTCACTGACCTGGCGTAAACCCAAAACACCACTGAAGGGCGCACGGATCGTCATCTCGTTAAGTCGGGCTTTTACAGCATCCAACTGGGCTTGAGTGGTATTTACTCGGGTCTGCTGCTCGTCCAGTAAAGACTGCGCTGTTGCCTGAGTTTTGGCCAAATTCTTTACCCGTTCTAACTGGCGTTTTTGATCCAGCAAAGATGCAGATAATTCAGCAACACGGGCGCGTTCTTCCACATCATTTAATTGAGCAATTAATTGGCCTTTTTCAATGCGCTGACCTTCATTAATATGAAGAACGGTTAGGTAGTCGTTTGTGTTGGTGACAATTTGTACTGACTCGTTCGCAAGAGCTGTACCCAAGCTTACGACCTGACGCACTAACGCTGAATGGCTGACAATTTGTGTGCTAACTAAAGTCGCTGCGTTGGCAGCCTTTTGATCTTCTTCAGTAGATTGATTTTGAAGGAAAAGATAAACAACGAACAAGAACATGCCAATCAATAAAACCCATATCAGGCGCGAATTTTTTTGCGTCACGGTAACTCCACTCTGGTACTCTTCGAATAGTGGGCTTTATTGTAGGGAATATTAGTCACCGCAGTGCACGGGTTATCGCAATGACTCAGGTGTTGGTCGTATCGGAGGAGTGAATGTCGGAACAAAAATGTCAGTTTTGCCACAATATGCGATTTTACATCCTGTGGGTTGTGCTGATGGCTGTCTTTTATTTTTGGTATATGGATTAATGGAAAAACTTCAGTATAGAGCCGCCACTGCCAGAGGCGGTGTGAAAACCCTGTTATTCAGTGGTTTGGCTTTACTGTTATGGCTGTTATTACTGTTACTTATTCCTGATGTACTACACAGCTCAGCCTGGGCAGTGCTGTTTATATGTTGTTTGCTGGGCCTGATTGCTGGCTATGCTAAGCTCACAGAACCTTTTTATGTTATCGAGCTGGACCCGCAAGGTTTTACTTATATTCACCATAAAGGCCGTTGGTTTATCCCCTGGCAGGGATTTTCTTTTATCTCTGTGCCTGAACTGAATGGCAAAGAACTGGCTTATGTGGGCGTAAAGCTTCGTTGCTACGAGGAGTTTCTTGATCAACTTCAACCGCGGTTAGCTGTGAACTTGATGATGGAGCAACGTCATCTGCTCATAGCAGCCCTTGGCAGCAACTGCCCAACCGGAACTTGTCCTTCGGATCTGATGATTGAGGTTGGGGAATACAGAGCTGCAACGCGCAGTTATAAAGGGGCTATTGCAATGTTTGCCCGACGCATGCAATTATTGCGGCAATTAACCGGCTTTGATCTGTTTATTCCGATAAGTGCTATAGGCTCAGAACCTGCTGATTTTTGCCGCAAAGTGAATCAAATCCGGTTACAATGTTTAGACAATACAGTCACCTAGACACTTGATGTGCGTCTGTATCATAATGACGCGATAAAACAAAATTAAAAACGGTATTTCAGTTATGAATAATTATGAGAAAGCTTTTTTAGTCAGTGGGCGTAACACCTTGATTCACAAACAGAAAAAAGTGGATCTAGTCATTGTGAATGACGCTGGTGACCCGGTGATTGTTGCAACTCGTCATGGTGTCAAAATATTCACTGAAGAAGTCCCGTCCAGCAAAGCTGATGCAAAAGCCCGTTATTTAGAGTTAGTAGATATTGCCAGTTCTGACGTTTTCAGTGAAAACAAAACGCTGTTATTCGTGCAGGCTCTGAATAACAAAGAATATAAAGTTGATTACAGCAAAGTCGGAACAGAATTATTTATCCGTATCCACCAAGAGAACTATATTTAATAAGTTATTAGGTACAAATCCAGCGCTTGGGTAAAAGAGTTTTTTTGCCTGATGAATTTGTTGTAGTGGCGGCTAGCCATAAAAGTGGTAATTGCTTGTGACAGTAAATGTTTTAGCGTGTCAGTTTAGCCTCAAAGACGACTTAGTCTTTATTCACATGCCTGTCACTCAGACTAATCTGACAGCAGATTTATTAAAAGAACAACTGCACCAAGCAGGTTATGGCCGCTGTCTGCTGTTACAGGAGCAGGTCAAAAATCTGTTGCTGGAATACCAGCAAGTCCAACAAAAAATCAAACAACAGTTGCAGACCGAAGGCTATGTATTGAATTACAAGGTAGCTGAACGTATTCACGCTCAATTAAACGTTGAGATCAGCAGCGATGCGATGCTGGCTAACGCCGAAATTACCGCTGCTTATGGTGGTAATCCCGTTTCAGCCAATGACGTGGTAAAAGCCGGGCAGGAAGCTGGCATTGTGTTTGGTTTTCAGAAAGAACAAATCCTCCAGTTAGTGGCTCAAGCCAGTCGTGCAGAACCAGGCAGCAAAACCAAAGCGGAAATCGCTTTGGGCAAATTGCCAACTCCAGGCCGTGATTCTGTGTTTGAGTTGCTGATCCGTGATATGTCTAATCGCAGTAAACAGCCTATTGCACGTTCTGAAGGCAAGGTCGACTTACGTGATTTTGGCGCCATAGCTTCAGTGAAAACCGGTGAGGTGCTGATGCGTCGTCATCCGCCGACCAAAGGTAAGGAAGGCATGACGGTGTCAGGCACGCGTTTGTCTGCACTAGATGGTCAACAGTTGCCTTGGGGCGAAGCCGAAGGTTCTGCTGTCTCTGCGGATAATCCGGACCTGTTAGTTGCCAGCCGTGACGGCATGCCGCGTTTATTAGATGCTTGTGTTGCCGTTGATGAAGTCTTTGTCATTAACAAAGTCGATGCGGGTTCCGGACATATTATTTTTAAAGGTGCTGTTGTTATTAACGGCGATGTGGCTGAAGCCATGAAAGTCATTGCCGGTGGCAATGTGGTTGTAAAAGGCTTGTTTGAAGGCGAACTGATTGAGTCAGGTGGTGATATTACTATTGGTGGTGCCATTATTGGTCATCAGGTTGGTGAAGTAGGCGCTGATACTGAACTTAGCACACAAGTTCGGGCAAAAGGCCATGTGCAGTGCACTTTAGCTCAGTACGCCAGCATCAAATGCGAAGGCCGTCTTACGGTATCAAAACAGTTATTGCATTGTCAGGTGGAGGCCGATTCGGTGTTGGCTGGCACAGAAGAAAAAGCCAATGGCAAAATTGTCGGCGGCCGCTATTATCTGGGCAATGGCTTACGCTGCGGCAATCTTGGCGCTCCCTCAGGTAGTTTGCTGCAAATTGTACTGAATAAGCAGATGGACCCGCTGATAGAAAAACAAAATGTATTGCGCACTAGTCTGGTTGGTTTAAAAGCTGAGATGGAACTGGTTAAACAACATGTTGAGCAGCTCAGACAGATGGAAAAATCAGCGGCAGTGCAGGAACAAATGGCTGCTATGGTTGAAGAGTTTGAAGAACATCGTAGTATTGCTTCGGCTTTTATTGCTGATATAAAACAGTTGGAAGAGCAAAGACGGCAGTTGTTATTGTCTGTGTGCGTGGAAGTTACTCAGCAGCTTTTTGCCGGCGTAGAAACCAGTTTTGGCAACGAAGTTTTAAGAACTAAAAAAGAGTATAGCGCCTCTCGTATTCGATTGTCTGAGCAAGGTGTAGTGGTGGAGCCTCTTTAACACCCTTTGTGTTGCAAACCTCAACTGCTTTTTTCTGCAAAACTGGCCTGCCTTTTGCTTTGTTTCTTTTGAGTTACTTCTGACGTCAATTTTTTGTTGGGACCAGCGCTGACTTGCAGTGCTATCGCAGCATGTGGTGGAATAAATACAATGATCCGAACACAACAATGGCTTATTTTACTTTTACTCAGCTCGCTGTTGACGGGATGTGGTGGCGGTGGCGGAGGAGACTCTGATTCTGGTGGTCCGGCTTCCAGCGTCAATGCAGGGGTCGATCAGACGGTGAATGAAACAGATAGTTTTACTCTGACTGCTTTAGGTGATCCTGCGGGCGGCACTTTTGCATGGCGTCAGCTATCCGGTACAGCAGTTACCGGTATGCCAGCCAGCACTGCGGCTGTTGCTTTGAAGGCTCCTTCAGTTAAAGCCGAGGCCGTTTTGGTGTTTCAGGTGGCTTACACTACACCTGCAGGGCGAAACTTAACTGATGAAGTTCAGGTTCGGATTATTGCCAAAAACCAGGCGCCGGTTGCAGTATTGCAGATCACCCAGCCATCAATATTACCTGTAGCTCAGGGGTTGACCGCTACTGTGAGTGCGGCATCCTCTTATGATTTGGATGCGGATGGCAGTATAGTTTCGTATTTGTGGACCCAGACATCAGGTCCTGCGGTGAGCTTAACAGGTGCCAACACGGCGACTGTCAGTTTTGTCGCTCCGCTGGTGGCCAGTCAAAGTGATGTTGAACTGGCGTTGGCTATTACGGATGATGAAGGTGCTACAGGGCAAAGTAGTATAAAAGTGCCAGTACGCGCCAGCACTCAACAAATTATTGCAGATGCCGGGACAGATCAGCAGGTGCGCGAATTTGCCGAAGTGCGCTTAGATGCCAGCGGCACCCGCACAGTCACAGGCAGTTACAGCTGTCGCTGGAGTCAATTAAAGGGACAGGCGTTGGTGTTGGTCAATCCAACCTCCTGTCAGGCTTCTTTTATTGCTCCGGATATTTCTGGGACCAGCCAGCTTGAATTGCAATTAACTGTAACAGACAGCAATAACCAAACTGCAACGGACACTATGCTGGTGACAGTCAGTAACGCAGTACTGGGTGATTTACCCGACACAGGTGTAGTGAATTGTTACGACATTTCTGGTGTGATCCCATGCGGTGACGAAACTTATCCGCGTCAGGACGGTGATGGTGGTCGCGACAGCGTAGTGCAGTATTTACGCAAAATTGGCAAAGGTGAAAAGGCATTTGATTTCACTAAGCTGGATCAGTTCGGCGATGAGCTGGCTGACACGGCAAATGATTTTTCCTGTGTTCGGGATAATGTCACGGGGTTGATTTGGGAATTAAAAGAGCCGGTGATTGCAGTACCTCCAGCCAGTACCTTAAGAGCTGCAAATAACAGATACAGTTTTGTTAATGCAGATACAGGTAATGGTGGAAAAAGTGGTGAGGCCGCTGACGCATTAACTTCTTGCCCGAGCACTGTGGATTGTGGTTTAGGAACTTATGTCACAGAAGTTAATGAAACCGTATATTGCGGTGGGGCGAATTGGCGTTTACCCACTTTGGAAGAGCTGATGTCGATCGCCGATTTTGGCCGAGTTGGCCAGAACCATTTGTTAGACCCGGTATTTTTCCGTTTTGAACCCGATCATTCGGTGCAGAACAATATGTTCTACTGGACGACACAAAGCAGTGCTGAAGGTGGTGGTGGCATTTCTGCCTGGGTGTTTGACATCCGTAATGGCAACGACAATACCTTACCTAAGCAGCAGAATCAGTTAGGTTATGTGCGTCTGGTGCGCTCGCCATAGGGGAATTTTATGTCAAAGTATTTTATGTTAATACTGATGGTTGTATTGCCAGTACAGGCAGCACAGGTGTGTTACAGCGATATTACCACCACTAAACCTATCAGCAGTTTCCAGTTGAACACCGATGGCACAGTGTTGGATACCACAACGAAGTTAATGTGGTCGCGTTGTCTGGTCGGACAAAGCTGGGACAGCTCCAGCAGAACCTGCACTGGTACTGCACAGCAGCTGGACTGGTCTGAAGCGTTAACCGAAGCTAAACGTAGTGTGTTAGCCGGATACAGCACCTGGCGCTTACCTAATGCCAAAGAAGTGTTAACCCTGGTCGAACGTAGTTGTGTTGACCCAGCTATTAATCTGACAGCCTTTCCTGCAAGTAACAGTGAAAATATGTGGACTGGCACTACGGTGGTGGATCAGCCGGAACGGGGCTGGGCTATTGCCATGTACAGTGGAAAAAACAACTCCAAGGAAAAAATAGTGCGGTTGTACGTGCGTTTAGTAAGATTTAGCGACGAGTAAAATAGCTAGTGCTGTGGTCTTTTCGATGAAAGACCACAGCAATGCGTTACTTCCTGATGATCTGATGATGTTTTTCACCTAAGCTAGCTTCAACTGCCTTGAGCATTGTCCCACATGAGAGTTGATACCTTGCGTTTTATTCTGATCCTGTTATTGATGTTGTGCAGCTGGCCGGGCTATTCGACCGAATGCAACATGGCGTTTAAGCATGGTATTTTAATTTCGCCACAACAAATTCGAATTCAAAACACCAACCGTACTGTATTTCAGATTAACAATGATCAGGATTTATTTATCCGTGGTGAATGGATCACGCTAAACCCTGCGGAGCAAGAGCTGGTGCGGCAGTATGCGCAAGGTTTACGTAAATTTGTGCCTGAGCTGGTCAGCATTGCAGTGGATAGTGTGGAGCTGGGATTAACAGCTATTGAAAATATGTTGGTGGGGATTGGCAATAGTTCACAGCAGCAGGAGTGGCAGGCGCTGATCCGCGAAACAACTTATCAGCTGACTTCACGTTTTGTCCGAAGCGGGGAGCATTTTTATCTGGCACCTCAAAGCCTGCATGAACTGGATGCCTTTTTGCATGGCGAGCTAAAAAGCCAGCTAAAAGACTTAGCCAAATACACTGTAGGTGCAGTCTGGGATGCGTTACGTGATGCGTTGCGCCAAAGTGAAGATAACTTTGAACGTACTGAAAGTCAGAGCTGGCAACCTGCTGATGAATTATTAGCCAAAATCAACACGGGACTGGAATTAAAAGCCGACGAACTGGAACAAAAATCTGTTCTATTTTGTCAGCGTCTGACCGAGCTGGATCAAATCGAAACACAGTTGCAACAACGAGTGCCACAACTGCATGCATACGATGTAGTGACGATGAAATAACGCAGTTCAGTCGGCTGAACTGAGTAGGGCAAGTTTAGCTTTTAACTGTTGAGTGCGGCCTTTCTCTTTCTCCAGTAACTGTTTAAGCTGAGCTATTTTGGCGCCAGCTTCATCATCTTGTATAGCTTTAAGACGAATTTCTCCAGACTCTGTATCCTTCACTTGTCTTGCTCTGGCATCGCACGTTGGACAACGGTGTAATTCTGACATAGGTATGTACCTCAGGCTTTTTGAATGTAAAAGTAGTTGATATAATCAACTTAATTATTGTGTGTTTGGTGGATAAAGTCAACTATTTGGTGAGTTATGAAACAAAACCAGGATTTATTGGATCAGTTACAACAACTGACTGCTGAGCTGAGAAGCCAATTTTTTCAGCAATTAGGGCCTGGATTACCAGGGCTGACGGCAATGCATGGCCGTTTATTGTTAATGATTGCCAGAACAGCTGGGACTAATGCACAGCAACTTTCAGAATTATTAAGGCGGGATAAGGCGCAAATTACCCGCCTGTTAAACGACTTACAGCAAGCCGCTTTTGTACTGCGTCAGCCTGATCCGGTTGATGGGCGACGACAATTGTTGCTTTTATCTGAGCAAGGCCAGCAACTGGCTGCACAGCTAACAATAAAAAAACGTCACATCGCCAGTAAAATGCTGACAGGCTTAACCAAAGACCAGCAACAGCAGTTGACCGGGTTATTAGCGCAGATGTATCAGAATTTAATTACGACTGAAATACAGACGGAAGACACTCAGCAAGCACACTGATAAGGGAGGGAAACGGCAATGAAACACTGGTTATTTTTAGCAACTGCCATAGTGGCTGAAACTATCGCAACCTCATCTCTTAAAGCCAGCGAAGGTTTCACCCTCAGATGTTGTTGTGTATAGATCACTACCAGAAAATTACGACGAAGTAGCTATGCTTTCAGCAACCAGTTCTGTTTCATTAACCTTTGGTGATCCGTCACAAACGGAAGAGGTTGTGAGTCTGCTGAAATCTGAAGCCGCTGCGCTTGGAGCAAATGGTGTTGTATTGACTTACTTAAATGATAATACAGTCATTGTTAACGTAAATACGCTACATGGCTTTCAGGCAAGCGCTAGTAAAGAGGGCCGGTTCCAAAAAGTAGCGCAGGCTTATGCCTTATTTGTCGAGTAAATATTGAAGACCTGTGGCAGGCTGGTTGTTAAAACCTCCTGCCTTCGCTATTAAATTGGTAGCGCGGTTTAGTGTGCTGAAAATATGTAGATAGTTCATTCCCATTCTTAGCCATATTTCTGCAATTCCCTCACCTGGCGTAAGCCATACAAAAGTAAAAGTTACCTGTAGCTGTGTAAATTTATGCTAATCAGGCGATGGTGATTCAAATCAGACGACTGTTTTTAGTGCTGAACCGGTTAGGCTGAAATGCTAATTAATTCCATTTGTTCAGTGGCTTAAGTGTTTTTTTCTGCAATTTATCTCCTTGTTTGCCAGTCTGGCCTGCAACCTGCACCTGTTTAATTGTCCTGTTGCCCGGACGAGTTCACCCCGGTTGACCATCAGGTCACCGTTAACGTTTTGCTTATCAAGGAGAACCTTACTATGGCACAGTTAAATACCCCGCACGTACATCATGCCGCCGATATTATTCAGGTATTAAACAGCGGTATTGAATTTTACAGCGATGCGAAGCAACAAGTACGGGATCCACAACTGGTTCAGCTGTTTGACCGTATGCTCACAGCGCGTCGTATGGTGAAAGAGCGTTTACAGCCATTTGCCGTTGTGGAAGATGGTCAGCGCGAGGAGGGGCCGGATTTTTCTGTTGAAATCAGAAAGGTCTACACCAAAGTGATTAGCGCTCTGTCTTCAGACACACAACATGCCTATATCAGCCAGTTGGAAGAGGTTGAAGACAAAACGCTGGAAGAACTTCGCATAGCGCTGAAAGATAACCAGCCACCGCAGTATGAAGCTGCATTGCTGCAGTCTATGGCAACCATGCAGGAATGCCATGATGAAATGCGGGCGTTAAAACGCACCATCAGCCTATAAGCTCTATGCAGATAGCTGTCTTATGTTAGTCAGCTCAGTTGCCTGAGTCGTATCTTCGGCTGAGGCACCTTTTTTATTAGGAAACAGGGGGTAATCAGATATCCAGGCTATCGTATTAGCAGCCAAGCTCCAGGGTATAACTGTGTCGCATTCGAGCGGCAGGAAGTGTATAAAGGTGTGGTGAAAAATCATCTGGCGGTGTTTGAGTTTCGTGAAAACAAAGTGACAAAAATCAGTGAATACTGGAAGTAGGGCCCTTTGCCGTTAAATTTTGCTAGAAAATAGCAGTCTTGTGCTCATCCATGTAGAATGCGCGCTTGTAAGCTTGTACCAGTGTATATCCGCAGGAATTTTGATGAAAAAGACAATTGCTTTAACCCACCCAAAACTGCAACCTGCTCGTTTAGTGGATTCGATTAAGTATGATATTAAAAAGTACCTGAACAGAGAGCGTCGTAAAACTCTGCCTGCTGGTATGGATTACTGGACCTTTGATTGTCGCTTTGGTGCGTCAGTAGATGTCGCAGAAAAGATTTTTACCTCTGAAATCAACAAACATATTGATGCTGCTGTGGCTCAAGAGCTGGAGAGTTTTTATGTAGAAATTCTTGCCAGAGCTTGCAAACATAAGCCACGTGAACTTAGTTTTGACATCGACGAAGCTGACGAAGGCTAAGGGTCAGAATGCTTGTCGCAGCAGATGAGCATTTCACTTTTTAACCCAAAGCGACCTGATTCAGGCGCCTAAAATTACAGAAAAACTGCGTAAAATTCATTCGAACACAAAGAATTGTCTCTTCTACCGCTAAAATACTGTATATTCTGCCCTCATTTTTTACTGTAGCTATTCTACAGAGGAACTCTTATGCAATTTTCATCTTTAGATCTAGCCCCGGATTTACTCCGCGCCCTTGTAGAATGTGGCTACAGTGATATGACCCCGGTACAAGAACAGGCCATAGTGCCTGCACGTCGCGGTAAAGATTTGCAGGTTACAGCGCAAACAGGTACAGGTAAAACTGCTGCCTTTGCTATTCCTGTACTACAGCGCATGCTGGATAAACCAAAAGATACAGTAGCGCAGCGCCCACGCGCCTTGATCCTGACCCCAACCCGCGAATTAGCTGAGCAAATCGCAGAATCTATCTCTGCTTACGCGCAGTTTGTGCCTTTGAGTGTCACGGCACTTTATGGTGGCGTGAAAATGGGCGGTCAGGCCAATAAATTAAAAGCGGGTGTGGATATTTTGATCAGCACGCCGGGTCGTTTGATAGAGCATATGGCCCTTGGTAATGTGATCTTAAGTGATGTTGAATTTGTAGTGCTGGACGAAGCCGACCGTATGCTGGATATGGGCTTTGTCACAGACGTGACCAAGTTAATGCAAATGACGGCGACTACACGCCAAACTATGTTGTTCTCGGCTACAACTTCACCAGCCGTGAATGAACTGTCGCATAAAATTCTGAAAAATCACCAGCAAATCCGTGTGGCAAAAACCAATAGCACGGCTGACACCGTCAATCACGTGGTGTATCCGGTTGAGGAAAGTCGCAAAATCGAATTATTTGAACAGCTGCTGGCGGAAAAAAACTGGTTCCAGGTGTTGGTATTCACCAGTACCAAAGAGCAGGCTGACCGCTTATTAGCCGGCTTGCAAATGCGGAAAATTGAGGCTGCAGTCTGTCATGGTGATAAAAGCCAGGGCGCACGACGTCGCGCTATCGCTGATTTCAAATCTGCTAAGTTACGGGTATTGATTGCGACTGAAGTGGCTGCCCGTGGTCTGGATATCCAAGGCCTGGATTATGTCGTTAACTTTAACTTGCCGTATCTGCCGGAAGATTATGTGCACCGTATAGGTCGTACCGGCCGCGCTGGTGCTACAGGCAACGCGATTTCATTTGTCAGTCGTGAAGAAGAGCAAACCTTAGAACGCATTCAAAAGCTGATTGGCAGTACGGTCAAACGTATAGTCACGCCGGGCTTTGAAGTAAGCAATAGGGAATCGCTATTAAAAAGTATTTCACGCAAAGTGCTGTCAGGCCGTTCAAACAAGGCCAGTGCAACCCAGATCGATCTGGACAGTGCCAATAAAGTGAAGCCTAAAGCCAAGCCTAAAGCTAAACCTCGTACCGCTAAATAATCTTGTGTTTTCAAACCAGTCAAAGCCGCAGTGCTTTGACTGGTTCTTTCTTCTACCCACACTATTGCCTTATCTGCTTCGCTTACATATAGGCCTTGGCAAAAGCTTCTTTTGACTGCTTGATATAGTTGCGGGCTTTTTGCGCGTGTTGCTCCCATGCCGCTTTATCTTTAGCGTCGGTGAAGGGGTTTTGATCCGGAGCAACTGAACGCTCAAATCTGTCGTAGAAGGTAATTGCCGACGAGGTAATTTGATTAAAACGCTCTTTAAATTCCTGCATACCCTCAAGCTGCTCTGAGGTCTTCAGCATGTATTGGATCAGCTGAGTATTGTCATTGGCGGCCAGATAACCCTGGGCTTTGTTGGTGACGTTTTCACCTACTTCGTTAATCACCACGGCGCGTATGGATTCTTCTTTACTCATCACCCGACTGTAATTTTCCTGAGTGCGGGCAAGGCCAGCGTGCTGAATATAATCACGCAGGTGTTTGTCTAAATCTTTGCGGAATACTTCGACATTTTTAAGCATGTGTTGCAAATCGTTTTCCAATGCCGACACCTGGACTAGTTCTCGTTCCAGCTCGTTTAAAAACTTCTCCGCCTGCTCGTAAATTTTTAAGCCATTCTCCTCGGCAAACTTACGGTCTTTGCGGTTTAAATCAGCGTTCTCATAATTGGATTTATCAAAAGCTGTCGCCAGAAAGGACTTAAAAGGCTCAGCAAAAGCCGCATATAAACCACCACTGACCACTGTTAAAGTGGCGGTGGTTAAATCGCCAAAAGGTTTCACCATCGAATTGAGTCTGGCTTGCTGCAAAGGCGAAGCCACTCTTTTGGTGTCAGCCAGAATAGTGCGGAATGACGCATAAGCCATAGGGTTTGACATTTTATTACGCTCAGAACTTGCCAGCGCAAAAGTGATGGTCGAATAAATAGCGTTGGCATATTCCAGATACTGACGCTGGCTTTCCAACTGCGCCGCATAGTTTTTGCCAATAGTGCGGAAAGATTCGCTTTGCAGTTCGTAGTTTTTATTGGTTTGCAGCTTATCTAAAATACCGCTGATAATTTTCTGTTCGTTTTTCTGCAGTGCGGTATCCAGCAAAATGCGATCTAAAACCACATCATCCAACGCTACGCCACCGTGCGAGGTTTCAATATCTAAGCGCAGGTATTTGCGGCCCGGATCGTCAATCGAGACACGGTGCGCCATATAGGCATCTGTACCAGCTGGTGCTTCTATCAGGCCAACTTGTTGCCACTGCGCATCCAAAGAGACAGAAGAGGAAGTTAAAATATTGATACGGTAACTGGCAAAAGCAGACTGCGGTTTGACCCAAAATTCGAGTAAACCCAGTTCAGACACCGGATAACGGCTGACTAATGAGCTGCTGCCATCCTGACAAAATAAGGCGCTGGTGCCAGTGCGGGCCATTTCAGAGCTGCGCTGACAACCTGCAAGAATATTCCACTGATGGGCATCCTGTTCAAAGTCGCTGGAAAACACCAGTTCACCGGGTTTAGCCACAGCGAAACCACTAAATAAACAAAGCAAAGCAACGGAAAAACGACGCATACAATCCTCAGATGGAATAGGGTTGGTACAGGAAAGCCCCATACAGTCTTGTGTAAGGCTGACAGAATGAAGATTTATGGTAGCTGAATTTGGTAGGCAAAACAGTGCTAATTTTTGTTTTCCAATCAACAGCTTTTACTAAAAATAGCTGTTGCTGCAAGGCTGATTTGCCCAGTATGCTCTGCGCTAACAAAAAGTGCCTCATAAGGGGCCAATCACAGAGACAAATTTGATGAAATCACAGGGGCTGAATTTTTACCATCCAGTGGCGTTTTGGCTGGGTTGTCTGGGTATCACCTTGGGAGTGCTGGCGCATCTGCCTATGTTTATGCACGCCTCTCATATGAATTATCAAATGGTGGGTATGCCGATGGACAGCAATATGCTGATTGGCATGGGACTTATTCCGCTGGGCCTGGTGCTTGCTATGTACGGCATGATGCCAAGGCTGGACCAGCTGCGCAGCAACGACAACAGCAGATTACATTTTCATGTGGCTGATCAGCTGCCGTTAAATAAAGAACACTGGACTTTAGTCATGGTGCTGATGGCTGCTGTGATAGTGGACGTGATGAAACCCGCTACTTTAGGTTTTGTCATGCCGGGTTTAAAAGCTGAATATGGCATTAGCTCGAAAGAAGCTGGGGTACTGGCACTGGTGGCATTAACAGGCACCACTATTGGTTCGGTGCTCTGGGGCATGATGGCTGATTTATTTGGCCGCAGAGCCGCGATTTTATTATCTGCGCTGATGTTTATTGGCACAGCGATTTGTGGTGCTATGCCATCTTTTGAGTGGAATCTGGTGATGTGCTTTTTAATGGGCCTGTCGGCAGGGGGCTTATTGCCTATTACCTTTACCTTGATGGCTGAAACAATTCCTGCGGCGCACAGAGGCTGGTTACTGGTGGCTTTAGGTGGTTTTGGTACTGCTGCAGGTTATCTGGTCGCTTCAGGCTCAGCCGCTTTGTTGGAACCCATGTTTAGCTGGCGTATTTTATGGATGCTGGGGTTGCCTACCGGCTTGTTGGTGATTTTTTTAAACCGTTATATTCCGGAATCGCCGCGTTATCTGGCCAGCAAAGGCTTAACCAGCGAAGCCCGTTTGGTACTGCAGCGTTTTAGCGGTGTACAGGCGCAGGATCAAAGCTGCATAGTGGTAGAAGAACAGCCTGCAGCGCAGAACTCAGGATTTAAACAGCTGTTACAAGGGCATTATGCCGGCATTACCTTAGGTTTAGTGGCAGCAGGTGTGGCCTGGGGGTTGGTGAACTTTGGTTTTATGTTATGGCTGCCAACTAACTTGGGTGAAATGGGCTTAGCAGGGCAGGCCAGCGCTATTATTACCAAGTCGGCTTTTTTTGCTTTGCCTGGTGTGGCTTTAGTGATCTGGCTTTACCACAGCTGGAGCAGTATTAAAACTTTGCTGCTGTTTATTCTGTTAACCACATTGTCGTTATTGAGCTTCTGTCTTTTTGATTGGCTCGACAGCCGTTCTGTGACTTTACTCTCTGTGTCTATCGCCTTGCTGCTGGTTAGCTCCAGCGGTGTGATTGCCATGCTTATTCCTTATGCGGCAGAAATATACCCAGTGCATTTACGTGGTACAGGCTCTGGCATAGTCGCAGCCAGTTCAAAGTTTGGTGGCATTTTAGGGGCTTTACTTGGAGTGATGGGCTTATTTGACCAAATGGCGTTATCGGGTTTGGTCATTATGGCAGCGCTGGTGATGGCGGCCTTTTTATTGCATCGTCACGGCATTGATACCAGAGGGATACGACTGGAAGATATGCATGCCGCTTTAGAGAAAAAGTCTGATCGGTAAAGAAAAAGCCCGGATGGAACCCGGGCTAGTAATTGAACTGTTCGGTGCGCTTAAAGTGTAGCTTTAAGCTCTGCTGCCAGCTCGTAGTTTTGTGCTACGGCTTTATCCAGCAATAATTGCCCTTCAACTTTATCGCCCTGCAAAATTTTACGTACGCCAGACCAGGTTTGCACTTGCGGGTCGTTATTTTTTAACAGGTAATTTTCCCATTGTTGTGAGAATGCGGCCAGTTGACGTTGCGCATCCAGACTGCCGTTTTTAGCAGCCATGCTCCACCAGTAATGACCACTGTGCAACTGAGACAACGTGATCACAGGCTCAATAAAAGCAGCTTTACCCGGATCGGCCCATAGTTTGTAGTGGCCATGACGGGCGTCTTCATCCAGCTCTTTGCCAACCAACAATGCGGAGGCGTCTCGTAATTCCATTTTGTCGGACGATACAACCTTGGTGACTACGCCTTTTTCATTGGTATTTACTTCAGCACTGCCATAAAAACCTTCGATTTTTGTTTTAAACGAAGATTTGCGGCTAAACAATTGTTCAGGTAACTCTTCACGGATTTCCAGAGGCAAATCTTTGTCTACATTGACATGATAACTGGCGTTGGTCGCCAGCAGATCCATCATAGTTCCCAGCATGTATTGATGCTGTGGAGAGCCGGCTATCGCGTATTCGACCAATTTATGCTGTTGCATAAATTGGGTTACTTTATGTTTTGAAAGTGGCCCTAAGCTATAGTGCAGTGCCACTTTCCCCTGATGCTTTTGGCCAGTTGCTGCATATTTCCAGGATTTAATGGCTCTGATTGACGTCTTATCAAAAGTTTTTGCCGGAAAAGAGCTCAGAACGTCCACTGCAGACACATTGCCTTGTTCATCAATAACAAATCTCAGCACGTTGTAGCCAAAAAGACCTTTGTTGGCTGCTCCTTGTGGATAAACTGGTGCTTTGCGGCTTACGACATCGGGAAAACTGACTCGGTCTGAATCATCGTCTTCCAGCGTTTTCACCAGCACCTGTTCAAGCAACTGGTGGGACTGTTCATCCGCCTGCTGTAACTCTGTGGCAGATAATTTTTTAGACAGGGTGCTTATCACTCCGGCCGCTCTGGTATCGCCAAGTTCGGCTGCCAGCTGAAAATAGGCCAGGGCTTTGACCGGATCTGCGGTTGTACCTTCCCCTTTATAAAACATCACGGCCAGATTAAATGCAGCAATCTCGTTGCCAAGTGGCAGTAGCTCTGTAAATTCAACTGTGGCCTTGGGATAGTCTTTAAGTTCGTAGTGCTGTAACGCATCCAGTAAATCTGCTTGTGCTAAAGTGCTGAGCAGCAGGCCGGTTGCCAGTATTGATATACGCATTTTTCGTCCCTGTAATCGCGGTAAATGTTATAAGAGGTTAGCATTGATGCAACAGTAACGGCAAGTGGAAGATGTCAGCTATCAGGCAGTTGTAAAAAGTGTGGACAGAACAGATTTAAAAAATGGCCCCTTCAGGACTATATAGTGAAAGGGCCATCGGTTTGCAGAGGTACAGAACTGTATATTAAGCGGCTTTTACGCTGTCTACCCAGTTCTGTACGCGTTTTTCCAGCACTTGTAATGGCAATGCACCACCGCCTAATACAGTGTCGTGGAAACCGCGGATATCGAACTTGTCGCCCAACTGCTCTTTGGCTTTGGCACGGATTTCCAGAATTTTTAACATGCCAATTTTGTAGGCTGTCGCCTGGCCTGGCCATACTAAATAACGACGTACTTCTGAGGTCACTGCGCCTTCAGCAACAGGGGTTTTCTCTTTGAAGTACTCAATACCTTGTTGTTCAGTCCAGCCTTTGCTGTGCATCCCTGTATCGACTACTAAACGCACGGCACGCCACATTTCTGTGATTAAACGACCGAAGTCTGAGTAGTCGCTCTGGTAAGCGCCCATTTCTTTGGCCAGTAACTCAGAGTACAAAGCCCAGCCTTCAACATAGGCAGTAAAACCAGCCTGAGTACGGAAAGTTGGAACTGAGGTTAATTCCTGTGCAATAGAAATCTGCATATGGTGGCCAGGGCTGCCTTCGTGGTAAGCAATAGCTTCCATTTCATTTTTTGGCATTTGTTTCATATCAGACAAATGCGCGTAGTAAATACCTGGCCGTTTACCATCTGGGGTGCCCGGGAAATAATGCTGAGCAGCGCCCGGTTGTTCGCGGAAGGCTTCAACACGTTTTACGGTCAAGGCAGCTTTAGGCAGAATGCCAAAGTATTCTGGCAGCTTTTTCTCAATAAAGGCTAAGTAAGCTTCTGAGTCTTTGAGATAGCCCTGACGGCCTTCATCTGTATCCGGATAGAAGAACTGAGCGTCAGTTTTGATAAAGGTGAAGAACTCTTTTAAGCTGCCTTTAAAGCCCACTTTATCTTTGATCGCAATCATTTCTTTGGTCAGGCGGTCTACTTCATTTAAACCAATCTGGTGAATTTCGTCAGCCGTTAAGTTGGTTGTAGTCGACTGAGCTAAGCGATGGTTGTAATACGCCACGCCATTCGGTTGAGTCGACACACCTGTCACATTCACCTGAGTTTTATCCAGTTCGCTGGTTAAAAAGGCTGATAATGCTTCATAAGACGGCTGGAACTGGCTGGTTAAGGCAGATTTTGCGTCTGCCAGTAACTGTTCAGCTTTTTTGTCATCCAATTTGTCGGCTTTTTTCAACGCTTCCACTTTGGCTTTGGCATCAGCCCATAAAGGAGCGTCTTTATCGCTTTCTTTAAACGGCGCGCCGTTTAACAGATTACTCACCTGCTCCAGTACACCTTCATAGGCAAAACGAGGAGGGCGTACGCCAGCTTCGGCGTATTTAGCGGCACGTTGCTGTAAGTCAGCTATAGCTTTGGCTATACCACCAATACGTTTGACATAAGCTTCCATATCCACCACTTCATCTACTTTATGGAAGTTCATCAAGACTTGTGGCAATAAAGCGTGTACACCTTGCATCTGGTTAAACACGTAAGTGTTTACACGGAATGCTGCTGCGTCACGGCTTTGCTCATACTGGTAAATCCATAAATCATAAGAAGTTTTAGCTTCTGTATCTAACTTGTTATAATCAAATTGAGATTTTAACTCTTCAACAGTAGCTGCACCCCAGGCCAGTTGCTTGTCTTCAGCTTCTTCTGTGACGTCGTCAATTTGATCTTGTTTATCTTTACGGCCTAAGAAGGTCATTTGCAGCGGGCTCATTTGCAGCTGCTCTTCGTATTTAGTTTCAAACCATTGGTTTAAGCGCTCTGATTCAGATAAAGCCGCTTTAGTTTCTGCAGCAGTCATAGGTTCAGCTGCTGGGTTGGTGGTCGTTTTGGTGTCTTGGGCCGGATTGCAGCCTGCCAATAATGCGGCAATGCTAAGGGCTAATAATGAATGGCGCACTTTGCGTTTTCCTTTTAGTTATTGATTATTAGTGTGATCAGGGTTCAACAGCGGAGCTGATGGTGCCGTTACCAGACTAACCTGATTTGTCGAAAGAGTCGAAACTCAATTGTAAGTTTGTCTTTCAAAAAGGCCTGTCAGAGACAGACCTTTCGCGGCACATCACTCATGCCTGACTCATTGTTTTGGCATCAGGTCTAGCAAGGCAACAACAGTCGCTTCTACACCAGCTTTAATAGCAGGCTCTGGCGCAATTTTAAATAAAGGGCTGTGATGGCTAGGCACAGGCGCACCACCATGTTTTTCCCGTTCAAAATCTGCTTTAGGCGTGCCACCTATCTGAAAATACACACTCTGAATGGTCGGATTCATAATTAAAAATGGATAATCTTCAGCACCCATGCCTAAGCGTTTGTAATTCTGGTCCAGAATATCAGCGCCAAAATGGCTGACCCAGCGTTGCTTTAAGCGTTGCGTCAGTGGAATATCATTGACGGTAGGCGGCGTGGTTTGTGGGTCTACTGTCACTTCAGGCAGTTTATCTTCAGGTAAACCCGCAACCCGGCCCATATTGGTGGCCACTCTTTTGATGGAGCTAATCAACTGCTCACGAGTTTCTAAGGTATCGTTGCGCACTGTCAGCTGTAAGTGTGCTGAGTCCGGAATAATGTTGTGCTTAGAACCTGCATGAAAAGAGCCCACTGTAATCACGCTGGGCTCTTTTGGCGCTACTTCACGGCTGACAATAGTCTGAAGTGCCAGCACAATTTGTGAACCCAAGACTATAGGGTCTTTGCCACGGTGTGGGCTGGCACCGTGAGCACCAACGCCATGAATATGGATATCGACTGAATCCACGCCAGAGTAAGGCGATCCTTCAACCGCTACAATTTTACCTGCTTCTATTTCGCTCGACACATGCAAAGCCATGGCGTAGTCCGGCGTGCCAAAACGCTGCCATATTTTATCGTCGCGCATACTCTGTGCACCACCAACATACTCTTCGGCGGGTTGGCCGATCAGCATCAAAGTACCTTGCCATTGGTCTTTGATTTTCGCCATCTGGCGAGCTGTGCCAATTAAACTAGTGACATGCATATCGTGGCCACAGGCATGCATGACTGAAACTTCATTACCATGCCAATCTTTGCTTTTCACCTTAGAGGCGTAAGGCAAACCGCTTTTCTCTTCAACAGGTAAAGCGTCCATATCCGCGCGCATCATCACCAGCGGGCCTTTACCGTTTTTTAAAATGGCGACCACCCCTGTTTTTCCGACTCCGGTTGTCACTTCAAACCCTGCCGCTTTCAACTCTTTGGCCAGACGCTCTGCAGTTTTAAACTCCATAAAGGACAGTTCAGGGTTTTGGTGAAAGTGCTTAAACAGTGGTTCAAGGTGTTGTTGGTAATCGGAGTTAATAGTGGCAGCTAAGTCTTTTGGCACAGCAAAGCTGCTGGTACTAAGTAAAGCTGCACTGACAAAGCAGGCGAGGGGAAGCAGGCGCATGTTGAGATCCTTTTTGTTATTGTTGGTACTGATAGTGAGCGTCTGCATCACAGCACAAAAAAGCTGCAAAGGACAAGGGACTGATGCTGATCTGCGATCAATACCAGTCATTTAAAGATGACAGGTGACGCGGCGGCTTTTTTATGCCGAATGTAACAGTTCAAATACCCGTACTTTTTCACTGTCGCTGCTGATGGTTTTTAAGGCTGCTTTTATCGCGTTTTGCAATGCCTGTGGATCTGAAGCCCGGCTCAACATAAGGCTTAGCATGGTCGCCAGCTCGTAATCTGATTCAATATTGGCGGCGGCCAATGCTATGACCTGTTCATTTTGCGTTGTACTAAAACGTTCGAAAGGCAAAGCAGTCAAAACCTGCTGCAATTCATAATCAGATTCGATGGATTGTGCTGCACTAAGCAGCGCTTGCAGACTGTCGTTATGCTGAATCTGTGGTGCGGCTTGCTGCAGCAACTGTCCCAGTTCGTAGTCGGATCCAATATCACCACTGGCCTGTAATATCTGGTCTAAAGGAAAGCCAGAATGAGCCTGAGCTAGTTGGCTGAACAACCGGCGTTTTTCATAATCTGAATTAATACGCATACTGGTCTGCAGTAGGGCTTTTTGTACCTGGGGTTGCATGGACTGAGCTTGGGCCAGTAGTAACATCAGTTCAGTCAATTCATAGTCGCTTTGTATGGTCGATGTGCTTGCTATCAGTTGCAGCTGCTGTTGCTCTGTCAGTACAGCCTGTTTTGCCAGCTCGTTGAAATACTGTTTTTTACTTTCCAGATCCTGCATCAGGCTGATTTCATGCAGGACTTTAGTCGTCCCCTGATACTGCAATAAGGTGTTAACCCGGCCTTTGGCGCCAATCGGCGTATGTCTGAACATCAGCAGTGTCAGATGCTCAATCTGCCGGCGACTTTGCTCTCTGTCGCCAACAACCTTGCCATGGACTCTTAGTTCACTTTCTGTATCTGCCTGACGGCGCTCTAACACAAAATCAAGATTGTCTTTTGTACTGCTGATACGGATGTAACTTTGTTCAGGTAAAGCCAGGATGCTGTTGCCTGTGTTATCCAACGTAAGAGCTGAAGTCAGTTCGGCGTCTATACTGTAGCGCACCGCATCCACCTCAAAACTGCGCTTCAACCGGGTTACCTGGCCTTGATCGTCTGTTTTTATATACTGGCTATGCACAGTACAGGAGGCTAATGTGAGCAGTAGCAGGGCTGAGCAGCAAAGCTGTAAGGCAGATTTCATCGAAGGTCCTTATGGATGAGTGTCAGAATCAACTGTATTGTCTGACTTGTTTTGTTTGCTTTGCTTACAAGCAAACATTGTTCCACAAGTTAAGTTATTGTTTTATAGTTACTTTATGAAATTGTTTTACATGAAAACAAACTAAAGTGGTGTAAAACAACAATTTTTAGTTAATTTTGTCGTTTTCTGTCGCTTATCCGATGGTATTATCGAAGTTGTAATTAACAAAAATTGTAAATCAAGGGGGTCGCTTCTCTTATGCTTTCAGGTGGTTGAAGATGAAACTCTTAAGTTTTATTGCATTATTTTTCTATCTTAGTTCGCTGCTTCCTTCAGCGCAGTTTTCTGCTGCCGATCAATGGCTGGCATCACCCCTAAATTCTCCCACTCATAGTCTCGCACAACTGACCTCTTCAGCATCGCCTGTGAAACATCTGGTGTTATCGGATGATGACGACCACAGCCTGGTGCAACTGCATTTCCATACAGCTGTGCCAGCTTTAAGTCAGAGTTATAGCTATGTAGAGACCGCATTTTATCTGCTGTCCCCATTGCCGTTTTTAGCGCGTGGCCCGCCTTTAGCTCTGATTTAATTCATTGTATTTTGCCCTGCAGTTTTCAGCTTTTAAGAACAAAAGTATGGGGCTGCAAAATGAAGTTATGCTGTAGGTTTGGCCTGTAGCCTCAAGGCGAGGAATCTGTTCATGTTTGTCATCGATCAAATTATTTTATTAGCCGCGATTTTGATTATTTTCGGCATTTTATCCAGCAAGTTGTCGGCCCGCTTAGGTTTGCCTGTGCTGGTGCTGTTTTTAATGGTTGGCATGCTGGCTGGGGAAGATGGCCCAGGCGGTATTGTGTTTGATAATGCACAAATCGCTCATGCGCTGGGCTCTTTAGCTTTAGCCATTATTTTGTTTGACGGCGGTTTGCAAACGCCTATGGCCTCGATAAAACAGGTCTGGAAACCAGCCTCTGTATTGGCGACTTTAGGTGTGCTGGTGACGTCAGCAGTGACTGGTGTGGCGGCCGCTTATATTCTGGATGTGTCGTTGTTTTACGGTTTATTAATTGGCGCTATTGTCGGCTCGACTGACGCAGCTGCTGTATTTTCTCTGCTGCGTAATGCCGGTATTCATATCAATCCGCGCCTGAAATCAACGCTGGAAATTGAAAGTGCGACCAACGACCCTATGGCCATCTTTCTGACCGTGGGTTTATTAGAAGTGATGGTCAAAGGACTGGAACCAGGCACAGGTTTATTGATGCTGTTTGTGCAGCAAATGGGCATAGGTTCTGCTGTGGGTTTAGCGGGCGGCTGGTTGTCGGTGCGTCTTATTAACCGCATTCATTTAACTACGTCAGGTTTATACCCTGTGATGGTGGCTGCACTGGGTTTACTGGCTTTTGGTGTAGCAGCCAATCTGGGCGGCAGTGGTTTCCTCGCCATATTTATTGCTGGTGTGGTGATAGGCAATAGCCGTTTTGTATTTCAGCGCAGTACCTTTTTGTTTCATGACGGTCTGGCCTGGTTGGGTCAAATTATAATGTTCGTGTTCTTGGGCTTGCTGATTAACCCATCCTCGTTACTTGATGTCTGGCTGGAAGGTCTACTGATTGCTGTGGTTCTGATCCTCGTGGCTCGTCCTTTGTCTGTGGTGCCTGTACTGAAACTTTTTGGTTTTAACATGAGAGAAATAGGCTTGGTGTCCTGGGTTGGTTTACGAGGTTCTGTGCCTATTATTCTGGCGATTTACCCACTGATTTATGGTTTGCCCGGTGCCAGCCTGATTTTCAGTGTGGTGTTTTTCGTGGTGTTAATTTCAGCCACGGTACAAGGCTCTACCTTACCCTGGGTGGCCCGTACTTTAGGCTTGACTGAACCCCCGCCGGCCACACCTGCAGCTACACTGGAAATTACCGCTTTGGGTGATGTGGATGCCGATATTGTTGAATATCAACTGGGCGACAGTTCAAGGGCTTCAGGTCGGCGTTTATCGCAAATGGCCTTACCTGATGGCACTGTGGTGGCCATGATCACGCGCGGCAACGAGGTGATCCCACCGCGAGGTTCAACCTTCCTGCATGCCGGCGATCATTTATTTATTGTGATGAAACCTGATGTGCGGGAGTTTGTCGATTTGGTCTGCTCCGGTGTGGCAGAAGCCAGTCATCATGAATTGCCTGCGGGTGAGCTCAGGTTAAAAGGCTATACCAAAGTGGAAGACGTGCAGCACTCTTATGGCATCGAGCTTTTCGCGGATGGAGCCTTGTCCCTGGATGAAGTTTTACGTCAGGCTTTAGCGACAGAACCCAGGCTTGATGCCAGCAAAACCTTTGGTGCAGTGACACTTTATGTGCGGGACATGGTAGGACAACGTATTGCTACTGTCGGCATAGTACCTACAGCAGTCAGCAGTTAAAAACTGTCACCTCAGAGCAGACAAGTCTGCTCTGAGGCTAGGTTAAACCACACCTAACATCGACGGCATAGCGGCGTCGACTTCGTCTGTGATGGCATCCAGTGTCTTCTCGGCTTCATCCAATGAGCTGACTTCGGCAATATGGAATAACGCTTCGCCTTCGTTTACCAGTGGTAAGTTATTACGGCCAATCACTATGCCATTAAAGCTGGCTTCCACCGCCACTTCGAAATCGGAGTAGGGGCTGTAGATGTGCGCCAGCACATCACCTTGTTGCACTGTCTGGCCTAAACCTACGTAATAACGCGCTATACCGTCGTGTTCTGCTCTGATCCAGCTACTTTTTTTACTGAATAACGAGCCGGTTTTGACGGCTTTTTTGCTTGGACTGAACATGCGAAGGTCTTGCATCACATTCAAAATGCCATGCACCCCAATTTTGATGGACTGTTCATCAAAACGCAGCGCTTCGCCCGCTTCGTACAAAATAATAGGAATACCCAAAGCGTTGGCAGTGCCGCGCATAGTGCCTTCGCGGCTGGCTGCTTTGATAATAATAGGGGCGTTAAATACTTCTGCCATTTGCAAGGCGACTTTGTCCTTGGCACTGGCCCGCACCTGAGGCAAGTTGCTGCGATGAATAGCACCCGTATGTAAATCAATAACATGAGTGCATTGCTTTAAAATGCGTTCAGTAAACTGATAAGCCATACGGCTGCCCAATGAGCCTTTTTCGCTGCCTGGAAAGCTGCGGTTTAAATCCCGTCTGTCGGGTAAATAACGAGATTGCTGCACAAAACCATAGGTATTGACTATAGGCACCACCACTAAAGTGCCTCTCAACTGGCTTAATTTGGGCATTTTCAGCAGGCGGCGGCAAATTTCCACGCCATTAATTTCGTCGCCATGCAAAGCTGATGTGATTAAAAGCACAGGCCCGGGCCTTTTGCCATGTACCACATGAGCGCCGATATTCAGCTCGGTGTGGGTGTAAAGTTTGCCAAATGGAATATCGACCACAGCACGCTGGCCGGGTTGGATCACAGCTCCACCTAAAGTAAAAGCCTGTTGTTTTTCCGTTAGCATGGGTTTGCCTTCTGTTATCGATATTTGTTATTTCGATGCCAGCTTTTTTTGCTGTGCTTTTTGTTGCATGCGAGCCTGATGCAAAGGCACGTTTTTCTCCAGATATTCAATCATCCGGCCTGCTACATCTATATCGGTCGCTCCTTCAATGCCTTCCAGGCCCGGTGAACTGTTTACTTCCATCACCACTGGTCCATGGTTGGATCGCAAAATATCCACGCCAGCCACATGCAAGCCCATGGTTTTAGCAGCTGCAAGGGCTGTGCGTTTTTCTTCAGGGCTTAGTTTCACAAGAGAAGCTGTACCACCACGGTGTAAGTTAGAACGGAACTCACCGGCTTTAGCCTGACGTTTCATCGCAGCGACAATTTTAGTGCCGATGATAAAACAGCGGATATCTGCACCATTGGCTTCTTTGATGTATTCCTGCACCAGAATATTGGCGTTCAGGCCCATAAAAGCTTCAATCACGCTTTCGGCTGCGGTGCGGGTTTCAGCCAATACCACACCAATGCCCTGAGTACCTTCGAGCAGTTTGATCACCAGCGGTGCACCACCGACCATATCGATTAAATCAGGGATATCACCAGGTTTATCGGCAAAGCCGGTAATAGGCAGGCCAATGCCTTCGCGGGCCAATAATTGCAAAGAGCAAAGTTTATCGCGGGCGCGGCTGATGGCACTGGATTCATTCAGGGCATACACCCCCATCATTTCAAACTGACGCAGTACTGCAGTACCGTAAAAGGTAATAGAAGCGCCAACACGAGGGATCACAGCATCAAACTGCTCCAGCACTTCACCTTTGTAGTGAATGCCGGACTTCGTTTTATTGATGTTCATGTAACACATTAGCGGGTCTATCACCTCGATTTGGTGACCCCGCTCTTCGGCCGCTTCGACCAGTCGACGGGTAGAATACAACTCACTATTGCGCGATAAAACCGCAATTTTCATAACCACACCTTCAATTTCTTTGATAGCTGTATTCTAGTGCGGTTTCTACAGCAAGTATCTGTAAAAAATCAGATTAAAGTAAAAATAGCGAACCTAAACCAAGGAAGGCAAAAAAACCTATCACGTCTGTCACTGTGGTTAAAATAACCGAACCTGACAGGGCAGGGTCTATTTTCATTTTTTCCAGCCAGACAGGGATCACCACGCCACTGAAGGCGGCAACACAAATGTTGATTACTATGGCAAAGCTAATGACGCTGGCGATAATCCAGTCGCCAAACCACAAGTAAGTGATACCGGCAATCACCAAAGCCCAGAGCACACCGTTAATAGCACCTACCCCCAGCTCTTTACGCATTAAAGTCCAGTAGGTTTGCGGCGTAATTTGCCCCAAAGCCAAACCTCTGATAATCAAAGTTAAGGTTTGGCTGCCGGCTATGCCGCCCATGGACGCAACAATAGGCATTAATACAGCCAAAGCCACCACTTGCTGCAATGTCGCTTCAAATAAACCTATGGTCCATGCTGCTAAAAATGCGGTCAGTAAGTTAATACCCAGCCACAAAGCACGACGTTTGGCGCTGTTGATGATAGGAGCAAATAAGTCTTCCTCTTCATCCAGACCTGCCGTATGCATAAACTGGCCTTCAAGGCTGCGCCGCACGTTTTCCAGCGCTTCACCTATAGATAAACGGCCTAACAGCTTGCCTTCACTATCGACCACTGCCAAAGCACTGTAGCCGGAGCGGGCTACTAAATCTGAGCCTTCATCCAGCCCCATATCACCTTGCACAACAGGGGCTTCTGCGTCGATAAATTCCACTACAGGCATATGATTCGGCTGGCCTAATAAGCGGATGCCTTGTAATAAACCGACATAGCGGCCGGTGCGGTCAACGACAAACAAGGCTTCCTGGTATTCAGCATCTTCGGTGAGTTTTTTAAATAACCGTACTGCATCCCGCACTTTGGCGTTTTTGCTTAAGATCAGTACATCGTGGTCAGCATAACGACCACATTGTTCATCATCGTAAGTTAAAGCCTGATCCAGCCAGCGTTTTTCGCTTTGATCCATTCGCGAGCAGGCGTATTGATAAATGGCGTCTGGTAATTCATCCAGCAGCTCTATCAGATCATCAACATCAATTTCTTCAACCAGTTCACGCAGCTGTGCCGTTTCCAGTTGTTTAAAGATGTTGCTACGAGCGTCGACCCTCATGTAGGTCAAAGAGGCAATTTGTTGTTCTTTTTCCAGCGTCAGCCAAGTGCTAACCCGTTGTTCCAGCGGCATAGCTTCGAGGGCAAAAGCTATCTCTTCCGGCTCCAACTGGTCCAGTTTTTCCGCCAGCTGTTCAGTTTCGTTTTCATCAAAACTGTCGCGGACTATTTCTTCAATATCCAGTTGGGTATTTTCAACCATTAAACCGCTCCTGCTGCGTGCTCAGTTGCTACAGCTTTACCACCAACGGCGAATTTTAAACCAGGCTAACAGGCCTACAGCCAATCCGAGCATCAGACCCCAGGTAATGTAATAGCCAAAAGGGTTGTCCAGCTCCGGCATGTACTTAAAGTTCATGCCATAGACACCCACAATGAAGGTCAGTGGAATAAATACAGCACTGAGCATAGTCAGTACTTTCATCTTTTCGTTAATTTGATGCGACGAAGTTGAAATATAACTGCCGACTAAATCACTTAACTGGTCGTAATACATCTGCGTCATGCTGTGCAGGCGCTCAAACTTCTCGTAAAAATCGCGCAATTCTATCGCATCAAAATGACGTTTAAATGGATGACTGGCATCTTCTTCGTACAAAAGATCAGAAAACATTTCTTTTTGGTAGGCCAGATTGCGGTCAATTTTGCGAAATACCGAACGGTACTTCATAATTTGCGCCATTTTCTGATCATTACCATTACTTTGCATGCTGTCTTCGAGCTCACCTAACTCGTCTTCAAACTGCAGCAGCTTTTCCAGATAAGTACCGGACACAGCGTGGATATACTTTTTAATCCAGTCTTTAAACTTGTCGATGCCCACCATGGCAGAAAAGGGCAGGTCAATTTTGCTGTCATCCTGGTGGCTGTGGTATTTCACCAGTATGACCTGATCGTTAAACAGAACTGAAATTTGGCTATGGCCAGGGTAATCACTGAAATCAGGGCCTGAAAACCCACGCAAAATCAACAAGCTAAAGCTGTCACTAAACTCCATCTTTGGTGGATGACGTTCACGTAAAAAATCCTCAGCTATCACAGGGTGAATACGGAAAAACTCCAGCACCTGTCGCTGTTCCATTTGATTGGCGGCCGTTAAATTGATCCAGATTTTTGTCTCGGATAACAAAGGGTAACGCAGCGCCTGAAAATCGCTGATCTGCCATTGTTTTTGCTCCGGACAATACTGGTGAAGTTCTATCATGCTGCTGGCCTTTGGATTACTTTTGGCAGCATAAGCAAAAAGGCTACAAGAATGCAAATGCTGTTGTGGATCTTGCACTTAGATTAAAGACTTTGCTGGAAAAAGCAGCAGAAGCTTGCGTCTCGGCATTTGCAAAAGTCAGTGTAATTTTGAATAGCGGCCATCAGGGGCAGGTCTTGCATTTTTCTCCGTCATGGCAGTGGCAAACCTACTTGCTATTCCTTTAGGTTTTTCGTTCTTATTTTCGTTAAACTCATCGAAACTCAATCGGAAAACTGTTTGGGGCAAAGTGCAGAACCTGAAACAAAAACGCTCTTTATCCATTGAATAAACGGGCGCCCACAAGGGACGCCCCTACCGATCCGTCACTAGAACATCCAGCTATCCTGCTCCTTTATCCACATCAATGGTAAAGATTATTTTCACTACCCAAGCGCGTAATAACCCCAGTTAAATCGTGTTGTAGTGTGACCAACTCGCCTTGTCGAATCTCTGTTTCTCTGGCTTTTCGCTGCCATTAAGGTTAGGGCTGTGGCAAACCCAGCTGTTTTGTTTGCCATAAAAACAAAAGCAAAAAACTACAGACAGGGGTTAGAAAATGCATAAACGTAACGCACTTTCGCTTGCGATAGCGATGGCATGCGCTTTTTCTGCTGCGGCGCAGCAGGCAGAAGTCAATAATACCGCAACTACTCAAACTCAAGCCGTTGCCAATGAAACCGAATTGGAAGTCATTTCAGTCACGGCTACCAAACGCAAAACCAAACTGATGGAAACTCCGGTGGCTATTTCAGCCCTGAGTGAAGCTCAACTGCAACAAAGCGGCGTTAACAATGTGGTGGATATCGCCAATTTAGTGCCGGGTCTGGATATTGCCGTCTCCTCAGAGCAGGCGGCTCCGGTGATTACCATGCGTGGTATTCGTTCCACCAACATTACTGAACTGGGTGACCCTGCTGTAGGCGTGCACCTGGACGGTATTTATTCACCACGTATGCAGGGCGCTTTGGCGTTGATGTATGACGTAGAGCGGGTTGAAGCTTTGCGTGGCCCACAAGGTACGTTATTTGGCCGTAACTCTACGGTAGGTAGCATTAACGTACTGACCGCCAAGCCGGATATGAGCAGCACCTTTGGTAATCTGAATACCGAGATGGGTAAATTTAATGCCAAAAGTGTCGGCGGTATGTTTAACCTGGCGGTGTCCGATGATTTTGCCGTGCGTTTTTCCGGCAAAGGCTTAAAACGTGATTCTTATGTTGAAGGCTACTTCGACCCGAACCAATACGACACCCGTTATCTGCCAGCTGGTGTGCTGGATGCTCCGGTTATTGCCGAAGGTTCTTATCAGGGCATAGGCCAAACCTTAACCCAGCGCGAAAACTGGTGGATAGACGCGGCTGGCACAGATCCAGAAGCGCAAAAAGTCCGGGCTTTAACTGCTGCGGATAAAAGCGATTTCTACAATAACGCCAACGAACACTCATTCCGCGTCAGCACTTTGTGGGAACCTGCGGCAGGTAATTTCTCCAACCATACGGTGTTCCAGTACTACAAAAACGACAGCGCCGGCTCTACTGACATGGTGAACTGCGATAAATTACGTGGCAGACCTACAGAATTAGGTGGCGACTGTTCTAACTTTTTACCAAGCGACAACACTTATCAGGCCGTAGTCAACGTGCCGGGTAAACTGGAGTTAGACATCACCTACCTGCGCAACACCTTAAACTATGAACTGACCGACGAGTTAGATCTGGTCTGGTTGGCTGGCTATGAAGATATGAAACGCCAGTCAGCTCAGGATATTGAGACAGGTCTGGATGTTTGGGATGGCGCAATGTTTTTCCTCGACGGTACAGGCGCACGTTCTTACTCCACTGAGCTGCAACTGCAGTCGGATGAGCTGGGTGATTTAGTCTGGATTGCGGGTGTGAACCTGTTCCATGAAAAAACCACAACTGTGGGTTATTACGACAACCCTATGGATGACAAGGCGTTTTGGGATCAACCCGACCGTTCTACCGACGCTTTGGCCGCTTTCGGTCAGGCGACCTACAACTTAAGCTCTGATCTGCACCTGACTTTAGGTTACCGTTTCAGTGACGAAACCAAAGAGGACAAAGGCGGCCGTACTTTACGTTGTTCCAATGCTGATGGTTGTGCACCGGGCTGGTATAACCGCACCGTGCTATCCGATCTGCCAACCAATGCCTTTGAAGATCCGTCTATCTATAAATCGTCTTTCGCCAATGACAACAAAGGCAGCTGGCGCAACCACGATTTCCGCTTAGGTCTGGATTATGATCTGACAGAAAACACTATGGTCTATGGTTATGTGGCTTCAGGCTTTAAAGCCGGTGGTATAGGCGATGTGTTTGAAGTGGTCAATGACAGAACAGGTCAGGTACAACGTATTGAAACCCAGTTCGACCCTGAACAGGTTGTCACCTATGAGCTGGGTACCAAAACCAGCTTGTTAAATAACTCACTGAACTTACAAGCTGTGTTCTTCTATACCGACTACACAGATATGCAGTATGCCTCAGTAGGTTCTGTTGGCACTGTGGAACGACTGGCTCCGGTCGAAAACCCGGATGGCAGCCCTGTGCTGGACCAAAACGGTCAGCCTGTGCTGGATTACCGCAATATGCCAGTGGTGGCGTACTACACCCAGAACGTACCAGGTTCAACCATTAAAGGCTTAGAACTGGAATTTGACTGGAAGCCGTACCCAGCTGGCCGTATCAATGGTTATGTCACTTACACGGACGCCGAGGTGACTGAAGACTGGATCACCAAGTGGGATTACGACCCAGAGTACTTGTTTGCTCTGTCCTATGAAGAGTCGATTGACCCTGAAAACAGCATGCTGACCACGAACCTGAAAGGCAATCAGCTGGCTATGGTGCCAAAATACACAGCTAATTTAAGTTACACCCATAGCTTTGATTTGGGCAGCTACGGTTTTATCCACGGCTGGTTTAATCTGAGCTGGAAAGATAAGTCCTACAACACCATCTGGAACGTTGACAGACATCTGGACGATATGGACTTTGCCGTATCTGACGAAGCCGTTGCTTACATAGACGATCGCAGAGACGCTCATACCATAGCCAATGCTTCACTGAAATATGAGCCGGTCGGCCAGGCCTGGTTTGCTGAACTCTTTGTCAGCAACGCCACAGACGAAACTGTCCAGCAATGGAGTAACACCGGCAAAGGCTTCCCGAAAGGCAGTTTTAATATGCCAAGGTATTACGGGGTGAGAGCAGGCTTTAATTTCTAAGCTTTCTTACTAATGCAGAAACCGCTCCGTTTTACTGAGCGGTTTCTTTTTATCCGACGCTTAACACCTGGCCTGGTGGGGCGTTGTGACCATGCGAAGGAAGATGTTTATGATCAGTACCAAGAGCAGTAAAACTCTTATAAAAACCATCCACAACAAGCAAAAACTGGCATTACTGGGCTTAGCTTTGGCAACTACGGCTTATGCCACAGCGGCTGATACTCAAAGCCCAAGCACCACACAGAACAAAAACGCATCCTCTGCAGTGCAGTGGCCTTTTGTTAATACCGGCTTAAAGCGCGACCCGGAGCTGGAAAAAATGCTGGACCAGATCCTGGCACGTATGACTCTGCAGCAAAAAGTGGCGCAGATGATCCAGCCGGAAATTGGCTATATGTCCGTCGCGCAAATGCGTAAATACGGCTTTGGTTCTTACCTGAACGGCGGCAATACTGCGCCTTATGGTCGAAAACAAGCGACAACGGACGTCTGGTTAAAATACGCCGACGAAATGTATGAAGCTTCGGTGGATGCCAGCCAGGACGGTAGCCGGATCCCAACCATTTGGGGCACAGACGCTATGCATGGCCACAGCAATGTCTATGGCGCTACTTTGTTTCCACACAATATTGGCTTGGGTGCAGCCCATGATCCGGAACTGATCCACCGTATAGGGGTAGCCACAGCCAAAGAAGTCGCAGCTACAGGTATTGAATGGAGTTTTGCACCTACAGTCGCCGTAGTGCGGGATGATCGCTGGGGCCGCACATATGAGAGTTACTCAGAAGATCCGGCCATAGTCAAAGCCTATGCTGGCCAGATGGTGTCGGGTTTACAGGGCACTTTAGGCAAAGATTTTCTGCAGGGTTCTAGCCGCATTGCCACCGCCAAACACTTTGTTGGTGATGGTGGTACTGAAAAAGGCATAGACCGTGGCGACACGCTGATTGACGAACAAGGCCTGCGTGATATTCACGCCGCAGGTTATATGACCGCTATTGCAGCTGGTGTGCAGTCGGTGATGGCATCTTTTAATAGCTGGAATGGTGTGCGTTTGCATGGTCATAAGTACCTGCTGACCGATGTACTGAAAAACCAAATGGGTTTTGATGGTTTTGTGGTCAGTGACTGGAATGCCCATACCTTTGTCGCAGGCTGTGATTTAGAGCAGTGTGCTGGTGCTATTAATGCTGGTGTCGACGTACTGATGGTGCCTGAGCACTTCGAAGCTTTTTACCACAATACCATTCGTCAGGTAGAGCAGGGCATTATTCCGCAAGCCCGTATTGATGATGCGGTGCGTCGCTTTTTACGGGCAAAAATTCGCTGGGGTTTGCTGTCGCGTGGTAAACCGTCCAGCCGGCTTGAGTCTGTGCAGAATGCGGTATTTAACAGTCAGGCGCATAAAGACTTAGCCCGGGAAGCTGTACGTAAATCTTTGGTGCTGCTGAAAAATAACCAGCAGATATTGCCTTTGTCGCCGAAAAGCCGGGTGCTGGTGGCTGGTGATGGTGCAGACAATATTGCCAAACAGGCTGGTGGCTGGAGTGTGTCCTGGCAGGGCACAGACAACACCAATGCTGATTTCCCTAATGCCACGTCGATCTACCAGGGCATACGCCAACAGGTGGAAGCCGCAGGTGGTCAGGTGGAATTGGCTGTCGATGGTGACTACCGTAAAAAACCAGATGTCGCGCTGGTGGTGATAGGTGAAAAACCTTATGCCGAATGGTTTGGCGATATTCAGCAACTGGAATACCAGCATGGCGACAAGACTGATTTAGCCTTAATTAAAAAGCTAAAACAGCAGGGCATTCCGGTAGTCACAGTGTTCTTAACTGGACGGCCTTTGTGGACCAATAAAGAAATCAACGCCTCCGACGCTTTTGTCGTGGCCTGGTTACCAGGTTCAGAAGGTCAGGGTGTGGCGGACGTGCTGCTGGCCGATAACGCTGGCAAAGCCCGTTATGATTTCCAGGGCAAGCTAAGTTTCTCCTGGCCTAAGTACGATCACCAGTTTGTGCTGAATAAAGGCGATGCGAACTATGACCCCTTATTTGCTTATGGTTACGGCTTAACTTATGCCGACAAGAAAGACCTCGGCCAATTTACAGAACAAGGCTCCAAAGTTGCAGTCGCTGGCAGTGATGATGGTATACAGCCACTTTTTGTCCGCAACTTAGCTGCGGATATGGCCTGGGTGCTGTCTGACAACAGCACTGGCAAAAGCACTGCGCAAAACGCCACTTTGATTACTACTCCTTTTGGTGTCAGTGCGGACGGTACAAGCCTGGCGATGCAATCGGTCAACCTGTCCTATCAGGAAGACGGTCGACAGCTGCGCTGGAATAGTGCGGCCAAAGCTTCAGCCAGCCTGCGCTACATCGAACCCCTGTCAGGTAGCGATTTCAGCAAAGCCAAAGCCTTACGTTTGAGCCTGCGTCTTGACCAGCCAGTGCCTGCAGAACTCAATCTGGGCGTGCTCTGTGATCAGCAAGGCCTGTGTCAGCGTCAGCTGTCGCTGGTCAAAGCTCTGGCACCACTAAAAGCCGGAGTATGGCATACTGTCGAGGTCGCGCTGGATTGTGCGGATAGTCCTAAGCTAAAACGCGTATCAGATGCTCTGATCTTTAGCTCCAGCGGGCAACATAGCCTGGCTGTGGCTGAAATGGTGCTGACTGCGCAACAGAGCACAGCAGCCAATGGCACTATAGTGGTAGGTTGTGCCAACTGATCAGGCTCATCACAGCAAAGTGTTGAACAACAGTTAATAAATAAAAAGTGGTGTCGGCAGCGGCACCATTTTTGTTTCTTTCGAAGTGGAAAAACATAGTGTTGCAATCGTTAAGTCGTAATCAATTGTTCTGGCTCTGTCAGTGTGGCGGCTGGGCTGTCTACGCCTTGCTGACAGCCTTGATGATCAAAATTCCCAGCCAGGAACCCTGGCAAGTGGGCCTGCCTCATCTGCTGTTGGATTCCAGTTTTGGTTTTTTGTTGACCCTGTTGTTAAGAAGCTGGTACCGCCGGAACAGCACAAGGCAGGTTAAGGAAAAAATTCTGCTGCATTTGCCCGTAGTGTTACTAAGTTGTCTGGTTTGGACCCAGTGGAAATGGCAAACCTTGCAGTGGCTCTATGGTCAGCCGTGGCAAACCATGACCTGGTTTGATTTTGGCACCTGGAACTCGGCTTCTTTAACCATGTTATTGACCTGGACAGCCTTGTATTACGCTTCCAAAGCTATCTTTGAAACCATGGAGCAGCGGCAGAAGGCGGCTGAAGCTATTCATTTAGCCAAAGAAGCCCAGTTAAAAATGCTGCGTTATCAGCTCAACCCGCATTTTATGTTTAACAGCATCAACTCCATTTGCACCTTAATTTTAAAGCAGGACAATCAGCACGCCGTGTCTATGCTGGAAAAGCTGTGTGATTTGTTGCGTTATAGCCTATACACAGACCCTTTAGCCAAAGTGACAGTGGCGGAAGAAATTCACATTTTACAAACCTACTTTGACGTCGAACAGTGCCGCTTCAGAAACAAACTGAATGTGTCCATAGTGGCGGACGATGAGGTGAAGAACCTGCTGGTGCCTTCGTTATTGCTGCAACCTCTGGCAGAAAATGCCGTGAAACATGGCATGAAATCGTCGCAGCAAAGTTACGATATTTCGGTCAGCTTTAGTCAACAGAATGGCCAGCTGTTGATCCGCATGCTGGACAATGGCTGTGGCTTTAGCCCCCAGCCAGAAAGCGGCACGGGCAGCTTATCTACCGGTATAGGCCTGCAGAATTGTGAAGAACGTTTAGCGCTGATTTACCCCAACCAAAGCACCTTAAGTTTTGGTAACAGGGAGCAAGCGGGCGCCTGGGTTCAAATCAGCATTCCAAAAGAATTAGCGGGCGGCCAACAAGGTGAATAATCTGAGCATCATTAATACGCTGATCGTAGACGACGAACCAGCAGCCATAGAAGGCTTGCGACTGAGGCTGGCAGCTTTTCCGCAGATCCGGGTGATAGCCGAGGCCCATAGTGTTGCTGAAGCGGTTCGTAGCATTGACGCGCAAATGCCTGAGCTGATTTTTCTTGATATTGAAATGCCAGAGCAAACAGGCTTTGATCTAATTCGCCAGTTACAGCCCGAACAGTGTCCGGCCATCGTCTTTGTCACCGCTTTTCATCAACATGCGGTGAAAGCTTTTGAAGTGCGGGCTTTGGATTACTTATTAAAACCTGTGAAAGCGGAACGATTAGCAGAAGCTATAGCCAGAGTGAGCGAACTTAGCGCCATCCGCGCTGACAAAGCGCAACTGCTTTCAGCTGTGGCCGACATCACGCAAACTGAGAGCGCAAGCCTTGAGCAGAATACAGCGCAGAGCTCGCTGCAACACAACGAGACTGACGCAGACACCGGGGCCAATCAATCACAATACTGCATAGAACGTCAGAAACTGGTGATCCAGGACGGCCGCAACCCGATTCAGCTGATTCCGTATCAGGACATTATCTGGATAGACGCCGCCGGTGACTATATGTGCGTGCATACCCAAGCCGAAACCCATGTAATGCGGGCCAGGCTCAAAAGCCTGATCGACGAGCGCCTGCCCGATGTGTTTGTCCGTATTCATAAATCGACAGTTGTGAACCTGAGCTATATCGAAAGCCTGCAACCGCTGAGTAACTCTGAATACAAGGCTATTTTACTCAATGGCAAGGTGCTTAAAGTAAGCCGCACTTATGCCAGGGCGCTAAGACAGAGGTTGTTGGGGTAGGGCGCTTTGTTAAGCCTTTTTGTATAACTTTAAACTAACAATAAAATTACAGCTGACAACACAGAAAAAATCGGCGAGCATGGAGTCTTACACACACAGGGACTACTTCATGAACTTTAAACTGGCGTTTCATTACCTGAGTTACCTGCAGTACCCATTGATGTTCACTGCTCTCTACTTTGCTTTTAGCCCCTATCTGGCAGGTTTTGCTGCACTAAAAGCCAACCCGTCGATCATTTTTACCAGCCTCAACACAGCGCTGATTTTTATGGGCCTTGGCATCAGTTTCTCGTCTTTACAGGACACCACAAAAATGCAGAATAAGTTGTCGCAAAACATCTGGCAAAACCCGGCCAAAGGCAAACTGATGATTTGTATTATGAGCCTGATGATCCTGCTGTTTCTGCTGCTGGGTTTAGTCGGCTACTTTTACAGCGCCCCAGGCATTCTAAAGGATGTATCCGTTGGCACCATAGTGATGGCCCTTGGCATGCTCGGCTTTCTAAAAGCCGCCATAGAGATTTTTGAGCACCATAGAATGGATAAAAACAGCCTGTAGCTGAAGGGGTTATATTCTGTCGTAGCGACTTATATTTTGATTGGTTTTAAGGGCGGCTTTGAGCGAAAAGCAGACTTAGGCATAGTCAAGTTTTTTTGAAAACCTATGTCCACAACTCGCTGAACGGGGATATTGGTGCAATCTTAGAAGCAAATGAGCGTGCGGTGGCCGCGTATCGTTATGATAAACAGCCACTTATACAGAAATATTTGTAGTCTCACTTTTGGGTTTGGCCGATAAACGATCTAATTACATCGCTCATTGATATTGACCACTATACGTCCCCGTACTTTGCCGTCGATTAACCGCTGGGCGGTTTCGCATACCGCAGATAGCGGGATTTCGCTGGCGACAGCGTCGAGGGTGTTTGCATCTAACAATTCAGCCAATCGTGCCCAGGCAGCGATCCTGTCTTGCACTGGCCGCATCACGCTGTCTATGCCTGCCAGGGTTATGCCTCTTAAGATAAAAGGTGCCACAGTTCCGGGGAGGTCCATGCCCTGGGCTAAGCCACAAGCGGTCACGATGCCACCGTACTTGGTGCTGGCACAAGCATTGACCAGTGTATGGCTGCCGACCGAATCAATCACGCCAGCCCAGCGCTCTTTCGCCAGCGGGCGACCCGGTTCAGACAGCAACTGCCGATCGATAATCTCGTGGGCACCCAGTGCTTTCAAATAATCGGCTTCTTCAACCCGACCAGTGGCGGCTATTACTGTGTAGCCGAGTTTTGCTAGCAGCGCGATAGCGTAACTGCCAACTCCTCCATTGGCACCTGTCACCAGTACTTCGCCACAATTAGGCGTTACACCATGCTTTTCTAACGTCATCACAGATAACATGGCGGTATAACCTGCGGTACCGATCGCCATCGCTTGTTTGGCAGATAAGGCGTTGGGGAGTGCAATCAGCCATTCACTGGATAGTCTCGCTTGTTGTGCTAGACCTCCACAGTGTACTTCGCCAACACCAAAGCCGTTTAGCAGCACCTGATCACCGGCTTTAAACTTACCCGAGGTGCAGCTCAACACGCTGCCTGCCAAATCAATGCCTGGGATCATCGGGAATTTGCGTACGACGGGCGATTTACCGGTAATGGCCAGCGCATCTTTATAGTTCAGCGTGCTGTACGCCACACTGATTAAGGTGTCGCCGTCCATCAGCACTGAGTCGTCCAGGTCCTTTACTGTGGCGGTATAACTTTGTGGGTCTTTTTCAATCAATACGCCTTTAAACATGGTGCCTCCTAAATAGACCGATCGTCTATTAACTAATAAAAAAATTACCCGGCGCAGCGCTGAGTAAAAAGTTCTACGTACTTATCCAGGGGTCTGGTGCTTTGCTCCAGCCGGGCACGGCTGACGGCACCTTCCCAGCCAATCCAGAAAAACTCAGCCAGCGCATCGCAGTCGGCATTGACTGCAAGCTGACCTACTAATTGCGCTTCACGCAGGCAGCTAGCCACACGGTGCTGCCAGCTTTGGAAGGTTGCAATCAGCACTGGCCGAAAGCTCTCTGGCAACAAGTCTACTTCCTGACCTAAGTTACCGACCAAACACCCGCGTTTGAATTGATGCCGGGCTATGCCTTGTTTGGCGTCGTCGACAAAATTGCGAATGCGTTGTATCGGAGGGATGCCGGTGTCCAGTAAGTGGCTATCGAGCTTGTGGGCAAAGTAGTTGGCGTAGCTGGTCAGTACCGCATGGCCAAAGGCTTCTTTGCTTTGAAAGTAAAAATAAAACGAGCCCTTGGGCACGCCCACTTTTTTCAGGATCTGATCCAAACCCGACGCGGTAAAGCCTAGTTCGGTTAAATGCGCAAGACCGCTTCTGATCAACTCAGCGCGGATATCCCGATTTTGCGCCGCAGTTTTAGGCGGGCGCCCTCTACGCGGTGTAGTGGTCAATGTAGTCATAAACAGAATAATAGACCGACCGTCTATAAAAGCAAGCTAGACAAAAGTCGAAACCCAACGCCACATCGAGTGGCAAGTGAACGTATCAGATACATACTTGCTGGTATTACTGGCTTCCCAAAATGAGGTAACACTCCCTTCATAGCTTCTCAGCCGATGCATTCTTTTCAGAAGGAACAGCTTTGTTTTCAAGTAACGCAACGCGTTTTTCAAGGGCTGCAATTTTATCATGCAGAAAATCGCCATAACTGTAGTCTGATGCGACAGCTATATTCTCGACATTTCTGCTTAATCGTCTGAAAAGCATTTTAAGCCTGCTGATGGCGTTTAATTTGGAACGATTGGATGGATCTGGATAATCCGCGTTGTTCTTGGCCATTGTAGGTACTCTTTCTACTGTTCTTGAAAACTATTTTGCCGTGTGTATCAGGTCATATCATTTGGGCATTGGAAGTGTGCTCCCCCACATAACCTTTACACTGAACATTTTCTGTTTTTAGCGAACGTCTTTGAGTCGCTTTTTCCGTGCAATTCTTCGACGTAATTCCCACGCCAAATTGAAATTACAGTGATGGCAAAATATAACACTGCACTTAGGGCATATATTTGAAACAAGGTGTTGATGTCAGCACCAAAATATCCCACCGCTATCCAGCCAATGAATGCTGCCACAATCATTCTCGCAGTGCCGGCAAGTACCGGCCAAAGCACCCGTTTCATTGCAATTGAAGCAAAATACAGCGTCATCGCCGCACCGATGCAGCCATAAAAAGGTGCAACGTTTTGCAGATAAATGCTTCCTAAAGTTAGAATTTCGGGATCATGGCTGAACAGCGTTAGCCAGAGCTGAGGTGCAACGGCGGCAACCAAGCCAATCATAGTGGTGAATATAAAAGCGACTACCGCACCAATCCAAGCGATCCGCTGTGCTCTTTTAATTTGCCCAGCGCCAATATTTACGCCTACCATGGTCATTACGGCGGTACCGAGTCCAAATAGCAAGGGCACCTGAATATACTCCAGCCGCGAAGCAATACCATATCCTGCAACCGCAGCCTGTCCGAAAGTGCCGACTGCCGCAGTGACAATTGCAACAGTCAGATTGATTTGTACTGTACCTACAGATGCCAGCATACCCACGCCGGCAATTTCCAGAAAGGAAGTGGTTTTTAGCGGAGTTCGCACCAGTGCAACTGTGGCGTCCGGACGCAGCATCTGCTTAGTCAGTAAAATTACTGCCACTAAATAGTATATAACGATTGCAATACCTGCCCCTTTGACGCCAAATGCAGGTACAGGCCCCCAGCCGAAAATGAGCAGCGGTGATATTGGCAATAATAGCAAAGCACCACCCAGAGTAATACGTGCCGGTGTGGCTGTATCTCCAGCCCCACGCATTGCTGCTGACAGCATGGCAACTAACCAAATCAGCGGTGATGCCAAAAAAATGATGTTTGAGTATGCTAACGCAGCCTCAAGCGCAGGGCCTGAGACGCCCATGATCGAATAGAGGCGGTGGCCGCCAAAAACGAACGCGAAAGCACAAATGGTGCCCAGAAAACCTGCAACCCAAACACTGTGCCAGACCAATGATGCGGCCTGTTGTGAACGACCGGCGCCAATTGCCCGCGCCACAGCGGCTGCAAGACCACTACCAAAGCCGCCATTCGCCATCATTTGCATCAACATTAACAGCGGAAAAACCACGGACACGCCAGCTAAAGCATGAGAGCCAAGGGAGCTGACGAAATAAGTTTCGGTCAGACCAACAAAAGTTTGGATCAACAGGACAGCAATCGTCGGTAAAGCCAATGCAAATAATACCGGCAGCACAGGACCTGTTAATATTGCTTCGGTTTTAGCCTGAGTTGCAGAAGCCGGAACCCCTGTCGCTGGTCGTGATATATTCATGATTTATGCTCAGAATGGCTATCCCAGCCACCACCCAGGGCTTTAAAAACCCTAATCGATGCGCGCACAGCGGCAATTTGCGCCTGAAGATGAGCATCGGTCATGCGCAGTAATTTCTCATCGGCTTGCAGTACTTCAATCTGGCTATTGATACCCTGGTTATAAGCGGCCTGCGCAGCCGACCGCGCCTGATTGAGGGATTGTGTTCCTTGCTGTAGAAAAGAGGCTTGCTGTTCCATTTTCAGCAGTTCCGTAAAAGAAGTCTCAACCTCTTCAGTCGCACGTAGATTCGCCAGCCGGTAGGCCGCTAACAGTTCAGCTTCCCGCCCTTTAGCATTGTTGATCTGTGCATTAATGCGTCCAAAATCAAACAAACGCCAGCGCAACCCAAGAACCCCTGAAGCCTGACTGCTTGCGTTATTAAACAGACCGCCCGATGTTGTCGTTGCACTGCCAATCAGACCGCCAAGGGAGAACTTCGGGTAATACTCTGAAATCGCTTGGCCAATCTGTGCGTTTGCTGAGGCAAGTTTGCGTTCTGCGACAATCAAATCTGGCCGACGCCTGAGTAAGTCTCCTGGTGTACCGATGTCTTGAACTGCCGGAACAGCAGGAAGATACTTCGTACTGACCAGTTCCTGCTGATAGGTGCCCGGCAGTGCACCTAGCATGACATCAAGCATGTTCATCGCCTGTACAATGCTGGCTTCTAACCCAGGCACCGCTGCACTCGCCTGAGCCATCAGACTTTGGGCCTGATCCAGTTCTGATGGTGCGATGAGTCCATGTTCAGATAACAATCGCAGATTCGATACCAGCGCCTGTTGCGTCTGCAACTGACGATTTGCTACATCCAAGCGGAGTTGCAGGCCGCGAATATTGACGTAGATGTCAGCGGTCTGTGCAGCCACAGCCAACTGGACTGCCGCCTCGCTGGCTGCTGCGGCCTGATAATCCGCCAGGGCAGCGGCTTTACCGTGGCGTAAAGCTCCAAACAGATCCAATTCCCAGCCGATGCCAAGGTTCGCCTCGTAGCTGCTACTGTAACGGCTAAAACCTGGTTGTGGAGCCAGTAACTGGCCAAGTGGCGTTTCGGTTGATTGATAGGCTCGTGCCGCATGCCCGTCGATATTTCCTGACGGCAGTAATGTTGCATTGGCTGCTGACAAACCTGCTTTTGCCTGATCAATTCTGAATTGTGCCTGAGCTATATCGAGATTTTGCTGCAACGCTAGTTGAATAAAACGCGTCAGCAACGGGTCTTCGTAGCCTTGCCACCAAGTCTCGATGGCGGCGTGTGCAGAGGTTGAGCGCTGCATCACCGCCGTTTGCCCGTCAAACTGCCGTTTGGTGATGATTTGAGGCGCAGCGTACTCTGGGCCGACAGCGCAGCCACTAATAATACATGCGATAACCAAGGCAACGCTCTTATGTTTAACAGACATAGGTGTTCTCAAATAGGGTCGTTTATTTGTGACCATATTACCTATTGGTCACTCGTTGTCAATTTTTTCTATGACGAGTACACTATGCGTACTTTGCTTAAGTTGTATGGGTTTTGAAAATATATGAGTAACGACGACAACTATCCGGTTTCACAGCGCGGTCCGGCAGATCACGATGTCAGAGATCAGATTATCCTGGCTGCCGGCGAACATTTCAGGCAGTACGGATATATGAAAACCACCGTGTCTGACCTTGCAAAATCTATAGGTTTTTCAAAAGCATATATTTATAAGTTCTTCACTTCCAAACAAGCAATTGGCGAAATGATCTGCGCTAATTGTTTACGTGAAATAGAAACCGAAGTGCGGTCAGCAATAGAAGCAACGGACAAACCACCAGAAAAGCTGCGGCAAATGTTCAGAGCCATGGTTGAGGCAGGCCTACGACTATTTTTTAATGATCGCCGATTGCACGAAATTACTGTTGCAGCAGCCTCGGAAGGCTGGCAGGCCACGGGAGCCTACGACGAGCACATGCGGGAGTTACTGCAAGATATTATTCAGCAAGGCCGCCTTTCTGGCGACTTTGAACGAAAAACGCCTATGGATGAGGCAGTTACATCCATTTATCTGGTAATGCGTCCTTACCTGAATCCACTATTGCTGCAACATAGCTTTGACCGTGCTCGTGACGCCGCGACCCATTTATCCAGTTTGGTCTTGCGTAGCCTTTCCCCCTAATTTAGTTTGTGACTATTGACTAAAATGGTCACTAGAATAAAATAGATCTTCTAAACGATTGGTCTAGGGGATCCATTATGTTTCAACGCCATCTTATTTCACTTACTGCCGTCACTGTATTCTCGCTAACGTTGATTGGGTGCAACGAAGTAAACACTTCAGATCCACGTACAGACCCACCTCTTGTCCGAACCGTGCAGATCCAAAACGCATCGTTGACAACGCGTACGTATACAGGTGTGGTGGCGGCCAAAGTGCAGAGTGACCTGGGGTTCAGAGTTGCCGGGAAGATCAAAGAGCGTTTCGTCGATACTGGCCAGAAAGTTAAACGGGGGCAGGTACTGCTGCGGCTTGACCCAGTTGATTTGCAACTCGCAGCCAATGTACAACAAGCTGCGGTAGTCGCAGCCGCCGCGCTGGCAAAACAGACCGCAGATGATGAAGCACGCTTACGTGCCCTAACGGGAACAGGGGCGATTTCTGCTTCAGCCTATGATCAGGCCAAAGCCGCCGCCGACTCAGCGCAAGCCCAATTAAAGGCAGTCAAAGCACAGGCTGAAGTTGCGGACAACGCTAAGCAATATACCGAGCTCGTTGCTGATGCTGATGGGATCATAATGGAAACTCTGGCTGAACCAGGCCAGGTCGTCTCGTCAGGTCAGACGGTAGCTCGTTTGGCTCATATGGGCCCGCGCGAGGCCGAGATCCAATTGCCGGAAACACTCCGTCCAGAGATAGGCTCCTTGGCGACTGCAACTTTGTTTGGCAGTGGTCAAACCGACGAAGCGGCACGATTACGTCAGTTGTCTGAGACGGCTGATAGACTGACTCGCACTTTCGAAGCGCGTTATGTACTTAACGGTGCGCTGGCCACTGCCCCACTAGGCTCGACCGTGATGATCCAACTTTCCGATGAAGTGAATTCCAAAACGATCCAGTTTCAAGTTCCGATCACCGCGTTGTTTGACCAGGGAAATGGGCCTGGGGTTTGGGTTGTTTCTGGCTCTCCGGCGAAAGTGAGCTGGCTTCCTGTCACGGTACACCGGCTTAATACAGAGCTTGCCTTTATCAGTGGCTCGTTCAACCCAGACGCTCAAATTGTCACGCTCGGAGCGCATTTGTTACGGGATGAGAATCCGGTGCGAGTTGCACAATCGGGCCTTTCAGGTGCAACTGAAGGAGCTTCGTTATGAGCGGAAGTCGTTTCAATTTGTCCGCCTTGGCGGTGCGACATCGTTCCATCACTGTATTTTTGATTTTGTTGATTTCGCTGGCCGGGGTGGTGTCATTTCTTAAATTAGGTCGTGCTGAAGACCCAGCCTTCACCATTAAAGTCATGACTGTCATCACTGCCTGGCCAGGGGCCACCGCAGAGGAAATGCAAGACCAAGTTGCCGAAAAAATTGAAAAGCGCTTACAGGAATTGCGCTGGTATGACCGGTCGGAAACATACACCAGACCGGGTTTAGCATTTACCACTTTGACACTGCTCGACAGCACTCCGCCGGCTGAAGTACAGGAGCAATTTTATCAGGCACGCAAAAAAGTCGGTGATGAGAGCATCAACCTGCCTAGCGGTGTGATAGGCCCGATGATCAATGATGAATATGCCGATGTCACTTTTGCTTTGTTTGCTCTCAAGGCTAAAGGCGAGCCACAACGTGTATTGGTGCGAAGCGCAGAGTCATTGCGTCAGCGCTTATTGCACGTACCTGGTGTGAAAAAGGTCAATATCATCGGTGAGCAATCCGAACGCATCTATGTAGAGTTAGCACACGAGCGGCTGGCCACTTTAGGGGTTAGTCCACAGGACGTGTTTGTCGCACTGAACCAGCAAAATGTGCTGACGCCCGCAGGCTCAGTGGAAACCAAAGGACCGCAGGTCTTTATCCGTCTGGATGGGGCATTCGACGAACTGCAAAAGATCCGCGATACCCCGGTTGTAGCACAGGGCCGGATCATCAAATTGTCTGACATTGCAGAGGTCAAACGGGGTTATGAAGATCCTGCCACATTTTTGGTCCGAAGCGGTGGAGAGCCGGCATTGCTGCTTGGCGTTATCATGCGGGAAGGTTGGAATGGTCTTGATTTAGGTCAAGCGTTGGACCAGGAAGTGCAGGCTATCAACGCGGCACAACCCTTAGGTATGACATTAAGCAAAGTCACAGATCAGGCAGTTAACATCAGTGCTTCGGTGGATGAGTTCATGCTGAAGTTTTTCGCTGCTCTGCTGGTCGTGATGTTAGTCAGTTTTCTCAGCATGGGTTGGCGTGCAGGATTAGTTGTTGCGGCGGCAGTGCCCCTGACTCTCGCCGCGGTCTTTTTAGTGATGCTGGCGACCGGCAAAAATTTTGACCGCATAACTCTTGGCTCATTAATCCTTGCACTGGGTTTATTGGTCGATGATGCCATCATCGCCATTGAAATGATGGTGGTAAAAATGGAGGAAGGCTTCAGTCGGGCGGCGGCCGCCGCATATGCCTGGAGTCACACTGCTGCACCGATGTTGTCCGGCACTTTGGTCACTGCGGTTGGTTTTATGCCAAATGGCTTTGCCCGGTCCACCGCGGGTGAATATACCAGCAATATGTTTTGGATAGTTGGGATTGCACTTATTGCATCCTGGGTGGTTGCGGTTGTTTTCACCCCCTACTTGGGAGTGAAACTGTTACCAGAACAGCCAAAAACCGAAGGCGATCATAACGCGATTTACAACACGCCCCATTACAACCGTTTGCGCCACATTTTACAGCAGGTTATCACCCGAAAATGGCTGACTGCAGGCGCAGTGGCAGCCTTGTTTGTCACGGCCATTTTAGGGATGGGTATGGTGAAGAAGCAGTTCTTTCCCATCTCTGACCGGCCTGAAGTCCTGGTTGAAGTACAGATGCCGTATGGCACTACTATCACTCAAACAAGCAATACTGCTGCAAAAGTTGAAACCTGGCTGGCCAAGCAAGAAGAAGCCCGAATTGTCACGGCTTATGTCGGCCAGGGCGCACCGCGTTTCTTCTTCTCTGTAGGGCCTGAATTACCCGATCCGTCCTTCGCCAAGATTGTAATCCGGACCGACAACCAACAGGAACGTGAAGCGCTCAAGCATCGTTTGCGTCAGGCGATAGCCGATGGTCTCGCTCCTGAAGCCCAGGTTCGCGTAACGCAGCTGGTGTTCGGCCCTTACTCGCCCTATCCGGTTGCATATCGGGTGGTTGGACCTAACACAGAAACGTTGCGCGACATCGCAGACAAGGTTGAGAAAGTACTGGCAGCCAGCCCTATGATGCGTACTGTAAATACAGACTGGGGTACCCGCACTCCTGTGTTGCGTTTCAAGCTGCAACAAGACCGTTTACAGGCGTTGGGGTTAACGAGCAGTGCAGTGGCACAACAACTGCAATTTTTCCTGACAGGTGCGCCGGTTACTGTAGTGCGCGAAGATATCCGGTCAGTTCAGGTGATTGCCCGCACCAGTGGTGACACGCGGCTGGACCCAGCACGCCTCGCTGATTTCACCTTGGCTGGTATCAATGGCCAACGGATCCCGTTGTCACAAATTGGTGAAATCGAAGTGCAAATGGAAGAACCGGTAATGCGCAGGCGTGACCGGATGCCAACCATCACCGTACGCGGTGATATTGCCGATGGATTGCAACCACCGGATGTGTCGTCCGTGATCACTTCACAGTTGCAGCCTATCAAAGATGCTTTGCCTGATGGCTATCGCATAGAAGAGGCGGGCTCAATTGAAGAGTCAGGTAAGGCAATGGTCGCTATGCTTCCGCTGTTTCCTATAATGATCGCGGTCACCTTATTGATCTTGGTGTTGCAGACCGGCTCCAATTCCGCCATGGCGATGGTGTTTTTGACGGCGCCGCTTGGTTTGATTGGCGTGGTTCCAACCCTACTGTTGTTCCAGCAACCTTTTGGCATCAATGCACTGGTTGGCCTGATTGCATTGTCCGGGATCCTGATGCGCAACACTTTAATTCTGCTCGGACAAATCCAGCACAATCAACAGGCTGGACTGGCGCCGTTTCACGCGGTAATTGAAGCCACAGTGCAACGAGCCAGGCCAGTGCTGCTGACTGCGCTGGCTGCAATACTGGCGTTTATTCCCTTGACACAATCGGTGTTTTGGGGAGCTCTGGCTTACACACTGATCGGCGGAACTTTCGCCGGTACTGTCCTTACCTTGGCGTTTTTGCCAGCTATGTACGCCATCTGGTTCAAAATCAAACCGGACAACCAGGTCTGATCAATCATGTATGCAGATTATGTAAGAGGTTTTTATGTCTAAATTAAAAGTTGTGGTGGTCACTGGAGTGTCATCAGGAATTGGTCGGGTTACTGCGGCAATGTTTGCCCAGCATGGCTTTCGGGTGTTCGGCACAGTGCGGGATTTGACTAGAACCATGCCAATTGCCGGGGTCGAATTTGTGGCGATGGATGTCCGTCGGGACGATTCTGTTGCTTTGGCTATCCAGTCAATCATTGATATAGCGGGCCAGATCGATGTATTGGTCAACAACGCCGGGACCACCCTGGTGGGGGCCGTTGAGGAATCATCAACGGATGAAGCGCATTCATTATTTGACACTAATGTATTTGGTATGCTGCGGAGGATAAAAGCGGTATTACCGCAGATGCGCGCACAAAAATATGGCCGCATCATTAATATCAGTTCTGTACTTGGCTTCCTACCTGCCCCTTATATGGGTCTGTATTCTGCATCGAAACATGCAGTTGAAGGTCTGTCTGAGAGTCTGGACCATGAAGTCCGGCAGTTTGGCATCCGGGTATCTCTGGTTGAACCTTCGTTTACTAAAACCAATCTGGATCTAAATGCACCGATGACCGCGCTAAAGATCATGGACTATGATCATGAACGCAATCTATCGACTAACACTGTGGTAAAGACTGTTCAAGGGGCTCCAACACCAGATGGTGTGGCAAAGACTATTGTCAAAGCTGCAACAGGCCGTTGGCGGATGCGTCACACACCATCAGGTGAGGCATCCTTGCTAAGTAAATTACGCCGATTTATGCCTTCAGGTCCCGTATCCAAAGGGATCCGGAAAACATTTGGTTTGAGTTAATATTTGATTTTAAAAAGTACTTACATGCAGTCAGGTCGATCTAAAATGTCGGCTTGGCTGCATTGAACAGCCTTTCAGGGAGCACTCTTTGGCTGCCCCCCCTAAATTAGGTAACCTAGTTACTGGTTTCGATTCACAGACCTCCCAATATTTTGAGAAACCATAGGATGAAGTCACGTGGTATAGATGCAACTCTCTCAAAAATAAAACTCAAAAAACACACAAAATGAGGCAGGCTTTTTCAGTGAATTCCGCTCAGCATTCGAAAGCAGACATTTCATTGTGAAAAACTGTAAAGTCAGCAGTTGGCACAAAGTGACGATGCAGATGCGCCTGGGATACGGACGGGTAACTACGTTAGCAGACCCTGCACGCTACACGGATGTATCCACGGCGGGTCTGCGTTGCAGTTGACCGCTCCGTTGGATTCGGAAAAACATACTTCGCTTATTTTTCAATATCGCCTGAACATCAAATCATTCGAAACAGCCCTTATTGCTCCAACAAAATTTTTGCAGCCCAGTCGCGGCTGGCGATTTGTTTTTCTTGCGGAAAAGCCGGCAGCACTAAAGTGCCATCGGTATTCGCTGTTATAGAAAGCGGTTTTTGCCATTGCCCATTGATTGGATCGAACCATTTCAAGTTATAGCTTTTACCTGGCACAAAGCCTTTTAATTTAGGCAACACAGCTTTGTTTTCAAAATAAAGCAGCGCCAGGTCTTTTTCTTTGGTGCGCATCATATAAGACCAACCATCCAGCCCATCGTCCGGGCTGCCCGGGGCTTTACGCACCGAAAGATCCTCTGAGGCTAAGCCTAAATCCTGATAGCGGCGGCCTTCTGACAACATAAAAGCCTGCAGATGCTGCATATAGCTGGCGGATCCATACTTTAACGCATCCCAAAACTGCGGCCTGGCACCTGCCGGTTCTCCGGTTGAGGTCACATCATAAGCCGCAGTGCCATGCACATGGCCGGATAAACCGCCCGACAGCACAGAGCCATACATTTGGGCGCGGGCAAAATAATTATCCCGCGCTGAATTGGCGGGTGGCTCTTCACCTGCGGGTTTGTTTATTTCGTGCAGCCAGCCGGTGTAATAAGGTTCGAAATTAATAGTGGGATAAGCCGGAGTCAGCTTAAATTGGGTTTCCAGCGCGGCACCCACTCGATGATCCCGTGGCTTATTGCCCACGCTATGCATAGTCAGCCAGGGCACTTGCCCGGCATGACCAAAGGCGTCATAGGTTGATCGGTCAATCAGCACTGTCATAGGTTGGTTAAAAGGCGGTGGGCCGTATTTTTTTAAGTGATACGTCAGCGCTTCATTAAATTGGGCCGCAGTCAGGCTGAAGTCTTTGGGGATCCAATCCAAATGAATACCGCTAAACACCAGGTTGTTGGCACCATAACGCGCAATTAAATACTGGGTGTAGCGGGCAAAACTTTCATTAAAATCAAAGTAGGCATGCCAGGACGGGCCTACGTCGCGACGCACAGTTTCCAGCAGTGGCACAAAACCTTGTTGCGACAAGTACTGCATTTTGCGGTCCAGGCTTTGGAAATAGGCCGGGTTGATGCGGTTAAAGTCCTACACGCCTTTATGCTGTGCCGACATTGCAAAGGGCAGATGGCCGTATTCATCGCGCATACTTTTGGCGGTAAAAGAACCCCAATAACTGACACCACCCGAGGCATCAGTGCCTTGTTCACTTGCAACGTCATAACCAAATTTTTCCCAGGCATTGCGCAGGTAAACGCCATTGTGATCGGCATGGGTGCTGGGGTTTAGATCGGCATCCCAATTGGGGAAAGCGGCAATCATACTGACCGAGTTAAAACCCTGTTGCTTGCGATACGTGACCGCATCTTCAAAACCAATGCCAGGGCCTGGTTGGTAATCTGTGGACGTGGCGGCGCCACGAAATGGCAAGCGCCAGGTGCTGGCCGCCAGCCAGGTATCACCGACCATAAAAAAGGGGGTGCCATCGGCATATTCAAGCGCGTGGCCGTTTGGTGATACCCGCACGAAACCTTGCCGGTTTGGGTTCTGCTGTTTTTCAGCCGCTGTCCATGCCACGGCAGTAAAGGTGCCTGAGTGGCCATTTAAACCCGCATCATCCGGATGGTTAGACGCACTTTGCCAGGTCCATTGGCCGGGCGCTGTGGCCACCACCCGCACTACAAACCTGTTATCGCCATCCCAAAAGCCATACACCCGTTTATCAAAACCTGGCCCTTTTAGCTGCACCCAGAGATCAACCTCGGTGTAATAATTGGCATAAGGTTTGGCTGCCAGCAGCACAATTTCCTGCATCTGCCAGGTACGGATTTGATTGGGGGCAACAGTGTCGGTGGCTGACGCCGTACAGCCCACAAGGGTGAGTGCAGCTACAAGCGCCAGTACTTTTGTGATTGCAAACCCTATAGATAGCGGTATGGAAAGCAATTTAACGAGTCGATTCATGGGGGCCTCAGCTGGTTATTGCGCGCTGCTGAAATGCAATTTAGGCGCCTGACTGCCATCGCCATGTTCAGAGTCGTAGAAGGACACTTCAAGCGCTCCTAAAGGCTGTAGTAACAGACCACGGGTGGTGCCATCAAGCAGGCGTTGCAGCACAGGGCGGGGGATAGTGACCAGGGTTTTGCCTTGTGCTGGCGCTACTTCGGTATCAAAAATCATTTGGCCGTTAATAGCAGCTTGCAGATCTTTGCCTTGGGTAAAACTCTGGAAGGTCACGTTATGTTGTTGCCAGTTTGCATCACCAGCCAAAATCTCGAACACCCGCACTTTATCGAATTCAATACCAAAATCCTCACCCAAAGCCGCGACGTAGTTACCGCCTTTTTGCAGTGACTGGGTGGTAAGCTCCAATACGCCAGACCCTTTGGCTTTTTGGCCGCGAAAACTTTGTAAGTCCCAGCGCAGCAAGGGGTATTGTCCGGCACTGACGGTGAAAACCCTAGCATTGTCGGAAGTCCAGTTGTTGAAATTGACTAAAGGAAAAGCCGAATTAATGCTGGTATCCTGATTGACCTTCAGGTGCTGTTTAAAGCTTTCAAGTGCAGGGATAGGCGGATGATAGACCAAAGGTTCGCCCAAATCGGCTTTGGCATTCTTCACCGGCACCACTTCGGCGCGGTAATAATCCACATCGAGATGGTATTGGCTTGGCCCCCAGTCAGTAACGCCAAGTTGCACATTCACTTGATCGCCAGGCACAGCGTCTAAATTGCGGGTGGTCATACTGATCACTTGCCAGTCTGTGGTCTGGTCCAGATCATATTCGCGTAAATGTTGGTGATAATCCGTGGTGCGCTGGGTGTTGATCATAAAGTTGACCCGGCGCGGCGCATGGCTGGCCCGAACCCGCGCTTCCACACGTAGTTCGTAGTCCGGGCTTTTGAGCTTTTCCATATCCAAAGAGGGCGCAACATCACGTTTGATAATGGTCCAATAGATATTGTGCTGATCTTTAGTGGCATCGACCTGCATGCGGGCAAAGCCATCCATGGGGATAAAAGTTAACTGCGCCTCGCCATCTCCGGTCAGGCTTTGCCAGCCTGCAACGGAATGATTAAAGTCGTCGACAAAGTCGGCATGGGCAAGCGGTGTGAAGATAAAGAGCCCGCCTAACAGAGTGGTTTTTATAGTTTTCATTATGAATTTCTCTTGATTGGTTGATGTACATCGGCCCCATATGACGCGGATTTATTGACGAGCCTGGCAGATCATTCGAAAACGGACGCCCACAAGGGACGTCCCTACAGTAACGACTTCGTGAATACACAGGAGACGGCCAGATTAGCCGTTTGGCTTTTAGGCTTTAGGCTGCATCATGCCGTGCATCTTCAGCCAACTGCTAAAGGCGCCGAACCAGCCTGTACTGGTGGTTTCTTTCGGGTACATGCCAAAGCCGTGACCGCCTTGCTCGTAAAAGTGAAACTCGACTGGTTTTTTCGCCAGTTGCCAGTTTTTGACCAGGCCAAAATCACCATTGGCGAAGAATGGATCATCAGCGGCAAGGGCGACAAATAATGGCGGTGCGTCGGCTGGTACTGCCACTTCCGCCAATGGGCCATAGATATTGGCGATAAAAGCGGGTTTGGCATCTTTACCTACAAGCGTCGTTGCCATAGTCAGCATGGCGCCGGCGGAAAAACCTATCATGCCAATACGGTCCGGATCGACCCTCCATTCGGCAGCACGTTTGCGAATCAGAGCAAAGGCGGCGCTTGAATCTTCCAGTTGCGGTGCCAGACGTTTCACCATTTCAGCTGGATCAGGACGGGGCGGGCGGCGCGCAGTACCGGAAAACATCTGCGCCATTTCTTGCTCAAAGGCAGCCATATCGGCCGGGGTTTGATTTAATCTGTATTTCAGCACAAAAGCTGCAACACCTTGCTTCGCCAGCGCTTTGGCGACATCCCAGCCTTCGTTGTCCATCGACAAAGTGCGAAAGCCGCCACCAGGGGCCACAATAACCGCAGCACCGCTGGCCGTTTTTGCATCAGGTAAAAAGGGCGTTAGTGTGGCGACTGTAACGTTACGTGCAAATCTGCTGCCGTACTGCGAATGCCAGGATTCCTGCGCCTTGGCATCTGGCAGCGGGCCAGTACCAAGTTCTATGGCATTGCTCTGATCGGGTGCGGCTATGGGTGTCATCGTATCGTTGGCTTGCGCCACAGCCTGAGCTGTCCATAAACAAGCGGCCAGCAACAGGCTCTGCCGGAACAGGCCAAAGTGTGAGCAGCCAGGAGTTAAAAAGTTACTTTTCATTTCGTTCCTTTCCTTGTTGTGTCTTCTGAATTGGAGCCGGCTACCCGCAACGCAACGGCCTGGAGAAGGCTAGTTTGTTGCTGCCCGGACTGCTTTTTTAACCTTCTCACTGTTTCTTGGAGGTTCTGACTATGGGTTTAATAGTGCCGTCTTTATTGAAATACACTCGGTCCAGGCTGACCGAACGGCGGTAATTGCCACCGCCCGGCAGGTCGGCGCTGTGATAGGCAAGATAGGTCTGGCCGTTAAAGTCAAACATCGCCGGGTGGATAGTGGTGGTGTTAGGCAAAGGCTGCATAATGATGCCCTGATATTTCCAGGGGCCTGTGGCCGACGAGCTGGTGGAATAAGCCAGGCTTTCCGGAAAACCTGCCGCATAGACTAAGTAATAAATACCGTTATGTTTGGACAGGTGAGGGCCTTCTTCGAAGTTCGGCAAGCTATCTACCGCATGGATCTTCACCTTGCTGGTGTCACGGTTTTGCATCCGTCCTTGCGCATCCACTGTGTAGCTTTCGCCTTTCAGATGGACTAAGTCGGCTTCCAGTTCCACCCACCATAACTGCTGGTTGCCCCAATACAGGTAGGCTTTGCCGTCGTCATCGACAAATACCGCCGGATCTATATTGCGCCAGGTGTGGTCTTTGTATTTTGCTGTATCTTCCAACAAAATCATCGGCATACCCCGTGGGTCTTTAAACGGGCCTTCAGGGCTATCTGATACAGCAACCCCGATAGAAAAACCAAATTGACCGCCTGTTTGGCCGCCTTCTACTGCGGCATAAAAGTAGTATTTGGTTTTGCCTGAGCCATCTTTATGCTGGATCAGATGATGTGCATAGGCATTGCCTGTTTTCTTATCGCCTCTGGCCCAATCAAAGTTAGAGTAGCGAAACACTGCGCCTTTATTTTGCCAGGTTACTAAGTCCTTGCTGGTCCAAAGCCTGTAGTCGTACATGCGGTAATCTTTGCCGTCCGGCACAGCTTCATCATGAGTGCTGTACAGGTATAAGGTATCACCCACTACCAAAGCGGCTGGATCTGCGGTGTAGATCAAGTCACCCACTTCGTTAGTTGGGTCTTTGCTATCGTACTTAATAATAGGGTTGTCAAAGCTTGAGGGGGCAATCATTTGAGCTTTGTTTTCAGCGGTTTCTGCCACTGTAGCGCTGCAGTACAAGGCGGCAACACAACACAGAGCCAACAGAGATTTTTTGTTATGGAGACAGGGTATTAGGCTAAACATGAAAGCGAATCCTTAGGCCACAAAGATTGAATACAACATAGTGTGTCGAAGTTTGCGGCATAACGGAACGTGCAATCACTTACGAATCCCTTTAATAGCTTTACCTTATTTGGTCAAAAGCTGAGCAGGGTAGAACAGGGATTTTAAATAAGGATCCTGAGGCATCAGTAGCGGAGAGTTATGGAAAAACAGTCTGTGTTTTAGCGGGTTATGAGTAGCTTAGACTGAAAAATAATGTGAACTTAGGCAAAACAACGGGCGCCCACAAGGGGCGCCCCTACAGTATATATTCGGTGAGCTTCAATTAAATCTTGGCTTTAGCTGCCTGAATATATTGATCCACCAACTGCTCCAGCACATCCAAAGGCACAGCACCGTTTTTCAATACCACGTCATGGAATTGGCGGATATCGAACTTGTCGCCTAAGGCTGTTTTGGCTTTTTCGCGCAGTTCCAACAGTTTCAGCATGCCGACAGTGTATGCCGTGGCTTGGCCTGGCATCACAATGTAACGCTCAATGGCGTTGACTGCTTCGCCTTTAGAGTTTGGCGTATTGTCGACCAGATACTGAATGGCCTGCTCACGGCTCCATTTTTTGTCGTGTAAGCCAGTGTCGACCACTAAACGGCAGGCGCGCCACAGCTCCATAGCTAAACGGCCGAAGTCGGAGTAGGGGTCCTGATACATACCAATCTCTTTGGGCAGGAACTCAGTGTATAAACCCCAACCTTCGATATAAGCAGTGTAACCACCAAACTTGCGGAACTTAGGCACGTTTTCCAGTTCCTGCGAGATGGCGATTTGCATATGGTGGCCCGGAATACCTTCATGGTAAGCCAAAGCTTCCATTTGGTACTTCGGCATACCACTCATGCGGTACAGGTTGGCGTAATAAATACCAGGGCGACTGCCGTCCATTGAAGGTTGTTCGTAGAAGGCTTTACCCGCAGATTGTTCGCGGAAAGGCTCGACCGCTTTGACCACCATATCGGCTTTAGGCTTGACGATAAACAGCTCGTCCAGGCGCGATTTCATGGTATCGATAATACGGGTGGCTTCAGCTAAGTATGCGGCTTTGCCTTCTGCAGTATCCGGGTAATAAAACTGCTGGTCGTCACGCATAAAGGCAAAAAACTGCTGTAAATCGCCTTTAAAGCCGACCTTTTTCATAATGGCTTTCATTTCATCATGAATACGGGCTACTTCAGATAAACCCAGATTGTGAATTTTTTCAGCGCTGTAATCTGTAGTGGTGATGCGGGCTAAACGGGTCGCGTAAAATTTATCGCCGTCTTTAAAGCGCCAGACACCGTCTTCAGTACCGGCTTTTTCTTCTAATGTAGTCAGTAATTTAAGCAGGCTTTCATAAGCAGGTTTTACGCTGCCAATCAGTGCCAATTCAGCTTCTTTAATCAGCAGATCTTTTTCTGCTTGCTCTAGTTTTAATTCCTGCACTTTGCCACGGAAATCCGCCAGCAGGGTGCTGTCGTTGCCACCGTCAAAAGGGGCGCCGCTGATAATGTTGCGGCTGGCGCCTATCACATGAGCAAACACAAATTTCGGTGGCAGAATGCCGGCATCAGCCCGCACCTGTAATTGTTGTTCTAACTGCTTAAAGTAGGTGGTGACATTTTTTAAGCGACCAATATAAGCTTTGGCGTCGCTTTCATCACTGATACTGTGCTGGTTAATCAGCAGCGAAGGTACATTGGAATGTGTGCCATACATTTGATTAACAGGGTAGCTGTAGAGATCCCATTTAGCGTCGTCTAAACGGGCTTGCAGTCGCGCTGTTAACAGCTTTACGCTCAGTTGGCGGCCACTGTCGAGGCTTTGCATATTCAGCGCCTGTACTTGTGCCAGTTGCTGTTTGGTTTGCTCCAGTTCTTTTTGGCGATGGGTTTCAGATAAATCATCCCATTGGTCGTAGTTAGTTTTCAGGCCCAAACCTGTCTGGGTTTCCGGACTGTTATCTACTTGCTGCTGGAAAATACTTTCAAACAGCGCATCGGCTTTTTGGTTTTCAGTTAAAACCACAGTGGCTTCAATGATTTTACTTTGATCAATCTGAGTCGGAGCAGGCTTGCAACCTGCGACAGTGGCCAGGCTTACTGCCAGCGCTAGTGCTGAGTAACGTAAATACATAAGTAAATGGACCTTCATTATTTGTCGTAGTTAGTTGGTTGAAAATTCCATACCCTAAGTAATTGGAGTTGCAGCGCGACGACAAGCGAGCGAATCCCCAGGAGCATAGTAACCTATGTGACTGGGGCGAGAACGCGCAGTCAACAAAGCTGCAGCTTCAAGAACGACGGGTATTAGTCGATAAATAGTTCTAGCAAATCATTCAGGTAGCGCGCACCTTTGGGGCTGATTTGCCACTGCGTTTCTGTGCTGTTAATTAACCCCAGCTGCTCTGCTTTGGCAAGCGCATCCTCGACTGCTGCGATTGGCAGGCCGGTATAAGCGCTGAAATCCTGTTTAGGACAAGCTTCGAGCAAGCGAAAGCGGTTCATAAAAAACTCAAAGGCACGATCATCAGGCTGCACTTCAGTACTTTCATCCAGATAACCTTTACTGATATCCATATAGCCTTTGGGATGCTTGATTTTGACAGGCCGGACAATTTGCCCTGTCTCTGGCAGGGTGATTTTGCCATGAGCGCCACAACCAATCCCCAGATAGTCACCATAACGCCAGTAGTTCAGGTTATGCCGGCACCGCTGACCGGTCTGGCTGTAAGCCGAAATTTCGTACTGCGTATAGCCATGCCGCTGTAACAGCTGGTGGCCTTGCTCCTGAATGTCCCACAAGGCTTCGTCTTCCGGCAGCACTGGAGGGCGTGAGGCAAAGGCGGTATTAGGTTCAATGGTCAGCTGATACCAGGACAAATGCGGCGGTTTTAAATCAATAGCTTGCTGTAAATCGGCCAAAGCGCCTGTCACATCCTGATCCGGCAGACCGTGCATTAAATCCAGATTAAAGCTTTGCAGCGGCAATTGGGCGGCAAGCTGTGCCGCTTTTATCGCTTCGTCACAGTTATGAATACGGCCTAAGGCTTTGAGCTGCTCTGCCTGAAAACTTTGCACTCCTATGGAGAAACGGGTGACCCCAGCTGCAACATAAGCAGCAAAACGCGCGGCTTCGACTGTGCCAGGGTTGGCTTCCATGGTGATTTCGCAATCTCTTGTCAACTGGAGCTCTGTACGCACACCATCTAAAATGGCCTGAATACCTTCACCGCTAAAAGTGCTGGGCGTGCCGCCGCCAATAAAAATAGAGCTGATTTCGCGGCCCTGCACATAGCCTAGGTCCTGACGTAAATCAGCCAGTAAATGGCTGATATATTCCTGCTCTGGAATGCCTTGTTTCACCGCATGGGAGTTGAAGTCACAGTAAGGGCATTTTTGAATACACCAGGGAATATGGATATAAAGCGCCAGCGGCGGCAGCTGCAGCTGCGTAGTTGATGCAAGGTTCATCAACCTTGTTCACCTTTTAATTGTTCACCTTTTAGTACGGACACCAATAAACGCAGCGCTTTGCCTCTGTGGCTAAGCTGCTTTTTCTGCTCAGCGGTTAATTCAGCGGCACTGCCAGTCGAATCATCGGGCAAGAAAATTGGGTCATAGCCAAAACCACCGGAGCCTGCGGCTTCAAAGGCAATCTGACCATGCCAGATACCATGAGCGATCACAGGGACAGGGTCATCGGCATGACGGACAAAAGCCAGCACACAGTGAAACTGAGCGGCTCGTTTGCCTTGTGGGACTTCTTTTAAATCAAGCAACAACTGCTGCAGGTTTTTTAAATCATTGCCATGTTCACCGGCATAACGGGCGGAATAAATGCCTGGTGCGCCGCCTAAGGCATCTACAGCTAAACCTGAATCGTCCGCTATAGCGGGCAGGCCAGTTAAACGGCTGGCGTGACGGGCTTTAATCAGGGCGTTTTCAATAAAACTTAAGCCATCTTCAATAGCGTCTGGCACCTGAAAGTCGGACTGCGGCAGCACCTGCCAGTCAAAAGGAGCGAGCAGAGCAGATAACTCGGCTAATTTGCCTTTATTACCAGTGGCTAAAACAAGTTTATGCATAAGGAAACCTTTGAAACAAAAAAGGCTCAGTGGACACTGAGCCGGGTAAAGAGACTACTGCTCAGTGTAAAACACTTGGGAAAACTCCAGCTGCTGGCGTTCAGTGCCTTGCCAAATCTCCAGCTTAAATTTCAGGTGTTTTTGGTCGTGCACAGGCACCTGAGCCAGATAATAAATGGCTTCTCCTTCTTTCACTTCACGAAACTCAAGTTCAATTTGCTTTTGAGTTAAATCTGTCGCTGTGCCGCTGATCCGCACTTGTTGTGCTTTTTGATCAGAGCTGTTCAATACGGAGATATTCAGCACCGCCTGATACAAACTGCGTTGCAACTGATAACTTTGTGCCACTTTGGCATCAAGCATGGTGCTGTCAAAGGCGATGTAATGCACATCCCATGGCCCCAGCACTTTTTTTTGTTCAGCCTGAAGTGGGCTTATAAACAGGGCCAGAACCAGGCTCGCAGCCAGCAGATAGTGTTTCATCAGGACTCCAGATAAGGTTGTAAGGCGCCAGGCACAGAGCAGGGCGCGACAATGCGCCATTTTTTCTGTCGGCTCAGTTCGCCTTTTTCCAGCAGCACCTGACGTTTTGCCACGTCAAAACTTTGCGCCAGAAACTGTTGTAAATGCGCATTGGCTTTGCCATCGACAGGTGGAGCTTTAATCGCCACTTTGATGGCATCACCATGCAGGCCTAAAAACTGATCCCGGCTAGCGCCAGGCTGCACATGCAATTGCAGCAGGATATCGCCATTGGCCAGCCGGGTTAGCATTTAGAAACCACGTAACATATTGGTTAATAAAATCTGGATAAACTGGATACCTAGCAGTACCACCAGCAACGATAGATCCAGACCGCCCATGACTGGCACAACTCTGCGTACCGGACGTAACAAAGGTTCAGTCAATTGGTGCATCACCAGTTCTACCGGATTACGGCCCTGACTGAACCAGCTCAGTAAGGCGCGGATCACTAAAATCCAGAATGCAAGTTGCAGCGCTTCGGTGATCAGCAATACCAGGGCACTAAGCGGCAAATACACGTAAAAAACCTGACCTAGTTGCAGCATCTGTACTATGGCGACATGCAATACACAGATCGCAAAAGCAAAAATCCAGCTGGCGGTATCCACTGGGCCTAAGCTTGGTAAAAACCGGCGCAGTGGCACTATCACAGGATTTGTCGCTTTAACCACAAACTGGCTGAATGGGTTGTAAAAATCGGCTTTGGCACTTTGCAGCCAAATCCGCAGTATTATTACCATCAGATAAAGTTTGATCAGGCTGCTTAACAGGAAAAAGAATGCTTCGGTCATTTATGAATCCTTAAAGAGTTTTTGCCATTTCTTCAGCACGGCGTATCGCTGCATACATGGCGTCTTTGACCATGCTTTCAAGATTATGTTGTTTAAAAGTTTCAATGGCTTCGTGTGTGGTACCGCCTTTGGACGTCACCTGAGCACGCAGCGCTTCAAAGGATAAGTCGGACTGACTGGCCATAGTGGCTGCACCCAGAGCCGTTTGCGCCACCATTGCTTTGGCCTGATTTTCATCAAAGCCGAGTTCTTGCGCGACCTGTTGCATGGCCTGCATAAAATAGAAAAAATAGGCCGGTGCACTGCCAGTGACCGCAATAATGGCGTTAATGTCCTGCTCTTTTTCCAGCCAGACGGTTTTGCCTGTGCCGGCAAAGAGTTTTTCAGCAAAAGATTGCTCGTACACTGAGCAGCGGCTTGGAAATAAACCTGTGACGCCTAAACCGACCAAAGCCGGGGTATTCGGCATAGCACGGATAATCCGCACTTGTCCCAATAACTGTTCAAAACGCTCAATTGAAATACCAGCAGCGACAGAGATAAACAGCTTTTCCTGAGACTCTGGCGCTTGCTCTATGATTTGCTTACAGACTTCGGCCATCATTTGAGGTTTCACCGCCAGCACTATCACATCGGCTTTGGTCACAGCTTCGATGTTGTCTGTGGTGGTTTCAATGCCGTATTGGCTTTTTAACGCCTGTAATTTTTCTGCATTGCGGTTGGCGGCAATAATATTTTCAGCCGGATAACCCTGCTGAATCATGCCTCCGATAATACATTGCGCCATATTACCAGCGCCGATAAATGCAACAGTATTGTCAATCATTAGAAGGGGTTCCCCTGGCTCCAAAAATGGCCGTGCCTAATCTTATCATAGTAGAACCAAAGCGCAGAGCGTCTTGCCAGTCATCTGACATGCCCATCGAAAGTTCTTTTGCATCAGGATGTTGCTGTTGCAATTGCAGTGACAGTTTTTGCATCTGAGCAAATGCTTCAGCGCCTTTTCCCGGCTCTGGAATGGCCATTAAGCCTTTGAGTTTAAGTTGCGGCAATCTAGCGACTTGAGTTGCTAGATTTATTAAATCCGCAGGTTCTATGCCCGATTTGGACTCTTCGCCACTGATATTGACCTGCAGCAGCACCTGCAGCGGGGCTTTATCCAAAGGGCGCTGTGTTGATAAACGTTCAGCAATTTTTAGTCGGTCTATGCTGTGCACCCAGTCGGCATAAAGCGCTATGTCTTTGGTTTTATTCGACTGAATAGGGCCAATAAAATGCCACTCTATGCCGTCAAGCTGATGCAGTTCTGTTGCTTTACTGACCAGTTCCTGCACATAGTTTTCACCAAAAGCGCGTTGACCTGCCTGATAGGCAACGGCCACTGAGGCTGCTGGTTTGGTTTTACTGACGGCAATAAGGCGGCTTTGTTGGTTTAATTGCTGTTTTGTCTGAAATTCTGTGATGGCGTTGTAGGCTGATTTCAACGCTTCTGCTATGTTGTTTGTCATATCAACTCTGTTCTTAGCCTTTGCTTTGGAGTGCTTTTCATCATGGATATTACCGAATTACTCGCCTTTAGTGTGCAACATAAAGCTTCGGATCTGCATTTATCAGCCGGTGTACCGCCACTTATCCGGGTGGATGGGGATGTGCGACGTTTAAATATTCCGGCTTTGGACCATAAAGCTGTGCACTCTTTGGTGTACGACATTATGAATGACCGTCAGCGTAAAGAATACGAAGAAAAGCTCGAATCCGACTTTTCTTTTGAAGTTCCGGGTTTAGCCCGTTTTCGTGTCAACGCTTTTGTACAAAACCGCGGTGCTGCTGCTGTGTTTCGGACCATCCCAAGTGATGTGTTAAGCCTTGAAGATTTAAATGCTCCCGATGTGTTTCGCAGTATTTCGGACAACCCGCGTGGCCTGGTGCTGGTGACTGGTCCTACAGGGTCTGGTAAATCCACAACCCTGGCGGCGATGATTGACTATATCAACACCAGTAAAAACCATCATATTCTGACGATAGAAGACCCCATTGAATTTGTGCACCAGAATAAACTCAGTTTAATCAACCAGCGGGAAGTGCACCGGGATACTCATAGTTTCAGCAATGCCTTGCGCTCAGCCTTGCGTGAAGACCCGGATGTGATACTGGTGGGTGAGCTACGTGATTTGGAAACCATTCGTCTGGCGATGACAGCAGCTGAAACCGGCCATTTGGTGTTTGGCACTTTGCACACCACCTCAGCACCAAAAACCATAGACAGGATTATTGACGTCTTTCCGGGTGAAGAAAAAGCCATGGTGCGTTCCATGTTGTCTGAATCCTTAAGAGCTGTTATTTCCCAGACGCTGCTGAAGAAAAATGGCGGCGGCAGGGTAGCGGCCCATGAAATTATGTTGGGGGTTCCGGCCATCCGAAATTTAATTCGTGAAGATAAAATTGCCCAGATGTACTCAGTGATCCAAACCGGCGCAGCCCATGGTATGCAAACTATGGATCAATGCCTGATTAATCTGGTTAACCGTGGTGTGATCAATCAAAAAGACGCATTGGCTAAAGCTCAGGATAAAAACTCCTTTAACAGCATGGGCTCTATGGGGCGGATGGGGTAACAGCAATGGGCTTAATCGACTATTTACACAAAATGGTAGCTGCTGGTGCTTCGGATTTATTTATCACGGCTGGCCTTGCTGCGTCCGCAAAAATTAACGGTGAAATGCAGCCGATAGCAGAGCAAGTGCTGAACCCTGAGCAATCGCTGGCTTTGGTGTTATCTGCTATGACGCCAAAACAACAAGCGCAGTTTCAGCAGGAGAAAGAATGTAACTTCGCAATTGCCAATGACGCAGGACGCTTTCGGGTTTCTGCCTTCTGGCAACGGGATCAGGCCGGTATGGTGGTCCGTCGTATAGTGACCACTATCCCCAAAGCCGATGATTTAGGCCTGCCGCCTGTGTTAAAAGACATTATTATGTCCAAACGCGGACTGGTGCTCTTTGTGGGCGGGACTGGTGCTGGTAAATCCACCTCGCTGGCGGCTTTGCTTGGTTATCGCAATCAAAATGCCCGAGGTCATATTTTAACCATCGAAGATCCGATTGAATTTGTGCACGATCACCAAAAAAGCCTGGTGACACAACGCGAAGTGGGTATTGATACCGAATCTTTTGAAGCGGCGCTGAAAAGCTCGTTACGTCAGGCACCTGATGTGATTTTAATAGGGGAGATCCGCAGTCAGGACACCATGGAGTACGCGCTGTCTTTTGCTGAAACCGGCCACCTATGTATCGCCACTTTGCACGCTAACAACGCAAATCAAGGCATAGACCGTATTATGCATTTGGTGCCTAAAGAGAAGCACGGCAAATTACTCTTTGATTTATCGCTGAATTTACGCGCCATAGTGGCCCAGCAACTGGTGCCTACTGTGGATGGTAAAAAACGGGTGGCAGCTATTGAAGTGCTGCTGAATTCACCGCTGATTGCCGATTTAATTAAACGCGGCGAGATAGGCGAAATCAAAGCTGTGATGAGCAAGTCTCGTGAACTGGGTATGCAGACCTTTGACCAGGCTTTGTATGATTTATACAAAGCGGGCCAAATTAGCCACGCAGATGCGCTGCATTATGCAGATTCGCCAAACGATTTACGTTTGATGATGAAGCTAAAAGAGGGCACTACAGGCTCAGGTTTATTGTCTGGTGTGACTGTGGCGGGTTTAACGGATAATGATTAGGTCGTGATTCGTTGTAACTATTTTTGGCTCGTAGGGACGGGGTTTATCCCCGTCGGCTGTTCAGATGCTTTGATAAAAACGCTTTCGCCGTTGGCGAGATACTTTCTTTTGCTTCGCCAAAAGAAAGTATCCAAAGAAAAGGCGACCCTGGCCGCTGCGAAAACCCGCTCAAAAACGTGCGTCCAAGGCGATTGTGCAACTCGTTCGTCGCTACCGCTCCTCGCTCAGACACTCCTCGTCTTAAAACCTTGGCCACCTATTTTTGAACGGCTTGCGGCTAAGGGGAGGGATGCTATATAGAGTCTTACTTGGCCTGACAGTTATTTATGATCTCGTTTTTGGATGTAATTCGTAAAATGAGCCTTTCAGATCAGGAAACAGGGTTAACGAACTTATGTTCATTTTGTCTAGTGAATCTAAAGCGAAAATGCGTTCTGAGCTGGGAATTAGTATTTTTGCCAGTACAACACGAGATTTTCTAGCTATAAGATTTTGTAGGTTTCTACACATACCATATTAGGTGTGCGTACAAATAATCCTTTTTGGTTTATCAGTCTGGCATTTTCATCAATATTTAGCTCAAGAAATTGCAATTTCTCTAAGTTTTCATTGCTGTTAATTTCATTATTGACAGATTTTGATAGCGCCCAAACGACAACATTTTCAGTATCGGAGTTGTCAGAGTGAAATTTAAAAAACGCTGCTACATAAGGTGAGTCAGTCCAATGGAGCAGAGGGGGATTAAGTCCATAATGTTGGCCAAGGGCTCAATACTCGTTATCTTCCAGTTGCCTTGGATTAAGCTCTCTGCGGCCTATGCAATACTTTTTAAAACGCGCCAGAACATCCGTTTCAATTTGAGTTAGTTTTGAGACATCATCCGATTGGAGCTGACGCTTTAAGGTCGATGTCAAACCCCAGCATTCTGAGGATTGTCCTCTGGAACAGTACCCTTGGTTGTTTCTTAATGTTTCGTTATGATGAAGAAACTCAACAAAACCGAGCCAACTCAGACATTTAACAAGTGAAACACCTTCATCTTTTTGGCTTTCACCCCACCCATTTCTGCTACGTGTAAAGTTTGAATTTATTTCCATTCTGATACCAACCGCAGTTGTTCATCCTGATTTAACGTCATAACAAAATTCCCTGTTCGGCGATCTGATGAATAGGCTGGATGGCAAAATTTGGAGCTTTTAGCAGCACATCTATTTTTTGGTCGCCCAGAGTCATAATGATCTCCGCTTCGATTCGTGCTGCTGTCATGGCCGGATTATCAATGGCAAACAAACTTTGCACCAAAAGGTCAATATCGCCTCCTGATTTTGTGTCGTCGGTTCGGGAGCCAAATAAACTGACTGTTGCTTCAGGCCCAAGGACTTTTTTTACGCAAGCCTTGATGCTTTTTATTTCATAGGGAGTCAGTCGCACACTAAAAGTCCGATTAATGCATTGATTAATAGAGAGTATAGCGCTCTGTGTTTAGCAGGACTAGCCTCGCCTTGGTGTTACTTGGGTTTGTTTGAGTCCTGGCCAATCGAAAAATTTAACTCAGCGGTCCTGGCCTGCCAAACAAATAGCCCTGCGCTTTATCACAGCCTATATCTTTTAAGAGCTGATACTGCGCCGGTGTTTCCACACCTTCTGCAACAATAGTCAGTTGTAAGGCTTTGCCTAAAGCGCAAATAGCACGGATTATTTCCGCACTGCTGCTGTCCTGCTGCAGGCTGACAATAAAAGCCCTGTCAATTTTCAAACAATCAATAGGCAATTCGCGCAGGCGACTTAAGGAGGAGTAGCCTGTTCCAAAATCATCTACTGAGATGCGGGCACCCAGGCTGCGCAGTTGTTCCAGTGTGTTCAGCAAGCTTTGGCTTTGACTCAGAGCGGTTTCGGTAATTTCAAAATAAATCAAAGACAAAGAGACATCGAATTTTGCCGCCAATAGGCTGATTTTATCAGCCAGCTGCTGATCTTCTAGCTGACGTACTGACAGATTGATCGATACCGAAATATCCTTGCCGTAGCGCTTTATTAACTCGGCCATGTCGGTAAATACCTGCTGTAGTACCCAATCGCCCACTTCGTTAATCAGGCTGCTTTGTTCTGCCACTTTAATAAATCGGTCAGGTGGGATAAAACCCAGAATAGGATGAGACCAGCGGATCAGCGCTTCAAAGCCGCGTACTGCTTCGTCTTTGATACGCACTATAGGCTGATAGTACATCGCGAGTTCGTTAGATTTATGCAGTGCTGCTTTCAAATCTTTTTCAATTTGCACTCTCTGCCGGGTTTTTTCTGCCATCAAAGGGTTAAAAAAGGAATATCTGCTCCTGCCATCGTCTTTGGCTGCAAACATCGCCAAATCAGCACATTTAAGTAATTCTTCATAGCTGATTGCATCGTCCGGGTAACAGGCAATACCTATACTGGCGGAAACATTAACAATGTTATCCTGCAGCGAAATATCCTGACTAATGGTATGCAATATTTTTTCGGCGATACGCATGCAGTCCGTTGGGTGGTGAATATCTGGCACCACCAATACAAACTCGTCACCTCCAACCCGGGTGGCTACATCGCCAGCACGCGTCAGCAGGCAGATGCGTTTAGCGACTTCCTGCAATAACAAGTCACCTGCATGGTGGCCCAGGGTATCATTCACTAATTTAAAGCCGTCTAAATCCAGATACAAAATACCCAGCATACTTTGGTTTCTGTTAGCCCGGATCAACTCAGTTTTGAGCATTTTTTCAAGTTTTACGCGATTGCCCAGCCCGGTCAAATGATCACTGAATGCCAGAGTAGCCAGATTTTCTTCAGCACGGCGCAGTGCTGATATATCGGAGAACATCATCACATAGTGGCTGATGGCACCTTTGGTCATCGGCGCTCGGACTTTACACAGATGTTGCCAGGTGGGGAAAAGCGATCCGTCTTTACGTTTGCATTCCACTTCACCACTCCAGTGACTGGAGCTTAGTTCCTGCAATCTGGCTGATACCGGGGACCCCTGTTGCGGTGGATACAAAAAATCATCCGGCTTCAGTCCACGCACTTCCGCAGCACTATAGCCTGTCAGCAGGCTAAAGGCCGGGTTTACCGAAATGACTTCAGCCGCCTCGTCCAATACTACAATAGCCTCAGATGTGGTTTTAAACACAGTGTTAGCCTGGCGTAACTGCAGCTCTTCTTTTTGTTTACCAGTCACATCTCTGAGCAATCCACTGATCAGATGCTGATTTTGCTTGGTCTGAAAATGGCCAAATAATTCAAAGTACTGCAATGGTTTGATGTGAGCTGACATAAAAACAGTATTAAAATCCCTTTTGCGGGCAAAAAGCCGGTTCAGGCGTTGGTGTTCCTCATCGGCAAGCATAGCTTTTAACCGGGCAAGACCGCTAACTGATTGTTGCTGCGATGGCAGATTGTCAGTAAGGCTGCTGTCAATTTCCAGTTCGTCAGTGGATAAGTTCAACTGCCAATGACTCATTTTGGCCGCAGTCAGAGCTTGTTGCAGTTGCTGTTCTGAGCGGCGAACTTTCAGTTCGGCCTGATGCCGGAGCAATGCCATCCGAATGCTGGCATCCAGTTCCCTGCGGTTAAAAGGTTTGATCAGATAGCCATGCGGAAAAGACCTTTCAGCCTGCTCCAGCACATTTTCGTCACAGTAAGCGGTCAGAAAAATCACCGGCACATCCATTTGTTTTTTTAAATGTACCGCCGCTTCTGTGCCACGCATTTTATCAGCCAGTTGAATATCCATCAGTATCAGATCCGGTGGGCACTCTATGGCTTTTGCCACCACATCTTCACCACGAGCTATGGTGCCCGTGACTCTGTGTCCCAAATCTTCCAGTGTGTTTTTTAAATCCAGGGACACCACATATTCATCTTCGACTATCAGAATATTGCTCTGCATACTGTCATTCCTTAGTTGAATAAAAATAAATGGAGTAGTTGGTTCCGCCTTGGCGACTTAACTCCACCTGAGCACCCAACTGGGCAATAAAAGCCGGGATCAGCTGCATCCCTAAGGAGTTGCCCTGACCTAATTCAATTGAGGCTGGTAAGCCTACACCGTCGTCGCCAATTTCCAGCGTCAATTTGTTTGCTGTTTGGGCTAAGGTTAATGTCACCTTCCCTTTTTGTTGTTCGGGAAAAGCATGTTTGATACTGTTGGTCAAAATCTCGGTGGCTAATAAACCGCAAGGAATAGCTTGTTCCAGCGCCAGTACAATCTGCTCGTCCATTTGCACAAAATCAAAAGTGATGAAGTCAGCATTGGTTAGGGTTTGCCTGACTAACTGGCACAGTTGCCGTAAGTAATTTGCCAGAGGTACTGAAGAAAAATCACGCTTTTCGTACAGTAACTGGTGTGTCAGTGCCATAGTGCGAACCCGCAGCTGACTTTCCTGCAGCACTTGTTTTAGCTCGGGTGAGGCACCTCTGGATCGTAAACTTAGCAGGCTGGAGACAATCTGCAGATTGTTTTTCACGCGATGATGCACTTCGTTCAGTAACAGGGTGCGCTCAGCCAGCAGGGCGGTTTTTTCGTCAATAATGCGTTGTAAATTTTGCTGGGCAGCTTTTGCTGCAGATACATCTGTGATGGTGGCCAGCACAGCCGTTTTTTTATCGCCTTCGAGATAGGTAAGACCTATTTCCACCGGAAACTCCGAGTCGTCTTTGCGTTTGGCGTACAGTTCTCTGTGCTGCCCCATAGGCCTGGTGGTAGGGTCGAGCATAAAGCCCTGACGTAATTGGGGGTGATGCTTTTGGTATCGGTCTGGTAACAGAATTTCTATAGGCTGACCTATTAGCTGACCTGTTTCGTAGCCAAACATTTGTAACGCTCTGGTATTGGCCAGCGTAATAAGGCCTTGTGAGTCAATGGATACCAGGCCATCTGCTGTGCTGTCGAATACGCGGCGAAAGCGGGTTTCACTGTCCTGTAATTCTTGTTCGCTGCGTTTTCTGCTGGTGATTTCTATGCCGGAAGGAACCAGAAAACTCAGCTGGTGATGATCGTCATAAACCGGGGCCAGCATAAAGTCGATAATCACTATACTGTCTTTCATCTGAACTGTGATGTCAAAACGGCTAGTGTGGCCAGCTCTGGCATCCACCACTGCTTGTTCTATTCGTCTTGACGATTCAATATCGTGTTGCCACCAAAAACAGTCCCAGAATTTTTTATGGCGAACTTGTTCCAGGGTTAAACCTGCGAGTTCCAATGGCGGTTTATTTGCATCCAGTACAGTGCCATCTGGTGACAAAATACCAACAAAGGTGAACATGTTGTCGAGAATTTTGCGCAACCTGTCCAGGTCATCTTTTCTGGTTTGTTGTACAAACCAGTCCATGGTTCTGTTCAACGCAACCACAGCTATACCGCAGACTTGTTGCTCGGCGTTAAAAAGCGGAATATAAGAGCCTTGCCACTGTGTTACCGCTGTCGTTTCAGTGGTGGTAGCTCCCACATTGAAGTTGAGAATAGCTTTGCCTGTATCCCGCACCTGTTCCAGCAGCGGCATAATAGTACTCGACAAGTCGGGCAATACTTCAGGCACACTTCTGCCCAGGTGCTGTTCAATGGCGACACCATTAAATTCTGCCAGTATGGAGTTAATGCTGACGTAACGAAAAGATGTATCCAATACAGCAATGCCGGTTGGCAGGACTTTGCTGAGCGCATCCAGTGCCAGAGCTTTTAGTTCAGAACTTGATTCCATGTCAGTACACCTTAAATGCTATGTTTTGAACTTAGACACAAGAGCTTGTTTTATCAAGGTGATAACAAAAAACAAAAAAGCCCCGCAGGCGGGGCTCAGTGCTAGTGGCGTTGAGGTGTTCCAGGTTCAGACTGATCAGGAAAGAGGCGGGAACTCAGGTAAATTGCCTAATTCCGCAGGAACTTGTTCTGAGACAAAACTAAAGCGGGGTACCAGTTCACCAGCCACTTCAACATTGCTGATAAACATCTCCAGTGGCCTTACCCACAAGCCAAAGTCGCCGTATAAAGCGCGGTATAACACCAGTTCTTCATTGGTTTCGCTGTGTCGCACCAGTGACAGCACCTGATACAAAGGGCCTTTGTAGTGGCGATAGAAGCCGGTTTTAATCGCCATAAGCGCCGCCATTTTCAAACCAACTTTCTAAAATCAGTTTGGCTGACAAACTATCAACCAACTCTTTACTGAGTTTTTTAAAACCACCTTCAGCAAACAGCTGTGAACGGGCGTCTACCGTAGTTAAACGCTCATCCTGAGTTTTTACCTGCAGGCCATAACGACCATGCAGGCGATTAACAAATTTATGCACGCGGGCTGTGAAAGGCTGTTCAGTGCCGTCCATATTCAACGGCAAACCTACCACCAGGAGTTTAGGTTGCCATTCTTTAATTAGTGCTTCGATTTGATCCCAATTTGGAATGCCGTCCTGAGCTTTCAATGCTTTGAGCATAGTGGCTGTGCCTGTCATGCTTTGACCTACAGCCACGCCGATACTTTTTAAGCCATAGTCAAAAGCTAATACGGTGACGCTACTACTCATCAGGCGTGACCTGCTTCTGAGCTTAATTGCCAGACTTCAATGCCCATGGCATGTGCCGCACCTTGCCATTTTTCGGCATGGCTCATTTCAAAAATAATGTTGTTGTCGGCCGGTATCATCAGCCAGCTGTTTTCTGCCATTTCTTTTTCCAGTTGGCCAGCACTCCAGCCAGCATAACCCAGGGCCAGAATAAACTTCTCCGGCGCGTCTTCTGTGGTGAGTTTTTCCAGAATATCGCGGGAGGTAGTGACCATCAGATCGTTATTTAGCCGCATGCTGCTGGTGTAACCTTCTTTTGGTGTGTGCAGCACAAAACCTCTGTCGCTTTGCACAGGACCACCTGCACATACATGGGCGTTAGCAGCTGTGCATTCTGTATCATGCTCAATCTGAAGCTGGCTTAGCAGTTCAGTGATCTTGACTGGCATAGGGTGGTTAATCACTATACCCATAGCACCTTCCGCATTGTGCTCACAAATATAAGTGACGCTGCGTTTAAACATCGGGTCGTCAAGACCCGGCATTGCAATCAATAAATGATTCTGGAAATTGTCCATATAACCGCCTTAGGACCTGATTTAGTTTTGCTTTGATAACTGATTCTGCTTTAACAGTAGTTCAATCTGGTCAAATAACATGCCAGTGATATTCACTGGAAAGGCTGCTTCAATTTCGCGGATACAGGTTGGGCTTGTGACATTAATTTCAGTCAACCGATCACCAATAATATCAAGACCAACAAAAATCAGGCCTTTGGCTTTAAGGGTAGGACCTACAGCTCTGGCTATAGCCCAGTCGCTTTCTGTTAAAGGACGAGCTTCACCACGACCACCTGCCGCTAAGTTGCCACGGGTTTCACCGCTGGCCGGAATACGAGCTAAGCAATAAGGCACAGGTTCACCGTTCACTACCAGCACCCTTTTATCACCGTCTTTAATTTCCGGAATAAACTTTTGCGCCATGGCATAACGGCTGCCGTGCTCTGTCAGAGTTTCGATAATGACACTGACGTTGGCATCGTCCGGTTTTAAGCGGAAAATCGAGGCGCCACCCATGCCATCCAGAGGTTTTAAAATGACATCCTGCTCTTGCTGATAAAAGGCCTTTAGGCGCGCTGCGTCGCGGGTCACCAGAGTTTTTGGCGTATGTTGTGCAAACCAACTGGTGTAAAGCTTTTCGTTGGCGTCGCGCAGACTTTGAGGTTTATTTACAATCAGCGTGCCTTCATCTTCCGCTCTTTCCAGAATATAAGTGGCGTAAATAAATTCAGTGTCAAAAGGTGGATCTTTACGCATCAAGATCACGTCTAAATCGGATAAAGCGATGTCCTGAGCGCCACCAAAATCGTACCAATGTTCGCCATTTTGCTGCACAGATAACAAACGGGTGCGGGCACGAGCCTGACCTTCAATTAAATACAGGTCATTCATTTCCATGTAATGCAGCTGATAACCACGGGACTGAGCCTGCAATAACATGGCAAAACTGGAGTCTTTTTTGATATTGATGTCCGCGATAGGGTCCATCACTATGCCTAATTTAATCATCTTCACTCCTGCTTGGATCTGCTTCAGGCCAGATCACCAAATTGTAACTGTAATGCGCTGATGGCGGTTAAGGCCGCCGTTTCTGTACGTAATACCCGAGGGCCTAAACGAACGGCCATAAATCCTGCATCTTTGGTTTGGGCTACTTCGGTATCGGTAAAACCGCCTTCAGGACCTATAACTAACCGAATAGCCTGACTACCTGTTATGGTCTTAATGGAGTCTGAAGTCCATGGATCCAAGGTCAGCTTTAAATCTTTTGTCTCTTGTGCCAGCCATTTATGTAGCTGCAAAGCTGAGTGTACAAGTGGCACTACACTACGGCCTGACTGCTCACAAGCCGCTATCGCAATTTTTTGCCATTGTTCTGTACGTTTAGCCAGACGCTCTGCATCCAGTTTTACGCCACAACGTTCAGTAAAAAGCGGGGTGATTTCAGTGACGCCCAGTTCAACCGCTTTCTGGATCACAAAATCCATCCGGTCACCACGGGAAATACCCTGTCCTAAATGCAGTTTGAGGGGAGATTCCACTGGATTATCAGCTGCGCTGATGGCTTTGACCAACAATTGTTTTTTTTCAACAGCAGTGATCACAGCCTGATAATTCTGGCCATCGCCATTAAATAAACAAAGCTCGTCACCTTGCTGCATCCGCAGCACACGGCCTATATGATTGGCACCGTCTTCGGCTAAGGCAAATTCTTGTTGCAGTGGAATGCTACCTGGCTGATAAATTCTGGGAATACGCATAAACATAGCTTCTTAAGCACTTTGGAAAGTGCCTATGGTAGCAGGCAAAAGCAGGGCTGGGTATGGCTTGTGACGCAACTTATAGGTCACAAGCCATTAAAAACGGCAGTTTAAGGTGCAGGGTAGACGTAACTGGCGTCAATGCCTAAAGGGAAACCCAGCATCCAGTACAGTATTAAAAAGCTGGTCCAGCAGATCAGCAAAGCAATTGAGTACGGCAGCATCAAAGCAACCAAAGTACCAATACCGGTGGATTTCACATACTTCTGGCAAAACACTACAATCATCGGGAAATAAGGCATCAGCGGTGTAATGATATTAGTGGACGAATCCCCAACCCTATATGCGGCCTGTGTTAAATCCGGTGATACTCCCAGTTGCATCATCATGGGCACTAATACTGCCCCAATTAAAGCCCATTTAGCTGAGGCAGAACCCAGAACCAGATTCACTACTGCAGTGAGTAGCACTAGCCCCACTAAGTTAATTGCCATAGGAAAAGCCATTTCTTGCAGGAAATTAGCGCCTTTAATGGCCAGTAAAGCTCCTAAGTTGGACTGACCAAATGCAAAAATAAACTGAGCGCAGAAAAACGCCATGACGATGTAGTAGCCCATACCGCTCATTGCTTTACTCATGCCTTGCACTACGTCTCTGTGGTTTTTTACTTTACCTGAAACATAACCGTAGACTATGCCTGGTAGCAGGAAAAACACAAAAATAAGGCCGACTATCGATTGCATCAAAGGGGCTGAAGCGGCAGTCAACTCGCCGGTACTGGCACGCCATGCTGAGTTTTCCGGCAACACGGCAGTCACTAACACTGCTGCTGCAATCAACATAGACAACAACGCATAACGCAAGCCTTTACGCTCGTTTTCATTTAATGGCTCCATGGAAGGCATTTGATCTGGATCGCCATCTACTTTGGTTTGTTGTAAGCGCGGCTCAACAAATTTATCTGTCAGTACCCAGCCTACTATAACAATTACTGCGACAGAGGCCGTGGTGAAGTAGTAGTTGTTTAATTGGTTTATTACCAGACTAGCAGCGGCAGGGTCGGCAGATAAACGGGCTGAGACCTGAGTATAACTAGCTAGTAGAGGATCTAAACTTGAGGGGACAAATAAAGTGGCAGCAAAACCACCGGATACACCGACAAAAGCTGCTGCTATACCTGCAAGAGGATGGCGGCCTGCGGCATAAAAAATCACAGCGCCGAGCGGAATCACCAATACGTAACCGGCATCGACCGCCACATGACTTAAAATACCGACTGCAATAAGCACCGGAGTGAGTAAATGTTTTGATGTCACAGCTAAGATGCTGCGTAACCCTGCATTAATAAAACCCGTGTATTCAGCCACACCTAAACCTAACATAGCGACCAGCACTACACCTAAGGGCGGGAAATTGACAAAAGTGCTAACCATTTTTGCCATAAAATCAGCAAAGGCCGCACCTTCCAATAAGTTTTTTACCTGAAAAGGCTGGCCTGTGCGCGGGTCAATATCTGTGAACGTTACGCCTGATAAAGCCCAGGACAAACCCCAGACAAAAAACATCAGCAAAGCGAATAAGATGGCAGGGTCGGGTAATTTATTACCTATACGTTCTATGGCATTCAGGCTGCGATTGAGCCAGGGGGTTTTTACGGCACTGGACGTCATGGTTACTCCGTGTTGTTTTAGCGTCATCTGCTGTGACTTTTTTAGCCGTTTTACCTTATCCTGCTTTATAGAAACCGTAAATTAAAAAAATCGTCAGGAACGATTTTTAACAGCTTTAGCTGGCCCTTAGGGAGAGCGCCAAGGATGGCGGCGAATAAAAAGGAGAGCATTGCTCTCCTCAGATTAATGACAAACCCCACCTTTTTGATGGGGTTTGTTTTTTTAAGGACTTTTAGCGCGAGTTTTACGACAGTTGACGGCTGAAGCTCGATGACTTCATGACTGAGTGTTTTGGCACGTTGGGTTGTTCTGAAGAGGTCTGGTCGTGTGTCTGTGGTCGATTAGCAGGTGTTTGAAGGGCTTCTTCCTCAGGCGGCCAGTAGCAACGCCATTTTTTTGATGTTTTGCGCGGTGCCTGCCATCAGGCATTGCATTTGTACGTTCTGTAATCCTCTGAAGCGTGCATATCGGTGACCATGATGTTGTTTAGCGTCTGCGAAGCTACGCTCTACCGTCTCTTTTCGTCGTTGGTAGATTTTCTTACCCCAAGCGCTGAGTCTCGTCTGGTTTGCGGCTTCTTTGGCTTGCTCAAACACATGCCGCGTCAACACTTTGGTCTGGTTTTTACTGCGCGTGCATTGTTTGAGTAACGGACAATTCCTGCATATCGCCGGGTCTGATTTGTATTCGTGGTATCCATCACGGTTGGTGGTGCTGTACTGAAGACTCTGACCTTGTGGGCAGAGGTAGCTGTTGCTGTCTTTCTCATAGCTGAACGCACTTTTACGCAGCAGTCCCTTGCCTTTATTCGGTCGACGATACCCCATCACAGGTTCAATCTGGCGCTCTTGAATTAAGTGACACAACATGGCCGTGTTGTAGCCAGCATCTAATCCGACCGCCACCGGGTTCAGGTCAAAACGCTCCAGTTGCCGGTCTAATCGGGCAAGGTAAGGTTGACTGTCGTGCACATTACCAGGGGTTGCAAAGGTATCGGTGATAAGGCCATGTTTGCCGTCGACGGTTCTGTGGTCCAGGTAGAAGAAGCCTTGTGGCTTGCCTTCGCGTGTCATAAATCCACTGTCCGGGTCCGTGGTGCTACTCTTGATAGATTGCAGTTCACAGACCTGTTCTTGCTTCTCCTTCAGCGGCTTTTTTCCGGCGACTTTACGCTCCTCCTCAACCGCTTCATTCAACTGCCTGATGTACGCAGATGTGCTGGCAGACACCAGTTTATTGATGGACTTCCCTTGTTCGCACTGGCTTTTAAATGGGTGCTGTCGGTGTACAGCGTGCGTCCTCCAATCAGATGGCGGGATATGGCCTGCTCCACAATATGGTCAAAGATACGCTGAAATACATCAGTGCCATTAAAGCGGCGGATACGGTTCTGGCTTAAGGTCGAGGCATCCGGCACTTTATCCGTCAGGCTCAACCGTAAAAACCAGCGATAGGCTACATTGACTTCGATTTCCTGCATCAGTCGCCGCTCACTTGGCACACCAAATACATAACCGAGCAGCATGATTTTAAACAGCACCACAGGGTCAATCGCCGGACGGCCATTGTCTTTGCAATAGAGGTGAGCCACTTCAGCGCGGATAAATTCAAAATCAATAGCAGTATCAATCTTACGAACCAGATGGTCTTTAGGAACCAGTTGCTCCAAAGTTACCATCTCAAGCTGATATTGTTGGGGAGATGTGTCTCGTAACATAGATAATCAGTCCTGTGTTGAACTGATTCTATTAGATCAAAGGTCTGGAGCTACGTCCAGACCTTTGTCAGCAGTCTGAGGAGAGCATTGCTCTCCTTTTTTATCAGGTTCTGTCTGTTAAAACAAAAACTTAGATTTTTGCTTCAGAACGCAGAATTTCAGCTTTGTCTGTGTTTTCCCAAGGGAATTCATTACGACCGAAGTGACCGTAGGCGGCTGTAGCGCGGTAAATAGGGCGCTCTAGCTGCAACATCTGGATCAAACCATAAGGGCGTAAATCGAAGTGACGGCGGATTAATGCAATCAGCTGATCTTCGCTCAATTTGCTGGTACCAAAAGTTTCAACACTGATTGAAGTAGGTTCAGCTACGCCTATAGCGTAAGACACCTGAATTTCACAACGTTCTGCTAAACCAGCGGCGACAATGTTTTTTGCCACATAACGGGCAGCGTAAGCTGCAGAGCGGTCAACTTTGGATGGATCTTTACCAGAGAAAGCACCACCACCGTGACGCGCCATACCACCGTAGCTGTCTACGATGATTTTACGACCAGTTAAACCACAGTCACCCATAGGGCCACCAATAACAAAACGGCCAGTCGGGTTAATGAAATATTTGGTTTTATCGCTCAGCCATTCTGCTGGTAACACAGGTTTGATGATGTGTTCCATTACAGCTTCACGCAGATCCGCTGTAGAGATAGTGTCACAGTGCTGAGTGGATAAAACAACTGCATCTATGCCCACTGGCTTGCCGTTTTCGTAAACAAAACTCAGCTGAGATTTCGCATCAGGACGTAACCAGTTCAAAGTACCATCTTTACGCACTTTGGCTTGTTGCTGCACTAAACGGTGAGAATAAGTGATAGGAGCAGGCATTAATACGTCAGTTTCGTTGCTGGCATAACCAAACATTAAACCCTGATCGCCTGCACCTTGTTCGCTTGGATCTTTTTTATCCACACCTTGGTTGATATCAGGTGATTGTTTACCAATTGCACTTAACACAGCGCAGGAGTTGGCATCAAAACCCATATCTGAATGCACGTAACCAATGTCACGGATCGTGTTGCGAGTGATCTCTTCGATATCGACCCAGGCTGAGGTAGTGATTTCACCACCTACTAACACCATGCCTGTTTTTACGAAGGTTTCGCAAGCAACACGGGCTTTTGGATCTTGTTCTAAAATGGCATCCAGTACCGCGTCAGAGATCTGGTCAGCGATTTTATCCGGATGTCCTTCAGAGACAGATTCAGAGGTAAAAATGTGTTGTGCCATTTACGTATTCCACATGTTGGTTGTTATCGCGCCTGGGCGCTGTAATTTGGGGCGGCTATTTTAGTGAAAGCCGCAGGTCAATGCCAGAACTTTCTGCCGCCCGGACGTCTTTAATGCTAAAGCCAGTTAATCTATCGGCAAAGCGGGTTAAAACTTTGCTTTGGTGTGGATTAAAATTTGCGATTTGGCTGATGCTCTGTGAAAATAAGCCCAACTTTGCTGTATCCATGTAAAAACAGAGTTCACCCACTTAGCCGCCACTCCAATAAAGATAGAAAAGAGCAGTGCAAGACTACGGGTAACCCCACCCCTTGGATCAAAGTCATATAAAGTCAATCAAGCAGGAGAGAAGATGCCATCTCGTAAACAACTCGCTAACGCCATTCGCGCTCTGAGCATGGATGCGGTGCAAAAGGCGAAATCAGGTCACCCGGGCGCCCCTATGGGCATGGCAGATATTGCTGAAGTATTGTGGCGCGATTATTTAATTCATAATCCACAAGACCCAAGCTGGGCCAACCGTGACCGCTTTGTGTTGTCCAATGGCCACGGCTCTATGCTGTTGTATTCTCTGTTACATCTCTCTGGCTATGATTTAGGCATTGAAGATTTAAAACAATTCCGTCAATTACATTCCCGCACCCCTGGTCATCCTGAATATGGTTATGCACCTGGTGTCGAAACCACCACAGGCCCATTGGGCCAGGGTATTACCAATGCTGTAGGTATGGCCATCGCTGAAAAAGCTTTAGCGGCTCAGTTTAATAAACCAGGTCATGCCATTGTTGATCACCACACCTATGCCTTTTTAGGTGATGGCTGCTTAATGGAAGGTGTATCGCACGAGGCCTGTTCTTTGGCCGGTACTTTAGGTTTGGGTAAATTAATTGCCTTCTGGGATGACAACGGTATTTCTATCGATGGTCATGTTGAAGGCTGGTTTACTGACAATACACCTGCACGTTTTGAAGCCTATGGCTGGCATGTGATTGCTGGTGTGGATGGTCACGATGCTGCCGCTATTAAGGCTGCTATTGAACAAGGCCGTGCTGTCACAGACAAACCTACTTTAATTTGCTGCAAAACTATTATTGGCTACGGCTCTCCAAATAAATCAGGTTCACACGACTGCCACGGCGCGCCTTTAGGGGATGCTGAAATTGCTGCAGTTCGTGAATATCTGGGGTGGGAGCACGCACCTTTTGTTATTCCAGAGGATATCTATCAAGAGTGGGATGGCAAAGCCAAAGGTACTTCAGCTCAGAACAGCTGGAATGACAGCTTTGCCGCTTACGCTAAAGCTTACCCTGAACTGGCTGCTGAATTTAAACGTCGTATGGCGGGTGATTTGCCTGCTGACTGGCCAGAAAAATCTGCTGCTTATATTCAGCATCTGCAGGATAATCCTCAGTCTATTGCTACACGCAAAGCCTCACAGAACAGCTTAAACGCTTTTGGTCCTTTATTACCTGAGTTATTAGGTGGTTCAGCTGACCTAGCCGGTTCTAACCTGACCATTTGGTCCGGTTCTAAAGGTGTAACAGCGGATGACGCCAGCGGTAATTACCTGTATTACGGTGTGCGTGAATTTGGTATGTCAGCCATGATGAATGGTATAGCTCTGCACGGTGGTTTTATCCCGTACGGTGCTACTTTCCTGATGTTTATGGAATATGCCCGTAATGCAGTGCGTATGGCTGCGCTGATGAAACAACGGGTCATTTTTGTCTACACCCACGATTCAATTGGTTTAGGCGAAGACGGCCCAACTCACCAGCCGGTTGAGCAGTTGGCTTCGCTGCGTGTGACTCCGAATCTGATGAACTGGCGTCCTTGTGATGCAGTGGAATCGGCTGTGGCATGGCAGGCGGCTATTGAACGCACTGAAGGCCCAAGCACCTTAATTTTCACCCGGCAGAACCTGGTGCAACAGCCTCGTACAGCGCAGCAATTGGCTGATGTTCGTAAAGGCGGTTATGTCTTGTTAGATTCTGTGGGCACGCCTGAACTGATTCTGATTGCTACAGGTTCTGAAGTAGAGCTGGCAGTACAGGCTTACCATCAGTTAACTGCTGTGGGACGTAAAGTGCGGGTAGTTTCTGTGCCTTCAACCGACGTATTTGAAGCCCAAAATGCCGAATACCGTGAAGCTGTATTGCCATCAGCCGTCACCAAACGTGTCGCTGTAGAAGCGGGTATAAAAGATAGCTGGTACAAGTATGTTGGCCTGACAGGTAAAATCATTGGTATGGACAGCTTTGGTGAATCGGCTCCGGCTGAGCAGCTGTTCGAACACTTTGGTATAACCACGGCCGCTGTGGTTGCAGCTGCCAACGAGTTATTAGCATAAAAATGAAAAAGGGGCCTTGTGGCCCCTGTTTTTAATCAGTAAATGTGTGAAGCGGGTAATTGAATAGCAATGACCATTAAAGTGGCAATTAACGGCTTTGGCCGTATAGGTCGGAATATCCTGCGAGCCCTGTACGAATGCGGTTTAACAGAACAGGTCAAGGTGGTCGCTATTAACGAGTTGGCTGATGCCAAAGGAATAGCCCACTTATTAAAATACGATACCTCGCATGGTCGCTTTGGTTTTCCAGTTGAGCTGACAGCGCAAGGTTTGCTGGTCAATGGCGATCCAATAGCGTTGTTTTGTCAGGCCGATCCCGCCCAGTTGCCATGGAACGAATTAGACATCGATGTAGTACTTGAATGCACAGGTGTGTTTCATAGCCGTGCAGATGCGCAGCTGCATTTAGACGCTGGTGCGAAAAAAGTACTGTTTTCACACCCTGCAGACGCTGATATTGATGCCACAGTGATTTATGGCATTAATCAGCATTTGCTGACTGATCAGATGACAGTGGTGTCGGCAGGTTCGTGCACCACCAACTGTATAGTTCCGGTGATCCAGGTGCTTGATCAGCATTTTGGTGTCGAGAGTGGCACTATTACTACGATTCACGCCTCAATGAATGATCAGCAGGTGATAGATGCCTATCATACTGATTTACGCCGCACCAGAGCGGCCAGTCAGTCTATTATTCCGGTCGATACCAAATTAGCCCGAGGTATCGAGCGTATCATGCCGCATTTAGCCGGTCGTTTTGAAGCCATTGCGGTGCGTGTGCCGACAGTAAACGTGACAGCTATGGATTTAAGCGTCACTTTGCACCAGGACGTGGATGTCACTCAAATTAATCAGGTGTTGCAGCGAGCAAGGGTAGGGGAGCTGGCAGGTATTCTGGATTACACCGAAGAGCCGCTGGTGTCCGTCGATTTTAATCATGATGCGCATTCGTGCATTGTCGATGGCTCACAAACCCGGGTCAGCCACAAACGTTTAGTCAAATGTTTAGTCTGGTGTGACAACGAATGGGGCTTTGCTAACAGAATGATCGACACCACCCGCGCTATGATGCGGTTTGTCTGAACTTTATTTCATAAAAACTTATAAAATCACAGGAGTCTGGTATGTCAGTTATTAAGATGGCCGATATCGATTTAACAGGGAAGCGGGTATTGATCCGTGAAGATTTAAACGTACCGGTGAAAAACGGCAAAGTCACTTCAGATGCACGTTTAAAAGCTGCTATTCCTACCATCGAATTAGCGCTTAAAAAAGGCGGTAAAGTGATGGTGTGTTCTCACTTAGGTCGTCCTGATGAAGGTGTATACGCCGAAGAATTCTCGATGGCACCTGTGGTTGATTATTTAAATGCCGCTTTATCTGTGCCTGTACGTTTAGTCAAAGAGTACCTGGACGGTGTTGAAGTGAATACCGGTGAAGTGGTGGTGTTTGAAAACGTGCGCTTTAACAAAGGCGAAGGCAAAAACGACGAAACCTTATCGAAAAAGCTGGCTGCTTTATGTGATGTGTTTGTCATGGACGCTTTTGGTACAGCACACCGCGCTCAGGCCACTACTCATGGTGTGGCTCAATTTGCGCCAATTGCTTGTGCTGGTCCTTTGTTGGCTGCCGAGTTAGATGCATTAGCCGCAGCGCTTAAAAATCCGAAACGTCCATTGGTTGCTATTGTAGGCGGCTCTAAAGTGTCCACTAAACTGACAGTACTTGAGTCTTTATCTGGTATTGTCGATCAGCTGATTGTTGGTGGCGGTATCGCTAATACCTTTATTGCCGCTCAGGGCTATCAGGTTGGGAAGTCTCTGGTTGAAACCGACCTTATTCCTGAAGCCAAGCGTTTAATGGCACAAGCCAAAGCCAATGGCGGCTCTATCCCTGTACCTACAGATGTGGTTACAGGCAAAGCTTTTGCCGAAGACACGCCTGCAACCACCAAGTCTGTTGCTGATATTAGCGACGACGATATGGTGTTTGATATTGGTCCTGACAGCAGCGCTGCGCTGGTCGATATTCTGAAAAATGCCGGTACTATTGTTTGGAATGGTCCTGTGGGTGTGTTTGAATTTGCTTCTTTTGAACAAGGTACTAAAGCTTTAGCTCTTGCTATTGCAGACAGTCAGGCGTTTTCTATAGCAGGTGGTGGCGATACCTTAGCTGCTATTGATAAGTATGAATTAGCTGACAAAATTTCTTATATTTCTACAGGTGGCGGCGCCTTTCTGGAATTTCTGGAAGGTAAAACTTTACCAGCAGTGGAAATTTTGGAACAACGCGCTAAAACCACAGCATAAAGCTGTTAAATTACAAATAACTACAAAAAGATAAATGAAGACGACCGCTGTTTCTGTACATTACAGATCACCTCAGGTGACAACAGAGCCAGCGGTTTTAAAATACAACCCTTACCTTACACAAAGAGAGAGGATCTCATGGCTCTGATTTCAATGCGTCAAATGCTGGACCATGCTGCCGAGTTTGGTTATGCAGTACCAGCTTTTAACGTCAACAACTTAGAACAAATGCGTGCCATCATGCTAGCTGCGGATGCGACAGACAGTCCTGTGATAGTGCAGGCGTCTGCTGGCGCGCGTAAATATGCCGGAGCTCCGTTTCTGCGTCATTTAATACTGGCGGCTGTGGAAGAATTCCCGCATATTCCAGTGGTGATGCACCAGGACCACGGAACCTCGGCTGCTGTATGCCAGCAGGCGATTCAGTTAGGCTTTTCTTCAGTGATGATGGATGGTTCTTTAGGAACTGACGGTAAAACACCGATGGATTATGACTACAATGCCGATATAACGCGCCGTGTTGTAGATATGGCGCATGCTTGTGGTGTTTCAGTAGAGGGCGAATTAGGTTGTTTAGGCTCGCTTGAAACTGGCGCAGCAGGTGAAGAAGATGGCATAGGTGCAGATTGCATCTTAAGTCATGACCAAATGTTGACTGATCCGGAAGAAGCGGCTCAGTTCGTCAAAGCGACAGGTGTTGATGCGCTGGCTATTGCTTGCGGTACTTCACATGGTGCCTATAAGTTCAGTCGCCCGCCTACAGGCGATATTCTGGCGATTGACCGTATTAAAGATATTCATGCCCGTATCCCGGATACCCATTTGGTGATGCATGGGTCATCTTCTGTGCCGCAAGAATGGTTGGCTATTATTAATGAGTATGGTGGTGCCATCCCTGAAACTTATGGTGTGCCAGTGGAACAAATTCAGGAAGGGATCAAGTTTGGCGTGCGTAAGATCAATATAGATACTGACTTACGTTTAGCCTCAACAGGAGCTATCCGCCGCTATATGGCGAAAAACCCTGCGGAATTTGATCCACGTAAGTATTTGCAGGAATCAGTCAAAGCTATGACTGAAATTTGTAAGGATCGTTATCTGGCATTTGGTACTGCCGGTAACGCGTCAAAAATAAAAGCCATTTCTCTTGAACAAATGGTGAAGTTGTATGAGTCGGGGAAATTAACGCCGAACATTAAATAAGCAAAAACTTTAATGGATTATTAATACAGGAAAGCTCCTGATTTTGCTTAAGAAAAAATGGGTATAAGCTGCCTTTAAATTGCAACAAAACTGTCACCGTTGACTGTCGTTGTTATATTGACAATCCGCGAGTTTGCTGCAATGATGCGGGCGGTTTACCCTTTAACCGGGTTATCTTTTGTTACAAAAAATAGCCTTTCAAAAACAGGTTACGTTAATCAGCAATTATTGGTTGGGAACTATGTCTAACAATAACATTCGTAAGAGTCTGGTTGCTTCTGCTCTGTTTGGAGCATTCGCATTGGCCAGCACCTCAGTAGCAGCAAATCAGCTGACTGAAATTCAGAAAGCGGGTCAGCAAAACATCCGTGCTTCAGTTCAGTCTCAGGAAAAAATCAACAATATTTTTGACCAAAGTCAGGAACTGTTGGCTGAGTACCGTCAATTAGTTGAACAAACTGAAAATTTAAAAGTGTACAACGACCACGTTGCTAAATTAGTTGCCGATCAAAACTCACAGCTGGCTTCTTTAGATAAGCAAATTGGTACTATCGAAGGTACCAAGCAAGGTATCGTTCCTCTGATGTATCGTATGGTTGATACTTTAGAAGCGTTCATTAAAGCAGACATGCCAATCGACCTGACGAACCGTTTAGCTCGTATTGATCGTTTACGCGCTGTTTTAGGTAACTCAGCAGTGAACACTTCTGAAATGTACCGCCTGGTGATTGAAGCCTACCAAATCGAAAAAGATTTAGGTACAGCTCTGGTGACCTACACGGACAAACTGGCTGTTGATGGTAGCGAAATTACTGTGAACTACGTTTACGTAGGTCGCGTTGCCTTACTGGCTCAATCTCTGGATGAAAAACAAGCCTGGATGTTTAACAAAACTACAGGTCAATGGGAAGCTCTGGGTCAAGAGTACCTGGAATCTACCAAGTTCGCGATTCGTGTTGCGGGTAAACAAGCTGCCCCAGAATTGTTGAAACTTCCAGTGTTAGCAGCGGAGTAAGCATAAATGAAGAAAGTTTTTAAAGGTTTAGTAGTTGCAGCTGTTGTAACTATGTCTGCGGGCGTGTGCTTAACTGCAGCTGCTGATACAGCCAAACTTGATCAATTGTTAGAGCAAGTTAAAAAATCACGTACTGCTGAAGGTAAAATGAACCAGCAACGTGAACAAGAGTTTTTATCTGACCGCGCTGACAAGCAAGCTCTGTTAAACAGAGCAAAAGCTGAATTCGCTGCTGAAGAATCTCGTGGCAAATCTTTAACTCAGCAGTTTGCTGATAATGAAGGTAAATTAGCTGCTAAAGAAGCCGAATTAATTGCTGCTCAGGGTACTTTAGGTGAAATGTTCGGTATCGTTCGTGGTGCTGCAACTGAAACTATCGGTGGCATTGCTACTTCTAACATCAGTGCTCAGTACAAAGGCCGTGAAGAACTGTTAAGAAAACTTGCTGAAGCTAAAGAAATTCCAGAGATCAAAGAACTGGAAGAGCTGTGGATTGCTCTGCAAACTGAAATGACTGAATCTGCCAAAGTATCTAAGTTTGAAGGCAATGTTGTAGGCTTAGACGGTAACGCTGCTACTGCAAGCGTAACTCGTGTTGGTGCTTTTAACCTGATTTCTGACGGTGGCTACTTAGTATTCAATGCTGACACTCAGGAAATGCAGCCTCTGGTTAAACAACCTGAGTCTTACATTGTTGCTGATGCTGAAGCATTTAAAAATGCTGCAGCTGGTGAAGTTAAACCAGTTTATATCGATCCAACTGGCGGTAACTTACTGCGTCTGAAAACTCAGGAAGCTACATTAACAGAACAGTTCCACCAGGGTGGTACTCCAGGTTACGTAATTACTGTATTGTTATTCATCGGTTTACTGATTGGCGCAATTCGTTTCGTATCTCTGTCTGCAGCTTCTGCTGGCGTAAAAGCTCAGTTGAAAAACCTGGGTAACCCGTCAGAGAAAAATGCTTTAGGCCGTATTTTAAAAGTTTACCACGACAACAAAGCTGTTGACGTTGAAACTTTAGAACTGAAACTGGACGAAGCCATTATGCGTGAAACTCCGGATATCGAAAAAGGTATCGGTATTATCAAGCTGATTGCTGCTGTTGGTCCTTTATTAGGTCTGTTAGGTACAGTTATCGGTATGATCGGCGCGTTCCAGGTTATTACCTTACACGGTACTGGCGACCCGAAAATCATGGCTGGTCAGATTTCAATGGCGTTAGTAACAACTGTTCAAGGTCTGTTATGTGCTCTGCCATTACTGTTTATCCACTCTATGTTACAAAGTAAGTCAAACTCAGTCCTGCATGTTCTGGATGAGCAAAGCGCTGGTATCATCGCTGCTCATGCGGAGAAGGAGAAAGCGTAATGCATAGCCTGATAGAGCTTTGGGAATCTGTCAGGGATTTTATCGCAACCGGCGGTGATGTACTTTATATCGTCGCCATAGTGCTCTTCATCATGTGGGTATTGATCATAGAGCGCTTCTGGTTTATTAATCGGGAATTTCCAGTGATGCGTGACAGAATCATTGCTGACTGGAATGCCCGGGCTGATACAACCTCCTGGTATGCGCATAAAATTCGTGATGCGTGGGTGTCAGAGGCATCTACCAAACTAAGTGAGCGGATCGGCGTAATCAAAACTTTGGTTGCCATCTGCCCTATGGTTGGTTTGTTAGGTACTGTAACTGGTATGATCGCCGTATTCGAAATTATGGCGGTGCAAGGTACTGGTAACCCAAGACTGATGGCAGCTGGTATTTCAATGGCAACAATTCCAACTATGGCTGGTATGGTTGCGTGTTTATCAGGTGTATTTGTAACGTCCAAACTGGAAGGTAAGGTGAAGTCAGCAGTTCATGGATTAGCTGACAGTATGCCTCATCATTGATAGAGAGTATTTTATGGCACGTAAAATTAGACGTGAAGCCGAAGAGGCAGCAGTAGATTTAACGCCGATGTTGGACGTTGTATTCATCATGCTGATTTTCTTTATCGTAACGACCTCGTTCGTTAAAGAAGCGGGTATTGATGTTAACCGTCCTAAAGCGGCAAAAGCTCAATCTAAGCCGTCAGCCACTATCTTTATTGCAATCCGTGCAAACGGTGAGATTTGGATGGATAAACGTGCTGTAGACGTTGAGCGTGTTGGTGCAACTGTTGAGAAACTGTTGGCTGAATCGCCTACTGATACAGTAATCATTCAAGCAGATAAAGAAGCTAAGCATGGTATCGTGGTTCAGGTAATGGATCAGATCAAGCTGGCTGGTATCGATAAGATTTCGATCGCTGCGGAGAACAAGTAATATGGTAAGGTTATTACTATCACTGGTAGTTGGTGCGGTAATAACGTTTTTCCTGTATGTGTTGATGGCATTCCTTATAGGTGGGGATGATACGTTCACCAATGCTAAAAAGGATCAAATCGTTATTGAAATTAACTCGACGCCGCCTGAGTCAAAAGCTCAGACTCGTGTTCGGGTACCGCCACCGCCGCCACCAGAGCCTCCAAAGGCTCCGGTTGCAGAGCCTGCTTCAACTGACACTGGTGGAACCATTGGTTTTAACATACCGTCAGTAGATGTAGGTGGTGCGAGTTCAGGCTTAGGTGATCCGTCTTCAGCGATGATGCGTGATGGCGATGCTACTCCAATAGTACGTATTGAACCAAAATACCCGGTACAAGCAGCTCGTGACGGCTTACAGGGTTGGGTAAAAATGCGCTTTACTATTATGGAAGATGGCAGCGTCGGTGACGTAGCAGTTGTTGAAGCTGAACCTAAACGTGTATTTGACCGTGAAGCAATACGTGCACTGAAACGTTGGAAATATTCACCAAAAGTGGTCGATGGTAAAGCAGTTCAGCAACCAGGTATTATGGTTCAATTGGACTTCTCCTTAGATCAATCTGGGGGTTAACACTATGAAGAAAATGACTACACTTACTTCTGCGTTGATCGTACTGGCCAGTTTTGGTGCTACAACTTTAAGTTCATATGCTGTTGCTGCTCCGGATCCTGCAAAAATTGAAGCGCGGAAAAACCGCAAATCAAGCGCTGTAGGTGAAAAAGTTGGTAAGTCTATAGCTAAAGCTTATGAGCTTTATAGTGCAGAGAAGATAAACGAAGCCATCGCTGAGTTGCAGGATGTTGAGTCAAGCAATGAGTTTGACATGGCTTATTTGAATCGTTTTTTAGGCAACATGTGGGCCGCTAAAGACGAGAAAAAAGCTATTGCTTACCTGCGCAAAGCGATGAAGCCAGACGTATTGAGCTTTACTGACCAAGCTGCTGGTTTGCGTTTACTTGCTGACTTATTGTTAAGCGATAAGCAATACGACGAATCAATCAAAACTTATTATCAGTGGATAGATTTCACTGGTGAAAAAGAGTCGAACGTTTATTTACGTATTGCTAGTGCTTACATGGAAATGAAGCAGTATCAGAAGGTAATTGAGCCTGCTGATATGGCTATTGCCATGCAAGATAAAGCTAAGCCAAACGCCGGTCCTTATACGTTGAAGTTTTCAGCTTATTACGAGATGAAAAACAACAAAAAAGCGATCGAAGTGTTAGAGACCACTGTGCAACTTTTCCCTTCGGAAAAACGCTGGTGGACTTACCTGGCTCAGTTTTACAGCATAGAAGAACAGTATGAAAAAGCGCTTGTGACATTAGAAGTTGCAGCTATGCAGGGCATGCTGGATTCAGCCAATGAATTCAAGTTATTGTCTCAGCTGTATTCAAATGCCAACGTTCCATACAAAGCCGGTATCACACTGGAAAAACATATCAAGTCTGGTTTAATCAAAAAAGACAAAAATATGTTGAACAGTATGGCCAGTTCTTTCCAGTCAGCACGGGAAATGGAAAAAGCAGCTCAGTATTATGGTGAGTCCGCTCAGTTGGACAACGATGCTGATGCTTATCGTCGTCAAGGTTCTTCATTGATCCTTGCTGAAAAATACCCTGCTGCTGTAGCAGCTTTGAATAAATCGTTGGATGCTGGCGTAAAAGTCAAAGGTCCTGTGTATTTAGCTTTGGTTGAAGCTTATTTCTACCAGAACAAGTTCAAAGATGCTTATCAGGCAGTGCAAAAAGCCAAAGGCGATCCTAAATACGCCCGTCAGGCTGCTAGCTGGGAAAGCTATATTAAAGAGCGCGCTAGTAAAAATAACGTGAGTCTTTAATCCTTAAAAAAACCCTGCTCCGGCAGGGTTTTTTCTTTGTATAACCCTCCAACTTGAGGCTGTAGCATTCTTGACAGCACTCTCGTCCAAATCATATTTAAAAATATTTGTCCGGCAAGGCCCACCTATTCCCGCTTTAGTCTTATCGCACACAGGGCTGCTAAGCTCCCTGATCTTAAATACTTGTCGAGTGCTTGCAACTCCACTTAATTTAGCGACACATTTCCCGCTACCTTCTTTTTAGTCCTTTTTTTATATCTCTGTTGTGTCGTACCAGAACCTTGAATTAAATCAATTTGCTGACGGAGCAGGGCAGCTATGTTGTGTATTTTGCTGATTGAATAGTCACTTAGTTTAAAAAATACGCGAACGATCAAGGCTTTCTAAAAAACTGTTGACACCTTTGGTCTCGGCCCCTAGAATTCGCCTCGTCTTGTAGGGGATTGCTCAGCAACTTCTGCAATTGGTGTGGGGCTATAGCTCAGCTGGGAGAGCGCTTGCATGGCATGCAAGAGGTCAGCGGTTCGATCCCGCTTAGCTCCACCAAAGATTTTGTTCCAGTGTCCCTTTCGTCTAGAGGCCTAGGACACCGCCCTTTCACGGCGGTAACAGGGGTTCGAATCCCCTAAGGGACGCCAACAAAATCTGACAAACTGACTGTAGTGTCCCTTTCGTCTAGAGGCCTAGGACACCGCCCTTTCACGGCGGTAACAGGGGTTCGAATCCCCTAAGGGACGCCAATAAGTCAGTACAATTTGTGATGTTTATGCGCCTGTCCCTTTCGTCTAGAGGCCTAGGACACCGCCCTTTCACGGCGGTAACAGGGGTTCGAATCCCCTAAGGGACGCCAACATCATATGAAGATCTATCCAGTGTCCCTTTCGTCTAGAGGCCTAGGACACCGCCCTTTCACGGCGGTAACAGGGGTTCGAATCCCCTAAGGGACGCCACTTCAGCGTTACATCTGCAAGTGGGGCTATAGCTCAGCTGGGAGAGCGCTTGCATGGCATGCAAGAGGTCAGCGGTTCGATCCCGCTTAGCTCCACCAAGTTTATAAGCTCCATTTAATTTTATGTTCATGTCAAAAGCTTCAACTTAGCCAGCTAAGCAGCTCGCTGCGATAGTTTTCAAGCCATTTCCAAGATCTCATCTTTACACTTGAACGCCATAAAAAAAGCGGCTTAAAAGCCGCTTCCTGACATTCTTCAAACTTCGTTACATCTTTATTCTAGACTCGACACCAAAGGTAGCATTAAATCTGCGATAACAGGCTGTGCATCCAGGTTCGGGTGTAGCCCATCTGCTTGCATCCATTGTTGCTTTAGGGCTATGGTCTCCATAAAGAAAGGCCAGACAGGTATTTGCTGTTTCTCTGCCACTTTTGGGTATAAATCTGTAAATAGTTTGGTGTAACGTGAGCCATAGTTTGGTGGAATGCGTATTTGCATTAAGACAGCTTTACTTTGTTGCTGCTTTATTTGCGTTATCATCGCATTGAGATTGGTTTCAAGCTGGGGCACAGGGAAACCACGCAGACCGTCGTTGGCACCGAGTTCAATCAGCACGTAATCGGGTTTGTGTTGTTCGAGTAAGGCAGGTAAGCGGGCCAGACCACCACCTGAGGTTTCTCCGCTGATACTGGCGTTGACCAGTGTCCAGTCACTGTCTTGTTGGTCAAGTTTTTGTTGAAGCAGATGCACCCAACTTTGGTGTTGGCTTAACCCATAACCGGCGCTCAGACTATCGCCAAGAATTAACAGCGTTTTGGCCTGCACCGCAGCTGTGGTGATTGACAGGACCAAAAGCATAACGTAGATCAATCGAATCATGAAAACACCTATACCTCATATTGTTGCAAAAGATGTTGTAAAAACAGTTCAGCTTACCGAGTCTGAGCTTACCATACTGCAAGATATCGATCTGACTATCAATCAAGGCGCGACAGTTGCTATTGTGGGTGCTTCGGGTTCCGGCAAGTCTACTTTATTAGGTATATTGGCCGGTTTAGATCAAGCATCCTCCGGTGAAGTCTATCTGGCAGGCCAGCCTTTGCATCAACTGACAGAAGACGAGAGGGCAGAATTAAGAGCCCGCTCTGTAGGTTTTGTGTTTCAATCATTTTTATTGTTACCCAGTCTGACAGCACTGGAAAACGTTACTTTACCTGCTGAACTGGCGGGTATGGCAGATGCCCGGGCTCGTGGTCTGGAACTCTTAGCCCAGGTCGGATTAAGCCACAGAGCCGACTTTTTTCCCAATCAGATGAGCGGTGGTGAGCAGCAAAGGGTAGCGATAGCCCGTGCTTTTATTACCAAACCTGCTGTGCTTTTTGCTGATGAACCTTCAGCTAACCTGGACAGCGCGACGGGCGAGAAAATTGAAGATTTGCTGTTTGAACTGAATAAGCAGCAAGGCACCACCTTAGTGTTAGTAACCCATAATCATGAACTGGCGCAGCGTTGCCAATTTCGATTTCAGATGCATGCCGGCCACCTAACGGCTGATTTGACTCAAGCCACAGAGGGCAAGCGTCATGTGGGGTAAAATCGCCTGGCGGCTGTTCTGGCGTGAATTAAGCCGTGGCGAGTTATGGGTTATCGCCTTTTCACTGTTTTTAGCTGTGCTCACTGTGGTGAGCTTATCCGGTATCACGGAATCGGTTCGTTCTGCTTTGTACCAGCGCAGCGCCAACTTTGTCGCTGCCGATCAAATTCTGCGCTCTAGCGTAGGTTTTAATGAACAGGTTCAACAACAGGCAGACGAGCTTAAACTGCAGTCATCTCGCCAGGTGCAGTTTAACTCCATGTTGTTTGCCAAAGATTTGATGCAGTTGGTGTCTGTTAAAGCCGTATCTGCAGCATATCCATTAAGAGGCGAGCTGATATTAAGCTCGTCGCTGACTGATGCCAAAGCGCTTGTATCCTTGCAGCCGAATCAGTTGTATCTGGAAAGTCGTCTTTATAGTTTGCTGGATATTAAGGTAGGCGACAGTCTGGAGCTTGGCGAAAAAGTATTTACCGCTGCTGGCGTCATTGTTGCTGAACCTGATGCGCCGTTGTCTGTATTTGGCAGCTCGCCACGGGTACTTATGCATTTGGATGATGTGGCCGCAACCGGGATTATTCAGCCTGGTAGTCGGATCAATTACCGCTTGATGTTTGCAGGTTCCCAACAAGACCTGGCATTGCTTGAGACACAAAGCAAAGAACTACTGGGCCCACAGGACAGATGGCAGAAAATGGACAGAGAGTCGGCCATAGGTGGTGCACTGGACAGATCTGAGCGCTTTTTATTGTTATCTGGCCTGTTGGGTATTGTGCTGGCGGCTTGCGCCGCTGCTGTGGCTGCGAATCGCTATAGTCAGCGCCATGCCCGCTCTGTGGCTGTGATGAAAGCTTTGGGCGCAACCACTACCTTGAGCCGGAAGATTTATGGCAGTCATTTACTCTTTGTGGTGATCTTCAGCGTAGGCTTTGGTTTAGTGGCCGGACAGTTATTGGTGCAATTAAGTCAATGGGGCGTCGGATTCTGGATGCCAGAGTATCTGGCTGAATTTAGCTTCCGACCTTTGGGTTTAGGCGTGCTGACGGCTGCTATTTGTGCTGTGTTGTTTTCAGCCCGCCCTTTGTGGCGTTTGGCTGCAGTGCCGGCGCTTAATGTACTGCGGGAAAAGCCGGATCAGATGAAATTTGACCCGGTGCATTTAATCAGCGGTTCAGTCGCCATCTGGTTATTGATGTGGCTCTTTAGTGGTGACATTTGGATCAGCAGCTGGTTGTTTGTGCTCTGCCTGGTGTTTGCCGCTTTATTGATGGGCTTTGCCGCCTTATTGGTTCGGGTTGCCAAACCTATGGCAGCAGGACAAAGCAGTGCGCTACGGCTGGCATTGGCGAATTTACGCCGCAGGTTATGGCCCAATGCGTTTCAGTTGATCACTTTTAGTCTGGCGTTGTTTTTAACTTTACTGCTTTACTTTTTGCGTTCTGAGCTGCTGGACCAATGGCAACAACAGGTTCCTGAAGGCGCACCGAATCAGTTTCTGGTGAATTTAACCGAACAGGACAGAACTTCATTGCAACAACTGGCAGCCGAGCATCAGCTCACCCTGACAGCGTTTTATCCGATGATCAGTGGTCGGGTGCTGGCTGTCAACGGCGAGAACTTTGCCGATGAAGCAACCAAAGAAAAACCTGAACAGCGTCAAGGGGTTGGGCGGGAGCTGAATTTAACCTGGTTAAAGCAGATGCCTGACAATAACAAGCTGGAAAGCGGGCAGTGGTTTACGGCTGACTCCAAAGCTGAAGTGTCGGTCGAATCTCAACTGGCGGAACGGCTGCAGCTGAAGCTAGGCGATATGCTGCAGTTCTCTGTCGGCGGTCAGTTGTTTGAAGCAAAAATCAGCAGCATTCGGAAAGTCGACTGGAACAGCTTACAACCTAACTTTTATATGGTGCTTTCACCTGATCTGATGCAGGGATTTCCTGCCACTTATATCACGGCATTTTATCTGGATATGTCAGAACAGGAACTGTTAAATCAGATAGTTCGGCAATTCCCGACTGTCAGTCTGATTTCAGTCGATACCATTTTAAAGCAGGTGAACGATATTATCAGTCAGGTTTCTGTGGCCTTAACCTTTATTTTGATATTGGTGTTTGCATCTGCAGTGCTGGTGTTGGTCGCGCAAGTGCAGGCGACTTTAGAGCAAAGGGAGCAGGAGCTGGCTATTCTGCGTACCTTAGGGGCTAAGTCGTCTTTCTTAAAAGCAGCCTTGTTGTATGAGTTTGCCGCTTTAGGGGCTTTGGCCGGGCTTTTTGCCACAGTCTTAGCCGAAGTCCTGCTGGCTGTGGTTCAGCAGCAGTTTTTTGATTTACCGTACAGCCCGCACTGGAACTTATGGTGGCTAGGTCCTGTATTGGGAGTTGGCTTAGTCACAGCTCTGGGCGCGTGGCAGGTCAGGGTGCTGTTGAAGATGTCAGGCAGCACCTTATTACGCCGCGCCCTTCAGAATTGAAGAGCGTTTAAGGCATCTTTTAACTGTGGGTAGTGGAACTGAAAGCCACTATCCACTAAACGCCCTGGTTGTACATTCTGGCCAAACAACAAGATGTCAGCCATCTCGCCAAAAGCTAAGCGCAATACAAAAGCAGGCACTTTTAAAGGTGCCTTTTTACCAAAACGTTCCGCCAACAATTGGCTGAACTGTTTATTGCTGACTGGGCGGGGCGCTGTCGCATTAAAAGGTCCACTTAAGTCATCACGCTGTAGTAAGAAGTCAATCAGACGCACCATATCTTCCAGATGGATCCAGGACATAAACTGCTGACCATCTCCAATTGGCCCGCCTAAACCTAATTTAAACAAAGGCAGCATCTTGCCAAGGGCTCCACCTTTACTGCTCAGTACTATGCCAGTACGCAGTAAACAGACTCTTGTGTGTGGGCTTGCAGCACGCTGTGCCAGATTCTCCCAGCGAGCACAAATGTCATGACTAAACTCAGGGTAATAGGAGCTGTACTCTTCTGTGATTACAGTGCTGCTTTGTCGGCCATAAAAACCTATAGCAGAGCCGCTAATGAAGACTGTGGGTGGGGTAGTGCATTGTTGGATTTTCTCCGCCAGTGCTTCTGTGATCTGCCAGCGGCTTTGGCAGATTTTTTGTTTTTGTGATTCGCTCCAACGCCTGTCGGCTATAGGTTCACCTGCCAGATTGATCACTGCGTCAATCTGATTTAAATCTACAGTATCAAGAGTGTGGTGATAGTTGGCGTCAATCGCCAGGATTTCTTTTGCTTTTAAGGATGAGCGGGTAAGGATATGCAACTGGTGTTGGTGATGCCACTGTGCAACGAGTGCTCGCCCAATCAACCCCGTAGCGCCTGTAATTAAAATATTCATGCAATCTCCACTACAATAAGCTACTGAATACAGTCCAGTATAAGTGCATTAATACGGTTGTGTGGCTTAATGTGGTTTAGTCTGGTTTTGCATGAACTTGTTTTAATAACTCAATGCGCTGTTTGATGTGAAACAGCTGACATTGTTTGTAGGTAGTGCTGGCGGCTTTGTTATCCGGTAACAGACCAATAAACTGCCAGCGACAGTCTTGTTCTGTGTACAAGGTAAAAGTTTGACGAGCCTTATTAAATAATTTCAGACCATCCTGACGACCACTACTGGCTGCCTGTTCTTCCAGTTTAAACAAGTGGTTGTTTTCCCACGTGGTTAACTCGCGTCTGGTCTGCTCCAGCTGTTGATCCAGACATTGCATATAGTCGACTTTGTTAAGCGAGCCAGGGTCACAAGCCTGCTGTGCACTAAGAGGAAATACGCTAAAAAACAGAACAAGCAGCGGTAGTTTCATCATTTTAATCCTGACTCCTGAAAGCGAATGACAAACCGTGCTCCGCCTAATGGGCTTTGGGAGACCTGTAACTCACCAGAGTAAGATTTCACCAGCTCAGACACAATGGACAATCCGACACCGTGGCCTTCTTTGTACGTATCCAGTCGGGTGCCTCGCTGAAACAATTCTTCTCTTTTATCCTGTGGAATACCGGGGCCGTCGTCTTCAATATCCAGTTGCAAAGGTTTACCAAAAGCACTGATTTTTACCCGTTGATTACAGGCTTTGCAGGCATTATCAAGCAGGTTACCCAAAATCTCCATTAAGTCTGTTTCATCGCCACGAAACACCACCTGATCGGTGCAGTGAATTTCTATCAAACAGCCTTTATCCCGATAAATTTTGCTGAGCGCTTGTTCCAGCTTATTAATAAGAGGTTTGACTTTAATCTGTTTATGCCACAGATCCTGGCCAGAGCTGGCCGCCCGCTTTAACTGGTGCTCAATCATGCCGGTAATACGGTCAAGCTGTTCACGCAGCTCGGGCTGCTCTGAAAGCTTAGAGGTACGCAATACAGCTATAGGTGTTTTCAAGGCATGAGCCAGATCACTTAAGTGATGACGGTAACGTTGTTTTTGTCTGTTCTGGTTCGCCAGCAGAAGGTTTAAATCTTCTTTAATTTTGTTCAGTTCAGCAGGGTAGTCATGCAGCAGTTGCTCTTGCTGGCCACTTTCCAGTTTATGAATTTCTTTGTCCAACGAGGTTAAAGGTTTGGTGATCCAATAATAAGCTAGCAAAGTTAACCCTATCAGCACCAGTGCAATACCGATAAACCACTGGCTTAAGGTTTTGCGGAAGGATTTCAGCGGCTCCTGCAACAGTTGATCGTTTTGTACCACATGAATAGTCAAGGGAAGGGTGTTGTCGCCTAAATCAAATAACACCGAAAAAGACAAAACCCAGTATTTTTGCTGGTATTGCTCCATCAACACAAATTCATGAGATGCAGGTAAAATCTGATGGGTTGGGGGATCGAATTGTTGGTTAATCGAAGAATCAGACTGCCATAACAATTCGTTTTCGCTGGTAATAAAAGCGGCCAGACCAGAGTCAGGTCGATAAAAATCAGGAGGTAGCAGATTATTACTCAGCTCTACCTTGCCATCAGTTGGGTGGACCTCCGCTAAAATGGAGTACATATGTACTTCAAGTTTTTGCTCAGTACTGGTCAGCAGCTGCGTATAAAAAGCCTGTTCTATTGCAAAAAAAGAACTTGGTAGCAAAAAAAACAGCAAAAACAGGCTAATTATACCCTGGCGAACTTTGAGCGATAACTGCATTTAGCTGACAACCATGGTAAAACGATAACCGCGGCCACGCAGAGTTTCTATGGGTTTTAATTCGCCATCCGGATCGAGTTTTTTCCGCAGACGCAGTACAAAAACTTCAATGACGTTACTGTCTAAATCAAAATCCTGATCGTAAATATGTTCAGTCAGCTCAGTTTTAGAAATCACTTTATTTGGGTTGTGCATAAAGTATTCCAGTACTTTGTATTCATAGGCGGTCAGACTTACTTCTTCCTCACCTAACCAAACTTGCTGGGTTCTGCTATTGAGCTTCACAGGACCAGAATGCAACATAGGATCCGGCTGACCGGCGGCGCGGCGGATTAACGCATTAATACGGGCCAGTAGTTCTTCGGTGTGAAAAGGTTTGGTCAGATAGTCATCGGCTCCTGCATCTAAACCTTCCACTTTTTCCTGCCAGCTGCCACGGGCTGTTAATACAATGACCGGAGTTTTAATTTCATTCTGACGGGCTTTACGAATAAGGCTCAAACCATCCATCTTAGGTAAACCTATATCAATAATAGCTAAGTCATAAGGGTATTCGCTCAATTTAAACCAGCCATCTGCGCCATCATGAGCGACGTCCACGCTAAATTGCTGTTGTACTAAATGTTCACGGATTTGCTCCGCCAATAAACTCTCATCTTCAACAACTAATAAACGCATGGTGCTTCCTTTTTAAAAACAGGCCAAAACAAAGTGGGGTTATGCTAAAACACTCTGTCTGCGGCGGCAATCCTAAACATCAGACAAAACGTTGAAAGTATAAGAACTAAGGTCTGAATTGAGCCTGAACATCTGTTCCATTTCCGCCAGCAGCGACCTATCTTCCGATCGGTTCACTATGCTACGCAGCACAGCGATGAGCTATCTGCCTGTGGTTTCAGCTTGCGGCCGCCTTGTTACAAATTTTGTGGATCAGGGATGATTTAATGTTTAAATAGTGTAAATATAATGATGCAAAATATGGGTTTTTGGCTATCTTTATTGACGAGGTTGCAACTCAAAGTCGTTTTTCGTTTCTGCTTACCGGATTGTAGTTGCTGGCAACAACCTTCAGCGACACAGTGAAGAGGCGAAGAACTGTTAAAAGGAGATAAGTGATGAGAATCGCACTTGTTGCAGCAGTAGTGGCTAGTATGGCCTGTGCAGTGAACTTAACAGTCGCACAAGAACTGGCGAAAGCCCCTTTGTCTGTTCCGGCTGCGGCCAAAGTGGCGGAAAAAGCTAAGCTGAATATTAATCAGGCGTCCATAGAGCAGTTAGTCGCTGTGCCTGGTATTGGTGAAAAAAAAGCTCAGGCGATTAAAGACTACATCAGTGCTAATGGTCCGATCAAAGATCAAAAGCAGCTGACAGAAGTCAAAGGCATAGGTGACAAACTGGCGGCTAAAGTCGCGGAACATATCAGCTTTTAGTTCTGTTCAAGCGCTCGTTAGTTGTCGCCGAGCGCTTTCATTTGTTCGTTGGCCCATTGCACCGCAGTATGATAGGCATCGGGTACTAATTTGCTGTCGAGTTTTAATGATTGAATTAACGCATTGGCATCATCCCAAGCCGCTTGTTCATAAAATTTAATAAGTTGCAGAAATTGAGCCATGGGACCCACACCATCAATCAGCGCATCTTTAATATCTTTGGACAGCGGTAATTTATTCATTACAGAACTCATCGATTCATCCAATATCGCGTCCATCAGCGACATCATGCCGGTTAAAAATGCCTTCGACAGCTCGGCAAAGCCAGCAAGACGCGCGATGTCCTCAGCAAAACGAGCTCTGGTCATCGCCATTCGCATTAATTCTGCGGGTTTGTCGCTGCTGATTTGTGCGGTAAAGAGTACAGATAAAAAGCGCTTCAATTCCGCCTGACCTAACACCACTATGGCTTGCTTAATAGTGGCTATTTCTGCGCGGCGCTTAAATACGGCTGAATTGCTGTAACGAAGTAGCTTGTAGGATAAATGCACATCGCGCTCAAATATGGCGGTAATGGCGTTTAAATCCATTTCTGTTTTAGCTGTCTCGTACAGTAATTCAGCCAGTGTCATTTGGGCAGGAGACAAAGCTCTGCTTTGCATCATTTCAGGACGTGAGAAAAAGTAACCTTGAAAATAATCGAAACCTAAATCCAGCGCTTGTAAAAACTCTTCGTTGGTTTCGACTTTTTCTGCCAGCAGTTTTATATGCGGGAACTCTTCAATGGCTTGTTTGATTTGTAATATGGTGTCCAGACTGGTAGCGCGGAAATCAATCTTGATAATATCAATCAGCGGGTAAAAATGACGCCAAACAGGCTGATGAATGTAGTCGTCCAGTGCTAAAACATACCCTTGAGCTTTTAGCAGTTCGCATTCAGCTAACAGGCGTTTTCCTGGTTGCACTGTTTCCAGTATTTCAATCACGACCTGCTCACAAGGTAGCATCGAAGGGTACTTTTTCAATAGGGAATCAAGCGTAAAGTTGATAAAGCCAGGTTTATCGCCCAAAAACTCATCCAGCCCTAAATTCAGCTGGCTGCCTTCAATCATACGCGAAGTGGCTTCGTTACTGTCGACTTCAGGGAATACGTTGTCCACACCATCCCTGAACAAAAGTTCATAGGCAAACAGGTTTTTATTTTTATCCAGTATAGGTTGGCGTGCAGTATAAAAGTACATAAGTCCCTGAACAGCTAAACAGAAGTCATGCTTCAATGTAGCAAAGATCTGCGTGAAAAGACTATGCTCTTACAGATTTTTTCAAAGATTACAGGGTGAAACTGCGAGGTAACCTGTATTGCTGGTCACCTCGCTGTGGATTCGTTAGTTTTTTTCTAACTTATCAGATACTTGCTGAAACAAATGGCTTACATCAGTGGTAGGTGCGGCGGTAAGCAAACTGACCAGCCAGGTGACCAAAGCAGAGACAAAAACGCCTGGGATCATGGCATAAAGGAAATCATTGAGCTGTTTTCCTTCAATTTGGTAAGGACTGTAAGCCCAAAACAGCACTGTTAAAGCGCCGGCTGCGATGCCTGCTAAGGCTCCCCAATGATTCATGCGTTTCCAGTACAAGCTCATTAGCACCACTGGGCCAAAGGCTGCACCAAAACCCGCCCAGGCGTTTGCTACTAAACCTAAAATGGAACTGCTGCTGTCCAGTGCCAGCAGAATAGCGATAAGAGCAACAACAAAAACTGAAGCACGACCAACTAAAACCTGCAGGCTGTCAGTCGCATTTTTATGTAGAAAAGTTTTGAAAAAATCTTGAGTTAGAGCGCTGGATGTCACCAACAACTGGGACGATATGGTACTCATAATTGCAGCCAGAATGGCCGCCAGTAACAAACCTCCGACAAAAGGATGAAACAGTACTTGTGACAACAGAATAAAAATAGTCTCAGGATCATCAATAGGGGTTTGTGTCTGGTGGGTGTAAGCAATACCAACAAAACCTATCGCCATTGCGCCTATCAGAGAGATGATCATCCAGGACATACCAATGCGGCGAGCCATTTTGAAGTCGCTGACAGAACGTATTGCCATAAAACGCACAATGATGTGCGGCTGGCCAAAATAACCTAAGCCCCATGCCAATAATGAAATAATGCCCAGTACACTGGTGCCTGTGAACAAGTCCAAATGCTTAGGATTAAGCTGCTCTATGATTGTGAACATTTGCGTCGGTTGGTCCAAGGCTCCAAAAGCGACAATAGGGACCATCACCAAGGCTACAAACATAATGATGCCCTGTACAAAATCCGTTCTGCTGACGGCTAAAAAACCACCCAGCAGGGTATAGGCAATAACAACACTGGCAGTAAGAAACAGGCCCAGCTGGTAATCAAGTCCAAACACAGATTCAAATAATTTGCCACCAGCAACCATACCTGACGAGGTATAGAGGGTGAAAAACACTACGATAACCAGAGCAGAAACCAAGCGTAATAATCGACTTGGATCGGCAAAGCGGTTTTCAAGATAGTCGGGCAGAGTGATTGAGTCTTTTGCCAGCTCAGTGTAAACCCGGAAACGTGGCGCCAGCAGTATGTAGTTCAGGTAAGCACCTATAACCAAACCTACACCTATCCATATTTGTGAAATACCAGCGGCGTACATAGCGCCTGGTACACCCATAAGTAACCAGCCACTCATATCAGAAGCACCAGCGGATAACGCTGTAACTCCTGGGCCAAGTTTACGACCACCTAACATATAGTCGGATAAATTGTCGCTGGACTGACGATAGGCATACAAGCCAATTGCCAACATAGAAAGAAAATAAATACCTAAAGCTAAAATGGTGCCGGTGGCCACAGTGATTCCCCTGAACTGTTATTTTTTTAGTTATAAAGTTGCGGCATGCTATCAAGAAGTCTGGCGCAACAGCCAGTGTTTTTAGTCAGATAAACAAGGCTATGCTGCCAACACCTGCCAGAGGTGTTGGCGTTTTACAGAGAGTGCGGTTCTGATCACAAACTTTTTACTCTGGATACAATTCTGGCAGAGCATTTTTATTGTCGGGCTTTTCCAGCGATAGCTTTGACCAACAAATCCACAAGGTTTTACCTTGCCAATTTTGCTGCTCTTTTTGATACAGCTGCTGGTTCAGGAGCTGTAGTTGCTCTGCAAAGGCGTTGTCCTCGCACCAAATGGCTAATTCGCTCAATGAGGCAGGGGCCTTACCAAACTGTTGCTGCGCCCATAGCATCAGCCATTGCCTTGCAGCTGTAGCATTATTACTATGACAAGCTTGTTGTAGTTTTTTAGGATTTGCTTTTGCGACTCCTGAACTATGTGCAGTCATTTTTGCGGCCACAGCCCTTGTGGGTCTGAACCAAAGTAGTAAACCGACAGAAGATAACCAGAGTAAACTAAGCACTGAACTGGTGTAGTTCCACTGCCAGGGGTTGAGCTCTGAAGTTTGTGTTAGTGAACTTTGTACGGGGGGCACAACAACCGCAGTTGCACTTTGCTGCGGCAGTTCAGGGTTAACCTCTACTGTTAAACGCTTTTCCGGTAAGGTTGCATAATTCACTGAATTGGTTTTTTTGTTCCACCAGGGCAGTTTCACTTCAGGCAATACCAGCTCACCTGCTTTATTAGCAACCACGGCCATGCTGAACACTTTTTGTGATACTAGCGTGCCATTGCGTTCTGCTTGTTTGGCATGAGGTTGTTCTTTATAAAGTTTTACACCCTCAGGAGCATCAAGAGCTAGATCGGGTAACTGATGTTCAGCCACATCCAGCGCTGTGATGGTAATAGTGCGGGTGACAGGCTCGCCTTGAGTGAGCTTATCGCTGGCCGGGCTCCATTCTTCATTCAGGCTGACTAAATCCGCGATCAACCAGTCACCCGGGAAATTATCAGGTTTGGCTGCAACTTCAATACTTAGGTCATTCGCAGTGGCACTGACAGCTTTGGTTTGGGCAAAATAATCATAACGGCCTGAGTTTCTGTCGAGCATTTCGCCACTGAGTGTTGAACCAGGCAACAAAAAAGTGCCACTACGCTCAGGAATAAGCCGATACTTACGGGTAAAGGTGCGGTAGCGCTCGCCATTTACCAGCTCGGTGCCTTCTTTGTCTTTGCCCAATTGTTCTATGCTCAGACCATCTACTTTAGGTTCACTCAATGAGCCCCGCTGTAAATCACCCTGGAAAAAGATCTTCACCTCCAGATAGGCGAGTTGTTGCACATAAAGCTGCGTGCTATCCAGACTACTTTGTAAAAACAGCTGAGCGTCATTTGCGGTTTGTGATTGCGCTGAACCTTCTACCACCTCGACTTCGATAGCTGTGGAGCTGATGCCTTCAATCTCAAAAGCCGGAATGCGAAAAGTGCCGCTGCGTTTTGCTTTAAGCAGCAGGCGCCAACTGGTGGTGCGACTGGCCTTGCCGTTGACGATTTGCATTTGCTGGCCGAGCGAAGGGCCCTGCACTATAAAATCTTTGTCCAGTACCGAGAAATCAGGCTGATAAGCCACCTGATCGTCCGCAACCAGCTCAAGTACCGCAGTTTCACCCAATAACAATGGGTTTTTATCTAAAGATACTTTTAATTCAGTCAAAGCCCAAACCGGACTGCTCACTATTAGAAACAGGCATAACCACTGCTTTACCATTCTTCGACAACTCCGGCTGGTGGTTGATCATAACGACGTTTTTGATATTCAATCGCCATCTTGCGACGTAATAACAAAGAGGGATCATCTTGTACTTTGCGTAATAAATTATCCAGCTGCTGACTTTGCTCAGCGTTTGCATTAGGCCAGGCTTCGGAAATTGCCTTTTGCTGCTGGGATTCTTTTGTATCTTTGTGTTCTTCTGTCTGTTCAGCGAGCTGTTGCTGTTCTTGTTGTTTTTGCTGTTGCTCTGTCTGGCTTGGTTGCTGGTCTTTTTGTGAAGCAGCATCATTGCCTTGCTCAGCAGACTGCTGTTCTGATGACTGCTGTGAGGATTGCTCTTTTGACTGCTGTTTTGATTCGGAGCCTTCACCTTCCTCACCAGACTGGTCAGCGGATTGCTGATCTTGCTGCTGGTCCTGTTGTTCGCCTTTACCTTTTTGCTGTTGCTGTTGCTGTTGCTGCTGTTCCAGCGCTTTTTTCACAGCATCCATATTCTGTTGGGCTTTATCAAGCTGTGGGTTTTTTGCCAGCGCTTGCTGATAGGCTTCTATTGCATCCTGATATTTTTTTTGCCGTGCCAGGCTATTACCCAGGTTGTAAAGAGAATCGGCTGTATCCAATTGGCGATAAGACTGCTCTGCAGCGGCATAATCTTCTGCTCTATAAGCCGCATTACCTTTCCATAACGGGTCATCAAAATTCTGCCAGGCGCTCGGGTAATCCCCTTGCTGATAAGACGCTTGCGCTTTTTGTTGTTGCGTCTGCCAGAGGTCACTCCACTCGAAAGCTTCAGCCTTTTGCATAAAAAGTACCAATACAAAGATGGTCAGTGCACCACGTTTATGCAGCCACAAAGCTAAGGGCAGCAACAACCACACCAGATAAACTGCATTGTCCTGCCATTGATCACCAAATAGTTTTTGCTGCTCGGCGCTGTCGGCTTTTTTCTCCAGAGGTTTTAACGCCAGCAGTGCTTCGACATCATTATCTTCAGAGCCTGCCACAGCAAAGACACCGCTTCGCAACTCCGCTAGCTGCTGTAACTGCGCCAGAGGGACGCGGGGCAACACTATAGAGCCCTGGTTATCTTTCAACAGTTCGCCATTGCTTAAACGCACCGGCGCACCTTGGGTGCTACCAAAAGCTAACACAGATAATCGGTGGGGCCAGTTATCCATCAGCTCACGCAGACGGGGATAATCAGATGAAGCAAAGCCGTCGGTAAACAGCACCACATCGCCCTGCACATAACCGCCTTGTTTAAGCAGTTGATCGGCAAGTAGCAAGGCGGCCTCAAGGTTAGAACCTTGCACCGGCATAATATCCGGACTTAATTCAGGCAACAGCAGCCGGACGTTATTGTGATCCTGAGTTAAAGGCGAAATAACAAAAGCATCGCCGGCAAAACTGACCAACGCTAATTCACCTTCTTTTATACCATCAATATAATCCAGTGCTTTAAAGCGCGCCTGAGTAAAGCGGTCTGGTGATAAGTCTGTAGCACGCATCGACATCGACATATCCATCAGAATTACAGTGGCTTTTTTCAGTTGAAACACAGGCTGCGGTAACCGCTGCCAACTCGGGCCTGCCAGAGCTATCACACTAAGCAGCCAGATAATCAACACAAGCCATAACAGCGGTTTTTGCTTTTGTGTAGCCGGAACAGTGAGTAACTCTTTTTGCAGATGCGGTGCTATCCAGTGTTGCCATGCACTTTGCGGTTGGCGCAGTTTGGCGAACAGACCCCAAATCAACAATGTCGGCAGCAGTAACCAGAAATACTCTGGTCTTAACCAATGAAAATCAGCCCACATGTTTTATTCTCCCTGACCATCTGACCTGGCCTAAGGCAAGTAATACAGAACAAAAAAAAGCAGCCAATAAAGGCCAGTGTAAAAGGCTTTGTTGAGGGCGGTAGCTGATTTGGTCGCGCTCAATCGGCTCTAACTGATCCAGCAGCTTATAAATTTGTGCCAGTTCAGCCAAATCACGGGCACGGAAATACTTGCCGCCGGTTTCCTCAGCAATGCGGGTCAGTAATACTTCATCTAAATCCTGAGAAGGGTTAATCAGCTGGCGGCCAAAAATGCTTTGTTGCACCATTTGTTCGGCTCCAACACCTACGGTATACACTTTGACTCCGGCGGCCTTGGCCAGCTGCAAGGCTTCTGTTGGCTGGATCACGCCAGCAGTATTGGCTCCATCACTCAATAAAATCAGTACTTTGTTGGACGTTTCATAAGCATTCAGACGTTTAACGGCCAGACCTATAGCTTCACCTATGGCGGTACGTTCACCGACTAAACCACGCACAGCTTCATCCAGCATGGTTTGAATGGTGGTTAAGTCATAAGTTAAAGGCGTTTGCTGATAAGCGGCGTCGCCAAATAAAATCAGACCAATACGATCGCCTTTACGCTGTTGGATGAAGTTACTGACCACCAGTTTTACCGCTTGCAACCTGTTGATGCTTTGCCCCTGATGCTGCATATCGCTGATATCCATAGAACCGGATAAATCCAGTGCCAACATCAGATCGCGGCCTTGTTGCGGCAAGGTGACGGTTTCACCTAGCCATTTGGGTTGCGTAGCGGCGAGCACCAAAAAGCACCAGCACAGCAGCGCCATTACCGTTTTGACAGAGCGGGGCGCTTTACTGACTAAAGCTGATCCCTGACTACTAGCCTGGATCAAGGCTTTGTGTTTGAGTGGACTACCTTGTTGCTGAGTTTTACGTCGTAGCAACAAAGGCAGAGGTAATAAAATAAACAACCAGGGATAGCTAAATTCAAACATCAAAGCCGCTCCAGCTGTTTGACAGAAACCTTATTCAGCCACTGGGACGCAAACTGCAGGTAAGCACTAAAATCGGTTTGCTCAGACTGCTGCTGGTACAACAGTTTTTGTAAGTCAGGCAAAGCATGCTGTGGCATTTGCTGCTGCAAAAAGTCCTGCCATTGTTTCACCGGCGCAGATAAAACCGGATGTCGTGGGCTGTAGTAACTCACCAGACGTTTTAGCAGTTCATTCAGTTCAGCACTCTGATCTGGCTCTTTAATCAATCGAAATTCTGCTTTGGCCTGACGTAATGGCAAGGCTTTTTGCCATTTTTTCCAGAAAAAACGAAAGCTGTAGGCGAGCAATAAAATCAGCAGTACAGCAAGCAACCACCAGCCCGGAGCCGGTGGCCAGAAGGTGTTTAGTACAGGCTCCTGAATATCAGCTAAAGCCAGTTGGGGTTCAGTGTTCGCCATCAGGCCAACTCCTGTTTAATTGTTCAATCAAAGGCAAAGCAGCACTGATTTCTAAATAGCGACAGTTGAGCTTTTTTAAATTCAATTGCAAGGCTTGTTGCCACTGGAGTTGCTGCTGCTTATAACTGTCTTTTAACACAGAGGACCCTAAATCCAGTGTTTTCAGTTCAACACCATCTGTTACCGCAGCTAAACCTGATGCGGATAATGGCAGCTGCAAATCCAATGGATCAGTGATATGCACACAACGAATTTCATTATGCTGGCGCATCGCCTGTATGTGGCGCAAGCCTTGTGAGTCAAGCGCGCTGAAATCTGAGATCACAAAAATAAGTGCACCAGGGCGGGCTAAACGCCGCATTAAACCTAAAGCATGGTTAATGCTGGACTCTGCAGCCATGCCTTGGTTTTGCTGAATTTTAATCAGTGCATTGAGGTAGCGTAACACCGCCTGACTGCGTGCTGCAGGTTTAAGCTCCAGCAATTGCTGTTCACTGAATACCAGACCTCCGAGTTTGTCGCCGGTTTCACGCACATGCCAAGCCAATAATGCGGCTAAATGTGCAGCCTGCACAGACTTAAGCAGCAGTTTTGTGCCAAATCGCATCGACTCGGACATATCGGTCAGGATAAACACCGGCCGTTCTTTTTCTTCGCGAAATAGCTTAGTGTGTACTTTGCCAGTGCGGGCTGTGACACGCCAGTCGATGGTTCGCACGTCATCACCGGGTTGGTAATGCCGAACCTCATCAAACTCCATACCACGGCCCTTACTGCGGGCCAGATAACTGCCTGCCAGCTTACTTTGAATGGCCATTTTGGGGGCTAAATCCAACAAAGCATGATGGCGCTGATAGGCCAGCAGTTGCGGTAAATCCAAATGGATACCGTCTGTAGCCAGTTGTTCAAGCTGAAGTTGTGTGTTCATCAATAACAAATCAGGCAACCGGAACCAGTTTTAAAATCTCTCTGAGCACATCATCTGTGCTTAAGCCCTGAGCTTCGGCGTCGTAAGTTAAAATCAGACGATGGCGTAACACATTAAAAAATACCGCCTGAATATCGTCTGGTGTAACAAAATCACGGCCGTCCAACCAGGCTTTAGCCCGGGCGCAACGCTCCAGCGCAATACTAGCGCGTGGGCTGGCGCCATAGGCTATCCATTTCGCCAGTTGCTCACTATAGGCTTTGGCATTGCGGGTTGCCATCACCAACTGCACTATGTAGTTCTCCAGGCTTTCGGCCATATGCAGTTTTAAAATATCCTGACGGGCGGCAAAAATATCGGCCTGACTGATAGGGCTTAATTTGGCTTTTTCATGAGATAAGGCTTCGCCCCGGGTTAAACGTAAAATAGCCAGTTCAGTGGCTGCGTCCGGGTAATCCACTTTCAGATGTAATAAAAATCGGTCTAACTGAGCTTCAGGTAAAGGATAAGTACCTTCCTGTTCCAGCGGGTTTTGTGTCGCCATGACTAAAAACAGTTCAGGCAAGGCATAAGTTTTGCGCCCTACGGTAATTTGTTTTTCCGCCATGGCTTCTAATAAAGCCGACTGCACTTTAGCTGGTGCGCGGTTTATTTCATCCGCAAGAATAATATGGTGAAACAAAGGGCCTGCCTGAAATTCAAACTGACCTGTTTCTGGACGATAGATATCTGTGCCTGTTAAATCGGCTGGTAATAAGTCGGGAGTAAACTGAATGCGATGAAAACGCCCTTCAACACCATGGGCCAAAGCATTGACTGCCCTGGTTTTGGCTAAACCCGGTGGGCCTTCCACCAACAAATGGCCATTGGCCAATAAAGCCAACAAAATACCTTCCGTCAGCGCATGCTGACCTAAGACCTGACCGTCCAGATAATCTTTTAACGCGGAGAATGCCTTTACCATAATACTCACTACTGTTTCTAAGTTGTTATTGTCGTCAGCTATTGTTGTTTATTTTCCAAGCAGTTAGCTCTAAAAAAAGCTAGGCTAAGACCACTTGCTTTTATATAAGGTTCAACACCTTTTAAAACAAGTGTTTTAATTTGCCTGATCTCTGGTTACAATCGAATTGTCTACAGGTCAGACCTGTCACGGTAAACACAGAAAGAGGACTTTTATGGCCGCGCCAATACAACTTACCACACGTCAGGGAGACCGTATCGCCATAGTGCGTGGTCTGCGTACTCCATTTGCTAAACAAGCAACCGAATTCCATGGCGTTTCAGCGCTTGAGCTGGGCAAGCTGGTGGTCAACGAACTGCTGATCCGTAGCGAATTGTCGCCCAAGTTAATAGATCAATTGGTTTTTGGTCAAGTTGTTCAAATGCCGGAAGCGCCAAACATTGCTCGTGAAATCGTATTAGGCACTGGCATGAATGTGCATACAGATGCCTTCAGCGTGACCCGTGCTTGCGCCACCAGCTTCCAGTCTGTGGTTAGCGTGGCTGAAAGCATGATGGCTGGTCACACTGAAATTGCTATTGCTGGCGGTGCAGATTCAAGTTCTGTATTGCCTATTGGCGTCAGCAAAAAGTTAGGCCGTGCTTTGGTCGATTTAAACAAAGCCAAAACTTTTGGTCAGAAACTGGCGATATTCCGCCGTTTAGGTTTAAAAGATTTGTTGCCAGTACCACCAGCTGTAGCTGAATACACCACAGGTTTATCTATGGGTGATACGGCCGAACAGATGGCTAAAACTCATGGGATCAGCCGTGCCGATCAAGATGCGATGGCGCACCGTTCACATAGCCTTGCTGCACAAGCCTGGAAAGATGGTCTGTTAAAAGACGAAGTGATGGCTGCTCATATTGAGCCTTACAAAACCTTCCTTGAAATCGACAACAATATCCGGATGGATTCGAAGCTGGAGTCGTACAGCAAATTAAAACCTGTGTTCGACCGTCAGTTTGGTTCTGTCACCGCTGCCACCAGTACGCCTTTAACGGATGGCGCTTCTGCTGTGCTGATGATGACGGAAAGCCGCGCTAAAGCCATGGGCTATGAAGTGTTGGGTTATATCCGAAGCTATGCGTTCGCCGCTATCGATGTCTGGGAAGATATGCTGATGGGTCCTTCTTATGCGACGCCTATCGCTTTAGACCGTGCTGGTTTGAAGTTATCTGACTTAACCCTGATTGAAATGCACGAAGCTTTTGCTGCTCAGGCGCTGGCCAATATGAAAATGTTTGGTAGCAAAACTTTTGCTGAACAAAAACTGGGCCGAGCTGAAGCCATAGGTGACATTGATATGGCGAAATTTAACGTGATAGGTGGCTCTTTAGCTTACGGCCATCCTTTTGCCGCTACAGGCACTCGTTTAATTACTCAGACCTTAAATGAATTAAAACGCCGTGGTGGTGGTATAGGTTTAACCACGGCTTGTGCTGCCGGTGGTTTAGGTGCAGCTATGATCCTGGAGACTGAATAATGAGCCAGCCGACTCTTGATTCAAAGCCAACTTTTAGCTTAAGCATTCGCCCTGATCAGATTGGTGTAATCAGCATGGACGTAGCGGGCGAGAGCATGAATGTGCTCAAAGCCGCATTTGCTGATGAGATCAAATCTCTGCTTGGCGAAATTAAAAACAACAAAGACATCAAAGGTTTAGTTATTATCAGCGGCAAGCCGGATTCCTTTATCGCCGGTGCTGATATTTCTATGCTGGATGGCTGCACTACAGCTCAGCAAGCCGAAGACATAGGTCGTATGGGCCAACTGGTATTTAATCAGCTTGAAGCTTTATCTATTCCCTTAGTGGCAGCTATTCATGGCCCTTGTTTAGGCGGTGGTTTAGAGCTGGCTTTAGCCTGTCATGCCCGGGTTGCGACAACAGACAACAAAACCGTTTTGGGTTTACCTGAAGTGCAACTGGGTTTATTGCCAGGAAGCGGTGGCACTCAGCGTTTACCTCGTCTGGTCGGTATTCAAAAAGCTTTGGATATGATTTTAACCGGCAAGCAGTTGCGTGCTGCTCAAGCAAAAAAGATCGGTTTAGTCGATGCTGTGGTCCCGAAAAGTATTCTGCTGGAAGCCGCTGTACAATTGGCGCTAAAAGGCAAACCAGCTGCACGGGAAGTGAAACTGAACTTTGTCGGTAAAGTGCTGGAAAAAACACCTTTTGGCCGCGCTATTGTGTTCAGCCAGGCTGAAAAACAAACCTTAGCCAAAACTCAGGGTAACTATCCTGCACCGCTGAAGATCCTCAAAGCTATTAAAGCTGGTGTGGACGGTGGTTTTAATAAAGGTCTGGATGTGGAAGCCAAAGCTTTTGGTGAGCTCTGCATGACCAATGAGTCCAAAGCTTTACGTTCGCTATTTTTTGCCACCACTCAAATGAAAAAAGAGACTGGGGCAGGCGATGTTCAACCCCGTAAAGTGCACAAAGCCGCTATTTTAGGTGGTGGTTTGATGGGCGGTGGTATCGCCAACGTGACAGCCACTAAAGCCGGCGTGCCGGTACGGATTAAAGACATCAGCCAGCAGGGTATTTCCAATGCGATGAAATACAGCTACAGCTTGCTGGAGAAAAAGCTGCGTAAGCGATTTGTCACTAAAACTGAAGTGCAAAAACAAATGTCTTTGCTGACTGGTACGACTGACTACAGCGGTTTCCACGATGTGGATTTAGTAGTCGAAGCTGTGTTTGAAGATTTAAATTTAAAGCAGCAGATGGTCGCTGATATCGAAGCCAATTGCTCAGAGCATACAGTCTTTGCCAGTAATACCAGTTCATTGCCTATAGGTCAGATTGCAGCCAAAGCAGCGCGCCCTGAAAATGTGATTGGTCTGCATTATTTCTCTCCTGTGGATAAAATGCCGCTGGTTGAAGTGATAGCCCATGAAAAGACGTCGGCTGAAACCATTGCAACTACTGTGGCTTTTGCCCGCAAACAGGGTAAAACGCCCATAGTAGTGAAAGACGGCGCAGGTTTTTATGTGAACCGTATACTGGCGCTTTATATGAATGAAGCGGCTAATATACTGCTTGAAGGCGAACCAGTTGAAGCGCTGGATAAAGCGCTGGTGAAGTTTGGTTTCCCTGTGGGTCCTATTACTTTACTGGATGAAGTAGGTATAGATGTAGGCGCCAAAATATCGCCCATACTGCTGCATGAATTGGGGGAGCGTTTTGCCGCTCCTGCTGCTTTTGATCGTTTATTGGCGGATGGCCGTAAAGGTCGCAAGACTGAAAAAGGTTTTTACCTGTACGGCGCCAAAGCCAAAGGCAAAAAGCAGGTCGATGCTTCAGTTTATGCAGTGCTGGGCTTAAACCCTGCGGCAAAACTCAGTGGCGATCAAATAGCGCTGCGCTGCGTGGTGCAAATGCTGAACGAAGCAGTACGCTGCTTAGAAGAGGGCATTATCAGCAGCGCTCGAGACGGTGATATAGGCGCCATCTTCGGTATCGGCTTCCCGCCGTTCTTAGGCGGCCCGTTCCGCTATATCGATCAGATGGGTGCCACAACTCTGGTAGCGCATCTGCGTAGCTTTGAGAGTCGTTTTGGCGCACGTTTTGCACCTAGCAAGCTGTTGCTGGAAAAAGCAGAACAAAACACGACTTTTTATTAAGCTCTATTTTGACTTTAAAAAGGCTTCTACCTGTTAGAAGCCTTTTTTGTTTGTGTAATGCTGTCATTTTGATTTTGTGTTGTTTTGTTACATCTTATTCGTCGCATAAGTACGCTCCTGCTGTAGTTGTGAAATACAGGTTGTGTTAACGTTTTGTTGTTTTTAACCAACAAATCTATGCACAAAACAGAGAGAGAAACATGCCCAATCCGGTCCGAATCCTTGGTTATGGAGTTGCTATGCTGACCAGTCTGCATCTTATGGCAGCAATGCCTTCATCTGCTCCCGTAGCGCCAGTAAAACCTTATCTAGTGAAGTCAGAACATGGCGACAGACAAGACCCCTATTATTGGTTGCGGGACGATAAAAGGCAGGCACCTGACGTATTGGCGTACCTGAATGCTGAAAATCAGTATTACCAGCAGTATGCCGATCACTATAAAACCCTGAGTAAAACTCTGGCCGATGAAATTATTGGCCGGGTGAAGCAAGATGACAGTACAGTGCCAGTGAGCAAAGGCGATTATTCTTACTATACCCGCTACGAGCAAGGCAAAGAGTACCCGATTTATGCGCGTAAACCCAAAGCAGGTGGCGCCGAGCAGGTGATGCTGAATGTCAATGAATTGGCCAAAGGCAAGGACTTTTATCAGATAGGTAACTATCAGGTCAGCCCTGATCAACAGTTGCTGGCTTATGCAGAAGATACAACAGGTCGTCGCAACTACAGTATCAAAGTACGAGATCTGCGCACTGGTAAAGATCTAACGACAACCATTACCGGCGCTGAAGCCTCTATCGCCTGGTCGGCTGATAACAGTCAGCTGTTTTATATTGAAAAAGACCCGCAAACTTTATTAGGCACCAAAGTTCGTCGTCATACGCTTGGACAAGCAGTCGACAAAGATGAAGTGCTGTACGAAGAAAAAGACAGCAGTTTTTATATGGGCGTGGGTAACAGTGCAGATGACAAGTTTGTGGTGATTTGGCTTGGCAGCACAGTATCCAATGAAATGCGGGTGCTGAAATCTGGTGATAAACAAGGCAAATTTACCGCTATAGCACCACGTCAACGCGACTTTAAATACGAAGTGGAACATATAGACAACCGCTGGGTGATTATGACCGACTGGGATGCGCCAAACTATCGCCTGATGACGGTGAAGGACGACCAGATTGGGGATCGCAGTCGCTGGCAACCCTTGCTTGCGCATAACCCCGATGTGTTTATTGAATCGTTCCAGCTCTTTACCGACTATCTGGTGATTAACGAGCGCAGCAATGGTCTGGATAGGGTGCGTTTGATGCCATGGTCTGATTTAAGCAAAGCCCAGCATGTAGAATCAGATGAAGCCGCGTATGTAGCAAAAGCCGACAATAACCCAGAGCAAAACAGTCTGTGGTTACGTTACAGCTATACCTCCTTGACGACTCCACCTTCCGTTTATGAAATGCATATGAACACAGGTGAAAAGCGTTTATTGAAACAACAGCAAGTCTTAGGTGGTTTTGATAAAAACAATTATCAGACAGAACGGGTTTGGGCCAAGGCCAAAGACGGGACTCAAATTCCTGTCAGTCTGCTGTATAAAAAAGGTCTGAAAAAAGACGGCACTGCACCTTTGTATCAATATGCCTATGGCTCTTACGGTATCTCCAGTTCACCCTCTTTCCGTAGCACTGTCTTGTCTTTAGTGGACCGTGGTTTTGTGTATGCCATAGCCCATATTCGCGGTGGTCAGGAAATGGGCCGTAGCTGGTATGAAAACGGCAAACTGCTGAAAAAGGTCAATACCTTCACCGACTTTATCGATGTGACTGATTATCTGGTGGCGCAAAAATACGCTGCGAAAGATAAAGTCTTTGCGATGGGAGGCAGTGCAGGTGGTTTGCTAATGGGTGCTATTGCCAATATGGCTCCGGATAAATACCGTGGCCTGGTTGCTCATGTGCCTTTTGTTGATGTAGTCACCACTATGCTGGACGAGTCCATTCCGCTGACCACTAATGAGTTTGACGAATGGGGTAATCCAAAACAAAAAGCCTATTACGACTATATGTTGTCGTATTCACCTTATGATCAGGTGAAAAAGCAGGCCTATCCAGCCATGTTAGTCACTACCGGCTTGCATGACTCGCAGGTGCAGTATTTTGAACCAGCGAAATGGGTGGCTAAGCTGCGTACCGTCAAAACCGATCAGCAGCCTTTATTGTTCCGCACCAATATGGAAGCGGGTCATGGCGGCAAATCAGGGCGTTTTTCGCGCATGATTGAAATTGCCGACGAATACGCTTTTATTTTGTCGTTGTTGCCAGCGACACCCGCTTCTTAAGCTAAAATCCAACACTCTAAAGCTGTAAAAATAGCGGCGCTGCATCTGTGATGTGCGCCGTTTTTTCTTTTTTTGCGCCATGCTTCAGACTTTCGTCGCATCTGTCGGTATTTTTCGCTGTCAGTTGTTTCTTTGTCTGGTATAGTGCGGCGGTTTTTTAAGCAGAGTTACTAAGCAGGAGTTCAGTGTGGTTTTTATCCTGAGTCTTTTATGTCTGAGCAGTGTCAGTGTCTATATTGCGGCTTTACGTGCTGGAATGGCGGCTAAACGCTGGGCTTTGGCGGCATTCTGTTTAGGACCTTTAGTGCTTCCTCTGTTTCATAATCATAAAAGATTAACGTTACGCCGTGCTTTTGGTCGTTTTTCTAATTTCTTTTAACACTGATCCTGCCTCTAGCACCCGACGTATCAAAATTTGCAATTTGGACGGATTAAAAGGGTTATTCGTCAACCAGTTGCGATTGTTTTCTGAACAAAATGCGGCTTCTGTGGCATTCCAAAATCATTTCTTTTGACAAAGCAAAATTTTTGTTTGACGAGTCTGATTTTGTTTACCATACTGCGCACAGTTTGATTCGGATAGCTGTAGATACAACAAAATTAGAGGAAAAAAGTGATGCAGCAAAGTTTTGTCGCTAATCGTCGCTTTTTCGATGACCAGAATTTCCCTAAGGGATTCACCAGGTCCGGGCGCTTTACTCTGGCAGAGGGTAATCTGCTGGAAAAACATGGCAACGCCATGCAGGAACTGGAAGCAGGCTCACGCCAGCCAGTCAATGAAGAAGAACAACGTTTTATCGCTGTTTGCAAAGGTGAACAGGAAGCCGCCAGCCAGTATGAAAAGGTTTGGTTGAAGTACAAGCAACGTTTGCAGGAAAAACGCAAATTCCATACCGTGTTCGGTAAGAAGCGTATTGCAGATGGTGGCGAAGACTTCTCTTTTGTAGATAACGACGCAGATTAAAAAGTAGTACTCTGAAAAGAGGGTTAGTAGAGATCCGGTGCTTAGCACTCGATCTTTACTAACCCTTTTTTTATATTGTGTTATTAATGATCTACAGCCTAAAGATCAAAGCCTTTTTAACCAGGTACAGCCGTCAGTTTTGGTTTTTGTTGTTTCTGTTGTTTTAAGAACAAACCAAAATCATGGGCAGACAAGGGCTTACTGTAGAAATAACCCTGAATAATCTCACAGCGCAGCTGTTTCAGCTGTTGCAGCTGCTCAGCTTGCTCCACCCCTTCTGCGACCACTGTCAGGTTCAGGTTGTGCGCTATGGTCACTATGGTATCCACCATATTGCGGCCACGGGCTGTATTCATATCGTCGATGAAGGCTTTGTCGATTTTCAGTGTATTGAGCGGAAACTGTTTTAAATACGCCAAAGAGGAGTAGCCGGTACCAAAGTCGTCCATCGCCAGATGAATACCCCGGGCTCGTAGCTTCTTCATGGTATCTATCGCCAGAGTGGGCGATTGCATCACTGTGCCTTCGGTGATCTCCAGCTCCAGGTGATAAGAGGGCAGTTCAGAGCGCTGCAGAATGTCGTCTATCTGCTCACATAAAAACGGCAGCATAAACTGCTTGGCTGATAAGTTGACGGCAACGCGGCCATGAAACAGGCCCATATCTATCCAACGCTTGACGTCTTCGCAAGTTTTTTGCAAAACCACTTCACCAATTTCAAGAATTTGGCCTGTTTCTTCCGCCACCGGAATAAAAGAGGCCGGACTGATTAAGCCTTTTTTCGGTGTGATAAATCGCACCAAAGCTTCCATACCCACCAGCTGGCCTGTAACTATGTCCATCTTTGGCTGATAAAAAACCGTGAAGTAGTCTTCTTTTAAGCCATGACGGATCAGGTTTTCTACCTGCAAGCGTTTAACCGCCAGCTTGTTCATGGAGTCATTAAAAAACAGGTAACGGTTGGCGCCTTCATGTTTGGCATGATACATGGCTGTATCTGCGTTTCTTAGCAGAGCCTGCGGGTCGTGGCCATCTTCCGGATACAACACTATGCCAATACTGCTGGTGATGGCCAATTCGTGTTGTTCAATAAAAAAAGGCAGGTTAATTTGCTTTAGCAGGTCTTTGCCCAAGCTGGTGATGCTGTGGATATCATTGGTATTTTCCAGCACCACAGCAAACTCGTCACCGCCTAAACGGTATAACTTAGCTTTAAAACGGGTGAAATGGCTTAAACGTTCGGACAGTTTGCATAACAAGGTGTCGCCGAGTTCATGTCCCAGAGAGTCATTAATTTTTTTGAAGTTGTCTAAATCGAATACCAGAAGTGCGTGCTCTACCTGCTCACGCACCAGCTGCGTTAAGTGACTGGAAAAACGAGCTCTGTTTGGTAAGCCGGTTAAGGTATCAGTATCGGCCAGACGATTAAGCTCAGCTTCGCGTTTTTTCCGCTCGCTGATATCGGAGATCACACCAACAAACTGCTGCACTTGCCCCAGCTCGTCTTTAATCACATCAAAACTCAATTCGGCCTGATAGAGCTCACCATTATGTCTTTTATCTTCAATTTCTCCTGCCCAATAGCCCTGCTCTAATAACGCCTGACGTATTTCATGTAAAAAGCGGGCAGGGTAGAGGGAAAGTTCAAACACGCTATGCAACACAGATTCACGGCTTTTGCCCGTCATGCTGACAAAAGCCGGATTGACTTCTAATAAGGCAAAATGAGTGTCACACACCATCACTGCATCGGAGATATTGTCCAGACAGCGGGCAAATAAGCTTAAGCGCTCTTCGGTTTCTTTTAATTGTTGAATATTTTTTAAGGTGCCAGTCATGCGAATAGCCTGACCTTGTTCATTCAGCTGCACCACTTTACCGCGATCCAGCACCCAGACCCACTGGCCGTTAGCCGCTTTAATGCGATAACTGGCTTCAAATATAGGGGTCATGCCATGCATATGCTGTTGCAGCGAACTGGTCACTCTTTCTACATCCTGTGGATGGATTTCAGAGCGATTCGGCGGGAACTGTTGACTGTCTTCCGGTTTTTCCAGAGGTTGATGCCAGGAGCTGGAACGGTACAATTGACCAGCTTGCATATCCCAGTCCCATAATTCATCGCCACTGCCCCATAAGGACAAACGTAAACGCTCTTCACTTTGTTCCAATTTGGATTGATAGCGTCGCATCCGCACTATGCTCAAATGCGCCAGTGTCAGAGCGACGATAGAAAGGGCGGAGATGATGGTGAGCACATAAGGCTGCAATTGCTCCCAGCCCGTGGCAAACACAGGCAAAGGAACAAGCATCACCAAGCTTACTATCAGTGATAAAATAGGAGTAAGGCGCACAGTCAGACTTTTTTAATGGATGTCAAATCACGGTAACCAATGTTATCCACACTGTCAAAGCCATTCCGATAATAAAGGTAATTTCTCTAATAAATTGAACGGGTTTTGCTCAGTTAAATGGCTATGATCCGGTTTATCTCCTGTAGCCAGGAAAATGGCGTCGTAATCCGGTGCCAGCAATTGATAAAAGAACGCGATAAAATCGTTCAGGCTCAACTGCTCCAACGCAACTTCTATCTGTTCGTTTAAATCAAACCGATGATCACCTTGCCCAATCGCCAGCCAAAGCCGCTTGGCTCTGGCACCTAAGCTGCTGTCGCGCTCTTTTATTTGTGTCGCAAGGCCTTGTTTCATCTGCACAAATTCGGCGTCGTCCAGTTCTTCAAGCTCTGACAAGAAGTTTTTGTAAAAAGCCAAAGTTGCTTTGTATAAGTCGGCGCATGAGGCCGATGGGCTTTGAATATAAAAGGCGATACCAGGCAACAGATTCATCGGCACATAACCAGTGCCGACCAGATATCCCAGTTGTTGTTCTGTACGCAGCACATGGAAGTATTCGGGCGAGAGTAAATGGTTGGCCAGCATAAAAAGCGCCATATCTACAGGGCGTTTTTGTCTGGATGGTAAATAAATCACCAGAGCCTGATCGCTGTGCTCCACTGCCACTTTCACCCATACCGGGCCTATATCCTGAGTATTGTAACGTTGACGGGGCAGCGCTTCACCTTGCTGTTGTTCAGCCAGCCAGAGTTTTAATGACTGAGTTAACTGCTCTGCATCGGATGTGCGCCAGTTGCCCAGCATAAAAGCTTCCAGATGCACTTGTTTCAACAACTGCTGATGAAACTGAAGAAAATCGCTGTAACTTTGTTGCTGTAAGGCTGACGCCAGTTGGTCGATATCCGGATTTAATGGTTGCAATAACGAGGATAATTGGCTGAACAACTTAGATACAGGTTTGTTTTTACTGTGGTTTTGCCAGTGGCGAATCAGTTGGCGTTTAATCTCATCAAAACGCTGTTCATCAAACTGACAAATTGCCATCTGCGCTAATAGATCTGCCACTAACTTAATTTGATTGCCTGCCAGACCACTGCTGTGAAGACTGATGCCATTATGCTGCACATGCAAATGGTAAGTCAGACCTGCTGTAGTGGCGGCATAAAAGCTTTCGTTGATTTGATCCTGAAATAACTCCAGCCATAACCGGCTATTGGCCATTTGAATGACTGAGCTGATGCAATTCGGCAAATTCAACTGCACAAAAATATGGCCTTTGGGTGTCTTAAAATCAGTGTCGGCTTTAAACCACAATTTAAAGCCTGCTTCTTTGGCGACTAATACAGGTTTGGCCATATGATCAGTATCGGCCAGCAAATTCAGTTGAGTCACCAGATAAGGGTTGCTTTGCGGTAGATGGTTGCCTTCAGGCACCTTCGCATGCAAGTAATTATTGATTTGGCTTTGTTGTAAAGGTTGTACGCTATAAGGCGTTTGATACCAGCGTGCTTCGCGGTTGGCCTGGATGTCCGGGGCTATAAACATAACCCTCATATTGTCCGGGCGGAAATGCCCCAACAATTCACGGTAAAGCTGCTCTGGTGGGACATCCATACGGTAGTCGCCATACACATAGTCATCCACCGGGTAATGCTGCATATTCACCGATAAATCGCAAGCACCCTGCAGAGCTGTGCTCGGCTCCTGATACAAGTAGCTCCAGTGCACTAAGCGCTGGCGCTCCAGAAATAAATGTTCTGGAAACGGTGATTGGCGTAGTAATTGTAACTGACCAAACAAGGCTTCAATAATCTGGTCTTTGGCAAACACGCCTTGTTCTGTCAGCTCAAACGACAAAGTGAAATCTTTGTAGTTGCTGCCATCTATACCACCACCAGCACTCAACTGATTCACCCAGCCATGGTCTTTTATATAAGCGAGCAAAGAGCCAGGGCCCTCATCCCCTAACAAATGTGCCAAAAAGGAAATCAGCTTGTATTTGTACCAGGGCTGGATGTCAGGCAATGCAAAACTGGCAACCAGCCGCTGACTGAATTTGTGGGGTTCTATATCCAGTTGCAAAGCCTGATGTTCGGCCAGATACAATGGCTCTGATAAAGGGGCTTTGGCGCAAACATGATTGGGCAAAGCATCAAAATGCTGATGCACTAGCTGTTCCAGTTGCTGTAAAGGTAGCGGCGATACCAGGCATAAAGTCATGCGGCGGGTGCCATATTGGGTTTTAAAAAAATGCTGTACCGCCTGCTGCAGGCTTTGCTCTGGCGTATCGCACAAAGTCAGTAAATTACCCACAGAAAACTTAGCAAAAGGGTGGGCTGGATTTACAGTTTCTTTGTGCACCTGATAAATCCGTCTGCTGTCATCTTTTAATTTTAGTGAAAATTCAGCCTCAATAGCCTGGCGTTCTTTTTCAATATAATCAGCGTGAAACAATGGCGCGCGGAACATATCAGCAAACCTGTCCAAAGCCTGTTCAAAGTAGTCGGTATCTATATCAAAGAAAAAGCTGCTGTGTTCTGTACCTGTCCATGCATTATGGCTGCCACCATGATGATTAATAAAATGTTGGTATTCACCGGCATCCGGGTAGTTTTCAGTGCCTAAAAACAGCATATGTTCGAGAAAATGCGCTAAACCCTGCCGTTCAGCCGGATCGTCAAAATGTCCGACATTCACAGTCAGCGCAGCTGCACTTTTTTCTGCGTCTTGTTGATGCACTAAGAGTACGGGCAGATCGTTAGGTAAAGTCAGTGCCAGGTACTCTCGCTTGTCGTTAGGGCTTTGCATTAACTGGTTTTTTTTCAATTTATGCCTCGTGACGGGAACCCTGAGAATATGGAAGGCAAGGGTTCTTCATAGCGATTAGGAATATAGTAACGCAATTTTATGCTTTATTAGCAGTTACTGTCGGCATTAACTTTCATTATCATAGCGCACTCTTTTCGCGAGCGTCGCGAAGTTGTAACTGGTAGCAACAATGGTTAATTTGGTTATTATGCGGCACGGTGAAGCTGAACCGCAGTACTTGAGCGACAGTGAACGACAATTAACAGCAGCAGGTCAGGCCGAAGTCAGTCAAATGGCTGAATGGCTGCACCACCACTATAGTGCATTTGACCGGATTTTCTCCAGCCCTTATCGCAGGACTCAGCAAACCGCCGCAGTTTTAATGCAAAAAAGGCTGTCGACCCAAGCTGTTGAGCTGAATATGGATCTGGTCCCTGAAGGAAATGCGCAGCTGGTGGTTGATTTTCTCGACCTGCTATACGCTGAAAATCCTCAGGCCAAAATTTTATTGGTCTCTCATATGCCGTTGGTGAGCTTTTTAGTTGAAGCTTTTACCCGCAGTGGCCAAACCCCTATTTTTGATACTGCGGGCGTGGCTTGCATTGAATACCATCCGCATAAAGGTGTGTTATTGGAATACGCCTGTCCCGGCTTGATCCAGCGGGTTAAATCGGTGTCTTAAGCAAAACAAGTAAGGCACCGTCGCGGCCCCATTCTGTTGGGGCTGTATGAAAAGCCCGCACATTTGGGTGTTGCACCAGCCAATTTGGTACTCGTTTTGCCAGAATACCCAAACCTTTGCCATGCACCACACAAGCACAGTTAAAATGCTGTTGCTCACAATAAGCCAATAAACCAGCCAGTTCGGTTTTGGCTTGTAGCTGGGTTAAACCATGTAAATCCAGCACCACGGCCGGGCGGAATTCGCCACGTTTTAATTGCCTGGCTAAAGTGGGGTCATCGCCGCTCTGAACAAATGCCAAAGTGCTGCTGTCGCTGAAAAAACCTTCGTACTGGTCTGAAAAGTAAAACAAATGGCTATCTGGACTGCTATTTGTTAAAGTGGCGGCCATTCTGACCTTGCCGGGTTGGCGGGCAAAAGGTATCTTGTCCTGCTGCAAGGGGCGTGCGCCTGTTACCGAGTCACGGAACAGCTGTTTTTCTTCTTCTGGAAGATCTGGAACTGGTGTTTTTTTTCGCATGCCCGAAGTCTAACCAATCACTAGAGTAAAACACAATGACAGAGCATCAAAGCAGCCATCTGACTGCGGAAATTATCGACGAAGCCATCCGCGAGCTGCATTCTATCCATGACTGGTTACGCTGGTCTGTCAGTCAGTTTAATAGAGCCCACATCTATTTTGGCCACGGTACTGACAATCCATGGGATGAAGCAGCCTTGTTGCTGGCTCATAGTCTGGATATGGCACGAATCACGGAAAACCTGTTGCCGCTGCGTATCACCAGCTCTGAAGCCAAAGTCTTTTGTGATTTGCTGCTGCAACGTATTGAACAACGTATTCCAGCCGCTTATTTAACTCAGCAAGCCTTTTTCTGTGGCTTAAGCTTTTATGTGGATGAGCGGGTGTTGGTGCCACGTTCACCTATAGGCGAGCTGATCAGCCGAAGCTTTGAGCCCTGGTTTAAAGAACATGAACCAGCGCGTATTTTAGATTTGTGTACAGGCTCAGGCTGTATTGCTATTGCTTGCGCTAAACAGTTTCCGAATGCTGAAGTGGATGCGCTGGATATCAGCGAAGATGCGCTGGATGTAGCGATATTTAATATCGAGCAGCATGAGCTGGAGCATCAGGTGTTCCCTATGTTGTCCGATGGTTATGATGCCATCAAAGGTCAGACTTACGATTTGATTGTGACCAACCCGCCTTATGTAGATGCTGAAGATATGGCCGACTTACCGGATGAATACCATCACGAGCCGGAATTAGGTTTAGCTTCTGGCCATGATGGTCTGGAACTGACGCGTCGCATATTGTCTGAAGCGGCAGAACATTTAAATGACGGCGGCTGGCTGATTTGTGAAGTGGGTAACAGCATGGTCGCACTGCAAGAGCTGTATCCAGATTTGCCATTGCAATGGCTGGAATTCGAACGTGGTGGTTTAGGTGTATTTGCCATTAGCAAAGCTGACCTGGTGAAACACCAGGATTGTTTAGACGCCTAGTTTAAAAGTTTAATTTTCAAAAAAATACAAAGATATGCAGGGGTGAAGGATGTCGGGTAATTCTATAGGCCAACTCTTTAAAGTGACCACCTTTGGTGAAAGCCATGGCCCGGCCATTGGTGGCATAGTGGATGGTTTGCCGCCCGGTTTAAAGCTCGATCTGGAACAAATTCAGCTTGAGCTGGACAGACGCAAACCCGGCACTTCACGCTACACCACAGCGCGTCGTGAAGATGACATCGTCAAAATTTTATCTGGTGTGTTTGAAGGCTATAGCACAGGCGCATCCATAGGGTTGCTGATTGAAAACACCGATCAGCGCTCGCAAGATTATTCAGCTATTAAAGACTTATTCCGGCCAGGCCATGCGGATTACACCTACTGGCACAAATTTGGTATTCGGGATTATCGTGGTGGTGGCCGCTCGTCAGCCCGTGAAACCGCGGTTCGTGTGGCTGCAGGGGCTATTGCCAAGCAGTACTTAAAAGCCAAATTTGGCATCGAAATTCGTGGTTATCTGGCGCAGCTTGGCCCAATCAAAGCGCAAAAGCTCGATTGGGATCAGGTTGAGCAAAATGCCTTTTTCTGCCCTGATGTCGATGTACTCGAACAGTTAGATGAGTATATGCGTCAACTGAAAAAAGACGGCGACTCAGTCGGTGCCCGTATTAACGTGGTGGCGTCCGGTGTGCCTGTAGGCTGGGGCGAGCCAGTGTTTGATCGCATTGATGCCGATATAGCCCATGCCATGATGAGTATTAATGCGGTGAAAGCTGTCGAAATTGGTGATGGTTTTGCCGTGGTTGAACAACGGGGTTCTACCCATCGCGACGAGCTGCGCTTAGCTGGCTTTAGTGCTAACCATGCGGGTGGCATTTTAGGTGGCATTAGCTCAGGTCAGGACATTAACGTCAGCATTGCGTTAAAGCCGACCTCCAGTATCAGCATTCCGGGTAAAACTATTACCACCAGCGGTGAAGAAACAGAAATGATCACCAAAGGCCGCCACGATCCTTGTGTCGGTATTCGTGCTGTGCCTATTGCAGAAGCGATGCTGGCGATAGTGCTGATGGATCATTTCCTGCGTCACAGAGCACAAAATGCAGATGTGATAGTAACGACACCAGATATTGCCCGACAGCCGTAACGCTTTGGGATAGAATAGAAACGTCGCTTTATGCGGCGTTTTGTTTTTGTACATCGCGGTGATGTGCTTTTAATTTTGTAGTGGAAATCTGATGAAACTTGCCACCACCCCAGCCCTGGGACTTGCTTACTTTGCGTATTTTGCTGTGTTGGGCATTTTTGTACCTTACCTGCCGATGTTTCTCGATGGCCGCGGTTTTAATTCTCACGATATAGGTTTGTTGCTGGCGATAGTCACCACAGCACGTATTATTGGCCCAAGCCTTTGGGCTATGGTGGTGGAGCGTAAAGGCGACCCCATCAGCGTCATGCGCTTTGGCGCTGTGTTGGCATCCATTGGCTGGCTGAGCAGTTACGTCGATTTTGGCTATTGGCCGCTGGTGTTGGGCCTGGGGCTGTTCAGCTTGTTCTGGACTGCGATTTTACCGCAGCTGGAAGTCAGTGCTTTTCATTATCTGAATAACGACAGCACTGTGTATGGCCGGGTCCGCAGTTTTGGCAGTGTGGGCTATATAGTGGTTGTGATGCTGGGTGGTTTGCTGTTGCAGTATTTTGGCTCTGAATTTTTGCCCTGGGGCGCCACTGTGTTTTTGGCTCTGCTGCTTGGCACTTTGTTTTTATTGCCCTCTTTTACGCTAAAAAACACCGAAGGGCAGGAGTCTATTCGTTTTCGTACGCTGTTTAAGCATCCGGTGTTTTTACGTTTTATGGCTGCGACTTTTTTAATGCAGATCAGTTTTGCGCCTTTTTATGGTTTCTTTATTTTGTATTGCCGCGATTTAGGCTACAGCGGTGTGACCTCAGGCATGATGATAGCTCTGGCGGTGCTGGCGGAAATTATTGCGTTTTTTTATGCAGGTAAAGTACTCAACCGCTTTAGTTACCGTGTACTGCTGACCTTTTGTTATGGTCTTACGGTACTGCGTTGGCTGATTGTGGCTTATCTGGCAGAACACTGGTATTGGCTGGCTTTTAGTATGTTATTTCACGCTGCCAGTTTTGCTCTGGCGCACAGCTGCGCTATGCAGTTTATTCAGAGCTTTTTCGCTCCGGCGCAGCGTAGTCGGGGGCAAGCTTTATATGCAGGTATAGTGTACGGCGGTGGCGGCGCTATAGGGGCCTACTGTGCTGGCGTATTATGGGCGGATGGACCTGGCGCTACCTTAACTTTTGTCAGTGCTGCAGTAGCGGCTTTGGGGGCCACCTTAATGGCATTTTCTTTGCCAAACACTTTACGCCAGCAGCAAAAGCTCTAAGGTTGCATAGAGTTCCTGCTGGGCATAGCTTTGGTAAAAGGCTACAATGCGGCGTTTTTTTTACGCTGTAGAGGATATTGTGGCCAGTCTGTTTCGTTTAGGTTTAATTATCAATCCTGTAGCCGGAGTAGGTGGTGCTGTTGCGCTCAAAGGCAGTGATGGCGTAGTGGAACAAGCTCTGGCTTTAGGTGCAGTGCCTCAGGCGCAGAATAAAACCGCTTTGGCGTTAGAGCAGCTATTAGCTCTGAAAGACAAGTTGCAGATCCTGACGGTCGCTGGCGCTATGGGGGCTGATTTATTGGCTTCTTTGGGTTTTAATTTCCAGGTTTGTTATACCCCCAAATCCAGTCAGACTACTGCTGAAGATACAGAACAAGCTGCTGCTGCTCTGGCCGCGCAGGGCGTAGATTTATTGTTATTTGCCGGTGGCGATGGCACAGCCCGCAATATTTGTGCTGCAGTCGGCGAACGCTCCACTGTGCTTGGTGTACCGGCCGGTTGTAAAATTCATTCTGGTGTGTATGCCATCAGCCCTTCTGCTGCGGGTAAAGTTATAGCTCAATTGGTCAAAGGCGAATTAGTCACCTTAACCGAAGCCGCTGTGATGGATATAGACGAAACCGCTTTTCGCCAGGGCATAGTACGCGCCAAACGTTTTGGGGAAATGCGTATCCCGGCAGAGCTTAGGTATATCCAAAGTGTAAAAAACGGTGGCAAAGAGTCAGAAGAACTGGTGTTGGACGACTTAGCAGCCTATATCGCCAGCAACATGGAAGATGATGTGCGTTATGTGATGGGCTCTGGCTCCACAGTAGCCGCTGTGATGAAAGAATTAGGTCTGCCTAATACCTTGTTGGGCGTGGATGTAGTTGAAAATGGTAAGCTGATTGCGTCCGATGTCACAGCTACAGAGTTGCTGGCACTGGTGCAGGACTATCCAAGCAAGCTGGTGATCACGTTAATAGGCGGGCAGGGCCATGTATTTGGCCGGGGCAATCAGCAGTTAAGCCCTGCTGTTATTCGTGCTGTGGGCCGCGCTAATATTTGTTTAGTGGCCACTAAAACTAAATTACAGCAGCTTGAAGGCCGGCCTTTATTAGCCGATACCGGTGATACGAGCCTTGATCAGCAGTTACAGGGTCTGATCCCTGTGCTGGTCGGTTACAACGATTTTGTGATGTACAGACTAGGTCTGGAGGAGTAAAAATGCAGGATGTTCAGGCCTATATTCAACAGGTTGCACAGTTTTTTGATGCCATGGTGCAAAAAGCCAGTGATGACGAATTATTTGCCGGTGGTTATTTACGTGGCCACTTTGATTTAGCTGTGGGCCGTTTAGAGCTCACGGAGCAGCCATTTGAGCGGGCAGAACTGACCGACACTGTGCAACAAAGTCTGGAGTCAGCAATAGCAGGCGGAGAACTGACGGAGCAGGATCAGCATTTAGTGCTGGGCTTATGGCAGCAACTCCAACAACTTTCGTGATCTGATGATGCATCAGGTTGAAACTGAAGCCGAATTTGATTTGCGCTTCTACAACGCGCTTCGTGCGCCAAACTACAAGTGAACTTTATGTCTACTAAATTTACCAGCTTAGAGCAACACGCCAGTTATGGCATAGGTCTGCAAATGGGTCAGCAACTGGCTGACAACCCATTTGACGGTTTGGATATTCTGGCGGTTGCTGCAGGTTTAGCGGCGGCCTTCCAGGGTGACGAGCCAGAAGTATCTGAACAGCAGATTGGTGCTGCATTCCAGGTGATCAGCCAACGTATGCAGGAACAACAGGAAGAACAAGCCAAAGCTTTAGCTGGCGCTGGTGAAGCTTTCCTGGCTGAAAATGCGAAAAAACCAGGCGTGACTGTGACTGCCTCTGGTTTACAGTACGAAGTATTAGTGCAAGGTGAAGGCGAGAAGCCAACGAAAGCTTCTACAGTGCGTACGCATTACCACGGCACTTTGATTGACGGTACTGTGTTTGACAGTTCCTATGACCGTGGTCAGCCTGCTGAATTCCCTGTCTCTGGCGTGATCGCTGGCTGGACTGAAGCGCTGCAACTGATGCCTGTTGGCACTAAATTACGTTTAACTATCCCACACAACCTGGCTTACGGTGAGCGTGGCGCTGGTGGCAAAATTGCTCCATTCAGCACTTTAGTTTTTGATGTAGAACTGTTAGCTATCGTTAGCTAATCTGTTGTTTTGAAAAAGAAAAAGGAGCCTTCGGCTCCTTTTTCCTTTTAGGTTTAATTTTTAGTCGTATGGATTGTATTTTTTCTTCTTAAACTGGCTGAAAATTAACATCAGTGACAGCAGGGTATAGACCACAAAAATAACGCGAGTCCAGACTGGCATGGACAGATCCATAAAGCGCCAGGCTATATCTCCACACATACCTGTTGGATTAAAGATTTCCGGAAACCATTTATCTAAAGGTAAACCCAGTGGAAACTCAGGAAACAAACTGCAGGTATATAAGCCGCCGGATTGCACCAGTTCCTCTACACCTATGTGTTCCTGGGTGATCATAAAACCCCAGACAGAACTTGCCGCAAAAGTGAATAAAGCTATCCAGCGCAATAAACCGTTGGTTGGAGAGATCAACGCTATCAGGGCTGCCAAAATCACACCTGTTAATGCGGCTCTGGCGTAAACACATAACATGCAAGGTTGTAAATTCATCTGATATTGAAAGTACAACGCCAGACCTAACAACACCGTGGCTGACAGCGCTAACACAAGCCATGCCGATCGTTGTTTTGACCATTTTGCCAGACTGGATAACATTCGGATCCCTTTGTTTGATAAAACAAAACTATAAGTCGGTCAATCTAAGGCAAAAACAGCTGAAAGACAACCCACAGCACGTCGAACAGCTATTTTTAATCCATAGCTTGTTAACTGCTTTGTCTCTGGTACAATCAGTGCCATTTATCTGACATTATAATAATGACAACGGGCCCCTCCGCATGACTATGAATTTAATTAAAGCGCAAAGCCCAGCTGGTTTTGCAGAAGAATATATTGTTGAATCCATCTGGAATGGTAAATTTGCTCCAGGTTCCATTCTGCCAGCTGAGCGTGAACTGTCAGAGCTGATTGGGGTCACCCGTACGACTTTGCGTGAAGTATTACAACGTTTAGCCCGTGATGGCTGGCTGACTATTCAGCATGGCAAACCGACCAAAGTAAATAATTTCTGGGAAACCTCAGGTTTAAATATTCTCGAAACTTTGGCTCGTTTAGATGAAGAGCGTATGCCGGAACTGGTAGACGAACTGCTGTCAGCCCGCACCAATATCAGCGCCATTTATATTCGTGGTGCCATTAAAACTCATAAAGACCAGGTGATTGCGTCCTTTGCCGGCGCTGAAGATTTAGCGGACACGGCCGAAGCTTTTGCTGCTTTTGACTACAACCTGAATCATGAAATGGCACTGCACTCGTCCAATCGCATTTATGTGCTGATTTTAAATGGTTTCCGTGGTCTGTATAACAAAATTGCCCGTTTCTACTTCTCCTCGCCTGAAGCCCGCGAACTGGCACGTCAATATTACAATCAACTGAAGCAATATGCTGAAGCTGGTAAACATGACGAAGTAGTGTTTGCAGTGCGTAAGTACGGTAAAGAGAGTGGAAAAATTTGGGCAGGTTTACGCTCACAAATTCCAAAAGATTTAATTGAATAATCTGAAACCGCCGAAAGGCGGTTTTTATTTTTTGCATCCATGCAAAAAACTCCTGCGGAGCCTGCTCAAGCAGTCCAAAAACATTCCAGATGTTTTTGTATTCGCTTCCATTTAACAAAGCATAACCTTGTCACAGGGGGTGGGGCTGGTTATTATATTGCCATATATAATATAACCTTTAGTTATATGAGGCGAACTATGCAAAATCCTGCTACCCGGCCACAAGAAATTTATCTGGATAATAATGCTACCACTGCGGTATTAAGCTGTGCGGCAGAAGCTGTGCAACATACTATGCAGCAGTGTTTTGGTAATCCGAGCAGTAGTCACAGCACAGGTATTAAAGCCAAAGTCGAGCTGGAAACTACCAGACAATTGGCGCGCCAGCTGATTGGTGCAGGCTCTGGTGATATCGTCTTTACCTCTGGTGCCACTGAAGGTATTCAGAGTTCTATTTTCTCCGCTTTGTTGCATGCCCGGGTCGAAGGAAAAACCGGACCAGCTTTTAGCTTGCTGTACGGCGCTACTGAACACAAAGCCGTGCCTCAGAGTCTTGAACACTGGAACCATGTATTACAGCTGGGCGCCACTATTAAAGCTATTCCAGTCGATCAACATGGTCTGCTGGATTTTGATTTTATTCGCCAAGAATTGCCCAACACCCTATTGATATGCACTATGGCTGCGAATAATGAAACCGGTGTAAAGCAGGATTTAGCCGCTTTGCAGCAGCTTATTCGCAGCTTCGCGCCGCAGATTCTGTGGATGGTTGACTGCGTACAGGCGCTTGGAAAAATGCCATTGCAGCTTGAACAGATGACCATAGACTACGCACCATTTAGCGGCCATAAACTGTATGCGCCAAAAGGTATTGGTTTTTTGTATGTACGTAAGGGCACTCCTTATCAGCCTCTGTTGGCTGGTGGCGGACAGGAAAGTGGCTTACGTTCCGGCACTGAGAATCTACCCGGTATTGCAGCGTTGCAGGCTATTTTCAGGCAATTGAAATTAAAGGAAGGATCGGTATTTCAGTCTGAGCAACAACTTTGGACTTACCGTGATCAACTGCTGTGCGCATTACGTCAGGTTTTTCCTGATTTAGTACTCAATAGCGACCAACCTTATATAGTACCTACCACTATCAACTTTTCTGTGCCGGGTTTTGCCAGCAAAGACATTATGGATTTATTTGATGCAGCTGGTATTCGTGTCAGTTCGGGTTCGGCCTGCAGCTCTAAAATTCCGACCAGCTTTGTGCTCAATGCGATGGGCTTGCCGTTGTGGCGCAGCCAGGGCGCTATCCGTTTATCCTTTGGCCCTGCGATGACAACAGCTGAATGTCAGCAGGCTTGTCAGGCTATTCTGGCGTTAAAAACAGTAGTGAATTCCTGTTGTCTGGTATTGAGTGACGCCAGTAGTACGGAGCTTCAGCCAGTAAATGGTTTAGTGCAATTAAAACACGAAGATTTATGCAGTTATTTGCTGGTGTCTGCGGATACGTCAGAAGTTATCATTATTGATGCTGTGTTGCCTCTGGCCAGCCGTATAGCGCAGTTAGTGCAAGGGCACCAATTTAAAGTACGGGCTATCCTGGATACGCATTTACATAAAGATCATCCGTCAGCACGGCCTGAGCTTGTTACTTTGTTGGCTGATTTAATGGACTCTGCACATACGGATATGCTGGGTTGGCCTTCGCAGAACATTAGCTTACAAATGGGAGCATATCAGCTGGAAAGGCTCGCCACATCTGGCCATAGCCCTGAAGCTGTCACTATTCTGGTCAAACAACAGCAACAGCTAAAATTCGCTTTTGTTGGTGATTTTATTCTGCCAGGTGGCACAGGGCGGCTCGATTTACCAGGTGGCGATAGTCAAGAGTTCCGCCACAGTTTACGAGCCTTAGGTCAGCAACTTACACCTCAGACCTTATTGTTATCCAGCCATGACTATGCTCAGCGTTTTTTCACCCGCTGGGATCTAATGCTGCAGGAACAACCTGCACTGCAGCAGGTGCTCCATACAGAAGATACACCAGAGCTATGGCTGAGCGAATTGCAACGTCAGACTGACTGGCTGCAACAGCAATCTGGGCATTTTTGTGGTGTAGTTGAGGTTTGTGCCTCAGATGCGACTGCTGTGATTGATAAACATCAGATCGCCACTTTGATACAACAGCACCCACACTTACAAATCTGGGATGTACGTGAACCCCATGAACAAGCGGCTGGCGCCTTGTCTGTGTATTTACCCGACTTAGTCTGTAAAGAAGTTCCTCTGTCTGCACTGGTGCAGCAGGTTGCTGATCAACAAACAACAACGCCTCAACCTCTGTTGCTGGTCTGCCGTTCAGGTAATCGCAGTTTGCTGGCAGCAAAGGTGCTGAACAGGGCTGGGTTTGAGTTAGTATTTAATTTAAAAGGTGGAGTCGCGCTTTTAGCCTGATTACCCTTCGTGCTTAGCTGCGACGAAGAGACTGGCGACCATAAAGGTCGCCTCTACAGTCTGTGCTTGTTTAGTAAAACAGATGCTGCAATGGGTTTAATAAACGCGTTAAGCCTTTTTTAAACTTCAGCGGGGCGGTTAATACCGACAAACACAAACAATCTTCACTCATGGTGCGTGGCGTGTGTGTGTGGTCCGGCGTATTAATCAATAAATCTCCTTCACCATAACACCCTGATTCATCATAAATTTTACCTTTAAGTACTAAGGTGATTTCCAGACCAAGGTGAGTGTGCTGTGGCACTTCACTGTCTTTGCGGATATAAAGCAAAGAAACATTGTGCTGATCTTCACCAGCAAGCTTGGCTGTGCTGATCCCACCTAAATTGAACCACTTTAGCTTATTTTGCAGCAATGGTTTTAGTGAGGCTGGTAATAAGATTTCGCTGTTCTGAATCTGCAATGCAAAAGGTTGGCGCTTTTCCACCTTTGCTGCAATTTCTGGCTGAGCCGTAATAAAGTCCAACATTTGCTGCCAATCTGTTTCAGCAGTTTGCGCTTCAGGTAAGCTTGCCAATGCAGTTCCGGCTTCAGCTTCCAAATCCATTTTTATGCGCTGACAATGTGGGCACAGATCCAGGTGCGCAGCTATCGCCAGACTCAATTCTGGGGCGAGACTGGCTTCAATATATTGTTCCAGCAATTCCAGCGCCGGGTGGTGTTTAACTGCGTGGATCATCAATGGCCTCTCTTAATCTGTCCAGCGCCAAACGAATACGGGATTTTACTGTACCCAACGGGATAGACAGCTCTTCCGATACTTCCTGGTGCGATTTCTCTTCTAAATACACTTTTTCCATCACATCTCGTTGCGCCGCAGGCAATTTGGCAAAATGGGGCGCTACCTTTTCTGCCATTAACCACAGATCCCACTCGTTACTGTCTGTGCCTTCCTGCTCCGGATAATCACCATCGAAAAACAGGTCATCTGCACTTAATTCGTCTTTGCGACTTTGTTTTTTACGTAACATATCAAAGCGTACGTTACGGGCTATGGTAAAAATCCAGGTAGAGGCGCAGCCGCGGCTGGCGTCGAACAACCGGGCTTTTTGCCAGACATTGAGCATGGTGTCCTGCACCATCTCCATGGCTTGTTGCTCGTTACCGAACATTTTTAGACCAAAAGCTTTCAGGCGTGGAGCAAAATAACTAAACAATTGAGAATAAGCATGTTTATCGCGGTCCACTGCAATAAAAGTTAAAACTTGTTCCCACTGCGCATTGTCTGTTGGCTGAGCTGACATAGATCCCTGAATACCGAGCCTTTGATAATTGCTGACATCATGCCTTTGAACTGATGTTGGATCCAACATTATTCCATTCCTGCCTGTATCGTTTGTGAGATGGAAAGATTTACGCTGCAGTTCAGGTTTTGGATTGGCACAAAAAATAGAAAGGTTTGTTTGATTTATTCTGATTTATTATCTAAAAAATTAACGTTATTCTGTCATGACTAACTCGACAGGAGAAACTACCATGGCACATGTATTAGTAATTAATAGTTCTTTAAGCGGCGACAAAGGTCAATCGACTCAGTTAAGCCAACAGTTTTTAGCTTCTTTGCCAGCAGGTTTCACGACTGAAACTCTGGATCTGGTACAGGAAAGCTACCCACATTTAACTATGTCAGAAATTGGCGCCTGGATGACTCCAGAATCAGACCGTTCTGACGAGCAAAAAGCTTTAGCAGCTTTGTCAGACGATGCCATTGCTCAAATTCAAAAGGCTGACGCTGTAGTGATTGGCGTCCCAATGTACAACTTCGGTGTACCAAGCCAGTTAAAAGCTTACTTTGACCGCCTGGCGCGTGCCGGTATCACGTTCAAATACACTGAAAACGGCGCAGTAGGTTTGTTAGAGGATAAACCAGTATTTATTTTTGCAACCCGTGGTGGTTTATACCAGGGCACGTCAGCAGATTCACAAACTCCGTTTGTCAGTGCTTTCCTGAACTTCGTTGGTTTGAAAGATTTAAACTTTATCTACGCTGAAGGCTTAAACATGGGCCCGGAAAGCGCAGAAAAAGCCTTAACTGCTGCGAAAGCCCGTATTGCTGAATTAGCGCCAGCTGTAGCTGCCTGATAGCAAAACCGCGTTTTTCTCCGAAGGCATCCTCCTTCCTGCAAGCTTTGGCCACTTTATCAAGTGGCCTTTTTTATGTTTTACATCCTTGTAAAACACCCTCCGGGCCATCGTCGCTGCGCTCCAATGTTAAAAATCGCTCCGGGCGATTTTTTATGTTTTACATCCTTGTAAACAGTCCGGCTAGTGGGCAGAGCCACTGGCGCTTCGCCGGACATAGCCAAACTATTGGCAATGTTTTAACCGGCTTCGCCCTCCGGGCCATCATCGCTGCGGACCATTTTGGAGCCTTATGCCAGTGTGGAGCTACTTTTGTCTCCTGGTTGCGTTCATTTCGCCCATACTTTTTTGCTGTTATTTGAATACTTTATCAACTTAAGATTTGGTATCTGCTCTGCCTCTGAATTATGCTAGGTAAAACTTATGCCTCAGGGAGAGCAAGCTTTGGCAACTATTCAGTCTCAACATAAATGGCGTTTTTTCCGGTCCGGCGGTTTTGATCAGGTGGCTTTGGATTCTGCAGCAGATTTGCAGCATCTGCATGAACTGGATCCAAAACTCTGGACTGTGCTGAATTGTCCTACCACAGGCCTTGAATTTGATCATCGGACTGCAGCTTTATTAGATGCAGACAACGATGGTCAAATCCGCGTGCCAGAAATTCTTGCCGCTGTGCGCTGGTGCTGCGAGCGTTTGCAAGACGCGGAAATTATGTTTCAAGCACCGGGTTTACCACTAGCCGCTATTCGCGATCAAGACGCTGAAGGGGCAAACCTCAAGGCTGCGGCGCTTCGGGTGTTGGAAATTACCGGTAAAACCGAAACCGACTCACTACAGGTTGCCGATTTAGCTGATATGACGCTGCTGTTTTCTCCGCATCATTTTAACGGTGACGGCGTAGTGATGGCCGAGCTGACCTCTGATGCTGAATTGGCACAACTGATTTCTGAAATTATTCAGACTCAAGGTAGCCAACCGGATCGCAGCGGTGGCGAAGGTATTCACAGCGACAGCCTGGAAGCCTTTTATCAGCAAGCCGCAGCAGTGGTGGAGTGGCATGCCGCTGGGGGCACTGCTGATCTGGTGTTTAGTCCTCTGGGTGATAAAACCGCACAAGCTGTCGCTGCATTTGATGCAGTGAAAGCCAAAGTTGATGACTTTTTTGTGCGTTGTCAGTTGGCTGCATTTGACAATCGTGCCACAGACGCACTCAATCCAGCAGTTGCTGTGTATGACGTCTTAAGTAATAAAGCCATCAGTAGCAGCGATATGGATGTGGCCGCTTTACCTTTAGCTGCTATTGCGGCCGGACAGTCGTTGCCACTGGGTGATGGCGTCAATCCGGCCTGGGCTGAAGCCATTGCAGAGTTTAAACAAGCAGTGCTGGAGCCTTTATTGGGAGTCAAAGGCAAACAAAAGGCCGCGCATTTGACAGCAGAGCAGTGGCAGCAGATTTGTGAACAGTTAGAACCATGGCGTTTGTGGCAAGCAGCTAAACCTGATACCAAGCTGCATCAACTGGAGCTGGAGCGTTTGCAGGCTATTGTCGCAGGTGATGGCAAAGAACGACTGGAAGCGCTGATTGCTCAGGACATTGCGGCCTCTACTTTTGCTGATAATGTGGATGCTGTGGAACGCTTGGTCAGATATCAGCGTGATTTAGTTACTTTGCTGCGTAACTTTGTATCTTTAAGTGATTTTTACCAACGTAAGCACAAAGCTATTTTCCAAATAGGTACCTTGTATCTGGATCAACGCAGCTGCGAGCTGGTGCTGAAAGTTTCAGATATGGCGCGTCACGCTACTATGGCGCCTTTTAGTGGTTGTTATCTGGTGTATTGCACCTGTGAGCGTCAGGGCGAAGCTCCGTTACAGATAGTGGCAGCTCTTACCGCAGGCGATGTGGACGAGCTGATGGTGCCAGGTAGAAACGGTGTGTTTTACGACCGTCAAGGCCGCGACTGGCGCGCTATGGTGACCAAAGTGGTGGTTCAGCCAGTCAGTATCGGTCAGGCATTCTGGTCTCCTTATAAAAGAGTGGCGGCTTTTATTGAAGCTCAGCTGCAAAAGTTTGCAGCCTCGCGTGATAAAGATATTGAGGCAAAAACAACCACTGGAGTCACTTCAGCGACTTTGCCAATTCCGGCTACAACTCCAGGGGCAACAGCGGCCGCAGCTGGTTTTGATATAGCTAAATTTGCCGGTATTTTTGCCGCTTTAGGTTTAGCACTAGGCGCTATTGGTACTGCGTTGGCTGCGGTGATGGCCGGGCTTTTTTCGTTAGCCTGGTGGCAAATTCCGTTGGTTATTGTTGGGGTGTTGCTGCTTATTTCAGGACCTTCAATGCTGATGGCATTTTTGACCCTGCGTCGACGTAACCTCGGACCATTGCTGGATGCCAATGGCTGGGCCGTCAATACCAGAGCGAAAATTAATGTACCTTTTGGTGCTGCTTTAACTGGCTTAGCCCGTCTGCCTGCAGGAGCAAAACGCAGTTTGGCTGACCCTTTTGCGGAGAAAAAACGGCCATGGGGCAGCCTGCTGATTTTGTTGCTGGTTTTAATTGGCGCCGCACTATTCTGGTGGTTCAGACTGAACTAAAAGCCTGTTGATACTAAGCCTGCGACGTTAGTTCGCAGGCTTTTTTTTCACAACCTATCCGCTTATCGCCTGTCAGCAACCGTTAAACCTAAGCAGTGATCAGAGCTCTTGGTCTTTTGCGGATTTCTTTGTATAAAGAGCTTACAACCACCACTAAAAAAGAACATCAATGAAAACAAAACCATGGTTAGTAGCGGCTTTTGTCGCGGCAAGTTTTATCGGTTCTGCTGTTGCAGTTGAGCCTCAAACCTATCAGCTGAACTCTGTCAGCGTGAAAGCTCCGGAAAATGCGGCCCATGCGCCTTTTACTATGGAGCAGATTATGGCGCATCCGGATTGGTTAGGCCGTCCGGCAGAAGGTGCTTACTGGGCAGATAACAACAGTCAGTTGTACTTTCAGCAAAAACGTCAGGGTTCAGAAATTCGTGACTGGTATAGCTTAAAGGCAGAGCAGGGCGCTGTTGCAACCACTGTACCTATGGCGGACTGGCATTTAATGGGCTCAGCCCAAACGGTTTATAGTCAGGATGGCAAATCGCTGGCTTATCTGTTTGAAGGCAATGTGTTTGTTAAACATCAGGGCAAATTAACCCAGGTGACCCGCAGCTCGACCCGTTATGACGAAGTGCAGTTTTTAGCCGATGGTCGTCTGGTGTTCCGCTCTGGCTGGACTTATCAGGTGCTGGATTTAAATAGCGGCGCTGTGACTGAACTGGTCAGTTTAAAAAATGCCGATAAGCCTGCAGCAGCTAAAGTGGCTGACACTTATATGGCGCAGGAACAACACAAGCTGATTCAGTTTGTGGCCCTGACGCATAAAAACAAAACAGAGCGATTTGAACAACAAGAGCTACTTGCAGCGCAAAACCCTGCATTGGCAACGGCTGCTGTCTATCTGGATAAAACCAAGCGTATAGCCTCGGCCAGTTTGTCACCCAAAGGCGATATGCTACTGGTTGCTTTAGCGGATAAGAGCGAATGGCGTGATGAAACTGACATTATGCCGAACTACATCACAGCCTCAGGCAATATAGCTGCTGAAGAAGTGCGTCGTCGTGTTGCCGATCAAAAGCCAACGTCACAGCAGTTGTTTTTAGTGGATGTAAAAACCCAACAAGCAACAGAGCTGAAATATGACTCTTTGCCTGGTTTTGATGAAGATGTTTTGGCTAGCGTAAAAGCTGAAAATGCCAAAGCTCAAGGTAAAACCTATCAGTCGAAAAAGGCGCCTCGCGCTATCGAATTAATTAACGACTGGAGCTGGAACCAGTCTGCTATTCAGTGGCACAACTCTGGTTCACAGGTTGCTGTGATGCTCAAAGCCTGGGACAACAAAGACCGTTGGCTGGCGACAGTAGATTTTGCTAAAAAGCGTCTGGTCAGTCAGCACCGCTTGCATGACGATGCCTGGATCAACTACAGCTTCAACGACTTTGGCTGGTTAAGCAAAACAGACAGCTTGTATTATCTGTCCGAAGAGTCTGGATATGCCCATTTGTATGTCAAGCCATTAAAAGGCGAAGCGAAAAAACTGACGGCTGGTACTTTTGAAGTCAGCAACCCTCATTTGAGCAAAAACGATCAGTATCTGTATTTTAAAGGCAACGTCAGCCACCCAGGTATTTACGAAATTTACCGTGTGGCTTTAAGCTCAGGTCAACTGGAGCAAATGACTGCCTTAAAAGGCTCGGCTGATTACCAGTTATCACCGGATGAAAATAAACTGCTGCTAACCTGGTCCAACTGCGTGACTCCTCCTGAGTTATACCTGATGGACAATAAGCCAAAAGCGAAAGTAAGCCGGTTAACTCATACCGTATCAGCTGAATTGACAGCGTTAAATCTGGCAGCGCCACAAGTGATAGCTGTGCCTAGCAGTCATGGTAAACAGCCGGTTTTTGCTAAGTTGTATTTGCCAAAAGATTATCAACAAGGTGAAAAACGCCGCGCTGTTATTTTTAACCATGGTGCCGGTTATCTGCAAAACAGTGATTTAGGCTGGTCTGGTTATTTCCGTGAGTATCTGTTCCATAACCTGCTGATCCAAAAAGGTTATGTAGTACTGGATATGGATTACCGTGCATCAAAAGGTTACGGCCGTGATTGGCGTACCGCGATTTACCGCCAAATGGGCACGCCAGAAACTCAGGATTTAGTGGATGGTGTTAAATACCTGGTAGCCAATGCGCATGTGGATGAAAAGCGGGTAGGAACTTATGGTGGTTCTTACGGTGGCTTTATGACCTTTATGGCACTGTTCACTGAACCTGATTTATTCCAGGCTGGTGCTGCGCTGCGTCCTGTGGGTGATTGGGCTTATTACAACCATGGCTATACCTCAAATATTCTGAATACGCCTGATGTAGATCCTATCGCCTATCGTCGCAGCTCGCCGATTTACTTTACAGAAGGCTTAAAAGGCAAGCTGTTGATTAATGCACCTATGGTCGATGACAACGTCTTCTTCCAGGATACAGTGCGGGTGGTACAGCGGTTAATTGAGCATGAAAATGCCAATTTCGAAACTGCAATTTATCCGGTTGAACCACATGGTTTCCGTCAGCCAAGCAGCTGGCTGGATGAATACAAACGTATCTTCCGTTTATTCGAACAAGAGTTGTAACAGCATCAGGGTCAGAGCTTTTGCTCTGACCCTACTCAAAATCCGGTTCAAGCTCAAAGCGTAGTAATTGCGACGAGTAGGGCTGGTACACTTCTAAACACAAAGCCTGCAACAATAAACGTGGTGCTGCTGCATAAGCGTCATCATGGGCGTAAAAGGCATCACCTAAAATAGGATGTCCCAGACTTTGCATATGCACCCGCAACTGATGCGAACGTCCGGTCACAGGCCTAAGCTCTACTAAACTGCTTTGACCATCAAAACTTAAACGCTGAAAATAAGTCAGCGCCGCTTTGCCGGTTTTCAGACAGATTTTTTGCAGTGGAGGCTGAGTACTATCGGCAATCAATGGCGCATTGACCATACCTTGTTCGGCAATTTCTCCCCAGACCCGGGCGCGATAGATTTTTTTGACTGAGCGCGAGGCAAACTGTTGTTTTAACGCAGCTTCTGCCTTACGACGCAGGGCAAATACCACTAAACCTGAGGTGCTCATATCCAACCGATGCACCAACTGAGCTAACGGAAATTGTTGCTGCACCCGACTTAATAGGCAATCCTGCATATCTTCACTTCGGCCCGGATTGGTTAATAAGCCACTGGGCTTATTCACCACCAGAATGTCTTTATCCAGATACAAAATATCCAGCAAGGGATCTGCTGGTGGGTTATATACAAAAGGCCTTTGCATCCACTTACTCTTAGTTAGTTCAATTAGCTAGTACAAATGGTCAGTACAGATATAGCTACTGCAGTTATAGCTGCAATTCTGGCATACTAGCGCCAACTTTGTATCTAGTTATTTAGGCCATGAAAACTGCGATTGATGATTTGGCGATTTTGCCCGCCACAAAAGAGGCTTGGACTTTGGTGTATCAGGACGAATTCCTGCTGGTGGTGAATAAACCTGCGCATTTACTTACTGTACCTGGCCGCCATCCGGAGAATCAGGATTGCCTGATCAGCCGCGTACAACACGAGTTTCCCTCTGCTGCTGTGGTGCATCGTCTGGATTACGACACCTCAGGTTTGCTGGTGTTGCCTTTAACCAAAAAAGCCTTGTCGACGATCAGCAAAGAGTTTCAAAGCAGAGGGACAAAAAAGATTTATCAGGCTGTGGTCTCTGGTGTGCCGACTCCTGCAGCAGGCACTGTGGATAAAGCTATAGCAGCAGATCCGGAAAACCGACCTTTATATAAAATAAGTCTGGACGGTAAAGCCTCTGTCACGCATTACCAGGTGCTGAAACTCTTGCCTGAACACCGGGCCTCTTTGGTGCAGTTAGAGCCAGTGACAGGGCGCTCACATCAGTTACGTTTGCATATGCAAAGCATAGGACATGCGATTTTAGGCGACCCATTTTATGCTAGCCCAGCACAGCAACAACAAAGCAGCAGGTTATTACTGCATGCTGCTGTATTGGAGTTTACTCATCCACAAAGTGGTGAGCTGATGAGCTTTAGCGCTGAAGCTGATTTTCTGCAGGCTTTGTGCTAGTCACATAGACAAACACAAGCCCAAGCAGCAACCCACAGATCACGCCATACAAATGAGCATCTATGGCTACATTGGCATCAATTAATGCGGCCAGCTCTGTATCTGGCCCTTGCCATTGCTCGTAGGCCACTTTGGCAATCACACCCAGCAAAATAAGCCAGCCGGACTGGACCTTGTGTTTGATATCAAGCAAAGCACCGGCGGTAATAAAGCAATGCAACCAACCGGATAAACCAACATAGATCTGAATGTCAGGGCTGAACAGATACAAAAGTACGCTGATACCTATGCAACCAGAGACTAGCAAAAGCGCAAAAGAGTGCAGACTGTAATACAACTGATGCAGCATCAGCATCAACAGCAAAGCGCCCAGATTCATCACCAAATGCCAGTGGTTGCTGTGCAGCAAATGGCCCGTTACGGCGCGCCAGACTTGTTCTGGTTCAGCTCTGTGATATTCCAGTACAGAGCGAAGGCTCTCAGGCAGAAAATGCAGTATCACCAACAACAACACAAAAACCAGCATACCCCACTGAAAAGACGAAAAAGCGCGAAAATTCATCAACAGCATCACCAACAGAATCAAATTGCTGCTATGCAAAAGCATTCGTCGCTTCAGGTCAAGGCTTTTAGCGTGAAAAGGCTGATCAGTCATTGATCCAACTGGCCCGACTAGGTAAGGTAAGGGTCTGTCGTAGGTAGGAAAAATAATGATCATTACAAAGTTCACACTTCGGGTCCTGACAGCTGCGTTGCTGTTCAGTAGCTCCACTGCATTTGCCGCAATAACTGACCCTGAAGCCACTACTGGTATAGAACAAAAACAACTGGCCACAGCCAAACATTATATGGCATCAGCAGCCAATCCTTTGGCGGTAAAAGCTGGTGAGCAGATCCTTGCTAAAGGTGGCAGTGCTGTCGATGCAGCTATCGCGATGCAACTGGTGCTGGGGCTGGTGGAGCCACAAAGCTCGGGCATAGGCGGTGGTTTATTTTTGCTGCACTGGGATAAACAAAAAACCAGCTTAACCTCTATTGATGGCCGCGAAACTGCGCCATCTGCTGCTGGACCAGACTTATTTGTGCAAAACGGCCAGGTGATGAGCTGGCGTGATGCCTTTGTCGGCGGTAAATCTGTGGGTGTTCCAGGCGTGATCAAGGCACTGGAGCTGGCGCATCAGCGGCATGGGGTATTGCCTTGGGCAGAACTTTTTGCTCCGGCTATCCACATTGCAGATCAGGGTTTTGTCGTCTCGCCACGCCTGGCTGGTTTATTGAGTGGCGGCTGGACGCCAAGTGTTGAAAAATTCAGCGCCAGTCAGGCGTACTTCAAACCTGAAGGCCAGTGGCTTAAAGCAGGTTTTGTCCGGAAAAATCCAGACTATGCTGCTTTACTTCAAAAAATTGCCAAAGAGGGCAGTTCGGCCTTTTATCAGGGCGATAATGCCAAAGCTCTGGTAGCCGCAGTGCAACAGGCTCCAATTAACGCCGGTAGCATTAGTCTCAGCGATTTAACTTCATACAAGCCGAGGCAGCGAACACCTATTTGTGTACCTTATCGGCAGTTTAAAATTTGCAGCATGGCGCCGCCAAGCTCAGGTGGTTTAGCGGTATTACAAATGATGGGCATGCTGGCACATCAGCCGATGGCCAAACTCCAACCTAATTCGGTTGAAGCCATCCATTTAATCAGTCAGGCAGGTAAGTTAGCTTTTGCTGATCGTGAGCGTTTTGCTGCCGATCCGGACTTTGTCAAAGTGCCGGTGCAAGGCTTATTGGCCGCTGATTATCTGAAACAACGTGCCACCTTGCTGACCTCATCTGAAGGTGCGCCAGCTCAGGCAGGTGAGCCTGAAGGGGCTGAACCTCTGGCCTCGGGTAAAGCCATTGAATTTGCCAATACCAGTCACTTATCTGTGGTGGACAGTAAAGGCAATGCGGTCAGTATGACCACCAGTATTGAAAATGCCTTTGGCTCAGGACTATTTGTGAATGGTTATTTGCTGAATAACCAACTGACGGACTTTTCCTTGCAAGCGAAAATTGATGGATATTGGGTGGCCAACCGAGTGCAGCCAAACAAAAGACCACGTTCTTCAATGGCTCCTGTGATGGTGTTTGGCGAGGATGGTAAGCTGCTTTATATCACAGGCTCGCCGGGTGGCAGCCGCATTATTAATTACGTGGCGCAAAATCTGGTGGCGGTGCTTGACTGGAAAATGGATGTGCAACAAGCGGCCAATTTACCGCGTTTTACCCACAGAAATGACGGCTTAGTGCTTGAGCAGAACACCAACTTAAGCCAGCTGGTTCCGGCATTGCTTGAACTGGGTTACCAACCGAAATTGGCCGATTTAAATAGCGGTATTCATGCGATAGAAATTAAAAAAGATCACTTAGAAGGTGCTGCCGATCCGCGTCGTGAAGGCATAGCAGCTGGCCACTAAAGCAAAAACAGTCAGGACAACAGATGAGTATTGAAGTAGCAATAGAGCAGGGCGTGTTAACCCTGACCCTGAATAGGCCAGATAAAAAAAACGCATTGAACAAGCTAATGTATCAACAGCTGGTGCAACAACTTCAACAGGCAGCGCAAAATGACGATATCAAAGTAGTAGTGCTGCAAGGCTCTGCTGAATGTTTTTCATCAGGCAATGATTTAGCCGATTTTTTACAAAGTGGTGAACTCAACGACACTCATCCAACCGTGATGTTTTTGTATGAAATGGCAAAGTTTCCAAAGCCTGTAGTGGCCGCAGTGGCTGGGCTGGCAATAGGTATTGGTACTACAGTGCTGCTGCATTGTGATTTGGTGTATAGCACTGCTGATTGTCGTTTTCAGTTACCTTTTACTCAGTTGGGATTATGTCCCGAAGCGGGTTCGAGTCTGTTGTTGCCTTTGCTGATTGGCCATCAGCGCGCCAGCAGTCTATTACTGCTGTCTGAAGCCATAGATGGCAATGAAGCCTGGCGTATTGGTATAGTGAATCAACTGGTGGCGAAAGAGGACTTGCTTGAATTTGCTTTTAACAAGGCGAAAAAACTGGCGGCATTACCGGCAGATGCGGTGCAAAGCAGTAAAAAACTGATGAAAAGTGGCAGTGCAGTACAGCAGGCGATAGCGTTGGAGCTGGCTGATTTTAGCCGTTTATTGCAAGGGCCGGATTGCCAACAGGTGATCCAGCAATTTTTTAAACGTTAACTCTCCAGCCCAAAAACGTAGGGGCGGGTCTTGTACCCGCCCGTCTTGAATTCCTATAAAACCTCAGTTCTGGAATAAGGATTAGGCTTCACCCCTTCCACCAGCCAGCGGCCATCTTCTTTTACCATTTTGACAATACGCAGCTCTATCTTCTTATTGCCGTTGCTTTTGCCTTCAAACAACATGGTGATCTCTGCATGATTACCGTATTGTTCGCGCAGATTTTTACCTGTGCGGTCAATGCTGATATTTACTTCATCAAAACTCATATTGTACAAAGTCCGCACCACTCCCCGGGTATTGCCATAAGCATCCAGAATACGGGCATAGGACTCAGTGCTCAGCGCTTTAGCCCGCTCTAAATCTTTGGTGGTGTACAACGAGTGAAAAAACTCACCTGCAGCAAATTCGGGCGAACCTAAATCCGCATTAACTTTTGGTGCATCTTCAGAGCAAGATAACAACAGCAGTGAAACGATCAGCACGAAAAATTTTTGCATTAGTCCGGTCCGCATTAGCTCAATCCATAAAAAAATAATTTAGCCGACAGTGTGATTTTTTTCCGGCCAAAAGTAAAGAAAACCCTGCATCTGGCACAGGTTTTTGTCATGATGTAGCAACACTAATGCATTGAACTATAAGGTATTTAGCCTCGGCTAAAACGGTTGCGAAAAGCACTGGGGCTTAGTCCTGTGATCTGTAAAAACGCTTTACGAAATGCACTGGCGTCCTCATACCCCACCTGAAACGGCACTTGCCCTATTGGTGTTAAAGGCTGCTTCAATAATTCGCAGGCTTTTTGAATGCGTAGTCGTTGCAGGTAAAGTGAAGGCTTAAAGCCTGTTGCTTTGACAAAACGTCGCAAAAAAGTACGTTCAGTTAAAAAACAAAAAGACGCCATAGCGTTGGCGCTGAGTGCTTGCGCATAGTGTTGCTGCAAATGCTGCTGTAATTTAACGATTTGTTTATCTCCATGGTCCATCTGTGGACTAAAGCGTTGGTAATAGCGTTGTTCACGCCGCGCTGTATCAATGATCAGATAAGCGCCAACCGGATGAATAAGTGCAGGAGAAGCCAGTTGGCCTATCAGTTCCAGCCCTAAATCAACCCAAGCCATTAAACCGCCGCTACTTAATATATCTCCATCATTAATCAGATTTTTTTCAATCTGTAGTGTCACCTTGGGATGCTGCTTTTTAAACAGATCAGCCAAATCCCAGTGGGTGGTCATTTGCCTTTGTTGCATCAGGCCGGTGGACGCCAGAATAAAAGCACCGGCACAGGCGGAGCAGAGCAGGCTGCCGTTGCTGTGAGACTGCTTTAACCACTGCAGTACCAAAGCGTCGGGCTTCAGATAATAATCTCCCTCAATGCAAGGTGGCAGAATAATGGCCTGAAAAAACGGCGTGGGGGCGGTTAATAATGTATCAGGTGTCAGTTGGTGTAAGACAAAATGCTCCGGCCTGACTTGTTCAGTACAGATTTTGTTGCAAATGCCGAGCATTTCACTCAAACCAAATACAGCACTTAACATAGCTCCAGGGTAACTCAGAATAGCGATGTTGATCTCTGTACGCATTTGTCAGTTTGTGCCTGTTATGTGTCGGTTCAGACATGTAGTCTAGCAGGAGTTTTTTCGTAGACTGTGTTTGTCGTCAAACAAAGCAGTTCAAATCAACCACAGCCTGACTAAAACAACGGAGAGATATCATGAGCAAAACAGCATTAGTGTTAATTGACTTCCAAAACGATTATTACAGCAGCTTTCCAGGTGCCAAATGGCCGCTGGTGGGCACAGAACAAGCCGCAGCCAATGCTGCTTTAGTACTGCAAAAGTTTCGCCAGCAAGGGGATTTAGTGGTGCATGTACGTCACGAATTTGCGTCAGATGACGCGCCTTTTTTCCGCCCGGGTTCAGAGGGCGCACAAATTCATCAAAGTGTGGCGGCTCTATCTTCAGAAGAGGTGGTGTTAAAGCAACAAATCAACAGCTTTAAAGACACCAACTTAGCGCAAATTCTACAGAAAGCCGGAATAAAAAAGCTGGTAATCGTAGGTGCAATGAGTCATATGTGTATTGATGCGATGACTCGCGCAGGTAAAGATTTTGATTATGACTGCACTGTATTGCACGATGCCTGTGCCACTTTGGATTTAGAGTTTAACGGTGTCAAAGTACCAGCCGCACTGGTGCACGCCGCTTATATGGCTGCTTTAAGTTTTGCTTATGCACAAGTGATTGATACCAAAACTTATCTGAACAGCTAAGGTTAAATCAGACGAAAAAAACGGCTCAATTGAGCCGTTTTCCGCTAAGTAAAATGCAGGTTAAGCTTGTAATTCACTTTCGGTGAAGAAGTCTGCAAACAATGCGCTGGATAAATAACGTTCTGTTGAACTTGGAATAATGACCACAATGTTTTTACCGGAATTTTCTGGCAGCTCTGCTAAACGTTTCGCTGCAACTACGGCTGCACCAGAAGAAATACCAGCCAGAATACCTTCCTCTTTCATCAGACGGTGCGCCATTGCAATGGCATCGTCATTACTGACCCTTTCTACCGCATCAATAATGGATAAATCCAGGTTGCCCGGAATAAAACCAGCGCCTATGCCCTGAATTTTATGTGGACCTGGTTTAATTTCCTGACCAGCCAGCGCTTGAGTGATCACTGGCGAGTCTACAGGTTCTACCGCCACGCTAATCAGCGGGTGTTTTTTCTCGTGTTTTATATAACGGCTAACACCAGTAATAGTACCGCCTGTGCCTACACCAGCCACGAAGATGTCCACCTTGCCATCTGTGTCATTCCAGATCTCAGGGCCTGTGGTGTCAAAGTGAATTTGTGGGTTAGCAGGGTTTTCAAACTGCTGTAAAAACACGTATTTGTCAGGATCTGACGCCAGAATTTCTTTGGCTTTTTCGATAGCTCCTTTCATGCCTTTTGCGCCTTCAGTCAGCACTAAATTGGCGCCCAAAGCTTTCAGCAGCTTACGGCGCTCTAAGCTCATAGTGGCTGGCATGGTCAGAGTTAACGCATAACCGCGGCTGGCGGCAACAAAAGCTAAAGCAATACCAGTATTACCAGAAGTTGGTTCGATAATTTCTTTACCAGGGCCTAACAAACCTTTTTTCTCTGCATCCCAAATCAAGGCTGCACCTAAACGACATTTCACAGAAAAACTCGGGTTACGGGATTCGATTTTGGCAAATACATTGGCACCTGAAGTGACACGCTTTAAGCGCACCAGAGGCGTGTTACCAATAGAGAGTGAGTTATCTTCATAGATCTTTGACATAATAAAAAACCTTCAGGGTTTGATGAATGGTTATAAGAATACTCGGGCCTTGTCAAAACGAAAGAAAAGATTTGATATATGATATTCCCAACTTAAAACGACAAAGCAGTACAGCATGATTTTTCAAAGTACAGAACACTATATTTTATCGCCAGAGCTGGCATTGGCAGTAAACGCCGCAGTGACCTTAGAAAAACCTTTATTGATCAAAGGTGAGCCTGGTACTGGCAAAACCCGTCTAGCGGAAGAGCTGGCCACAAGTTTAGGCACTGATTTGATTAACTGGCAAATCAAATCCACCAGTAAAGCGCAGCAGGGTTTGTATGAATACGATGCAGTATCGCGTTTGCGTGATGGTCAGCTTGGCAGCGAGCGGGTGGCCAACATCAGCAACTACATCAAACCAGGCAAACTCTGGACTGCTTTTACCGCAGAAAAACGCCCTGTGCTGCTGATTGATGAAATCGACAAAGCCGATATCGAGTTTCCAAACGACTTATTGCATGAACTTGACCGGATGTCCTTTGATGTGTACGAAACCGGTGAGCGTATCAGTGCAAAGCAGCGGCCAATAGTGGTGATCACGTCGAATAACGAGAAGGAATTGCCAGACGCTTTTCTTCGCAGATGCTTTTTCCACTACATACGTTTTCCGGACAAAGACACTTTAACTCAAATCGTTTTGGCGCATTTCCCCACATTGCAGGCTGATTTACTGACGGCTGCACTGGAGGTGTTTTTTGACTTGAGAGCGGTAGACGCTTTAAAGAAAAAACCGTCGACCTCGGAGCTGTTGGATTGGTTAAAACTGTTGCTAGCCGAACAGATAGCGCCTTCGGTTTTACAGGATAAACAACATCAAGGCGGTTTAATGCCATTGTATGGTGCCTTATTAAAAAACGAGCAGGATGTAGCTTTGCTGGAAAAACTGGCCTTTATGGCCCGTCGCGCTGGCCGTTGATATGCTGATTTCGTTTTTTTTAACCTTGCGCAAATATGGCCTGAAATCCAGCATCACTGAACTGCTGGATTTACTGAAGGCGCTGCAGCAGCACCTTATTTTTGCAAGTACAGATGACTTTTATTTATTGGCGCGTTTGTGTCTGGTGAAAGATGAAAGCCAGTACGACAAATTTGACCGTGCTTTTGCAGAGTATTTTGACGGCGTTGAAAGTCTGGATTTAGCTTCACTTATTCCGGATCACTGGTTGCTGCCTGGGCTTATTCGTCAGTTGAGTGAAGAAGACAAAGCCAAACTGGTTTCTTTAGGTGGGCTTGAGCAGTTGCTGGAGCAATTTAAGCAGCGTTTAAAAGAGCAGCAAGAAAAACACGCAGGCGGCAATAAATGGATAGGTACAGGTGGTTCGTCACCTTTTGGTGCTTATGGTTATCATCCTGAAGGCATCAGAGTGGGCCAGCAGGGCAGTGGCCAGCGCCGGGCGGTTAAGGTATGGGATAAGCGTGATTTTAAAGATTTTGATCAACATGCAGAGCTGAACCACAGAGCTATGCAGCTGGCCTTGCGGCAATTGCGGCGTTTTGCCCGTACCGGACAAGCCACTGAACTGGATTTAAACGGCACTATTAAAGCCACAGCTCAGCAAGCGGGCTGGCTGGATTTAAAGTTTCAGAGCGAGCGGCATAATGCAGTCAAAGTGCTGATGTTTTTTGATATAGGCGGCTCTATGGATGATTATATTCATGAATGCGAGCAGCTATTTGCCGCTGCCCGCACTGAATTTAAACATCTGGAGTTTTTTTACTTTCATAACTGCCCGTACGAGCAGGTATGGCGCACTCATCAAAGACGTAATGCCGATGCGGTCTCAATCACTCAGCTGTTACAAACCTACCATAGTGACTACAAAGTCATTTTTGTTGGGGACGCCACCATGGGGCCCTATGAAATTACCTATCCGGGTGGCAGTGTCGAACACTTTAACCCAGAGTCCGGTGAAGTCTGGTTAAAACGGCTGTTAGCGCATTTTCCAAACGCGGTCTGGTTGAACCCACAACCTCAAGCCTGGTGGAGTCACTATCACTCTATTGAAATACTGCAAAAGCTGATGCAAAACCAGATGTATGGCATGACGCTGGACGGCTTAAGCGGTGCCATCCGGCATTTATCAAAGCGGCATTGAAAAGGTCAGACGAACTGATTAAAGTGGTTTATTCATCAGGCATTTACGGGACATGTAATGCAACACGAACAGCCGGATCATCAGGATATCAGAGAAGTAGCGCCTGACACTTTTGTCGACGAAACAGGGCATCAGCTGACAAAAAAAGAAGTTCGGCAAATAGTGACGCCCCATGCCTTTACTGTGGCTGATGAGTTGATAGGTCAGCCTTTGGCCAAGCCCTTGCGACGAGGAATTGCAATGGGCATAGACGGCTTAATTATCAGTGGTTTGGCATCTGCCAGTTTGATTTTTGTGTTCCCCACCATGCTGTATTTATGTTGGAACAGATACAAAACCCAAAACAGAAATCATCTGTTGTTGATGGTGTTTGCAACCTTAACTATGTTGGGTACTTTAAGTTGGGCACCTCAACTAGTGAAGGAACAGAAGCAGGATTCAAGTTCAGCCTCTGAGATGAATTTAACCCCGCATGCAGGCGCTGAACTGGCGAAAGTGTCGATAGAGTTATCTACCAACGAATGTGATGATGAGTGCGTGGAAGACAAAATAAAAGAGCTGGCGCTTGAGCTGCAAGAGTCTGGTGTCAGTACTGAACATCAGCGCGATTTGCTTGAAGGGGTGTTGGATATCACTCCACTTAAAGGCGCAAAAAAACGCGCTTTGTTGGATAAATATGTGGTTGAACCACAAGTGGTGACTGAGCCTGTGACGACTGCACCTGTTATAGCAGCACCAGTGACAGTGCCGGCCAAGGAAGAGACTTATTCAGTGCTTGATAAGCTAAAAAACTCCGATTACAGCCTGATCAAATGGGTCAAAGGTATATTGGCCGACTTTGGTTTGGGTTTTGGCTGGGCCATGTTTTATTTCACCTTTTATATCAGCTGGAACAATGGCCAGACTATCGGCAAGCTGCTGACCCGTATCCGGGTGGTGCAATTGGATAATCAGCCGTTGAGCTTATGGGCGTCGTTTAGCCGGCAAGGCGGTTATGGTGCAGGTCTTGCGACTGGCCTGATCGGGTTTGCGCAAATACTTTGGGATCCAAACCGTCAGGCCATTCAAGACAAGGTTGCAAGTACAGTAGTTCTATATAAGCAGTAACAATCTGGCTGATTTCAGCGAAATTAAGCTAGAATAGCGACCAATTCAGCAACTCATGAAAAGAAGTTGCACTTAATGACAAAGGTATTCTGAATGAAAAATGTGCTGATCAGCGGCTCAGGCCTGTTTACACCCACCGAAACTGTCACCAACGAAGAGTTAGTCGCTAGTTTTAATCAGTATGTCGATTTGTTTAACGAACAATATGCTGCTGACATTGAAGCCGGTGAATTAGCTGCTTTGGAGTATTCCAGTTGCGAGTTTATTGAAAAAGCCTCAGGCATTAAATCCCGTCATGTGTTGCACAAAGAGGGCATTTTAGACCCCGCTGTGATGATGCCGGTTTTCCCTAAACGTGGAGAAGATCAACATCCTGAAATGGTCGAAATGGCCATAGTGGCTGCACAGGAAGCTATGGCACAAGCCGGCAAAACCGCAGCAGATATCGATCTGATCATTTGTGCAGCGTCCAATATGCAGCGTCCTTACCCAGCTTTGTCTATCGAGCTGCAGCAGGCTTTAGGTGCAACAGGTTATGCTTTTGATATGAATGTGGCCTGCTCATCTGCTACTTTTGCCATCAGCAATGCAGTGAATGCTATTCGCGGTGGTATGGCCAAAGTGGTGCTGGTAGTCAATCCTGAATTTGCCTCACCACAAGTGAATTACACCAACCGTGACAGTCACTTTATTTTTGGTGATGTCTGCACCGCAACAATTATTGAAGCGGAGGACACTGTTACGTCCGACAATGCTTATCGCATTCTTGGCATGAGCTTAAAAACTGAGTTTTCTAACAATATCCGTTGTGATGTCGGATACACCGAACATTGCCATCCGGACACTGATCATGACGCGCCATTCTTTAAACAACAAGGCCGCAAAGTATTTAAAGAGCTACTGCCGATAGTGGCGGATGTGATTTTAAATGAGATGCAGCGTTTAGCTGTAGCTCCGGACGATTTAAAACGTTTATGGTTGCATCAGGCCAATATCAATATGAACCTGTTTGCTGCGAAGAAAATCTTAGGCCGAGACCCTTTGCCTGAAGAGGCTCCACTGGTGTTGGATACCTATGCCAATACGGCTTCAGCTGGTTCAGTGATTGCATTTCACAAAAACAAAGAAGGCATTCAATCTGGCGAAAAAGCCATTTTATGCTCTTTTGGTGCAGGCTACTCAGTAGGTTGCCTGGTACTGGAAAAACGCTAAGCGATTAATGGGGGGGCAGAGACTCTGCCCCCCATTCGTTTTTACAGCTGAACGACTGAATTTTGATCGTAACTGACCTGAGTCGGCGCATAAGCGTCCGCTTCATCGTCATTTAACCAGGTTTGCCCATCTACAACATATCTGAATTGATACTGCTTTTCTTTATCCAGATTTAAGCTGGCGGTGAAATCACCAGTTTTGGTTTTTTTCATCAACACAGCTTCCGGATCCCAGTTATTAAAGTCTCCCGCCAAAGCCACTCTTTGCGCTTCTGGGTATTGATGGCCTGCAAAAGTGAAGGTCACTTTGCATACAGGTTTGGTTTTTAAATACTGTTTACTAATACTCATAGCCGCTTCCTTCCTGAATTACTTTGGGTATACATAAAACTACAGTGTATTGCTTTGTGATGACAATGAAGTGTCTAAAAAACAACCTGATCTTGGTCTTCTCCACATTAACTAAGCTATGGCAGTCACCAAAATAACTTTCTGGAATGGATATAGATGATTTAGCTATTTAGCTGCTGATGTAAGGGGAAGTTGTAACCAAATATGTCGAAAGACCTTGTTTTTTTTGTGTTGGCTGGACGGTCTGCAGGTGTCAGATCTTCTGCAAGGCCTATGTTTCTTGGCTTTGGCAAAAATAAAAGCAAAGAAGCATAAAAAATAACAGGCAAATTCTACTTACGACAGATAAAAAAGCTAACAACTGCAGATACTGTTAAAGCGTATCGAACTGTAAGATAGCATCAGATAAATTTGTGACCAAAGGACTAAAAATGGCAGGCAAGTGGGTTAAAGCAGGGGTTCCGGTATTGATTGTGGTGGGCGCAGTCGTGCTCGCTTCAGCTTTGGTGGCGGGAAAAAAACCACCGGAGCAAAAAAAAGAAGAACGAAAAAACCTATTCGTTGAAGTAAAACCTGTCACCCCACAAAACCTGACCTACCAGGTCTGGTCTCAAGGCTCCGTTAAGCCCAAAGTGGTAACCAGTCTGACGTCTGAAGTAAATGGCGTCATAGTCAAAGTAGCGGATAACTTTATTGAAGGTGGTTTTTTCCGCGCTGGCGACTTACTTATTCAGGTTGAGCAATATGATTATCTGACGGCGGTAAAACTGTCTGAAGCGAATCTGGCTCGCGCTCAGGCGTTATTAGAAGAAGAAAAAGCCCGGGGCAAGGTGGCTGCCGAAGAGTGGAGTTCATTTAGTGCAGGTAAAGCTCCTGAGCTGGGTTTACGTCGACCACAACTGGCACAGGAATTGGCGAATGTACGCTCAGCTGAAGCTGAACTGGAAAATGCCCGTCGTAATTTGATCCGCACCGAAATTCGTGCGCCCTACGATGGCATAGTTAAACTGAAAAATGCCAACATAGGTCAGTTTATCAGCCGTGGTTTTAACTTAGGTACTATTTATGGCACTGAAGTGGCTGAAGTTCGGCTGCCTCTGTCAGATAATGATGTGGGCTATTTAAATATGCCGGGTTTAACGCCAGCAGAGCAGCAACAACCGGAAGTGTTGTTGTCTGCCGAAGTTGCGGGCCAGCAGTTGAATTGGAATGCCCGACTGGTGCGTACCGAAGGTATGTTGGATGATGAAAACCGCGTTATTTATGCGGTGGCAGAAATTAAAGATCCGTATCGCTTGAAAACCGATGGTCAGGCGCCGTTGCGTTTTGGCCGTTTTGTTAAGGCTCGTATCGACGGTAAAACCGGTAATAATCTGGTGCTGGTGGAGCGGCATCTATTAAAACCTGATCAAAAAGTACTGACGATTAGCAGTGACAATAAATTGCATATTCGTTCTGTCACAGTACAACGAATGGATGAAGAGTATGCCTATATCAGTGCAGGTTTAGAGTCGGGTGAGCAATTGGTGTTAACCGCTATAGCTAACCCGTTGGAAGGTATGGCGCTGCGTACTTCAGCCGATGCAGTACTGGATGACGCAGAAAAGGAAAAAGCGGCAATAGCTGCTACTGAGTCAGGAGATAAACGCTGATGCAGCAGTTGGATCAAACCCATAAAGGCTGGTTGGCCTGGTTTGCCCGCAACAGCGTGGCATCTAACTTATTGATGGTGATTTTACTCCTCGCTGGTATTGCCAGTGTATTCACCATCAAAAAACAAACTTTCCCTGAAATTCAGCTGGAGCAAGTGACCATTCGGGTGGCTTATTTAGGTGCCGCGCCGCAAGAGGTTGAAGAGGGGATAGTCGACAAAATTGAAGAATCACTACGCAGCCTCAACGGCATCAAAAAAATCCGTTCCACCGCTGTAGAGGGGATGGCAACTGTCAGTGTTGAAATTCAGTCTGGTTACGACATTCAGGAAGTGATGAACGAAATTAAGATGCAGGTGGATTCCATCTCGTCTTTTCCTGAACAAACGGAACGGCCTGTGGTGTACAACACCAAATTTCAGAGCAATGTATTGTGGTTGTCTGTCTACGGTGATACCGATCAGCGTGGCTTGAAAGAGTTTGCCAAAGATGTTCGGGATGAGCTGAAAAAGCTGCCCGGCGTGAGTAAAGTAGAAGTAGTGGGAGCCTTAGGCTACGAAGTATCTATTGAAGTGTCTGAGCACAAACTGCGCGAATACGGCCTTACCTTTGATCAAATGGTGGCCGCAGTGCGTGGCAGCTCAGTCGATTTGCCGGGAGGGTCCATTAAAGCCGACAACGGCAATATCTTATTACGTGCCAAAGGCCAGGCGTATCGTCAACAGGACTTTGCCGACATAGTGCTGATTAACAGAGCAGATGGTACCCGTTTGCTACTGGGCGACATTGCCAAAATTAAAGATGGTTTTGTCGAAATGGAATCGTACTCTACGTTCAATGGCAAGCCTTCAGTTTCGATAAAGGTTGATGCTGTAGGTGAAGATAACACCTTAAAAATTGCTGCTGCGGTCAAAGACTATGTCGTGAAGAAAAAGACAGATTTACCTGACAGCATGAACATAGATTATTGGGGAGATTCCAGTTATTACCTGCAAGGCAGGCTGGACTTGATGACAGACAATATGTTGATGGGCGCTTTGCTGGTGCTTATCAGTTTAACCTTGTTCCTGGAGTTTCGAGTCGCCTTTTGGGTGATGGTGGGTATTCCGGTCTGCTTCTTGGGCACTATAGCGCTGATGCCTTTGTCGATGTTTGATGTCTCTATCAATATGATCAGTTTGTTCGGCTTTATTCTGGTACTGGGCATTTTGGTGGACGATGCCATTATCATAGGGGAAAGCGCCTACACAGAAATAGAGAAATACGGCAAATCGGCCGAGACTGTGATCCGAGGCGCCCAACGTGTGGCTATGCCTGCAACTTTTGGTGTAATGACCACTATCGCAGCCTTTATTCCTATGCTGATGGTGGGGGGGCCGCAAGGGCCTATCTGGGAATCTATCGCCTGGGTAGTTATTTTATGTCTGATTTTCTCCATGGTGGAATCCAAGTTTATTTTGCCTGCTCACTTAATAGCGATGGACAGCAAGCCTTGGGATCAGCATAGAAAAGGCTTGTTCTATGGTTTAGGCCGTTCCTGCAGCAATGGTTTGAAATTTGTCCGGCTGAAAGTATCTGGCGCGACAGACAGCTTTGTATTTGGCCGTTATAAAAGAGCTATCGAATGGTGTATTGAATACCGCTATATCACCGCCACCAGTTTTTTCGCCATGATGGTGCTGATGATTGGCTTAATGGCAGGTGGTCATGTGCGTTGGGTGTTTTTCCCTAATATTCCAAGCGACTTTATCAACGCTAATTTAACCATGATGGAAGGCTCATCCGGCAAGGCTACAGTGCAGGCGATGCAACAATTGGAAGCGGCTCTGGTGAAAACCAATCAACAGATCGTGGCCAAAGGTGAAGAAGGCTTAATGAAACACCGCCTGACCTTTACTCAGTCTGATACCAGTGGCCAGTTTGTGATTGAGCTGGAAAAAAGTGAGGGTCGTACTATAGACGCCAATGAATTTGTGCGTTTGTGGCGTGAGCAAATACCAGAAATTGCCGGTGTAAAAACACTGCAAATTTTTTCCTCGACCAGTGGCGGTGGTGGTGGTGATATTTCGTTTCAGCTCAAAAGCAAAGAGCTTGACCAATTACGTTTAGCCACTGAAGAGCTTAAAACGGCCATGCTGGAGTATCAGGGCGTTTATGATCTCCAAGACAGTATTAGCGGCGGTAACGACGAAATAGTGCTGAAAATTAAACCTCAAGCGGAGGCGTTGGGTATTACGTTATCGGATTTAGCCACACAAGTGCGGCATGGTTTTTACGGTGCTGAAGCGCAGCGTATTCAGCGTGATGGCGAAGAAGTGAAAGTGATGGTGCGCTATCCAAAAGAAGAGCGTCGCTCAGTTGGTAATCTGGAGAATATGAAAATCCGCACTTCGACAGGCGCCGAAGTACCGTTTTCTCAGGTGGCTGAATACAAAGCGCAACCAAGTTATTCGGCCATCAACAGGGTGGATGGCGAACGTTCTGTCACTATCAGTGCTTCAGTGGATAAAGCTTTAGCTGAACCCATGAAAATCACCAAAGAGTTGCAGGAGAAAGTGCTGCCGAAACTTGCGCAAAAATATGGTATTGAAACTGCGCTGGAAGGGGCAAGTCTGGAGGAAGCTGATGCAATGACTGACTTAGCCATGGGTTTCCTGCTGGCGTTGTTTGTTATTTATGCACTGCTGGCGATCCCTTTGAAGTCCTACACTCAGCCACTGATCATTATGTCGGTGATCCCTTTTGGTTTAATTGGTGCCATTTTAGGCCATATGCTGCTGGGGTTAAGTGTTAGCATCATGTCTTTGTTTGGCCTGATTGCGCTGGCTGGTGTGGTCGTCAATGACTCCTTAGTAATGGTGGATTTTGTTAATGAATCTCGTCGCAACGGGATGCCACTAAAAGAAGCTGTTGTTGGGGCCGGAACCCGTCGGTTCCGACCTATTATGCTGACCTCTTTAACTACTTTCTTAGGTTTGGCGCCTATAGTGCTGGAAAAAAGCCTGCAAGCACAAATTGTAGTGCCTATGGCTGTATCTTTGGCCTACGGTATTTTATTTGCAACTGTGATTACCTTGATTTTAATCCCGGCTCTGTATGTGATTTTGGATGACTTTCTGGGGTTGTTCAGAAGTAAAACACCGGAAGACAGCAGTTATCCAATTGACGAGTTACCACTGCAGAAGTGAAGTGACTGAAGTATAAAAACCGCCGAAAGGCGGTTTTTTTTATGGGGCACACAGCCAACACAGCTGCAGCATCAAGAACGCAGGGGATTTAACATTCGATGATGTTGACGGCTAACCCACCACGCGACGTTTCTTTGTATTTGCTTTGCATATCACGGCCTGTATCCCACATGGTTTTAATGACTTTATCCAGCGATACTTTGTGTTCGCCTGTGCCACGCAAAGCTAAACGTGATGCGTTGATAGCTTTAATAGAACCCATGGCATTACGCTCAATACAAGGCACCTGGACCAAACCGCCCACCGGATCACAAGTTAAACCTAAGTTGTGCTCCATACCAATTTCGGCGGCGTTCTCCACATGATCAACAGAGCCACCTAAAATTTCGGTTAAAGCACCGGCAGCCATAGAACAGGCCACACCCACTTCACCCTGACAACCTACTTCAGCGCCAGAAATCGATGCATTCTTTTTATACAAAATACCTATAGCAGCTGCCGTGAGCAGGTAGCGGCAATAGATATCAGGCGTCACAGGCTGAATGTATTTGTCGTAATACATCAAGACTGCAGGAATAATACCGGCTGCACCATTGGTTGGTGCTGTGACTACGCGGCCACCAGCGGCATTTTCTTCGTTCACTGCCAAAGCAAACAAATTCACCCAGTCCATCACTTGCAGAGGATCTGAGCTTTTTTCTGCCATTAATCGTTTATGCAGGGCAGGGGCGCGGCGTTTTACTTTTAAGCCACCAGGTAAAATGCCCTCAGTACGAATACCCCGTTGTACGCAGTCGTACATGGTTTGCCAGATTTTGCCCAGCTCGTCCTGAATTTGTTGTTCACTGCGCAGCACCTTCTCGTTTTCCATCATCAAACCTGCGATGGATAAACCGTTTTCTTTGCACAGCTTCATCAGCTCAGCACCACTTTCAAATGGGAATGGTGGCGGATTATCGGCAGCAAACTGGCTGGCGGCTTCTTTTTCTTTGGCAAAGTCTTCGGCTTTGACAATAAAACCACCACCAATAGAAAAATAAATTTCGCTAAACAGCACTTCATGACCAGCATAGGCAATCAATTCCATGCCGTTGGAATGCTCTTTTAAGGTTTTACGGCGATGAAAAACAATGGCGCCTTCGCGTGGGAAAGCGACAGAGCGTTGTTGATCCAGCTGTATAGTCTGGCTTTCATCCACTTTCTTTAATAAACCAGGGATAGCATCGGGTTCGATGTTTTCTGGTAAAAAGCCGGATAAACCTAAAATCACCGCTTTGCCTGTGCCGTGGCCAATACCGGTTTGACCTAAGGAACCAAACAGCTCAGCTTTGACGCTGGTGACCTGCTCAAATAAACCCATGGCTTGCAGGTTTTCACAGAATTTTTTGGCAGCACGCATTGGGCCTACGGTGTGAGAACTGGATGGGCCAATACCAATGCTAAACATATCAAAAGCACTAATAATCATTCGGATCCTGCTTTTAGTTATAAGAATTGGGCGCCATTCTAACGGAAGCGAATTAATTTCGTAACTCACCTGGTAACTGGTCGGTGCTTATTACAGCAGATGTGTAACCGGTAGTGTGCGGAATTGATTACAGTCAGACGTTTGGGTGTAGGGGCGCGGGCTTGTCCCCGCCCGTCTCAAATGCAAATCCGATGCCAGTCAGTCTTGTCCCCGCCCGTCTAACGACACCGCGGTGCGTATAAAAGGGCCGGGACAAGCCGCGGCCCTTACGAAATTAATAATGTAGCTGCTGTTTGAGTGAAAAGAGGATAGCTGCCGTTGCTCCCCAAATCAGATGTGGACCATAAGGCATAAAATGCATTAAGTGAGACTGCCCATGCATCGAAAAATACTCGCTGTGGGTGTTTTGTGGATCAAATACAAAAGGCAAAGGCAGCCAAAACGCCGATTCAACTTCAGACAACTGCAATTGCAGCTCAACTTCTTCGGTTAAAAAGGCGATCCAGGGGTGAATTAAAAAACCTGTGCCAGTGGCATAACTGGGCAATTGCCCAATCAGTTGCAGCTGTTTTGGCGCTATACCGGTTTCTTCATAGGTTTCGCGTAGCGCTGCCTGATGGCTTTGTTCATCGGCTTCAATTTTGCCACCCGGAAAACTGATTTGGCCCGGATGATGGCGTAACTCAGAGCTGCGTTTGGTCAATAATAACTGCAGTTCGTCTTCGTGTTGCCGCAACACCACTAACACAGCTGCAGCTTTACTTTTTTCCACCTGCAGCAACACAGACTGCCTGGCTGGCTGAAGGAAAAAACGTTGTAAAAACTGCTGCCGGTTCATGCTGTTAGTCCGTGGATGCCGAGCGACTTACCTGAGTCAGCAATGGCAAAATCTTATTCACCTTATGAAAGGTTTCTTCGTATTCAGCATTCACTTCTGAATCAGCTACTATGCCTCCACCAGCCCAGCAAAAGGCTTTGCCTTGGGCCATCACCAAAGTACGGATAGCAATATTGGTATCCATATCGCCGCTGCTGTTAATGTAACCCACTGCACCACAATACACAGAGCGGCTGTTGGGTTCTAATTCGGCAATAATTTGCATAGCCCGCACTTTAGGGGCTCCTGTGATAGATCCACCCGGAAAAGCGCCGCGCAATAAATCACAGGCATCGGCATTAGGGCTTAAAGTGCCTGTAATAGTGCTGACCAGATGATGTACTGCAGGGAAAGATTCAATAGCAAACAAAGCCGGGACTTTGACTGTGCCTGGTACACAATGTTTGCCCAAATCGTTTCGCAGTAAATCCACAATCATGACATTTTCAGCCCTGTCTTTTGGGGCTCTTTGCAGCTCTTCTGCACTTTGCTTATCAAGTTGTGCATCAGCAAAACGGGGTCTGGTGCCTTTAATAGGTTTGGTTTCGACCTGACCTGCTTTGAGTTGTAAAAAACGCTCCGGTGATAAACTTAACACCGCGCCTTGTGGTAAACGCAAAAAGGCTGAAAAAGGGGCGGCATTTTTACTGCGCAAGGTTAAATAAGCTTGCCATTCATCACCACTGTAACTGGCTTCAAAACGCTGGGCTAAATTAATTTGATAACAATCGCCACTTTGCAGGTAGTTTTGTACCTGCTCAAACTTCTGGCTATAACCGGCCTTGTCCATATTGGCCTGCCAGTCAGAGGTTAATTCAAAAGCTACGGTCTGTGCTGCTGCAGTAAAAAGCTCGCTGGTTTGTGGCCAGTGGCTTGCTGCATCACCGCGGTAATCTGCATACCAAAGTTGCTGCTGTTGTTTATCCAGAATCAGCGCCCAGAGGTAAATCCCCACCGCCATATCAGGCAACAAAGCTCCTGTATCTGCGGCTTGTGGCACAGGTTCAATCACAGAACCCAGGTCATAGCCAAAATAACCTAAAGCGCCGCCGACAAAAGGTAAATCAGGGGTATCTGATAACTTTGGTTTATCCGGAAAATAACGGCTGGTTAGTTGCTGCAGTGCACCAAAAGGGTCCATTTGCAGCAGTTGGCTTTGGCCTTGTTCTGTTTGCGTTAACTGACCTTGCTGATAGACCAGGGTCGCGACAGGGCGAGCCACCAGAATATCAAAACGACTATTGACGTGATGGCTGGCGGCTGAGTCGAGCAACATGGCCCATGGCTCTGCTGCTATAGCAGCAAAATACTCCAGCAGATGCGGCGTTTTGGCATCTAACTTTAAATACTGTGACATAGCTTGTCTCATAAAACGGGCTAATTCCGGCAAAAATATGCTTGTTGACTAGCCGCTGGATCTGTTGCGCTGTATCATATCAGCATTAATTCACCTGAACATAGAAAATGCCTTTTGGTTTGGATGCAGAACAGCCAACAGGATAATTCACAATCATAGAACTTATATTACCCTAAGTCATTGGAGTTGCAGCGCGACGACAAGCGAGTGAGTCCACGGGAGCATAGGCCACTATGTGACCGGGACGAAGAGCGCAGTCAACAAAGCTGCGGCTTCAAGAACGACGGGGAAAACGGAAGGGCACAGATCACATGACCGTCATTCGCCAGCAAGACTTTATCGACAGCATCGAAGATGCACTGCAGTACATCTCTTTTTATCATCCGCTGGATTTTGTCCAGGCTCTGGAAAAGGCCTATCACAAAGAACAAAACCAGGCGGCCAAAGACGCTATAGCGCAAATTCTGATTAACTCCCGTATGTCGGCCGAAGGCAACAGACCTATCTGTCAGGACACTGGTATTGTCACTTGTTTTGTGAAAATAGGTATGGATGTCAAATGGGATAAAACCGATATGACAGTGCAGCAAATGGTGGATGAAGGCACACGCCGTGCTTATCTGAACCCACATAACCCGCTGCGTGCTTCTATTGTGGCTGACCCTGCAGGTGCCCGCAAAAATACCCAGGACAACACACCTTCTGTAGTGCATATCGATATGATCCCGGGTCACCATGTTGAAGTGGCTATTGCGGCTAAAGGCGGCGGCAGTGAAAACAAAACCAAAATGGTGATGCTCAACCCATCAGACTCAGTGGTTGAATGGGTGCTGGAAACCTTACCAAAAATGGGCGCTGGCTGGTGTCCGCCAGGCATGTTAGGCATAGGTATTGGCGGCACGGCTGAAAAAGCTGCAGTGCTTGCCAAAGAGGCCCTGATGGAACCTGTAGATATTCAGGACCTGCTGGAAAAAGGCGCTGAAACTGCCGATGAAAAGCTGCGGGTTGAACTGTACGACAAAGTGAACAAACTGGGTATTGGTGCTCAGGGTTTAGGTGGTTTAACCACAGTGGTGGATGTCAAAATCAAATCTGTCGCCACTCATGCTGCTTCAAAGCCAGTAGTGATGATCCCAAACTGTGCCGCGACCCGTCACGTGCATTTTCATTTAGATGGTTCAGGTCCTGCGGTGTTAACGCCTCCTAAGCTGGAAGACTGGCCTGAAGTGACCTGGGAGCTGGGTGCCAATGTACGTCGTGTCAATTTAGATACTGTGACTCCTGCTGATGTGCTGGACTGGAAAGCGGGCGAAACCGTTTTATTGTCAGGCAAAATGTTGACGGGCCGTGATGCTGCACATAAACGTATTGCCGACATGCTGGCTAAAGGTGAAGCTTTACCTGAAGGCGTTGATTTTAAGAACCGCTTTATTTATTACGTCGGCCCTGTGGATGCAGTAGGTTCTGAAGTGGTAGGCCCAGCAGGCCCAACCACAGCGACCCGAATGGATAAGTTCACAGATATGATGTTAGGCCAAACTGGTCTGCTTGGCATGATTGGTAAGTCTGAGCGTGGCGACAAAACCGTTGAAAGTATTAAAGAGCACAAAGCAGTGTACTTAATGGCGGTTGGCGGTGCGGCGTATTTAGTCTCCAAAGCTATTAAAAAGTCCCGTGTTGTCGCTTTTGCCGACTTAGGTATGGAAGCGATTTACGAGTTTGACGTAGAGGACATGCCAGTGACTGTGGCGGTTGACAGTCAGGGAAATAACGTGCATAAACAAGGACCTGCTATTTGGAAAGTGAAGATAGCTGAACTTGCCAATAACTAAAAATGATTAACAACGCCCTGAACCTCAGGGCGTTTTTCTACTGGGAGACATTATGAAAGCCTGGATCTTTCTCACCGCTGCTTTGTTAAGTGGTGCAGCAGTTGCAAAAACCCCGCTTACTATTGAACACTTAAATAAATTAAATAAAGTCTACGATGTAGTCGTATCCCCTGACGGTCGTTATCTGGTTTACGGCCAAAAGAATGGCGGTCTGGCTCCTGCGGATCTCAGTGCGGATTTGTATTTAGTCGACTTACAGCAAAACAATAAAGTTAGTCGTTTAACCTTTAATGATGACAAAGAACACAGCGTCGCCTGGAGCAAAGACAGTAGTGCTTTGTATTTTATCGCAGGCCGCTCAGGCAGTTCGCAGGTCTGGCGTTTACCAATAACAGGTGGCGAAGCGCAGCAAATCACAGATTTGCCTTTGGATGTCGATGGTTTTTTAGTTTCAGCGGACAACAGCAAAATTGTACTGCAAATGGCCGCTAAGCCAGGTTGTGAAACTTTATCCTGCACTGTAGAAGCCAAACAAGTCAAAGCAGGTCAGCAGGACAGTGCCATGGTCTACGATCAGTTGATGGTCAGGCATTGGGATACCTGGGCAGATGAATTCAGAAGTCATTTGTATGTCGCCGATTTAACCGCTAAGAAAGTGACAGACGCTAAGGATTTATTGCCAGAATGGAATACAGACATAGCGGGCATCAACGAAGTGTCTTTTACTCCTGACGGTAAAAACCTGGTGTTCAGTGCCAAAATCCCAGGTGCAGACCAGGCCTGGCACACCAATTTTGATATATTCCAGGTGTCGCTCAAAGGTGGGGAAAAAGTTAACTTAACCCGAGATAACGCCGCATGGGATGCCAAACCGTCCTTCTCCAGCGACGGTCGTTTTATGGCCTATTTAGCCATGAAAAAACCAGTGTACGAGGCGGATCGTTTTGGTTTGATTTTATTGGATATGGTCACTGGTCAGCGCAAAGAACTGGCGCCAGAGTGGGACAGATCCATCAGCGACTATAAATTTGGTGCGGACAACAGAACCATTTATGTCACAGCGCAGGACACTGGCCAGCATGGTATTTTCTCTATTAACACCAGCTTTGGTGATATCAGCAAAGTTTATGCTGACGGCACTGCCAATGACTTAAATGTCGCTGGCAACAAACTGATTTTTACCAATCACAGTCTGGACAAACCTACAGATATTTATCAGATCACTGCTGAAACCGGCGCGCCTACGGCCTTAACTCAAATCAACAAAGAGGCTTTGGCTGATATTCAGTTTGCTGAATTTGCTCAGTTTAATTTCCCCGGAGCCAATGACGAAACAGTGCATGGCTACTGGATGAAACCCGTCAATTACAAAGAAGGCCAGAAATACCCGATCGCCTTTATCGTACACGGTGGTCCACAAGGCAGCTTTGGCAATATGTTTAACTATCGCTGGAATGCGCAGTTATGGGCAGCTCAGGGGTATGGCGTGGTGATGATCGACTTCCACGGCTCTACCGGCTATGGTCAGGCATTTACCGACTCTATTGCCCGTGACTGGGGTGGTAAGCCATTGGTTGATTTACAAAAAGGCTTGGCTTTTATTACCGAAAAAGAAAAATGGCTGGATGGTAATAACGCCTGTGCTTTAGGTGCGTCGTACGGCGGTTACATGATGAACTGGATTGCTGGCAATTGGCCTGAAGGCTTTAAATGTCTGGTTAACCATGCCGGTTTATTTGATATGCCAAGCTTCTACGGTAGCACTGAAGAGTTATGGTTCCCTGAGCACGATATGGGGGGGCCAGTGTGGAACAAAGAGGGTGATTATCAGAAGTTTAATCCGTCAGCTTTGGTCGATAACTGGAAAACACCTATGCTGGTGATCCATGGCTTAAAAGACTACCGTGTGCCTTACGCTCAGGGTTTAGGTGCTTTCACCACGCTACAGCGTAAGGGTATTGAATCCAAACTGGTGATTTTCCCGGATGAAAACCACTGGATTTTAAAACCGCGTAATGCTGAGCGTTGGTACAACGAAGTTTTTGACTGGATGAAATTACATACCCGCAAATAATGTGTCGCAAAAGGCGACCGAAAAATGTAGGGGCGGGCGAAGGGCCGGTGCAAGCCGCGCCCCTACGATATCCGCCCGTCTAATGAAACCGCAGTGTTGGTGGATGTGTGAATGCAATTTTCTGATGTACGTGACTACTGCCTTGAATTGATGAGCACTGAAGAAGACTTTCCTTTTGGTCCCGATTTCTATGTCTATAAAGTAAAAGGGAAAATCTTTGCTATCCTTGGCACAGACCAAGGCGAAGGGCGGCTGAATTTAAAATGTGATCCGGATGAAGCTCTGGCATTACGTGATATTTTCCCTGCGATCCTTCCTGGTTACCATATGAATAAAAAGCACTGGAATACATTGCGTTTAAACAACACTGTGCCAGAGCAGGAAATCAAACGGCAAATAGATCAGTCCAGATTTTTGGTCATTCAATCCTTACCAAAAGTACAGAGACAGACGTTACTCGCTGAATAGACTAAAAATAAACAGATACGGATACACATGGCCACACCTGCTTACCCTTTAACTGCTATTCGTATAGTGCTGCTGTATTGCAGTTTTGCGTTGTTATGGATTTTTGGTTCTGACCATCTATTGCATTTAACTGTGAGTGATCCACAAACTGCCGCATTGTTAGGCACAGTCAAAGGTGTCGCCTTTGTTTGTATCAGTGGGTGCTTCATTTACCTGTTGCTTGCCACCTGGCGTAAACAGCAGTTTTTTGATTCGCCTGTGTCGGTGCGTTATAAGCAATTACGACTGATAGTGCTGATCACGGCTTTTCTGCTGGCGATTCCTGCTATGGCTGTTATTACCAAGTGGGTGCACGGTAGCCAACTAAAAGCAGAAGCTTTAGCAGATTTACGAACCATCACTGATATTAAAAAGCAGCAACTTGAGCTTTGGTTGGCTGAGCGCCACTACGATATCAACGGGTTGTCCCGTGACAGTTCATTCCGACAAAAGCTGCAACAGTATCTGGAGTCTGGCGATGAAAAGCAGCAACTTGATATCCGCAACCGCCTTGCGTCTATGATTGCAAAACATTCCTTTAATTCTGTGCTGTTGTTTGATGCGAAAAAGCAGCTATTGATGTCGCTTGGCGCTGAAATCAAGTTTAATCTGCTGTCGTTGGATTTTAACGTGTCGCAACCTGCAGTGCAGTGCGAAAGAAAAAGCATGGAGCGCTATTGCCAGTTAACCTGGTTTTTACCACTAGCACTTGGACAAAACATTTATCAGTTGGTCTTTGTGGTCGACACCGGTCAGTATTTATTTCCCGCTATACAAAACTGGCCTGTCTCCAGTCCCACTGCTGAAGTCATACTAGTGCAGCAACAAGGCAGGTCTGTAACTTTTTTAAACCCGCTGCGTCTTCCTCAGCAAGCTGTAGTGAAAACTGCAGATATAGATGGTCCTTTGTTGGCCGCTAAAGCGCTGAGGCAAAGGCAGTTTAATACAGCGGAAGGCCTGGATTATCGCGGTCAGGAGGTACTGGGCGCTTTTACACCAGTGCAGCATACAAACTGGATGCTGGTCAGCAAGCTTGATATTGCGGAGGTCTTGTTGCCGCTTAATACCTTGTTGTTGTGGATGTCTGTCATCTCTGGTGCTTTATTGATGTTGCTGGTGCTTGGTGCTCTTTTCTATTGGCGTGAGCTGATTCAGTCTCACCAGTTGGCATTAGCCGCCAAGCAAACAGAGCAGGACAAAACAGTACAGGCCTTTTTTGACTTGCCCTTTACCGGTATGGCAATTTTATCCCGTACTCATCAGCCTTTTATCAGAGTAAATAAAAAACTGCAGTCTATATTGGGCTATTCAGAGCAAGAGCTGCTGGCCATGTCGCTGCGCGATTTAGCTCATAGTGCAGACCAGTTTATGGCGACTGGTTTTGTCTCCAGAGAACAAAATGGTGTCGAATCCGACCTGAAGCTTCGTCACAACTCTGGCCGGGTTCTGACCATTAAACTGATGATGCAAAGATTCAGTCAGGAAGGCCAGCCAGATCTATTGCTTGCAACTTTTGATGACGTAACTGAAAAACGCCAATTATATGCCGATTTAAACCGAAGCCATCAGCAATTGCTGCAAAACACCCAGCAACTGGACACTATTCTGACAGCCAGCTCCACTTTATTACACCGGATTGAGTTGGATGGTATCAGTTGTAAAACCACCTGGGTCAGCAGCAACATAGAGCGGCTTTTAGGATACAGTGTTGAAGAATCGCTGCACGAACACTGGTGGGAAAATGCCGTTCATCCCGACGATAAATCTCAGGCTAGCACTGCAATAGAGCAAACTTTATTGCATGGACATTATCGTCACGAATATCGCTTTTTTGATGCATCCGGTGCAGTACGTCATATTCGTGATGACTTACGGCTACTGCCTTCGCTATTAAATGATCACCAGCAAATTATCGGTGCCATGGTTGATATTACCGAACTGAGGTGGGCGAGGTCCGAGCAGGAAGCCAGTAACGATAAGCTCAAAACCTTATTTAATACCATGTCAGAGGGCCTGATTTTACATGACAACACCGGTGCTATTGTGGATGCTAACCCTGCCGCTGAACAGATGCTCAATACCAGTCTGGCCGAGATGCAAGGTAAGATCCCTCAAGCCGAACACTGGAACACCATTTATGAAGATGGTTCCGAGTTTCCTGCGGAACTTTATCCCAGTAATGAAGTACTGCGCACAGGCTTGCCCGTCCGTGATGTAGTGATGGGAATAGAGAAATCTAAAGTACAACGTTGGTTAAAAGTAAATGCAGAGCCTTTATTTGAGCAAGAGCAGCTATCAGGAGCTTTAGTCACAGTCGATGACATCAGTGCTGAAGTGGCCTTTCGTCGTGAATTGAAGCAGCGTGCTTTGGTGATGTCCAATCTGGCGGATATGGCAGCGCGGTTTTTGCAGCACAGTGACTGGCAACAATTGCTAAGAAGTATGATGCCGTCTGTTAGTCGTGCCTTAGCTGTGGATGCTATTTATTTGTATCAGATCAGCATGCAGCACGAGCTGGTGACCGGTACTTTGTTAACGCAATGGCGACGGGATCAAAAAGAACATGTTCGAACCTTTAAGGAGCTGAATAACAAAGTATCCCGCTGGTATCCGGCTATACAGCAACTAGTGAAAGGCTCGCTGGTAGCAGGCCTTGCCAGGGATATGGACAGTATGTTGCAGCCTGTACTGAAACGTTTTCGGATCCAGGCGATAGCCCTGGTGCCGGTGATGGTCGATGGTGTCTGGTGGGGATTGCTTGGTGTGGAGCAACATCAATCCTGTCGGGAGTGGAATCAGGTGGAGCTGGATGCGTTAAAAATGTTGGCTACGGCTTTAGGTAACGCAGTAAAACGCCAACAGTTTGAATCCTCATTGCAACAGGCCGCTGCAGTATTTGAAAGTACCCGCGAAGGGATTATGGTGACCGACGCCTCCAATCGTATTATTCAGGTGAATCAGTCGTTATTACAGATGTTGGGGTATGAAGAAGCAGAGGTTTTGGGCAACACGCCTGCTATGTTCAGTTCAGGCCGGCATGAGCCAGGCTTCTATCAGTCGATGTGGCAACAACTAAGTGAGCGAGGCCACTGGCAAGGGGAAGTCTGGAACAGACGCAAAAACGGTGAAATTTATCCTGAATTGCTCAGCATCAATACCATTCTCGATGCCAGCCAGCAAATCAGCCACTATGTCGCTGTATTTGCAGATATTACTCAACTCAAAGCCTCGGAGCAGGAGTTGGCTTATCTGGCGCATCATGATGTATTAACGGACTTGCCTAACCGTCTGTTGATGAGTTCAAGGTTGCAAAATGCGGTGGATTTGGCGAAACGCGATCAGCATCAGTTTGCTGTACTTATGATGGATTTAGACCGCTTTAAGTACATCAACGACAGCTTTGGTCACCCCGCAGGTGATGAATTGCTAAAACTGGTAGCGGCCTCGCTGAAGCAGCGTTTAAGAGACATTGATACTGTAGCCCGTTTTGGCGGCGATGAATTTATCATTCTGCTTGAACAGTTGCATCACAGTGAAGATGCGGCCCGTTTTGCCACTGAATTAATTAATGACATGAGCCAGCCCTGGCTGTTGAGTAACAATGCTGAAGTGCGGATTGGTGCCAGTATTGGCATTTCTATTTATCCGGACCACGGTACAGAAGGTGAAACCCTGCTCAGCAATGCAGATGCGGCTTTGTACAGAGCGAAGGAGCAGGGCCGTGGCCGTTTTGCTTATTATTCGGATGATTTAACTCTGTACGCCCGTCAGCGTATCGACTTGGAAGCCCGTTTGCGTGGCGCTTTAGCGCTGCAGCAGTTTTTAGTCTATTACCAGCCACAAACGGATATCAAAACCGGCCGTATTGTCGGGGCAGAAGCGCTGGTGCGCTGGAACGATCCAGTGGAAGGGCTGATAGCTCCGGGGCGCTTTATTCCGATAGCCGAAGATACAGGGCTGATTGGCGCTATTGGTGATTGGGTACTAGCTGAAACCTGTCGTCAGGGGGCGCTGTGGCGTGCTGCTGGTTTACCTGATTTAAAACTGGCGGTGAATTTATCCTCACATCAGTTTAGCCATGGGGATATTGGTGCACAAACTGCGCAGGTACTTCGGGACACTGGTTTTCCGGCTGAGTTTTTGGAGCTGGAGCTGACCGAAAGTGCCATTATGTCGCGGGAACAACAAGCCGAACTGGTGTTGTCTGATTTACATAAGATGGGGGTCAATCTGGCGATTGACGATTTCGGCACAGGTTATTCGTCTTTCGCCTATTTGCAGCGTTATCAGTTGGATGTGCTGAAAATTGATAAGAGCTTTATCGACGATGTAGCCAACAACAGTGAAAGTCAGGCCATAGTTACAGCTATTATTTCGATGGCGCATATTCTGGGGTTAGAAGCTTTGGCTGAAGGTGTGGAGCAGCAAAATCAGCTGGATTATTTGCAACAACAAGGTTGCGATTATTATCAGGGCTATTTATGCAGCAAGCCTTTGCCTGCAGCGCAGTTTGAGGCTCTGGTCCGCAGTCAGATGATCTGACTGCGGTTTGTTCCTGATCAGTTAATGATTGAATTCATTGGGGCTAACAGGTACTTCCAGTAGTAAGGCTAAAGCACGCAGCAGCATTTCTTCCTGTTCATTCACCTGTTCATCAGCTCGCACAGCAGCTTTTAACATCTGCCATAACTGCTTTTTAACTTGTGGTGCACTGTGCATCAGCTCTGGCAAATAGTGTTTTAATTGCTCAAAGCTGATGCTTGGTTTGGCTGTAGTGATATCGAGCCCCAGCGCCTGAAGGCCAGCTTGCCAGGCTTGCTGTTGCAATTGCTGATGCTGCGCCTGATCGGCGCACACAGCCAATAAGGCCAGAGCTGCAGGTTCAATAGCGCTAAGCTGACTGCCAATGTCTTTTTTGTGCAGCAACAGAGGGTCAAACTGGCTGCCAACACAATGTTGCAGCCAGCGGAGTACAGTCCATTCCAGCAAATCTTCTTCGCCATCGGTTTGACTCAGTGCTTCGCACAGCTGCTGAAAATCTTCAAATTGCTGTTTAGTTAATTGCTTTAAACCAGGAACCGCCAGTTGTACCAGTTGCAATTTTTGCACCGGTGCCAGTTTACTGACTTCGTCATACAATTTGTCCACATTGTGCAACAATCCAGCCTGGCCAAGGTTTTTAATCAGATCCCACTGTTTTTCCAGATAGTCTGGCTGCACCAGACAAGCACAGCACAGAGCCGGGGCTGAAGCCGCATGACGGCTGCTATGCAACAGCAGCGCTGGCAGGGCTGCAAGCAAAGTTGCTGCTACCTCTGCTCCTGCCCATTGGTGTTGTGGTTTTCGGCCTGTTGTCTCTGCTGCGGGAGCTGTACTTTGGCGTATTAATTCAGCTTCAGTTGGGAAACTACCAGCCCAGCTGGGGTCAATACGTTTTATCCGTTCTTTTAACGGCGGATGTGTTGCAAATAAACTGCTCCAGCGGCTGATGGCTTCACCAAAAAATAAGTGACTCATTTCATCGGCATTCGGGTTTTTTACCTTACTCCCTGAATGAGCCCCCCCTATGGCTTTGAGTGCGCCAGCTATACCAGCGGGGTTGCGGGTAAACTGTACTGCACTGGCATCGGCTAAAAACTCACGCTGGCGGCTGACCGCTGCTTTTATCAGGCTGCCAAAAAAGGTGCCTAAATAACCCAAGACCATCAGACCCAGAGCCAATCCCAAAATACCACCGCCATTGTCTTTTGACTTGGAGCTGCTGATCACTACAGCTGTTCTGCGGCTGCCGCTTCGAAGCAGAAAATAACCGGCATGACCAATAAATTCAATGCCATGCAGCAAAGCAATCAGGCGGATATTCATTCGCATATCGCCGTTTAAAATATGGCTGAACTCATGCGCTATCACACCTTGCAGCTGATCGCGGTTTAACAGATCCAGACTACCCTGAGTAATACCTATCACCGCATCGGCCGGTGAGTAACCGGCAGCAAAAGCATTGATAGAGGATTCAGACATTAAATACACTGGTGGTACCGGCACACCTGAAGCTATGGCCATTTCTTCCACTACATTCAGCAGTTGCCGCTGTTTTGCATCAGCACTAGCGTGATCAAGGCGACTGCCGCCTAACGCTTTGGCAACCACCTGACCACCCTGACTTAACTCAGCCTGTTTAATACTGACCACAGCAGCTATTACCACAAACACAGCTAAACTGACCCAGCCCATCATCGACCACGGCAGTTGACTTAGCCAGTTGGGGTCTTGTGGATGAAGCAGTAACTGGTAGTGTTCTGACTCCATAAACCCCAAGGTCACCAGCAACAAAAGGTTGGTTAACACAACAAGACAAAACACGGCCAGGCTGAATAACACCACCAGCAATTTGGTATTGCTACGTGCTTTGTCCTGTGCGGCAAAAAAATCAACAGCCATATTGTTATACCCAATGTGAATGACACTGCCGGGCTAAGACAGCGTAGGGGCAGGGGTCAGCCCTGCCCGTGGTTCCAGGTCCAGGTTGGACGAAGTGAAAAAGTGAAACGAACGAAGCTGCAGCTTCAAGGACGAAGCGTTAAAAGCTCACTTTAGGTGCGGCTTGGATGGCTGCGCTATCCGCAAACTCCAGCAGTTTGGCATCTTGCTGATGGCCAAATAAACCGGCAAAAACCACAGGCGGAAAGCTTTGTTTGTAGCTGTTGTATTCAGTCACAGCGTCATTAAAGGCCTGACGGGCAAAAGCCACTTTGTTTTCAGTGCTGGTCAGCTCTTCGGTCAGCTGCATCATATTTTGATTGGCTTTTAAATCAGGGTAGGCTTCCATCACCATGCTGAATTTAGTCATAGCGCCTTGCAGCGCAGATTCAGCACCGGCCAGTTGACTGATTGCGGCTGCATCGCCAGGCTGGGCTGCAGCTGCTGTTAATTGCGTCATAGCACTGTTGCGCGCTGCAATCACAGCTTCCAGCGTTTCGCGTTCATGCGACATATAGGCTTTGGCAGTTTCGACCAGATTAGGAATTAAGTCGTAGCGGCGTTTTAACTGCACTTCAATTTGAGCAAACGCATTTTGAAAACGGTTTTTCAGTTTCACCAGTTGGTTATAAATACTGACAATAAAAAACAGCACAACGGCGGCAATCACTAGGGTAATAATGGTGGTCATGGGATTTCCTTTTACCAATGATGGAATTCAATCAACACCACTGTAGCATTGTAAAAATTAGTTGAATAGAGTTAGTAGCTTGTGGTTTTTAGATTCACTGAGTCAGTTCACAGATGGAGCCGGCGACAGGAGAGAGTGACTTAGTCTATTGTTAAATAAGAAAAATTAGCAGGAAATTGAACAATTGAAGAAAATTTTATGCGCTTAGATTGTTCAATGGCCCCTGATTCTGCCGGTTGATATGCTGAGGTTCAATTTTAGAATGAAGGTTATTTTTCTTCTTCACTTAAAATAATAGCGGCCAGAGCCGGGCGTATGACCGTAAGAATTAATACAATCAGCACCAGTGTCCCCATCACCAAGCGGATCATCCTCAAAAACCACGATTGCTGGTGTATTGGTGCGTTGTTGTTTGCCTCCTCCAGACTTCGGCTGAGTTCTGCATATGCCTTTTGCAAATCAGGTTCTTTTACGACTCTGGGGTACTCGATAACAATGCCGATTTTAGCCAGCTCAATACGTGCCTGTACAGACTGTTTCTGGTTCACATACAGCATATGGCTTTCAACGTCAGCAAAATAGTCGATAGAGTTTTGGTCTAGTACATCTGCAATTTCAACTGCATCCACCAGCCTCATATCTTGTAGAAGAGGTCTGAACTCAGGTTCATCATCTCTTGCCCATTTCACTATAAACACTGCAAATGTTATGGAAATAAAAATGATAGCCATCAGTTTGTATTCTTTAGTGAGATACCTGCTAATAATGATTGCTCCCAAACTGGAATAAAAACAAAGGATTCCACTTCCTGGCTCAGGATACAATGGGTAAGTTTAGGGTGTAAAGGCTTCAGGTACAGTCTGAGTGACTCTGTCAGGGGTATTTTCAGGCATCACTCCAAGCGAATTCAAAGCTCCCCTTTCTCTGCGTAGCACGGATCTCAATAGGTTTTACTTTATTCAAAATAATTGAACTTAATTGTCAGTTTTCTCCGTTTTTTGCCACGTCTTTTTCGTTCTATAGTGAGCTTATTCAAGATTATTCGAATGCAGAGGGAATACAAAATGTTTGAAATTATCCGCTCAGCAGAACGGGGTCGCGCTCACTTTGGCTGGCTGAAAAGTCAACATACCTTTTCTTTTGGTGATTACTACAACCCAAAACAAATGGGCTTTTCAGAATTGCGAGTTATTAATGACGATGAAGTGGCAGCAGGTGCTGGTTTTCCTACTCATGGTCATAAAAATATGGAAATCATCAGCTATGTGCTGGAAGGTAAAATTGCGCATAAAGATTCAGCAGGCAATGAAGAAATATTACCTGCAGGTGAATTTCAACTGATGAGCGCGGGTAAAGGTATTTCACACAGTGAATACAATGCCAGCAACACAGATCGGCTGAAGTTTTTGCAAATTTGGATCCAGCCAAACCAACTCAATGGCGCACCTGGTTATCAACAAAAAGACTTCGGTCAGGCTGTGGGTTTAACAGAAGTGATCACAGCTGATGGTCGTAACGGCACTTTGACTATCAAGCAGGATGCCAGTTTGTCTCAGTTGATTTTACTGGCGTCACAGCAACAAGAGATACAGGTAAAACCGGGCAGGGCTTATTACCTGCACCTGATTAATGGTGAACTGACAGTCGCGGAACAACTGCTCAAACCGGGTGATGGTATCAAGCTGACTCATTTGACTGAGTTAATCGCCAAAGCAGGAGCAGAGCCTGTCAGAGCACTCTGGTTTGATTTGCCCGGCTAATCAGTCCGGTATTTCAATAGATGGAAAATGAAAAGGATGCAGAACATGCATCCTTTTTTGCGTATGCAATAACAAGCTGCTTTATTCAGCAATGGTACGACCAAGAAGCCTGATAGCGAATTCAGCTGGTAAGATGCACAAGTATTGAAGTGCGAGCAATGAACAATTAATTACACAAGAGAACCTGTTATTGCCTCATGATTTAACCACATGCAGTCGCTTTGATAATAAATCGGCGTATTTGTCACTGAAATGCAATTCAGTGACATTCTGTTAGGGGTAATTTGGGAGTGATTGGTATGAGCCCTTGTTCTGTTGTGTTATCAGATGCAAACAGGTTACAGCTGAAGAGTTGGCTAATGGTGCCCGCACTGGCGTTAGCCGTTGCAGCTTGTGGCGGTGGCGGAGGCAGCAGTGTTGTACCTGATGATTCGGGCTCAGGAGCTCCTCCTGTAATAACGCCGCCTCCTGTGGTTATTCCACCGCCTGTCGTCACGCCTCTCCCTGTTGAGTTACCAGAACCAGAACTTGAAGCTGCACCTGATGCGAAAACCGCACCGCTGCCTAAAGTTGGTGGGCCTTCTTTACCTTCGCCGCCTGCGGCACTGCGCATTGACACCAGTTACGACAAAACTCAGGTCAGTCAGCCTGTCCTTGCTGTCACTGCCAGTTCTTCCGGCGACGAGAATGACAATAATACTGCTGCCAAAGCCATAGATGGCGATTTGGCCAGTCGCTGGGAAAGTGCCTGGGGTGACGATGTTACTGATGCAGATAACGCCTGGCTGCAGTTTGACTTTGGTACCAAAACCGCATTAGGCACGATGAAACTCTATTGGGAAAATGCTCATGCCAAAGAGTACGCTATTTATGTGTCGGATGACGGGCAAAACTGGTATCAGCTGCGTTATGTGGTGGGTTCAGAAGGCAAAACCGAAGAGTTTCTGAATCTGGATACCAATGCGCGTTATCTGCGTTTTCAGGGTATCACCCGCAGTACTCAGTATGGCTATTCATTATTTGAAGTTGAATTCAGAACACCGGGCAGCGATAGCTCCATGCCAGTGCTGAGCACTTCTGCTTTGTCTTATCCCCTAAGTGGCGCTGGTCGCGTGCCATTGCCTGCTCCGGCAGAACCTATAGAAACCGTTAGCTTTACTCTGGCAGATGGCACCTTAGTCACCCGCTTTAGCATGGTAGGGCGCTCCCGTCATGCCCGTGAGCGTGGTGAAGACTGGAATGAAATTGGTTTTGGCGTCAATGACACCGTAGATGCAGCAGGTAAACCTTTGGATAAAGGCCCTGGTGCGCATTTGAATTTTATTGCCAACTACTTTAAAAACCGTACCTGGGGTGTGGAGTTTATTGATAACAGTAATGTTGCTGGTGTGACTGAACCCCGTATTGTGGTGAACCAATATTACCAGCAAGCCCAAAAAGGTGGAGGCCACTCTTTTGTCCGCCGTTTTGATGAGCCTGGTGTCACAGGTTTTGGCTGGATGAGCCCTGGTGATTTACTGGATGACTCGACTTACCAGGATCCAGGTGCTGCTTGCCCCGTGATCGCCAAACCAGCCAATGGCGTTTTGTTGCGCCCGGACAGTGGTTATAACGGTGTGATTGGCGCGAATGACGGGTGCAGTGTAGTGTTTGACCGCTATCCTGGTCACAGAGCACTTTCTGCCAATGCGGATGGCGTGCTGGTACCTAATGGCAGTTATGTGGACTCCCGTGTACTGAAAAAGGGGGATGTGATTGAGTTCACAGGTTCGTTTTTCTCTACCCGCGAAGCCATGGACGCTATAGGTGATAGCGGAGCATTTCGCTATTACACCAACGAGCTGACTTATGTGATGGGCAAAGGCTTAAGACCCTGGTACGGTGTGCAGCCTCGCCTGATGAACGAACCTTTGCCAGAGAGCACGCTGCAAGGAGGCTTGGGGTCTGTTTCTTATGATTATGCCGACAATCCAACGTTTATGTTTCAGCAGCCGCATAACACTATTGGTATGCAGAATATGCAACGTTTTATGGAAGGGCGGCGTTGGCTTCATACCAACTTATGGACAGGTATTCATAACGAAGATGGTAATGATCGCAATGACGCGGGTCGCCAACTGCAAGGCCCACGTTTTAACCAATCCTCCTGTTTTAACTGCCATGTAAATAATGGCCGCAGTGTGGCGCCTACAGTGCGTAACCAACGACTGGACACTATGGCTGTGCGGGTAGGTGCAACAGGTACAGATGCCAATGGCCACTATCTGCCTCATCCTATTTATGGTCAGGCGCTGCAAATGAATGGCCGCTCTGTCACGACTGGTGCGCTGCAAAACTGGGGCAATGGTGCCTGGGTTGCTGATTTTGTCAGCAGTACTGTCAGCCTGGCCGACGGCACACAAGTTGAACTGCGTAAAGCCGCTATTGCCTTTGAAGGGCCAGAACCTGAAGTACATTCTATACGTCAGGCCCAGCCATTGATTGGTATGGGGTTACTGGAAGCGATTTCGGATGAAACTATTTTATCCAGAGTGCGCACCACACCTGATGCCGACGGTGTATTAGGTACGGCGAATTATGCGTACGACCCTGAAACCGGAGAAGTGCGGTTAGGCCGCTACGGCTGGAAAGCAAGTAAAGTCAGCTTGCGTCATCAGGTGACCCATGCTGCTCTGCTGGATATGGCAGTGACTTCTTCTGTTTATCCTAAACTGGCTTGTCTGGCGGGCCCACAACGGTGCGACCCGGTCACAGCAGAGCCAGGTTTACCAGATGAAGCCGTAACCGCCATGACGCAGTACCTGCATTTGTTAGCCGTACCAGCGCAGCGAAGTGTGGTTAGTGGTTTCCCTAAAGGGGTATCGCCTTTGGCATATCTGGATGTCGACCCTGCCCAAATAGCGGCTGGCGAGAAAGTCTTTAAAGATATTCGCTGTGTCACTTGCCACGTCAGTGAAGTGAAAACCAGCGCCCGCTCTGAATTTGATGAAGTGCGCAATCAGACGATTAAACCTTACACCGACCTGCTGCTGCATGATATGGGCCCAGGCCTTGCGGATAACTTCACTGAAGGCCTTGCCAGCGGCAGCATGTGGAGAACACCGGCGCTGTGGGGCATAGGCTATACCCAGTTTGTGGCTGGAGGCACTGTGGCTGGTTATTTACATGATGGTCGCGCCCGTACTTTAACCGAAGCTATTGTATGGCACGGTGGCGAAGCAGAAGTGATCAAAAACCGCTTTGTAAATCTGCCTACCGCTGAGCGCGAAGCATTATTGGCCTTCCTGAAGTCCTTGTAATACGGATAAAAAAGGCCCAGCACAGGTTAACTTCGCCGGGCTTTTTTTATGTCTTAATTTATCCCGGGTTCAGGTAACTTAGTATTGCCTTGGGTTTCGGCCCTCAGACTCTACCACTCGCGGGTATTTTACCCTGGGTTGTTTTTCAGCTTTTTTGCGTAATTTTTTAAACTGAAATAACCAGCAATCACCGAAATCAAACAAATAAAACACCTTGCTACCCACCAGCGGATACACCTCATTTAGCATTTTTCCATCATCAATACGTTGCGTATTTCTGCCAGGGGTTTTGGCGATATGAAACTCATACAAGTGATCATTATCAAACTTCACCATCGTCTGAATAAAGTAATGCAACTCAAAAAAGGGCGTGTTGTCTTCCACTTCAATCACACGCCGCCATGGCGTTTTGGCTTTAAAGGGAAGGGTGATTTCTATGGTGTATATCTCCAAACTGCTGGTCCTTTTATGATGGAGTTTGTTTCGGCCTTCGTTATACCTTATCTGATATGTAAGGCATCAGCGCTGTGCGTCTGATCGCGGAAAATAAGCTGACAACAGACTAAAGCGCGGATCCAGATGCTTTGGAAAATAAACATTCCAGCTTCGGACTGCACAGAGCTAAGCGTCAGCCTCAGGGGGGGGCAACCGCTCACCATAAAGCCTGCAGAGAATCGACACCTTAGGCATGCTTTTCGAATGCAATGCCCTGCATTTCAACCTTGCAGCGAGAATAGCCCTGTTCATACAATGGATCAGGTTCAGGCGTGTAGAGGCTCAGCACAAAAGGCACTGACTGACCTGCATTCTGCTACTACAAATCGAAGTAAAAGTTACGGGCCACAAAGCCACGCAACATGATCAGCTTTATCACAATTCCGCACACTTAAATTCAGATTGGGCACTTATCAATACTGAAAAAACTGATAGTATAAATTCCGAATTTTGTGGGAAACCCTACGCGGAATGAATGACATTGAAAACAGGCACGCTGCAGCACTTCTTTTTTAGACCTCTGGTTTTACTTATGTTTTTGTTTGCTGGTATTAGCCATAGCCATGCTTCAGCTCAACAAACAGACCCGGCTCTTGAACAGAAACTGGATCAGCTTGCAGGCGTAGCCGATTACCCGCAAGACAAAATCAAGCTTCGTAGTATTGTTGATGCATTAACTGAGTCTGTTCCTGTCGAGAGTTACGCCAGAGTAAAAGGTTACCAAAGTCTGTCTATGGCATTCGATGAGCACAAGGTTGATGCAGCATTGGAATTGACCGACTCTGTTTTGGCGATGCCAACTATTCAGTCCTCGCCGGCAGCGACCGCTGAATTGCTGGCCGTAAAAGCGGATATTTATTTAAACACCAATCAAGTCGATGAAAGCCTAGCGCTTATTGCTGCTATTGAGCATCAATTAGCTGCAGTTGAAAATCCACGCATAGGGTATTACTGCCATAACGTGATTGGCAGAGTATTGCAGGCGAACCGGAAATTTGAGTCTGCACTGGAGCATTTACTCAAGGCGCATACCGCCGTTGGTGATACTGATGATGCAGCCACCCATAGTCGCCGCCAATTTTTAAATCTGCATATTTCCAGAGTTCAGTTGTCGTTGCAGAATTTTAAAGTGGCGCTGGAGTTGTTGGATAAAACCATTGCTGAGGCCAGTAAATACAATTTACCCAAGCGGTTACCAGAGCTTTATTTGAACCGGGCTTATGCGGCGAGAGAGCTGCATGGTCTTTCTGCACAAAGTTCCGAAGACTTTATACAAGCGGCCAAATTGGGTAAGGAGCAGGGCAATAAACGCGTTGAACTGGCAGGATACAATAATGCCGGAGCCGGATTGTTGCTGCTAAAAAACTACCAGCGGGCCGAACAGTATTTGACTCAGGCCAGAGCCATAGCCAGCTCAATCAATAACAGTTCTGAAGGCACAGTAATTGATTTTAACCTGGGTTATATCAAAGTGATGCGGGGGGATTTTGACACTGGGCTTGCCGAAATGCGTCGTGCCGCTGAACAATTCAGCACTTTTGCCCCAGCCAGTCAGGTGGCACAAATCCAGGGGCTTCTGGCTGATGCATATGGCGTGGCCGGGCAGTATCAGTTGCAAGCGCAGGCATTAAAAGAACAGCAGCGCCTAAAAGATGAATTTTTTCAGTCGGAGCGGGATAAAGTATTCAGTGAGTTGCAGATTAAATATCAGGCTCAGGAAAATGCCTTACAAATTAAACTACTGGAACAGCAAACTGAGTTACAGCGGCAGGAGCTGGATAACCGTACCCTGACGCAGCGTTTGATCCTGCTGGCTGTGTTACTGGTGCTGGTGATTGCAGCCTTGCTGTTTTTTGCTTATGTCAGCAGTCGCAAAGTGAATCAGTTACTAAGTAAAAACAATCAAATACTGCAGCAACAATCTGTGCATGATCCGCTAACAGGGCTATTGAACCGCAGGGCAGTGCAGCACTATATGGCCGATGCTATAGCTGACACTACGTCTGCAGTAGCTGGCAAAACCACAGGGGAGCAAGCCATTTTCCTGCTGGATATTGATCATTTTAAGCAGATTAATGATGGCTTGGGTCATGCTGCCGGTGATGAAATCCTGATTGCTGTGGCACAAAAACTAAAGGCCTTGTGCCGTACTGATGATTTAGTGATCCGCTGGGGAGGTGAAGAGTTTTTGCTGGTGCTGCAGCACAGCCACCCCGATACGCTGCCTGAACTGGCTAAACGTATTCTGCAGGAAATCGCCAGCCAGCCGCTGCAGACAGAGTTTTCGCCGAACAGAGTCACGCTGAGTGGCGGTTATATCAGCTTGCCAGTGAAACAAAGTGGAAAACAAAACATCCATTGGGAAACGGCCTTGAAACTGGCGGATCACTTGCTGTATCAGGCAAAAGCAAAAGGCCGTAACCAAATTATTGGGCTGGAGTCATTTGATGTTGCTGATGACCAGCCGTTGTTATCTGAGCAGGAGTTGTTACAACGTCTAATCAGTCAGCAATGCAGCACTGTGACCGTTCTGGGGCCGGTTTAATCAGGTTTGCCCGGCATGTTGGCTGAACGAAAAAGCTTGACGTATCAACAGCGTAGTAAGCCCGTTTGATCAAACTAATGCAAAAGGAGCTGTCTGGAACCTTATGCTTGTGAATGAACCGGGCAATAGGTGAAGGTGTAATGAAAACAACAGTATTGATCACAACAGCGCTTTTTCTTGTTGGGTGTGGCGGCGATGATGCGGAGGCTGAAAATTCCAGAGAGCAGGAAGTTTTCGTGGAGAACTTCGACGCTAAGTTATCTAAGTTTGGGCATTTGTTAGCAAATAAGCGCTACGCAGCCTTGGTTAAAAACGAAGGGCTGTATGGTTCGAATGCTATTAAGGTTACGTATCAGGGTTTTGAGCAAGGCAGCCACAGAGTTTATGCCGCTGCTAATCTGCCTGAGGCTGCGCGACAATACCAAATGAGTTTTGCGGTGAAATTTTGTGACAATTTTGATTTTGTGAAGGGGGGCAAATTGCATGGTTTGGGACCAGAAAGTCCTGTAACCGGAGGCGCCCCTATCACTGCGGAAGGTTGGAGTGCCCGCCTGATGTTTGGACCTGAAGGAAGGCTTAAAACCTATGTGTATCATCAGGATATGAAAGGTAAGTTTGGCGATAGCAAAGTTGCACAGAATTTCCGTTTTATCTCTGGTATCTACCATCAGGTGAAGATGCTGGTCAGTTTAAATACTGACGTTCATTTAGCCGACGGCAAAGTCGTGGTATCTGTGGATGGGGCTGAAGTGATTTACCATGACAAAATCCGTTTTCGTGGCAAAGATACAGCCGCATCATTAATCCACAAAATGTTATTCATTACCTTTCATGGTGGAGCTTCACCAGAATGGGCTCCCAAGTCTGAAAATGGGAGTTACAAAGCGGAATGTGCTTATTTTGATGATTTTATTGTCACCAAACCGCTTTAACGTCGTTTTATGCCAATGCGGGAAAAACGCATTGGCTATAAGTTTCATCCCGTTGCAACTAGCTCTTTTGATAGAGTTTCAGCTTGATAAAAAGCTCTTCCACCTGGGTTCTGGCCCAGGCGGTTTTGCGCAAAAACGTCAGGCTGGATTTGATGCTGGGGTTGGAGCTAAAGCATTTAAGCGGAATTTGCTTTGCTAAGGGCGCAAAACCGCTGTAGTGCTCAACAAGCAGCTCCAGAATTTGCTGCAGGGTAAATCCATGCAGCGGATTATTTTGTTGTGGCTGATTTGGGGTTTGGGTTGCCATAAGGGCTTTGCTCTGTTGTCGCTAAAGGCCGGAACTGGCCGTGATAATTTTCATCGTCTGTGCCCATCATCAGAGCCGCACCTGGGATCAACGGGCTTGGGCTGGCTAAGGCTTCTACTTTAAAACCGTCGATTTGCCATAACACTGGCCGTTCAGCCATTAAGCTGATGGGCTGTTTTGCTGTTGGGTTTACCAATGCAAGTGGATAAACCGCACTGCTAAAAGGGCCGTTGTCTGAACTATCGAGCACTGCGCTGGCCCAAAGTACGTCGGCTTCTAAATGCAAATCTGCGATCACTCTGTTGTAGTTACGGTTTTTAAGTTGTGTTGGGCCTGTCACCTGAATTTTCTGGCTGTTCCATTGAATGTTAACTGCAGCCATATCCAGTTCACCCCATTGTAAAAATCCGGCTGTTGTGGCTGTTCCGCGCTCGCCTAAAATGACCAGATAACGGTTCACATCTTTTTTGGCACAAGCTAAACCTTCAAAGTTATCGCCGTCCTGCTCCGGGCTGCTGTCACGTTCAACAGGTAATTCAAAGGTGTTGAGTACCTGCGCATAAGTAGGGAATACTTTGATATGAAACAGTCGGCCAAAAGCACCTTGCCAGGTCCCACTTTCTGCAATCAAAAACTCATTATTAAGGCCTGGCAGGGCACAGACTGCTTCTAAATCATTAGAAGCCTGACCAGAGGGCCAATTAGTAACAAATAAGCTTTGTGCTGTCAGTTGTTGATCCTGATTGACCTGAATTAAGGTTAAGCGATCACCCTGGCGTTGAATTTTTTTGTCCTGCACCGCCAAGTAATGATTTTGGTCCAAAGCTGCTAAACCACTGATCGCAGGTAAGGCGGTTTGAGTTTTAGGCCGATATGGAGTGTACCAGCGTGGGTCAACCGGCATTTTAAATAGCAGCGGTGACATGCGTTTAAATTTATCGGTATGGGTGCCGCACTGAATATTGTCGCCGTAGTGCTGTTTCCACGGGTCGTTAATTAAATACACTGTGCCTTCGTGAATAGTTACGGCTTCCAGTGCCGTTTGCACCAGCTTGTCATAGGCAGGACAGAGGCCGCTGTCGTCTGTACTGACATAAAAACTCAGTTTTTGCACAAAAGGTGGAATACGGTTGGTTAAATCGAATACCCACAATTCGTCGTCATTACGCGCCACGGCCACTAAATAACCAGGGTGGCCTAAAATCGGGCTTGGTAAAAACTCGATACCATTAATTGGATGATCGTTGTCATCCAGCACGGGCAGGGTCAGGTTGGCGTCTATCACTTTGACAAAGTTATCGCGCAACCAGAAATCCTGAGTTAACCGGGTTTTAAATAACTTAGGTTTGTTGGCAATGTCTTGTTCGAGTGCCAGATATAAATTCTGGTGATCATCAACAGCTAAACCTTCTATGCCGTCATTGGGAAAATTACCTACTTTGGCTTCAAGCGGAAATTGCACGGGCCGCACTGCTACTATTTCGGCACGGGTTAAGGCACTGTCGACCTGAATTTTTAACAGCAGAGTAGGGTAAGCCGTTGAATTAGATTGATTAAACTTTTTTGAACATTCGTTACTTAATTGATAAGCCGACGCATCTTCGGTCACTGTAATTAAAGTGGTGTCGTCCAGTCTGTCCCATGTTAAGGCTTCTAAATCGGGCTTATCGGCTAAATAGTTGTAAAAGCAGCTGTTTTTTAAGCTGTCTGCCACAGTAATTTGAATGGGCTGAGTAATAGCTGTTGCCGTAGCCGGGTCGATACGAAACAGTTTCATCCGGGTGCTTTCGTTTGCACTTTGATCGCCCACGACCACCAGCTCACCTTTTCGGAAAGTGACGCCTGAAGTTTGTGGGTCGAGTAAAGTTTGCTTTTCTAAGTCGGTCAGCCATTGACCTGTCAGAGCCGTTTCTGCATTCAGATCCCCACTGAAGCTGGCAAGCAGCATTACAGCGAACAAGGATTTGGATAAATTGATCACAGTCTTAGATCCATAATTCAGGGCATATTCAGATGGCGCCTAACATACGATCTACCGGACTATTTCGCCAGAGAAACCCGATAAAAACGCATTATTCGCCGAAAAAAAATACAATAAATTGAGGAATAGCAGAGGATAAAAAGAAAAGCCACAGAAAGGCAGTACTTAAACGTAAGACGGATTCAAATGTTGGGGCCCTGGCTTGTCCAGGCCATTCCATTAGTAACGTGGTATTTTTCCAATAACATCGCGGTATCACAAGACGGGTGGGGACAAGCCGCCCCCCTACAGTATTGAACGCAGGGTCAATACCCAAAGTAATTGATGTTGCAACGAGGCGACAAGCGAGCAAGACCCCAGGAGCATAGTTGCCTATGCGACTGGGGTGAGTGAACGCGGTCAACAAAGTTGCGGCATCAAGGACGCAGGGGATTTTAGTAGCCTTGTTCGTGAACGTCCCGCACTGCACGCCCTGATGGGTCAGTCATTTGCGCCATTTTCGCATCCCATGCCAAAGCTTCAGGAGTAGAACAAGCGACAGACTTACCACCTGGTACACAGGAAATTGCGCCCGTGTGTGGGAAATGCTCTTCAAAGATCACCCGATAGTAATAAGCTTCTTTGCTGTCCGGAGTATTGACCGGGAAGCGGAAAGCCGCTGTTGCCATTTGCTGATCCGTCACTTCTTTTTCCGCATGAGCTTTTAAGCTGTCTATCCAGCTGTAACCCACACCGTCAGAGAACTGCTCTTTTTGACGCCACAAAATGTCGTGCGGTAACAAGCCATCAAAGGCCTGACGCAAAATGTGTTTCTCCATTTTGCCTTTGCCACACATTTTAGCTTCTGGATTCAAGCGCATGGCGACATCCATAAAGTGCTTGTCGAGGAAAGGCACGCGGGCTTCAATACCCCAGGCCGACATAGCTTTGTTGGCGCGGTTGCAGTCAAACATATGCAACCTGTCTAGCTTACGTAAGGTTTCTTCATGGAACTCTTTGGCGTTAGGCGCTTTGTGGAAATACAAATAGCCGCCAAAAATTTCATCAGAACCTTCACCCGACAACACCATTTTAATACCCATAGCTTTGATTTTACGGGCCATTAAGTACATAGGGGTTGAAGCACGAATAGTGGTGACATCATAGGTTTCGAGGAAATAGATCACGTCACGCAAAGAATCTAAACCTTCCTGCACAGTAAACAGCACTTCATGGTGCACTGTGCCAATGCTGTCAGCCACTTTACGCGCAGCCACTAGGTCAGGTGAGCCTTGTAAACCTACAGCAAAAGAGTGCAGGCGAGGCCACCAGGCTTCGGACTGACCATCATCTTCCACACGATTACGGGCAAACTGCTGAGTAATTGCAGAAATTAAAGACGAATCCAGACCACCAGATAACAACACTCCATAGGGCACGTCGGACATTAAGTGGCTTTTTACACTTTGCTCAAGAGCTGCGCGTAATTCGCCTAAGTCAGCCGGATTGTCTTTGACAGCATCAAAACTTTGCCAGTCGCGCTGATAGTACTGCACCAGCTTGCCTACTTTGCTGTCAAAGTAATGGCCTGGTGGGAATTCCTGCATTTGCTTACATACAGGCACCAAGGCTTTTAATTCAGACGCCACATACAACTGACCGTGTTCGTCGTAGCCGTAATACAACGGAATAATACCAATATGATCACGGGCAATCAGGTAACGGTTTTGTTCTGCGTCATACAGAATAAAAGCGAACATGCCTTGCAGTTGGTCAATAAAATCAACGTCGTGCTGTAAATACAAAGGCAAAATCACTTCGCAGTCCGATTTGGTCTGGAACTGGTAATCGACTGTTAAGTTTTTCTCTAAATTTTTGTGATTATAAATCTCACCATTCACTGCCAGAATGTGATTTCGATTTGGATTAATCAGGGGCTGGGCGCCATTTTCAGTATCTACGATAGCCAGACGTTCATGCACTAAAATGGCATGGTCGTTGTTCCATACGCCTGACCAATCTGGTCCACGGTGGCGTAATAATTTAGATAACTGTAGCGCCTGCTGGCGCAAGGCTTTAACATCAGTCTTGATGTCAAGCACCCCAAATATCGAACACATGATGAGTAACCTCTAATTAATTAATCCAGATCGGTACCCTAAGTAGTTGGCGTTGCAGTGCGGCGACCAGCGAACGAGTCCCCATGGACATAGAAGGACTATGTGGTTGGGGCGGCGAACGCAGGCAACAAAGCTGCGGCGTCTACTACGACGGATACATTTCATTTTGGCAGTATGTACGTCTATACGTACTCTTTGAATTTGCCAGCTTACAGGAAAATTGCAAGAGGTTTTTTGCAGGTAATTGACAAAGTATGGTTTCAGCACAACAGACGGTTTTTTCTTATTCATGCAAAAAAGCAGCGTAAACTCCAGATTCATGGCACCCACAGCCTGGCAACCAGAGCTATTTTTACAGCCCGGTGTATTCAGCGCTTTGGCTGCACAATTTCCGTTAGCACAACAACGCCATTTCCCGTCGCCAGAGCTGCTGACAGCCTGGTTGCATCAGCGCACTGAGCTACAGGACTGGAGCTTTGTTGACAGCTCAGTGCTAGATGCAGATGGTCGTTATTACGAAGACTTTATTTGGCAAACCCGGCAAATACCTATGCGTGCAGACAACTGGCATGACTTATTTGGCGCCTTGATTTGGTGTTTATTCCCCAAAAGCAAGCGGGTAATGAATCAGCTGCATATGGCACAAATTCAACAGTTTGGCACTAAAGAACGCAGCAAAATTAGGCATAAGCTCACCTTATTAGATGAATGTGGCGTGTTGCTTTGTATCCAGCCTTCGCAGCGATTTATGTTGGATTTATTGCGTGATCACCAATGGACCGACGCTTTTTATCAGCATAAAAACCTATGGGCTGAGCTAAATCCTATTATTTTTGGCCATGCGAACTATGAAATGGCAACCAGGCCTTTTATTGGTTTAACCGCAAAATTATGGTGTATTGAATTGCCCTCAGGCTTGACCTGTCCAGACACAGAAGGTTACGATTTTGTTGATAACTTATTAGCAGCTCAGCTTGTGCAAGCAGAGCTGCTGCTTGATAATCAACAGCTTAGTCCACTGCCATTACTGGGAGTACCGGGCTGGCATCAACAGGCTCAGGATCTGGCCTTTTATGCTGATACCAGTTATTTCAGACCGAAACGGCATACGACTTAACAGAAGAATAACAAAGGGAACTATCAATGATAAAAATCGACGCGCTGGCTAAATCTTTTGCCATTAGTCGTGGCCAAAAGTTGTCGGACAGTGAAAAACAAGATGTGCGCTATAGCAAAGACGCTTTCCATTCGGTACGCAACGTCAGCTTTGATTGTGGCTCAGGCGAAGTATTAGGTTTATTGGGCCCGAATGGTGCAGGTAAAACCACCACTTTACGTATTTTATCGACTGCCTTACAGCCAGATTCTGGTTCTGTGTTGATTGAAGGCGTGGATGTGTTAAAGCAACCTGTGCAGGCCCGTAAAAAAATCGGTTTTTTATCCAGCAGCACTGGCTTATATGGCCGCCTCACTGCTTATGAAAACATTGCATATTTTGCCCGTTTGCATGGGATGAGCGAAACCGCATTAAAACAACGGATTGAAGAACTATTCACCCTGCTGAATATGCACGATTTTGCTAACCGTAAAGCCGATGCCATGTCCAGTGGTATGAAGCAAAAAACCGCCATAGCGCGCGCTGTGGTGCATTCACCCAAAGTGGTTATATTAGACGAACCTACTACCGGCCTGGATATTATGACCACCCAGACGGTACTGGATTTTATCCGCTCGTTAAAACAGCAGGGCACACCTGTTATTTTTTCTACCCATCATTTGGATGAAGTCGCGTCTTTGTGTGATCGGGTTGTGGTGATAGACAAAGGCATCAGCGCGTTTTCCGACAGCTTTGATGCATTTAAAGCGTTAAGTGCTGACGGTGATCTACGCCAGTCATTTATGAATGTGATTAATCAGGCAGGGCACAACAGGGAGTACAACTAAATGTGGCAAGTTTACCTTAAAGAACTCACCGAGTTAGTCCGCGATAAAAAAACCATGTTTTTTGTCATTTTACTGCCGATTCTGGTTTTCCCTGTGCTGTTTGGCATTATGGGATTAGTGGTAGCGAACGTAGCGAAGAATGCAGAAGCAGAAGAGCATCGCTACGTCATTATCAATGCAGATAAAGCGCCTGAATTAACAGAAGCTTTGTTTTATCACAAAAATTTCAAAAAGGTAGAGTCTGATCTGACCGAACCGGAAGCACTGAAACAAGCTATTCGCGACGATAAATTTGATTTGGCTATTATCATTGCCGACGACTTTAGTGCCGATGTAACTAATCTGACGCAAAGCCAATGGACTGTGATTTACAATATGTCGTCCCAGCTTGATATGATTGATAAATACTTCAATCAGTTGCTGCGCGATTACAGCAAAAAGCTGCAACTGGCCAAGCTGGATAGCTTAGGTGTAAGTGCCGAAAAAGTGGATGCATTGTTGCAACCAGTCAAGCTGGAAAAAGTAAATACCGCCGAAAGCCGTGAAAATTTGGGTGAAAAAATTGGCGGTTTTGTTGCTTACATCCTGATCCCTTTGTGCTTAATCGGCTGCTCTTATCCGGCTGTTGATATAGGTGCAGGTGAAAAGGAGCGCGGTACTTTAGAAACCTTATTAATATGCCCGATCAGCAGAACCTCTATTGTGTTAGGAAAGTTTCTGACTGTACTGACCACAGGCTTAGCCTCTGCACTTATTACGGTCAGTAGCTTTGGTGGCTGGGGTTATGTTATTGGCTCTTTAATGGGGGTCGATATAGTGGCTAAAACTATGTCTACTTTAGGCGTTGCCGATCTGTTACTGATCCTGATGATGCTGATCCCATTGTCTGCCATTTTTGCATCTTTATTGCTGTCATTATCCATCTATGCCCGCAGCTTTAAAGAAGCACAAAACTATATTGGCCCTTTGAGCATGATCGTCTTTATGCCGCTGATTGTGGCGTTAATGCCTGGCGTAGAGCTGACCTGGGCAATGGCTATGTTACCTATTGCCAACGTTGCACTTGCCATTAAAGAGCTGATTAAAGGCACTATGGATATAGGTATGCTGTTGGCTATTTTTGGTTCGACAGTAGTGATCGCAGGAGCCATGTTGGCCTTTTGTGTCAGCTGGTTCCAAAAAGAAAAAGTATTGTTCAGATAAAATGTTCGAGCATGTTAACGCATGTTGGCTGTAGGGGCGGGGCTTGTCCCCGCCCGTTTCAAATTACAAGGCGATGTTATAGGGCTTGTCCCCGCCCGTTTCAAATTACAAGGTGATGTTATAGGGGCTTGTCCCCGCCCGTTTCAAATTACAAGGCGATGTTATAGGGGCTTGTCCCCGCCCGTTTCAAATTACAAGGTGATGTTATAGGGGCTTGTCCCCGCCCGTCTAATGATACCCCGGTGTTAATGAAAGGGCCGGGGCACCCGCGGATTCAATGTAGGGGCGTCGTTTATCGGCGCCCGTTTCGTTTCTGCGCATATGAAGTCATTAAAGCTGCAGCTTTAAGTACGAAGGGGAGTTTAATGAAGTTATTTGATGCCATAGTCAACCCATACAAAGGTTGCTTTATTGGACCGGAACAACTGCCTGACACGATAGCCGAATTTGCCGGGCGTTTAGCTGCATCTGTGGAGGCATGGCGTCAGCATTACTCTTTAATTTGGCTTGAGCTACCGGCTTCGCGCTCAGAGCTGATTTCCGTCGCTGTTGAACTTGGTTTTGCCTTTCATCACTGCATGCCAGACAAATTAATGCTTTGCAAAAAACTGCAGGCCGACAGCTATTTGCCTTTAGCTGCAACCCATAGCATTGGGGTGGGTGCTGTGGTGTTATCCAATTCTGGCAAAGTATTGCTGGTGCAGGAAAAACCTTTGGAGGGCCGCAGAGCAGGCTATTTTAAATTGCCTGGCGGTATGGTGGACCCGAAAGAGCATTTAGCCGATGCCGCCATTCGTGAAGTACAGGAAGAAACAGGTGTCACAGCTCGCTTTGACAGCTTTTTAGGCTTACGCCATCACCATCAGGGCCAGTTTGGTGCTTCTAATTTGTATATGGTCTGCCGTTTAACCGCAGAAGAAACAGAGCCAAAACCAGACCCGCGCGAAATTCTGCACGCCCGCTGGTTTGATTGTGCCGAGTATCTGGCTGACCCTAACGCCAGCCCTTACAACAAGCTACTGGTACAAACGGCATTAACAGGCCAGCGGCTTTTAAGCCGGAAAGTGGAGGGCTATATGAAAGGACCTGATGAGTATGAGATTTTTATGGGTTAGTTTTGGTTGTTAAAGAGACTTTACCCTAATTTATCGGATCGACTCCAAACCCGTCGAATTCGACTGCTTTAGAAATAAAATCTACCAAAGCCGTTGTAGTGTTTGTCCCTGTTACGCTATGGTAGTGCCAAAGCAAAATTTCAGGGACATGAAGTGCTTAGCATTAATCAGGACAAAAGATTATGGTTTATCGAACTGATCGCTTGGTGGGAAGGCCGGATCAGTACCAGTCACTTAATCCGCCAGTTTGGCATCAGCCGCACTCAGGCACAAAAAGATATTCTTTATTACCAGCAATTGTTACCTGGAAATCTGCTTTATCACGCCAGTTATAAAGGTTTTCTGCCACAACCTGATTTTAAGCACGGCTACATTTGTGGCGATGTAGTGGAGTATCTGAATTGGGTGAGCCATCAGGACGCTATTGCCGACGTCAGCACCGCTTTGCCTTATACCACCTTAGCTCTGCCGAAACGCCAGGTAAGCGCAGAAATCATTCGGGTCTTGGTCAGGGCAATAAGGCAAAAACGCAGGTTGGAAGTAGACTATGTATCGGTCAGTAATCCTGATCGGCAAGGCCGTATCATTGTGCCGCATCATTTTGTCAGTGCAGGGTTGCGCTGGCATTTACGGGCGTACTGCGAAAAATCCAAAGGCTTTCGTGACTTTGTCTTAAGCCGTTTTCGTGGTGTACCGGAGTTATTGGATAAAACCAACATCAGCGCAGAGCTAGACCCCGGCTGGACCACTGAGTTTTGTCTAGAATTCCAACCCGACCCACGTTTAACCCCAGCCCAACAAGAAGTGTTGCGCCAGGACTACCAAATGCAAAACGGCAAACTCCAGCTCCAAACCCGGGCTTGCCTTGCCCAATACGTGCTGCAGGAAATGCAGGTCAACATCCGCGACATCAACATCAGCCCCGAAGCCCAGCAGCTGGTTTTAATCAATCTGAACGAAATAAAACCCTGGCTATTTGAAGAAAAATCATAAGCTTACCAACAACCTGCACAGTTAGTTTACAGGTGTTTTTGTACAGTGTTGTTAATTCAGGGATAGAGGGTAGAGTGGTTATATTGAAAAGGAGATACTGCAAATGAACTACATCGCTCATCCTGCGAAAGATGGTATTAGCCACCAAAGCGTCAAAACACATTTGATTGAAGTTGGTGCATTGGCTGCAGTTTATGCAAATAAACTTGGTCAGAGTGATGTCGGTTTACTGCTTGGTTTATTGCATGACTTTGGCAAGTTTAGTCAGGCTTTTCAAGGCTATATGCAACTCATTATTCAGCAGTCTGTATCCAGTTTTGATGCTGACATTGACGATGTTGACGTAAAAAGTTTGAAAGGAAAAATCGACCACTCATCAGCAGGTGCCCAATGGGTTTTTCAGCAACTGCTGCCAGTGGCACTGCGATGCTTTCCTGAAAAAGGATCTTCAGATCAAAGACTGGCCATCGCAGCGATACAAATTTTAGCTTTGTGCATCGCGTCTCATCACAGCGGTTTAATTGACTGTTTACCCTCTGAGAATGGCTCAGGCTTCTTAAGCCGGATCCGCAAAGCGGATGAGCTGACTCATCTGCAAGAATGTATAAGGGTGGCGGATGCAGAAATTCTGACTAAAGCTGCTTCATTTACATCGCTCGATTTTATTAAAAGTGTCGTCAACAAGTTAAAGCAACATTCAACTGAAGCCTCTGGATACAGTGAGGTTGCTCGGGCGTTCAATCTTGGTTTTTACACAAAATTCCTGTTCAGTTGCCTTATAGACGCGGATAGAGTCAATAGTGCCGATTTTGAGAATCCGGAATATAGCCAATACAGACACCAGAAGCCTGATTGGGCAGAGGCATGTCTGCGAGTAGAAACTTTTGTAGCAACACTGGAATGCAGAAATTCCGTGGACTCTATCCGTAAGCAAATTTCAGATCATTGTTTAAAACTTGCCGTGGATGCGCAGGGGATCTATAGCCTAACTGTGCCGACAGGAGGCGGGAAAACTTATTCCAGTTTGCGTTATGCGCTGCATCATGCAAAAGAGCATAAGCTTGACCGTGTGTTTTACATCATTCCATACACTTCAATTATTGAGCAAAATGCCGAAGCGATAAGGGAAGTACTTCATCGTGATCATGATGCGCGCCCATGGGTATTGGAACATCATTCGAATCTGGAACCTGAACAACAAACCTGGCATAGCAAATTAGTCGGTGAAAATTGGGATGCCCCTATAGTGCTGACGACTATGGTGCAATTTCTTGAAACATTGTTAAGCGGCGGCACCCGTGGTGTAAGGCGTTTACATCAACTGGCGAATAGTGTCATCGTTTTCGATGAAATTCAGACTTTACCTGTGAACTGCATTCATCTTTTTAATAATTCGTTGAACTACCTGGCCGCGTATTGCAAAACGACAGCGGTGCTTTGTACTGCAACTCAGCCTTTGCTGCATAAAGTTAAAAATGAGGAAAAAGGCCGACTGAATTTAACCGATGACAATGAGTTAATGCCTGACGTTACCGATTTGTTTGACGAGCTAAAAAGAGTCGAGATCCTCGACGTAACTAAGCCGTTAGGCTGGTCATTAGATGAAATTACATTGCTTGCACTTGACGAAGTGAAGCTGAAACAAAGCTGTCTGATTATTGTAAATACCAAAAACTGGGCCCAGGCACTTTTTAAGTCTTTACAGCAAAGTGGTGAAGTGGATGCTGAAGCGTTAATTCACTTAAGCACAGCACAATGCCCGGCTCATCGTAAGGCATTGTTAGCAAAAATACGGCAGCGTCTGAATGCCAATTTGCCTGTACTGTGTATCAGTACTCAACTTATTGAAGCTGGCGTGGATGTGGATTTTGCTACCGTGATCCGTTTTCTGGCGGGTTTAGATTCTTTGGCTCAGGCTGCTGGTCGCTGCAATCGTAATGGTAAACATCCGACATCAACGGTTTATGTGATCAATCCGGATAAAGAGACAATTGATTTACTACCGGATATCAAAGCAGGCCAAGAAGCTACAAAACGAATTTTTAATGAATTCAAGGGCAAAGACTTCCTGAAACCAGAAGTGATGCAGCAGTATTTTCAGTACTACTTTTTTGAACGTAGCGATGAGATGAATTACCCCATAAAAGCTAGGGTAGAAGAAGGCCCGAATGATTTGCTGAATCTGTTAAGCGTGAATGCCAGAAATCCAAACGCAAATCCTATGCTCACATTACAACATGCTTTTATGACAGCCGGAAAAGCCTTTAAGGCAATAGACGCGCCGACACAGTCGCTTATTGTGCCTTATGGTGAAGGACGAACATTTTTGAAAGAACTTTGTGCGGTGAACAAAAAATTTGATGCGGCCACCTATTACCAATTACTCCGGAGGCTACAGAAATACAGCGTGAATTTGTTTCCAAATGTATGGGAACAACTTCAGCAGCAAAATGCAATTTATGAAGTTATCGAAGGTGAAGGGATTTTCTATCTCGATGAGCGATTTTATAGCCAGGATTTTGGTATATGCACGAATGCTTGTGCAGAACAGTACAACTTAGTTTTCTAACTGAAAAGGACGGAATAATGGAGACAAAACCGATGAAAAACAGCATTAGTTTTCGTCTATGGGGACGTTATGCGCTATTTACCGATCCGATCACAAAGGTTGGTGGGGAGAAATGCTCATATCACTTACCTACGTATGAAGCGCTAAAGGGAGTTCTGAAATCCATCTATTGGAAACCAACAATCACTTGGTATGTCGACAGAGTCAGAGTGATAAACCCTTTACGGACACAGACGAAGGGCACTAAACCACTAAACTGGGGAGGGGGGAATAGTCTGGCTATTTATACCTTCCTGCATGAAGTTGAATATCAGGTTGAAGCGCATTTTGAATGGAATACTTGTCGGCCTGATTTGGCGAAAGATCGTGTTGATGGCAAGCACTTTAGTATTGCGAACCGAATGCTTGAAAAAGGTGGTAGACAAGACATTTTTTTAGGGACGCGCGATTGCCAGGGCTATGTGGAACCTTGTGAGTTTGGCTCTGGCTCCGGGGCTTATGATGGAATTGATGAACTTGGTTTTGGCTTGATGTTCCATGGTTTTGATTACCCGGATGAAACGGGTGTAGATGAACTGCATACCCGGTTTTGGCATGCCACTATGAAACAGGGAGTTGTCACGTTCCCCCGACCAGAAGATTGCCAGATCCGCCGCTTTATCCGCGACATGCAGCCAAAAGAGTTTGTGCTTGATGTGAATCAACAGGCTGTGGAAGAGCTGGAGGCTGCGTTATGAGCTGGTTAGCGCGTTTATACGAAACTTATGAACAGGCACAGAAGTTTTCTGCAGATTTAACGCAGGAACAGCAATTAATGCCGGTTAGCCACACTCCGCAGAACGCACATATCAATATTGTGATTGACGAAAATGGTAATTTCGTAAGAGCTGAAGTGCTGGAGAAAACACAAATAGTTTTACCGGCAACTGAACAGTCTGCGGGCCGGAGCAGTGGCTTGGCACCCCATCCATTAGCAGACAAAATCCAGTATGTTGCTGGTGATTATGCCGAGTTTGGTGGAAAAAAAGCTTCTGGCTATGAGCTGTATGAGGCTTTACTACGTTCTTGGTGCGAATCAGAGTTTGCTATATCTACACTTAAAATTATTCACACCTATATTGTTCAGAAAACGGTTGTGGCGGACCTGATTAAGCATGGTGTATTACATGCCGCAGACGGTGAACTTTTAACAAAATGGTCTGGAGATTCGGAAGCACCTGCCATTTTTAGATTGTTACCAAAAGAAAAAGGATCGTTGGATCAAGGATCAGCGTTAGTGTGCTGGACTGTAGAAGTGCCCGGGATAGTACAGTCTAAAACCTGGCTTGATTCTGAAATTCAGCAAAGTTGGATTAACTTTGACAGCTTAAATGGTGGTAAGCCTGGCCTGTGTTTAATAAAAGGCGAGCAAAGTGTTTTAGCATCAAACCATCCAGCCAAAATTCGACACAACGGCGATAAAGCAAAATTAATCTCCGCCAACGATAGCAGTGGATTTACCTTCAGAGGTAAATTTACCGATAGTGAGCAAGCATCGGCAGTGAGTTTTGATGTAACGCAAAAAGCACATAATGCCCTAAGATTTTTGCTAAAAAGGCAAGGTATCAAAGTGGGCGATGGTGGTGATAATAATGCCTACTACCTAAGCTGGGCTATTTCAGGCAAAAAGACTCCAAACCCGTTTGCAGATCCCTGGGATCTGTTAAATACCGAAATCCTACCCGACAAAGATCACTCACTCGATTTAGGCCAAAGCTATGCGCTAAACCTGAAAAAACACTTAAAAGGCACTGGTAAAGGAGAGTTAGAACGGAACGAGAGCATTTGTATTTTGGGGCTGGATTCCGCTACGCCAGGCCGCATGGGTATTATTTACTATCGTGAAACCATAGCTGAAGAGTTTTTAGCCTCTTTAGAAAAGTGGTATCAGGATTTTGCCTGGCCACAGCGGCATAAAGTAACGCTGAACAGTAATGGCAAAACTAAACCTGTCGAGAAAACAGTTTGGTCGGTTTGTGCTCCCGCCCCTTATAAAATTTGGGATGCAGTTTACGGCGACGTTTTAAAAAGTACTGATTCACTTAAGAAAAACCTGACCGAACGTCTGTTGCCTTGCATTGTTGAAGGCAGGCCTTTACCTGTAGACATTGTTAACTACGCCATTAAACGGGCAACGAATCGTTTAGCTTACAAAATAGATGAAACATGGCGCTGGGAGCAAAACCTCGGAATTGCGTGCGCACTATACAAAGGCTTTTGTAAACGTACATCTCATTCAAAATATCAAAAGGACTATGCCATGGCATTAGATGAAACCAGTACCTCACGGGACTATTTATATGGCCGCTTATTGGCGGTAGCTGAAAATATAGAATCCTACGCGCTTTACAAAGCGGGTGAAAAGCGTAACACCACGGCTGACCGTTTAATGCAACGCTTTGCCGACAGGCCGTTTTCCACCTGGCGTAATTTAGAGCTGGCACTAAAGCCCTATATGCATCGTTTGCAAAATGTAAGCCCCGGCTTTTTAAAGTTAAGAAAAGATTTGCTGGATAGCATTCAGTCGGCGTTCGACACTACAGAATTTACGTCAGACAAAGCGCTAAGTGGTGAGTTTTTACTTGGGTTTCACTGCCAGCGTTTAGAACTAAACAGTAAAAAAGACGCGGTAGAAACCGCAGATGCATCGGAATAAGGAAACCAACATGAGCTTACAAAACAAAATTGATTTCGCCATTATTTTTTCAGTAAAAAACGCTAACCCAAACGGCGATCCGTTAAATGGTAACCGCCCACGAACCGACTATGACGGTTTTGGTGAAATTACTGACGTCTGTTTAAAGCGTAAAACCCGTGATCGCTTACAAGATGCTGGTCAGGCAATTTTTGTACAATCGGATGAAAAGAAAAACGATGGACACCCAAGCCTGCGTGCACGAGCCGAAGGCGTTTTAGGTAAAGATGCGTTGAATGCCAAAAAAACAAAACCTGAAGATGCAGCAAAGTTAGCGTGTAATACCTGGTTTGATGTCCGTGCTTTTGGTCAATTATTTGCGTTTAAAAGCGAAGAGAAAGACGGCGTTTCAATCCCTATTCGTGGACCAGTCAGTATTCAATCAGCCTTTAGCCGGGAGCCGGTGAGCATTACCAGCACCCAAATAACCAAAAGTGTCAGCGGTGATGGCGATGGCAGTAAAAAAGGCTCAGATACCATGGGGATGAAGCACCGTGTTGATCAGGCTGTTTACGTTGCCTTTGGAGCCATGTCACCACAACTTGCAGAAAAAACCGGCTTTAGTGATGCAGATGCAGATGTTCTGAAATCCATTCTGCCGAAGCTGTTTGAAGGCGATGCCTCGTCGGCAAGGCCGGAAGGTTCTATGGCGGTAGAAAAGGTGATCTGGTGGAAACATAACAGTAAGGCTGGCCAATATTCGTCAGCTAAAGTGCACAGATCGTTGGATGTAAAACCCGATGGCAGCTATCAGTTAACGCCTTTGGATAACTTAAAAGCTGAAGAAATAGACGGTTTCTAGCTTTGCATAACACCAGAGCCTGCAGCAATCAGGCTCTGAAAAAGCTATAGTACCAACACAATCAGGTTAGTTTGGAGATATGCAGATGAACCTTCATGAGCTAAGTGCCAGCGAAAAGATTTTACTGGCAGAGCAGTTATGGGACAGTGTTCGGGCTGAGGCGGATGCCAGTGAGCTAAGTGCTTCGCAGCGTAAGGTGTTGGCAGAGCGTTTGGCGGAGTATGAGCTGGAACCTGCAGAGGGGGAAAGCTGGGACAGTGTGAAAGCACAAATTGCCCGGCTATGACTGCCAAATTGCTGATCCGCTCGGCTGCCAAAAAGGATCTGCAGTATGCTTTTCAGTACTATCAGTCTTGTTTGCCCAACCTGGGGCATGAATTTCTGCTGTGTGTCGATGCACAGCTGCATGCCATTCAGCGGATGCCAAAGCGCTATCGCATGGTTTATAAGATGATTCGCCGGGCAGTAGTCCAGCGTTTCCCGTATTGCATTTATTTTATCGAAACAGAACAGGTGATTAGCATTATCGCCGTACTGCATGCCAGACGTGCACCCGATAGCTGGCAGCGCAGGCAATAGTATGAATGATGTAAGACTGATCCCACTTGCTGCGCTTCAGCACTACGCCTTTTGTCCACGTCAATGCGCGCTAATCCATAACGAACAAGTGTGGGCTGATAACTTTCTGACTGCACAAGGCCATTTGTTGCATGAACGGGTGGATAGTGGTGAGCCGGAAACCCGGAAAGGGATCCGGATTGAGCGTGGAGTGCAGGTAGCTGCACCAAATATTGGCATTACCGGCAAACTGGACTTGGTTGAAAAGGATTTATCCACTGGTGAACTGTTTCCGGTGGAATATAAAAGGGGTAAACCCAAAGTAAGTGACTGGGATGAAATTCAGCTTTGTGCTCAGGCTGTATGTCTGGAAGAAATGACCAGAAAAACTGTGGCTGAAGGAGCACTTTGGTATAACCAAACCCGTCATCGTCAGGCCGTGATTTTTACACCCGAATTGCGTCAGCGTACCTTACAGGTGATTGCTGATGTAGCCACCATGCTGGAGTCTGGTATTACCCCAAAAGCTGTGTATGACAAGCATTGCCATGCCTGCAGTTTGTTTGATTTGTGTAATCCGAAGTTATTACAAAAGGACAACAGCTTGCAGTATGTGAATCGCCTTTTTTCAACGGAAGATTTCGATGAAGAGACTACAGAATAGTTTGTACATCAATACGCAAGGTGCGTACCTGCATAAAGAGCGTGAAACTTTAGTTATTGATATTAATAAAGAAAAAGCAGCTCAGCTGCCTATTCATGGTATTGGGGCTATCTTTTGCTTTGGTAATGTCATGGTGTCGCCTCAAGTGATGGGTTTTTGCGGTGAAAACTCCGTCAATCTGGCGTTTTTTACTGAATACGGCAGGTTTTTAGCGAGAGTACAGGGTAAACAAACGGGTAATGTGTTGTTGCGCCGTGCTCAATACCGTAAAGCAGACGAAGACCCGGTTTCTGTTGCCAGAAATATTGTGGCGGCGAAAATTCAGATGCAAAAGCAAGTGTTACAGCGCCATCAACGCAACCACGGAAACTCTGTTGAATTTAGTCAGCAGATCACAGCCATCAATCATGTGTTGGATACCTTAAAACACTGTGCAGATTTGGACAAAATCCGCGGTTATGAAGGGGAGGCGGCGTCCAGATATTTTTCTGTGTTTAATATGCTACTGACCAATAAAGATCTGGGTTTCGAGTTTTCTGGCCGGGTCAGGCGGCCACCAACAGATCCTGTCAATTGTTTATTGTCTTTTATGTATTCTGTGCTTGGTAACGATATAAGCGCCGCATTGCAAGGTGTAGGATTGGACCCGCAAGTAGGCTTTTTGCACCAGGAAAGACCTGGGCGTGATAGTTTAGCGCTTGATCTGCTTGAGGAGTTCAGAGCCTTTATTGCTGACAGACTGGTACTTACTCTGCTGAACCGGCAACAGCTAAAACCGTCTGATTTTATTACGGAAACCGGTGGGGCAGTAAAGCTAAAGGACGATGCTAGAAAGCTGGTATTGAAAGAGTATCAAAGCCGGAAACAACAAAAGATCCGACATCAGTTTTTAGACGAAGACGTTGAAATTGGTTTGTTACCTCATGTGCAGGCACTTTTGCTGGCAAGGCATATTCGTGGAGACTTACAGCAGTACCCACCTTTTATCAGTAAGTAAATTTGCGAGGGCAATACGCATGATGGTGTTAATTACTTATGATGTTTCTTTTGATAACGAAGGTGGGCAGCGCAGGCTCAGGCACATCGCAAAAATTTGCCAGAACTACGGCACAAGAGTGCAGTATTCAGTGTTTGAGTGCGATATAGACCCATCACAATGGGTGGCATTAAAGTCAAAGCTGTTATCAACCTACGATGACAGTGTCGACAGCTTACGTTTTTACATTCTGGGTAAAAACTGGCGGAGCAAAGTCGAACATCATGGTGCAAAAGCCACGCTGGATTTGTTTGCTGATCCCCTCATTATTTAGTTAAACGCTAACTTGTAGTGCTCTTTAAAAAGCCGGAACATTAGCGGCATCCTTAGTTACTGATTTTAAAGTAATTAAGATGTCCCATTCCTCTTATTCATGTATTTTTTTCATATTGATCTGACGTTAGCGCAAATTGCACATAACGGTTAGACTATGCGTGCCTTTGCAAAAAGGCGGTCGCGTCCCGCACGGGGCGCGTGGATTGAAACATGCTCTGTTACCTATGGGGGTTACATTACTCAGTCGCGTCCCGCACGGGGCGCGTGGATTGAAACGGACAGCAGCCGTGTTAACAGCGTAGGGTCCTCGTCGCGTCCCGCACGGGGCGCGTGGATTGAAACGCTAAGTTCTGGAAACTCCCCGAACTTATCCAGAGTCGCGTCCCGCACGGGGCGCGTGGATTGAAACCTATTAAGGGTTATTAAGCCGCTATGAAGCGGCCCGTCGCGTCCCGCACGGGGCGCGTGGATTGAAACAGTGGATTGGCATGGATTACGAGACTGAAGAATCGTCGCGTCCCGCACGGGGCGCGTGGATTGAAACCTTTCGGTGTAACAGCGGTTAGCGATGCTAAATCGTCGCGTCCCGCACGGGGCGCGTGGATTGAAACACTTACTCCATCAAAGTACAACTCAGAAATAGCGTCGCGTCCCGCACGGGGCGCGTGGATTGAAACAGTTCCAGCGCATTCACAACGGCCGTCATAAAATGTCGCGTCCCGCACGGGGCGCGTGGATTGAAACGTTGAGCTATCTGCAATGCTGGTGGCTCACGAGTCGTCGCGTCCCGCACGGGGCGCGTGGATTGAAACGTTTATATCCGATCCAGCCCAATACGTTGAAATGTCGCGTCCCGCACGGGGCGCGTGGATTGAAACTTCACTGTGGTGAAATTAAAATTAACAACAGCATGTCGCGTCCCGCACGGGGCGCGTGGATTGAAACCAGTAATGCGGCGTATTTTCTCAAGCTTGCTTTGGTCGCGTCCCGCACGGGGCGCGTGGATTGAAACAGATGTTAGCTCTGACGCCGCAGGACGTCTTACAGTCGCGTCCCGCACGGGGCGCGTGGATTGAAACACAGTGTCGCTTACGCCAATAAAAACAAATGGCGTCGCGTCCCGCACGGGGCGCGTGGATTGAAACTGAACTAAATCCTTGTGCGCCTCACGCGCAAAATGTCGCGTCCCGCACGGGGCGCGTGGATTGAAACGCGCACCAATTCGCGCATATCAGGCTCTAAAGTGTCGCGTCCCGCACGGGGCGCGTGGATTGAAACCATTGTTTTATCCTGAGCGAACCCGTCGAGCGTCGTCGCGTCCCGCACGGGGCGCGTGGATTGAAACGTGAAGGAACAGCCGTACCGCTATAACGGTCAGGGTCGCGTCCCGCACGGGGCGCGTGGATTGAAACGACGATTTATGGTCATGTAATGCCGATGCACTGGCGTCGCGTCCCGCACGGGGCGCGTGGATTGAAACTCCATTAGCCCCTTCCCGCAAGTTGGTACAGTGAAGTCGCGTCCCGCACGGGGCGCGTGGATTGAAACTTTGCCCGAAGTGCGCCAAGGTTTACCAGTACATCGTCGCGTCCCGCACGGGGCGCGTGGATTGAAACGGACAGACTAATCAGGAAAAGGCTAACAAGAAAGGTCGCGTCCCGCACGGGGCGCGTGGATTGAAACCACAGCAACGCCTGCGAGCTGAAAATAAGCATTAGTCGCGTCCCGCACGGGGCGCGTGGATTGAAACTGTGATCGTCGTGTCCCATGCGGCCAAAGGCTTGGTCGCGTCCCGCACGGGGCGCGTGGATTGAAACGACAGAAGCGCTGGCCGCTTTAGTTGCTGGAAAGGTCGCGTCCCGCACGGGGCGCGTGGATTGAAACAATCGGGTAGCTACCATCGGGTATTTCCACAACGGTCGCGTCCCGCACGGGGCGCGTGGATTGAAACCTCCAAAACGGAATCTGAACCAGTTATTTAGCCATCGTCGCGTCCCGCACGGGGCGCGTGGATTGAAACAGGTCAGGTGAGAAACAAAGGCTCTGTGGTGACAGGTCGCGTCCCGCACGGGGCGCGTGGATCGAACGAGGCAGTTGTCATTGCCAAGTATCTGCAGGTCGCGCTGCATCCTGAAAGGAGCTTATCGATTGATGTCTGTAACATTATTTCAGTATTCAAACTAGCTAATTGTTACAAAGATAGCCTGAATATTTGATGTTAAGTATTTTGCAGTAGCAGGATTGAAAGTTTTGATTTATTGACTTTGCTAAGTTAAGGCTGAACTTCTTATTGATGTTAATGATGGCGAATTCGCCATAATTAAAAGTCAGGGATCGTGTGGTGGTTGTATGCTACCTGTAATTTATCTGTTCATTTTGTTTAACAGGTTGGTCTGCTTTTTCTCGAAAATTTCGTTGTTAATGCGGTGTAGGAGCCGCATTGAAATCGGCTTTGGCTGATTCTAGATCATTGGTGTAATGCCGTCGGTGATTGCACCCTACATGATGGTTGTTTTCTTATTTAAAATGTACTGACTGGAATTAAATAGGGAATTGATGCCTTTTTGCAATCAGTTCCCTTTCTATCCGCTTTTACAGGCGGATTCTGATGGTTGCGTAAAAAAATGTGCCGGATTTTCAGATTCAACTTGCTACATCCGCAGCAGTCATAAACACTGTAGTCACTGCTTTTAAAGGACAATCAGCCAGTTATGATTAGTTTGTTATACGCCCACCCTTATGCCCACCATGCCAGGCTGGAACAAATGATGCTTAATGCTGTACAGCATTGGCCTGGGCTTGAATTGCGCGAGTTGTATCAGTTGTATCCGGACTTCTACATTGATGTAGCGCTGGAGCAAAAAATGCTGCAACACAGCAGCGCCGTTATTTTACATTACCCTATGCAATGGGGCTTACCGCCGGCTTTGTTAGTGCAGTACCTGCATAAAGTGTTTCAGTATGGTTGGGCTTATGGCAAAGATGCAGCTGCTGTGCCTGTAATGTCGCTCAAAGGCAAAAAACTCTGGCTGGTGACCAACGCAGTAACCAGTCAGCACGAGCTGGATCCTTGTTATCAGCAGACGATGTTTACTCCTTTGCGTCAGCTGGCATTGTCTTGCGGTATGCAGTGGCAGCAACCTTTGATGTTGCCAGAACTGACAGATGCAGTGACCGCTACTCAGGCCGCTGAGTTGTTCCGCCAGGGGTTGGAGCAACTGTCTGTAGCCAGTGAACATCATGGGGCACCTTATGCATCTTAATGTGCTGACGTACCTGATGATTTATCTGGCCGCTATGGTGCTGGTGGTACCTTTAGCCAAACGTTTTGGTTTAGGTGTGGTGCTGGGCTATTTATTGGCTGGTATTGCGCTGGGACCTGCAGGTTTAGCTGTCGCCAGCAACACCGATGATATCAAGCTGCTGGCCGAGTTAGGCGTGGTGTTGATGTTATTCAGCATAGGGTTGGAGCTGGATGCGAAAAAACTCTGGGCCATGCGACATAGAGTGTTTTTATTTGGATCTTTGCAGGTGCTTGTCTGCGCTGTAGGTATAGCCGTCGCCACTTTTTTACTGGGTTTATCTTATGCCTTGTCGGTCTTTATTGGTCTGGCTTTAGCGCTGTCATCCACAGCTGTGGCAATACAGTTGATGAAAGATCGCAATTTAATGGGCACTCATACCGGCCAGTCGGTTTTTGGTGCCTTGTTATTGCAGGATATGGTGGCTATTCCACTGTTGATTGGCGTCAGTTTAATAGCACCTTCGGCCGATACTGCAGAGTTTAAGGCTCTGCCAGCTTTGGCTGCTGTAGTGGCGGTGGTTTTAACAGGTCGTTATTTGATTGGATATTTACTGCACTGGGTGGCGCATCATGGTTCCCGCGAGTTGTTTGTTGGTTTAGCGTTATTGCTGGTCATTGGCGTGATGGAACTGATGACAGCTGTTGGCGTATCTGCAGGCTTAGGGGCTTTTATTGCCGGTGTGCTGCTGGCAAGCTCAGAGTTTCGTCATCAGTTAGAAGCCGACTTAGAACCTTTTAAGGGGCTGTTTTTAGGGCTGTTTTTTATCACTATTGGTGCCAGCATTAATATGCAGTTACTCCGTGAAGAATGGCAACTGATCAGCTTGTTGTTGCTGTTATTTGTCGGTTTAAAACTGTTGTTATTGTATGGTGTGGCTTGTGTGTTAAAAATTGCAGGGCCAGAACGTTTTAGTTATGCGGTGTTGTTGGGCCAGGGCAGTGAGTTTGCTTTTGTGTTAGCGGCTTTGGCCACGGCCGGAGCGCTGTTAACCGGCACCGAAGGCGCTATGCTGAACTTGCTGATCGCTTTGTCTATTGCTGTATCTCCTTTGCTGATGAAATTACAGGATGCCTGGGCGGCTCGCCAGCAAAAACAACAACCAGTACAAAACACTGATGTGCAAAGCAGCGACAGCCCGGTGATTATTGCCGGTTTTGGTCGATACGGACAAATTTTAGGCCGTTTATTACTGTCCAACGGCATAGTGCCAACAGTACTGGATCACGATTCTGACACTATTCAAACCATGACTAAATTTGGTTTTAAAGTGTATTACGGCGATGCCAGCCGGATGGACGTGCTGGAAGCTGCCGGAGCCGCAGAAGCCAAAGTTCTGGTGATTGCCGTGGATGATGTGCAGGCCATCAATGCCATAGTCTCGAGTGCTAAACAGCATTTTCCGCATTTAACTCTGATGGCGCGGGCTAAAGATGTTGCGCATATGTATCAGTTGCGCCAGTTAGGGGTGGAGCATATAGAACGTGAGCTTTTTGAAGCTTCGTTACGCCAGGGCCGTGATGTGTTGTCAGTCTTGGGCATGGGGCATTATGAAGCCAAAGAACTGGCTGACCGGTTCAGAGCGGCCAATTATCAATTGCTTGATAAAATGCAGTTGGTTCGTGAACAACAAGATGAAAAGAATTACATTCAGTTGCTCAAACAAAGCAGGGAAGAATTACAGCGTCAATTGGAACGGGAGAGCCGGGATGCGCCGCAGCGCTATCAGGGGTTATCTTCTGCGATGAAGCAAAGGGAAAACAGCAAGGAGTAACGCATGAGCTACACCAATAAATTGCGATTAATGGAAATTCTGGCCAGGATCCCGTTGTTTAAAGATCTGCAGCCAGCTGACAGAGAACTGATATTGCAAATGCCTAAAGCCTTTGAGTCATACAGTCAGGGCCAGGCGTTGATTAAAGAAGGCGGCTACGAGCCATTTTTTTATATCATTTTATCTGGACAGGCGCTGGTTTATCACCGGCAACACCAAATTGGGCAATTAATGCCAAGTCAATTTGTCGGTGAGGTCGGCTTTATTTGTAACGAGCCTCGCAGCGCAACAGTGATTGCCGAAACCGATATGGTGCTGATGAAGATTGACAGCGATAGCTTCTTAAGGTTACCAGACAGGGTGCAGTCAGCCATTAAAGACAAGATTATTTTTGGTCTGACACAAAGAGTGGCGCAGTTGAGTGAGCGACTGATTGAACTTGATGGGGTATTACCAGAGCCCCGATTACCCTCGATTGATGAGGAAATACAACGGAGTAATGAAGATCCACGGGCATAAAACAGAGTTGTAAGTCGTTTGTATTACTGGAACGTCACGGGCTATACTGCCAAATGAACAGAACAACGGAGTAATTAGTCATTAATTTTCATGGATTTGAATTACATTTACCCACGCTACTGCTGTTAACTCTGCTGATTAATCTGATGATTGGCTGCTATTTGGGCATGGTGTATTTGCTACGGCGCCATGATAAAAGCTTTCTGCTCTGGGCTGTTGCCTGTTTTGTGTTTGTGGCCGGTGGTTGTGCTGCTGGTGCAAGAAACTATATAGACCAACCCCTCATTACCTATTTGCTGGCCGATCTGTTGTTGCTGCTTTCTCCGGCTTTGGTCGTCCTGGGACTGGTGTTATTTTTGCGCGGCCAACTCAGTGCCAGATCCAAACAGCAAGCGGCCTTGTTATTGACCTTATATCTGTTGCCACTGAGTATGTTGCATCAGGTCAATAATGCCTCATCAGCACTGACCTCCTTTGGCATCGCAGTCATATTTATGTATGCGATAGTACTGTTGAAACATGCCCGGTTAACGCCGGTATTTCCGGTGTATGTGCTGCAATTATTTTTCGCTCTGCATGCAGGCTTAATGCTGCTTCAGGTTGGCCTGGTTTTGCCTTTGATCGGCGAAGACAGCAGGGCTTTTAGTTTGCCCAGCCTGCAATGGGTCTTGTTGGGTCATGTGCTGTTAACCACGAGCACAGGACTAATGTTGCCGTTATTGTCATTTTCCCTGACTGAAAACCAATTGCTTCGGCTGTCAGAGCTGGATGATTTAACTCAGTTGCTTAACCGCCGTGAATTTTTAAAACGGGCTAATTTAACCTTGTCACAGAGCAGACGCCAGCAACACAGTGTGGTTGTGCTGATGATTGACCTGGATCATTTCAAGCAAATTAACGACAAATGGGGCCATGCTATTGGTGATCTGGCGCTGAAAAAAGTAGCTGATTTACTCAAAGTAGGGCTTCGCACTTCAGATTTAATCGGCCGTTTAGGTGGTGAAGAGTTTGCTGTACTGATGCCCAACACCAGCGCAGAACAGGCGGCCTTAATTGGCCAACGTTTATGTGACCGTATTGCGCATCAAGCCTGGGAAATTGAAGCCAGGCCGGTGAAACTCACTGTCAGTGTTGGAGGAGCCAGTTGCGTCACGGCACTACGGGACTTAAAAGAACTGCTGGTCGATGCGGATAACGCTTTGTATCAAGCCAAAGCCCAGGGGCGTAACCGCATCATCTTTGGTCCTGAGTCTGAATAAAAAAACGGCCAACAGGCCGTTTTTTTAGAGGTTGTAGGGATTAAACCAGACTACCCCATAAGTCGTATTCGTCAGCTTCTTCAACCACCACATCCACCAGATCGCCCGGCTTTAATGAGGTTTCGCCATTTAAATACACAGCGCCGTCAATTTCCGGAGCATCAGCGAAGCTGCGGCCAATGGCGCCTTCATCATCTACTTCATCAATTAACACTTTGATAGTGCGGCCAATTTTGCTCTGCAAACGGGCTGCACTGATGCGCTGCTGAGTTTCCATAAAGCGGTGGTAACGCTCTTCTTTGATTTCTTCAGCAATTTGATCCGGTAAGTCGTTGGCTTTCGCGCCTTCAACCGGGCTGTATTTGAAGCAGCCAACGCGGTCTAACTGAGCTTCTTCTAACCAGTTTAATAATTCCTGGAATTCTTCTTCTGTCTCGCCAGGGAAACCTACGATAAAGGTAGAACGGATGGTCAGCTCAGGGCAGATTTCACGCCATTTTTTGATGCGCTCTAATACACGGTCAGACTGACCAGGGCGTTTCATCAGTTTTAAAATACGCGGGCTGGCATGCTGGAACGGAATATCCAGGTATGGCAATAACTTACCTTGCGCCATCAATGGGATCACGTCATCCACATGCGGGTATGGATAAACATAATGCAAACGTACCCAAATGCCTAAATCGGCTAAGGCTTCACACAAAGACTGCATAGAGGTTTTGACCGGCTGGCCATTCCAGAAACCTGTGCGATGTTTTACATCCACACCATAAGCACTGGTGTCCTGAGAAATAATCAGCAGCTCTTTGACGCCGGCTTTTTGTAAACGAGCTGCTTCGTCCAGCACTTCGCCGATAGGACGGCTGACTAAGTCGCCACGCATTGAAGGAATAATACAGAAGGTGCAACGGTGGTTACAGCCTTCAGATATTTTTAAATACGCATAATGTTTAGGCGTTAACTTAATGCCATGGTCCGGCACTAACTGCATAAAAGGGTCGTACTTTGGCTTAGGCACAAAGTCATGCACCTGCTTTAACACGTTTTCATAGGCGTGTGGGCCTGTGATACCTAATACATTTGGATGCACTTCACGGATTTCGTCTTCACGCGCACCTAAACAGCCAGTCACTATTACTTTGCCGTTTTCAGCTAAAGCTTCGCCTATGGTATCTAAAGATTCCTGCACTGCGCTGTCGATAAAACCACAGGTATTAACGATAACCAAAGCTGCATCGTCGTAGCTTGGAACTATTTGATAACCTTCAGTTTTTAACTGAGTCAGAATACGCTCTGAGTCCACCAGGTTTTTTGGGCAACCTAAGCTTACAAACCCGATTTTTGCGCCTGAACCATTGGCTTGCGCCTGAGCCGTCAGGCTTTTCACTGGCGTTTCCAGTGTGGTGGTTTGTGATGGGTCAAAGGTTTCGACTGTCATGTAAATCCTGCAAAGTAAAAGGGCCGGAAAAAAAGTGCGCGGATTATACCTGAATCGATTGGAAGATACAGTCCTTGCTGTATAAAAAACGCTCAACAGACAATGCTTATCTTTGCCTTAGCGAAGAGAACCACTGAAAGTTGTTGAAAAGCCGGAAAAATACGCTGGATACCGCTGCCAATTTATTGATCTTCGCTAATACTCTTGGCGTAATTTATTTTTTTATCAGTTAATTATTCATCAGTAGGGAAAGAATTTTATGGTCAAAGCCTATGCCGCACTGAAACCTCATGCACCTTTATCGGTGATTGAGTTCGAGCCAGGCCCGCTGGGGCGTCAGGATGTAGAAATTGATGTGGATTATTGTGGTATCTGCCACTCAGATTTATCCATGATCAATAACGAGTGGGGGATGACTGCTTATCCTTTAGTGGCTGGTCATGAAGTGGTTGGGCGTATTGCGGCTGTTGGGGCTGATGTCAGCCATTTGAAGCAAGGCCAGGTGGTTGGGTTGGGCTGGCACTCAGGTTATTGTCAGGTGTGCAGCAGTTGTGGCAGCGGCGATCATAATTTATGTGCAGCAGCACAAGGCACCATTGTCGGTCGTCACGGTGGTTTTGCCGATAAAGTGCGGGCTAATGCAGCCAGCGTGGTGGCCTTACCTGAAGGCATGGACGCAAAAAGCGCAGGACCTTTGTTTTGTGGTGGTATTACGGTGTTTAACCCTATGCTGCAGTTTGACGTCAAAGCGACCGACAAAGTGGCAGTGATAGGTATTGGCGGTTTAGGCCATATTGCGCTGCAATTTTTACGTGCTTTTGGGTGTGAAGTGACAGCTTTTACCTCCAGCGAAAGTAAAACGGCAGAAGCCAAAGAGTTAGGCGCTCATCATTGTATTAACTCCAGAAATGCCGACGAAATAGCAGCGGCTGCAGGGCGTTTTGATTTTATTTTAACGACAGTCAATGTGAAATTAGACTGGAATCTGTACCTTTCAACTCTTAAGCCTAAAGGCCGCCTGCATTTTGTTGGTGCTACGTTAGAACCTCTAGATCTGAACGTATTCAGCCTGATTATGGCGCAACGTTCAGTGTCAGGCTCTCCTGTCGGCAGTCCTGCGACCATCAAAAAGATGCTGGATTTTGCTGTGCAACATAACATTAAGCCAGTTGTTGAGATTTTTAAGTTTGATCAAATTAACGAAGCTATAGCGCATTTGGAAAGTGGCAAAGCCCGTTATCGGATTGTGCTGGAGAGGTAAGCTGGTTTCTTAAAAAGGCCGGGCTGCCGTCCTGCCTTTTCCCACTGCTGCGAACCACAGTACAGGTAATAGTGACAATGTTAATAAATGCGTTCAGATGCTGATTTTTAACGTCAGGCTCTCGCTATCTGGCTGGTTGCTTTGCTGTTGCTTAGGTATAACTAAGATAACCAAATAAGAACAGTCACTTAGAAGAGAAAAAAATGGCAATTCAGCTCTCCCGTCCTGTAGCACTACTCTTTATTGTCCTCAGCTTTACTGCATCAGCACAGACGTTGTTGTTAGAAAATATCACGCTAGTGGATGTAAAAAACTTAGAGTTGAAAGTGGGGCAAACTGTTGCGCTTGATGGTGACCGCATAAGCGCCATCTATGACACCGGTAGTAAAAAACGTCCGGCTGACAGCACTGTGCTGGATATGAACGGTTTGTATTTGTTGCCTGGTTTAATTGATGCTCATGTGCATCATGCGACTGAGCCTGAAGGGGGGGATAACGCAGCAGTCACACAACAAAGACTCAGCGCTTTGCTAAGAGGTGGTGTGACTACAGTACGGGATATGGGCGGCGATGTGCGGGTGCTGACGGGCTTAAAACGGCAGGCCGAACTGGATTTAATTCAGTCGCCTGATATTTATTATTCGGTCATTATTGGCGGGCCTGAGTTTTTCAGCGATCCGCGCACTGTAGCATCGGCCCGAGGCAAAACCCCTGGGGACACAGACTGGATGCGTTCGGTCAATGCACAGACTGACTTTGATGCGTTAATGCTGCGCACCTTAGGTACTGGGGCCACCGGTATTAAAATTTACGCCAAAGTACCAGCTGATCTAATGCCAAAGCTTTCTGCTGCTGCGAAAAAGCATGGGGTGAGGGTCTGGGCACATGCTTATGTAGGGCCGGCTAAACCTGCAGACGCGGTGCAAGCTGGAGTTGAAGTGATTTCGCATGCCCCTGATTTAGCAGCTACAGTCATTTCGCCCTATGAAAACTGGCGCCGCAAGGATTTACCTGTGTCCGCGGCAGTAAAAAAGGCTTCCTTTGATACCGCTAATTACCTGCCGTTGCTCGAACAAATGCAGCAGAAAGGCACCATGTTGGATGCCACTTTAACTATTTTCCATCAGTTGCAACAACGTAATTTGAATGCGGCCACTATTTATCAGCATGGTGTTTTATTCACCAGACTGGCGCATCAGCAAGGCATCAAAATTGTGGCGGGCACGGATTATTTATCGGATAAAGCAGGGCTGAATTACCCTATGGTGCATCAGGAAATGCAGTTGTTGGTAGAACAAGCAGGGCTGACGCCACTGGAAGCTATTCAGGCTGCTACTTTGCATGGCGCAGAAGCTATTGGCATCGCGGATCAGGTAGGCAGCATAGAAGTTGGGAAAAAGGCCAACCTGATGATCCTGTCCGCTGATCCGACAAAAAGTATTAGCAATAGCCTTCAAATCAGCCACGTGATTAAAAATGGCCAGTTTGTCTATCGTGGCGATGACAATCGTTTACCGTTTAGCAGCGCTCGTGTGGTCAATGGAGTCTTGTATTTGTCCGGCCAGTTGGGCAATTTCCCAGGCACTATGGCGCTCAATGGTCAGACCATAGAAAGTCAGATGCAACAAGCCATGCAGAACATTGGATCTGTATTACAAGAGCACAAGCTGGGTTTTGATGCAGTGTTTAAATGTACGTTAATGCTAGCTGATATCAAAGAATGGCCTGCGGCCAACAAGGTATATATTCAGTACTTTAAGACACCTTTACCGGCCCGAAGCGCATTTGCCGCCAGTGGTCTGGCATTGGGAGCCAAAGTGGAAGTGGAGTGCATGGCTAAACTTTAGCGCTCTAATTATTGCTTACAAAATTAAAGGCCGAATTGCGTTAGCAGCCATCTTGTTATGCCGTATATTCAGTGGAAAGATGAATTTAAAGGGAAAAGTATGCTGCATTCAGACCAACGTAGTGAACAGTTACAGCAGGAATTTAAACGCACAGATGCAGTAGCACCAGGCATCGATCCGTTGCTGACTAAGCATCAGAAAATGGCGCAGAACCCATTCCGGTTCTTACGTGGTAGCTCTGGTTTGTTTTATGCGGATATCAAAAATTCTGTGCTGAAGTTGCCGGAACTTCTCACCACAAAAATTCCGCTGACCACTGTGATAGGGGATTGTCATTTATCTAACTTTGGCTTTTTTACCGAAGAAGGTTCGTCCGGCGACAGAGTGATTTTTGCTCCCAACGATTTTGACGACGCCTGTGTTGGCCATGCGGTTTGGGATTGGAGCCGTTATGCGGTGAGTATTTTATTAGCCGCTGATTATTGTCAGGGCGTAAAACAACAGCGATATGCTAACGAAACTAAGTTGGACTTAAACACTTTGCAGGTGGTCACAGCCAAAGAAGCAGCTGCTGCTGTGCGTAGTTTTCTGACCGCTTATGTGGCGCAATGTCAGGCCATTGTCGAAGAGCCGGAACTCAGATATGCCGTATTGGATGATTTCCCAAAAAACCATGTACTAAAACCTGTGCTGAAAAAAGCCATTAAACGCTCTGCCAAAGGCGAAGATTTTTTGCGTAAAAGTACACTCGCCAAAGTGGCCGACTTATCGGCGCGACCGCTGAAATTTAAAGATGACTCTGCAAAATTTACCCGCTTAACCGCAGAGCTGTACAAAGACGTTGAATTTAGTTTCCGCCCTTATGTCAGTGACGATATTTTGGATATTGTCACCCGCCAGGGCGCAGGCACAGGCTCGTTAAATATGCAGCGTTATTATTTGTTGGTAGGTCCAAAAGACATTCATTCAGACGAAGATTTGGCGTTGTGTCATTTGATTGAAGCCAAACAACAACGGGATGCAGCGCCTTTGTATTTTTTCCCGGATTTAAGCCCGGTCAACCGGTTAAATGCTGCGCATTTAACAGTAGATTGTCAGCGCTTAATGCAGCGGCGACCGGATCTGGTGTTGGATGAACACTACTGGAATGGTGCTCATTATCTGGTGCGCTCGTTGCATCACGCCAATGTGGATGTGGATCCTGAAGATGTATGTTTTGCTGAAAAAGCACCGGGTGAAGAACTGGCGGAATATGCAGAGGCCTGTGGCCGGACTTTGGCATTAGCACACAGCAGAGGCGACAGACGCTCGTGCTATTTTGAGCAAGCCGTGCTGCAGTATTTACCTCAAGCTATGGATGAATTAATTCAATCTTGTCTGGATTATGCGGAGCAGCAGAAAACTGATTGTGAGTTGCTGGGGCAATTGTTGGGTCAGAACTTAAGTTCTGACCCACAAACAGAAACAGCCTAAAGCTTTGGAAACTGCAGGGTCAGAGTCAAGACTCTGACCCCGGTACTTAACCTTTACGGCTGCGCACCAGATAAATCAGCGCTATCAGCACTAAAGCAGACTGCAGTACCACACCCTGAGTATTAGGGTAGAAACCCAACCAGCTGATGGTTGGCAGGTTCAGTTGGCTCACCGACAAAGTACCAGCTTCCTGCAGGGCAGCTATACCTTTACCCGCCATCACGATGGCCAGAACCAGCATCAGTAAAGCTGTGCTGCCGAAGAAGGTTTTCAGTGGTAACTTCAGGGCAAATTTAAATACAGCCAGACCCAAAATGGCCAGTAACACCAGAGCTGCAGCTATACCAGAGACAAAGCTTTGTTGGGCCTGTTCACCGCCCTGTAACCACAGCGCCTGATAAAACAGAATAGTTTCAAAGGCCTCACGGTAAACCGCTAAAAACACCACCAGACCTAAACCAAAATATGCGCCGCCTGATACTGCGTTTTGTACTTTGTTCTGAATAAAGTTGCTCCACTCTTTGGCGCTGGTTTTGCTGTGCATCCAGAACCCCATATAGAACAGAATAGCGGCTGCAATCAGTGCGGTGTAACCTTCAGTCAGTTCACGCGAAGCACCCGAGATATCAATGACATAACTTGAGACAAACCAGGTAATAACACCCAATGCCAAAGCACCAATCCAACCTATATGTACTGTGTGACGCAAAGCCGGTTTGTCGGTTTTTACTGCCACGCTATAAATAGCAGCCACCACCAGTAAAGCTTCTAAGCCTTCACGTAATAAAATCAGCAGCGCCGCTAAAAATACATTGATGCTGCTTAGTTGAGTTTCTGCTAATTCAGTCTGAGCTTGTTTTAATAAGCCTTGAATTTCAGAGATACGAGGTGCCACATTGTCTTTTTGCATTGGGTCTTTCAGTAACTGACGCAGGCCCAACATGGCATGTTCAATCTGGTCACGCAGTTCCACATTGACTGTGCCTAATGGGTTTTCTACCAGTTCAAAACCATCCAGATAAGCAGAAACCGCCTGATCGTAAGCTGCTTGTGGGTTTTGCGCATACAAATCAGCAGAAAGTTGTAATTTCTGCTGAGCGATCACCAGCGGCTCTTTACTCTGTGCCTGGAAAAAACGCTCCGGGTGGCTGCGGAACAAACTCATCAGCTCAGCACCAAAATCAGGGTAAAGTTTAATCAAATCTTTTGGTGTAGCTGTTAATAAGTCTTTCACGGCGCCGTTTTCAATCATGGCGTCCGGCACTTTACTGCTGTCAAATCCTTTGCCTGCGATATGACCAACATAAAACGCCAGGTCCCAGCGGCTCTGTTCATCTAAATGCGCAAAAGACGCCATGCCAGTGTCGGCCACACCTAAGGTTATCGTATTAAATAAACCATAGGCGCTGCGAGCCTGATAACGCTCTACTTCGTGGAAATTGGTTGGGGCAGGGTCCAACTGAGCTCCAGCCGGGCCGTCACCCATAGCTGTTGTGCCATGACAAGCGGCACAGTTGGTGGCGAATAAAGCTTCACCACGTTTTAAATCCGGGCTTTGTTTAGGCACCGGAATAGAAGGCATAGCTGCTATTACACTTTGACGCATCAGGGCTGTTAAGGCCTGAATATCTTTTTCCGCGGCTTTATCAGCAATCAGCTGTTTTAATTGAGCGGATTGCTGCTGTAACTCTGGTGGTGCAGTGGCTACTTCCTCTGCTATTAACGAAGAAAATTCCTGCATTTCGCCATATTCAGCGGAGCTTACAATCTTGCCATCGACTACTGCCGCACTGTAATCAGCGCCTATATATTCAATATATTGGATTAATTTATCCGAAGCTAAAGTCGGAAATGCCAAAAGCGCGACCAGCGCAAGAACCACTCTATATCCCATAATTCACCTAATGTCATAAGCTCGCTAACAAGAATTATTCTCATTATACGGAAGCTGCAGGCTGATACCTAGCGCTCTTTCGATTTAATTTTGAAAACTGCCCCTTTGGTTGTGCCTGAAATAGTCTGTGAAAAGCGTCATATCCTTCGCTTAACTTCGGCTGCTGCAATCGGCCATCTATCTGGTATGGCGTTGTAAAGAGTACAGACTTAAGTCACAATGCGAATACTTTGTATTGTTATCCGTTAGGAGCTACGTATGATGACTTTATGGGATGCTTGTGGCGGCCAGACCGTGATGGTGACAGGTATAGATGCAGGCATGGATCTGTCTGTCAGCGGCAGATTACGTGAGATGGGGCTGGATGATGGTCACCATGTATTTTGCTTAAGACGCGGCCCTTTTGAAGGCACATTGGTGGTTGCTATTGCTGATTGTGTCTATTCGCTGGAGCAAAAAGTCGCTAGACAAATTCAGGTCAAACTGCTGTAACCACTGCTGTTTAATCAATCATGCTTCGTCGGTTTCACCGCTGGTGAGCTCAGTTCATTCACAGGTTTTGTTATGAAACGTATTATTTTGGTTGGAAAGCCGAATTCCGGTAAAAGTTTGCTGTTTAATCAATTGACCGGCTTACGCCAAAAAGTTGCTAATTTTCCGGGTGTTACCGTAGAGCTTAAATCAGGCAAGTTTGAGCAGTATCAATTGGTTGATTTTCCGGGCGCGTACTCAATGAGTACCCTGACTCGTGATGAAGAAATTGCGGTCGAAAAAATCAATCAGGCACTGTTGGACGAAGATACTGCATTGATTATCTGTAATCTGGATGCAACCCGGCTGCAAAGTAGCCTGATGTTTGGTATGCAGATGCAGGCCATGGCGCATCGTTACGGCAAACCTATGGTTTTTGCGCTGAATATGATTGATGAAATGACACGTTTTGGCCACCAGATTGACATGGACCAACTGAGCCGTGATTTGGGCGCACCTGTTTTTGCTATCTCCGCCAAGACGTTACAAGGTATTGCCGAATTTAAAACTGGCGTATTAGCACTGGCAGAGCAGGCCACTATTGCAGTCAATGCCGATGAGACAGCAGCTCTGCCACCGCTTGATTATAGCGAGCAGGTTAAACAAAGCCGTTTGCTCGCTGCTAAATACGGTATGCAGCCGACAGTGGTACTGAAAAACCAGAATACCATCGACTCCTTTTTGTTGAGTAACCTCAGTGGTGGTATTGCATTTTTGTTTGTGATGTTTTTGTTATTTCAGAGCATTTTTACCTTCGCCACACCGCTGATGGATGGGGTAGAAAACCTGATTGGCCTGACCGCTACTTTTGTGACGGATTTAACCGGACCAGGCATGCTGGCGGATTTTCTGAATGATGCCATTTTTGGTGGTTTGGGTTCATTTCTGGTGTTTGTGCCGCAAATTATGGTGCTGACCCTGATCATTGGTATGCTTGAAGACAGTGGTTATCTGGCTCGTGCTGCGCTGATTTGTCACAGACCACTGAGTTATTTTGGTTTGTCTGGTCGCAGTTTTATTCCATTTTTATCAGCACACGCCTGTGCTATTCCAGCCATTATGGCGGCTCGTACTATTGAATCACCACGCAAGCGCCTGATCACCATGCTGACCATTCCGCTGATGTCCTGTTCTGCACGTTTGCCTGTTTATGCTTTGCTGGTGGCTGTGTTGATCCCTGATACTACTTACCTCGGTGGGCTGATTAATCTGCAGGGTACTGCTTTTTTTGGCTTGTATTTCTTTGGTATTTTAACTGCGTTAATGGTAAGTCTGGTGCTGTCTGGTTCGAAACTTAATGACGATGAAAAGTCGGATATGCCCTTTATTCTTGAACTGCCAACCTATCGTTTACCGCACTGGAAACCCTTGATCCACAGGGTGATGAGCAGTGCCAAACAGTTTGTTTATCGCGCTGGCCCCATTATTTTTATGGTGTCGCTGGCGATCTGGCTGTTAGGTTATTTCCCTACAGGTTCAGGTGGTTTACAGAACTCTTATCTAGGCATCATTGGTCATTGGATTGAACCACTTTTTACTCCGCTTGGCCTGGATTGGCGTTATGGTGTGGCTATTCTGATGTCTTTCCTGGCCCGTGAAGTGTTTGTTGGCGCTTTAGGCACATTGTTTGGTATAGACGGTGCTGATGAGAATATTGCTGGTTTAGCTGCCAATATTCAGGCCGACGGTCTGACTTTTGGCGCTGGTATGGGCATTTTGTTGTTTTATGTAGTGGCTTTGCAATGTGTAGCAACAGTGGCGACACTCAAAGCGGAAACAGGCAGTACTAAATTGATCACCGCATTGGTTATCGGCTACGGGGTCTTGGCCTATATACTCGCCGCCTTGTGTGCTCAGCTTTTGTGATATGACGGCATCAGCTGGTAATGGCTGATGTCGTTCTTGCAACTACGTCCGTTGTTGTTATACCCCGTCAAGAACTAAGCGGTGATGCATTGAATCGCCGCAATATCCTTCCTGCTAAAAGAAAACTTCGAATTTCACTGCATAGCCCAAAATTTTGTCCCGTGCTGATTCTTCTGCACTAGGGCGAGCAATGCTTTGCCAGCGTTCAGCCTGATGCCTACGCCCCTTTAAACGGGACTTGTTGGCGTTAATATGTAGGCGGAATCTAGATTTGTTGTGTTTTTTGCTGCTCATCTGACCAGATAGGGCATTTTATGCATTCCTCGCTTGACAGTGTTTTTTTTCAAACGTACATTTCAAACAGGTGTTTTAATTCAGTCAGAGCTATGGTTAATAAAACGACAACTCAGGACAAAATTCTGGATGCAGCCGAGCAGCTTTTTGCATCAACCGGTTTTGCTGATACCTCATTGCGACAAATCACCAGCATGGCGCAGGTGAATCTGGCGGCGGTGAACTATCATTTTGGTTCAAAAAAAGAGTTGATCCAGTCGGTGTTGCAGCGTTACTTGTCGGTGCTGATGCCACGTTTGGATCAGGAATTCAGTCAGTTATTAGCTAGTCAGAAACAAAATGACTTAACGGCTGTGCTGTCGGTTTTTATTAAACCTTTGTTGGAACTGAATAAAGTGCAGCATCACGGTACCCGGATGTTTTTGCAGTTGCTGGGCCGTGGCTATACCGATGTACAAGGGCATTTGCGTTGGTTTTTTAACCACCATTATGGTCGCACTCTGGACAAGTTTGTGTTGCTGGTGCAGCAGGCTTGCCCTGATTTACCAGCCAGTGAAATCTTCTGGCGCCTACATTTTTCGCTCGGCACTGTGGTGTTCACCATGGCGTCGAACCAGGCGTTACAAGAAATAGCGGCAGCAGATTTTAACGAAAATGTAGAAATAGAAGGCGTGATCCACAGGCTTATTCCTTATTTAGCCGCTGGTATAGCGTCACCTTTAACTTTAACAAGTCAAACTCACTAATCTCTCAAGGACCTTATTATGTCAATTCTGATCCTGCTGTTGGTTGTGCTGATTGTTGTGCTCGGTGTAGCAGACATTCGACGTAACCTGATCACCAAACCTGTGTTTGGCATCTTTAAGAAAATATTACCTCCGCTGTCAGATACAGAACGTGAAGCTATGGAAGCTGGGGATGTCTGGTGGGATGGTGATTTGTTTCAGGGTAAACCTGACTGGAAGAAGCTGCATGCCATTCCAAAAGCTGAATTGTCTGCTGAAGAACAGGCTTTTATGGACAATGAAGTAGACACTCTGCTGAAGATGCTGGATGACTACAAAATTGTGCAGGAACAGCGCGATTTACCACCAGAAGTCTGGCAATTCATCAAGGACAACGGCTTTTTTGCGATGATTATTCCAAAAAGCTACGGTGGCCGTGAATTCTCTGCTATTGCCAACTCGACTATTGTATCGCGCATCGCCACCCGCAGCTTAACTGCTGCTGTGACTGTGATGGTACCTAACTCTTTAGGCCCTGGCGAACTTTTAATGCACTACGGTACACAGGAACAAAAAGACCGCTGGTTGCCTGGCTTAGCCGCAGGTAAAGAAGTGCCTTGTTTTGCTTTAACAGGCCCGGAAGCGGGTTCTGATGCCGGTGGTATTCCGGATACAGGCGTGATTTGTAAAGGCCAGTTTGAGGGTAAAGAAGTATTAGGTATCCGCCTGAACTGGGATAAGCGTTACATTACGCTGGCTCCAGTGGCTACTGTGTTAGGTCTGGCCTTTAAGTTGTATGACCCGGAAAACTTATTAGGTGAAAAAACTGAACTGGGTATCACTTGTGCCTTGATCCCAACCAGCCATGAAGGAGTTGAAATTGGTGATCGTCATTTCCCAATGAATATGGCCTTTATGAACGGTACCACCTACGGTAAAGACGTTTTTATTCCGCTGGACTGGATTATTGGTGGCCCGGACTACGCAGGTCGTGGCTGGCGTATGCTGGTGGAATGTTTATCAGCAGGCCGTGGTATCTCTTTGCCAGCTCTGGCGACAGCTACAGGTCATTTAGCCACTCGGATGACTGGTGCTTACTCTTATGTCCGTCAGCAGTTTGGTATGGCTATAGGTAAATTTGAAGGGGTGCAGGAAAGTTTAGGCCGTATTGGTGCTTACACTTATAGCTTAGAAGCCATGCGTGTGATGACGGCTGGTGCTATTGATTTAAACCTGAGCCCGTCCGTGGTCACTGCTATTGCCAAGTACCATATGACAGAGATGTCCCGCACCTTGTTAAACGATGCCTTTGATATTCACTCTGGCCGCGCTATTCAGGTCGGTCCTAAAAACTATCTGGCGCACGGTTATATGGGCATGCCAATTTCTATCACGGTAGAAGGTGCGAATATTTTAACCCGTAACCTGATGATTTTTGGACAGGGTGCAACCCGTTGCCATCCATATGTGTTACAGGAATTAGAAGCTGCTGCCAATCCAAATGCGGAAGAAGGCTTACAGCAATTCGACAGCCTGCTGATGAAGCACATAGGTTTTGCGCTGGGTAATACTTTTGGCGCACTGTGGCAGGGTTTAACTTTAGGTCGTTTTAACTCAAGCCCGGTGTCTGGTGAAACCGCCAAATACTACAAGCAGTTAAGCCGCATGAGCCGTGCTTTGGCCTTAAGCGCAGATTTTTCCATGCTGATGTTAGGTGGTGATTTAAAACGTAAAGAAATGCTGTCGGCCCGTTTAGGCGACGTATTAAGCCACTTGTATATCGCTTCTGCCGTACTGAAGTTTTATGAAGACAACGGCCGTCAGGTAGCAGACTTACCTTTCGTACGTTACTCCATCGAACGTAACCTGTTTGAAATTGGTAAAGCTTTTTCTGGTTTCTTCCAGAACTTCCCAAGTGTTGTGGTCGCCCGCTTATTAAAAACTCTGATATTCCCATTTGGCATTGGCTACAAAATGCCAGCCGATGCAGTGACTCAGGACATTTCTGATGCGCTGTTAAAACCGGGTGTGATCCGTGACCGCTTAACTCACTTATGTTTTATTGGTGAAGGCGATGAGGATCCAACAGGTTTAATGGAATCAGCCTTTATTGCAGTGCATCAAGCTCAGCCTGTGATGAAGAAGATTTATGCCGCACAAAAACAAGGTGCTGTACCACGTAAAATTCCTATGGATCAGCTAATTGCTAAAGCCCTGGAAATTAACGTGATTAATGCAGATGAAGCCAAACAACTGGTGCGCATGAACGAATTACGTTTCAGCTCGATCAGTGTCGATAGCTTTAAGCCTGGTGTGTTGTCAGAGCACTCAATCTAAAGATCCCTGATCGCTAGAGCTCAATGAAATGAGCTGCTATTGAGCATAGAGACCAACATAAAGAAGCCAGTCCAGTGACTGGCTTCTTCTATTCAGCGAATTAAAAAAACGTATCCACTTCCTGCAACAGGTTATAACGCTCATCCACCACCCATAAGGTGCGCCACTTATCAAAAGTTAAGCAGGGGTGCGAGGTGCCCAGCAGCACAATATCGCCAATCTGGGGTTGGATAGATGGGCCAAAACGCCAAAAGGCATGTTGATCCATCACTTTGATGGTTTCGCAGTCCGCTAAATCCTCTGTGACTAAGTTGCCATGCCGATAAATGGCCATAGCTTGAGGTAAACCGGCATCAAAGGCGGCATCTCTTTTACCAAAACCCAAAACGGCTAGGCCAGGCTCAGGCAAAGACTGTACATAAACGGCCAGCTCCAGAGCGTTTTGTAAATCCCCGCCAAGCGAGCACGCCAGAGGGCTGCGGGCCAGTACCTGAAGCTGAGCCTGCTGATAAATACCCTGATCGTGGCTGATATAACAACCTGGTCTGAGTACCAGTTTTATCTGCTCTGGTAGCACGGCTTTGGTGAGTTCTTCAGCCACTACGTCATACCAAACTGAACCAGCGCCACTGATCAGTGCAGTCGGATACTGTAGCAGTTGCTGTTGTTGTAACGTGGCCATCAGCCTGGCGGCTTGACGCACCAACTGCCGCACCCCCTGTTCAGGCTCTGCTCCTTTGACCACTCCTTCATAAAACTCAATACCAGCCAACTGCACTGCAGGTAGACTCTGTATTTGCTTGGCAAGTTGCATCAGGTCGGTTTCAGTACGACAGCCACAGCGCCCGCCATCCACGCCAAGTTCAATCAAGAGTGGAATAGTCAGTTGCAATGACTGAAAGAAATCTGACAGTGCCAGCACCTGAGCCGGGTGATCCACACAAACAAACACTTCGGTTCCGTCCTGCACTAGCCCGGCGACCAAAGCCATATTGGCTTTGCCTACCAACTGATTAGCCAGAATAATGTGACGGGCTCCCGCTTCGGCTGCAATTTGCGCCTGATAGGCTGTGGCTACTGTCAATCCCCAGGCCCCTGCTGCCAGTTGCTGTTGAAATAACCAGGGCGTCATACTGGTTTTACCGTGAGGAGCCAGTAACACCTTGCTGTGGTTAGCAAAACTTTGCATCCAGTTCAGGTTATGCCTGATGGCCTGTTGTTTCAGCACTGCAGCGGGCAGACAAATGTCCTGCATCAGCAAATTCAAGCCATTCGGGTAGGGGAGCGAAGTCGCTGATTTATGCCGGAGACGTTGGTACTTCATAACATTCACCTATAAGCTATATTGTATTTTAACTATATCACTACATGTAAATTACTGTAAAAGCGCCATATTAATATTTACTTTCGATTTAGTTTGGTACAAAGTAACTTTAATTAATCATTTGGTGTTACTTTTTTGCTTGTTACATAGTAACCAATGTTGAAGAAGAGTCAGGAAAAACCATGAGTTACGAAATAGATGTGTTGTCGCGGATTTCAGAACGTTTTGTCGAGATGAGTGAATCAGAGCAGCGGGTAGCCCAGCTGATCCTCGACAATGTAAAAGCCGCAACAGAAATGAGTATTGCAAAGTTATCAGAACAAGCTGGCGTGAGCCAGGCCACCGTCACTCGTTTTGCCCGTACTGTGGATTGTAAGGATGTGCGCCAGCTGAAAGTGAAATTGGCGCAGTCACTGGCGGTAGGGCAACGTTTTGTTGAAGAGACGCCGGACCTGGATGGCATTCAGGGCGTGTATGAGGCCATTAAAAATACGCTGGATTTAAGTCGCAAATTGCTGGTGGAAGCCGACATTAAACTGGCGGTCAGTTATTTACAAAACGCCCGGATGATTTTTTGTATTGGTATGGGCGGCGGCTCCTCTATTGGCTCACAAGAGCTGCAATACCGTCTATTCCGCTTCGGTATGCCAGTTTGCAGTTATCAGGATGGCTTATTAACCAGGATGGTCGCAGCTGCTGTGGAGCCAACAGATGTAATGGTGGCTATTTCGTTAACTGGCAACACAGGCGAAATTATTGATTCAGCAGCTATTGCCCGTCAGTACGGTGCCAAAGTGATCGCCATTACCAAACCAGGCTCTGCCTTAGCCAAAAACGCCGACATTGTGCTTGGGCTGCAGGCACCTGAAACAGATTTTATCTATAAACCATCGGCGTCACGCTACGCCATGCTGGCCATTATTGATGTGCTGGCAACGGAAGTGGCCAAGCTGAACAAACGTAAATCACGGGATAAATTACGCCGGGTGAAATTGTCACTCGACAGCAGCCGTGGCGGCGATGAACGTCAGCCTCTGGGTGATTAACACTGTGATGAATAGCAGGACAAAAGATGAGTATTAAGCGATACGGTATTGACGAAAGCACTGGCACAGGAGGTCAACGTTTGCCTTTTGCTAAAGCAGTAGAAGCGGGCGGTTGGCTTTATGTTTCAGGCCAGACGCCGATGCGTGATGGCGAAGTGGTGGAAGGCGGCATAGTAGAGCAGTCGAAGCTTGCTATCCAAAACTGTATCGACATTATGCACAGTGCCGGCTACGAGCTATCTGATGTAGTGCATGTAAAGGTATATCTGACTGACGCGCGTTATTTCAGTAGTTTTAATAAAGTGTTCCGCGAGGTATTTGCTGATGCACCGCCAGCCCGCGTTTGTGCTGTGACTGATCTGGTGGTCGATTGCAAAGTGGAAGTGGACTTAACCTGCTATCGCAAAGACAGGAGCTAAGATGGACAGCAGATATTTTTTAGCGGGATTTGCTTTATATCTGCTGATCATGATTGGTATCAGTTATCTGGTATCGCGTCGCCAGAGTAGCAGCGAAGATTTTTTACTGGCTGGGCGTAAAGTATCAGGTGGCCTGACCTTTGGAACTACAGTAGCTACTATGATAGGCACAGGCACCAGTATGGGTGCTGTGGGCTTTGCTTATACCCATGGCTGGAGTGGCATGCTGTATGGCATAGGTGGTGCCATTGGTATTTTATTAACAGCCTGGTGGTTTGCACCACTGCGCCAGATGCGTTTTATGACCATGAGCGAAGAGCTGAGTTATTACGTGGGGGCCAACCTTTGGGTGAAAAATGGCAGCGCTGTGCTGATTTTTCTGGCGTCTTTAGGTTGGTTAGGTGCTCATATTATTGGTGGTGCCTTGTATTTGTCCTGGGCCACTGGCATAGAAATGTTGCACGCCAAACTATTGATAGCATTAGCTTTTACTTTCTACGTCATGATAGGTGGCTACAAAGCTGTGATCTGGACCGACAGCCTGATGGCGATAGTGCTGTTTAGTGGCTTTTTGCTGATGAGCTACTCTGCGGTTGAGGCTGTTGGTGGTTTAAAACTGGTGTGGCAAAGTGTGGCTGATGCGCAACATACTGGCCGGATGCAGCAAATGGAGCTGTTACCTGCTATTTCCTTGTCTGCTGTGGTGGCTGTTGGTGTGTTGGCAACCCCCTCATTTCGTCAGCGTATTTATTCAGGGCGCAGTGTGCGAAGTGTGCGGCGCTCTTTTGTCTTTGCCGGGCTTTTATACCTGATTTTTGCTGCTTTGCCTGCCTTGATTGGTATTTCAGCCCGGCTGCTCGCTCCGGATTTAACTAACCATCAATTTGCCTTTACTACATTAGCCGTCATGACATTGCCAGTTGTCTTTGCCATGTTGGTGTTGTTGGCAGGCTTATCTGCCACTTTATCTTCTGCCTCCTCGGATTCTATAGCCGCTGTATCTGTGCTGATCCGCGACTTATATCAAAGTGTGACGGGCAGCATGCCTGAAGCGAAGTCAGCTATTTTTTTCTCGCGAATTGCAGTGATGCTGGTGTCGGTATTGGCATTACTGCTGGCGTTGATGTCGAACGATTTAATCCGTTATATCACGGGCATGATTGCTACTTTAATGTCCGGAATGTTTGTGATTGCGCTGTTAGGGCGCTTCTGGCCGCGGCTGACCTGGCAAGGGGCTTTAGCTGCGTTGATGGGCGCTTTACTGACGTCTGCCGTTATTTTAAATCATCCTTCCTGGCTGATGTTTTGGGGCAATCCTTGCTTACCAGCTTTGGCTGTGTCTTTAAGTCTGGCTTGCATAGTCAGCTTATTGAGCAAACCCTCCGATATCAGCAGGGAACAAGCCTTACAGATCATTACCATGCAGCGAGAGGGAACTGCTGATGCCGTTCAGGCGAAGGTTTCCGAATCAAATAGTCCAGCGCAATTTCCCAGGCACTATTTAAGCAATCTATTTAAGTAATAAATAAGCAACAGAGGCAATATGCGTATTTTTACCGCGTCGCTGGCGACAGAAACAAATACCTTCTCTCCTATGTACACTGATTTAGTAAGTTTCTATCAAAGCTTTTACGCACCGCCTGGCCAGCATCCTGCCACACCTACCTTGTGTAGTGCGCCTTTGGTGGCTTGTCGCGAATATGCTGAATTAAATAAAACTGTCGAAGTAATAGAAGGCAGTTGCGCCTGGGCAGAACCTGGTGGTTTGTTAAATCGTTTGTCTTATGAGCATTTGCGGGATGAAATTTTACAGCAACTCTCGGCTGCTATGCCGGTGCAGGTGGTGTTAATAGGTTTGCATGGTGCTATGGTGGCGCAGGGTTATGATGACTGTGAAGGTGATTTATTAAGCAGAATAAGAGCTATAGTGGGACCCACAGCCATTGTTGGTGCAACCCTGGATCCGCATAGTCATTTAACTGATTTACGCTTAGCTTCCGCAAATTTGTTGATCGCTTTTAAAGAGTTTCCGCATCTGGATTTTATGGCCAGATCGCGGGAGCTGGTGCAGTTGGCTGTCGCAGCTGCGCGGGGCGATATCCGGCCTGTGATGAGTTGTTTTGACTGCCGTATGATTGATGTTTTACCTACCAGCCATGAACCGATGAAATCCTTTATCGAAAAAATTTGTCTGCTGGAGCAACAGCAGCGGGCTTTATCTATTTCGGTGATCCATGGGTTTATGGCAGGTGATGTGCCAGATATGGGCTCTAAGTTATTGGTGATCACCAATAATGATGCTGAAAAAGGAGCCGCTTTGGCACAGCAGTTAGGATTGGAGCTGTTTTCTTACCGTGGCCAGACCTTACCGCAGTTTTATGACATCAGCGCAGCGTTAGATCAGGCGCAGTCGTTATCTGGCACTGTGGTACTGGCGGATGTCTGGGATAATCCAGGTGGTGGTGTAGCTGGGGATGGTACCTTAGTTTTGCACCAGGTGATCAAACGTCAGTTACAGCAGGTTGCTGTAGGAACAATTTGGGATCCTATGGCGGTCAAACTCTGTTTTGCTGCCGGCGAGGGGGCTGAAATAGAATTGAGGTTTGGTGGTAAAAGCTGTGCTACTGCAGGCGAGCCGATAGATAAATTAGTGACAGTAGTGCGCCTGCAGGCAGAAGCACAGCAGCAGTTTGCCGACAGTCTGGTGCCTATGGGCGATTGCGCACTGATCCGTTTTAATGGCATTGAAGTGATCCTGAACAGCAACAGATGCCAGTCTTTTGACCCTAGTTTATTCAGAGCTTTAGGTATGGAGCCCAAAGAGTACAAACTGTTGCTGATCAAATCCACCAATCACTTTTATCAGGGCTTTGCGCCTCTGGCTTCGCATATTATTTATGTTGATGCTGGTGCACCTTACCCAAGCGACCCTAAACGTAACGGCTATAAAAAATTGAGCCGTCCTATCTGGCCTATTGTGGCAGAGCCTTTTGCCTAATGCAGCCTGTGAGGAGACGCCTGAAGCAGAGCTGCAATGGATCTGTGCAAAGCGATAATCAATTCCTGCTGAATAGCCTTCGCCTTATCTAGTTGCAGCTCTATCTTTTGGCGCTCTGCTAACGAGAGTTTCTGCGAAGCTGCAATGCTGGCTGATACAGCTAAGCCCGCCTGACACAGCTGTGCGGTTTGTATAAAAAGTGGGGTGAGTGCTGTGTCAGGTGCTGCAGATAACGCCTGTGCGGCTTTTTGCCAACGCTGTAATTTTTGCTGCAGACGCTTTAATTGTTCTGGCTTTTTTTGCTCCAGCCACAAAGCGACATCTTGTTCAAAGCGCCGCATCGCTTGATGCTCTGCCGGCAAAAAGTCGACCAGTTGATTTAACGGTGCCTGTTGATGATAAAGTCCTGCCTCTGATTTTTCATGCAATCGATGATAATAATGCGCCGGCTCCAGGGTTTCGGCCACGATAAGAAAGTCCGCCAGATAAGTTGCAGGCAATAGCTGCTTCAAGCCCTGAATTTGTTGCTGCTGGTTTTTTAACCCGATAAATTGCTGTGCCCACAGCTGCACGTAATCCAGTCGTTGATAGAAGTCTTGTTCATCCTTTTGGCTTTGTGCTGACCAGAGTCGTTCAGCGACTGCAAATCCGTTTGGCCATAAACGAAGATCTATTATATCCGGCGTAATAAGCTCACCCCATAAGGCGATTTCACCGCCTAAAACCTGCTGCTTTGCTTTGTCGCTCAGGTTTTTTGCAAACTGAATGGGTAAGACTGCCTGTGACGCTAAAGCCTGGCCTGTGATCTGATAAGGAGCATTCCCTACCACGAATTCGCCCTGAACAGCGTCTGACAACTGTAACCTGGCCAATACAGGCCCCATCCAGCTATCAAACTGAAAATAGATATGTTTGCCTTGCTGGTGCAGGGCTTTGGCTTCAATCAGCATTTTTCCGGGAAACTGGATAAAACCGCGAACTGTGCCGGCTTTTAACTGCACCAGATACACTGTACCTGTCACAGCAGCACCTCGTTTACGCTCGAATTGAAAACTCCAGCCAGACCAGCTTTTAATCTCCTTCGCTTGTGGTGCCATCACCACATCAGGTAAAGGCTCGTTGCGATAATGGTACGCTGCAGTTTGAGGCTGATCCAAATAAAAACCGGTGGATAAAATAGCGGGGTGACCCGCCTCTGCGGCCTGAAATAAAGATTCAGTGCCACGCCAGGACTGCACCACCACTGAGTTTGGTAACTGATCATCCAGTACTTCATCCCAGCCAATCATGGTTTTACCCAAAGGTTGCAGAAGTTGTTCGACACGGCGATTAAAATAAGCCTGCAAAGCGCCGGCATCCGCTAACTGTTGCTGTCGCATAAAAGCCTGTACACCCGGATTTTCAAGCCAGCGGTCGGGGAGTACCTCATCGCCACCTATATGAAGATAAGGATCAGGAAATATCTGGGCTACCTCAGCAAGTAATTGTTGTAAAAAGGAATACACCTGCTCGTTGGATGGGTCTAACACCGCAGCATGTACACCCCAATGAATTTCTGCGGCAGTGGGGGCTGGAGCTGTCATCAACTGCGGATACGCCAGACCTAAAGCCGTGGTATGGCCTGGCATATCAATTTCAGGTACCACACGAATGCCACGTTCTTTGGCATACAACACCAGTTCCCGTAATTCATTCTGAGTGTAATAGCCGTCTTTGCCGCCCGTTTGATGCAGCTTAGGGAAAATTTTCGATTCAAAGCGCCAACCCTGATCATCGGTTAAATGCAGATGCAGTACATTAAGTTTGACTGCTGCCATCAGATCCAACTGACGTTTGATATCAGCTAAAGGCAAAAAACGTCTTGCCGGGTCGAGTAATAACCCCCGCCAGCTAAAACGCGGCTCATCTTCAATACTTAGGTTGGGTATAACAGTCTGTACTGACTGGCGCTGAACTAGTTGCTGCAGAGTTTGCAAGCCGCGCAATACTCCAGTGGCATGCTTGGCGCTTAGCAGAATGTGATTACTGTTGACTTCAAGTTGGTATGCTTCCTGTTGCTGCGCTGTTGTTGTGTATTCAGCATTGAGCTGTATAACTAAATGCGCTCTGTTATCTGCTTCGAACTTTAACGCTGTATTGATAGTGCTCTGCTGAATAAATCGTTCAACCAGGATTTTGAATTCAGGATGTCCGGCAGGGAGTTGCACGTTAAACTGCTTATCAAACACAAAATGACCCTGTCTGAGTTCCAGCTGTTTTGGATAAGGCAATACAGGAAGTTGCGCCCAGGCTGAACTCAACAACAGGCTTTGCAGTAAAAGCGACAGGAGCAGGCAATACAAACTATGCATAAATAAAGGCACTTCGTTGTTACTTGGTAACATATTAATAAGCAATAATGATGCGATTGTCTAGATTTAGATGCTATATGAAGCTGTTTTTTCATCAAATAATGTTTACTTTTAATTGGTTTTGGTACAAAGTAACATTCTGCGCCCGCTATTGTGACAATGGAATGTACATGGCTCTGCGCAATAAGTAAAACCGGGTGATTAGTTTTTTGTTCCCCTAAAGCGGCGTGCAACCTGCTTTGGTTCCTGAATCTCTAGTCACCCGTCCTTACATAGTTCATCTAGCTTTTAGCGGCTTTGTTGAAAAAGCTCAGCCAAAGTACAGGACGTTCCTCTGGTTTTTAACTGTGCCAGTAGTAACTGAGCGCAGCCAAAGGCATCAGATAAGGCATGATGCTCTGTCACTTCAGGCAATTGATAGCGGGCCAGACAAGCGGGCAAACTCAACGAATTTTGTGCCACAGGCCCGCCTTTGAGCTGCATTTTGTAAAGCTCAAGTTTTAAGGTGTCGACAGCTTTAAAGGCAGGAGAGCGACCAAAGCAGTTTTGGCAGCTTTGTTTTAAGAAGTTCAGTTCCAAAGCGCTGTGATGAGATACCAGCACTGCACCTTTTAGTTCCTGCAACAATAGGCTTAATAGCTCCTCCAACTCTATACCTTGTTGCACTTCGTTATTATGCAGACCATGGATCACGGCACTTTGGCCAACTGAGGCCGGGCTTTTCACCAGTCGGTACTGAGCTGAGTTTAAATGAATTCTGCCAGCGGAAATTTTGACCCAGCCCGCACTGACGATATGGTGTTTTTTTGCATCCAGCCCAGTGGTTTCAAAATCAAGTACCACATAATGGGCTGTACTGGCCAGGCTTTGTTTGTCCAGGCTGTGCTCGTTCTCGAAGTCCAGTACCCGTTGATGCACTGCCACTGGTTTTCTCAGCCAGTTCCACATTTAGAGTTCCCGGCAAAAACGTTGTCTGAGCACTTGCTGCTCGTCGCTGATCACAGCAAAAGCGTCTTTTAACTGATGGCGCTGTAATAAGCTCAGTTGGGACGGATCCAGTAAATTGGATAAATGCCGACCACGTTTCAGATCCTGTGACTGTAATTGCCAGCGTAAATTGGCCAACACATCAAACGCACCCTGTAAGTTTTGCTGCTGGCGCTGTGTAAGCACTGCGTGTTGCAATAACAGCTTCAGACGTTCTCTGGTGTTCACAGCCTGGATACCAGCGGACAAAGCGTAAACCCGCACTAAATCTGTAATAAGGCTAATACCGCGTTTTTTCAGATCCAGTCCTTTACGCTGACGACCATCCTGTTCCAATAAAAAGTGTTTAAAAAAACCGAGGGGCGGTTGGCGTTCAGTGGCATTTTTAGCCAGATGATACAAAAACAATTCGTTATTTTTACAGCGTGCCAGCACATCTTCATGCAGCACATTAAATAAACCTTTACTGCCATGAACAAGGCGCATATCAAAAAAGATACTGCTACTTAATAGGGCTTTTGGGTCTGGCGTATTCAGCCATTTGGCAAAACGACCCGACCAGCCTTTGAGACTTAATCGTAACTCTGGGTTGGAGGCCATGATATGGCCGTCACAGAGCGCCTGACCGGAGGAGGCTAAACCGTTGCAAACAATATCTGAAAGCGCGGAAAAATAATCGGCGACTGCTCCAACAGGCTCTTTTTCCAGCAACAGAGCATTGTCCTGATCGGCACTGGGTAACATATCTCGTCTGGCTTGAGAGCCAAACACCAACCAACTGTAGACACAAGGGGCAGGGCCCAATTGTTGTTCTGCTATGTGTAACCAGCTCTGTGCTAAAGCGTCCATAATGCTGGTAAGCACGCTACTGACTTCATAAGAAGGAATGTGTTGCTCAGCCAGTTGTATAGCAAGTTGCTGTACTTGTGGAGTAATGGCATTGAGGCCTTCGGCTTTATGCTGACGGTGAATGTGACTGATCAGAAAAACCGGATGTTCCTGTTGGCTGCGGATTAAGTCTGTGGTGGTTAATACACCTATGGCTTTACCATCCTGCTCAACGGGTAAGTGGTGAATATTGTATTGACTCATCTGCTGTATGGCTTCAAAAGCAAAGTGGTCTGCTTCGATGCTTTGTGGTGTTTTTGTCATCACTTCTTTGACTGTGGTGGTGGCAGATAAATTTTTCGCCAATACACGGCTGCGTAAGTCCCGGTCAGTCAGTATGCCCACCAGTTTGTCATCTTGCTCAATTAATAGACAGGAAACCCGTTGCTCTGTCATCAACAAAGCGGCTTGCTGCACTGTGTTTGAGCATTCAATCGATACTTTTCGTCTGGTGACTAAATCAGAAACTTTTAAGGTGGAAGTGCTTTGCTGCTGACTGCTTTGATACAGATGCAAGCGGCGACTAAATAAGCGTTGGAAAAATAAATCAAAATTCTTGTACTGGTGACGTAATTTATCAAAGCTGTTTTGGGGTAAAAAATACACCAGCCCATCTTCTTCACAGCGAATGGTATCTGGGTCAGCCAGGCCTGTCAGCAATAACTGATAGCCATAAAAGTCGCCACTTTGTAAATGAGTCAGACGTTGTTGTTCGGTATGCAGCGCAAACAAGCCCGAACGCACTAGCATTAATTGGGGTTCTGGTTGTAGTGCTTCGCCAGTGGCAAGATACAACACAGATAATTCTCTGCTCAGGGTTTCAAGGACGTGCGGTGCCAGATCATCAAAGGGTGGCGTTTGCTGCAAAAAAGTAACAACTTCCTGAACTTGCATACAACCTTCCTGACTAGAAAATAGTAAGGCGTGTCACCACGCCTTACTCATTACAACTAAGTGGCGTTAGTGAACCTGAGCTTCACCTGCACCTTTTGGATAGCGGATTTGTTCTACGATGTCCTGGACATCTTGTGGTACTTCTTTGGTAAATTTGCTTACCGCATAGGCAACTACAAAGTTTACGACCATACCTACGGTACCTATACCCTCAGGGGAGATACCAAACAACCAGTTTTGAGGTTTGTTTTCAGCAAAGGGGGTGATAAAAATACCTTTGAAGTACAGGATATAACCCACAGTGAATATCACACCTGCCAGCATACCGGCGATAGCACCTTCCTTGTTCATTTTCTTGTAGAAAATACCAAGAATAATGGCCGGGAAGAAACTCGCCGCGGCTAAGCCGAAGGCAAATGCCACCACCTCCGCCACAAAGCCTGGTGGGTTAATGCCTAAGTAACCAGCTACAATGATGGCTACAGCTGCGGCTAATCGGGCAGCCAGTAATTCCTGTTTATCGGTAATTCTGGGCATCAGATTTCGTTTGAGTAAATCGTGCGAAATAGATGTTGAGATCACCAGTAACAAGCCGGCTGCTGTGGACAACGCTGCGGCAATACCACCAGCGGCTACCAATGCAATAACCCAATCCGGTAACTGAGCTATTTCCGGGTTTGCCAACACCATGATGTCACGGTCAATCGTCATTTCGTTGCGCTCATCACCTGAGTAGAACATACGACCATCGCCATTCTTATCTTCGTGTTTAATCAGACCCGTTTTTTCCCAGTTTTTGATCCAGGTTGGAGCTTCAGTTACTAATGTTCCCTGAGCGTCAGGACCGTTGATGGTATCAATCATGTTGTAACGGGCAAAAGCACCGATAGCAGGAGCTGTTGTGTACAGAATCATGATAAATACTAAGGCCCATCCTGCAGAGATTCGAGCATCTTTTACCCGTGGTACTGTGAAGAAACGTACAATAACGTGAGGTAAACCTGCAGTACCTACCATTAAGGCTGCAGTAATAGCAAAGATGTCAGCTGTGGATTTAGTTCCTTCGGTATAAGCGGCAAAACCTAACTCAGCTGACAGTCCGTCCAAGCGCTCCAGCAGGTGCAGTCCTGAACCATCCAGTAAGGTGGCACCGAGGCCAGTCTGTGGTAACACGTGGCCTGTGATCATGATAGAGATGAAGATTGCTGGCACCATGTAGGCGAAAATCAGCACACAATACTGAGCAACTTGGGTGTAGGTAATACCTTTCATACCGCCTAGTACTGCATAGAAAAATACCACAGCCATACCAATGATTACACCTGTGGTGATATCTACTTCAAGGAAACGGGAGAACACCACACCTACACCACGCATCTGACCTGCCACATAAGTGAAGGAAATCAAAATGGCGCAAACAACGGCCACTGTGCGTGCTGTTTGAGAGTAATAACGGTCACCGATAAAGTCAGGCACAGTAAATTTACCAAACTTACGCAGGTAGGGAGCCAAACATAAGGCCAGCAGCACATAACCACCAGTCCAACCCATCAGGTAGACAGAACCGTCATACCCCATAAAAGAAATTAAGCCGGCCATTGAGATAAATGACGCGGCTGACATCCAGTCAGCGGCAGTTGCCATACCATTGGCTAAAGGCGATACACCGCCACCTGCCACATAGAACTCTTGCGTTGAACCCGCCCGGGCCCAAATAGCAATGCCGATATACAACGCAAAGGTTGCACCGACTACGATATAAGTTAACGTCTGTAAGTCCATTATCTACCCCTTAATCTTCGTGGACGTCGTATTTACGATCAAGTGCATTCATCTTGATGACGTAAACAAAGATCAGCAGAACGAAGGTGTAGATAGAGCCTTGTTGCGCGAACCAGAATCCGAGCTTAAAGCCAAAAAACTGCACCATATTCAGTTGGTCTACAAATAAAATTCCGGCTGCGAAAGATACTGCAAACCAGACCGCCAGCAGTTTGAGCATCAGCGAGATGTTCTCCCGCCAATACGCTTTGGCTAATTCATTGCTTTGAAATGCCATCGTTGTCTTCCTCTTGTTGTTTTTTGTGGTTGTTATAGAAATTCTGTTGACTTGCATGCTTAATCTAGCAGCAGGAGTGGGAAGCGATAGCCCGACTTTAGTCGAACCCCAAAAGCCAGATCATTGACTTTCTGCAGCTTTATGCCAAAAGTAACGTCAGAAATCAGAGGGGAGCATGCTTTGTCAGCCTGGATAGTCGCCTTATTGGCCTTGTTGTATGTAGGTTTACTGTTTTTTATTGCCAACTGGGGTGAACGCCATGCCGGTGATCAACTACTACGAAAGTATGGTGGCTTGTTATATAGCCTGGCTTTGGCTGTGTATTGTACATCCTGGACTTATTATGGTGCGGTAGGAACTGCGGTTACACAAGGCTGGGATTATATACCGATTTACCTTGGGCCAATTTTAGTCTTTCTGTTTGCTCAGCCCTTTTTGTTTAAGTTGTTGTATGTGGCAAAAAAACAAAACGTGGCCTCTATTACTGACTTTATCAGTGCTCGTTATGGCAAACGTAAGAATATTGCCTTAGTCACGGCGTTATTGTGCCTGGTGGTGGTGATCCCATACATAGCGTTGCAATTAAAAGCTGTTGCCAGTTCCTATCAGGTATTGCTTGGCCATGATTTATCTGATCACTCATTACCCTGGTGGCAGGACACGGCCTGGTTCAGCGCTATGGCGATGACCGTGTTCGCTATTTTGTTTGGAACCCGTAAAGTACAGCTGACTGAGCAAAACCGCGGTGTAATGGTGGCTATTGCCTTTGAATCTGTAGTGAAGTTATTTGCTTTGCTGTGTCTGGCTTTTATGACTTACTGGCTGTTGTTGCCTGACACTATCGGCGTCATACAGTTTGCGGAACATGCCAGTCACCTGCAATACAGTACAGATCACAACAGCTGGTTTTCTTTTACCATCAAAACGGTACTGGCGATGACAGCTATTTTTTTGCTTCCCCGCCAGTTTCATGTCGCTTTTGTAGAGAACGTCGATCACCGACATTTACGCCATGCTAAACGCTGGTACAGCAGTTATTTGTTGTTAGTGACGCTGGTCGTGATCCCTATAGCTTTGGCTGGCATGCACTTATTTCCGGGGCAGGAGCATCTGGCGGATAGTTTTGTATTGTTAATTCCGGAAAAGTCCGGTTGGCATACCTTAAGTGTGCTGGTGTTTATTGGCGGATTTTCTGCTGCGACTTCTATGATTATTATTTCTACACTGGCGCTAAGTACCATGATCAGTAATGACGTGGTGATGCCGGCCATTTTGCGCCGCCCAGGCCATGGTCAGCGCATTAAAGACTATAGTGGTCTGATTTTATTAGTGCGCCGCACCATGATTATAGCCGTGATGCTGCTCTCTTATGGTTATTACGCATTGTTCGCGCGCAATTATGAACTGGCTGAAACAGGTTTATTAGCTTTTGCTTTGGCTATTCAGCTGGCGCCTGCGGTAGTGGGGGGCTTGTATTGGCGTCATGGCAATGCTTTTGGTGTTTATGCTGGTGTGGCTGTTGGTTTTATGTTGTGGTTTTTTTGCCTGATGGTGCCACAGCTGGCTGCTGTAGGCGTGCTGGATCAAACCCTATTGCAGCAGGGGTTGTTTGGCATTGAAGCCTTAAAACCAACATCTCTGTTTGGTCTGCAGCTGGATACCTTAAGTCATGGTGTGATCTGGTCTTTAGGATTAAATCTGAGCTGTTATTTGCTGTTCTCCTTGTTGGTCAAGGTAAATTTAAAAGATCGTTTGCAGGCCGCAGCCTTTGTAAAACCCACTTTGCCACTTGAACCCAAAGAGGCGCCAGTGCGCCGTGTCAGAGTTCGGCGAACAGACATTACTATGCTGTTGGAACGTTTTATTGGTGCGCAGCGCTGTAATGAAGCCATGGCTGAGTTTCAACGTCGTTTCCCTGATTTGGACTCACAGGACAGTATTGCAGGACCAGAGCTTATTGCTTTTGTTGAACGAGAGCTCGCCGGTGTAATAGGTGCAGCCTCTGCTTTGGCTGTGGTCAGTGCAGCAACTGAAGGCCGGCAGTTGGAGCTTGAGGATGTCGTCACCTTGTTTGACGATACCACTCAGGCCATTCAATTTTCCCGTAAAATTTTGTTTTCAACCCTTGAGCATTTAAGTCAGGGCGTCAGTGTTGTAGACCGTGATTTAAAACTGGTGGCCTGGAATAAAGCCTATCTGCAAATGTTTGATTACCCTGATGGTATGATCCGTATTGGTCGTCCTGTTGCTGATATTGTGCGCTTTAATGCGGAACGTGGTCTTTTTGGCGAAGGGGCGCCTGAAGAGCATGTCGCGAAACGTATTACCCATATGCAAAATGGCACCTCTCATGTTTTTCAGCGGGTCAGGCCGGATGGCACAGTGATAGAAATGCGCGGTAATCCAATTCCGGGTGGAGGTTTTGTTACCAGTTTTACCGATATTACTGAACATGTGCGCGCAGTGCAGCAACTGGCGGAAGCCAAACAACATCTGGAACAGCGGGTGCAGGAGCGCACTCACAGAATAAGTGAAATGAATCAGGAGTTGGTGGAGGAGGTTGAACGACGCAGTACAACTGAATTGCAACTACTGCAAGCAAAAGCAGAAGCAGAGGCCGCCAACGCGTCCAAGACACGCTTTTTGGCACTTGCCAGTCACGATATTTTGCAACCACTTAATGCAGCCCGGCTTTTCACTGCCGCTTTACAGGGAGCGGATGCAGGGACGGATCAGCAAAGGATTATTCATCAGTTAGATAATTCCCTCAAAGCCACTGAAGAGCTGATTGCTACTTTGTTGGATATTGCCCGTCTGGATGACGGCCGGTTGCAGCCGAAAACTCAGGCACTATCGGTCACTGCTATTTTACAGCCGTTAACTGATGAGTTCAGATTGTTGGCAGAGCAAAAACAGCTCAGACTTCGCACTCACTTCGGCGACTGGCAAGTGCAAACGGACGGCACTTATCTGCGGCGTATTCTGCAGAATATTTTAAGTAATGCGATTAAATACACGCCTGCCGGTCAGGTGCTTGTGTCCTGTCGTAAGAGAAGCGATCGGTTGTTGATGCAGGTTTGGGATACCGGACCCGGCGTGGCAGAGCATGAGCTTAAACGTATTTTTGACGATTTTTATCGGGTTGACAGCACAGCCCGCGGTCAGCAAGGGGTTGGTCTAGGTTTGGCCGTCGTGCAGCGTATGGCTCGTTTGCTGGGACATCAGCTTGAGGTCCGTTCTGTGGTTGGCAAAGGCACTGTGTTTAGTTTGTATTTGCCTCTTGCAGCTGAGCGATCTGTGGATGAGCAAAAAGCGATGCTGGAGAATCAGAGTACTGCGTTGCCGCAATGGCAGGTGCTTTGTGTGGATGATGACAGCTCCAATCTTGCTGCGCTTCGGGTGTTATTGCAGCAGTGGCAACTAGGGGAGGTGAACAGTTATGTGTACGCTGAACAGTTGCTGCAGCATGCTGAGACTATGAGCAAGCCTGATTTACTCATTCTGGATTATCAGTTGGGGCAAGGGCTCAATGGTTTAGAGCTGTATCAGCAATTGCAACAGTATTGGGGCAATGTGCCAGGTATTTTAGTGTCGGCAGCTCCAGAACCTGATTTAGCCCAGAGAGCTAAAGCGGCTGGTTTACTGTTTTTAGCTAAGCCAATTAAACCTGCGGCACTTCGGGCAGGTATTAACCATTTAAAAAATCAGCGTTCGTAACGCATATTCTAGGCGCTTCGCCTTCGCTGTGGTTAAATGCCTCAACGATTAAAATTCTGAGCAAAGGAGAGCTGAATGCTGGCCAAGTTGGAAGAGCGTGTTTTTTTAGCCATGTTGATTATTGTCACCCTGGCTTTTGGTTTTGTACTGGAACCTTTTTGGGGCTGTATTTTCTGGGCTTGTGCCATCACCGTCATTTTTTATCCGGTTCATACCACAATTAAGCGCCGTATTGGCAATAAACCCAACAGAGCTGCTTTGTTAACTTTATTGCTCTGTGTGCTGATAGTGATATTACCCGTGTTGGCCATTGGCGCGGCTTTTATTCAGGAAGGTATAGCTTTTTACGACAAAATAGAAAAAGGTGAAATTAATCCGGATGGTTTCATCGAAGCCATACGACAAGCCTTTCCTGTGGTGACTGAGTTTTTAAGTCGCTTCGGTATTCAAACGGATGGATTACGTGAAAAATTGTCGTCTGGTGCTGTTGAGGCCAGTCGTTTATTGGCCAAAGAAGCGTTGTCGATTGGACAAAATACCTTTGGCTTTATTCTCAGCTTATGTCTGATGCTCTACCTAACCTTTTTCTTATTACGTGAAGGCCCTCGTTTAGTCGAGTTAATGATCAAGGCTTTGCCTCTGGGCGATCAGCGTGAACGGATACTTTTTGCCAAATTTGCTGAAGTTACCCGGGCGACCATTAAAGGTAATTTGGTAGTTGCGGTAGTACAAGGGGCTTTGGGCGGCTTTATTTTCTGGTTACTGGGTTTACCTGCGCCTATTTTATGGGGCGTGGTGATGGCATTTTTGTCCTTATTACCTGCTGTAGGCGCTGCATTGGTTTGGCTACCTGTGTCCTTGTATTGGTATGCGACAGGCGATTGGGTGATTGCGACTATTCTTGTGGCTTATGGTGCTCTGGTGATTGGTTTAGCAGACAATATATTGCGGCCGTTATTGGTGGGCCGTGATACCAAGTTACCGGATTATCTGGTGCTGTTTTCTACTTTAGGTGGCATTACCTTGATGGGCATTAATGGTTTTGTATTAGGGCCTATGGTTGCCGCGCTATTTTTAGTGTTCTGGCAAATCTTTATCGATGAGTTTCAACAGCCCCAAAAATCTGACAAGCCTGAGTAATCAGGCCTGTTGTTCTGATTAGTTGGCGACCAGCGTTTTGTCTGCCGGAGCTTCCAGCTGCAAGCGCTGGGCTTGAATCACAACCTGTGTCCTATTGGTGACTCCCAATTTGCGGAAAATAGCAGTGATATGAGCCTTTACCGTTGCTTCGGAAATATGTAAGTCATAAGCAATTTGTTTGTTTAACCAACCCTCAGTCAAATAAAACAAGACTTTGTATTGCTGCGGTGTCAGTTCAGCGACTTTACTGGCGAGATCTAAATCGGGTTGGTGCTGCTGTTGATTTATCACCTGGCTGCGGATCGCAGGCGGCACCCAAAGCTCACCATCTATCACTGCACTTAAGGCTTTACCAATTTCTGCCGGATGCGACGATTTTGGAATAAAGGCTGAAGCGCCAAACGCCATGACGCGTTTAATCACGTCGACGTCGTCACTGGCTGATATCACCACTATAGGCAGGGTCGGGTACTGCTTGCGCAGTTGAATCAGCCCCAAAAAACCGCAGTTGCCGGGCATATGCAAATCCAGCAGCAACAAGTCTGCATCAGGATGTTCCAGCAAAGCTTCACAGGTTGCCTCAAAGCTGTCGGTTTCTATAGTGGCTTTGGTGACAAAGGTATTACTGATCGCATGGATCAGCGCGTTTCGAAATAATGGGTGGTCATCTGCGACAATTAACTTTGCCATATAAACTCCTAACCCGGCCTCTGCTATAAAGCGGAGGCCGGGTTCAGCTAAAGTGTTGTTGCTATTAATTAAACATTAGCAACTTATTGTCAACAGATTAGCGGTTTAATCTGTTTTGGATCAAGTTCTCTACAACGGAAGGATCCGCCAAAGTAGAAATATCGCCTAACTGATCGTATTCATTGGCCGCAATTTTTCGCAGAATCCGGCGCATAATTTTGCCTGAACGGGTTTTTGGTAAGCTGGGTGTCCACTGGATAATATCCGGTGCAGCAATAGGGGAGATCTCACGACGTACCCAATCACGCACTGCTTTTGTCAGCTCATCACTTGGTTCTACACCCACACGAGGAGCAATAAAGACATAAATGCCCTGACCTTTAATGTCGTGTGGATAACCTACCACTGCGGCTTCGGCAATCGCATCATGTGCCACCAGACAGCTTTCAATTTCGGCAGTGCCTAAACGGTGGCCAGAAATATTCAGCACGTCATCGACACGGCCTGTTAGCCAATAGTAACCGTCTTCATCGCGTTTTGCGCCGTCACCGGTAAAGTACATGCCTTTGTAGGTGCTGAAATAGGTTTGTTCAAACCGTTCATGATCACCAAACACAGAACGCATTTGCCCAGGCCAGCTATCGAGGATCACTAAGTTACCTTCAGCTACGCCATCGATCAGCTCACCTTCGTTCGTAACAATAGCGGGTTTTACGCCAAAAAATGGTCGTGTGGCAGAACCTGGTTTTAAGGCTGTTGCACCTGGCAATGGCGTAATTAAAATACCGCCTGTTTCTGTTTGCCACCAGGTATCGACAATAGGGCAGTTACTTTTGCCATAACTCTGGTGATACCAGTTCCAGGCTTCAGGGTTAATAGGTTCGCCTACACTGCCCAAAATAGTCAGCGAGGATAAATCGGCTCCATCGACAGCCACAGTGCCATGTGCCATTAAAGCGCGGATAGCGGTTGGCGCTGTATACAAAATGTTCACTTTGTACTTGTCGACCACCTGAGCAATACGCTTAACGCTCGGATAAGTAGGGACACCTTCAAATAAAATGCTGGTCGCGCCGTTCGCTAACGGACCATATACTATATAGGTATGGCCTGTGACCCAGCCGATGTCCGCGGCACACCAGTATATGTCTCCGTCTTTGTAGTCAAATACATATTGATGAGTCATGGACGCCCACACCATGTAGCCGCCTGTGGTATGTAACACACCTTTAGGTTTGCCAGTGGAGCCTGAGGTATAAAGGATAAACAATGGATCCTCAGCATTCATCACTTCAGGCTCACAATGTTTTGGCTCTTTCGCCAGAACTTCGTGATACCACAGATCGCGGCCCTGATGGAAATCGATGTTTTCCCCCACATGTTTAACCACAATGACATGCTTGGCCGGATTCGCATCACCTAAGTGTGCTAAGGCTTGATCGGTATTGTCTTTTAAATAAGTGAGGCGACTACCACGTGCAGCTTGGTCGGAGGTGATCACCAGTTTTGAATCGCAATCCTGAATACGGCTACCTAAAGCGTCTGGTGAAAAGCCAGCAAAGACGACTGAATGAATAGCGCCTATACGAGCGCACGCTAACAGCGATACCACAGCTGCTGGGATCATAGGTAAGTAGATAGTCACACGATCGCCTTTGCTTACACCTAAAGTGCGCATGGCATTGGCCAGTTGGCAAACTTCGTCGTAGAGCTCCTGGTACGTGACCGCCTTTTGTACGCCAGGCTCATCACCCTCCCAATAATAAGCTACATGGTTGGCTTTGGCTGGTAAGTGGCGATCCAGGCAGTTATAGCTGGCATTTAAACTGCCATCACTAAACCAATTCACATGCACATTACCCAAATCGAAACTGGTGTCCTTCACTTTTGTAAAAGGTGTAAACCAGCTAATGCGCTTGCCATGCGTTGCCCAAAATTGTTCAGGTTGTTTCACTGACTCTTCATACATCGCCAGATACTGCTCGTTGGTCACCAAAGTGTTGGCTTTGGTGTGCTCTGGTACCGGATAAAGCTGGGCATGACTCATGTTTAATATTCCCCTGTCTTGTAGGCTCGATGGCTTAGTCCAATAGCGACCACCACCTGTTATGGCTATGTTCGTTCTACCTTTTTTAAGGTGTCAGCAACATTAGACCTTAGTCTAGCCAATTCAGATGCTGTCGTCTTTGGTGTGGCTGAATAAAAAACAATCTGCGACTAAAGGCTAATTGTCGCTTTGCCAAAAGCAAACCAAAGTTGAGTTGTGGTACAGACAATAACAACATTTTGACTTGGACCAGGAGAAAACAATGCTGACGAAAAAACCTCTTGCCAGCTTAGTGGCTTTAACCTTTGCCGGGATCTGCACCCAGGCGCAGGCTGCAGTCACCTTTGGTGATACTGAATTGACCTACGGCGGTTATATTAAATTAGATACGATGTGGACTGATACCTCAGATGGTCAGATCCCTACAGGTATCGGTCGTGATTTTTATGTACCCAGCCTTACCCCTGTTGGTGGTGAAGGTGAGTCTGCGACTTTTGACGCTCATGCCAGACAATCCCGCTTTTTCTTTAAAACAGCGACTACGCTTGATAATGGAAAGAAAATAAACGGCACAATTGAATTTGACATGATGGCGACACCTAATGGTGATGAACGTATCACCAATGGTTATAGCCCAGAAATTCGCCATGCGTTTTTAACCTATGACAATTGGCTGATGGGGCAAACCTGGTCCACCTTTATGGATGTAGCCTCTTTACCTGATAGTCTTGATTTTGTGGGCAGTACGGATGGTGCCATATTTAATCGCCAGGCTCAGATCCGTTATACCTATGGTGGTTGGCAAGTCGCACTGGAAAACCCAGAAACTACAGTCACTCCTAATGGTGGTGGCGCCCGTATAGTAACGGATGACAACACTGTTCCCGATGTGGTTGTAAAATACCATCATGCTGATAGCTGGGGATCCGTGGCATTGGCTGTGATGGCACGCCAGCTTTCGATTGAGTCAGGTGGCATAGA